>NZ_QYBC01000023.1 GCF_004137085.1 Lichenibacterium ramalinae
CGGCCCGCACGGCCTGGCTCCACGCCCTGCCGCCCGCCGGGGCCGCCGCCCGCTGACGCACCGGCGCGGGGCCTTCGCCGCCGTGCCGGTGCGGCTCGGCTCCAGCGTGACGGCGCAAGTCTTCGCAACCTCTGCGACGCATCGCCCACCCGTCGACGATGCCGCCCGTGACGGCCTCGTGCCAGTGCCGGCCCCTCCCTCGTCACGGACGGGGCAGGACACGCCCGGCGATCTGCCTCTCGATGGCGCTCACCAGGGCCTGCGCCGGATCGACCGTCTCGGCGAAGCCGGCCCGGTGGATCTTGGTCATGTCGGACAGGACGTCGAAGGCCGAGCCGAAGACGAAGTCGCCGAAGCCCCAGCGGACCGCCCTGGCGAAGTCGGGTTCGACGAGCTGTCCCGCGATGCGCCGCCAGACCGGCTCCAGAGCCGGCATGTGGGCGGCGAGCGAGAAGGGGATCGGCTCGCCCGCGTCGAGGCCGAAATGGCGCGCCACCGTGTTCCACACCCGGCGCCAGCGAAAGGGCGCGTGGACGTAGTTGAAGGCCTGGCCCGACGCCGCATCGGCCGTCGCCGCCCACAGGCTGGCGCGGGCGAGCGCATGCGCGTCGGTGAACTGGGCGAGACAGCGGTCGTAGACCGCGACGGAGCCGGGAAAGCGGAAGGCCGCGCCGTCGGCCTTGGTGATGGCGGCATAGGCGCCGATCACGGTGGCGATGTTCATGGCATTGCCGGCGGCGTCGCCCACCACGACGTCGGGCCGCAGGATGGCCCAGGCCGGCCCACCCGCCTCGGCGCGGCGGCGCAGTTCGGTCTCCTGGCTGAAGTAGAAGTTGGGGCCGATCGGGCGAGGATTGTCGTCCTCGTAGAACGGCGACGGAACCGGGCCGAGGTGGACGCCGTAGACCTTGGCGCCCTGATAGAGCACCACGCGCTCCAAGGGCGCGCCGACTGCCACGAGACCGTCGAGCAGGTTGCGCAACATGGCGGAATTGACCGTGTCCTCTTCCGCCAACCCGCCGCCCGGCTTGTAGGCGGCATAGAAGAGGTGCGTCGCGTCGCGCGCCGCCGCCAACGCGGTCCGCGTCGCGGACGCATCGGTGAGGTCGGCCGACACGTCGCCGCCCTGGCGCGACAAGGCGAGGCCCCGCCAGCCCGGCGAGCGCGCGATCTCCTCGAGCAGCGCCTTGCCGATGATGCCGCCCGCGCCGGCCACGAGAGCGACCCGGCTCGCCGGCGCGTCGTCCCCGCGGGAGCCTTCGATCCGGTCGGGCTGGGCGATGGGCATCGGCGTGTCCTCCTGGCCGTCGGTCGGCGTCGCGCCACCTCGGCGTCGCCCACCCCGACTGTCAACGTCGTCGATCCGTCGTCGGACGCCTTCGGGACGCGATTCCGCGTGCCGCGATCACGTCGCCGCCAGGCCCGGCGCCAGGACGGTGGGGCGGACGTCGGCCTCGCGCATTCGCGTCGCGAGGCGCGCCGTTCGGCCCTTCCCCACCAGCCTCACCGGCAGACCAGCACCTGCACGCCGGCGGCGTCGAGCGCGGCCGCGACCGCGGCGGGGGGCGGCGCGTCGGTGACGAGGTGCTCGATGGCGTCGAGGGGCGCGATGCGGGCGAAGGCCGCGACGTCGAACTTGCTGGCGTCGGCCAGCACGATGGTGCGCCGGGCGGCGGCGATCATGGCGGCGGTCCCGGCGGCCTCCTCGAGGCGCCCCATGGTCAGGCCGGCCGCCGACAGTCCCGTGACGCCGATCACCGCCGTGTCGGCGTCGAATCCCGCGATGCCCGGCAGGCCGAGGGGCCCGATCGTCACCTGCGACACCGCCCAGTAGGTTCCGCCGAGCAGGTAGAGGGCCCGCACGGCCGCTTCCGGCGTGGCCGGCGGGACGCGCAGGTTGTTGGTCACCAGCGTGAGGTCGCGGCGCTCCGCCAGGGCCGCCGCGAAAGCCACCGTGGAGGAGCCGCCGTTGAGCACCAGCGTTTCGCCGTCGCGGACCAGGGCGGCGGCCGCGAGGCCGATGCGGCGCTTGCCCTCCGCATGGGCGTCCATGCGCAGGCCCAGCGTCGTGTCGACCCGCACCATCCGGTCGCGGTGGACGGCGCCGCCGTGGGTGCGCACCAGCAGCCCGCGGGCGTCCAGCGCGTCGAGGTCGCGGCGCACCGTGTCGCGCGACACGTCGAGCAGGCTCACGAGTTCGGCGACGGTCGCCTGCCCCCGGTCCTGCAGCAGGGCCAGCAGGCGTTCCTGGCGGAGCGCGGGCAGCGCGGCACCCGCCTCGGGCGGCGGGACGGAGGGGGATTCGCCGGGGCACATGCCGGAACCCTACCAGAGGCCGCGGGCCGGGGCGACGCGCGCCTTCGGGCGCGACGCGCGCCGTCAGGCCGAGGCGCGCATCACGAGGCGAGCGTCGAGCCTCACCTGTCCGGCTTTCCGCTCCGCCTCGGGCCCGCCGTCGATCCGCGCCAGCAGGATGTCGAGCGCGGCCCCGGCGAGGCCGGCGAAGTCCTGCGCCACGGTGGTGAGCGGCGGGCAGGCGTAGCGGCTGAGCGGCTGGTCGTCGTGGCCCGCCACCCGCAGCCCGCAGCCGGGCTCCCGCCCGACCCGGATGCCGCGCCCGAAGGCCGCCGCCATCACGCCCGTGGCGATCCGGTCGTTGGCGCAGAGCAGGGTGCGGGTCGGGAAGCCCGTGGGACCGTCGAGCACGGCGGCGGCGGCCGTGAAGCCGACCTCCTCGAAGTTCCAGTCCCGCCCCGCCGGGACCGGGACGATCTCGGGCTGCAGCCCGAGCGCCTCCATGGTCGCCACATAGGCGGCCCGGCGCTCGGCGGCATTGTGGTTCACGGGCGGCATGTCGACGAAGGTCGGCCGCTCGCCCGTGCGGCACAGGTAGTCGGTGATGAGGCCGATGCTTTGGCGGTTGTCGGTGCCGACGAAGGCGTCGGCCTCGTCGAGGCGCGAATCGACGAAGACCACCGGGATGCGCGCCTGCAGGCTCTGGATCAGCCCGCCCTTCGAACTGCGGCCGAGCGGCGCCAGCACGGCGCCGGCGATGTTGAAGGACAGCAGCGTCTCGACGGCCCGCGCCTCGAGCCCGGCCTCGCCGCCCGAACTCAGCACCATGAGGAACAGGCCCGCCGCGATGCAGCGCTTCTCGACGAGCCGCACCAGTTGCGCGAAGAACGGGTCGCCGAGGTCGGGCACGAGCAGGCCGATGATCTTCGGCTTGCGCTTGTTGAGGTTCACGGCGAACAGGTTCGGCCGGTAGTCGTAGCGCTTCAGCGCCTGCTCGATCTGGGCGCGCGTCGAGGCCCGCACGCTGGCGGGGTCGTTGAAATACTTCGACAGGGTCGGGCGCGAGATGCCGCTGAGGAGCGAGAACTCCTCCATGTTCCTGATCGTGTGGTCGTTCATCCCAGTCCCCGACCCGCCGGCGCGGCCAGCCCGATGGGCCGTGAAATTTTGCGCGCGTCAACATTTCCGTTGACGCGTCCCGGGGCCGGATCTAGCCTCATGGGCACGACGGGACAAGCCTCAAGGGCGGCGTCGCACCATCGGCATAGAAGCTTCGGGAGGATGCTTTGAAGAAGAGTTTGACGGGCCTCGCGGCCCTGGCGCTGTCGACCCTCGCGCTTTCGGGCGTTTCGTCCGCTCAAGCGCAGAAGAAATACACGATCGCCCTGGTCCCGGGCCTCACGACGGACGCCTTCTACATCACGATGCGCAAGGGCGCGGAAGCCGCCGCCAAGGCGGTGGGGGCCGACCTGGTGTTCCAGGGCGCGCCGGACTTCAACCCCGTGACGCAGACGCCGGTGCTCGACGCCGTGATCGCCCGCCACCCCGACGCCATCCTGGTCGCCCCCACCGACAAGACGCAGATGGTCCAGCCCCTGAAGAAAGCCGCCGACGCCGGCATCCCGGTCATCACGGTCGACACGTTCATCGGCACCGGCACCTACCAGACGGGCTCCGGCAATGCCGACTTCCCGCTCGCCTATATCGCGTCGGACAACCTGCTCGGCGGCAAGATGGCGGCGCGGGCCCTCGCCAAGGCCATCGGCGACAAGGGCAAGGTCTACGTCGCCAACGTCAAGCCCGGCATCTCCACCACCGACCAGCGCGAGGAGGGCTTCACCGCCGAGATGAAGAACCACCCGGGCATCCAGGTCCTGCAGACGCAGTACAACGACGACGACGCCAACAAGGCGGCCTCGCAGGTCCAGTCCGTCTACGCCCGCAACCCCGACCTGTCCGGCGTCTTCGGCGCCAACCTCTTCTCGGCGCTCGGCGCCGCCAACGGCGTGAAGCAGGGCGGCCTGTCCGGCAAGGTCAAGGTCGTGGGCTTCGACGCGCCGACCTCCGTCGTGGGCGACATCAAGTCGGGCCTCATCGACGCCGTCATCGCCCAGCACCCGGCGGAGATCGGCTATTACGGCGTCATCTCGGCCTATGCCCACCTCACCGGCCAGTCGATCCCGGTGATGATCGGCACGGGCTTCACCGAGATGGACAAGTCCAATATCGACCAGCCCGACGTGGCGAAGTTCGTCTACAAGGACTGAGCCGTCCCCGATGCGGGCCGCCCCGAAAGGGCGGCTCTCCCAAACCCGCCATCGGAGCCGCGCATGACCATCCACGACACGGCGCGCCTGCGCGCCACCCGCCGCCCGGCCGGAGCGCCGGCCTGGGTCGTCCGCCTGGCGTCGTTTCGCGCCTGGCTGTTCCTGGCCCTGCTGCTCGCCGTCTTCGAGGCCTGGGCCCGGGTCAGCTACGGCACGAGCTTCGTGCTCTCGTCCTACAACGCCCAGTCCATCGCGGTCTTCGCCGTGGCGCCGCTGCTCCTGGCGCTCGGCGAAACCTTTGTCATCATCGCGGGCGGCATCGATCTGTCGGTCGGCTTCGTCATGGGGCTCTCGGCCGTCATCGCCGCCCAGGCCACCAACGCGGCCGGCACCGTCCTGCCGCCGTTCCCCGCCATGCTGGTCGGCATCGCGGCCGGCCTCGCCGTGGCGCTGGTGCCGGGCGCCGTCAACGGCTGGCTCATCTCCAAGCTCAAGGTGCCGCCCTTCATCGGCACGCTCGGCATGTTCGGCGTGGCCCGCGGCGCCGCCTTCCTGCTCGCCAACGGCACCACCGTGCCGGTGTCCAACGACTGGCTCGCCTCGCTCGGCAACGGCCGCCTGCTCGGCGTCCCGGTGGTGGTGGTGGTGACGGCGATCTTCGTCCTCGCCATGCACTACACCCTGAGCCAGACGCGCTTCGGCCAGCACACCTACGCGGTGGGGGCCAGCGAACAGGCCGCGCTGCGGGCCGGCATCGGCGTCGGGCGCCACACCCGCAAGCTGTACCTGCTGTCGGCCCTCTGCGCCGGCATCGGCGGCGTGCTCTACGCGGCCCGCTTCACGGCCGGCGCCGCCCAGGCCGGCGAGCCGCTGCTGCTCGACTCGATCGCCGCCGTGGTGATCGGCGGCGCCAGCCTCTTCGGCGGCTCGGGCACGATCTTCGGCACGGTGGCGGGCTCGCTGGTCATCGCCGTCATCCAGTACGGCCTCGTCTTCATCGACGTCGCGCCCTTCTGGCAGTTCGTCTCGGTGGGCGTCGTCATCATCATCTCGGTCCTGGTGGACCAGACGCAACGCAAGCTCGGCGGAGAGCGCTGATGAGTGCCGTGCAGAGCCTGCATGCCGGGCAGGCGTCCGAGCCGATCCTCGACATCCGCGCCGTCTACAAGCGGTTCGGCGGCGTCGAGGCCCTGAAGGGCGTGTCGCTGGCCCTCCACCCGGGCGAGGTCGTGGCGCTGGCCGGCGACAACGGCGCCGGCAAGTCGACGCTGACCAAGATGATCTCGGGCGTCTATCGCGCCGACGACGGCGAGATCCGCCTCGACGGCAAGCGCGTCGACTTCGCCACGCCCGAGGCGGCGCGCCACGAGGGCATCGAGACCATCTACCAGGACCTCGCCCTGGCCGACAACCTGTCGATCGGCGCCAACATCTTTCTCGGCCGCGAGCCCATGCGGCGCGCCTTCGGGCTCCTGCCGATGATCGACCGGCGCAAGATGGCGGAGGCCGCCAAGGCCACGATGGCCCAGCTCGACTTCCACGTCGACCGGCTCGACGCGCCGGTCGGCCGCTTCTCCGGCGGCCAGCGTCAGGCCGTCGCGATCGGCCGGGCCATCTACTGGAACGCCCGCGTCATCCTGATGGACGAGCCCACGGCGGCGCTCGGCGTGCCCGAGCAGCGCAAGGTGCTGTCGCTCATCCGGACCCTCAAGGCGCAGGGACGCGGGGTGATCTTCATCTCGCACAACCTGCAGGACATTTTCGCCGTCTCGGACCGGATCGTCGTGCTGCGGCGCGGCAGCCTCGCGGGCGAACGGCGGATCGACGAGACGACCCACGACGAGGTCGTGAAGCTGATGATCGGGGGCTGAGCCACGGCCGAAGCCCCTGCCAAGATTCCTGCCAAGACCCCTGCCAAGACCCTGCCAAGACCCCTGCCAAACCCCCTGCAGCCCGGACGGCCGGGCCGAGGCAGGGCGGCGCGACACCGCGGAGCCATGACATGACCAGGATGACGACTGCGGAATTCCGCGGCTACCAGCAGATCTGCGGGCGCGACGGCGCCATGATGGTGATCGCCGCCGACCAGCGCGGCGGCATGCGCAAGATCATGGCGGCGACGCCCGAGGACGAGGCCGCCATCTCGGAGGCGACGCTCGGCGAGACCAAGGCCGACCTCACCCGCTACCTCGCCAGCCAAGCCTCCTGCATCCTGCTCGACCCCGTCTGCGCGGTGCCGCAGGTGGTGGAGGACGGCGTTCTGGCGCGCGACACGGCCCTGCTCATCGGCCTCGACGCCTCGGGCTTCGACACCACGCCCGAAGGCTACCGGCTGTCCCGCCTCGTGCCGGGGATCGACGCCCGGCGCGTGCGCGCGCTCGGCGGCACGGGCGGCAAGATCATGGTCTACCTACGGCCGGACCGGCCGGGCGCGGACCGGCACAACATCGACATCCTCGAGCGCTGCATCGACGACTTCGCCGCCGAGGACCTGCTGCTCGTCGTCGAGTTCCTGACTTATGCGCTGCCCGGCGAGGGCAAGGCCGAGCACGCCGCCGCCGTCCCCGACCTCATCGTGGCCGGCACCCGCATCTGCCTCGACCTCGGCGCCAAGGTGCTGAAGCTGCCCTATCCCGGCACGCCCGAGGCCTGCGCCGCCGTGACGGAACTCTGCGGCGCCGTGCCCTGGGCGGTGCTGTCGGCGGGCGTCGACCATGAAACCTTCATCGGCCAAGTCGAGACCGCCATGCGCAACGGCGCCTCGGGCGTCATCGCGGGTCGTTCGCTGTGGAAGGACTGCATCTCGCTCGACCGCGGCGTCACGCGGGACCGGCTGGAGCGCATCGCCGTGCCGCGCCTGCGCCAGATCCAGGACGTCATCGCGCGCAGCCGCGCCGGCCGCGGCGCCTGACGCGACGCTTCCCATCCTCCCAGCGAAGGGCCAGCTCCCCATGCGAAGCTCCGCGTCCGCTCTCGGCATCGACATCGGCGGCACGAACCTGCGCGCCGCCCGGGTTTCCCCCATCGGGGAGATCCTGGAGTTCCGGTCGGAGCCCATCACGCGCGACCCCGAGCGCGTTATGGAGCGCATCGCGGCGCTGTGCCGGGCGCTCGACGAACCCGGCGTCGCCGGGATCGGCATCGGCATCCCGGGCCGGGTGGACGTGAGGAGCCGCGCGGTCCTGTCGGGCGGCTACCTCGACCTCACCGGCAGCGACCTCGCCGCGCGACTGGAGGACCGGCTCGGCAAGCCGGTGGCGCTCGACAACGACTGCAACATGGCCCTGGTGGGCGAGATGGCCAGCGGCGCCGCCCAGGGCTTCGACAACGTGGTCATGTTCACCATCGGCACGGGGATCGGCGGCGCCATCGCGGTCGACGGCAAGGTCCTGCGCGGCCGGGGCACCGGCGGCCAGCTCGGCCACGTCACCGTCCAGCTCCACGGGCGCACCTGTGCCTGCGGCCGCGCCGGATGCGTCGAGACCACGAGTTCGGGCACGGCGCTCGGGCGGCTCATCGCCGAGGCCGGCCTCCCGGCCGGCACGCTGGCCGAAACGCTGCTGGAGCGCGAGGCCGCGGGCGACGCCGTCGCCCTTCGCCTGCTCGACGCCTGGGTCTTGCCCCTGCGGGCCGCCATCGACAGCGTCGTGGCGGCGGTCGACCCCGAGATCGTGCTGCTGGGCGGCGGGCTCGGCACCCCGGCGCACCGCGCCCTGGCCCGCGCGCCCTCGGCCTCCGCCTGGTACCAGTGCCCGGTCGCGCCCGCGCAGCTCGGCGACGACGCCGGCGTGATCGGCGCCGCCGTCTCGGCGCTGGTGGACCACCTCGTCGAGCCCGAGCCGCCCCTCGCGGAGGCGCCCCGCACGGCGGGCCTGCCCGGATGAAGCGCGCCATCCTGGTCAACGGCATCCCGGCCAGCGGCAAGAGCACGGTGGCGCGGGGCATCGCCGAGCGTCTGAACTGCCCGCTGATGACGCTCGACACCGTCAAGGACCCGCTCTTCGCCGAATTCGGCATCGGCGACCGGGACCACAACCGCAAGCTCGGTCGCGCCAGCTACGCCATCATCTTCAATGCGATCGGCGACTGGCCGGACCCGTCCTGCGTGGTGATCGACGCCTGGTTCGGCTTCCAACCCCTCGACCTGCTCGACCGGCACATCGCCGCGGCCGGGCTGGAGGGCCTCGCCGAGGTCTGGTGCCATGCTCCCGCCGAGGTCCTGGCGGCGCGCTACCGGGCCCGCCTCGCCGAGCGCAGCGCCGGCCATCCGGGGGAGTCCTACATCCCGGAACTCGTCGCCCTGGCGGCCCGCGCGGCGCCGACCGGCCGCGCCCCGGCCTTCGACGTCGACACGACGGCACCACCGCCCTGGGACGCCCTGATGGCCTGGCTCGCCGCGACGCTGGGCGACCCCGGGACGGGCTGAGGCCGGGGCGGAAGGACCGGGCGGGACGGCGCCACAACGCCCTTTCATCCCCGCCGATCCCCGCTATGGTCCGCCCGAGCCGGGCGGGCGCCTCGGCTCGGGTGGCCGCGGCAGAATCCCTCAGAGCGATCCGCGCCGCGGCCATTCCCCGCCCGACGGCACCGACGAGCCGTCGCGGCCGGGCGTGAGCCGCATCGCGGGGTGATTCGCCGCCCGGCCGGGCCGCGCGGGCCGGTGTCGGCTGCGGCCGGGCGCCGGCGCGCCCCCGGCAGCGGCGATCTCGCGGGCCTCGGTCGCATTTCACGGGCGGAACGCTTTGCGGCCCGGGGAAGACGCCGTAGCGTGGCGGCCCCACACAGGAGCCTCCATGCGCCCCAGCCTCGTCGTCGCCTCCCTGGTCGGCCTGCTCGCCGTCTCAGCCTGTTCCAAGCCCGAACCCGGCCAGGTCGGCCCGGCAGGGCCTACCGGCCCCGCCGGTCCCGCCGGCGCCCAGGGGCCGGTCGGCCCGGCCGGCGCGATGGGCCAGGCCGGCCCGGCCGGTCCCGCGGGGCCGCAGGGCCCGCAGGGCGCACCCGGGGCCAAGGGCGACATCGGGCCGGCCGGCCAGGCGGGCGCCAAGGGCGACACCGGAGCCGACGGCCAGGCGGGGGCTCCCGGCATCCCGGGACCGAAGGGTGACGCGGGTCCGGCGGGCCCGGTCGGTCCGAGCGGGCCCGTGGGTGCCGTCGGCCCTGCCGGCGCCATCGGCCCGGCAGGCCCCGCCGGCCAAGCGGTCGGGAAGCTCGCCATCACGCTGCGGCGCACGACCGGCCAGCCCGGCCAGGCCGTCACCGGCACCTGCGAGGCGGGTGAGCAGATCATCGCGGCGACCTGCGCGACGGGCGCGACCCTCGGTGAGGACGGGACGGCTTCCTGCCCGGCCCCGGCCGCGGGGGCGCCGGCCGTCCAGCTCACGGTCAGCTGCGCCAAGTGAGGCGCGCGTGAGCCTGTGAGCAGGCTCGCGTTCTCGGCCTGGCGCGGTCCGGCAACGGCCCGCGTCAGGCCGGCGATACCGGCGACGGCGGCCCTACCGGCAGCCGTCTCGGGCCGCCGAGACGCGTCGCGGCGTCACGTCCCGACGGGCGGTGTCCCGGCCTCGATGCGCTCGGCCTCGATCCAGGCGGCGTCGAGCAGGTCGACGAGCCCGGCCAGTCCCGCGGCGTCGGCGGTGGCGATGACGGCCTGCAGGGCGCGCAGCACCGAGCGGGCCGCCCTCACGGGATCCCCCTCCGGCGCCGTGCAGGCCCCACGGCGGATGCGGGGCACCGAGCGCTCGTAGACGTGGGGGCGTCGCATGGCGTGATCCGGGGTCAAGCACGGGACCGGGACGCCGGGGCCGCCCACCGCCGACATCCTGGGGCGGTTCGTCGCTCTGGAGAGCGGCCCGCCGTCGCCGACAGGATCACGGAACGCCAGGGCGCGCAACGGCGCAGGGCGAAACCCCGGCGGCCGCGGCGCCCGTCAGAACGGCACGCTCTTCGTCGTGAGATTGCCCAAGCCGTTGTTGGCGCCGACATAGCCCCCGGTGAAGCCGGCCGGGCCGGCGGGTTCGGAGTTTGCCGGAGACAGGCGCGGCCGCGAGCCGTCGGCGTTGGCGCAGCCGCCGAGGAGGGCCAGTGCGGCGAGGAGGAGGATCGATCGCGTCATCGTGGCGGCTGGAACCCGTCAGGCTGTCGTCGAGGGAGGTTCGATCGCCGCCTGCCGACAGGCTCGCGTTTTGCGAGCTGGAGCGTATCGGCGACGGCGTGACCCACGCTAGTCTGCCGTCTCGTCTCCGGTCAAATCGCGCGCTCGCGCGGGTTCGCCCCGACAGTTCCGCCTTGCTGGCGACATGAACGGCCGCGACGACATCGGCGACGTCTCACGGGAGCTTATGCCATGCAGCGGATCGGGGTCTTGGCCCTCTGTGCCACCCTTGCAGCCTCGACCTTCCTGCCCGTCGCGGCTTCGGCCGAGGACGCCGGGGCGGCGCCCGTCGCCAGGGCCGCGATGGCGAAGCCCGCCCCCAAGCCCCGGCGGCGCAAGCAGGCGGCCCCCGCCCAGGCCGCGGCGCCGGCCGCCGACAGCTACCAGTTGGTCCCCAGCAGGACGGGCTCGGCGCTGTCGCGGGCGCGCCAGAACAGCTTCGGCACGCCGGACGCCGACTCCGCGCCGTCGGGCGGGTCGCGCCGCATCGGCGTCGGGCTCGGCGGCGCCAACGGCACGTCGCCCGGCATGGCCATCGGTTTCTGAACGGCCCCGGACGGAGCCGCAGCGGTCAGGCCCGCTCGTAGGTGCCGATCAGCAGTCCCTTGGCGACGACGTGGCCCGCCATGACGGCGACCACGGCGCCCCGCCCGGGCTCGGCTTTCAGCCCGGAGGGCGCGTCGAGCGCGAAGACCTGCACGGCATAGCGGTGCGGCCCGTGACCCGTCGGCGGATCGGGCGGCAGGTAGGCGGCCTTGAGATAGGACGACTTGCCGAGCCGCAGGGGCCCGGCACCGTCCTGCCCGCTGAGTTCGCCCTCCGCGACGGCGCCGTCACGGCCCGGCAGCCCATACACGATGGCGTGGACCAGCGGCGCCGGCGTCGGGCTGTCGGCATCCTCGATCACCACCACGACTTCGGCGCAGCCTGCCGGAACGCCGCGCCAGGCGAGCGGGGGCGATGTGCCGCTGCCATCCGCGGTGGCGTCGGCCGGCATGGGGCCGCCGTCGGCGAAGGCCGGGCTCGTCACCGCCAGGGTCGCGGCGACCTCGCCGAAATGCGCGTTGGTCACGAGCTTGTCGAGGCCGGGGCCGACCCCTCTCAGGGCCTCGCCGATCGCCTTGGGCATCTTCTCGAGCATGGGGGGCACCTCCGTGTCGCAGGCCAACGCACCGGCAGGGCCGGGAGATGCGTGACGGGGAGGCGCGGTCGGCGCGGCTTCAGCCCGCGGGCGAAGGCTGGTAGGGTCGGGCGCAGCGCGGGAGCTTGGGCGGAAACATCATGAGCAGGATCGACCCCGACCGGGCCTTCGTGCCCCTCGGCATCGCGGTCGTCACCGTGTCGGACACGCGCGACCGGGCCGGCGACCGCTCCGGCGACGCGCTGGAGGAGCGCATCACGGCGGCCGGCCACAGGATGGCGGGGCGCGGCATCGTGCGCGACGAGGTCGCCGACATCCGCGCCGCCGTTGAGGCCCTGGCGGCGGATCCCGCCGTCGACGTCATCCTGACCACCGGCGGCACCGGGTTCACCGGGCGCGACGTGACGCCCGAAGCCGTCGAGCCGCTGTTCACCAAGCGGATGGACGGCTTCTCGGCCGTCTTCCACCGCATCTCCTTCGACAAGATCGGCGTCTCGACCATCCAGTCGCGCGCGACGGCGGGGCTCGTCGGCACGACCTTCCTGTTCGCCCTGCCGGGCTCGCCCGGCGCCTGCCGGGATGCGTGGGACGGCATCCTGGCCCATCAGCTCGACTACCGCGCCCGGCCCTGCAACTTCGTCGAGATCATGCCGCGGCTCGACGAGCACCTCCGCCGCAAGCCGTCCTGAGCGTCCCGCCCCGGCGACGACACCGGGGCTGGACGCCGCCGCTCACTGCGGCAGCTTGTCGTCGACGCCCTTCACGTACCAATTGAGGCCGAGGATCTCCTTGTCGGGCATGACCTCGCCCGGCTTGACGCCCACGGACCCGTCCTGCTTGGCGATCGGCCCGGCGAAAACCTTCACCTTGCCGGACTTGATGTCGGCCTCGGTCTGCTCGGCCATGGCCTTGACGTCGGCCGGCATGTTCTCGTAGGGGCCCATCACGACCATGCCGGCGGCGAGGCCGCCCCAGGTGTCGTGCGACTTCCAGGTGCCGTCCATCACGGCCTTCACCTCGCCGACGTAATAGGGACCCCAATTGTCCTCGAGCGAGGTCAGGATCGCCTTGGGGGCGAACTTGGCCATGTCGGAGGACTGGCCGAACCCATGCACGCCGGCCTTCTCGGCCTCCTGCAGGGGCGCCGCCGAGTCGGTGTGCTGGGCGATGACGTCGGCACCCTGGGCGATGAGGGCCTTGGCGGCATCGGCCTCCTTGCCGGGGTCGAACCAGGAGTTCACCCAGACGATCTTGATCTTGAAGTTGGGGTCGACCTTCTGGGCGCCCAGCATGAAGGCGTCGATGCCCGACACGACCTCGGGGATCGGGAAGGAGGCGATGTAGCCGACCGTGTGGTTCTTGGACACCTTGGCGGCGATCTCGCCCATGATGTAGCGGCCCTCGTAGAAACGGGCCGAATAGGTCGACAGGTTGGGGGCGAGCTTGTAGCCGGTGGCGTGCTCGAACTTGACGCCCGGGAACTGCTTGGCGACCTTCAGCTCGGGGTCCATGAAGCCGAACGAGGTGCCGAAGATCAGCTTGTGGCCGGAGCGCGCCAACTGCTCGAAGGCGCGCTGGGAATCGTTCTCGGCGACGTTCTCCAGGAAGGTGGTCTCGACCTTGTCGCCGAACTGCTTCTGCAGGAACTGCCGGCCCTGGTCGTGCTGGTAGGAATAGCCGAAGTCGCCGACCGGGCCGACGTAGACGAAGCCGACTTTCAGCTTGTCCTCGGCGCGCGCCGCCGAGCCCGCCATGGCGGCCAGCGCCACGACGGCCGCACCCTTCACCCAGTCACGCATCGTCCATTCCTTCCATAGCGGCGCCCAGCGGGCACACATGCCTGTTTTTGATGCAATCACCGTGCCGGATCAGCGGTCCGGCACGAAGGCGGTCCCCAGCATGGCGGGCGCCACGGAGCCGGCCCGCCTCCTGAGCGAGAGCAGCACCAGCGCCAGCACCGTGGCGAGGTAGGGGATGGCGGACATGAACTGTCCGGGCAGGCCGATGCCGAAGGCCTGGGCATGGAGCTGCAGCACGGTCGCGCCGCCGAACAGGACGGCGCCCCCCAGGGCACGCCACGGGCGCCACGAGGCGAAGACCACCAGCGCCAGCGCGATCCATCCGCGGCCGGCCGTCATCTCGGGCGACCAGAAGGGCGTGTAGGCGAGCGACAGGTAGGCGCCGCCGAGCCCCGCGCAGGCGCCGCCGAACAGGACCGCCAGGATCCGCACGCGGCGCACCGGCACGCCCAGGGCATGGGCCGAGCCGTGATTGTCGCCGACCGCCCGGAGCACGAGGCCGGCCCGGGTCCGGCCGAGGACGAAGGACACCAGCACCGCCAGGGCCAGCGCCGCGTAGACGAAATAGTCCTCGCCGAAGACGAGCCGGCCGACGCCCGGCAGGTCGGTGAGGCCCGGGATGGAGAGGTGGGGCGCCGGGTCGCGCTTCAGCCCGACGAAACCGCTGCCGACGAGGCCCGACAGGCCGAGGCCGAAGATCGTGAGGGCGAGGCCCGACGCGACCTGGCTGACGGCGAACACCACCGTGAGCAGGGCGAAGAGCAGCGCCATCAGGGCTCCGAGGGCGATGCCGGCCAGAGCGCCGACGAGCGTCGAGCCCGTCACATAGGCGGCGGCGAAGCCCCCGGCCGCCCCCATCACCATCATGCCCTCGACGCCGAGGTTCAGCACGCCGGACCGTTCCGCCACGAGTTCGCCGAGCGCGGCGAGGAAGAGCGGCGTCGCCGCCGTCACCACGGTGACGAGGATGAGCTGCGCCATCTCGCCGTTCATGCGAGCACCCGCCCGACGAGGCGCACGCGGTAGCGGGTCACGACGTCGGCCCCGAGCACGCAGATGAGCAGGATGCCCTGGAAGGCGGTCGTGACGTCGAGCGGCAGCTTGAGGGCGATCTGCGCGCCCTCGCCGCCGACATAGGTGAGGGCCAGGACGAGGCCGGCGACCAGGATGCCCACCGGCTGCAACCGGCCGAGGAAGGCCACGATGATGGCGGTGAAGCCGTAACCGGGCGAGATCGACGGCTGCAGCTGCCCGATCTGCCCCGACACTTCCATGATGCCGGCGAGCCCGGCGAGCCCGCCCGACAGCGCGAAGGCCGCCAGGGCGAGCTTGCGCTCGCTGAACCCGGCGAAGCGCGCGGCGCGCGGCGCCGCCCCGACGATGCGGATCTCGTAGCCCAGCATGGTCCGGCCGAAGACCACCGCGGCCAGCACCACCACCGCCAGCGTGACGAGCACGCCGGCATGCAGCGAGGCGCCCTCGACGAGGCTCGGCAGCGTCGCGTCGGGGTCGAAGTTGACCGAGACGGGGAAGTTGAAGCCCTGGGGGTCGCGCCAGGGGCCGCGGACGAGGTAGTCGAGCGCCAGCCGCGCCACATAGACCAGCATGAGGCTGGTGAGGATCTCGCTCACGCCGAGCGTCACCAGCAGCACGGCCGGGATCAGCGCGTAGAGCGCCCCGCCGACGACCCCGAGGGCCAGCATGGCGGGCAGGATCCAGGAGCCGCCGAGCGGCCCGTCGTGGGGGACGCCGTGGGTGGCGAGCGCCAGGGCACCGCCGAGCGCACCGCCGGCGATGAACTGCCCCTCGGCCCCGATATTCCACAGGTTGGCCCGGAAGCAGAAGCACAGGCCGACCGCGATGAGGACCAGCGGCGACGCCTTCACGGCCAGGGCTTCGAGCGACCAGTCCTGCGTCAGCGGGTCGACGAAATACACCCGGAAGGCGTCGAGCGGCGATTTGCCGAGCAGCGCCACGATGAGCCCGCCGATGAGCAGCGCCACCGCGAAGGCCGCGACGGGTGCCGCCACGCCGAGCCATCGGGGTGGGTCAAGCCTGGGTTGAAGTTCAATGTGCATGGGCGGTGGCGCTCGCAACTTCCGTGCCCGCCATGCGCAGGCCGACGTCGTCGCGGCTCGTCGCCGCCGTGGGGGTGGCGGGCGACAGCGACCCGGCGTGGATGACGCAGAGCCGGTCGCAGAGGCGGAACAGCTCGTCGAGGTCCTGCGAGATGATCACCACGGCCGAGCCCCGCCCGGCGAGGTCGAGGATGGCCTGGTGGATGGCGGCGCCGGCCAGCGCGTCGACGCCCCAGGTCGGCTGGTTGACGACGAGCACGCCGGGCTCGCGCAGGATTTCCCGGCCGACCACGAACTTCTGCAGGTTGCCGCCCGACAGCGTGCGGGCGGCGGGATCGGGGGCGCCGACCCGCACGTCGAAGCTTTCGACGACCTTGCGGGCGATGGCGCGGGCGGCCCGCCCGAGCAGGAAGCCGCCGCGGCTTACCTCGCCGGTGGCGTGGCGCGACAGGACGAGGTTGTCGCTGAGCGCGAAGCCCGGCACGGCGGCGTGGCCGTTGCGCTCCTCCGGCACGAAGGCCGCGCCCCGGCGCCGGCGGGCCGTGACGCCGTCGCGCCCGGCCGGGGCGCCGTCGATGCGGATCTGCCCGGGCGCCGCCGCGAGGCGCTCGCCCGACAGGGCCGCGAAGAGCTCGTCCTGCCCGTTGCCGGCGACCCCGGCGATGCCCAGCACTTCGCCGCCCCGCACCGCGAGGTCGACCCCCTTCAGCGCCGTCGCGTGGAGGCCCGGCGCCGGCAGCGACAGGCCGACGGCGGCGAAGCGCTCGGCCCCGGGCGTGGCGTGGCGTGCCGAAACCTCGGCGATCTGCGCCCCCACCATCTGGGCCGCCATGGAGCGGGCCGTCTCGGCCCGGGGATCGCAGGTGCCCACCACCTTGCCGCCGCGCAGGATGGTGGCGCGCTCGCACAGGCGGCGGACGTCGTCGAGCCGGTGCGAGATGTAGAGCAACGCCCGGCCCTCGGCCTTGAGCTGGTCGAGGATGCGGAACAGCGACTCCGACTCCTGCGGCGTCAGCACCGAGGTCGGCTCGTCGAGGATCATCAGCTTGGGATCCTGCAGCAGGCAGCGCGCGATCTCGATGCGCTGCCGCTCGCCCGCCGAAAGTGACCAGACCGGGCGGGCGGGCGCGAGCTTCAGCCCATAGCGTTCGGACAGGCCGCCGATGCGGGCGTCGAGCCGGCTCTGCCGCTCCGGCGGCAGCACGAGCGCGATGTTCTCCGAGACGGTCAGGTTCTCGAACAGCGAGAAATGCTGGAACACCATGCCGATGCCGAGCGACCGCGCCGTCTCGGGCGTGTCCAGCACGACGGGTCGGCCCTGCCACAGGATCTCGCCGGCCGAAGGCTGCAGCAGGCCGTAGAGCATCTTCACCAGCGTGGACTTGCCGGCGCCGTTCTCGCCCAGCAGCGCGTGGTTTTCCCCGGCGCGGACGTCGAGGTCGATGTCCTGGTTGGCCCTGACCGGCCCGAAGCTCTTCGACAGGCCGCGGATGGCCACCAGCGGGGCGGGCAGCCGGACCGAGGGGGACGGCTCGGGTTCGGCGGCGTCGGGGCGGGACAAGTCAGGGCACCAGGATCGTGCTGCCGGTGGTTTCGCGGGCTTCGAGCGCGCGGTGCGCCTCCGCCACCTCGGCGAGCGGGGTGCGGGCGTGGATCTCGGGGCGGACGGCGCCGCTGCCGATGGCGGTGGTGAGGTCCTCCGTCATGGCGACGAGGGCTTCGCGCTTGGCCGCGTAGGCGAAGAGCGAGGGCCGGGTGGCGAAGAGCGAGCCCTTGCGCGCCAGGAGGTTGATGTCGAAGGCCTCGATGGCGCCCGACGCGGCGCCGTAGGAGGCGAACATGCCCATCGGCCGCAGGCAGTCGAGCGAGGCCGGGAAGGTGGCCTTGCCGATGGCGTCGTAGACGACGTGGCAGAGCGCCCCGTCGGTGATCTCCTTCACGCGCGCGGCGAAATCCTCGCGCCGGTAGTCGATGCAATGGTCGGCGCCGTGCTGGCGGGCGAGATCGCACTTCTCCGGCGAGCCCGCCGTCCCGATCACGGTGGCGCCGAGCGCGTGGCCCCACTGGCACAGGAACAGCCCGACGCCGCCGGCGGCGGCATGCACCAGGATCGTGTCGCCCGGCTTCACCGGGTAGGTTTGGCGCAGCAGGTACTGGGCGGTGAGGCCCTTGAGCATCATGACGGCGCCGACCTCGTAGGAGACGGCCTCCGGCAGGTGCACGAGCAGCCGGGCCGGGACGTTGCGCTCCTCGGCATAGGCGCCGAGCGCCGTGCCGTAGGCGACGCGGTCGCCCGGGGCGAATTCCGTCACGTCGGGACCGATCGCCACGACGTCGCCGGCCGCCTCGTTGCCGAGCACCAGCGGCAGTGCGTTGGGGTAGACGCCCTGGCGCTGGTAGACGTCGATGAAGTTGAGACCCACGGCACGTTGGCGGATGCGGACTTCGCCGGGCCTGGGCGCGGCGAGGTCGAGGTCCTCCACGGTGAGCACCTCGGGACCCCCGAAGGCGTGAATGCGGATCGTCTTGGCCATGAGTCGCTCCGGTGCCGTTCCCCCATCATAGGAACCGCGACGCCCATCCGGCAACGGGTCCCGCCGAATCCGCGGCGGGCGCCGCGCGTCATACCCGGCGCAGGACGTCGAGCCGGTAGTCCGGGTTGCGGTCCTGCCGCAGCACCCGCAGCGCGGGGCCCGCCGCCGCGACGAACCGGTCGCTGGCCTCGTCGCCCGTCGGCGGCCCGCGCTTCTTGCCGACCCAGTGGACCATGACGACGTCGCCGCCGGGCGCCAGGGTGGCGAGGACGCGCCCCGCCAGCGCCTCCACGTCGTCGGCGCCGAGATAGTCGATCACCTCGGACAGGACGACGAGGTCGAAGGGTTCCGCCGGCCATTGCCCCGGCACGAACATCCCGGCGAAGCGGATGTGGGGCTGGCCGGCGTTGCGGGCCCGGGCTTCGGCGAGCGCCGCCGCCACCGGTTCCACGGCGAGCAGGTCCGCGCAGCGCCGGCCGAGTTCGGCCGTCAGGATGCCGATGGCGCAGCCGACCTCGAAGCCGCGGGCGTAGCGATGCCGCGGCAGGGCCGCCAGGGTGGCGGCGTATTTCGCCCGCTCGTAGTCGCTGCTGGCGAGGCACCAGGGGTCGGGCCGGGCGGCGTAGAGCGCCTCGAAATGGTCGGGCCCGAGCGTGTCGCGTCGCAAAGCGCCCTCCCCGCGCCGCGGGCGCGTCAGCCGATGTGCAGCACGCCCGCCGTGGCGAGGCTGGCGACGCTGAGGATGCCGGCGAGGACGAAAGCCTCGACCGTGCCGATGATCATGTCCATGTGGGATACTCCGACGCGGATGGAAACACCCACGCCCCCGGACCTTCGGGCCGGGGGCGGAGGCATCGGAAGCTCGAAAGAGCCGGCGCGCCTACCAGCGGGCGTCGGCCTGGATCAGGCCGCGGCTCGTCACCACGACCCAGCCGCGACCGCGCCGCTCGATGGAGCGGATCTCGCCGACGCCGGGCACGAACTCACCGGGGGCGACCTCGCGCAGGCCGCCGTGGCGGCCTTCGAGCAGGGCCACGCCGCCGTAGACGTCGCGCAGCATCCAGCCCTCGACGGTGGCGACCCGCGCCGGCCCATCCCCCTTGTCGGCGACGTCGGGCTTGGCGGGCGCGAACTTGGCGGGCTCGGACTTGGCGGGCTCGGACTTGGCGGGTTCGGATCTGGCGGGCTCGGCTTTGGCGACGGCGTCGGGCTTGGCAGGCTCCGATCTGGCGGGCTCCGATCTGGCAGGCTCGGATCTGGCGGGCTCGAGCTTCGCCGTCTCGAGCTTGGCCGGGTCGGGCTTGGGAGTCTCGGCGCGGACCGGCTCGGGCCGCACCGGGGGCACGGCCGTCACGGCCGCGGGGGCGGCGCGCTGGGGCGGGATGGGCGGCTTCGGCGCCGCGGTCGCCTGGGGCGGCAGCGAGCCCGTGGTCTCGCCCGACGCCACCTGGCGCTCGATCCGCTCGAGCCGCGCCGTGACGTCGGCGAGCTTGCTGGTGGGGTCGAGCCGATCGAGGCGGGCCGTGACGTCGGACAGCTTGGTGGTGGGGTCGCGGTCGAGCCGGTCGAGGCGGGCGGCGATCTCGGCGAGCTTGGGGCCGGGGTCGCGGTCCAGCCGGTCGAGCTTGGCGCCGATCTGGCCGACGGCGGCGCTGGAGGCCGACCGGACGCCGTCGAGGTCGCCCTTCAGCGTGTCGACGCTGCGCTTCAGGCCGCGGATCGTGTCCTCCTGGCGGGTGTTCTCGGCCGTGGCCTTGAGCCCGTCGAGGCTGGACTTCAGCGCCCTGACCTCGCCCTGCACCCGCACCAGCACGTCCATGGTGGTGTCGGCCGGTGGCCCGGCCTTGGCGACCGCGACCGGCCGGGGCCGCGACGCGAAGACTTCCGTGCCGGCCACGAAGCCGAACCCCATCACGACGGCGACGCCGGCCGCGACGAGGCCGTGCGAGCGGCCGAGGCCGGCGAAGGTGGAGGCGGTCGGCGGGGGCGTCGGCACCGGCACCAGGGCGCGACCCTTGCCGAGCGAGATGCGGGGCGCCCCGGCGGTGACGTCCTCGCCGGTCTCGTCGGGCTCGGGGGCGGCGCTGTTCATCGAATCCGGACTCCGGTCGTCATGCTTCGGTAACCAACCTCGCCCGCGAAGGTGAAGGGACCTTCAACCGCCGCCCCGGTCCCGCGTATCGAAACGGCACAGATGGCGGGGTCGGACTTTTCCGCTTGCGCGCGGCGGCCGCCGGAGCCTTACTCCCGGCCAAGGCCGCGCGCCCGCATGCGCCGCTGCGAGGGGGAAACGATGTTCACCGAGAGCCTGGAAATCCGAGATCCGCGCTTCAGGAAGCTGGTCTTCGGCAATGTCCACCTCGAGAAGCTGTGGACCGGCGGCCGCTGGACGGAGGGCCCGGCCTATTTCCCGGCGGGGCGCTACCTCGTCTGGTCCGACATCCCGAACGACCGCGTCATGCGCCTCGACGAGACGGACGGATCGGTCTCGACGTTCCTGCAGCCGGCCCGGCACCAGAACGGCCACACGGTCGACCGCCAGGGCCGCCTCGTGTGCTGCGAGCACGAGGGGCGCTGCGTGTCGCGCATCGAGCACGACGGCTCGACGACGATCCTGGCGTCCGAGATCGACGGCAAGCGGTTCAACTCGCCCAACGACGTCGTGGTGAAATCGGACGATTCGATCTGGTTTTCCGACCCCACCTACGGCATCGACAGCGAATACGAGGGCTCCGCCGCCCCCTCCGAGATCGGCGGCAGCCACGTCTACCGCATCGACCCGCGCGACGGGCGCGTCCACGCCGTCGCGCAGGACTTCCACAAGCCGAACGGCCTGTGCTTCTCGCCGGACGAATCGCTGCTCTACGTCGCCGACACGGGCGCCACGCACAGCGAGGACGGGCCGCGCCACATCCGCGTGTTCCGCGTCGGGGCGGACGGCTACACCCTCACCGAGGGGCGGGTCTTCGCGAGCCTGGACGACGGCCTGTTCGACGGCTTCCGCTGCGACACCGCCGGCAACGTCTGGACGTCGGCCCATGACGGCGTGCGCTGCTACGCGCCGGACGGGACGCTGCTCGGCATCGTGCGCGTGCCGGAGGTGGTGGCCAACCTCTGCTTCGGCGGACGCAAGCGCAACCGGCTGTACATCTGCGGGACCACGTCGCTCTACGCCATCTACGTCAACGCCCACGGCGCCACCTGGCCGGACGCGGCCCGCAGCTGACCGGGGCGGGAGGGTGACGGGCGACGAGGCTGCGCGGGGCCGCTCCCACGCAGCTCCCACGGCCCGTCCCGCCGCCGCGGCAGCCGCCCACCCCGTCCTGCTCCCCGTCGCAGCCGTCGTGGCCGGGATCCTGTCGATCGCGGTCGGCACCTCGCTGTCCAAGGGCCTGTTCCCGCGCGTCGGCGCCGAAGGTACCACGGCTCTGCGGGTCGGCTTCGCCACGCTGCTGCTGCTGGCGGCCTGGCGTCCGTGGCGGCGGGCCCTGACGCGGCGGGACGCCGCCGCCGTGGC
This sequence comes from Lichenibacterium ramalinae, assembly GCF_004137085.1. Classification (GTDB taxonomy): domain Bacteria; phylum Pseudomonadota; class Alphaproteobacteria; order Rhizobiales; family Beijerinckiaceae; genus Lichenihabitans; species Lichenihabitans ramalinae. Next base: position 21,783 of record NZ_QYBC01000023.1, read on the forward strand.
GCTCTACGGCATCGCGCTCGGCACCATGAACCTCGTGTTCTACCTGGCGCTGCGCACCATCCCGTTCGGGATCGCCGTCGCGATCGAATTCGCCGGGCCGCTCTGCGTGGCGGCCCTGTCGTCGCGGCGGGCGCTCGACCTCGTGTGGATCGGCCTGGCGGTGGTGGGCCTCGGCCTGCTGCTGCCGCTCGGCGACGCGTCGCGCGGCCTCGACCCCGCCGGGCTCGCGCTCGCGGCCGCGGCCGGCATCGGCTGGGCGCTCTACATCGTGTTCGGCCAGCGGGCCGGCCGGTTGCGGGGGCCCGACAGCGTGGCGCTCGGGTCGGCCATCGCCGCCGCCCTGGTGATCCCCTTCGGCGTCGCCAAGGCCGGCACGGCCCTGCTGGCGCCCGCCACGCTGATGGCCGGGCTCGGCGTGGCGCTGCTGTCGAGCGCCGTTCCCTATTCCTTGGAGATGTATGCCCTGCAGCGCTTGCCGCGCCAAACCTTCGGCGTCCTGCTCAGCATCGAGCCGGCGGTCGCGGCGCTGGCCGGGATGGCGTTCCTGGGCGAGTCCCTCGTGCCGCTGCAATGGCTGGCGATCGGCTGCGTGGTGGCGGCCTCGATCGGCAGCGCGGCCAGCGCATGAGCCCGGGCCGCGCGCCCGTCAGGCGGTGACCGGGAAAGCCGCCGCGAAGGCGGCGCGGTCCGCCACGAGGTCGCGCGGGGCGGGGGCGGTGCGGCGGGCGAGTGCCGCGTCGGCCCGCTCGGCGGCGCGGCCGGCCAGGGCAGGCGCGGCGGCCGCCACGGCCCGGGCCTCCTCCATGATGCCGTTGCAGTGGAGCAGGATGTCGCAGCCCGCCGCGGCGGCGGCGGCGGCCCGCTCGCCGAGCGTGCCGCGCAGGGCCTGCATGGACAGGTCGTCGGACAGCAGCAACCCGTCGAAGCCGATCTCGCCGCGCACGATGTCGCGGATGACGCTCGGCGACGTCGTGGCCGGCCGGTCGGGGTCGAGCGCCGTGAACACGACGTGGGCCGTCATCGCCATCGGCAGGTCGGCCAGAGCCCGGAAGGGCGCGAAGTCGCGCGCGAGCGCGGAACGCTCGGCCGTCACGACCGGCAGCTCGTGGTGGCTGTCGACCGCGGCGCGGCCGTGGCCGGGCACGTGCTTCATGACCGGCAACACGCCGCCGGCCGCGAGGCCGTCGGCGAAGGCCCGGGCCAGGGCCGCCACCGTGCCGGGCTCGCCGCCGAAGGCCCGGTCGCCGACGACGGGGCTGCTGCCCGGGACCGGCAGGTCGAGCACGGGCGCGCAATCCACCGTGATGCCGCAATCCGACAGGTCGCGGGCCAGGAGTTCGCCGCCGAGGCGGGCGAGCCGCGCGGCGCCCGCGGGGTCGGCGGCGTGGAGCGCGGCGAAACGCGCCGCCGCCGGGTAGCGCGGCCAGTGGGGCTGGGTGAGGCGCTGCACCCGGCCGCCCTCCTGGTCGACCAGCACGGGGGCGTCGGCACGACCCACCGCCGCGCGGAAGGACGCGGCGAGGGCGCGGAGCTGGTCCGGCGTGTCGACGTTGCGGCGGAACAGGATCAGGCCCCAGGGCCGGGTCTCGGCCATGAAGGCCAGCTCGGCGTCGTCGAGCGCCGTCCCGGCGCAGCCGCAGACGAAGGCTTTCGCGGTCAATTGTGCATCACCAGGCAGGCCCCGCCGGCGCTCTGCAGCTGCGTGCACAGCCCCTTGGCCTCGTCCTGCGTCATGCCGCCGACCCGCACCCGGTACACCGGTTTGTCGCCGGTCTCGGCCTTGTGCACGGTGGCGGTGTAGGGGCCGAGCTGCGCCGGGAAGCGCTTCTTCAGCTTGGCGAAGGCCGCGTTGGCGTCGGCCTCGACCGGCGAGGACGCGAGCTGGACGCCGTAGGACGCCGGCCCCTTGACCGGCGCGGACTGGCGGGTCGCCGGGACGGCGGCCGTGGTGGCGGGGTCGGCCAGGGCGGGATCGGCCGACAGGCTGGCGATGGTCGCCATCGGGGCGGCCGGCGTGGCGGCGGAGCTCTTCGGCGTGGTGCCGCCACGGACGCCCGTCGCCGGCGTGGCCGGCAGGGGCGAGGCGGCGGCGTCGCCCGGCGTCGACGGCGCCGGGGCGGCCGTCGAGGTGCGGCCGGGCGCGGCAGCCGCGCTGTCGCCCGACAGCATGGTGCCGTCCGGGTGGACCACGAAGGTCTTCACCTTCTTGGGCTCGGGGAAGGGGCTCGGCACCGGTGCGGGCAGCGGGCGTGCGCCCTCGGCGAGGTCGGACTTCGGCAGCTGGCCGAGGTCGGCCGGCTGCTCCTGGCTCGACACGATCTTGACCGGCCCGTTGGGCAGGATGCCGCCCTTGTTGAGCAGCGCCACATCCTGGTCCTCGGGGGCGGTCGTGCTGCCGTCGTCGGCCTTGACCTTCGTGGGACCCGTCGCCGCCAGGATGGTCGGGGCGCCGCGGCCGCCGGAGGTCGCCACCGCCCCCGACGTCGCGGGGCTTTTGGCCAGGAACGAGGCCGCGAGCCCGCCGCCGGTCAGCACCAGGACGGCCGCCAGGACCGCGATGGGACGCCGGGCGGCGGATTTCGACGCATGATCGTTCAGGCGCACCGGGCCTCCGGCGCGTTCCGCCGCGACGCCGTCCTGCGCCCAGTCACCGTCCTGCGCCCAAGTGTCCGGAAGAGCGGCGGGATCGTAGCCGGGCGCGAAATGCTCGTCGGCCAGGCCGGCTTCGTCGGGATGGGCCGCCTGTTCGGCGGCATAGTGCTGCTCGTCCGCGTGGGGCTCCGCGTAGCCGTCGTGTTCGGCATGGTGGGCCGGGTCGTCGTCGTAGTAGGCCCCGTCCGCATAGGCCCCGTCCTGGTGGTGGCGGTCAGGATCGTGACCATCCTCGCCGTGGGCCGCCTCCGCATGACCCGCCTCGTCGTAGACGGCACTGTCGTCGTAGCCCGCCACGGCGCCATGGTGGCCGCCGTCCCGGGGGTCGTGGTGGACGTCGGGCGCCAGGCCGGCGTCCCGCGGGTTGCGGAAGCCGGGCTCCGGCGCGGTCGCCGGGGCGGCCGGGCGGAAGACGTTGCGGAACGGGTCGTCCTGGCCGACGAGCCGGGCCAGTTCGGCCAGGGGATCGGAGGGCGCGGACCCGCGGCCCGGCACGGCCACCTGGGGCTCGTAGCGGCCATCGTCCCGGCGCGATCTCGCGGCTTCACTCATCGAACACCTCGCCTCACAATGGCACTCGGGCCGGGCCGTGCGTCGTGACGCATCGCGCAGCTCCCTTCCGGTCGCGACGGGCGCGCCGGACGTCGTCCAGCCCCGCAGGTCGGTCCTGGCGCCGCCGTCACCGCATCTCGTCGGGTGCCGCGATGCCGAACAGACGGAGACCGGACTTCAGGACGATGGCGGATGCCATCATCAATCCCTGCCGAGCTTTGGTCAAATCTCTCTGTTCTTCATTAACAAAGCGTAATTGTGGCTGATCTTTGCTTCTGTTCCATTGGCGATGCACGGCGGCGGCGAGGTCGCGCAACAGCCCGGCGAGGCGTTGCGGCTCGTGTTCGGCCACCGCCCGCCCCACGGCATGCGGGAACAGCGCGACAGGCCGGAGCAGGTCGCGGTCCCGGTCGCCGACGAGGCCGGGGCGCGACAGCGCGTCCCGCCAGGACGGGCGATCCGCCTCAGGGCCTGCGACCCCGCGCAGGGTGCGGACCGCGCGGGCGTGGGCATAGCCGACGTCGAACAACGGCCCGGCATGCGACCGGTCCCGCGCGGCCGCGGGGTCGAAGTCCAGGCCCGACGACCGCTCCCGGCACAGGAGGGCGAAGCGCAGCGCGTCGACCGCGTCGGCGTCGAAGCCGTCCGCCGAGGCGGGGACGCCCGTGTTGGCGGCGAGGCGACACCGCGCCACCGGCACCACGATGGTGCCCGCCGCCTCGGACACGCGGCCGGCGTACCCCGGCCGCACTTCGATCCGCGCCGCTGCGGCCTCGCCGGCGGGCTGGTGCGCCGCGACGCTCGCCCAGGGCAAGGCGACGCCGAGCCACGGCAGGCCGTGCCGGTCCCAGGGCCTGTCGCCCGCGCACCGCACCGCGACACCGTGGCCGGTGCCGGCCAGCAGGCGCCCGAGCGCGTCGCCCACGACGACGGCGCGGAGGTGGTCCAAGTTCGCCGGGCCGCGCGGCCCCGGGCCGGGCGCCGCCACGGTGACGTCGACGACCGCGCCGGGCCGGGCCAGCGTCGGCACGGGATCGCCGGCCAGCACGCCGGCGGCCGCCTCCGCCAGGCGCCGGGTCGCCAGGGTGACGTTGAGGAAGCCGGCGCCTGCCACGGCCACGTCGGCGACGCCGGGCTCCCGCGCGATCTCGCCCGCCAAGGCCTCGGCGAGGCGCCGGGTCCCCTGCCCCGCGCCCGGTCCGGTCCAGGCGGGCCCGAAGGCCAGGGCGGCATTGGTGACGAGGTCGGCCCGGGCCGCGTCGCGGCTGGGCTCCACGGCGAGGCGGGACAGCTCCGGTCCGCGCTCCAGCAGGCCGCGGGCCGCCATGCCGCTCAGAGCCCGGGCGAGACAGCCCCGCAGTTCGGCCACGACATCCATGGATCGGCTTCAACGCCTCCGGCCGCCGATGCGTGCCGGGACGACGCCGGGCTCGACCGCCGAGAGGCATGCCGCGCGGCCGCTGCCGCCGCAAGGGGGCCGGGCGGCCATTGCGGCACCCGGCGAGGCCTCCTACTTTCGGGACGTGGCGTGCCCGCCGCGTTCGGGCAATGCCGGAGGCGAGTCCGCAGGAGAAGCCGACGATGAGCGAGACCGATGTCCTGTCACCCGTGGCGCTGTCGTCCTCGGCGGCCAGGCGCGTGAAGAAGGTGCTGTCGAGCGAGGCGCCCGGCGCGGTGCTGCGTGTCGCCGTCGACGGCGGCGGATGTTCCGGGTTCCAGTACGCCTTCACGATCGTGGACGGGCCCGCGCCCGACGACCTCGTGCTCGAGCGGGACGGCGCGACGGTGGTGATCGACCCGATGTCGATCGACTACATGCGGGGGTCGGAGATCGATTTCGTCGACGACCTGATCGGACAATCGTTCAAGATCCACAATCCCAACGCCACCGCTTCCTGCGGCTGTGGAACGAGCTTCGCGCTCTGAGGGACAGAACCCGGCCGCCCGCTCGGAGCCGGGACCGCCTCCGGCGCCGCGAGGCCGCCTCGAGCGCGCCGGGGCCGGAGCGGCGCCGAGCAGACCGGCGCTGAAGCGCGGTGCGAGGGTCGCGCCACCGAGCCCGCGTCCGGCACCGAGCAGGTCCGCACCGGGTCCGTGCTCCTGTCCGCGCCTGCCCGGGCGTTGCCTTCGATCCTGCCGCGACGCGATCCGGTCGACGCATGGCGAGGCCGCAGTCCGTCGGCGAGGCTGACGCCGTTCCACTGTCGCGCCGGGCTTCCCGGCACCGCCATGACCGCCGTGGTGTCATGTTCAAGGCTTCGCCGACGGCTCGGAGCCGTCCGGGACGTGCCGCGCCGGTGCCGCGCAAATCGCCCGACGAATCGCTCCGCTTAACTTATGTCGTAATATCCGGCTTCGGACTCACTAACCCTCCGCAGTGTTATCCAGGATTCGCATCGCGGGTCTTCGCCAAAAGCAGGGATTAATCGTCGTTTGACGGGTCGGTCGCGGTTGAAGAAAACGATTTCTGGTCCATCTCAATCGCAACCCCTTGGTTCACTCTCGGCATCCGTGTTAGGATCGAGCACCACAGCGCTCAAAAGAGGACATGATGGCGCGGAAAAATCATGCGGTCGATCGGCACCTCGGAGCGCGCGTTCGCTTCGCTCGGATCGAAAAGCGAATCTCCCAAGGCGCGCTCGGGGAGCAACTCGGCATCTCGTTTCAGCAGGTGCAAAAGTATGAACTCGGCAAGGACCGTATCAGCGCCAGCCAGCTCATGAATATCGCCAGGATCCTCGAGAAGGACATCTCGTTCTTCTTCGAAGACATCACTCCGGAAGGCGAGACCTCGGGTGGCATCGAACTGGCCGACATCGTCGACCGCCGCAAGCGCTCGCGCGCCAGCGCGACCTACGACGTCAAGATCATCCGCATCCTGCATGCGATCGATGACGAGCGTGTGAAGCTGAAGCTGTACAATCTCATGGAGGCGATCGTCGCCTCCAAGACCCCGGCCACTCCGGAAGTCGCTCCTGCCGCCGTGGCTCCCGCCGAAACGGCCGCGCTCGTCCAATAACGACGTGCCGACGGGAAGCTTCGAGCTCCCCGTCGCGCTGGGCTGGAAGCGTCAAAGCGCGTTCAGCCGCCCTGATCCTGCACGGGCCGCCATCGTCCGATGACGGATCGCCTTCGAGGCCCGCGGCCGGGACTGGCAGCCGGGCCGACGCAGACTCGGATTTCGGGCCGTGAGCGCCCCCTCCCATCATGCCGGAGGCCTCAAGCGGTCGTTCGACGTTCCGCTGACCGTTGGACGGGATAACCCGGTCGGCGATGGATCGGTCTGGGGATCGATGCACCACCGGTGCCGCCGAATGTTTCTGGCTGGCTGTGGTCGACATGGTAGCGGGAGAGGGACTCGAACCCCCGACACGCGGATTATGATTCCGCTGCTCTAACCAGCTGAGCTACCCCGCCATGCACCGTGTCGTTCGGCGTGGCCGCTGTATAGGTGCCGATCACCCCGCCTGTCAACTGCATCGGCGGCTGTCCGTCGACCGCGCCGTAGGGGAGCGAAGGCTCCTGCGCAGTGGCATGCTGCCATCGTCCAAACGGCGAAAGGGCCCGCGTCGCCGCGGGCCCTTCGAAAGGAATCGTCGAACGCGCGCGGCCGAAGCCGCCGGCGGTTCAGCGGTTGAGCGCGTCGTGGGCCTTGTCGGCGACGTTGTTGGCGGTGTCCTTGACGGCGCCCTTGGCGTCACCGACGGCCCGCTGAGCATCGCCCTTGGCTTCCTGGGCGGCGCCCTCGGCCTGGGTCTTCTCCGAGCCGGTCAACTCGCCGATGCCCTGCTTGGTCTTGCCGATAGCTTCGTTGGCGAGGCCCTTGGCCTTGTCGGTGAACTCGCTCATTGTGCTCGTCTCCCATGGACCGCGCCATTTCGGCTGCAGGTGGAAAGTCAACGCTGCCGGGGTCTCCTTGTTCCTCGCCGCACGGTGCGATCGCCCAAGGCGTCATCACCATGGCGCATCCTTCGGCAGCCCGCTCCGAGGCCGGGACGGTTCCCACGGTCCCATCCAGCCTTTAAGATGCGGCCGGGCCGATTCCGCAGGCAGGACGAGCGATCCATGACGAGATGGGACAGGACGATGCAGGTCGCGCTGGGGGCGGCCATCGCGCTGGCGCTGGCGACCGCCGGTTGCGAGTCGACCAAGAACCCCTACGACCCTGACAAGCCCCTCGACAAGATGACCAAGGAAGAATGGTGCGCCTACTACGCCTTCTACCTGACCAACCCGAACATCGGCGAAGGGACGCGCGCCAGCGCCACCAAGCAGATGCGCAACCGCGGCTGCCCGGGGGTCGCCTGACGGCACCGGAGCGCCGCGCGGCCTCGCCGAGCGGAACGCGGTCGAGGCGCGGGCCGCTCCGTCAGCCGGCGCGGGCCGGCGCATCCAACACCGCCCGGACCGTCCGGGCGAGGTTCGCGCGCCGGTAGGGCTTGGCGATCGTGGCGAAGTCGGCACCGCCCGAATCGGTGCGGTCGATGCCGGATTCGGCGAAGCCCGTGGTCAGCAGCACCTTCAGGCCCGGATAGCGCCGCTGCGCTTCCCGGGCGAGGCTGACGCCGTTCAGGCTGCCGGGCATGATGAGGTCCGAGAAGAGCAGGTCGAACCCACCCGCCAGCTTGGCGAGGGCGTCCTCGCCGTCGCGGGCGACCTCCACGGTGTAGCCGCCGTCCTCCAGCATGGTGCGGGCGAGTTCGGCGACCTCGGCCCGGTCGTCCACGACGAGGATCCGCTCGCCGCCGCCCGGGCCGGCGTCGGGCCGGGCGGCGGGCGCCGGGGGCTCAGCGTCGGTTTCGGCCGCCGGGAGGTAGAGCCGCACCGTCGTGCCGGTGCCGAGGGCGCTCTCGATCCGCACCGCCCCGCCGCTCTGCCGGGCGAAGCCGTAGACCATGGACAGGCCGAGCCCCGAGCCCCTGCCCTCCGGCTTGGTGGTGAAGAACGGGTCCATGACCCGCTTCAGGACGGATTCGGGCATGCCCGATCCGGTGTCCGACAGGGACAGCGCGCCGTAGCGGCCCGGCGCCAGGCTGCCCGACAGCGGGTCGCCGGCCCCGACGTCGCAGTTCGCCGTGCCGATCGTCAGCGTGCCGCCGTCCGGCATGGCGTCGCGCGCATTGGCCACGAGGGCGAGGATCGCCGCCTCGGCCTGGCTTGGGTCGAGGCGGGAGTTCCACAGCGCCGGGTCGAGGCGGGTGACGATCGTCGCGCCGTCCCCCAGGGCGCGGCCCAGGCGCTCGCCCATTCCGGCCACGAGGTCGTTGAGGCTCACGGCACGGCCCCGGAGCGTCTGCTTGCGCGAAAAGGCGAGCAGTTGCTGGGTCAAGGCCGTCGCACGGCCGGCGGCCTCCGCCATGGCGCCCACCTGCCGGATCAGCCGCGGGTCGCCGGATGCTGCGACATGGTCCTTCACCCCGTCCATGTAGCCGGTGACGACCTGGAGGAGGTTGTTGAAGTCATGCGCGATGCCGCCCGTGAGCTGGCCCACGGCCTCCATCCGCTGCGCCTGATGGACCGCCTCCTCGGCATCGCGGCGGCGGGACACGTCGAGCTGCGAGGCGAAGAAGAAGGCGAGCCTGCCATCCCGGTCGAGCACCGGCGAGATGAACAGCGCGTTCCAGAAGGCCGTGCCGTCCCGGCGGTAGTTCAGCATTTCCGTCGCGATGTCGGTCCGGGTCCGGACCGCATGCCGGATCCGCTCCACGGTTTCGGGGTCGGTCTCGGGCCCCTGCAGGAAGCGGCAGTTGCGCCCGACGACCTCGGCTCGGTCGTAGCCCGTCAGGGACAGGAAGGCGTCGTTGGCGAAGACGATGGGATTGTCGGGCCGGTTGGGGTCGGACAGCACCATGGGCATGCGGCTCGTGCCGATGGCGGCGAAGAACAGGCCGTCGTCGGCCATGCCGGCATCGGGTCGGCCGGTGCCGCGCAAGCCGGGGCCGGGGGTCGCCCCGCCCCGCGACGGCGCGTCGGAATCCGATGGCATCGCGCGCCTCCCCTGCCTCGCACCGGGCCGCGCCGGTGCATCGGCCTCGTCAAGCCGCGAAGCCGCCCCCGGGATCCATGCCCGGCGGCGCGCCACGGCCGGCAAAGCGCAGCGGCGGGCCGCCGGCCGCCGCTTCCGCGCGGAGTTCCTTGTTGCATCGCAACAGGCAACGGCGTTAAGCTGCGCCATTCGACTGGACCCGGTGCAAATCCGGGTGGCTCTTCCGGCCGCCGATCCGCCGGACCACGCAACAGACCTGCCCGTCCTGCGGCCCGCCTTCGCGCGGAAGCCGCCCGAGGCCGTCCCTTGCGGGAATTTCCATCCATGTCCTCCTCCACCATCCGTCGGGAGTGGTTCACACGCCCGATCCGAGAGATGCTCGCCGGCGCCGTCGCGACCTTCGCGCTGATCCCCGAAGTCATCGCCTTCTCCTTCGCGGCCGGCGTCGATCCCGAGGTCGGGCTCTACGCCTCCTTCGTGATCTGCGCCGTCATCGCCGTCACGGGCGGCCGCCCCGCCATGATCTCGGCGGCGGCGGGCTCGGTCGCCCTGGTGGCGGCGCCGCTGGTCCACGCGCACGGCCTGCCCTACCTGCTGGCGGCCGGCCTCCTCGCCGCGCTCATGCAGGTCGCCTTCGGCGCGCTGCGCCTGGGCGTGCTGATGCGCTTCGTGTCGAAATCGGTGCGCACCGGCTTCGTCGACGCGCTCGCCATCCTGATCTTCTCCGCCCAGGTCCCGCAGGTGCTCGGGGGCGGTTGGATGACCTATGCGGTGCTGGCGGCCGGGCTCGCCATCATCTACCTCGTGCCCCGCATCACCACCGCCGTCCCCTCGCCGCTGATCGCCATCCTGGCGCTCACCGCCGCCGCGATCGCGTTCCACCTGCCGGTGCGGACGGTGGCGGATCTCGGCCACCTGCCGGACGGGTTGCCGCGCTTCGCCTGGCCCTCCGTGCCCTTCACGCTCGACACGCTGCGCATCGTCGCCGGGCCGGCCCTCGCCATCGCCATGGTGGGCCTGCTCGAATCCCTCATGACGGCGAGCGTGGTCGACGACCTCACCGGCACGCCGAGCGACAAGAACCGGGAATGCGCCGGCCTCGGCCTCGCCAACCTCGCCGCCAGCCTGTTCGGCGGCATCGCGGGCTGCGGCATGATCGGGCAGACGGTCAGCAACGTGAAATACGGCGGCCGCGGCCGGCTCTCGACGCTCTTCGCCGGCGTGCTCCTGCTCGTCCTCACCGTGGCGCTGAAGCCCTGGATGGCGCAGGTGCCGGTCGCCGTGCTGGTGTCCGTCATGGTGATGGTGTCGATCGACACCTTCGACTGGTCCTCGCTCCGCACCCTCGTCACCCACCCGAAGGTGTCGAGCGCCGTGATGCTGGCGACGGTCGCCGTCACGGTCGCGACCGCCAACCTCGCCATGGGCGTCGCCGTCGGCGTGCTGCTCAGCGGCGTGTTCTTCACCTTCAAGGTCGCGGGCCTGCTCGGCGTCGTGTCGAGCGTCGAGCCGGGCACGGGCCGCCTCGTCTACCGCGTCACCGGCCAGGTGTTCTTCGCCTCCGCCGACGCCTTCGTGGACGCCTTCGACACGGGCGCGGCGGCCGGCGCGCCCGGCGTGCTGATCGACGTTTCGGGCGCCCATTTCTGGGACGTCACCGCCATCGCGGCGCTCGACAAGGTCGTCGGCCGGTTCAAGGCCCAGGGGGTCGCGGTGGACCTCGACGGCGTCAACCGCGCCAGCGCCACGCTGATCGAGCGGCTGGACAAGACGGAAGCGCTGGGCGGGGCGTGACGTCCCGCCCGGCCCCACGACTGCGTTTGCCGCCGCGGTGCCGCCGCACTGCGGCGCGGTCGCCCTGCCCGGGCCCGGCGCGTCAGCCGGCCGCCGACACGGCCCGACTGCCGCCGAGATAGGCGGCGGAGATGTCGTCGTTGGCCCACAGGGCCTCTGGCGTGCCGCTCAGCGCCAGGCGGCCCGATTCCAGCACGTAGCCGCGGTCGGCCACCGAAAGGCCCATGCGGGCGTTCTGCTCGATGAGGAACACCGTGGTGCCGCGGCGACGCACCTCGGCGATGATGCGGAACACCGCCTGGACGATGACGGGGGCGAGGCCCAGCGAGGGCTCGTCGAGCAGCAGCAGGCGCGGCTTGGCCATGAGGCCCCGGGCCAGCGCCACCATCTGGAGCTGCCCGCCCGACAGCGTCCAGCCGAGGGCGTCGCCGAAGCGGGCGATATCGGGGAACAGCTCGAACATGGCGTCGGCCTCGGCGCGGATCTGCCGCTTCGACAGGCCCGACCGGTTCGACGCCCCCAGCATGATGTTCTCGCGCGCCGTCAGCCCCGGGAACACCCGGCGCCCTTCGGGCACATGGGCGACGCCGCGACGCACGATCTCCTCGGGCCGGCAGCCCATGAGCGAGCGCCCCTCGAACAGGATCTGCCCGGCCCGCGGCCGCACCAGGCCCGAGATCGCCTTCAGCGTGGTCGATTTGCCGGCGCCGTTGGACCCCAGCAGCGTCACGACCTCGCCGGGCTCCACCGTGAGCGACAGCCCTTCCACGGCCCTGACCTCGCCGTAGCTGACGGAAAGATCGCGGAGTTCGAGCAGCGCCACGGGAAGCTCCTGTCAGACCGGGGCGAGGTCGGGCCGGGGGCTCGCCGCCTCGGCGCGGCCCGCGCCCCCCTGCCCGGCATCCTCGCCGAGATAGGCCGCGATGACGTCGGGTTCGCGCAGCACCGCGGCGGCGTCGCCGTCGGCGATCCGCCGGCCGAAGTTCAACACGGTGATGCGGTCGGCGACGTCGCGCACCAGGGTCATGTCGTGGTCGATGATCAGGATCGTCAGGCCCTTCGCCGTCATGCGCCGCAGCAGCGCCGTCAGCGCGACCTTCTCGCTGGCGTTGAGGCCGGCGGCGGGCTCGTCGAGCAGCAGCAGCACCGGGTTGCCGGCGAGGGCCCGGGCGATCTCGACGAGGCGCTGGTGGCCGTAGGAGAAGCTCGCGACGGGCTCGTCCGCCCGGTCCTCCAGGCCCACGAAGGCGAGGGCCGCCCGGGCACGGGCCTCGAGCGCCCCCGCGTCGGCGAGGCCGGCCGGGTTGTCGGGCCGCTCGGCCCCGACGATCACGTTGTCGAGCGCCGTCATGGACCGGAACAGCCGGATGTTCTGGAAGGTGCGGCCGAGGCCGACCGCGGCCCGGGCGTGGGGCGGCAGACCCGTCACGTCGCGGCCGTCGATGCGGATGCGGCCCGCCGTGGGCACGTAGAGGCCCGACAGCAGGTTCAGCGTGGTGGTCTTGCCGGAACCGTTCGGGCCGATCAGCGCGTGGACGCCGCCGCGCGCCACCGCGAAGTCGATGGCGTCGACCGCCTTCAGCCCGCCGAAATGCTTGGCGAGGCCGACGACCTCGAGCGCCGGGTGCGGGCCGGGCGCCGCCCGCGCCAGCACGAGGTCGCCGGCCCGGTCCGGGGCCGGGGCAGCCTTGCGGAACCGGGCGAGACGCGCCCCGACGAACCCCCAGATGCCGACCGGCATGAAGATGATGATGAGGATGACGGCGAGGCCGTAGAGCGCGAGGTAGAGCCCCGGGATCTCCTTCATGAAGCGGAGCCATTCGGGCAGCAGGATGAGCAGGGCCGTGCCGATCACGGCGCCGGCCGGCGAGCCCACGCCGCCGAGCAGCGCCATGGTGAGGAAGACGACGGATTCGGCGAAGGTGAACTGGTCCGGGCTGATATAGGCGAAGCCGCCCGCGAAGAGGCCGCCGCCGAGGCCCGCCAGCAGGGCGCCGATGGCGAAGGCCAGGATCTTGGTGCGGTACACGTCCACCCCGACGACGCCGGCGGCGAGCTCGTTGTCCCGCACGGCGCGCATGGCCCGGCCGAGCCGCGTGTCGGGCATCCGCCAGACCGCGTAGGCCACGGCCGCGAGGGCCAGGATGCAGAAGGCGAGGTAGCGCTGCCCGTCGGCCAGGCCGGCGGGCCGCAGGATGCCGGGCACGCCGTCCGGCCCGCGCGTGACCGGGATCCAGTTGACCAGCACCAGGGTGAGGATCTGCTGGAAGCTGATCGTCACCATGGCGAGGTAGTGGCCGCCGAGGCGCAGCGTGGAGGCGCCGAGGGCGCCCCCGAGCACCAGGGCGGCGCCGAGGCCGAGCCCAAGGCAGAGCCAGAAGTCGAGCCCCCAGGCCGTGGTGCCGAGGCCGACCGCGTAGGCGCCGATGCCGAAGAAGGCCGCCTGCGCCAGGTTGATCTGGCCGCAGAGCCCCAGCACCACGGTGAGGCCGATGACCGAAACCGCGTAGGTGGTGGCCTGCATGAGGATGTTGAGGGCGTAGCCGCTGAGCGGCAGCGCCCCGGCCAGCACGGCCGCCAGCAGGGCGAAGGCCGCATAGGCCAGGGTGCCGCCCAAACGGTGGGGGACCGCGGAGGCGCGGGGCGCCATCACGCCTTCTCCGCCACGCGTTCGCCGAACAGCCCCTGCGGCCGCACGACGAGGAAGACGACGAGGACCAGGAAGCCTAAGGCGTCCTTGTACGGCACCGAGATGTAGGCGGCCCCGAAGGTTTCGATGACGCCGAGCGCCAGGCCGCCCACGATGGCGCCGGTGACGTCGCCGAAGCCCCCGATGATGGTGGCGGCGAAGGCCTTCAGCGCGATCGTCGACCCCATGCCGATCGACACGAAGAGCACGGGCGCCACCAGGATGCCGGCGATGCCGCCGAGGACGGCGCTGTACACGAAAGTCAGCATGATCATGCCGGCCACCGGGATGCCGAGCAGCGACGCCATCTCCTTGTCCTGGGACGTCGCCTGCAGCTTCTTGCCGACGAGCGTGTGTTCGAAGAACCAGTATTGGAAGGCGACCAGCACGGCCGTGACGCCGATGATGAGCAGGTATTGGCTGTCGAAGAACACGCCGCCGGCCAGGATGCCCTGCGTCTCGAACCAGCCCGGCAGCACCTGGGGCTGCGGCCCGTAGAGCGCCAGCGTGGTGTTGGCGAGCAGGATCGAGGCGCCGATGGTCGAGATGATCACCGGCAGGTAGGAGCGGTGGCGGAGCGGATAGTAGACGCCGAGGTTGAACAGCGCCCCCAGCACCGCCATGCCGCCGAGGGCGGCGAGGAAGGACAGCCAGTAGGGCCAGCCGAGGTCGACGGCGAAGACCACCATGAGGAAGGCCGCCACCATGGAGAACTCGCCCTGGGCGAAGTTCACGACGTTGGTGGCGCGGAAGATCAGCACGAAGCCGAGCGCCACCAGCGCATAGACGGCCCCGATGCCGATGCCCGTGAACAGGAGCTGGGGGACGAGGTCCAAGGCGGGTCAGTCCTGGAAGTCGACGCGCTTGGCGAAGCTCATCTTGCCCTTGTCGTTCCTGACGACGTTGTAGCCGTGCAGCCCGTCGCCGTTGCCGTCGAAACTGTAGGTGCCCTCGGCCCCGGGTACGCCCTTGACGGCCAGCAACGCTTCGCGGATCGCGCCCGGTTCCGTCTTGCCGGCGGCGTTGATGGCCCGGGCCAGCACCGTGACGGCGTCGAAGGTCCAGGAGGACTGGTTGTCGGGCTCGAGCTTGTAGGCATCGCGGTAGAGCTTGCTGAAGGCCCGCGACGCGTCGCTGGCGTCCTCGGCGTAATCGGCGACGCCGAACGTGCCGTAGAGGGCCGGGCCGGCGAGCTTCAGGGCCGTGACGTTGGTGATCGACGGCGAGCCGACCCAGGGCACGGCGACGCCGAGCTGGCGGAGCTGGCGGGCGAAGATGCCGAGGTCGTTCTCGAAGGTGAAATAGGAGCCGATCACCTCGACGCCGGCCTGGCGGATCGCCAGCACCACCGGCGTGAAGTCCTGGCTCTGGTTGGCGTAGCCCTGGTCGAGCGCCACGGTCGCGCCGGCCTTGCCGAGCGCCTCGGTCAGCGCCTTGGCGCCGCTGGTGCCGAAGGCGTCGGTGGAATGCACCACGGCCCACTTCTTCTTGCCGAGCGTGCCGATGCCGTAGTCGGCGATGACGCGCGCCGAATAGGTGTCGTTCGGCCGGAAGCGGAACAGCCAGGGATTGCCGAGATGGGTCAGGGTCGGGTCCGTGCCGCCGAAGCAGACCGGCTTGGCCGCCTTGAGGATGTCGGGCGCCATGGCGTGGTTCTGGGTCGAGCGGATCGAGCCCAGGAAGGCCACGATGTCGGGCTGGGACGCCAGCTTGGAGAAGGCCAGCACGGCCCCGGGATTGGTGGTCTGGTCGTCCTCGGTGACGAGTTCCAAAGGCTTGCCGAGCACGCCCCCGGCCTTGTTGACGGCGTCGAGCGCCAGCTTGGCACCGCCGAGGGCGAAACGCCCGGCATCGGCGCCCGGCCCCGTCACGGGCAGCACCATGCCGACCCTGACGGTGGCGTCACCCGCCGCGAAGGCAGCCCGCGTCGGCGCCAACCCCGCGATCCCTGCCATCGACAGGCCGGCCCCGCGCAGGACCGCGCGCCGCGTCACGTTCATGGTCACGTCTCCACCCGTGGCCCGTCTTGGATCGGGCCTTGACGGGAGTGGACACCACGGCGCCCGTCCTGTCCAGGGCGGAAAAGCCGTCGGCCGCGAGCCGGCGCGGCCCCGCGTGGGCCGGCGGCGCGCATCACGGGTCGGGACAGAAACCAGGAGAACGCCAGCCGATCGACCTCGGCCATGAGGCCCGGCGGATGCGGCGGTCTGGAGCGGATGGAAGGAGTCGAACCCTCGTCTGCAGTTTGGGAAGCAGATCGGGCGCACGATAATCGTTGAGCGCCGTTGGATAAGTCGGACCGCCCTGCCTTGCCCCATCGGGCGCCTGATAACTGCCCTTCCCGGGCGCCCAATCACACGCCTTTGAAGCGCCCAGGGCGGGCCGTGGTCAGCATGGCCGTGGTGTCACCGTCCGCGATGTACCAGACGGTGAGGATCGTCGGTTTTGTGCCGTCTGGACAGGCGATCGGCCCCGTGATGCGGTGCTTCACCGCGTCCGGCACGGTGAGCGAATCGCCGGGCCATCCAGCGAACGCTTGCCGCACCAAGGCGAGAGCAAACTCCTCCGGCCGATCACGGCTGAAACCCCGAGCGAGAAAGAACGTGGCCTTTCCTCGACCCTGCGGTGAAGTGAGGTCGAGCAGGTAGTGTGTGACTTTGGGCGGATCGATGCCGAGGTGTGTGACGACCGCCACGCATCAGGCCTTGACGAGATCTGCCGCATAAATCGTGGCGAGCCCGACCTCGAACTCGACCTCATACGCTTTGCCAGCCCCGTAGACTGCCACGACGGTGCCCAGGCTGCCGGAGATGACGACCTCCTCCTCGTCGGTCACCACGGCATGCAGCACGCGAACGAGGTCGAGATTGGCGAAGGTAGCAGGCTCGGCTTCCTTGAAGGGGTAGGTGAAGACGGGTGCGTTCATCGTGTCGGCCTCCCGGCTTGCGTGGCTCGCAGGATAACCGCTGCGGTTATGAAAATGTCCTTCACACGAGGCTTCGTCAACGTGCGGCGTGTCACGCTCAGCGTGTGACGAACGATCGCCGTTCAACGTGGTTTCCGCGTGTCACAGGGAATGAGCATCGTACGCGAGACGCGCGGCATGACGACTGAACGCAAAAAACCGCCCGCCACTCTCTCGGGCAGCGGGGCGGATCCTCGGCTGTGACCACAGTCTGGCCGGGTTGGTGGTCACAGCGTCCGGAACGAGACCACGCTCGCGACCCTGTAGCCTCCCCGGCTTGGCTCCACCACACCGGTCACCGTCACATCGCGCCCGCGCCGGTGGGCCTCCAATGCTTCGGCATAGGCCACTGGCGTGAGGCGCAACCGAACCGTCACGTCCCCAAAGTCGTCGCTGGCCCACCTCACGCCGATCTCGCGGCCGCCGGGATGGAGCAGGTCGTCGGGCGCGTAGGGCGACGCAAGCTCAACGACGCGGCCGCTGACCGTCGCGACGGTCTCGGGCGGCTTGGCCCGGAGTTGGTTCCCGGCCTCGCGGATCAGCTTGACGGCGCCGGTCTTCAGCATGACGGGCTTCCGGCCGACCATGTCTTCGGGGAGGGTCCAGGCTGGCGAGAAGGTGAAGTCGAAGGTGACGCGGTCGGCCTCCGAGCGGTCGAGCAGGCGCGCTAAGACGAAGCAGGATTCTGCGTTCAACCCGCGAGACGCGGCACGGACGATGGGCGAGGGCTCGGCAACTTCGACCGCCTCCCGGATTGCTTGCAGGCCCACGGCGATCCGTTGAACGATTCTGCGGGCCGGAGGGGCCGGGCTGTTTGGCTGCTCTAGTCTGCGCTCGGGCTGTGGGCCTACGTAGGACATGACGCGGAAGCCGAAGCTGCCTTCGAACGTGTGGGCGAAGCGGCACGCTTCCGCATAATCGTGAGCCGATGGGCCGGGCTTAGAGGATGCGACGGCCTCGAACTCGGCGTAGGCTGCGCTGTACATCAGGGTGCGGGTCTGGTGGAGAAGGCTGTCGGCCACCTTAAGCGGGATGCTGCCGCGGAACTCGCTGCTATCGGGCAGCGCCGCGTCGAACAGGTCGTAGCCCAGGCCGCGCACCTCCTCGGCGATCGTCGCGATCGGCCGCTCGTTGATGTCGGACAGGGTACGCAGCGCCTGATCGACGAAGCCCTCAGCGCCCGAGGTCGCGAGGTCGCGGGGGACTAGGAGCTCGAATTCGCCATAGGCCCCGACCTCGCGGACGTAGAGGCTATAGTCCTCGTCGTCGATCGGTTCCAGCATCCAGCCTTGGCGCTCGAGATAACCGCGAAGCAGGCTGGGATCGGGCAGTGCGATGGTCATTCGCGCCTCCGCCGCGATGGCATGCCGCGGGCGAGGCCCATCAGCGTCTTTAGCCCGTCCGGCGTGAGCAGGTTCCGCCTCGGGATATCGATCGTCTGCGTGGTCGGGTTGGTCGTCCGCTGGTCCTTTCGCGCGTCGTACCAATAGCAGCAGTGACGAAGCGTGGTGTCCTCCTCGGCGGAGTCCAGCCAAGCCGCCTCGTCACGCGGGAGGCAAAGCAGGGTCAGGAACATCGGGGCGAGCCGGTGCCGACCGATCATTGCGTTCAGCGTTCCCGCGTCGAGAGCGTAGACCACGGACTCCCCCCTGAAACGCCAGTCCACCGTGCTCTTGAGCTGCAGGTCGAACTTGAACCCGTCTTCCTTACGCTTGCCTGTCTCTGGGTCGATGCCCACGCTGTGGACCGTGTAGTCCACGCCGTAGTCGAACTCCCGGTAGGACACGTTGTAGCCCGCCTTGGCGGCCGAGGCGAACAAATGTGCGCGGCTGAGTAGTTCCTGCGTGTGCTGCCGAGTGATCAACTCCCTCGCCCCATTGATGTCGCCCGCCGGGTGATTCGTTCCGGCGATTGAATCAACGCCACCCCGAGTTGTCTAGGGGGACGACGGACGGTGATGAACGGATCACCACCGCAGCAAGTGTCGCGGTTTCAGTTCGCCATCTCGGGATCATCGGCGGTGCAGGCGCGTCAGGTCGGGGGCGCCCCGCCCTCCACGAGGCTCCGCCCCGGCACCACGCTCCGGTCGTGCGGCGGGTGTAGCCACTGGAGCGCCGCCGCGATGTCGTGCAGGTAGGTCAGCATGATGGCGAGCAGCACGCCGATGCGACCCAAGCCCCGATCTTGACCCAGCGCTTCGGGGGCACCTGCTTGTCGAGCGCGCTCGGCGCCAGCAAGTGGAACAGCGCGCCGGCGCCGATGACGAACAGGATGTAGCTCGTGATGTCGGTGTTGGCGAACCAGTCCGGCATGCCGAGGGCACGCCGGGCTATGGACCAGCCCGAGCGGATCGCATTGCCCTCCAGCCGCAGAAGATGCCAAGCGTCAGGAACACCGTCTTGTCGGCCGGCTGTTCCTGGAACACGGCTTCGACGGGGGACGGCAGGAACGCGATGCAGACCGCGACGCTGAGCGCGATGTCGACCGATCTCAGGACAGCGATGAGCGGGGGAGCGTCCGTCATCCAGGCGACGGTGAAGAAGGCGACATGGGGGAGAACGACCCAGCGCAGGAAACGCGGGGCGGTGAGGCGAAGGGCGATGCGGTGGACCGTGCTCTGAGGTGGCTCCGCTTGTTTGAACAGCGTGCGTCGCTTCGTTGGGTGGATTCCTGCCGGGTTCAAGCCGCCGCGATCTGCGGTTGCCTGTCGAAATAAGCTTGATCCGGCGTCCTCCGGTCAAGGCTCGCGTGCGGCCTGCGGCCGTTGTAGAGGGTCAGGTCGCGGCCGATCGAGGCCCGGGCTTCGCCGACTGAGCCATAGCCCGGAGGTCGATCTCCTCGTATTTGATCGAGCGCCAGAGCCGTTCGACGGAGACGTTGTCCCTCCAGGCGCCCTTGCCGTCCATGCCGATGGCGGTCCCAGCCCCGAGCAGCACGGCAGTGAACTCCCGGCTGGTGAACTGCGAGCCCTGATCCGTGTTGAAAATGCCCGGCCTGTCATGCCGGGCGAGCGCCTCATCCAACGCTTCGACGCAGAAGTCCGCCTCCATGGTGATGGAGAGCCTCCAGGCGAGGACCCGGCGCGAGTACCCATCGACCACCGCCGCCAGATAGACGAAGCCGCGGGCCATGGGCACGTCGGTGATGTCCCATCACCCAGGCCTGGTCGGGGCGGTCCACCGCCACGCCGCGCAGCAGGTCGGGATAGATCTTGTGACCCGGTGCCGGCTTCGACGTGCTCGGAGTCCGGTACAGCGCCTCGATCCGCATCCGCTTCATCAGCGTCGCAACGTGCCGGCGCCCGACCTCGAAGCCCTCCCGGTTCAGGAGATCACGCAACATCCGGCTCCCCGCGAAAGGGAACTCAAGATGGAGTTCGTCCATCCGCCGCATGACGGCGAGGTCCGTCGGCGACACGGGATGGGAAAGGTCGTAGACACTGCCCCGGCTGATCCCGAGCGCCTCCGCCTGCTTGGTGATCGGCAGCCCATGATGGCGATCGATCATCGCTTTGCGCTCAGAAGGCCGGCCTTGCCGAGCGCGCCGGACAAAAATCGTTGGTCAACGTCAGTTCGCCGATCTTGGCGTGGAGCGTCTTCACATCGATGGCCGGCGCCGCCAAGCCTGCCTTCGGCTCCGATCCGAAGACCTCGGCGGCGCCATCTACGAGCCGGGCCTTCCACGTCGTGATCTGGTTCGGGTGCACGTCGAAGTGCTGGGCCAACTCGGCCAGCGTCTTCTCTCCCTTCACGGCTGCCAGGGCCACCTTCGCCTTGAAGGCCGGAGCGTGATTGCGGCGCGTTCGCTTGCTCATCGTCTCTCCCGAGCCGCCGCCACTCTGCCGCCGTCAGGCCGGCAATCCAATCAGCCAGCCTGTTCAGATGTCCTGAACCACCTCAGTCCGCCCGAACAAGGGCGGTGCGCCTCGCATCTACTGGCGCGTCTCAAAGGAAGCCAGGGCCGCCGGCTTTACGCCGGTGACGGTCCGGATCCACGAAACCGACGACGACGCTATCGCGGCCCGCTGTCGTGTTCTGCAAGCCGAGACGGCGCAGTGGTGGGAGTTCCGCCACGTCGAGGCGTTCATCGCCAGGCTCAGGAGATGGATCGACCGTCGCTCGCCCTCGGTACGGCGCTGCAATGGGAGACGCTGCTCCGCCAGCGCGACGTCATCGGCGAGTGGGAGCCCTACAGGGCTGGCGACAAACCGCCGGGAGGCTGGGCGCTCAACGGCCGCGCCTGTGTCAACGGCCTCTTGTGGGAGCACATCGCCCCGGACTGGACCATGAGCAAGCGCACCACGAAAACGGGAGCCGTGGTCACCTTCGACCTGACAGCCCTGCCCCTGGCTCTGACCTAACTGCAGCGCGTGAAGCTCGCCACGGCGCCATCATCGACGACGAGGCGGTCGGTCGCCCCTATGCGGAGAACCGCTATCAGCAGGAGTGGCGGAAGGTGGCTGATGCCGCGGGGATCACGCGCGGGGTGTGGAACATGGACGCGAGGTCAGGAGGAGCGACGGAAGCCGACGAAGCGGGCGCGGCGAGCTCCGACATCCAGCGCGTCATGGCCCATAGCGATCCGAAGACGACGTCGCGCTGCGTCAGCGGCAATGCCCTGGAACAGAGCCGGCGGGTCGCCGCTCAGCGCCAAACTTTGCGGTCTCGGAAGAGCGGCTGCTCCGCGTTGGAACTCATTTTCCAACGAACAGGGCTAAGTGCTGTGCGGCGACGCATCTTGTTGGATGCGAATACAGGGCGTCAGCGCACAAGCGACACATCGGTTGGACGAACCGACGCAAGCCGATGGATAATCCGGCTCCAGCGACACATCCCGATTTACCACGGCCTAGTTGCGGCTGTCCCTTTATTCTACCATCACGCTTTGCTCGCGACACGACGCCGTTCGGCATGGCTGTTCAGTCATGGCTTGGGGGTTGTGGTCGGGGCTTGGTCGCGATCAGCGACGGTAGGTGCAGAACCCCGGGTCGCCCTGTAGCGCTTCAAGCGCGGCCGGGTCGCCTTCCAAGGCCTTTCGGGTCACGGCGGCGCACTTCGACTGCGGCCTTTCCAGGTACATCATCGCCACGTTGCCGGCGCAGGCGCTGCAGAGGCCCATGGACAGCAGCTTGTTGTCGAGGTCGTCGTAGCGCAGGTCCCTGGCGGGCACCGCCGAGCGTATGACGTCGAGTTCATACGTCTTCATCCCCTCCTCGAAGGCGTAGGCCTTCGTGCCCGGTTTGCAGTTCGTGAGGCGCAGGGCCTCGACCCGCTTGCCACCGATCGTCACGTGCATCGGGTAACAGTATCCACCGTGAGAGCAGATCGAGTCGTCCCCGGTCGCCGTCTCGACGCGGTATTGGGTCACGGCCGTGTCGTACTGCCCCTTGGCCAGCATGGATGACGGGCTTTCGATCGCGGCGACGTCTCTCAGCGCGATCGCCTTGCAGACGTCCGCGGCCTGTGCGGCATCGACCGATAGGACCGCCAGCGCCATCGCGCAGAACCACTTCGTCATGCCCTCTGTCCTTCTTTGGTAGGCATCTTCAGGACAACAGCTCGATCTGACTGCCGCCTGTGCCCGATTTCGCGCGCCTCGCCCGTCGTGCGGCCCAGGCCCGCACCTTCGCGGCAACCTTGGGAAGGTCGGGAGCGAACGCGCCGATCGCGCCCTCAAGGCTCATCCCGTCCTTCACGGCATCTCGGATCGCGTGTTCGGCGTCTCGCGCGTCATCCTCGGGCGTCAACATCTCGTCCTCTCCGATCTCGCCGATCTGGCCCTCGTGCCAGGGCGGAAGACCGGTGCACATGGCGAGGTCGGCCGCGATGGCGACGATGGCGTCACGCCCCTCCACGCCCCGCAGCAGGTCCAGCGGAATGCCGTTCGTGCCATACAGCGCGCCGGCGATGGCGCCGGTGATGGCGCCTGTGGCGTCGCTGTCCCCCGAGTGGTTCACGGCGGCCGTGACGGCGGCGTGGAAGTCCGAGGTGGACAGGACGCAGTAGACGGCGATCGCCAACGCCTCAGAAGCGACGAAGCCTTTCCCGATCGTCTCCACCGTCTTCCAAGACGGCGGACCGCCGCGTGCGAGGGCCTGTGCCCTTTCGGCGAGGGACCTCACCTCACGGCCGGCATGATCGTCGGGTGCCATGCTGAGGGCATAGCCGACGGCCTCGGCCAGTCTTTGCCCGCACGTCAGACGCGACAGGATCGTCGCCAGGACGCCGGCCGCGGCTTTTGCGACAGGGTGGCCGTGCGTCAACCCTGCTACCGCCGAGGCCCTGGCGAACACGTCCTCGGGCATCATGATGGGGTGGGCGAGGCCGATCGGGACGACGCGGAGCATGCAACCGTTGCCCTTGCTGTCGTTGACGGCCACCTCGCCCCCGGCGGCCAGCGCGCGGGCCGTCGTCTGACCGTGCGGTCGCCTCTCGCGCAGGAAGGCGTGCTCGGTGACAGCACAGGGCTGCATCGCCTCGACGCACCCCGTCTGCCCCAAGCGCCACTCGAGGCAGGCTACCCTGACCCTGTCGAACTCGACGGCGACGTCGAACAGCATCATGGACCCGTCCGGCGTCCCGGCATCCTCTTGGTCGTCGGCGATCTCCACGGAGGCCAGGCCCGCCGCGACGCAGATCATGATCTGCGCCTCGCCGGACAGCGTGCCGATCCTCCCGGACGCCTCGGCAAAGCCGGTGAGGCCGTCGGCGCCGAACCGCTTGCGGATGTCTGCCGCGCTCAGACCCTCGACGGGCAGGCCGAGCGCGTCCCCGATGGCGGCCCCCATCAGGGAGCCCGTGATGCGCTCGGCGAGGACCGGTTCGTTCAGCACGCGAGCCTCGGCGGCCAGCATGCCCGCTCGGATGGTGATGGACCGCAGCAGGCCTTTCCTCGCCGCTCCCGCATACCAGCCCCCGGCGAACTTCTCCCCGCTGTTGACGTAGCATAGGACGGCGTCGAGCCGTCTGGCGCAGGCCTTCCTCAACCTCAGCCATCCGTCATCGTGCGCGGAGGCGATCCGGCCTGCCCTCTGATCGTAGCCGACCGTCATCCAGCCGCTTATGGCGCACAGTTCGATGAAGCTGGCGACGGCGTCGTCCAAGCCTTGGGCATCGTCGTCGCCACCACCGGCGAAGTTCCTCGGCTCGAGGGCCTGCTGCAAGCAGGCGAGCAGCGCGACGTTCCACGGCGTAGGGGTGCCCGTCCGCAACTCGAGCGGAGGCCAACTCTCGAAGGGGCGAAGTACGTAGTCGTCGAACTCGTAGACCTTGGCGAGTTCGAGAGCTCCGAGATCGACCGGTTCCGAACCTCCGCTCGGACGATCGGTCGATCCGCCTACGACGATGCGATGGATCGCCCCATCGGGCGCGACGTGCCACAGACCGGCCGCCGCGAAGGCGATCCACTGCTCCCCGCCTTCGAGCGCGTCGGCGGCCGACCAGGTCTGCCGCAGGATGACGGGCCGGAGCACGGCGTCCTCCCTCCGCGTCAGGATCACGTGGATATCGCCGGCGCAGACCGGCAGGTAGGGATGGTATCCGGCTTCGAGGGCCGCGTTTACGAACGCGTTACGCGTGATGACACCTCTGGCAACGTTGGTGAAGTCGTCGCTGCCCACGTTCTTCTCCGAATCGCTCGATCCGGCCGATCGTACCGTCATCCCCGAATGATGACCTAGTCCCATCATCGTACCCTGATCGCTCAGACCTCGACCGTGTTCCGTAGCTCTGCCCTGACGTCGAGAGGGTCGGCTTGAGAGCAGCGGTTCACAATTTCACGCTGCGATGTCTTTCAGGCCATAGCGACGAGCATCCGAATCGCAGAAGCTTCCTCTTGTTAGTCGAACGCTTCAGCCGCCCTGCGAGCACCCTGTCAACTTCGTTTGTTCTGGACCCCAGATGATCGCACCTAGGTCAACAATGCTAGTCGCTCTGGCTCCAGCCCTCACAGTACTACTCACTGGGTGCTCCTCTCTCGACACATCGAAAATGGCTCGGAACCAGGATAGCATGTGCTCATCCCTTCAGAGGACCCAGACAGTCGAGACAGAGCGTGCGGGCCTTTCGATGAAATCAGCCTCGCACTTCCTGGAGCAATCCAAGGATTACGGTTCTCGATCTGATATCGCATCGTTGCGGACAACTAGAGCCTTGCTAGGCGCTGCGAAGAGAGACCTGGAAGAAGCGAAGACAGCAGCTCAATATAGGTATATCGATGGATGTTTCGTCGAGGGAGGAATGAACGACATCGCGCGTATCGACGGCGCACTGATCGATGTGTCTCAGTACGAGAAGCAGATTGCTTCGATGCTTGAGCCTTATAGCTGATTCCTGTTTTCGATTTCGCCTTGGCCACGCTTGCGGCGGACTGCCGCCCATCTTCTGGATCTCATCAAACCATCTTGAAGCTATCGTTGGGCCTGACGAACTCGACCCGATGCTCGTCCTCGGCCCACGGCCGGTGTCGTACGGGCTCCCAGGCCCCGAACGTCCTCAGGTCGAAGGGTCGGTCGCTCGGCTCGAGCCCGCCCTTCAGCATGTGGAGCATCCTCTCGATGAGGTCGACCTCGTCGGCCCCGTATCGGGCCACGAAGTCCATGCCCGTCTCCTTCGGTCCGCGCGGGCCTACGGGAACGCCGAAGTGGACGATCTTCGCCGTGATCCGGGCCACCAGGCCCGTCGCGTCGATCTCCACCTCCATCTCGGGCCATAGGGCCCGCTCCCGCACGACGGCGAGGAGCTGGTCGCGCCGGTTCGCGAAGTTCGCCCCCTCGATGGCAAGCTGCGCGCTGATCGAATACCCGTAGGTGTTCCTCAGGCTGGAGTGACGACGCTCGCCGTCGAAGTCGTAGCGGACGTCGACGGGCCACAGCCTGTTGAAGGTCGAGAAGAACGCCGACTGTCCCTTGATCTGCCACAGGCTGAAGGCGCCCTGGTTCTGGCCCAGGAAGGCGGACATCCTCTTCCACACGATCCGGGCGCCGTCCGACGCCTCCGGGTCGGCGGCGAGCCCGAGGGCCGCCCCGACCTGGGCGCGGTCGAAGAAGTAGGCCAGGTTTTGCTTCCCCTGCGCCATCTTCGGATCCGTCACCGTGATGGCGGGGGCGATCCCGCGCTTGCGCAGGAGGTGGACGGCCTCTGCGTTCGTGCAGCCGAGCGCCCCGGCGTAGACCTTGGCGACGGCGTAGCGCCGGAAGAAGGCGATCACGGCGTCCCGGTCGAGCCGGTTCTGGCTGGTGTCGTCGAGATCCCCGCCGAAGTGGCCCGCGGTCGACAGGATCTTCAACGCGGAGGTCTCGATCTCGAGAAGCGCCGTGGCCTCGCGCACGGGCATGCCGTCCGACCCGCGCTTGCCGCGGGTCGCCATGCCGGACAGGCAGCGCTTGGTGAAGCCGTGCCACAGCGGCTGGAAGTTCGGCCAGACCTCGAAGTCGCCGAGCCCCCGGTCGCGCCCGACCCTCTGGACGCGGATCTCGCCGGCGAAGACGGCCCGGAAGAACTCGGGCACGTCGAAGCGGGTCACGTCGAGCAGCTCGGGGATCGTGATCGACTCCGGCCACGGCGCGGGCATGTCGGCGAGCTCGAGGTCGAGCAGGGGCTCGGTGGGGATCGAGTCGAGGAAGGCTCGGAGGACCTCCCGCTCGAAGCGGTCCTGGTATCCGACCTTGCGGCCGTCCTCGCGCTGGCCCCAACGCGAGCCGACCTTCGGGATGTCACACGCCCGGGCCACGTCGAGGAAGACGTCGTATCCGACGCCGAGCATCTCGGCGGCCTCGGCCCGCGGCACCGACCGCTCGAGCGCCGCCGCGACGTCGGGCACCATGGCCCGGGGCATCAGGAACGGCGCCCCGGTCCCGCCCTTGTGGGGGAGCAGGAGCCCGAGCTCCCCGGCGATGGACGTGACGACGTCCACGGTTTGGCCCACCTCGGCCGCCACCTCCGCCATCGTCATGGCCGCGCTGGTGGCCGTGGCCTCCCGCGTCGCCTCGCGCCTGGCGTGGCGCCCGAGTTCGACCGCCACCTCGCCCATGGCGTCGACGATCTCGCGGCAGAGGCCGCCGCGTTGCAGGAGGTTCGGCAGGGCCCATCCGAAGAGCGTTTTGGCGCCGAAGGTCGCCGGCGGCGCCTCGGCTGCCACGTCGCGCAGCAGATCCTTCAACGCCGTGCGCCCGGCGGACAGCACGGCGAAGCCGGCGGCCTTCGTCGAAGCGGCAGCGGCCGAATCGAGGCCGAGCGGTCGCGGCGTGGCGGCCTGCCACCCCGTCTGCCTCAGGCGGCCGACAACCTCGCAGGCCTCGACGGCTTGGCCGAGCGTGGCTTCGTCGAGGAAGGGCACCTCGCGCCGGGGCACCAGCCCGAGGCGGCCGAGCGCGTAGGCCTCGAGCGTATCGGGCATCCGCTCGAGCCGGGGCGAGCGTTGCGCGATCTGGACGCCTCCCGGCGTGTAGGTCATCTCCGCCGTGTGGAAGTAGGCGCGCGTGCCGTCGGGGAGCCTGTCCGACACCGGCAGGCCGTGGAACGGGCAGACGTGGACGAACGTCAGGTCCCACCAGGTCCTATGGTAGGCGTCCTCGGCGAGGCAGGCCCGGCAGTGCTTCCGGTACCGACTGGACCAGTCGTCCCGGCGGATCGTCTCGCCGGCCAGGACGCCGGTCGAGCCTTCGAAGCGGGGCGTCCAGTGCCTCAACGATTCGATGTGTCCCTTGGGCAGCCTCTCGTAGCCCGACAGGGCGACCAGACATCCCTCGACGTCGTCGGAGTCGTTCAGGCCCAGCTGGCGCGCGAAGGCGGCGGCGCTCTCCAGATGGTTCCTCGATGTGACCCTGAGGAAGAAGCCGTGGGCGGGCTCGCCCACCTTCGGCTTCGTCCACCGCATGATGTACCTGCGGCCGCGCCTCCTCTCGAGCGGGACGGCGGTCGCCGTCCGATCCTCCACCGGGCTGGTCATCGCCGCCTCTTGGTGAGGGTCGCCTTGGTTTCGGCCCCGCGGTTGGCGCCTCCCCGGCTCCCCGTCCTCGGTGGGCCCTTGTCCACCTCCAGCATGTCCCGGATGCGCCCCGCAGCCTCATCGTCGTCGTCGTCGAAGTCGCTCCGCGCCGTCCCGGGGTCCCGCACGTCGATCGCGGATTCGAAGGGGTCCCACGCATCCCCGCGTCGGCGTCGAGACTGCGCCGCCGCGTGGAAGTCGTCCATGGTGACGCTCGCGGCGCCGTTCGACATGGCGATGTTCGTCGCGTCGATGAGGTAGTTCATCGCCAGGCCGAGCTTGCCGGCCGACACGTGGTAGAGATGCGCGGCCAGGACGGGCGCATCGAGCTTCGAGCGCTGCCGGAAGGGCAGCATCCTGTCGATCGTGCCCAGGGCGAGGTGGAACTCGCCCGGCCCCGTGCCGTCACGCCACGCCGACGGTTCCAGCCACAAGGTAGGGAACTGTCCTCGTCCGACGAGGGATTCCTCCGACCTCACCACGAGGTCGATCGGTTCTGTTCCGACCAGGACCACGTTGCAGGAGCGCGCCTCGGCGAGGCCGATGAGGAAGCCCTTGACCTGATCGGCGGCGCTCGGGTTCGCGAACATCCATTGGGCGTCGTCGATCACGACGAGCTCCACCCCGTACTCGACGACGTCGCCCCTCACGAGGTCGAGGAGGGCCGCAGCGCTCGCCCGCCCCTTTCGCCTGACGCCGGCGGCGTCGGCCAGGGCCTGGGCGAAGACCAGAGGCGTCCATCGCTTGTTGCAGTCGACGTAGACCGCCCTCGCCATGACGGCCTCGTCCCCGTCCACCTCCCCGAGCGAGTTGCAGTAGGCCTTGACGGCCCAGGACTTCCCCACCCGCGACGGCCCGAGGATGCCGCACACGCTGCCGCGGCTGTGGCGGCCGCCGGGCACCGGCATGTGCTGAGATTGGAGGAACTTGACCGTCCGTTGGAACGTGGGCGTCGGCGCCAGCAGCTGCATGACCATGCGCTGCCGCTCGGCCACGGGCTGGGACGCGGCCCACTCCCGTTCCTTCGCCGTCTCGAACGCGTCCACGTGGAAGTCGGGGAACGCCACCATGCTATTGGTCCTTGGTCTCTGGTTCGGGATCGCCGGGTCCGGGCTCGGGCTTTGCCGGCTCGTTCGCGGGCGCCGGATGCACCGACCTGTGCCGCTGCGCCGCGCGGAGGCGGCTGAAGACGTCGGTCTCGTCGCGGGGCCCCGGGGGTGGCACCGGCCTCGTGGCGGTGGGGGGCGTCGGCGCGGCCTCGCCGACCGGCTTCGTCCTGGTCTCCCCCGCGGACGGTTTCGCCGCGTCGCTCGTGACCTTCGGGTTCGGGCTCGACCGGAACGCGCCCATGTCGAGCGTGCCCCAGCCCCGCCGGTCCCTGATCGCCTCCATGTCCTCAGTCGTGAGGGGATCGGCGTCCGGTTGCGGTCGACGCTCCGCCTCGGCCTCGGCTTCGGCCGCCAGGCGGCGCGCCTCGATCCGGGCGGCCACCTTCGCGCCGCGGTCGACGCGCTCCGGCAGGGGTTGCGACGTGTCGAAGGTGTCGCGCTCGGTCCCGGCCGCGGCCGGCCCCGCGGCCGTCGCCGCCACGGTGTCGATCGACCCGGGCGGCGGCGGGTCGATGCCCGCGGGGGCCGTCGGGTCCACGAAGGCGGCCGACAGGGCCGGGGAGAACGCCGGGCGCGACACGGTCGAGGCCTCCTCCCGGCGACGCCCGTGCTCGAGCCAGCGCGCCAGCCTCTTGTCGTGGCCGTCCTGCCTGCGCTGCTGGAACAACAGCTCGACGTAGCGGTCGACCTCCTTGCGGGCCCTCATCAGCACGTCGACCGGGTCCCGGTCCGCCGCCCGCCTCAGATCGGCATCGGCGTTCGCCTTGATGACGTTGTGCTGGTGCAGCGTCAGCCCGCCCGCGTAGTCCATCCGCGTGGCCCCCACCTTGATGACGCGCCCGCCGTCGAAGGGGTTGGTGACGTAGACGTGGCCGATGTCGAAGGGGTCGCGCCTGACGAGGTACTTGCTCCCCTCGTGCTCCCTGCCCTGCCATTCCTTCTTGTCCCTGCCGGACTTATGCCCCGCCTTCCCGGTGATCGCGGCCAGGGCGATGGACTGGTACTGGATGTGATCCCAGTAGATCCCGCCGTCCTCGGTCACGTGGCAGCGCTTGCTGTCACCGGCGAGCCAGACGAACGTCTCCTCGCGCGGCAGCGGGGCCATCTCGACCTGGCCGATCTTCTCGTCCCACAGCACCTCGGGGATGCCCTTCAGCCTCTTCATGAAGCCGAGCCCCTCGTGTTGCCCGGGGTTGTGCTTGTCCGTGATCCAGCTCGTGACGAAGGCTCGCAGCCGGTCGATCGTCACGGTCGGCTTACCCGCCAGGTCGGCGTACCTCTTGCGCTCCTCGGCGTTGGAGAAGGTGGCCGCCGGCAGCTTGTGCATCGCCGCGTTGATGACGCCGATCAGGCGCTCCGTGCCGCCCTTCAGGCTCGGCTCGGCCGGGAGGAACTCACGGATCTCGAAGCCGAGCGCCGCCGACGTGCGCTCGATGTTGTTCCCGACGAAGTGGAGGGCCTTGTCGACGTAGAGCCTGGTCGGTCTGCCGAACATGGGCCAGGGGCGCAGGCTGGGGTACTCCGACATGTCCTTCGGATACATGGCGTGGCGCAGGCCGTTCACGAACGAGGCGAAGCTCGGCGCCTCGAAGCCGATCGACACCCCGAGGAACGCGCCGGTCGCCCGGTCGCGGAAGGCGATCAGGTCCGGGCGGCCGAAGATGACCTTCCTGACGTCGTCGACGACGATCACGTCGCAGGGCGTGTGGTCGCATTCGACCTCGGACAGCGGCAGCTCCGGCAGCGGCCTCTCGTAGGACCTGGCGTGCTTGCGCCGCCCCCTCCGCTCGCCGAAGCGGGAATCGTCGCGGAGGAACGCATCGACCTCCTTCATGCGCCTCTGGAAGGTCCGCAGGGTCGGCATCGTGACCTCGGCGAGGGTCGGCTCCTCGTCGAGTTTGGTCCCGAGCAGCGCGAGGGCGAGCTTCTCGTGCCCCAGCAGGTCGGAACGTCCGAGCTCCTCGAGCCGGACCTTGAGTGCGGCGGCGGCGAAGCCCCGGGCGTCCTCGCCCGTGCCCTTCGCCAGCCCGAGCGCGTTCTTGACGCCTATGTCCACCATCTCGTCGACGAGCTCGGAACTCACCTTCCAGTCCCGGTTGCCGGTGTTCGGGGCGAAGTGGAGGCATTCGAGCGGGAACAGCTCACCCTGCTCCTCCCAGACGTCGACCCAGTTGAGCACGCTCTGGTAGCAGGGCGCCTTGGTGCCGCCGACCTTCTCGAAGGTGCGCGCGATCTTGGCTCCGACGTCGGGGCGCGACCGGGACGCGGGGTGCGGTTCGGCGTAGAAGGCGTCGACGAACGCCCGCCGCCATCGGCAGAGGGCGAGCTGCTCGGCAGACAGGTCGAGCAGGGTCGGCCGCGGGGTCACCGCCCTTCCCTCGGCGTCGAACACGACCCGGAACCGCCCCTGGCGGCACAGGAGGGCGATCTGCTCGTCCGTGAGCGTGGTCGGGCGGCCGAGGTCGTCCTCGAACTGGACGCGGCTCGCCACGCCGTCGTGGCGAGGCCACCTCTTCACCACGCTGAGGCGCCGGAGCGTCCGTTCGGCGAGGGCGCCCACCTCGACGATGATCCCCTTCGGCAGGAGGATCGTCGGGGCCGCGGCCTCGTGGGGGAGCGACCGCGTCGCGAGCGCCGCCTTCAAGGAAGCGGCGCCCTGGCCGGAGCCGAACCGACGACCGTCCCGGGGCCGAGGCGCTTATCGAGCTCCAGTGTCACCAGGCCCAGGATCGCCATCTCGACGATGCGGCTGAAGGCGCGGTCGGTGTGCGGGTGGGGCTGCGACAGGGCCGCCTTCGCCGCGATGGCCGCCACGGTGGCGGGCAGCCCGAGGATGGCGATCGCCGCGTCGACGGCGGCCTCGGCCTCGGCATCCATATGCCAGGGACGCCGTTGCAGCATCACCCTCACGTTGCTCGCGCGCGGCTCGATGCGGAGGACGTCGCTGGTCACGGTCGAGAACACGGCCCCGCGGTCGGCGTAGCACCGGGTCAGGACGTCGGCCCGAGCCTTCCACTTCGGCAGCATCGCGTACTTGGCGAGCTTGAAGTCCACGACGGCCACGCGGCCGTCGTCCATGCGGATCGCGAGGTCGGGGACGTAGGTCCGGATCTTGGTCCCGCGCCCGGGCACGTGCTCCTCGAAGTGGAGCCGGTGCGGCTGGGCCGCCATGAGCCGGCACCGCGGGTTCACCTCGAAGTGGCCGAAGCCGTCCATCTCGAGGTTGGTCTCGCCGCGAAGGGAGTCGAGCGTGCCCTTCTTGGTCGGGAACCGGCCCGGCATGGTCGGCCGTCCCGACCTGCGCGGGATGACACGCACGGGCAAGGCGCCCTTGCTGAGGCCGAAGTCCGGTGGGAACACCTCTGAATAGAGCGCCATTCGCGATCGCCTGTTGGTAGGGTCACGATGACGCCACGAGTCTTACCGAGCGTTTCCGCTTCGGGGTTAACGTGAGTCGAGGTGACCGGAAGGTTGACGGGGCGACCCGCCCGGAGGCGGGTCGGGCACGCTCTCAGTGCATCCGGCGCGTCTTCGGCGTCGGTGACGGCGCGGGGGCATGCGCCAGGGCGTCGGAAGCCTCGACCGACCGGCGACCCTCGGCGGCAGCGCGACTCATCGCGTCGTCGAGGACCAGCTTGGCGCGCCGGGGCGGCAGCGCGGCGAGGCGCTCGAGGAGGTCTCGCCCTGGCTGCGGGTCGAAGAAGTCTAGGTAGACCTTGTTCAGGTCGGCGTAGACGCTGCGGACCACGGCGACGCGGTCGTCGTGCGCCATCGCCCCGACCTCGACGACCGTGAGCCGGTCGACGATCGGCGCCGGGATGCCTTCGATGTCGTTCGCCGCGGCGATCCACATGACCCGGGAGGCGTCGATCGGGATCCCGAGATGATCGTCGACGAAGCTGCGGGAGCCCTCGGGTTCGAGGAGGCCGTAGAACGGACGGTAGAGGTCGCCGCCGACGTGGTGCGGGGGCGGCTTGTCGATCTCGTCGACGAGGATCAGCGGGTTCGCCACCGCTTCGGTCAGAAGCGCCTTGGCGACCAAGCCCGGCGCCCCGGCCCGCCAGAGCGGGTGACTGCCGGTGAGCGAATCGCCCAGGGTGGCGAGGTTCATCGCGAAGGCCCTGAACGGCACGGCGAGCGCCGCGGCGAGCCGTGCCAGCAGCCAGGTCTTACCGATCCCCGGCGGCCCGAGCAGCAGCAGCGGCGGCAGGCCCGTGGGCACCCCGATCGTCTGCGCCGCCCGCAGGCGGCGGACGACCAAGTCGATGACGGGGCTCATGTGCGGGGCGCGGGCGGCGAGACGCTGCACGTCCGTGACGGCGGCCGCCGTGGGGTGGGCGAGGGTGCGCCACCTGCCGGCCTCGCCGGCTTCGAGCAGCGCCTCGAGCGCCGCGTGGCGGATGTCCAGCCCGCTCCCCTCGCTGACTTCGGGATCCCCTTGAAAGGGCCTTCGACCCCGTCCGAGGGCAGCCTCGACGTCGCGGAGACCGTAGAGCGCGTGAGGCGTCAGCTTTGCCGGCGGGGTCGTCTCTGGTCTCGGTCTCGCCTTCGACGCCATGGCCCATCCCCCGTGCCGGTTCGGCTCGAGGGTCACGAGACCCTCGGGGACCATGGCGAACGGACGGCGAGATCTTCGGGCGTGGTCGGCCGGCAGGGACGTCGGTCAGGGGTGGGGGGTGAGAGACGGGGCGGGGTTCCGCAGCCCGGCGTCACATCGCGAAGTGGCCGAGCATGGCGGTCGCGTGTCCCCGGACGGCGTCGTGGTCCGCGGCCGCCCAGATGGCGATGACGTCACGCCAGGTCCCATGGACGAAGTCCACCTCGTCACCGGCGACTGCGGTTGCGAACAGGTCGATCTCCCGTCGATGGCGGGCGTGGGCGGCAGCCGTCACCGCGCGCCCGTCAGGCCACGTAGGCGGCTCGCAGAAGAGATACAGCAGGGTCGCTCGCTTGCGGGCGCGGGCCCCGGCTGTCCGCAGGCCGAAGCCATGCTTCACGAGCTGCGCCGCGTCCAGGTGCTCGAAGGTCAGGCTTGCGTCCCGTAAGCCGTCGCGGACGCGTTCGAAGCCTCGCATGCGGTCACCCCAGACCGGGCGCCAGTACGCCTCCGAGAGGCTGGGTGCCCCGTGCGATCTGAACGGCTCGTACCTCTTCGACTCGATCCCCACGACGGCGTCGGGGGTGTCGACGAGGACGTCGAGGCATGGGTGGCGACCGCCCGCCCACGGGAACCGCGCGACCCCCTCGAGCTTCATGGACCGAGCCGGCCAGGCCGCGCCGACGCCCGGCAACGGCGGGAGAAGCTCCGGCGTCCGCAGGAAGAAGCCGAAGCCGTTGGCGACGAGTGCCGACGAGGATTCGGCGCTGGCGATCTTGCCGCTGTCCACCTCGTTGCCCGGCGCGGATCGGTAGACCTCGAGGATCGCTCCCGCGTCGAGGTGTGGAAGCAGCACGTCGTCCAGCATCTGATCGCCTCCTCGCCGCAACCGAGGGTCCTACCAGTCGCACAACGAATGATGAAGATGGGCGAGCCGCCGATCGCTGCAGCGAGCCGACAACCCGTCATCCTCCTCCCCGGTCGTCAGCGACGCCCCGGTGACGGATGGGGTGCCGGCGCCTTCCGCGGCCTCGCAGCCGTCACCGAGACGTCGCGTCGGGCGCGGGCAGCGCCGGCAGCGTGACGATCTCCTCGGGCCGGAGCGCGTACGGGGGCTCGAGCCCCCGCATGCGCGCGATGTGGGTGAGCGCTCCCATCCGGCCGCCGGACGCCCGATGCAGGTCGGCGACCTCGGCGGGATCGCGCGTGCCGAAGAGCATGCCGACGACGGTCGCGAAGGCCGCGTCGTCCTCCAAGGGGTCGAGCCGGATGACCTGCGTCGACATGCAGGCGGCCACCACTTCCGCCAGCTCGGGCGAGCCGATCAGCACGGTCGACACGGCGTGCGCGACCATCCTCGCAGGATAATCCAGTAGCTGCTCCAGTGCGTCCCGCCGGCGCGACGACGTGACCCCCAGGAGCCGATCCGCGTCGTCGACGAAGCAGACCGAGGTCCGACGCGTCGGATGACCCGCGATGTTGCCCGGGCTGTGCCACGCGGGAGACCCCATGGTCCCACCGTGTTTGTCCGGGCGTGGCACCATGGTCACGGCGACCGTGGGATGGGTCACCGACGTCTCGCGCAGCGCCCGGTCCACGACCGACCCGGAGACCCAGGTCGCGGGCTGGCACATCTCGGGACAGGCCCCGTAGTGTCGGACCATCGCCTGTTCCCAGCTCGATCCCCGCGCCGGATCGGCCCAGACGCGGTTCGCCGGCCCATTCGTGAGCAGGTCGCAGGCTACCTCCCTCCGCGCGGCGTGTCCGAAGCGTCGGGCGATGGCGCTCTTCCCGGTCCCGTGTTCGCCGCACAGCACCGTGAGGGGCAGCCAGGGGCGCGGCTCCTGGCGCGAGACGCGCAGCAGCGCCCAGAGCGCGGCCGTGGCCCGTGCCGTCACCGACGTCTCGACGAAGAGCTCGCCGTCCACCATGTCCGCCCGCGGCGTGAAACCGTCCCGACCCATGTCCCTGCTCCCCGTTCGACGAGGTGTGACCACCCCTCACGAGCAAGGCGATCCGTCGCGGTCTTCGTCGGGAGTGGGCGCACGACGCCGTGCCAGGGTCGATGGACAAGCGCAAGCGCCCTGGGGCGGCGCCCCGTCGGTCAGGCCGACCGCCTCGTGCCGACGTGCGCGTCGCACCGCGTCGTCGGCCAAGCCGCCCGGTCCCGGCGCAGGTGACCGGGTCCACCGCAGCGGACGCACGTCGACGCGGCGCGGCGCCGGGCGCCCTCGACGGCTGCCTCGACAGCGCTATCGACTGCCGTGTCGTGCACGCCGTGGACGACGAGGTCGCAGCGCAACGCGCCGTCTCGTTCCGTGATGTCGAGCACGTCGACGCTGGCCGTGGGGTATGCTGCCACCGCTCTGCCTATGTCGCGCAGCAGGTCGGCGACGATGTCGGACCAACCGGCCTCGACGTAGCCGATCGGTGCGGGGGTGAGCCAGGCGAGGTCACCGGCGATGTCGTTCACGAAGGGCATGGCGGCGCCCCTCAGCGGCACGGCGCGTCGGCGCGCACCGAGAAGCGTTCGCGAGCGGTGACGCGGCGCAGGAGCGGCTGCGCGCCCGGGTCACCATAGACGTGATCTCGGAGGTGCGACACTTCGGCGTCGACGTTGGCCTCCGGCACGTCCCGCCACCACGCCCGCGGTGTCCGGCCGTCGCCGCTGGCCCACCTGTAGCCGCGGGCCTTCAGCACGTCCTTGCGCTCGAACGGTGAGGCGGTCGCCCAGACCCGCACGGTGACCTGGGCTGCCGTTCCCATCATCAGCTCGAAGCCCGTGGCGCCGAGGGTGAGCGGAAGCTGTAGGAGGTGGAGGAGCGCGGCGCAGTCGTCCAGCGCCCTATGACCGTCGTGGTACGACCGGCGCTCGGCGAGGAGCTGGCCGAGCCTCCGCCCCTCGAAGCCTTCGGCCCGCCAGTCGACCTGGGTCAGCGAGCACGCCCAGGGGAGCTCCGCGAACCACGGCCAGGCGCGCTCGACCACGGGCCGGTCGAAGCCCGCGTTGTGGGCGATGACGATCGAGGCGCCCGCCACGAAGCGGGTCACCGCGTCGTCGTCGATGGTCCGGCCCGCGACGTCGTTGTCCGTGATCCCGGTGAGCCTGACGACGTCGGGCGGGATGGGGCGGCTCGGCTGCCGGAGCGCGGAGAAGCCGTCGACGACATGGGCGACTCTGATCTGCACCGGGTCGAAGGCAAAGCGCAGCATGCCGAGTTCGATCACCTCGTCGGCGTCGCCGAGGCCCGTCGTCTCGGTGTCCAGCACGATCCCGACGGCGAGGCCGGCGGCCGCGCGTTCCGCGTCGGTCATCGTCGACGGCTCGGGCCGCGGCACGCGCCTGAGGATCCGGTAGTTCCCGGTCCTGTCGAGGATCCGGGCCAACGTCTCGCTGACCTCGTCCACCATGCTCCGCCTCCTGCCGACCCGGCGACGGCTCGGCCGTCACGGTGAAGGCGACCACGGGGACGGGTTTTCGGGAGCTTGGCGGACGGATCCTCCGTTCTCAGAAGACCAGGTCGTCGGGCGCGCCGTGGGCGTCGACGCCGGCGACGGCCGCCGCGACGAGCGCCGTGGCGACGGCGTGATGGAGGTCCGCGCGGGCCTCGCCGCGGTGGTGGCGCGGCATGCTCTCGATCAGCAGCCATCTGGCCTCCCAGGCGGACACCACCTCGGCGGCCCGGTCCTCCCAGGTGGCGAACGCCGCCGCGGGGACGCACACGACGGCGTCCGGTTCCTCGCCGGACGGCGGCACCGACACCACGAGCGCCAGGCGCATCATGCCAGGCGAGGCCCGGCCGGCGATGAAGCGTTGGCACGCCCCGAGGCCTCCCTCGAAGAGGGCTCGTGTCCGACGCGGCAGCTCGACGACGTAGGTGCGCATCGACGATCCTCGGCCGAAGGGCCACGCGACGTGCGGGGCTGCCTCGGTCCGAAGGCGACGAGTGGGACGACTTGTCGGGAACCGATCCGGCCCCGTCCGAGGGGCTCGGGGGACGCTCTGTCTGCGAAGGCCCCAGGCTGCGCCTCGACCCTTGCGCACCCTCTGCAACCCTGGGCCTTTCCAGCCTCGACACAACGGTCCGTTAGCTCTGGCGTGCGACCTATGACCTTCCCGTCGTCCCGGTGAGGTCGTTATGCTGAAGGTCCTGGGTTGCGTCGTGCACGAGCACGACCTTCGGCTCGTGGCCATGTCGGCCGTGATCTGCGTTCTGGGCTGCCTCACGACGACCACGCTGCTGGCGAGGGCCGGCGAGACGGCGAGGCGAGACGGGCGCCCCTGGCTCGTGGCGGCGGCAGCGGTGCTGGGCTGCAGCGTGTGGTCGCTCCACTTCGTCGCCATGCTGGCCTTCATGCCCGGTCTGGAGATGGCCTACGGCCTGGGCCTGACGGCGCTCTCGATCCTCGTCGCCGTCGGCGGGGCCCTGATGGCCCTCTTCGCCTGGAAAGCGCCTGCCACTCGTACGGCCCGTGTCGCCCTCTCCGGAGCGCTGCTCGGGCTCGCGATCTCGGGCATGCACTACGTCGGCGTCGCAGCCATGACGTTCTCGGGCTTCCTCATGTTCGACCGCAACTACGTGGTGGCTTCCGTCGTGGTCAGCGTCGTCTGCTCCACGCTCGCCATGGCGAGGGCGGAGAACCTGACCTCGACGGGCCGGCGGCTCGAGGTCGGCGGCTGGCTGACGCTCGCGATCTGCGGGCTGCACTTCACCGGCATGACGGCGATCACCGTCGCACCTGGCACGGCGGAGGTGACCAAGGGCACGATCCTCGGTACGAGCACCCTCGCCATCGCGGTGGGTGGCGTGAGCGTTGCCATCCTGATCGCGAGCCTGATGGCGATCATCGTCGAGCGGCATCTGGCACGGCGCTCCCTCCGAGACCTTGGCCGCATGCGCCTCATGAGCAACCTCGCCCAGGAGGTGCTCTTCATTCACCGCGACGGCGTCGTGATCGAGGTGAACAACGCCGGGGAGCGCCTGTTCAAGGCCTCGGCCGAGGACATCATCGGCCGGCCCGTGCTGAGCCTCTTCACCAAGGACAGCGCGCCGGCGATGATCCGGCGGGAGCGGTGTCCGCCCATCGACCGACATCCCGAGGAGATGGACTTCCAGGCCGTCGACGGCAGCCATGTCGCCGTCGAGCTGTCTTGCCAGCCGATCGAGTACCTCGGCAAGTCGGCCACGGTGGTCGCGCTCCGCGACATCACCGATCGCAAGCGCGACGAGGCCCGCATCCGGCACCTCGCGCGCCACGACGCGCTGACCAACCTACCGAACCGCTACAACCTCCGTGAGCGGCTCGACATCGCGCTCGACACGGCGGCGCAGGACAGGAGCGCCGTAGCCGTCGTCTACATCGACCTCGATCGCTTCAAGCCGGTCAACGACCTCCACGGCCACGCCGCCGGCGACGCGGTGTTGATCCAGGCGTCGAAGCGCATCCTCGCGGAGATCCGTTCGACCGATACGCTGGCCAGAATCGGCGGGGATGAGTTCGTGATGATCCTGACGAGCCAGCCTCAGCCCGAGAAGGCCTCGATCGTCGCGACGCGCATCATCGAGGCGCTTCGTCGGCCGTTCCAGGTCGAAGGGCATCGGATCGAGATCGGCGCCTCGGTCGGCGTCTCCCTCTATCCCGAGGATGGGGCCGACGCCGACGCCCTGATGCGCGCCGCCGACGCCGCCATGTACCGGGCCAAGGAGGAGGGTCGCGGCGCGGTCCGCTTCTACGAGGCCGTCATGAACGCCCAGCTCCAGGCGAGGCTGCAGCTCGAGCAGGAGCTGGCCGGGGCTACCGAACGGGGCGAGCTGGTGCTCCACTACCAGCCGATCGTGAACGGCGTCACGGGCGAGGTGGAGACCTTCGAGGCCCTGATCCGGTGGATGCATCCCACGCGGGGCATGGTGCCCCCGATGGAGTTCATTCCCATGGCGGAGGAGTGCGGCCTGATCGACGGGATCGGACGGTGGGTGATCGAAGCGGCCTGTCGCGAGGCGGCCGGGTGGTCCCACCCCTGGCGCGTCTCGTTCAACGTGTCCCCGCGCCAGTTTCAGCACACGGACATCTGCGCCGTGCTCGGCGACGCTCTGCGGACCCACGGGATCGCCCCGGCCCGGGTCGTCGTCGAGGTGACCGAGGGCATCCTGATCGAGGACGCCGACGAGGCGGTCGCGACCCTCAACCGCCTGCGCGAGATGGGCGTGCGGATCGCCCTCGACGACTTCGGCACCGGCTACTCGAGCCTGAGCTACCTGCAGCTCTTCCAGTTCGACAAGTTCAAGATCGACAAGTCGTTCGTGAGGACGCTCGGCCAGAGCGACCGTGCGCTGACGCTCACCCGGACGATCGTCAACCTCGGCCACAACCTCGGCCTCCAGGTCACGGCGGAGGGGGTGGAGACCCAGGCCCAGCTCGACATCCTCCGATCGCTCGGCTGCGACCAGATCCAAGGCTACCTCGTGGCGCGCCCGGCTCCGATCGATGCCTTCACCGACCTGGATCGGCTTCGGACCAAGGCCTTGTTCGGGCGGGATCGGCCACGGTTGTCCGCGTAGCGGAGGGGGCCGGGCATGGTCTTCGTCCTACGACGTCGGTCGTAGGGGCGGTCAGATCCCGACGTGGTCGCCGGCCTCGTCGAGACCGGTCACGGCGGCGGAGATCATCGCTATAACGACGGCGCCGACAAGGTCTCCGCGCACCGCCTCGCGCTGGCTGGCGGGGGTCGAGTCGATGAGGAGCCAGGACCGGTCCCAGGCCTCGACCAGCTCGTCGGCCAGGGTCTCGACTTTCTGGTAGAGCCTGAGCGGCACCGCGACCATGACGTCCGGCCCTGGGTCTGAGGGCACGTCGGGCCACCACAGCACTAGGCGGGTCGAAGGCGACCCGACGTGCCGCTCGACGAAGTCGAGCGCGAGGGCGAGCCCGTCGGCCTGGAGGAGCGTCCGGCTATGGCGGCGCGGGGTCTCGGTCACGACGAAGTCCGGCATGGGGGTCCCCTCAAGATCGCGGGGCCTCGTGCCCCATGTCGATCAGGCGCTCCGTGCCGCGCGTTTTCGGGCGTCCGACCTCAGCGTCCCCCCGTCCTCGGTCGCGTGTCTGTCGCAGAGCGTCGTCAGCCAACCGTCGACGTCCCGCGTCCGTCCGGGGGCGCCGCAGCGCTCGCAGGTCCGGGCGGATCGCTCCTCGGCTCGGTCGATCATCGCCCGCACCACGCGCCACACGGCGTCCAGGGGGCCCGGCACCCCGGCGAGCGCGAAGAAGACGCGCAGAGATCCGAACTTGGATTTCGTCGTGAAGCCGGTCACGCCCACCCGGGCGTCCGGGTGGTCTGCGGCGACCTCGTCCATGACGATCTCGAGGGCGTCGATCATGTCGACGAAGATTCCCACCCATCCTCGGCTGAGGCTGGCGTAGGGGTCGACGGATCGGATCCAGGCGTGGCCTCGCAGGAGCAGGTCGTACTCGGCCTGCGTGACCTGGGCCGCCTCGCGCATCATCAGCTCGAAGCCCGTGACACCGAGCGTGAGCGGAAGTTGCAGGAGATGGAGGAGCGCGGCGCAGTCGTCGAGCGCCCTGTGGCCGTCGTGGTACGAGCGGCGCTCGGCCAGGAGCTGGCCCAGCTTTCTGCCCTCGAAGCCTTCGGACCTCCAGTCGACTTGCGTCAGCGAACAGGCCCAGGGCAGCTCCGCGAACCACGGCCAGGCGCGCTCGACCACGCACCTATCGAACGCCGCGTTGTGGGCGATGACGATCGAGGCGCCCGCCACGAAGCGCCCCACGGCGTCGCTGTCGATGGTCTGGCCCGAGACGTCCTTGTCGGTAATGCCCGTGAGCCGGGTGACGTCGGGCGGGATCGACCTCCTCGGCTGACGGAGCGCGGAGAAGCCGCCGACGACATGCGCGACCCTGATCTGCACCGGGTCGAAGGCGAAGCGCAGCATCCCGAGTTCGATCACCTCGTCGTCGACGCCGAGGCCCGTCGTCTCGGTGTCCAGTACGATCCCGACGGCGAGTCCCGCCGCCGTGCGTTCCGCGTCGGTCATCGTGGATGCCGTCGGCGACGGCACGCGCCTGAGGATGCGGTAGTTCCCGGTCCTATCCAGGATCCGCGCCAGGGTCTCGCTGACCTCGTCCATGCCTGTCTCCCACGATTAGCCTGACCGTCAGGTGAAAGGCGACCGGGGCTGTGGATTTTCGGGAGCGCTCGGCGAGGTCTAGAAGTCGTCGTCGATCGGCCGACCGTTCCGGTCGGCGCCGGTGATGGCCGCCGCGATCAGGGCGATGGCGATGACGTGATGGAGGTCGGCGCGGACCTCGTCCCGGTGGCGCCGCGGCGCGCTGTCGATCAGCAGCCACCGGCTTTCCCAGGCGGCGATCGCCTCGGTCGCACGAGCCTCCCAGTCGCCGACGACGTCCGCGGGCACGCACACGACGGCGTCTGGACCTGCGACGGGCGGCGGCGCCTCGACGACGAGCCCGAGGCGCGTCAGCGCGGTCTTGCGCCGGATGAAGGCGAGGCACTGTACCCGCTCGCCCTCGAACAGGGGCCGCGCCTCGCGCGGCAGCTCGACCACGCAGGCCTTCATGGGGAGGTCTCCGAAAGGTCTGGGTCGGACTGGATGCTGTTCGATGTCGGCATGGCCCTTCTCCGTCGGCCCGTGGGCCTCATCGGTGAGGGCGATGGCGGGACCTTGTTATCGGGAGGCCTTCGCTCGAGGTCAGGCGGTCGACGACGCGAGCGATGGACCTGCGCTTCGACAGTCTTGGTGGTCCCGACGTATCGACGGCCTGGATCCGCTCCCCTGTCGGGGTCAGCGGCCTCGTCGGATCATCGCTTCGAACAGCAGGATTTCGGGATCGGCTTCTCGAGACGGCGCGGCCGGCGGCGGCGCGCGCCTGAGGATGCGGTAGTGCCCAGTCCCGTCCAGGATCAGAGCCAACGTGTCGCTGACCTCGTCCATGCCCGGCCCCCTGCCGACCGCCCGACGGCCTGGCCTTCATCTCGGAGGCGAACGCGAGGCCGATTTCGGCAACGGGCGCGCGCCAAGTGGCCACCCTCGGCATCTGAACCCGATCAGGTCGGCCGTGCCGATGTGATCGTAGTCGACCGATCACGCCGATCGTAGGCACCTGCGGCTTGCTCAAGGGCAGACGTACCGCGGTACGATTGGGCGGCTGCAGAGCGTGTACCGCTAT
This sequence comes from Lichenibacterium ramalinae, assembly GCF_004137085.1. Taxonomy (GTDB): domain Bacteria; phylum Pseudomonadota; class Alphaproteobacteria; order Rhizobiales; family Beijerinckiaceae; genus Lichenihabitans; species Lichenihabitans ramalinae. The sequence goes on from NZ_QYBC01000023.1 coordinate 64,314, forward strand.
CCGACGCAATGTCGGTCGCCGACCCTGACCGATCCGACACGAAGCGACGACACTTCGTCGAGGTCAGCCGTACGGTCAGATGCCCGCGTACCATTGGTAGCCGGTGTCCTCCCAGTATCCGCCCTTGCCCTCGCCGACATCCTTGAAGTCGGACATCAGCTGGATGCGCTTGATGTACTTCGTCATCTTGTAACCGAGCTGGCGTTCGACGCGCAGACGCAGCGGGGCCCCGTACTTCACCTCCAGCGGCTTGCCTCCCTTGTCGTAGGCGAGGATGGTCTGGGGGTGGCGCGCCGCGAGCAGGTCGATGCTGCCGTAGAAGGGCGTGGGGCCTGACGGATCGCCGTCGTCCATCGTGTCGAAGCAGTGGAACACGACGTACTGCGCGGTCGGCTTCACCCCGGCCCGATCGAGTACGGCCTGCAACGGCGTCCCGGTCCATTGTCCGATGCAGGACCATCCCTCCACGCAGTCGTGGCGGGTGATCTGCGTGCGGGACGGCATGGCGCGAAGTTCCGCCATCGTCAGTTCGATCGGACGCTCGACCAAGCCGTCGACGACCAGTTTGTAGGCCTTGAAGCCGTTCGCCGCCATCGCTTGATAGTGCTTGTCGTCGGGGTCGGTGGAACCGTTGGCGTAGAAGGTCGTCGAGACGTCGCTCAACTCGTACTCCTGCGCCAGTTGCTCCGGGCCCAGCATCGCTTCCTGCACCTTCCGGTTCAGACCGCCGACCCCGCCTAGCACCTCCTTCACCAGAGGGTTGTCGGTGACGTTCTCGCAGCCGGCGAGGGCCAGGGCACCGAGGACGGTCGCGCCTCGCGCGAGGAGGGCACGACGCGTCGTGGGGCGATCAACCATGGATGTCGCGCTCCTGCCCGATGTCGTACCAGCCGGTGACCATCGAGCGCATGTTGTTGAAGAGGCCGGACAGCAGCACTAGGGCCACGTGGACGACCACGAACAGAACCACACCGAACGCCGCGAGGAAGTGGATCGAGCGAGCCGTCTGGCGGCCGCCGAAGACGTGCAGCAGGAAGGGGAAGGCGGCATCGAGGCCCGGGGACATCGCCCAACCCGCCAAGACAAGGAGCGGGAGCAGGACGAAGGCGACCGCGAAGTAGGTCATCTTCTGGATGGCGTTGTACTGCCGCGCCTGCTCGCCCCTTGCGAAACGTAGGCGTGCGTGGTCGAGGATCTCGCCGCCGACGTGCCGCCACTGGGCGCGGCTCGGCAGGAAGTCCCGGCGAAAGTGGCGTGTCGCGAAACCCCACACGAGGTAGACGAGCCCATTGGCGACGAACAGCCAGGCGAACACGAAGTGGATCGCCCGCCCGGTGCCGAGATCCTGCTCACCAGGCAGCGTCGCCCAGGACGGGAAGGCCCTCTCGGTCGGTTTGCCTTCGAACTCCGACAAGCCGAGGACGCCGGTCGTGTCGAAGCGATGGTCGCCGATCCGCACGTAACCCCGCGCCTTGCCGTCCAGCTCGTCGGAATCGATGACGGCGGGCGGGTGGTCGAAGTCCGTCTTGATGCCGAAGTCGAGTTGCGGGCGGGCGTTGAAGATCTGCAGGCCGCTCATCAGCAGCATGGTGAGGCACAGGACTGTAATCCAGTGCGTCACGCGAACCACGACGCTGTGGCGCTTCACCAACGTGACGAGGCGCTGCTCCTTCCCTTTCGGAACGGCGTCGTCGTTCGACACGACGGGATCGTCCAGTTCCGTTTCGGCCAATGACATCGAGGCTCCCATCGCATTCATCTGCCCAGTGGTCGCCGCATCTAGCTTCCCAGAAGTTGCGTGACGGACGTATCGAACCATCGATACCCACCGATCCACCTGTCCATGGTCCCGCGTAGACGTCCGGACTGGGAGACGACGCACGACGTGGCGGGATCGACTCCATAAATTTACGGATAGTGGAAACGCGAATTTGGACGCCGCTCCGGCGCATCCCACCGCCGTTCGCTGCGTAACTGGATATGCGGTGCCTTATATGAGGCGCTCAGCGAGGCCCAGGTGCTGGACATCGCAGGTCCTTTGATCGCGGGATGATCTCGTATCGAAGGCATAACAGGAGAGAACCCATGACGAAGACCAAGAACCTGATCGTCGCATGTGCGGTCGTCGCCCTTTCGCTCGGTGCCGTCGTCGCGCCTGCCTCCGCTCAGATGATGATGAAGAAGACGATGATGCATCACCACATGATGCATGGTAAGATGATGCATGGTAAGATGATGCACAAGAAGATGATGATGCACAAGACCATGAACCCCATGTAACATCCTAGCTGAGACGCTCTCTTGGTGAGAGGGCGTCTCTTCAATGAGCTTGAGATGACTTGTGTTTCAAGTACGTCACTACCGCATCGGCTCTGCAATGCACACATGACGTGTGTAGGGCGGCTCGCACGGTGCTCGCCGACTGGGTCGACGAGTTTCGCCACTCGCTCTTGCTGATCGCCTCGTGGATCTCGGTCTCCACCTTCTTGCCGGGCCGTAGCCAGAAGCGACGGTGTCTCGTACCTTGTACGCGATCCACCAGTCCTGCGTGACGCGCGCGATGGCCGCGTGAGCAACCGGTTCGGGCGCAAACGACATCGATGATGGTTGGATCGCACCGATGCTCACGATAGCGTCGATCGTGTCAGCCGGTCCGCATGGTCGCCTCGCCTTCGACGCTCTCTGGACGGCAGGGACGGCGCTCCCTCTCACACAGTCGGTCGCGGGCTGAGCTTTCCTCAGCCCCGAGACCGAAGCGACCGTCAAGTTGCGGTTCGGAGCGTACGCGCCCGATGATCGCGGGCTCGGATGCTGCGCAACCATCCTGGACGCCGTGGCTTCTTCACGTATGAACGAGACGAACTCCCCCGTAGCCCTGGTGGTCGACGACGATCCCCTGATCTGCATGGACGCGGTCGGCATGCTGGAGGATGCGGGCTTCGAGGTTCTCGACGCCCCCAACGTCGAGCTGGCCCTGGGTCTCCTGAGGGAACATCATCCCCGGCTGACGCTCCTCTTCACCGACGTTCAGATGCCGGGCGAACACGACGGGTTTCACCTCGCCCGCGAGGTGGCGCGGTGCTGGCCGCACATCTCGATCGTCGTGGCCTCCGGCCAGGCCAACCCTACGCCCGGTGACATGCCCCAGGGCGCGAGCTTCATCAGCAAGCCGTTCAGCGCCGGGGTCGTGCACGACGCGCTCCGGCAGATCGTGCCCGAGCATCGACGGCCGAAACCGCTGCGTGGGTGAGCGGTCACCCGCGATGACGTCAGGCGCGCAGCCGATCCTTGCTCGTCCGCAGGGTGACGACGACGCCTTCCGGTAGCCATCGGAACGCGATGGTACCACCAAGCTGGCCCGCCACGGAGTTCACGACCAGCCGGCTACCGAAGCCGGCATGCCCGTTCGGCGGATCGACCTCGGGGCCGCCGCGCTCCGTCCAGGTGATGACCACGTCATCTTCGTCGACGGTGCAGGAGACGTCGAGGATCCCCGTCGCCGCCGACAGGGCCCCGTACTTGATCGCGTTCGTCGCCAGTTCGTGGACGACGAGGGCCATGGTCGTGGCGGAGGCCTCTCCGACGAGCAACTCCGGGACCGTGATCCGGATACGGTCACTGGTGCGTTCGTCGCCTGCATAGGGCGCGAGAAGGATCGCGAGCAGGTCACCGAGGTGCGCCGCCCTCTCCGCATCCCCGGGGACTGGCCGGACTAGGTCGTGCGCGCGGTTGAGGGCGCCAAGCCTCAGCCTCAGGTCCCGGGACATCTCCTTCGTCGTCGTCGTCGAGCGTTCCGAGATCACGGTCAGGGCGGATGCGATCGAGAAGAGGTTCTTGACCCGATGACCCATCTCGCCCGCGATCATCTCGCGCGCTTCCTCGGCCATCTTGCGCTCGGTCACGTCGAGGAAGACCCCGAACATCTGGCGTCCGACGATCCCCTGGTCGTCGCCGCGCCCCCGGGCGGAGATCCACCGCAGTTCCTTTCCGCGTAGGATCCGGAACTCGACCTCATAGGCTCCCAGGATCTGCCGCGTCGAGGCGAACGCGGCCCTCACGCGGTCGAGATCCTCCGGATGGATGTGCGCGGACATGTCCTCGAACGTGACCGGCCCGACCGGGAGGCCCCAGAGCGCGTGTGCACGCTCGTCCATCGAGATCGCGTCGCTGTCGACGTTCCAGGACCATAAAGCGACGCCAGCCGCGTCGGTGGCGATCCTCAAGCGGTTCGCGTCCCACACCGGTGGTGGCGTCGTGCTTTCCGGAAGCTCGCGCTCTCCTTCGATCAGCAGCGACCCGAGGGCGTCGCACAACGTCGCGCGCTTGTAGGGCTTCTGCAGCAAGGGACATCCGAGGTAGGACTCCAAGAGGCCGGTCCGACCGTAGCCGGTCGAGAAGACGAACGGGATACGCCGGGTCGTCAACGCGTCGGCGACGGGATAGCTCTTCTCCCCGTTGAGGTTGATGTCGAGGATCGCTGCGTCGAAGTGCTCGATGTCGACGATGGCCAGGGCCTGGTCCAAGCGTGAGGCGGGGCCGACGACGGCGCAACCGAGTTGCCCCAACATGTCTTCCAGCATCCACGACACCATGACTTCGTCCTCGACGACGAGGATGCGTCGGCCGGCAAGCTCGCTGGTCATGTTCTCTCCGCCCGATCTCTCGGGGCAGGCATCATGATATCGCAGACGAGCCCGGTCGGTTCGTAGGCGAGGCGCACGTCTCCGTTCAGTTCCTGGGCCAAGCCACCCTCGATGAGGCGGCGGCCGAAGCCCTGGAACGTCGGTGGGGTCACCACGGGACCGCCGCTCTCGCGCCAATCGACACGAAGCCGATCTCCAGCTTCGAGCCGCCATGCCACGTCGACCCTTCCTCTCGTCGCTGCCGAAAGCGCCCCGTGCGCGATGGCGTTGGTGGCCAGCTCATGGAAGACCATGGTGAGGGTCAGTGCTGTCTTCGGCGGTAGTCCTACCTCGTCGCCTTCGATGTGAACGCGTGCATCCACCCCCAAGGCCTCGAACGTCTGGTCGAGGATCTCCCGCAGTTCGACCCTGTCCCAGTTTTCCGAACCAAGGAGGCCATGGGTCTTCGACAACGCTAGAATGCGTCCCTCGAAGGCGTCGATGACGCGCTCGTCGGCCATGCCGCGCAACGTCTGTCCGGCGACCGCCAGGACGGTCGCGAGGGTGTTCTGGGTGCGGTGGTTCAGTTCGTCGAGCAGGGAGCGCAGCCGCTCCTGTTCCTCCTTGTGGCTCGTGATGTCCACGAAGGAGGCGAAGTGCTGCACGATGGCGCCCGCGTCGTCACGCACCTGTGTGATGAAGATGGTGACCCAGATCGTCCTGCCGTCCTTGCGGTGGAAGCGGACCGGCGTTTCGAGGTCGCGGGCGCCCTCGAACGCCGTCTGGATCTCCGTCAACGCTTCCGGGTCGGTAGCCCGTTGGATCAGGAAGTCGAACTTCTGGCCGAGCACCTCGTGTTCGTCATACCCCGTCAGTGTGAGGAAGGCCTGGTTGACGAAGACGATCGGATTGTCCTTCACCTTGGCGTTGGAGAACACCATCGGCATCCGCGTCGTCTCGGCGGCGACGACGAAAGGGCCAAGGTCATCACGGAACCCTTCCACGTCGGATTCGGCGTGTTCCTGTTCGACCGCCTTATCGTGCTGGTCCGACATGGGCGTCGATCTCCCCGTTTCGCGAAGAAGGGTTGACCGGGTCGAGGGGTTCTTCCTTGTCGAGGAGCCGCAGCGCGGCGCGGACCACCTCGCTCGCTGTGCGGTAACGTCCCGCGGCGACCCGCGCGGCGACCGAACGCTCCAACTCGGGCGTCACCGACACGTTCATGGTCCTGCGTATCGGCATCGACTGATGGTCCTGGTCAAGGCATCACCAAGACCTGTGTCAATCGTTGTCACAAGGCTGTTTACCTCGCTTCCGGTCGTATTGTGCGAATAGTGGACATGCATAATTGCATTCGCGGCAGCTGGATCGAGGCGGCCTGGGCAAGCAGCTTCGAGGACCTCGACCATGCTGGCCGGATGGATCGCCGATCCGTGCACGGCCTCGAAGCCGATCAAATCGGATGGATGCTGGCTTCGCCTCCCGACCCTCTGTCGCGTCGACGTCGGATTTCAGTGCTGAACGCATCCGCCGGATCGGAATACGCGTGCGATGCGGCAGCTTGGATGCTAGGCGCGAGGCATAGGCCGAATGCGAAGACGATCGACGGACCACGATGCTAGACTGGGACGACTTGCGCTTCTTCCTGTCGGTCGCCCGCCACGGGAACCTCGTGACGGCTGCCAAGGAACTCCGCGTCGCCCAGTCCACGGTGGGACGGCGCTTGGCATCCTTGGAGTCGAGCCTCGGCGTCCGTCTCCTCGATCGAACGCCCGAAGGCTACGTCGCGACGCTGGCGGGGAAACAGGTCCTCTCGGAAGCCGAGCGGTTCGAGACGGGGTCGCTGGCCCTCGAACGCGAAGTCGGCGGCCGTGACGCCCGGCTGTCCGGCACCGTCCGCGTCACCTGTGCCGAGGGCGTCGCCAGCCACATGCTCTCGCCGTGTCTCGCCGCGATGCATGTGAAGCACCCGGACATCATGGTGGAGTTGATCCCCGACCTCCGCGAGTTAAGCCTTTCGATGCGGGAGGCGGAGATATCCGTTCGGCTCAAGCAGTCGAACCAGCACGACCTCGTCGTGCGCAGGATCGGCGTCCTGGGCTTCGGCCTGTATGCGAGCCCGGGGTACCTGGAGATGCACGGCGACCTGGACTTCGAGGCCGGGTGCCCGGGCCACCACATCGTCGCGCAGCTCGAGGATCTCCAGGACTCCGATCAGACGGGCTGGCTCGCGACCCTTGCGACGCGGGCCCGCATCTCTTTGCAGACGAGCAGCCATGAGGCGGCCGTCGTCGCGGCGGTACACGGGGGCGGTCTGGCGTGTCTGGCCCGGTTCCGGGCCGACCGTGAGGACGGTCTGGTTCGCCTCGTCACGCCGTCTGCGGTGCCGGACACTGGGATCTGGCTGGTCGCTCACAAGGACAACATGGGCAACGCCCGGATCAGGGCCGTCCTGACGCATATCACCGGGGGCATCCGCGCGATGTCGCCGCAACTCGATCCGCCAGAATAGTAGAGGCTTCGACTTCGGGTCCGTGATGGTTGGTTCAGGCCCTTAGAATCCCACGTCCTCCGGCGCGCCCTGTGCGTCGACGCCGGCGATCGCCGCCGCGACCAGCGCCGACGCGACGGCGTCGTGCAGGTCGGCGCGCGCCTCGTCGCGGTGACGCATCGGTGCGCTCTCGATCAAGAGCCACCGCCGTTCCCAGGCCGCCACCGCCCCGGCGGCCACCGCCTCCCAGTCGCCGAAGCTGGCGGCGGGCACGCACACGAGGGCATCGGGCCCTTCGGCCGGCGGGGGCGTCGCCACCACCAGCCCGAGCCGCGTCATGGTGGGCGACATCTGACGGGCGATGAACCCGAGGCAGGCCGAACGGTCGCCCTCAAACGCCGGGCGCTTACGGCGCGGTATCTCTACGACGTACGTCCTCACGGCATGGTCCCCCTCAGCATCACGTCCACGGATGGCCCCTCTCGTGCTCTGTCCCTCGATCTGCTGCGCGTCCCAACCTGCCGAAGGCGGCGGGACGGCCTCGATTCCGGCCGAGACTTGGTCAGATCCCGACGTGCTCCCCGACCTCGTCCAACCCCGTCACCGCGGCGGAGAGCAACGCCACGGCGATGGCGCCGACGAGGTGCCCGCGCGTGGCCTCCCGCTGACCTGGTGCCGCCGGGTCGATTAGGAGCCAGGATGCGTTCCAATCCTCGACGATGCAGGTCGCCCAGGCCTCGACCGTCCGATAGACCCCGAGCGGCACGGCGACCGTGACTTCTGGCCCCGCGGTGGCTGACGCATCGGGCCACCACAGCACCAGGCGCGTCGACGGAGGCCCGACGTGCCGTTCGACGAAGTCTTGCGCGAGGTCTCGGCTGTCGGTCTGCAAGAGCGTCCTCGCGTGACGTCGCGGCTCCTCGGTGACGACGAAGTCCTGCATGCTGATCCCCTGATCGCGGGCGATCCATGCCGCCCGACCAACTGGCGATTCGAACCCGTCGATTTCGGGCGCGCCTATCACGGCCGCTCTTCCAGGGTCGCGTGGGCGTCGCAGAGCGTCATCAGCCATTCGTCGACCTCGCGGAGTCGTCCCGGGGCGCCGCACCGCTCGCAGGTGAGCGCCGATCTCTCCTCGGCTCGATCGATGATCGCGCGCAGGAGGCGCCACACCCCGTCCGGAGGGCCCGAGACTCCGGCGAGCCCGCAGTAGACCCGCATGGAGCCGAACTTCGACTTCGTCGTGAATTCGATCACGCGCACGTGACTGCCTGGCCGTTCCACCGCAATCTCGGTCATGGCGAGATCGAGGGCCTCCAGCATGTCGACGAAGATCCCGGACCATCCCCGGCTGAGGCTCGCATAGGGGTCGACGGAGCGGATCCACGTGTGGCCGCGAATGAGCAGGTCGTATTCCGCCCGTGTGAGCGAGATGTCGCCCTCGGCTATCACGCCCCGCAGACGAAGAAGAAGGGGCAGCTCGGGCACCGCCGCGGGTCGGGCCTCGGCGCGAAGACGCCCCGTTCGATCTCGACCATGGCCTCGCGGTAGCGCTCGACCACGGCCTCGTCGTCGACGAGGTCCGCCTCGACGACCTCGCCGTCGTCGGGATCGAGCAGCTCGACGGTGACGCGCGCGTCCGGGAAGGCCTGCCGCGCCCCGATCGACAGCGCCGCCGCGAGCCCCGCGATGCGCGGCTGGTCGCGCCGGCGGACCCCGACGATCTGGATCGTGACGGCGCCCCACGGATGTTCGATGACGCGGTGGGGCCGCACGGCGATCCTTCCGGTCCCGACGTCGATGATCCAGGGCCCGCGATGGTGAATGGCGCCGACCTCGGTCGCCACGATCTCGGTGAGGCGGGCCACCATGCGGTCGGCGACGCCGCGGTAGTGGCGCTCGTGACGATGCCCCACGGGACCGTCCGCGGCCCAGGCCGTCGCCAGGGCGGCCTCCCCCTCCTCGTAGGTCGGCGAGGTCCCGGCGGTCGCGGCGTCCTCGATCCGCCTGCCCGCTGTCAGCACGGCGCGCATCAGCCGACGGTGGCCGGAGGGTGGTGACGCATCCGCGAGCCCGTCAATCGTCTCGTAGCGGTACCGAGCGGGGCAGCGCAGCCACGTGTCGAGTTCCCCCGTCGGGTAGACGGGCCGGGGCGCCTGGGGCGTCAGCGGAACGGCTGGCTCAGCGAGTCCGGGATCGGCGTGGCGGCTCGCTTCGATCTCGCCGACGTGCGCCAGGAACGGTGACGGCCGCGCGTCGCGGGCGTCGCCGTACCGCTCGGCGCGGCTGATCGTCAGGCTGTCCCGGGCGCGGGACAGCGCCACGAACCACAGCGCCCGTTCCTCGGCGTCGTGGTCGGACGCGCTCATGGCGAGCCGCGCCAGGTCGGGCGGCGGCGGGCAGGCGTCGCGGTGCTGCATGAGCGGCACGTGGCGCGAGGACGCCATCGGAAGATGGACAGCTGACCACTCCAACCCCTTTGCGGCGTGGATCGTCATCAGCCTCACGGCATCGTCCGTCTGGGCCTCGGGCGCCACCACACCGTGGTCGCGGCCGCCGCCGAGCGCCGCGATCCGACGGACGCGAGCGACGAACTCGGGCCGGTTCGTCCCCTCCTCGGCGGCCAAGCGGAGGAGCTGGTACACGGCGACGCGGTGCATCGGCGGCCGCGCGTCGTCGGCTAGGGTCGTCGCCCCGTGCGTCTCGAACAGCCACTGCGTCATCGCCGTCCAGGCGGTGGCGGCCGGACCGGCGGCCGCGAGGTGACGGCCGAGCAGCGCCAAGCCGCGCGCGGCGGCCGGGTCGACGCCGGGGACGGTCCGCGCCCGACGCAGCGCGTCGGACGTCGAGATGCCCTGCTTCGCGGCCCAGCGGATCACGGCGATGACGGCAGGCCGGGGCACGCCGTAGGGCGGCCGGGTGGCGACGCGCAGCAGGCCGAGCCCGCCGGGCTCGGCGTCGATCGACACGACGGCCAGCAGGTCGCGGATCTCGTCGCGGACCAGGAGATCGCCGAGATAGGAGATCGGGACGCCGTGGCGCTCTAGCCCGGCGCCTATACGCTCCAGCACCCGATGCGTGCGGGCGAGGACCGCCTGGTCGCCGTAACCGATGCCATCGGTCCGCAACTCCTCGACCCGGTCACGGATCGCCACGACCTCGCCGGCGAGCGTCGGGGCCGACAGGAGGCGCACCGGCCGGCCCGAGGGGCGCTGAGCGGTCCAGGTCACCGCGCCGCCGGGCATGGTGGAGGTGAAGGCGGCGAAGGCGGAGACAACCTCAGGCGTCGCACGATAGGTGCAATCGAGCGCCATCGTCGAGCCGCCGAACGCGTCGGCGAAGTCCGCGACGGCGGTCGGGTCGGCGCCTCGGAATCGGTAGACGCTCTGCCGCCCGTCGCCGACGGCCCACAGTGTCGTGCCCGGCCCGCAGAGCGACTGGAGGAGGCTAGTCGCCGCGTGATTCAGGTCCTGGACCTCGTCGACCAGCACATGCGCGAACCGGTCGCCGTAGTGACCGGCGATGTCGTCGTTCTCGGCCAGCAGCCGCGCCGCCACCGCGACGAGGTCGCCGAGGTCCAGCGCGTCTTCCTCGTCGAGAAGGCGCTGGTAGACGGCGTAGACGGCCGCGACCTCCTCGGCGATGGCCACCGCCTCGCCTTCCCCGTCGAAGGCGGCCGCCCGGGCAGCGGCGGCGTAGTCTTCCGGCGTGACGAGCTCGTCCTTGCACCGCTCGATGGCACGGAGCACGGGCGCCAGCCCCGTAGCGGGGTCACGCAGGTCGCGGAAGATGGCGAGCGGCAGGGCCCCGAGGTGACGCTCGAGCAGCTCGAGCGCGCCGTCACGGTCGAGAACGCGCGGCCGTGGACCGCGACCGATGCGGTGGTGCCAACCGTGGATCACCTCCAGCCCGAAGGCGTGGATGGTTCCGATCCACAGCGCGCCCGCCGCGTCGGGCGCCGCTTCGGCAACCCGCTCCCGCAGCTCGGCGGCAGCGCGGGTCGAGAAGGTGAGCACCAGGAGGCGCGACGGGGCCACGCCGTCTGTTAAAAGGTGGACGATGCGTCCGACCAGGGTGGCGGTCTTGCCCGTGCCCGGCCCCGCCTCGACGAGCAGCGCGCCGCCGTCCCAGGTCGCTGCCTCGGTCTGGACGGGATCGAGCGGGTGGCGGTTCGAAGGGCGCGGCGCCGGGGCGCGAAGCGGCGGCAGGCACACGGCGCGGATCGACTGTTTCGTGACGACGTGGGCCGGCAGGCCGAGGTCGCGGGCGATCTCTGCCGGCCGCCGGCCGCGGTCGACGAGTTCGGTCCGGAGCCAGTCGGCCGGACACAGGAACTCGCCGGCGAAGACGTCGGCCGCCATCTCGCGCCGCTCGCGGTGCGAATAGCCGACGATCCGGGCGGCGGCGCCGGGCGCCGCGTCGACGGAGGTGACCTCCACCACCGGGTCGTCGCCCATCTCGTGGTGCCCCACCTCGTGGGCGATGACGATCTCGCGCCGCCCGGGCGGCAGGGACGCGTCGACGCTGATGAGCGGCCCGACGCGTTCGTAGACGCCGAGGATGCCGGGACCGAATCGCGTCCCGGGCTCGAACGGCACGACCTCGATGTCGCGAAGACGCGCCGCCGCCGCCACGATGGCGACGGCCGCCCGGTCGCCGCCGGCCTCTTGGAGCGCCTCGGCGTGGCAGGCGCGTGCCCGGAGGCGGACCTCGGCCCAGGGGTCCACGGCTCAGTCCTCCAGGAGGGTGAGCCACAGGTCCTTGCTCGCTGTCGCCATCGTCGGGTCGTCCCGCACGATGTCGGCGAAGCGACGGCGCGGCGCCGAGGGACCGCCCTCCGCCTTCGCCGGCCCCATGCGGGGCGCGGCCGCCCGGGTCGCCGCGTCGACGGCGGCCACCGTGGTGCGCAGCGCGTCGGCCAGGGCGGCGAGCAGCGCGACGGGCGCCGGCATCACGACGCGGCCCTGGACGAGGTCGACGAGCGGCGCCCGTCCGAGGCCCAGCGCGCGGGCGACGCGGGGGACGTCCGTGGCGGCGGCGCTCATGAGCGCCTCGAGTCCGGGCGATGCCTCGACCTTCGTCGCCCTGGCTCGGGCCGATTCAAGGGCGCCCAGCGCGCTCGCCTGCGTGCGGGCGAGGAGGCCGTCCGAGGTCTCCGGCCGGAGGTGACGGTCCTGGATCCCGGCGAGCAGCGCCTCGGCGTGGGTGCGGATGTCGTCGGCGTGGTCGGGGTGTCGTTCGATCCAGGACGCGATGTCTGCGGCGGTCGGGCGCGAGCAGGCGCGGTGGAAGGCGGCGATGACGTCGTCGCGTGGGGTGGTGGTCGCATCGGCCATGTCAGGCTCCGATCTCGAGTTCGGCGGCCAGGATCTCGCGCGCCTCGCGGACCCACTTGGCTGCGGTCTTGGGGTCGCATCCACACACGGTGGCGACGCAGACGTCGCCGGCCCGCACGCGCATGCCCTCGGCGTAGAGGCGAAACGCCAAGCGCTTTTTCGGGTCTCGGATCCTGCTAATCACGTGGGAGACGTCGATCGAGCCCGCCCCGCCGTCCACGCGGCGGCCCGGGGGGACCAGTGTCTCGCCGTCCTCGTCGACGGCGAGGGCTGGGTGCCGCCGGTGGTACTTCCCCTCGGCCCGGGCCGCGTCGATGCCCCTGTTCCTGACCCTTGCCCAGAAGTGCTCGACCAGCTCGGGGCCGTCGGCGGAGGCAGGGTCGAAGATGGCGTCCATGATGACGCCGTGGGCGCGTTCGACGACGTCTTCGCCTTGGTTCGGGTGGTCCGTGCCGATCAGGCGGCGCAGACGCCGGGTGATGCGGTTGGAGACGTGGAGCGTCAGCGCCTGGACGAGCCGTTGGTCGCCGTCGAGGAACAAGGCCCGCAACGCGCCGACGATTTCGCCTGGCGGGCAGTCGCCGAGTTCGCCCGCGGCGACGACCGCCGCCCACCCTGCCCCGTCGGCCGCCTCGGGCCACCTGTCTCGTGCCATGCGCTTCGCCTTCCGCTCGATCCGGGCGGTCGAGCCACCCGAACCGTAGGCGAAGCGGAGGGTTGATTGTCGGGCTTGTTCTTGTTTTGTTCCCGCTATCCACAGGCGACGCCGTACCGCTCTGGCGGTCAGTGGTGGCTTCACCGGCGACATGATCGCTCGCGGCCCTCAGTCTCAGTCTTAAGACTTCCGGATTGCGACCAACTCACCGGACGGGCACCAGAACTCGCCCTGCCAGTGATGCCATTCGGTGCCCGGCATGTGAATGCGGACCAGGGATCGGTCGCCATCAAGCCGGACAACCTTTACCCTGAACACCCCCCCGAGCCCTGACGGGATGGTGTGGGTAGCCTTCTCCGATCGTCCCGCCGGGGTCGTCTCCGGTGCGATACGGAGCCTTCGGACCGGAGAGGCCGCCCCATCTCGTCTACGCCTTGAACTCTCGCTCCTGCTTCCCGGTTTTGTCATGATCCACTGGGGTTAGACGGGCTTGGTCGCTCGCCTTATTCCCCGGCTTGGCGGTCCGACTCACCGCGCGGTCGAACAGGTGTCTGGTCAGCCTCTCCCTCACGACTGGATCGGTCATGATGATGTTGCCGAGCTTGTTCTCGCGCTGCATCCGGCGGACGAGCGCGTTGAACATCTTCTGATTGAAGAACGGGAATACGACGTCACGCGGATTGTTCCGCAGCATCTCCGTCATGTCCTCGTCGTCCGCTACCGTGTCGCCGTCCTCCTCGAACTTGCGCATGTCCTCCGGGCGGAAGTCGGTGCCGTGCCTGTCGTTGAAGACCCGCACTATTTCCGACAGGGCCTCCTCTTCCTCCTCGGCGATCCCACCGCCGAACTCGGTGATCGGGTCGAGCGCTCTGCCCGCGGTGGGGGTGAGCGAGGCGTCCTGCTCCTCTCGCGCGACTAGCCGGAAGGCGCGCAGCCGGACCATGTCGTCGGTGATCTCGTTGTCGCCGGGCACCTCGCGCTCGGGCAGCAGGCGTAGGAGGTAGCCCACGTAGGCATCGAGCTTCTCGATGTCCGTGTCGGACAGGCTGACGATCTGGGCCACGAAGGCGTAGAATCGGCTGAAGCTCCGGGCGGTGCTCCGGAACTCCTCTTGGCGACCCTCATCCTCCTCCTCGAACCTGTCGATGGCAGGACGCAGCAGAGCCTGGAGCCCGATCCGGTCCTGGGCCGTGAGGTCCCCCTTGAAGTAGATCCGGGCGAATGCCTCGACGTCGTCGCGGTCGATGATGCTCGAGCCGCGCAGCTTGTTCTCGAGCACGTACACCTGATTGAGGTCGGACCGCTCGCTCAGCGTGGTCGACTGGTAGAACGGCTCGAAGGCTCCCTTGATGTCCTCGACCTCGTTCTGGAAGTCGAGGATGAAGGTCCGGCGCTTGTCGGTCGTCGTGCGATTCAGCCTCGATAGTGTCTGCACGGCCTGGAGGCCCGCTAGCTTGCGGTCGACGTACATGGCCGCGAGCTTCGGCTGGTCGAAGCCGGTCTGGTACTTCTCGGCGACGATGAGCACCCGGCAGTCCTGCTCGGCGTCGAACCTCCCCGGCAGCTCGGTTTCTGAGAAGCCGTTGATCCCGGCCTCGGTGTAGCGGTGGCCGTCGACCTCGAGTTCTCCCGAGAAGGCGACCAGCGCCTTCATGTCGGTGTAGCCCTGTTCCGCGATGTGGTCGCGCATGGACTGGTGGTAGCGCAGCGCATGCTCGCGGCTCGCCGTCACCACCATCGCCTTCGCCTGGCCGCCGATGTCGGCCATGACGTGCCGGCGGAAGTGCTCGACGATGACCCAGACCTTCTGGTCGACGGCGGTGGGATGGAGCGAGGCGAACCGCGCGACCTTGGGCCGGGCGCGGCGCACGTTCATCTCGGGATCGTCGTCGACGGCCTTCTCCAGCGAGTAGTATGCCTTGTAGGTCATGTAGGACTGGAGCACGTCGAGGATGAATCCCTCCTCGATCGCCTGCCGCATGGGATAGGCGTGGAAGGCCCGCATCCGTCCGCCCGGCCCTGGGCGGCCGAAGCGCTCGAGCGTCACGTTCCTCGGCGTCGCGGTGAAGGCGACGTAGCTGACGTTCGGCTGCGGGCCTCGGCTGCGCTGGTGTTCGGCGATGGCCTCTTCGACCGTGGCGCTTGGGTCTCCCCCACCCAACGCCGCGCCCAACGCGGTCGCGTTGGCCCCTGACTGGGACCCATGCGCCTCGTCGACCAGGACCGCGAAGGTGCGCCCGCGCTGGCCCGCGAGCTCCTTGACGTGTTCGGTCCCGAACTTCTGAATCGTCGTGATGATGATGCGGGCGCCGCCCTCGATGGCGGCCTTCAGCTGTCGCGAGGTGCCGTCGATCTTCTTCACGAGGCCGGGCGTCTGCTCGAACTGGCTGACGGTCCCTTGGAGCTGGCGGTCGAGCACGATGCGGTCGGTCACGATCACGACCGTGTTGAAGACCGGCTGGTCGACGTCGTCGTGGAGCGAGATGAGGCGGTGTGCCGTCCAGGCGATGGTGTTGGACTTGCCCGACCCGGCCGAGTGTTGGACGAGGTAGTTCTGACCGGACTTCTTGGCTTTGGCGTCCGCCACGATCGCGCGCACGGCCGCGAGCTGGTGATAGCGGGGGAAGACTACGGCTTGCTTCTTGGTGCCCTTGTCGTCCTCGGTCTTTTCGACGTGGACGAAGCTACCGAGGATCTGCAGCAGCACCTCCCGCGAGAACACGGCCGGCATCTCCGGCTGGTCGGCCCAGAGGTATCCGACCCGGAAGTCGCCAGGGATGTCCGGGTTGCCGGCGCCCCCGTCGCGGCCGCGGTCGAACGGCACGAACTTGGTCTTGCCGTTCTCGAGCCGGGTGGTCATCGAGGCGTTGTCGTCGTCGAGGGCGAAGTGCACGACCGCACCCCGCTTGAACTCGAGGAGCGGCTCGTTGGCCGGTGGCCTGTCCTTGCGGTACTGGTTCTCGGCGTCGCGCAGGGTCGTCCCGGTCGGCTTGTTCTTGATCTCGATGGTGACGACCGGGATGCCGTTGACGAACAGCACGACGTCGATCTCGTTGCCATTTCGCGCGCTGTAGCGGACCTGGCGAATGACGCTGAGGATGTTCTTTCCGTAGCGCGTCACGAGGTCTGCGTTGACGCCCGAAGCGGGCGCGAAGGCGCACACGTCGAACTTGATGCCGGGGACGAACTTCAGCCCTTGGCGGAGGAGGCCGATAGTGCCGGTCGCCTTTCGGGCGCGTTCGACACCCTCAAGAAAGGCCTGCTCGGAGGAACCGGCATACTGAGCCACGAAGCGGTCCCATTCGGACTTTTGTGTCTCTTGGACGAACCGTAGCAAGGGGCCGGAGTCCAGGGCGCGGCCGACGTGGTAGTCAGAGGCCGTGCGGAGTTCGTAGCCCTGCGCCTTCACGAGCCGTTCGACGAAGTGCTTTTCCAACACCTCTTCGCGATGCACTCCCGCGTTTCCCGTCATAGCGCCACCTTGAGGCCGTCTGTGCTCGTTGATCCAGCTCGGCCAGCAACTTCCAGCTCTCCATGGACCGCCGTGGTGATCAAGGCGGTTTGATACTGCTTCAGCTTGACGAGGGAGGCGTGTACTTTTGAGGCGACCTTATCAGCGTCGGCTAGGATCGACACCATCTGCGAGGCTATGTCCATTTGCTCCTGCAGAGAGGGGATAGGAAGGAGTATTTGCCGGAACTGCTCCCAGTATAACCTTAACCGAAAGTCGACTATACCCTTCGAACCTTGACGCATTTGCTCCACGTACAGGGGGGTGCGTAGCAGGTGGTAGTAGTAGCTGCCGTGTAGCTCTGTTCGAGGCTTCGCGACTACGTAGGCAGGGCTAACGGCGCCGTCCACGGTGGATACACCTATCCCGCCCTGCCAAGCGCGCATCATGTTGTAGACGAGGTAGCCTGGACGGATACGCTTATAGCTCGTCCTATCTTCGATGAGGTTGGTCTTGCGATCTTTGTCTTCGTCTTCGAGCTGTCGATCGGAGACTCCATGATGTATCGAGACGGAGAGGATCGGTTGATCGTCACCGTTCGGCTCGTTAACTTCTTGGAACAGCAGACCGGCTCTGCGGGTTCGCCAATGGTCTGGCAGACCGATTATTCGGGTAGGGCGACCTGTTGTCGGCGAATATTCGAAAGTGGCATTGCCCATGGCCAGCACCATCGCTCGTTGGCGAGCTTTTTGATGGATCAGGCTTATCTGGCGACGCTTCTTGTGTGTGAGATCCCTGATGCGGTCGGTTTCCGCATCGAGATAGTCAGCTATCCGCCGCTGTGTTTCAAGCGACAGATTCGGGCATTCGAAGTCCTTGATCGAGTTGTCGGAGATGCGCTTCAACCCTCCAGCGCCTGTCATGCTGGCGTTCCCAGCATCGATGAATGTAGCGGACGACAGCAGGTAGCGAAGGTATCTCGGGTCTATTCTCTCGGCATTCGGTCGTATGACGTGAACCTCTGAAGTCGCGAACCCGATTCGGTTCGGCAGCTTCGGGATCAGCGCCTTCTTGCCGTTCTCGAAGCATGGCGTCACCTTCGCCAGGAGAAGATCGCCCTCGGCGAAGTAGTTGTAACTGCCGGTAGCCAGCTGCTCAGCTGGCTTTTCTAGCGTGATATCAATTCCCCCAACTCCGTCAGACAGTGCATCCATAGGCGCGAAGGTCACATCTCCAAGCCCGGCCATGTCTCCGGCTTCCGTCTTCGACGGATTGAGCCTCACGCTAAACCTAAGACGGCTCATGCGACGGTACCCTGGAGCAGCTTGGCGATGTCCGACTCCAAGGCGGCAAGTTCGGCCTCTATCCCGCTTAGGGACGGCAGTTCTTCCCGACGATAGAAGTACCTGTTGAAGCTGATCTCGTATCCGACGCGACCGACTTTTTCATCGATCTCGTCTTTGTAGCCTTCATCGACCCAGGCGTCTGACACGTATGGGGTAACCTCCCTTGCCACATAGGTGCGCCAATCCTCCTTGAGTGGGATCAACTCGTAGTCGCGTAGCTCCGGGTCCGCCTCTATCCTTCCATTCTGCCCTGCACAAGCTGCTGCCTCCTCGTCACGCTCTGACAATGCTGAGAGGATAGCTTTCTTAATGGGCGCCGCAATCTTAACACCAGCACCCTGCGAAGCCTTCATGAGCGCCTTTTCGAACTGACTGGCATCCTCGTAGGGCGTTGACGTGATCCAATTCGTCAAAAGATTTATGATGTCATCCTGAGATTCATCGGTGAGCTTCAGGAACGTCTTGTCTCGCCTGATCCGATCGATTCTCTCCGAGCTCGCTTGATAGTTCAGGCGAAGGGGACGCTCGATTCGGACCTCTCGATATCCGAAGTCAGTGCTGTCGAAGATCTTCGACACGTTCGCCCACTCACTGCCACCGTTCTCCATGTTGTGGAAAATGCGGACGATGGTATCGCGAGCCTCCTCAGGGATCTCCCGCCGCTTAGACCCCAGGTTACGGCGCAGCGGCTTCCAGAACTGCTCGCCTGAGGCATCGATGAGCTGCACCTTGCCCTTGCGTCTGGCCTCTTTGCGGTTGCTCAACAGCCAGACATAGGTCTGGATTGGTGTGTTGTAGAATAGGTCGGTGGGCAACGCGACGATGGCTTCGAGCCAATCGTTCTCCATGATCCAACGACGGATCTCGCTCTCTCCGGATCCTGCGCCACCGGTGAACAGAGGAGACCCGTTCATGACGATGGCGATTCGTGATCCGGCCTCGTCCTCGCGCATCTTCGAGATCATGTGTTGCAGGAACAGGAGCTGGCCATCTGAGACGCGCGGGAGCCCGGCTCCGAAGCGCCCGTTCTCGCCGAGCGACTCGAACTCAGCCTTGATCGGCTCCGCGTACTTCTTCCAGTCCACACCATACGGCGGGTTGGCCAGCATGTAATGGAAGCGCCTGTTCCGGTGGGCGTCTTGCGACAGAGAGTTGCCGAAGGCGATCTGCTCAGGATCATGCCCTTTCACGAGCATGTCGGACTTGCAGATCGCGAAGGATTCCTCGTTCAACTCTTGCCCGAACAACTGCACCTTGATGCGGTCGTTCATCTTATGCAGCCGCTCCTCCGCCACCGCCAGCATGCCGCCGGTACCTACGGCACAGTCGTACACGGTGCGGATGATGCCTGACCCTCTCAGGGCGTCCTGGTCATTGATCGTTAGCAGGTCCACGACGAGGCGGATAACCTCTCTGGGGGTGAAGTGCTCGCCTGCCGTCTCGTTCGAGATTTCCGAGAACCGGCGGATCAGATCCTCGAACAGGTATCCCATCTCCACGTTCTCGAGCTGGCCGGGGCTGAGGTCGAGTTCCTGGAACTCCTCGAATACCTTCCAGAGAAGCTCAACCTTCCCGAGCCGCTCGATCTGGCCGACGAAGGCGAACTTGTCGATGAAGATCTCCTTCAGGCTCGGCGAAAAGCCCATGAGGTAGGCGACGAGGTTCTGCTGGACCTGAGTGGGTTCCTGACCCTTGATCACGTCGAACGAGAGGCCGCTAGTGTTGTAGACACCAGGGCCCTTGCCCGCCGCAGTCGACAGAATCGCGTCGCGCGCGGCATCGTCAATGCCGGCGGGAAGGCCCATCGCGGCCTCCGCCACCGCCGTGCGGACGTCAGCGATCAGACAGTCGAGGCGTCGGAGGATCACGAACGGCAGGATCACCTTGCCGTATTCGAAACGTTTGAAGTCACCTCGCAGGAGGTCAGCCACGCCCCAGACGAACCCCGCCAGGTTTCGGACCTTGGTCTCGTTCAACGCCATCTCACACCACACAACGCTACGATGTGGGCGCCACCGGCCCAGGCGCTTGTGGCCGTGGTTCCCCCGTGTCGCCCGAATCGGCAGACTCTTTGGTGATCATAGACCAGAGCGCGACCCACAAATCATCATCGCGACTCCGATGGTTAACGTCTGGACGTACGCATCCGGCCAGCACCGCAGGTCAGGGCTGCCGCGTGAGTTCGGTCTCGCGGAGCACGTGTGCGCCGCGTCAGACCGCTTGAGCCAGGGCTGCGGTAGTTCGGATGACCTTCCAATTTCAGGGCAGCAGTTCGTCGAGGTGCTTGGCAGGGTGGTCGGGCAGCCGAGCGAGCACGTCAGCCAGCCAAGCCTGGGGATCGACATCGTTGAGTTTGGCAGTCTTAATCAGTGTGTAGATAGCGGCGGCGAGATGGCCGCCCGCGTCCGAGCCGCAGAAGTTCCAGTTCCGTCCGCCGATGGCGATCCCCCGCAACGAGCGCTCGGCCG
This sequence comes from Lichenibacterium ramalinae, assembly GCF_004137085.1. Classification (GTDB taxonomy): domain Bacteria; phylum Pseudomonadota; class Alphaproteobacteria; order Rhizobiales; family Beijerinckiaceae; genus Lichenihabitans; species Lichenihabitans ramalinae. Next base: position 84,683 of record NZ_QYBC01000023.1, read on the forward strand.
CGTTGTTGCTCATGCAGATCCTGCCGTCGTCGAGAAAGCGGGTGAAGGCTACCCAGCGGGTCAGGATGTAGTGGGTCATTGCTTTACCGATCGACACGCGGTAGGTGCGCCCCACTAAAGACCGATCAGTCTGTGGTCGAGGACAGCTACGCGTCCTCAGGCGACTTGAGACGCTTTCGCGCCTACCCGCTCCGCGAGTTCGATGAGGACGCCGTCGCCTCGAAGGCGCCATGCGCCGTTTCCTTCGTGGATCGGCACGAGCACCTCGACCTCGTCCCTGGCCAGGGCGTTCCTCACGAGGCATACGCGATAGGTCGCCGCCCTGGCGCGCATGGTCGCGTACTCGTTCGGGCTGAGCTCGAAGTGCACGACCTCACCCAGGTGGCCCTTCACCTCGAGCTGCAGCTCCTCTCCCTCCCTCGTCGCCGTCATGTCCCAGCCGACGTTGTCGCGATGCACGAAGCGCACCTCGTAGCCAAGGCTTCGGAAGTGCCGTCGGACGGCCTTCATGGAACGGTCCTCGATCGCCCGGATGAGGTCCTGGTCAGGGGGCATGCGGCCGCCCGGTCCGGCCGGCCGGCGTCCGCGGAGCGACCCAAGGTAGGTCCGAGCCTTCGCGGTCAGCGCGGCCGCGGCGGGGGTGGCGTCACCCCCATACCAGACGTTCGACTGGCCCGGGTAGCCGCGGCCGTCGACCGGCGCGTAGGGCACCGTCCAGTGTCTTTCGGCGGGCGCCAGGAGGAACGCGTCGTCCTCGTCGACCTCGCACAGGTACTCGATCGGATCGCCGCCTGAGGCGGGGTCGGGACGTCGTCGGTATGCTCGATGGAAGACGGTGGCACCGAGGTAACAGCCCACGATCACCTGCGGCGCTCCGGGGCCACTCCTGGCGAAGAAGCCGACGTCGACGCCCGGTAGTTCGTCGCCCTCCTCCCAGTCGCCACCCTCCCTCGCGGCGATCCGGCCAAGGTCGAGCCCGGCGAAGTACCTCGACATGACGTAACCGAAGCACCTGCCTCCCACCGGCGCGAAGTTCCACATCTCGCCGCCAGTGCCGTTCTCGACCACGTGGGATCCACCCCCGACAATCGGCGCTGGCCCGTCGTAGGCGTCCATCCAACCCACGCGGAACAGCAGAAGCGGCGCAGTCATTACGTGTCCTCCCATCCCCGCCCCGAGACGGGGGCTTGCGGCTTTGGTTGCACGTCTACGATGCGTCCACAACCGACACGGGGACCCACCCTGTCGTTGAACGACTGGGTGAACGGACGCGTCAAGCTCGTCCAAGCGGCGCCCCGATCGGCGCTCGGCAAGGGTCCGTAAGTCATGTCGACCGGTATCGCTGCACGACGAGGGTTCACCTGAGGACGGCCCATGAACCGAGACGTGTCGAACATTGCGTCGCCGCCGTGCCGGTGCAATCCTGCGGCGAAGCGGGCGAATCAATGACGGGGGGCTCATGGGCGGGGTCATCACGGGATCGACGGTGCGACCCTCGTCCGCGCGCAACCTCAACGTGGCCAGCCTCCCTGCCCTCGAGCGGATCCTCCAACAAGCCGGCGACGACGTCGTGTTGCTCCAGGATGTCGTGGACGCCCTGAAGCGTCGTGACGACGACGCCGGGATCGAGCTGTGGATGAGGGCGGCCGCCAGGCTGGCCGCCGCCAGAAGGGCCGGAGCGGTGGACACCAGGGATCCCCTCGGGCCCTTCCTGGCGGCGCGCAAGCTCGTCCGCCCCGACGGCCGTGCCCTCCACCTGCATCGGGCGACGCAGTCCGAGGTCGACGCCATGCGGGCGCACCTCGTCGGAGCCCGCAAGCTCGGTCGTCTCGAGGAGCTGCGGGATCGGGACGCGGCGATCTTCGTGCTGTTCGGGGCGGAGTGGTTCAGGCGAAGCTTCGCCGGCGGCGTGGCGAGGTGGGCCGACCTGACCGCCCCGATCGGGACGTTGCCGAGCCAGGTCGCCAGGCAGCTCACGGACAGGGGCCTCCGTTGGTGGAAGCTGCCGGTGCGCAACCACACTGGCGACAACGAATGGCTGCTGACCATCCGGCTAGAGGGGGGCTTCCCCTCGCGGCTCCTCGAGACGCAGGAGCGCGGGTGGTTGGTCGGGCACCTGCGCCGGCTCATCGCCAGGTTCTCGGCGAGCTCGGTCGACCTTGCCGACGCAGTCTCGATGGCGTCCGAGGACGTGACCGTGCCCCCGATGTTCAGGCAGAGGGACTTCGCCGCGCTCTGCACCGGGCTCGCGGTCGCGATCGTGAGGCTCCGGACCGAGCACGGGCCCGACGCGGCCGCCGCAGGGGTGCCGCGACTGTCCGCTTGGCTGGACGCGTGCCAAGCCGGGTGGAAGGAGGCGCTCGGCATCGAGGGCGAAGGCGCCTCGCGGCTCGTGGACGACCTGGTCAGCGAGAGCCTGCAGAGGCTCGGTGGCGACGCGGCCCGGTGCAAGCGCCTCCTCGTGCGATCTGGTGACGCCTGGCGCCCCGCCCTGCTCCTCGGTGTGGACGGCGAGCCCGTGCTGCCGCGGAGTGTCAAGAAGGGCGTCTCGCGCCTGTACGGCCATCCCAGCGGCGCCTTGGCGGACCACCTCGCCGGGCAGGTGTGCGTCATCGAGCCGTCCGACGACGACGGACCCTGGCTCTGCCGCGCGCGGCGGGGCGCGCCACGGGGCCCGATCCTCGGCTTCCCCTTCGCGGCGGCGGCGTCCTTGGAGCTGCGCACCGACGCCGATTCTGTCGCGGTCGTGACCTGGGCCGCCGGCGACCCTATCAGGGGCGAGGTGCTGACCTTCGTCGGCGGCGAGGACGCTGGCGAGGATCCGGGCACCCTGACGCTCGTGGCGGCCGGCTCGTGCCGCAACCGCCGAGCGACACTGTACACGCGGGCGCCGAGCGGGTTCGAGGCAGTCGATCCCGTGCGCGGCGATCGCCTCGAGCCGATCTGGAGCGGCGACGGCTTCCGGTTGTTCCGCTTGACCGCCGCCACGCATGTCGGGCCGGCCGGCGGCGACCTGTTCTACAGGGTCCAGCCGGGCGCCGAGACCGACCAGGCGGACCACCTCACGATCGGTGGTGCGGACGCCCGGAAGGTCCGCGGCGTCACCACGCCGAACGGAGACCCGATCTTCGAGGGCCCGCCTGAGGTGATGGCCCACGTCGGCGGGGTCGGGACGAGCCACGTCGACGACGTGCGTTGGCGCCCGGTCGGCGAGGCGCGCTGGCGCGACTTGGCCGGCCGACGACCGGGTGCCGGCATCGTCGAGGTGGACTGGGTCGACCGATCAAGCCGGGCTACGAAGGACCGCCGTCGCGTGGCGGTCCTGCCCGAGGGCACGACGTTGCGCCGGCACAGCCTCAGGAACGGCGGCGCCACCTTCACCCTGTCAGGGGTGGGTGGCTGGTCGATCGAGGCTGCCCCGGGTTCCAGGGTGCAACTCACCGAGGCGCGGGACGTCCCCGGCGGTCAATCCTGGAAGGTGGCGTGGCGCGGGCCCGCCGAGCGCGACGTGTCCCTCAGGTTCGTCGGCCCGAACGGCGCCGTCGTCGACGCGGTGGCCCAGTACCCCTTCGGCACGGGCTGCTTCCTCTGGCCGGACGGCACGGTGTGCAATGTGCCCATGGTCACGCTCGACGGCCTTCGCGGCCTGAGGGCGGTGTCGGACGGCGGAAGCGTGCTCTCGATCGAGACGCACGGGCCGGGGCTGCGGGCCTTCCATCGCCAAGCCTTCCACGACGAGCTGCCGCTGTGGTCGTTGCGCGACACGGTCTCCTCGCTGCTGGCCGAGGCGGGCGACCTCGACAGCGAGGCCTGGGTAGAGTTCGAGCCGAGCGGCGCGAAGCTACGGGTGGCGCGCTACGAGACACCCGAGCTCACCCCTGGTCCCCACACGCTCCGCATCCCGACCGTGACGAGGCCGGCCGGGACGAGCTTGTCGCTTCGATGGCGTTCGCTGGTCGACATGGGCGACGAGGGCGCGCGGGAGTTGTCGACCATCGACGACGCGACCGCGGCCGCCGGCTCGGTCGTGCCTGTGCCCGACGACCTGCCCGGCCCCGGGGTGGCCTACTTGGCCGAGGGCAACGTCGTCGTGAGCCGGCCGGTTCTGTCGGGCGGCGTGCACCCCGCCCCGAACGAGCTGTCGCCCCTGCGACGCGCCGTCCTCGTCGCGAACCGACGAATGCGCGAATGGGCCTTCGAGGAGGCGTTCCGGGTCATCGACGAGGCCGTGCCCGGGAGCGAGGAGGACGTGGGGTGGCTGTTGCGCCACCTGGCGCTCCCCGACGCGCTGACGGCGTCGACGTTCCAGTCCCTGAACACCCTGGCGCACCATCCCGCGACGCTCGCCAGGCTAGCCGCCTCGGCCGCGAAGTCGAAGGACGCCGAACTTCGGGATCGGGTGTGGGGCTTGGAGCGCGAGCTCCCGTTTTTGTGGGTGCTGGTCGGCGTCAGGGACTGGGTATCGGCCTTCGCCACCCTTCGCGCCGCCGCACGGTCGCAGTTCCTGGGCCTCGTGCCGGAGCAGATGGCCGACGAGCTGTCGGGGGAGATCGTCCGCGACGCGGCCGAGAAGGTCGCGGCCTACGACGAGACATTGCGCATGACGTTCCGCCTGACTGGCCTCGTCGCGGCCGCCCCGGCGATGCCGCGCGCCGGACGGGCGGTGGCCGAGGAACACGTTCGTCGTGGCACCGGCAACTCGGGCGAGGGTGTCGTCGGGTCGTGCTTCGGGGGCCCCCAGATCCAGGCCGTCCTGCGGTCGTCGTATGCGTGGATCTATGGCTTCCACGAGAGCCACCACGAGGCGCTCGAGGCGCCGGTCGTCGCCGCCCTCGTGGCCGGTGGCCGCCTGCTTGGGCTCGACGGAAGGCAACGCCTTCGGATTCGGCGCAGCGTGGCCGAGGATCCCCAGCACTTCGCCGAGAGCTACGCCGCCACTATCCGTTCCATTGCCTGAGCCGTCCAGAATGAACGCCTTGAACCCGTTGCGCACCTTCGACGAGATCCGGACGCGGTCCGCCGGCGCCGTCGTCAGCCAAGCTGGGCTCAACCACGAGGGCCTGTCGGCCGAGATCCGGCGGAAACTGTCGTCGACGGAGGCGGCGGAGGGCGGCCTCCTGCAGGAGCCTGTCGTCGAGGGCGCCCCGGGGTACGTCAGGGACGATGCCACCCTGCAGGACATGTCCGGGACGCTGTTGCACCCGGACACCGTCGCCGCGCTCGACGGCGGCGAAGGCGGGCGGAAGGGGCGATACCGCTTCCGCAGGACGTGGCGTCCCTTCGCCCACCAAGTCGCCGCCTGGCACAAGCTGGCCGAGCCCGAGGCGAACTCGGTGCTCGTCACGAGTGGCACCGGCTCCGGGAAGACCGAGTGCTTCCTGGTGCCGATAATCGACGACCTCGTCCGCCAGTCGCGAAGCGGTCCCCTGGACGAGGGCGTCCAGGCCATCGTCCTCTACCCGTTGAACGCCCTGATCGCGAGCCAGGAGGAGCGCCTGCGAGACTGGACGGCGCCGTTCGACGGCCGCGTCCGGTTCGCGCTCTACAACGGCCTCTTGCCCAACGAGGTAGGCGCGCGAGAGGCGCAGGCGCGGCCCGAGACGGTGCCCGACAGGGCCTCGCTGAGGCGTTCGCCGCCGCCCATCCTGGTCACCAACGTGACCATGCTCGAGTACATGCTCCTCCGTCCCGAGGACGCCCCGATCCTGCGCAAGTCGGCGGGCAAGCTCCGCTACGTCGTCCTCGACGAGGCCCACAGCTACATCGGCGCCAGGGCGGCCGAGATCGCGCTGTTGCTGCGCCGCGTCTGCCTCGCCTTCGGCACGGACCCCAAGGATGTTCGCTTCGTCGCGACCTCGGCCACCATCGGCGGCCCGGACGCCTCCGCCGACCTGGCACGCTTCCTGGCTGACGTGTCGGGTGCTCCGACCGACCGCGTCAGCGTGATCAAGGGCGAGCCCCACTGGCCGAAGCTGCCGCCCATGACCAGGGCCGGGTCCCTCGACGAGGACCTCATGATCGGCGGCGATCCGGGGGCGCTCTACGACCTGCTCTCGGCCCACCGCGTCGTGAGGCCGTTGTTGGAGAGGCTCCGCGCCGGCGCGGTCACCATGTCGGAGGTCGCCGCCGTCGCGGCGAAGGCGGAGGTCACGCCGGCGGCCCTCGCCCAGGGCCTGTCGAGGGCTCGCGACAAGGACGACGTCGGGCTGTCGCCGCTGCGGATCCACGCCTTCCACCGAGCGGTCGCCGGCCTCTGGAGCTGCATCGACCCGGGTTGCACGGGACCGAGGCCGGCCCAGTGGCCGTTCGGCGCCTTGCAGGGCGACGACGTCGACAGGTGCCGGTTTTGCGGCGGGCACCCCTTCGAGGTGGTCGCATGCAACGCCTGCGGCGAACCCTACCTTAAGGTGGTCGAGCTCGAGGACGGCTCGCTGACGAGGTCGCGGCAAGGCAGGGTCGACGACGACTTCGCCGCGGATGCCGAGGCCACCGGCGACGCCGGCGGGGGAGAGCTGGACGACGACGACGCGGGGAACCACGACACGGACGACCGTGACCCCATCCGCCTCATCCTCTGGAGACCGCTGGCCGGGACGTGGCCCCTGCACGTCGACGTCAAGCATGCCCGGGCCTGCGGCTCCCCCTCCCCTGACCTGACGACGTTCCGTTGCGTGTCGGACGAGCACACGGACCGCTGCGTCGCCTGCGGGACGCGGCAGAAGCCGGGGTCGACGGAGGTGATCAGGCCCTTCCGCTTCGGCGCCCCCTTCCTGCTCGGCAACCTCGTGCCCGAGTTGCTGCAGGGGACGGCCGCGGCCGAGCACGACGGTCCAAGAGACCGCCTGCCGCCACTCGAAGGGCGGCAGCTGCTGTCGTTCACCGACAGCCGGCAGGGAACAGCCCGCATCTCGGCAAAGTTGCAGATCGGCGCGGAGCGCAACTTCGTGCGGTCGTTCGTGTACCACGCCGTCCAGGACGCCTTGCTGCGATCCCCGGACACCTCGAAGTTCGACGAGCAGATAGCGAAGTTCGAGGGGCTGATCTCGGCTCATCCCGGCCTCGACCTGGGCCTCGACGGGGTACTGGCGACGGCCCGCGCCGACCGGGCGGCCAAGCTCAGGGAGGCCGCCTCGGGCCTGGCCTGGCCGACCATGGTCCAGCGCCTGGCGGAACGCGAAGAGATCGGGGTCTGGCTGCGCGAGCTCTGGTCGCGGCGCGACCCGGAGCGCTTCGGCAACCCGACCGTGCTAGCGAACTTCCTGCTCCTGCGAGAGCTATCGCGCCGGCCGAAGCAGGCGAACTCGATCGAGACCATGGGCCTTGCCCGCCTGCGCTTCGACGCGATCGACGCGGCGGTGCCGCCGAAGGCGTTCCGCGACCTCGGTGGCGGCGACCCGGACTGGAGGGACTACCTGGACATCCTTCAGACGCACGTGGTGCGTGGCAACTCCGCGGTTCGCATGGACTGGAACGACAGGAGGTGGATCGACCACAAGACCCTCCTCAAGAGACTGGTGAAGAAGGCCGACGCCGAGCCCGTGAGGGGACAGTACCGCTGGCCCTCCGTGCCGCAGGGGGACAGGCCGCTCGGCAATCCGTCGCGCGCCGTCTGGCTGCTCCTCAAGGGCCTCGTCCTCGACCCCCGCGACCCGATGGTCAGGGTCGCCCTGCAGGAGTGCCTCGACGCCGCCTGGACCGCCATGAGGTCGATCCTGTCGCCGCCGGGCGCCGTCGACCACGCCCTGGACTTCACCACGGCCAACGTGGGCCCGGTGACGCGGGCCGACGTGTGCCCCGTCACCCGGAGGGTGCTCGACGCCAGCTTCCGTGGGCTGACCCCCTACGACGACCCCGACCCGGCCTCGGAAGCGCGGAAGGTCACCACGTTCGAGATGCCCAGGCATCCGGCGCCCTTCCTCGGCGTGACCGATGACGAGGACCGTGACGTGGCGCGAGCGAAGGTCGCGGCGTGGCTCGCGGACGACCCGACGATCCGCGAACTGCGCGGACGTGGCGTGTGGAACAACCTGACCGACAAGACGGCGTCGTTCGCTGACTACTTCCGCTCGGCGGAGCACTCCGCCCAACAGGCGCCGAAACGCCTGAGGCACTACGAGGCGTTGTTCAAGGAGGGCAACATCAATGTGCTGAACTGCTCCACCACGATGGAGATGGGCGTCGACATCGGCTCGGTCTCGCACGTGCTCATGACGAACGTGCCGCCCTCGATCGCGTCCTACCGCCAACGCGTCGGCCGAGCCGGTCGACGGAACCAAGCCATGTCGATGGCCTTCACGTTCTGCAAGGACCGCCCGCTCGACCGGATGGCGTTCCTGGAACCGATCCGGTTCCTCGCCCGCACGATGCGTGCGCCGCGGGTGGCCCTGGACAGCACCATCATCGTCCAGCGACACGTGAACGCACTCCTCTTCTCCGCCTACGTTCATGGTCAGCAGACCAACGCCCTAAAGACCCAGGCCGGGCCGTTCTTCGGCTGTCCGTCGGGCGCGGGCGCGATCGAGGACATCGACAACAACGGCGCCGCACTCTTCAGCGCCTTCGTGAGACTGCCGTCCACGCGCGCGGCGCTGGCGGCGCAGGTCGCCGCATTGACGAGGGGATCGGCCTTGGACCGCGACGCCGGCGTCTTCGATGCCGCCGCGAAGGGGATGGACGGGGTGCGCGAGGCGTTCGCCGCCGAGTGGCGGGCGCTTCAGGCGTCGCGGTCCAAGGGCAAGGCGGCCGCCGGGAGCGAGGCCGCCAACAAGGGGCTCGTCATCCGCCTCCGTCGCATGTGCGAGGACTACGTCCTCGGCGTGCTGTCCGGTCGCGGGTTCCTGCCGAGCCACGGCTTCCCGACCGGCGTCGTGCCGTTCGTGTGCCCGTTGGACGAGATCGAGGAGGAGCGGCCGGAGGACAGGAGCCGGAGGGCCAAGCCCTATCCGCAACGTCAGTTGGACGTGGCGATGCGCGAGTACGCGCCGGGCGCCGAGGTCGTGCTCGACGGGCTCGTGCACAAGTCGGCGGGCGTGACATTGAACTGGCGCAGGCCCGCGAGCGAGGACGGCGTCCGAGAGATCCAGAACCTTCTCTGGAGGTGGGACTGCAGGAGCTGCGGGGAGTCAGGCACCACCCGGACCATGGACGACGTGGAGGCGTGCAAGTCCTGCGGCGCGGCAGCCCCTGATCGGTTCGAGTATCTCCAGCCTGCAGGCTTCGCCGCGGACTGGCGGGACGACCCGCACGCGAACCCGGACGTGATCAGCTACGTGCCCCCCGAGGAGCCGCGCATAGGGTTGGGGGGCGCGCGATGGTCGCCTCTGGCCAACCCCGCACAGGGACGCCGGCGGGAGAACAGCGCCGGCACGGTGTTCCACTGTAGCTCGGGTCCCGGTCGCAAGGGATACGAGATCTGCCTCCATTGCGGTCGCGCGCAGGCCGAGGCCGGTGACCTGGAGCGGATCGCATGGGACCACAAGCCACTCTTCGGCAAGGCTGACCGGAGCGACGCGTGCACGGGCAGCGACAGCCCGTTCGGCATCAAGAGGGAGCTGAGGCTCGGCTACGATGTCAGCACCGACGTGTTCGAGGTGCAGCCGAACGGCATCAGCACGAGGGGAAGTGGCCTCGCCTTCGCCGTCGCCCTTCGCGAGGCGCTGGCGCGGCGGCTCGGCATCGGCATGGAGGAGATGGGCGTCGCCGCGTCACGGCGTGACAAGGCCAGCGGAGGCCCGATCAGCTGCTTCGTCTTCGACAGGGCGGTGGGCGGCTCTGGCTTCTCCACCCAGGCGGGACCGCTCTTCGACGAGCTCCTGAGGGAGATGGCGTCGATCCTCGACTGCAAGGCCGAGGGTTGCGTAGGGGGGTGTCCGGCATGCGTCCTGTCGGGCGACCTCACCGACGACCAGGCCAGGATTCTCGACCGGGAAGGCGCGCTGGCGGTGACCCTCAGGCTCGCCGCGGAGGGGACGCCCGACGCCCAGGACCTCGCCGCGCCCGGCGCACGTCTGACGCCGGACGCCTTCGACGCCCTCCTCAGGGCGAGGACCTCGACGGCCACGCGCCTGGTCCTCCGGGTGTCATCCCCGCTCGACGTCGAGACGATGTCGGAATGGGGTGCCACGGCCCTGATCCGCAGGTGGACGGACACCGGCGGGACGGCGGTGGTGTCGGTGCTAGCCGACGCGTTGGCCTCGATGGGCGGCACCGCGAAGCTGGCGCTGCGCGACTGGTTGATGACCTGGGGAGCCGGTCTGGAGGAGAGCGCCGACGCGAAGTGCCCGAACGGGGCCTTGGTGCTGGCGGAGGTGGTCGGATCGGCCGGGAGCGTGGTCCTGGCGACGAGGGACGCCGCCCTACTCGGCGCCGGGCCGACTTGGGGCCGACCCGATGATACCTCGGTGGTGCAGTTCAACGCGGCGGAGGAGAAGCTGAGGGGCGTCCCTGTAGCGCTGGACCGACTGCAGCCGTCATCAGGCGCGAAGATCAAGACGCTCGAGAACGAGCTGAACGGCAACCTCGGCACCTTCGGCAGACGCATGGTGCAGGTGATGAGAACCGCCCTGCGGGAGGCCGGGGTGGCGGACGGCGCCATCGCCAGCGTCACGTACTCCGACCGTTATCTCAACTCGCCGCTCACTGCGCGCATGGCGATAGAGACCCTGGCCGTCCTCACCGGCTCGGCCCCTGGCAAGTCTGTCAAGGCTCGGCTCGAGATGTCGTCACTCCGACCCAAGGACAAGTGGTCGACGGCCCTCGATGACGACTGGACCAAGGAGAACGACCGCCAAGAGGTCATGCTGCAGTATGCCGGGCGGCTCGGGCTGCAGCTGACCACGTGGCGCGGGAAGGTACCGCACGGACGCTGCATGGAGATCGAGTTCGCAGCCGGTCACTCGGCACGAATCTACATGGACCAGGGCTTCGGGGCCTGGGAGGTCCAATCTCCGCCGCTGTACCCGTTCACAGAGGGTGCGCAGAAGCAGGTGGCCGCGATGATCGTGGCCGACCCGCGTGTCACCGCGAGAGGACCGACTTACATTGCCGCAGAGGCGAGGTAGGCTCTGCGGCTCACGGCGTGTCGCCTATCGGCAACCATGAGCGACCAAGCACCATGGTAGAACTCGGTCGCAGGCTAACCCAGACGTGCGATCGTTTCAGATTTGTACCTAACTTGGCGATGCGTCGCCTGTCCAACTGGCTGCGTCGCGGCTCAGGATCGGCGGCGTCCTGGCCTTTTCTGACGTTCCCGACTGCATGATCATTGTCGGTGGGAAGGGCATCCGCTCGACTCTAGGCACTCACGATCGCTACTCGGTGCTGCCTCCGGTCTGGTCGGCCTGATCAAAGACAAGTGCTGTCGTGGTTCTCCACAGCTGCCGCGTGGATCCGTGGCTGGTGGCAGTACCTTCTCGTTGGTCCTAGGGTCACCCGCATGAAGGGTGCGGCGCAGCGCATCTCGGCTCTCTCGACGACTTCACACCGGTCCTGGGAGCCTAGCAGCTTGTCGGACTTAACGGCCCTTTTGGCTTTTGGTATGGTTGGCTGGTCGTCCCCCTCGCGTCGGTCTGCC
>NZ_QYBC01000003.1 GCF_004137085.1 Lichenibacterium ramalinae
AGCACCTTCAGCACCGTGCTGGGCACCATCGGCGCCTAACAGCCCTCAGCCGACCTGCGCACCCCCTGGGTAGTTACAGCGGCTCGGCCTCTTCGTCAATCACGACTTGGCGAGCTACGAGGTGCCGGTACACCTCGACATCCCGCACCAGAACGTTTTCCTCAACGAGACTGACAAGGCCTATCCCATGAAGGCCAAGGGTGTAGGGGAACTCGGACTTTGCGGAGTTGGAGCGGCCATCTCCAATGCGGTCTATAACGCCACGGGTGTTCAGGTGCGCGACTATCCTGTTACGCTCGGTAAGCTTCTGGAACGCTTGCCTCAAGTGGCCTGATCCCTCCAGCGAACTGCGACGTCGGCGCGACCGGTATCATATAGCTCGTGCCGTATTCGACGTAGACGAGCAAGGGGCATCACAAAAAGTTTAAAGTAGATTTTCTTGTACTTTCCGTTGCGATCCCAGAAAAGCAAAGAACGGTTCTTCGGGGTCACGAAAGCAACTCTGGCAGGGTTCGGGCTTGCGTATGTCGCTGAACATAGGTGTTGTTGACCGTGGCCGCCAAGACCTTCTTTCGCCGTTCTGGATAATTCGTTGCCGCCCTAGACGGGATAACAGCCTTTCACCCAAAGCAGCGGCGTCAGGCGTCGCAAGCTTTTGCTCTCCTCGTCGACGTGTCACGCGATCGCTGCTTCGTCTAATTGGGGTCCCGTTCTGTCGAAGGTCTGCTTTGGTCGGGGGCTCGTCCGAGAGCAGCCGTTCCGCTATCCACCCTGCTTCGCCGTTTAGCCGTTGCTAGCCGGAGTCGACCCTCCCCAGCCGTAGCGAGCCGATTGGGGCACCCTCGAGACGGATGTTCCGGTCAGCGGCGTCGCCTGGCCTTTGATCATGCCAGCCGGTGGCGAACGCTGCGCCGCCGCCCGAAACGGGCGGTAAGGACTGCTCCTGAATTTGTCGACGCGAGGGCCTCCACCGACCGTCTGGTGCGATTCTTGCTGGATTGCATACAGCGGTGGAGCGAGCATGACGGCGAACGACACGTCCCGGACGATTCAACTGAGCTTGCGGGATATCCGCAAGAGCTTTCCGGCCAGGAGTGGTCCGGTGCCGGTCCTCGACGGCCTCGACTTCGACATCCACGAGCGCGACTTCGTCAGCATCATCGGGCCGAGCGGCTGCGGCAAGACCACCGTGTTCAACGTCATCGCGGGGCTTCTCGAGCCGGACTCGGGCAGCATGACGTTCCGCGGCGAACCGGTGGCAGGCCTGCGCGGCCGGGTCGGCTATATGATGCAGAAGGACCTTCTGTTCCCCTGGCGGACGGTGCTCGGCAATGTGATGCTGGGCCTCGAGATGAAGGGCGTCGAGCCGAAGCAGGCGCTCGACACGGCGCGGGAGTATCTCTCCACGTTCGGCCTGTCGGGCTTCGAGAACGCCTATCCCAAAACCCTGTCGGGTGGCATGCGCCAGCGTGCGGCGCTGATCCGAACCCTCATCACGGACCCAGACATCCTCCTGCTCGACGAGCCGTTCTCGGCCCTCGACTATCAGACGCGCCTCTACCTCGAAGGCGTGCTGCTCGACGCTGTGGAAACTTTCAACAAGACGGTCGTGCTGGTCACCCACGACATCGACGAAGCCGTGGCGCTGTCGAAGCGCGTCGTGGTGCTCGGCAATCGCCCGACGCGGGTGAAGGCCGTGCACGACATCGTGCTGGCCGACCGATCGCCGATCGGTGCCCGCAGCGACCCCGCCTTCTCCGACTATTTCCATACGCTTTGCGGTGAACTCGACATCCAGACACGCAGAAAGGTCGCTTGATGAGCAGCCACGCCCTCGACCAGCCGAAGGTCGCACCGGTGCGCCGCGGTCCGGGTCCCATGGCACGTGCGATCGACACGACGCTCGGCCGCGGGCTGATCCAGATCGCCGCCGTGGCGATCGTCCTGGCATGCTGGCAGGCGGCGGTCGACGCCGGTTGGTTGACCGAGTTCCTGGTCGGCGCTCCGCTCGGCATCTGGCGGATGTTCCACGCCCAGCTCGCCAGTGGCGACCTCGCGATCGACACCTGGACAACCCTGGTCGAGGCCATCCTGGGCTTCGTCATCGGCACGGTTGCGGGTTCGGCCATCGGCCTCGGCCTCTGGTACTCGACCTTCGTGGCACGCGTGGTCGAGCCCTTCATCGTGGCGATCAACTCGGTACCGAAGATCGCGTTGGCGCCGATCGTCATTCTCTGGTTCGGCACGGGCCTCGTGTCCAAGGTGGCCCTGGCGGTGTCGCTGACGGCGCTCGTGGCGTTGATCGCCGCCTACGGCGCGGCGCGGGATGCCGACCCGGACCTCCAGGCGCTGCTGGCGTCCATGGGAGCCACGAAGAACCGCATCTTCCGCAGCGTCATCGTCCCCTCGACGCTGCCCGCCATCATCGGCCTGTTCCGCATCAACATCGGCTTCGCGCTGGTGGGCGCGGTCGTGGGCGAGTTCATCTCGTCCCAGCGCGGCCTCGGCCACATGATCTACACGGCCTCGTCGCTCTACGACCTCGACTCGGTATGGGTCGGTCTCTTCGTGCTGATGGCGGTCGGCTTCGTGCTCTACCACCTCATCGACCTCGTCGAGCGTCGCATCCTCCCCTGGCGTCAAGTGTCGACCGCCGGCCAAGTGCAGGTCTGACCCCACTCGAGTTCCTTTCCCCCTGCCGCGCCCGGGCCACTGCGCCCCGGCCGGACGAGCCCTTACGGACAAACCCATGATCAAATCCCTGCGCTCCGCCCTCCTCCTCGCCACGGCCGTGATGGCCGCAGTGCCGACCGCCGTCGCCCCGGCCCGGGCGTCGAACCTCAAGGCCACCGTGTCCCAGGCCTTCCAGTCGATGCTCTACCTGCCGCTCTACGTGGCGCTCGACGACGGGCTCTTCGCTAAGGCGGGGCTCGACGTCACTAAGGAGACCGCGGGCGCCCCCAGCGTGGCGCTCTCGGCCGTGATTTCGAAGAGTGCGCAGTTCTCGATCCACGGCCCGGAATGGACCGCGGTCGCGGCCTCGAAGGGCGCGCCGGTCGGCATTATCTCCAACGTCGTCAACGGCGCTGCCGTTTGGATCGTCACGGCCCCGGGCGTCGCCTTCAAGGACGTGCACGACCTCAAGGGCCAGACGGTCGTGTCCGGCCTGATGCCCACCACCTCGACGTCGCTGTTCCTGAAGCTGCTGAAGGAGAACGGCATGTCGAAGGACGACGTCAACTTGCTGCAGGTGCAACTGGGAGCAGAGCCCGGTCCGCTGCTGGCCGGCCAGGCGAAGGTCGGCGTCATGTACGAGCCCGGCCTCGACCAAGTCGTCGCCAAGGGCATGAAGGTCGTGCTGGGCTTTCCCGAGCGCTACGGCCCCTACGCTTTTTCGGCCGTCAGTGCCCGAAAGGACGTGGATCCCGCCGTGGCCCAAGCCTTCGTCGACGGGATGGAGGCGGCCCTGAAGCTCATGCAGAGCCGGCCCGAGGAGGCCGTAGCGGTGGCCAAGAAGGAGTTCCCCACCCTCGACCCCGCCGTGGTCGAGAGCGCGGTCAAGCGCATGCTGGCCGACCACGTCTACCCCGATGGGGTCGACATCGCGCCCGCCGCCCTGAACCTGGCGCTCGACACCCAGATCGCGCTCGGCAACCTCGCGGCTCAGCCGGACTACAAGGGCTTCGTCGACCGCACCTTCATCACAAAGGCGATGGACATCAAGTAGGAACGGCGGGATGGAGTCTCACGCGCTCGGCCTTTCCGAGGCCGTCCTGGCGTTACGGTCGGGCGCGCTCGATGCGGCCGCCTACCGCGCCGCGCTGCTGACGCGGGCGCGACGCATCGATCCCGCGCTCCGCGCCTTCACGGTGCTGGCCGGCGATGCGCCCGGCAAAGACGCGATGTCGGTGCTCAACGCCCCGCTGGCGGGCGTGCCGGTAGCGGTGAAGGACATCGTCGCCACGCGGGACTTTCCCACCGCTAACGGCTCCCCGGTCTACGCCGATCGCGTTCCCGACGCGGACGCCTGGGTGGTCGAGCGCTTGAAGGCGCTCGGCGGCAGCGTGCTGGGCAAGACCGTGACGACGGAATTCGCCTGGCGCCAGCCCGGGCCAACCGGAAACCCTTGGGACCTCGCCCACACGCCCGGCGGTTCGTCGAGCGGCTCGGCCGCAGCCGTGGCGGCGGGGCTGGCGCCCCTCGCCTTCGGCACACAGACCTTCGGCTCGATCGTGCGACCGGCCGCCTATTGCGGCGTCGTCGGGCTCAAGCCGAGCTTCGGCGCGGTGCCACGCGTCGGCGTCCATCCGCTCGCGGGCTCGCTCGACCATGTCGGATTCTTCACCCGCTCGGTCGGGGACGCCGCCTACGCGCTGTCGCTCTTCGCCGAGGTCGATGCGCGGGATCGGCACGGCCTGCCGCCGCCGCCCTTCGCGATCGACCCCGCGGCGGGGCTCCTGCCGCTGGACAGGCCGCCGCGGATCGCGCTCGTCCGCACGCCGCTGTGGAGCGGGGCCGATGCCGACGCGCGGGCGCTGGTCGAGGATTCGGCCCGCGCTTTCGCGGCGGCCGGCGCCGCGGTCGAAGATTACGCGCTGCCGGTCGATATCGAGGGTCTCGCGCGTGAAGCCCGCACCATCCTGGCCGTTGAGGCGTCGGCGATCTTCGCGGCGCTCGTCGCGCTCCACCCCGACAGGACCAGCGCACACCTGAAGGACCTCGTGGCCGAGGGGGCGGGGTTACCCGCTCCCGCCTACGCGGCGGCGCTCCGGCGACAGGCGGAGCTGCGCGACGGCTTCGACGCGGCGCTCGGCCCCCACGACGTCGTCCTCACCCTGCCGGCGCCCGGCGCGGCACCCCGCGGGCTGGCCTTCACGGGCGACCCCGGCTTCTGCGTGCCCTGGACCTGCCTCGGCGTGCCGGCGCTCGCGCTGCCGGCCGGCCAGACGGTGGGCGGGCTGCCGCTCGGCCTCCAGCTCGTTGGCCGGTATCGGGGCGACCTTTCCCTGCTGCGCGTCGCCGCCTGGTGCGAGGCCGTGTTGGGGCGACCCCGATGTTTCCCTTCCCCGTGACCACGATCCAGGACGGACCCATGCTGTCGCTCCTCGCCCTGTGCGCCCGCATCGCATCCGGCGCTCTGACACCCGAGGACGCGATCGCCCTCGTGCGCGACGCCATCGCGGAGTGTGAGCCGGCGGTCGGCGCTTTCGCGAGCCTCGATCCCTCCCCCGTCGTGCCCCGCCTGGGGCCGCTCGCCGGAATAGCAGTCGGCGTCAAGGACGTCATCGACACGGCCCACCTCCCGACCGGAATGGGATCTTCCATCTACGACGGCTGGCATCCTCGCGCCGACGCTCCCGCGGTGGCGCGGCTCAGAGCGCTCGGGGCCGTCCCGCTCGGCAAGACGGCCACGACGGCCTTCGCCTTCCTCGACCCGGCCGCGACCCGCAACCCGCGCGCGCCCGGCCACACGCCGGGTGGCTCGTCGGCTGGGTCGGCGGCGGCGGTGGCGGCCGGCATGCTGCCGCTGGCGCTCGGCACCCAGACCGGAGGCTCGGTGATCCGGCCCGCCGCTTACTGCGGCGTGGTGGGTGTAAAGCCCTCCTTCGGCCTGCTCCCGACGGTCGGCATGAAGTGCTTCTCCTGGACGCTCGACACGCTCGGCCTCTTCACGGCGGGCGTGGCCGACGCCGCCTACGCGCTGGCGCTGATGACCGGGCGGCCGGATCTCGACCGTGTTGCCGCGGGCCACGCGCCGCGCATCGGGGTCGTGGTCCCCCCCTTCTGCGACGCGCCCGAGCCGGAAGGCATGGCGGCTCTCCGGCGGGCCGCCGCGGCGGCGGAGGGCGCAGGCGCGATCGTGAGCGACCTCGACCTGCCGAACGTGTTCGCCGAGGCCTTCGCGGCACATGGCGCGATCCAGGATTTTGAGGGAGTGCAGGCATTGCGCTGGGAATACGACAGCCACCGCGGTGCGCTCGCCCCGATGCTGCGCGCTCATCTCGATGCCGCCCGGTCGGTGACGCCTCCCGTCTACGATGCCGCGATGCGCGTGGCGAGGGAGGCCCGCGGCCGGTCGTCCTCCCTGTTCGACGATGTCGACGTCATCCTGACGCTGCCTGCGACCGGCCCAGCGCCGGCCGGCTATGGGTCGACAGGCGATTCCCGCTTCAACCGCCTTTGGACGCTGCTCGGGGTCCCCTGCATCACGATACCGGTGCCGGGGGCAGGCTTGCCGCTCGGCGTGCAGGTGATCGCAGGGATCGGGATGGATGGTGCGGCTCTCCAAGCTGCGCGCTTTGTCGAGACCGCACTGACTGCCCATTTGGACGGTCCCCCTGGCTGACTGTGATCGCCCGAAAAGACGTGAAGTTTGCCTGAGCGGAGGTTGCAGAATGGCGTCGAAGACCCCTCTCCCTTGTTCTCCTCCAACGCAAGGCCTCTGTCGCTCCATGATTGTGTGAGAGCAATCGTCTCTTCACGACCCACGCCGGTCGTTCGACGCAGATCGGGGCGTCCCCTGAACCAGACGTTTAGATAGATCGCCAACTGACGCTCACACCAAGCCGGCCACCGACTGCCCAGCGTCGCGCTCACGACCGCGCGGACTGATTGAACAGGATGCGGCGCTCCTCATCTGTAGGCGATGCTGAGCGGCGCAGGTCTTCAGCGAGCTCAATGCCGCGCCGCACTGCCGGCCGGTCGTGGATCGCGGCGCGCCAGCGCGACACGTTGGCGAGATCGTCGAGCGACTGCCCGAGCGGCTTAGCGATCAGCACCCAGGGCCAGGATGCCAGATCGGCAATCCCATAATCGCCCAGGATGTAGTCGCACCCCGCCAGGCGGCGTTCCAGGATATCGAGGTAGCGGCGGTACTCGGCGGCGTAGCGGTCGAGCGAATAAATATGCTCGCCGAGCGCGTAGTTGCGGAAGTGGCTGAGCTGGCCCGCCATCGGGCCGAATTGCCGACCTGCCAGAGCAACCACTTGTGGTGCGCCGTGCAGCCATGCGGCGACGTCGGGGCGAAACGCCCCGCCTTGACGCCGACCTCGCGCAGCACCGCTTCCGCGTTTGCCCCCGTAGTCCGGCGCGGGCGCGTCGACCGTCGCCGGGGTGCCTGAAAAGCGCGCGGATGGTCGAGTCCCGTCACGATGCCGTGGGCCCGGACCTGCCGGTCGTCGAGCGTCGCGTTGCGGGTCAGAACGGGGTGCATGGCGCGCCGGCGGTGGCGAGCCGCTCCAGCCAGTCGGGGGCGGGCAGTCCGCGCCAGCAGCACCTCCTGCGTCAGGGCGAGGCGGGCGTCGATGTTCCGCTGGCGGTCCGCGACGGTTCGGAAACGGGGATTGTCCAACCAGTTTGGCCGTCCGACCGCCTGGGCTGGGGCGTGACATTCACGTTCGGACCACACCGCGACGCTGATGGGCTCGTCACCGGTGTCGTAGATCAGGTCGACGAAGCTCGCCGCTTCCTGCTGAGGCAGGCTGTCGCCCACGGAAGTGCGGCTGCCCATGTCCGGAGACCCAGAGGAAGGCCACTACGGCGTCGAGCATCGACAGGCGAACGTGCTTACCCTCGCCGGTTTGGGCACTGGCGAAGAGCGCCGCTGCGCCGGTTGGCGCCGGACACGTGTGGGCTCCGCTGCCTGGCGCCGCGACCTTATTGAAGCTCGCCCCTTGGTCATCCAGCATCATGGTGGCAAGCGGCCCCGAGATCATCGAGGTCAGGTCCACGACGCGGATGATGGCGAGCGGTCCGGGCATCGGCGATGGGCCCTGGGCGGCGGTCAATTGCCAATCGGGCCGCTCTGGGAGGTGTTCCGCCGTTCGTCCGCCACGGGTCGCGGCGGTCGGCTCATCTGATCCCCCCGCGGCGGCTTGCCCCCGTCACGGCCAAGCTGGATAGGTTTGAAACGTCGTGGAGGGGACGTTCGCGTCACCGTGCGATCAGGACGTCGGCGATCTTTTCGGCTGCCATCAGCACAGGCACGTTGGTGTTGGCGCTGGGGAGGCGCGGCATGATCGAAGCGTCGACGACGGTCAGCCCGTCTATCCCGATGACGCGTCCTCGCGGATCGACGACGCTTTTTGGATCTGCCGGGTCGCCCATCTTGCAGGTTCCGCTGGCGTGCCAAACCCCGAAAACGTTGTTCCGGACGTAGTCCTCCAGTTCGCCGCCGGCACGACACAGCGATACGAGGTCGCTCCCACCCGTGAAAGCCCGAAGCATCGATCGCCGAAGCGGGGCCGGACCGTCGAGCAGCCGTGCCAAGAGCGCCGTCAGGCCGGCATTGCGCGGTGTCACGGCGCTGAGCCGCTTGATCGCGGGGGAGAAGCTCGCCGGGAAAAGCTCGTGCGGGTTGGGATTGAGATGCCGCGAGACCACGAGGCCGACCAGCATGCGCACGCCGGACGCGAGGCGATCGAGGTCGCGCGGGTCCGACAGGAGCCCGAGGTCGATGTCGGGGAGACCGGCGGGGTCGGACGGGCGCAAGCGCAGGCGGCCCACCGAATGGGGCTGGTTCACCCAAAGGAAATAGAGCGCCAGACTGCGGCCGAGAGCATGCCAGCCGCCACGGGCCGACGCGGTGAGGTACATGTCCGAGGCGCTGCCGCCAGGGCGACCCGACGAGTAGCGCAGCGCGAGAAAGCTCGCCCTCCGATACGCGACGGGAAGGCGCAGGGCGCGCGGCAAGTGCTGAGCGATCGTCAGGGCGGGATGGTCGCGGAGGTTGGCGCCGACGCCGGGCCGGTCGGCGACGATCGCGATCCCGCACTCCCGAAGGTGTTTGGCAGGTCCGATTCCGGCCCGCAGCAGCAGGGTCGGCGACTGCAGGGCACCGGCGCAGAGTACGACATGCCGCGCCGAGACGACGCGTTCGGAGCCGTCCGGGCGACGCAAGACAGCGCCCGTCACGCGACGCCCCGCGGTCGAGAGGGCCACGACCGTCGTTTCGGCCGCGACGGCGAGGTTCGCGCGGTCGCGCGTCGCAGCATCGAGGTAGGCGGCGGCGGCCGAGACCCTGGCGTCGTCCCGGTTTGAGAAGGCCGTCGGGTAGATCCCGTCCTCGAATTCGCCGTTCTGGTCGGTGCGGCGCGGTAGGCCACTCGCGTCGAAGGCGCGGGCAGCGGCTCGGGCGAAGGGCGGCCAGTCCGGCTCGAGGATGCGCCGGATCGGCAGCGGTCCGTCCCGGCCGTGCAGCGGGCCATCGAAGTCGAGATCCGTCTCCAGCTTGCGGAAGTAGGGCAGGACCTCGTCCCAACCCCAGCCGGTCGCGCCGAGCGCCGCCCAGGCGTTGTAGTCGCGCGGCAGGCCGCGGTTGGCGGATTGGACGTTGACGCTCGACGAACCACCGATCACCCGACCCTGTTCGTAGGCGCGCCGTCTTTGCCGCCCGGCCGCATCCGTCGTCACGGCGGCATCGAGGCCGGGCCAGACGTAGCGGTCGCCGTGGAACAGCGGCATGGGATAGCTGTCGAGAATCTCGGGCGGCACTCGCCCGGGCGGCGTATCGACGCCGGCCTCCACCAGCAGGACGCGGCGGCCCGGGTCGGCCGACAGGCGATTCGCCACCACGCATCCCGCCGAGCCCCCGCCGACGACCAGCACGTCGACCTCTCGAGGGAGCTCAGCCATGGGACAGCCCTGCGGCGGTGCGCCAGTCGGCGTCGCGGTCGATGGCGGCGGCTAGGTCGACCTTCGCCTGGCCCGGGACGGCGATGCGCTTGAACTTCATCGGCGGTGCCCCGACCGGCACGGTGGCGTCGAGGCCCATCTTGGCGCCGACGCCGTCGCGGGCCGAGGGGTCGAGCTTCGAGCCTTGCGCCTCGGTGACGACGACGAGGTCGCGATCGGCCTGGAACCGCGTCGATACCGCCCATTCCACCTCTCGCGGATCGTGGATGTCGACATCGGTGTCCACCACCACGGCCTGCTTGATGTCGTAGTGAGCCGCGAAGGCGCCGAGCAGGACGTTCTTGCCCTCGCCGTCCTGCGTCTTCTTCAGCTTGACGTAGAGGTGGTAGCGCCCGACGCCACCGAGCGACAGGTGCACGTCCTCGACGCCCGGAAAGCTGCGCCGCAGCGTGGCCAGGATGGTCGCTTCGCGAGGGATGGCGCCCAGGAGCAGGTGTTCGAGGCCGCCCCCCACGATCATGTGGAAGATGGGGCTCTCGCGATGCGTCACGGCATCGATCTGCATGACGTGGCGCTCGGCACGCTCGCCGTAATATTGCGGGAACTCGCCGAACGGACCTTCGGGCTCGCGCACCTCGGGCAGCAGGCGTCCCTCGATGACGATCTCGGCCTCGGCCGGCACGCGGACGGCGTTGGTGAGGCATCGGACGACCTCGAGCGGCGTGCCCGTGAGCGCTCCGGCGATCTCCAGCTCGTCGTGGCCGAGCGGCACAATCGCCTGCGAGGCCAGGAGGCAGGCCGGATCGACCCCCACCACCAGCGCCACCTCCAGGCCGCGGCCGGCCGCCTCCGCCTTGCGATAGAAATTGTCGGTGTGGCGTGGGAGAACGAGCACGCCGATGCGATCCGGCCCGCTAATCTGGCAGCGCAGGATGGCCACGTTCTGTACGCCCGTCTCGGGGTCGCGCGAGATCATCAGTCCGGCCGAGATGTAGGGGCCGCTGTCGTGCTCGTTCAGGGTCGGCACGGGCAGGAGCTTCAGGAGGTCGATGTCGTCCCGGTGGACGACCTGCTGGGCGGGGCCGGTCGGCAGCTCGAACCAGGGCATCGGGCCGGCGGCGGCCCGGGTGTAGTGGGCGATGAGGTCGTCCTCGGTGGTGCCGAGCGCTTCCGCCATCCAGGCGCGGCTCGACACGAGCCCTGACACGATCGTGCCGGGATGGCCGCCCGGCCGCGGGAACAGCGTGGCGCTCCTGCCATCGAGGCGGTTGGCGACCGCGGCGGCCTCGTGCCTCAGGTCGATGCCCGGACGGGCCACGGCGAGCCGCCCGTCGCCCGCCAGACGCTGGAGCCAGGCGCGGAGCGATCGGACGGGGGCGGGTCGGCTCATGGGGGGCTCCTCCAGGGCGACGATCTCGGATGCCGTCTGAACACCAGGGGTAGGCCCCGCTTGGGCCCTTGCAAAATCAGGAATATTGATGCGCGCCATCACGGGAACGGGGCCATGGACCTTCGTCAGATCTCCTATTTCGTCGCGCTCTACGAGGAGGGCAGCGTCACGAGGGCGGCGGAGCGGGTCCACGTGGTCCAGCCCGCGCTGAGCATGCAGATCGCCAAGCTGGAGCGCGAACTCGGCCAGATCCTGTTCGACCGGCAGCCCAAGGCCGTGGTGCCCACAGTCGCCGGCCGCGCGCTGCACCGCCTCGTCCGCCCCATCCTCGACGACGTCGCGGCGGCGCATGCCGCCATGGCGCGCCTGTCGACCGCCGTGTCGGGCCGCGTCACGGCCGGTATCCTGTCGTCGCTGACGATGAGCGTGGTACCAAGCGTGCTCCTGCGCTTCGCCCAGGCTCACCCGGATGTCGAGCTGTCGCTGGCAGACGGCACGACGTCGAGCTTCATCGCGGGGGTCGGGGACGGCTCGCTCGACCTCGCCGTGATCAACCGGCCGGAACGACCGCTCGGCCTCGTGGTCGAAGCCCTGTGCCGTGAGGAGATGGTCCTGGTGGGCGGGCGCGACACGGAACTGACGGTCCCGCTCCCGCTGCGTCCGCACGACCTCGCGCGCTTCGATCTGCTCCTGCCCTCGCCGCGCAACGGGCTCCGCTCGGCCCTGGATCTGTGGTTGAGGGCGGAGGGCGTCGCTCTCTCCCCGAAGCTCGAACTCGATCTGGTGCCGGCGATCGCCGAGGTCGTGAGGCGGTCCGCCCTGTTAACCATCCTGCCGGCCATCGCGGTCTCCCGGCATCTCGCCGATGGATCGCTGAGGGCCTATCGCATCGGTGAGCCCTCCCTGGTCCGCCAGCTTGCCATTGTGCATCGCCGCGACATGCCGCTGAGCACGGCCGCGACGACATTCGTCGCCACCCTGACCGAAGAACTCGCCGCCGCCACGCTGGGCCTCCGCGACAGGATCACGGCCGGGCCGTGATGGGCGGCGCGCGCGCTGCATCGCTGATGGCGGCCATCAACCATCCTGATTCGACATGCCAAGGGGCCCTCCGTAACGCTCTTTGGTGACAGGCGTCCGTCCACGGCGACACAGGCCCGGTCCAGAAGAGCTCCAGCAGAGAGGTTCGGGGATGGAAACGCAGCACGCCGCCCAGCGCCGGATCGACGTCCGGGCTGTGCCATGAGCGCCAACGTCCCCCTCGTGGTCGGGATCTCGGGGGCGTCCGGGGTGATCTACGGCGTGCGGGTTCTGGAAATCCTGCGCGACCTCGATATCCCGAGCCACCTCGTCATGTCGCGGTCCGCCGAGGTGACGCTGGCCCACGAAACCGACCTCAAGGTCGCGGCCGTGCGGGCGCTGGCCACGCGCTGCCACGCGCAGGCCGACATCGGCGCGGCGATCTCCTCGGGCTCGTTCCGCACCCGCGGCATGGTGGTGGCGCCCTGCTCAATCCGGTCCATGTCGGAGATCGCCAGCGGCGTCACATCGGGCCTGCTCACGCGGGCCGCCGACGTGGTGCTGAAGGAGCGGCGGCGGCTCGTGCTGATGGTGCGCGAAACACCGCTGCATGCGGGGCACCTCCGCAGTATGGCGGCCCTGTCCGACCTCGGCGCCGTCATCGCGCCGCCGGTGCCGGCCTTCTACGCGCGACCGGCGAGCATCGCCGACATGGTCGACCACACGGTGGGGAGGATGCTCGATCTCTTCGACATCGATTCGGGCGGGGTCAGGCGTTGGAAGGGTGAGGAGCGCCCATCGACGTGAGGGGATGACCGTGGTCCCGCATCCGAGGACCACGACACGCCACCGTGTCCCCGGCCCTCACGTCCCGAGGAGGGCCCGCACAGCCGCGGCCGGCAGCCCGCGCCCGACATGGTCGGCGTAAAGCGCGAGGTTGCGGGCCGCCGCACCGGCCTCGACCCTCGATGCCTCCGGCGCCATGGCGGACAGCGCCGCCAAGGCCAGCCGCTCCGCCTCCAACTCCACCCCCTTTACCCGTTCACGACAGGCGTCCGTGTCGATGCCGGGCAGCAGGCCGCCCTTCATGGCTCGCCGCGCGGCGCGAAGCGGTGCGACCACCGCGGCGCGCCAGGGCGCGAGGCGCGCGTTCGCGGCGGCGATCACGCCCGCGTCGAGCGGGCGCCCGGTCTCGGCGCACCACAGGAGCCAGAGCACCAGCGTGACGTCGCAGCCGGCCTCGTCCTGCAAGGCGATGCAGGCCGCCGCCATGCCGGGCCGGGCATAGAAGCCCAGCGCGAAGCCCCACAGCGGATCGTCGCTCATGGCGCGGTCCTGCACGTCCGTCACATCCGCTCGAGGTTGCCGCGCGTTTCCGTCGTCATCAGGGCGCCTGCGAGGTACACCAGCGTCACGCCGACCGTGAAGGCGGCCAGCACGACCGGGATGCGGCTCGATGCCCCCGCCGCCAGCGACACGAAGGTGGGCAGGATGCCGCCGAGCGCGAAGCCGACGTTCCACGACAGGCCCGTGCCGGTGGCGCGCAGTGCCGTGGGGAAGCTCTCGTTCAGGTAGATCAGCAGCGGCCCGTAGCTGGCGTTGGCAGTGAAGGAGAGAAGCAGGGCGTAGACGGTGAGAAGCGTGATGTCCGTGCTCGAACCCATGGCGAGGAACAGGACCGGGAAGGCGACCAGCCGGACCACCCCCATGACGAGGAAGACCCTGCGCCGGCCGAAGTGCTGGCTGAGCTCGCCGGCCGCGCAGGCGCCGAGGCCCGCGGCCACGTTGGCGCCCACCAGCATCAGCGATGCGTTCGCATTGGCCACGCCGTTGACGAGCTTCAGGAAGCTCGGGAGGTAGCCGGAGGTGAGGTAGTAGGCGGCACCTCCGCCGAAGGACAGCATGACGGCCACGAGGAAGTTTCGCCGGTGGGCAGGCGACAGTAGAAGCCGGATGGGAGAAGCCACGGTTCCGGCCGAGCCCCGCAGCGTCTTCTGCCGCTGCAGGCGGGCGAAGATCGGCGATTCTTCGAGATTGCGGAACAGGAGAAACCCGACCATCGACGTGAGGAGGCCCGAGAAGAACATCAGCCGCCAGCCCCATGCGGCGAAGGCCGGCCCGGGAGCGATCAGAGACACGACGAAGAAGACCAGCGAGGCCAGCAGGCCGCCGATGGCGGAGCCGCCCCCGCCGACCGCACCGGACATCAGGCCGCGCCAGCGTTCCGGCAAGGTTTCCGTGCCGATCGTGTGCGAGGCCGCGACGACGCCGCCCACGAAAATGCCTTGTACGAGGCGGAATGCGAGAAAAATGGCGGTCGCGACCCAGCCGACCTGCGCCACCGAGGGCAGCAGGCCGAAGGCCGCCGTCGACAGGCCGACGCCTATCACCGCTATCATGAGGGTGCGGCGGCGACCGAAACGGTCCGCATAGGAGCCGAAGAGCGCGGAACCGTAGGGGCGGATCAGCAGAGTCACGCCGAAGGAGGCATAGGCGCCGGCGAGCGACAGCATCGGCTCATCGGCCGGGAAGAACAGCCCGCCCACGACCGGCGCCACGTAGAGCAGGATGAAGAGATCGAAGAGATCGAGCCCCCATCCGAAGAGCGAGGCCGCACAGGCGGCGGCGACCTGCCGGTTCGTCGGCTTCGCGAGGACATCTTCATCTAGCGCTGTCGTGGCGGTCATCGTTTCCCCCTCATGGTGCGGCGCAGTTTCAGGACATGCGACGTCGTTACCCGGACGCGGTGCGGCCGGGGTTCGCGGCCTTTGGCCGTCGTTGTGCTGCGGTGGACCGCCGGCAGCGCGCCGGCGGGGTGGGTTACGGCAAGACCCGTTTAGGTCCCGCGGAAGGTTGGGTTTCGCTTCTCGTGGAAGGCCGTCACACCCTCGCGGAAATCGTCCGACTGCCGCAGGCGGCTATAGCAATGGCCTTCGAGCTCGATGGCGGTCGCCACGGTGGCGTTCTCGCTGTCGTTCAGCAACTTCTTGGCGGTGCGCTGGGCCAGCGGGGAAAAAGCCCGGAGCTCGTCTACCAGCGCGTCCACGGTCTTCTCGAGGTCGGCATCCGGCACGCAGTCGGTGGCGATGCCCCAGTCGAGCGCCTGACGGCCCGGGATGCGCCGCGACCGCATGACGATGTCCTTGGTTCGAGCGATGCCGACGATAGCCTGGAGCCGGGCGGAGCCGCCCGAGCCCGGGATCTGACCGAGCTTCTGCTCGGGCAAAGCGTAGCGGCAGGTTTCCGATACGACACGGAAGTCGCAGGCGAGCGAGATCTCGAAGCCCACGCCGAAGGTGTAGCCCCGGTTGGCCGCGATGACGGGCTTGGAACAGCGCGCCGGTGCTGCGATGTTCCAGGCGAGGTGCGACACGTGCTCGGGCGAGGCGTCGAGGAAGCCCTTGATGTAGCCGCCGGAAGAGAAATGCTCGCCCTCGGCGCGCAGCACGACGACGCGCACGCGCGGGTCTTCGTCGAGCGCTTCGAAGGCGAGGCGCAGTTCGTCACGCTGCGGCATGGCGATGACGTTCATCGGCGGGCGGTCGAGCACGATGTCGGCGCGCTCGCGGGCGGGGTCGATCGCGACGCGGAAACCGTCGAGATCGGTCAGGCGGGGATCTGTCATGTCAGGGCCTTGACGAAGGAGGAAGGGGAGAAGGGCGACGCGGCCTCGAGCGCGTAGTCGCCCGACACGAGCCGGCGCCGCAGCAGCTTGCCGACCGGGGATTTCGGGATCTCGGCCACGAAGACCGTGCGGCGGGGCAGTTTGTGGCTCGGCAGGCCGGCGGCCCGGCAATAGGCGTCGAGGTCCGCGGCGTCGACCGGCGCGCGGCGCTTGACGAAGGCCGCGACGATCTTGCCCCAGCGCTCGTCCGGTAAGCCCACCACGGCCACTTCGGACACGGCCGGGTGCAGCGACAGGCAGCTCTCGATCTCGACGGGCGACACGTTCTCGCCTCCCGTGATGATCATGTCGTCGATCCGACCGGTGACGAAGATGTCGCCGTCGGCGTCGGCGTAGCCGGTGTCGCCGGTGAAGTACCATCCGCCTCGAAAGGCCTTGGCGTCCGCCTCGGGCCGGCGCCAGTAGCCCTCGAAGGCCTCGTCGCCGCCCGCGATGACGGCAATCTCGCCCTCGACGCCCGGGCCCGCCGTCGCGGCGGGATCCAGCGCGCCGAAGGGCACCACGCGCACCATGGTGTTGAGGCCGGCGCGGCCGGCCGAGCCGGGCTTCCGGGGCGCGTCCTGGTCGATCGTGAACGTATAGACTTCCGACGATCCGTAGTGGTTGACGAAGAGATCCGGGCGGAACGCCTCTTCGAGCCGGGCCAGCAGACCATCGGTCATCGAGGCGCCGGCGAAGCCGAGCTTGCGCACGGTGGACACGTCCGTCACACTGAAATCGGCGTGATGCACGAGGTCGTGGTAGAGGGTCGGCACGAGGTAGAGGTTGGTCACCCGCTCAGCCGTGATGAGGCGCAGCGCTTCCGACACACTGAAGCGCGGCAGGCACACGAAGGTGCCCCCGATCAACGACATGGCGAGGAGCGAGCGCACCCCCATGGTGTGGTAGAGCGGCATCACTCCGAGCGTCCGTTCGCCCCGCCCGTAGAGGTTCTGCGCCACATGGGCCAGAGCGGCGGCGCGTTCGGCCCTGTGGCGCCGCGGCACGCCTTTGGGCCGCGCGGTCGTTCCCGACGTGTAGAGCATCAACGACAGGGCTTCGGCCGAGGCGAGGGCCCGTGCCGGAGCGGCATCGCGGGCGACGATGTCGGTGAAGGCGGTCTCGCCCGGTCGCGCCGCCGCGCCCACCACGACCCGCGGCAGGGCCGCTGCCGCAGGGCTCGCCGCGACGGCGGCGGCCGAGACCGGCTCGTAGAAGACTGCGCTGGCTTCCGAGTCCGACAGGGCATGGTCGAGTTCGTCGGTCGTGGTGCGCCAGTTCAACGGCACGACGACCACGCCGGCGAACTGGCAGGCCCAGTGCAGGGTCGCCGCTTCCCAGCGATTCTGCAGGACGGTGACGAGGCGGTCGCCCGACGTCAGGCCGAGCTCGCCGAGGCCCGTCACGGCCGCCGAGATAGCGCGATACCACGCCGCATAGGTGAGGCGCGTGTTGCCGTCGACGACCGCGACGGCCTCGGGGTCGCGCGACACGCTCGCCAGGAAGCTCGTGCCGAGGTCAAGCATGGGCTGTCTCCTCCGGGTGTTTCTGCGCGCCGCGCAGCTCGGCGGCGGCGTCGAGGGCGGCCGCCACGATCGGGGCGTAGCCGGTGCAGCGGCAGAGATGGCCGCCGATCACCAGGGTCAGCTCCTCCCGCGACGGGTCCGGGTGCCGGCGCAGGTAGGTGTCGAGCGACATGAGGATGCCGGCCGTGCAGAAGCCGCACTGGAGGGCGTGATGCCGCTTAAAGGCGGCCTGCAGAACCCCGAGCCGGCCCGGTCCGAGGCCCAAACCCTCGACGGTGCGGATGTCGCATCCCTCGGCCGCCACCGCCAGGGTGAGGCAGGCACGCGCCATGGTGCCGTCGATCGCGACCGTGCAGGAACCGCAGACGCCGTGTTCGCATCCGACGTGGGTGCCGGTCATCCCGAGCCCGTGGCGCAACGCGTCGGTGAGCAGCGTGCGCGATTCGACCTCGACGCTCCTCGCCACGCCATTCACCGTGAAAGAGACGCTGTGGCGGGACGCGGCGCTCAGTTTCGGCATCGCAGAGCCTCCTTGATCACCTGCCGGCCGAGATGGCGGACGAGGTCGCGCCGGTAGCGCGCCGTGGCATGGACATCCTCGCCCGCTCCGAGGTCCCAGGCGAAAGCGTTCAAAGCGTCGTCGAGGGCGGAGCCGTCGAGGAGCGGCAGGTCGCGGGCGGTGGGGCGATCGGCGACGCCGCCGACCGCGAGCCTGATCCGGCGGCTGTCCACGGTCGCCGCGCAGGCCACGATGGCGTAGTCGCCGTGGCGTCGCGCCACTTCGGCGAAGGCGTAGCCGGTGCCGGGCCGACGCAGCGGCAGCGCGATCGCCTCCACCATCTCGTCCTCGGCCCTGGCGGTCACCATCATGCCGGTGAAGAAGTCTACTGACTTGACGACTCGCGCGCGCTTCCTCGATCGCAACCGGACCTCGCCTTCCAGGGCGAGCAGGCAGAGCGGCGTTTCGGCGCTGGGATCGGCATGGGCGACCGAGCCGCAGGGCGTGCCTCGCGCCCGCGTCTGGGCATGTCCGACCCAGGGCAGGGCCTGGGCGAGGAGCGGCACTTCGTCGACCAGCGTGGCGCGATCGAGCAGTGCCGCCTGTCGCACCCCCGCTGGCACCACCAGCGCACCCTTCTCGAGCCGCGGCTGAGCCAACGCGTCGAGGCGCATGATGTCGATCAGCACGGCGGGCCGGGTCAGCCGCATGTTGAGCATGGGCATCAGCGACTGGCCGCCCGCCAGGATGCGGGCGTCCCCGCCCGAGGCGTGCAACGCGCCGAGCGCCTCGTCGAGGTGGGCGGCGCGGATGTAGTCGAAGGCGGGAGGCTTCATGGCCTCACGCCCGTCGAGGCCAAGACCCGGGCCAGCAGGCGCCGCATCAGGCCAGGCTGGCCTGTGCCGCCCGCCCGTCGGGCCAGGGCCGCGAAGAAGCCCCCGATGACGACGCGGGCGGCGCCGTCGAGCAGACGCCCGCCGACGGCCGCGACCTTGCCGCCGACCGCGGCCTCGTAGGTGTAGCCGATGCGGGTGCCGCCGGAGCCGTCGGGTTCCAGTGTGACGCGCCCCGTGCCGCCGCCGTCCCCGAGCCCGCCCGACACCGTGCCGGTGAGGGTGGCGCCACGTGGCGGATCGAGGTCCGACAGGGTGATGTCGGCCGCGTAGCGGCCCTTCACCGGGCCGACCCCCAGGGTGACGTCGGCGGTGAAATGGGTGTCGGACAGCTTCTTGACGCCGTGGGCGCCGGGGATGACGGAAGCCAGCACGTCAGGATCGAGCAGCAGGGCCCAGACCGCCTCGGGCGCCGCCGCTACGACCGTGGCGCCGGCACCGCGCAGCGTGCGGTCGCCGGGCTTCGCGGCGGGCGTGGCCGGGCGGTGGCCGGCCGGCGGCGGCACCTCGTCCGCCTCCGCCACCAGGGCTCGAAGCTTCGCGGGCGTCAGAGGCAGGTCGAGGGTGTCGAGGTCGAGCGCGTCCGCCACCGCATTGGCGAGGCAGACCGGCGTCGACATGCAATTGCCCTCGCCGACGCCCTTGGCGCCGAGCGGCGTGAAGGGCGAGGGGCTCGTGAAGTGGAGGATGCGCAGATCCGGCACCTCGGTGGCGGTGGGCAATAGGTAGTCGGCGAGCGTGCCCGACAGGAAGGCGCCGTCCTCGCCGTAGACGAGCTCCTCGTAGACGGCCGCGCCGAGCGCCTGGACGAAGCCGCCACGCACCTGCCCCTCGACCATCCCGGGGTGCAGAATCACGCCGCAGTCGTGCATCGTCACGTAACGGTCGATGCGGAGCTTGCCGGTCGCGCGGTCCACCTCGACGCCGCAGAAATCGAAGATGAAACCGTGGCAGAGCGACGAGGCGACGTGGTCCTCGGCATCGGGCGCGGTGAGTTCGGGCGGTGTCCAGAAGGCCGTCTCGCGGATCGCCGAACCCACGTCGTCGGGCACGAGGCCGGGCGACCAGTGGCTCGTCGCGGCGACGCGGGCGAACGGCAGGAAGGCATCAGGATTGGTGCGCGACGACACCCGCCCACCCGCGAAGACGAGGTCCTCGGCCTTGAGGTTCAGTTGCGCCGCCGCGATGCGGGCGAGCTTGTCGCGCAGGCGGGTTGCGGCGAGATGCGCCACGCCGGCGACGGCGGCGGCGAAGCGGCTCGAGTAGTTGCCGGATGCGATCGACCAGGCGTCCTTGGCGGTGTCGAGGTCGGTCGTGACCCGCACCTGGGCGGGAGGGATGCCGAAGATGTCGGCCACGATCCCGGCCAGAACGGTGCGGTGGCCCTGGCCCTGCGGCACGGAGGCGACTTGCACCGTGACGGTGCCGACGGGATCGAGCGTGATCGTGGCGGTAGATTGCGCACCGTTCTTCGGTCCCGCCTTGGCGCGCTCCGCCGGAGTCAGAACTGCCGTGATGTAGCCCATGTTGGACACGCTGGGCTCGACCGCCGCCGTGAACCCAATGCCGTAGATGCGCCCCTCGGCGCGGGCCGCGTCGCGTCGGCCCAGGAGCGCAGAGAGGCCGCCGTCGCCCACCGCGATGTCGAGTGCTTGCCGATAGTCTCCAGAGTCGTAGAGCGCGCCAGTGGCGGTCCGGTACGGAAAGGCGTCGGCCGGTATCAGGTTGCGACGGATGACGTCGAGGGGGTCCAGCCCGAGATGGCGGGCGATGCGCTGCATCAACCGCTCCAATGGATAGTAGACCTGGGGACCGCCGAAGCCGCGCACGAGCCCCGTGGGGAGCTTGTTGGTGAGCACGACACGGTTGCGGATCCGCACGTGCGAAATCGCATAAGCGCCCGTCATATTGCCGTGCATGCGGTAGAGGGTGGCGGGCTCGGGCGCGCGAAGATAGGCGCCGCAATCCTCGAGCTGGTCCCAGTCGAGCGCCGCCACACGGCCCTCGGCGTCGAAGGCGGCGGTGAGGATGGTGACGCGGTTGGTGGCCGAGACCGAGCCAGCGAGATGCTCCAGCCGATCCTCGACCCACTTCACCGGCCGGCCGACAACCCGGGCCGCCGCCGCCATCAGCACCGCATAGGGCGCGACGCCCTGTTTGACGCCGAAGCTGCCGCCGCTGTCCGGCGGAGTGCGGAGGCGCAGGCGGTTGCCGGGCACCTTCAGGGCACGGGCGATGACGGCGTGGATGCTGAACGGCCCCTGGAAATTGGCGAGGACGTCATAGGCATCCTCGTGGGGATCATATTCGGCCACGACCCCGTAGCACTCCATCGGCGAGCCGGTGTTGCGAGGATAACGGACCGTCACGGCAAGGCTGTGCAAGGCTGTCGAGAAGGCCCCATCCGGGTCGCCGTAAGCGAAGCTCCGGTCGCTCATCAGGTTGGACCCGACGTCCCCGTGTAGAACAGGCGCATCCGGAATGAGAGCCGCCTCGGGGTCAACCACGGCCGGGCGGCCCCGATAGCGCACGGTCACGAGGTCGGCACCGTCTTCCGCCCGGTAGCGGTCCGCCGCCAGAACGATGGCGACGGGCTCACCGACGTAGCGAACGCGGTCGACCGCGATGGCGCGCGCATCGACCGAGACGCGCAGGGCCGGCACGAGACCCGTCGTGATGTCGAGGAGGTCGCTGCCCGTGATGACCGCGACGACGCCCGGCAGGGTCAGCGCGGCCGCCTTGTCGATGGCGAGGAGGTCGGCATGGGCGTGGGGCGACCGAACGATCGCGGCATGCAGTGTGCCGGGCCGCGTGCCAAGATCGTCGATGTAACGACCACCTCCCGATAGGAGAGTCGCGTCCTCGACGCGCTCCACGGATGGCCTGATGAACTGCTCGCCCTGGATACCCAAGATACTCTCCCGGTCGGCACATCCCGACAGATCCTTTGGATCCGCCTATCGTTGCGATCCGGGCGAGCACGGCAGGAGCCGTTCGACCGCTCCGGGGGGCCGTTCGGGGGTGAGATTGGCTGTTCAAAGGACGTCGTGCCATGCCGCCGCGTCTCACGGCTGACCGAAACGTCTCAAATCTCGGGCGCGGCGACGTTGGCGGCCCGACGAGCGAGGGCCCGGAAGGCGCTCGGTGACACGCCAGAATGATCTCGGAAAAAGCGCGAGAAATGGTTGGGTGCGGCGAAGCCGAGATCGGCTCCGATCTCGGCTAGGCTGCCATGTCCTTGGACAATGGCCGCGACTGCACGCTCGATGCGGATCCCATTCAGGAAGACGTGAGGCGGGGCACCCGTTGATTGCTCGAAGAGTCGGTAGAAATGGGCTCGTGACAGGCCGGCGTCCCGCGCCAAAGCCTCGACACCGTCGAGCAAGCCGGGCTCGCCTTTCATTTTCGCCACGGCGCGACGAATGCGGTGGTCGGGATTGCTGCGGCGCGCGCGATCGCGCAACGACGTGCCGACCTCGCGCCACGCCGTGAAGCGCTCCAGTGCTGCCACCATCAATCCCGACAGCAGGTCGTCCTGGATGCGCGAGGAATCCGGATCACTGACCATCTCGGCCGCGAGGTCGTGGGCAAAACGCCGGATCGTGTGCGTCACGGTGCCGGTGGGCTCGGCGAAAAAGCCTGGCGCCCCGCTGGCCACCCAGTTGGTGCGGAAGGCCCCGAGCCAAGCCGGTTCGATGTAGAGGGCCAGGATGATGGCCTTGTCGCGGTTCGGGTCGTGAACGTAGCTGTGCGTTTCCCAGGCGTTGACGAGCACGGCCTGATCGTCTGTCAGAGACACGATGTGATCGCCGACGAGAAACTGCGTGTCGTCACCTTCAACTTTAAGGAGAACGTGACAGTGGGGATGGGCGTGGCGCACCAGCCCTCGATCCATGTCGAGCAAGGCGACACGGCCGAAGGGCCCATGGGCGATCTCGATCGCGTCCGACATCCTCCACCCCGGTTCCAGGCTCGTCGTCCCTTACGAGCGATAGATAGCGAGGATGCGGCCGGAAATCGATGCCTCCTTTGTGCTCGACGTTCACGGCGTACAGCGACGATATCGCAACCACGTCGGCTAGGCTGCCCATGGGCTCCTCCATGACAGGGGCCCGCAGTCGGCGTTCGGACGGCGCTGCACCGTACTGGATCGTGAGCTATGCGATGCCCGGTTCGTAACGCGGCCTTTCGGCGTCCCACCCACCCTCGCCCCCACCCACCCTCGCCCCCCCCCGCGCGGGGACGCCGCTCTCGACCCAAGGTCGTCGTCTCTACAGCTCGGAATGCGGCTTCGAAGCGGTCGTTCCGGGTCGCGCGGCTGACGGCTCGGGCGAGGCGCGACAGGCGCCCCACCATGGGGCCGAGGAACAGGTCGGCCGCTATCCCACCGTCCGCCACCGCCGATGCAATCCGCATCAGGACGGAGGCGGACATCCCCTGCATCGGCCTGAGGGACGCGTTCCGAGCGCCGGACGCGACCAGACCCATCGAAGGCGCTGCCGCACCGCTTCACGGTGCGGTGTTCGACCCAAATGCGCCGGACGGCCGTTGACGTGGCACTGGGGGGCGAGGCGCCGCGCACTGGCCCTCGAAGCGATCGATCGAGGACTTGCCATGTCGACGCCACCCCGGATGCCCTCGCTTCGTGCGCTCCTTCCGGCCACCGCCGCGCTCCTCGCTGTGGCCGGCGCGCCGGACGCCGGACGGGCTCAGGACCGCGACGGCGTGCCCGTCAGGATCACGGTGATCACCGACCTCGACGGCAACCTTTACGACGCCCGCTCCGGCTCGGGCGGCGTCGACGCGACCCGCATGGCGGTCGAAGACTTCGGCGGACGTGTGCTGGGGCGCCCGGTCGTGGTCGATGCCCGCAACGACCATAACAAGCCGGACGGGGTGAGGGCCTTGGCCGAGGGCGCCTTCGACGCCGGCGCCGACCTCCTGATGGACGTCCAGAACTCGCCGATCGCGATCGCGGCTTCGAAGGTCGCGGCCGAGCGCCACCGCCTCGAAATCGTGACGCTGGCCGCGACGCCGGCCCTGACGCGGAGCGCCTGTAACGGATACACCTACCATTATTCGTTCGACGCGTCCGCGATCGCCGCCGCGACTGCAGACAGCGTCGCCCGCCTGCCTGACGGCAAGCGCTGGGTCGCCGTGGTGGCGGACGCCAATTTCGGCCGGAGCGCCGTCGCGGCCTTCACGCCCCACATCGCCGCGCAGGGTGGGTCCGTGCTGAAGTCTTTCGTGGTCCCGGTGGGAGCGCCAGACCTCTCCCCCGTGCTGAGCGAGGCCAGGGCGTTGAAGCCCGACGTGATCGGGATTTTCAGCGCCGGCGCGGATGCTGACGAGAAGGTCACCCAGGTCAACGCCGCGGGGGCGCCGGCCCACCTCACGACCGCGCTGCTCTACCTGTCCGACGTGGACCGGGCGCGGGGCGGCTACGCCGGCGTGCGCGCCACCGTGCCGTGGTACTGGGACATGGACGACCGGGCGCGGGCCTGGGCGGACCGTTTTGCCGCCGCGCACGGCGGGCTCCGGCCGACCGC
This sequence comes from Lichenibacterium ramalinae, assembly GCF_004137085.1. Classification (GTDB taxonomy): domain Bacteria; phylum Pseudomonadota; class Alphaproteobacteria; order Rhizobiales; family Beijerinckiaceae; genus Lichenihabitans; species Lichenihabitans ramalinae. The sequence goes on from NZ_QYBC01000003.1 coordinate 24,175, forward strand.
GGCGCAGGCGGCCGATTATTCCGCGACGACGCAGTGGCTCGAAGCTGTCAGGGCCGCCGGCACGACGGACGCCGACGCGGTGGTGAAGGTGCTCGACGATCGCACGTTCGACGACATGTTCGCCCGCCACGCCACTTGGCGGGCGAGCGACCACATGGTGACGCACGACCTTTACGTGGTGGACGTCCTGCCGCCCGAGCAGCTTCGGGCACCGCACGCCTGGTTCAGGGTGGTTGACACGGTGGCGGCCGCCCGGGCCTACCCGGACACGGAGGCCGGAGCTTGCAGGATGTGATGGGCCTATCGGCGGGCGGACCGCAGGGCTTCTGCCCCGCCTCCGCGACCGCGTCGCCCGTCTCCGTCGACCCGAGTGGAGCGGAGCGTCGATCAGCCGGTCGGCGGGTGACGGGCCGGCCTCCACTTCGACGCGGTCGCCGCGGGTGCGGTCAAGGTCGACGGGGTTCAGCGTCACTTGGGCGTCCCGGTCGACGCCGATCTACACGCCGGCGAGCGCGTGATTTTCCTGACCTGCCTACGCAATGCACCGAAGGCGCGCTCCGTCGAAAGGCGAGCTTTGTAAGCTTTCGTTAGTGAGTGAAGTAGATTTTACTGACAAGGTTCGCCAGCGCGGCGGAGATGTGCGACCGGTCGACATCGCATCGAGGTGCCTCATCATGTCTGGATGGACGGTCGAACATAGGCCGGATACGGATAAAAGCTTCGCCATTAAGCTGATGGAGCACTTGGTCGTACCAACATTCGTGATCGACGTCGAGTCGCGCGTCCTCGTTTGAAACAAGGCCTGCGAAAGGTTGACCGGCGTCAGTGCGGAAACCGTGTTGCACACATCCGATCATTGGAGTGCATTCTATCCGGAGCCGCGCCCGTGTCTGGCAGATCTCCTCGCCAGGGGTGATTTCGCGTCCATCGGCGCGCTCTATGCCGATTGGAACGAATACGGCATGAGCGACTTCGGTGTGTCGGTCCAGAACTGGTGCGTCATGCCGCGACTCGGCCGACGCCTGTATCTCGCGATCGATGCCGGTCCGATCTACGATGATTCCGGGTCGCTCATCGCCGTGGTAGAGACAGTCCGGGACATCACGGCCCAGCACGAGCAGCAGCGGACTTTGGCAACTCTTGCTGCTAAGGACGCCCTTACGGGACTGGCCAACCGCCGAACCTTCGATGAAACGCTCATGGCCGAGGTGCGGCGCGCGTCGCGCGCCGGGTCTCCGCTGTCCCTGCTCATGCTCGACGTCGACTGCTTCAAGAGCTTCAATGACACATACGGACACCAGCGTGGCGACGCCTGCCTCAAGGCCGTTGCCGAAGCGATCCAAGGCGCGGTGAAACGTGCTGGCGACACCGTCGCCCGTTATGGTGGCGAGGAGTTCTCCGTCATCCTGCCCGACACTGATCAGAGTGGTGCCGCCATAACTGCCCAGCGCATAAGACGTGCTGTGGAAAACCTCGGCCTTGGGCACAGAGGTTCATCGGCAGCGGCCGTGGTGACGGTGAGCTTGGGCGCGGCGACCGCCGTTCTGGACAGCCTCGACGCCGGCGAACTCGTCAAGGCTGCCGACGCAGCGCTGTATTGCTCTAAGCGAGCGGGCCGCAATCGCATCACCTCGTCGGAGGTTGCGTCCGCTTTCATGTTCGTCTGATCCATCTAGGAAGAGTGTCCATGTGACAAGCGCTCGAAAAGCGGCGTCGCAGGAATCCAGCAAACGGTTGCAAGGGCGCAGATCTTCGATATCTTGGGGAAAGCTGCTGACTAGCAGCCCGATCAAGACTCCGTCTTTAATGAGCATGATCGGAGGACCAGGGAGGGATGGAATGGAGATCGGCCTGTCCCGATCCATGGCGCCCCACCGGCGGGTCCGCCCGTGAGTCCTGCCCTGCTCGGCCTGCACGACGTTCAGAAGTGGTTCGGCGGAGTCCATGCCCTCAAGGGTGTCGATTTCACGCTCGCGGCCGGCGAGGTCCACGTGCTGCTGGGCGAGAACGGTGCCGGCAAGTCGACACTGATGGGCGTCCTGTCGGGCGCGATCGTGCCGGACGCAGGCGAGATCCGCATCGCGGGCGAACCGGTGCGATTCGCGAGCCCGCGCGATGCTCACGCGGCCGGGGTCGCCATGATCCCTCAGGAACTCGACCTCGTCCCTGGGCTCGACATCGCGGCAAACCTTTTCCTCGGCAACGAGATCACGGGTGCGGGCGTGCTGCAGGGCCGGCGCATGCGGGATGCCGCGCAGGAGTTGCTCGCCAAGGCGGGAGTGGCCCTCGACGCGGGGCTGCTCGTCTCAAGCCTCAGGATCGGAGAGCGGCAGCTCGTCGCGATCGCCAAGGCACTTGCCGCCGACGCCCGCATCCTCGTCATGGACGAGCCATCGGCCGCCCTCTCGTCCGTCGAGGCCGACCACCTCATGCGGGTCGTGCGGGACCTTAAGGCCCGTGGCGTCGGCGTGGTCTACATCTCGCACCGGCTGGAGGAGGTGGCCCGCATCGCCGACCGTGTCACGGTCATGCGCGACGGGCAGGTTGTGGGCGAGTGTCCACCGCAGGCGCCCCAAGCCGAACTGGTGCGCCTGCTCGTCGGACGTCCCTTGTCGGACCTGTTCCCGCCCCGCGCGAGCCGCGTCGGCAAACCCATCCTGCACCTCCACCGCGCGGCTTTCGATCCCGCTCGCCCCCGGGCGGGGTGGCAGGCGCCGCGCGACGTGTCGCTCACTGTCCACGAGGGCGAGATCGTTGGGCTCGCCGGCCTGATGGGCGTCGGCCGCACGGAACTGCTCGGCGCGCTTTACGGCTTCGGTGCAGTTGGGCGCTGGAGCGGTACCGTGGAAATGCGTGGGGCGGCGGCCAGGCTCGGCACGATCGGGGCCGCACGGCGGGCCGGCATCGCCTACGTGACGGACGATCGCCGCGGCACCGGCCTCGTTCTGCACCACACCGTGGCGCAGAACACTCTGATGTCGATCTGGCGGCGGGTCACGCCATTCGGCCTCGCGTCCCGCGGCTTGGAGCGGCGGCGCGTCGCTGAGGCGATGGAGAACTACGACGTCCGTCCGCGCCTTCCGGCCGCCAAGGTGGTCAATCTGTCGGGCGGCAACCAGCAGAAGGTGGTCTTCGCCAAGGAGCTGATGAACGGTCCGTCCCTGCTGCTGCTCGACGAGCCGACCCGGGGCGTCGACGTCGGCGCCAAGACCGAAATCTACCGGCGCCTTCGCGGCCTCGCGGAGCAGGGCCTCGGTGTGCTCGTGGCCTCTTCCGAGCTGACCGAACTGCTCGGACTCTGCGACCGCATCGTGGTGATGCGGGCCGGGCGCACCGTCCATGCCTTCGGAGCTGATGCTGGCGAGGACGCCGTGCGGGCGGTCTGCGAGTCCGGCGACGAGGAGCGGGCCGCATGAGCACCTCGACCGTTCCGGCCGCTCTGGAACGCCCCCGACGTAGCCCGCTCGCTTACCTCGTGCGTTTCCAGAGTCTGCTCGGCCTGGTGATCGTGATTGCCGCCGGCATCGGCTTCTCACCGCGGCGCCACGGCCACATCCTGTTCCTGCAAACCGACAACGTTGCCAATATCATCCGCTCCATCGCCGAAACCGGCATCCTGGCCCTGGGGATGACGTTCGTCATCATAGCGGCGGGCATCGACCTTTCGGTCGGAGCCGTGCTGGGCCTGTGCTCGGTGCTGACGGCGGAGCTTCTCGTGAACGAGGGCTGGAGCCTATGGACGACGCTGTCCCTCGTGGTCGCGACAGGCATCCTCTTCGGCGCCGTGCAAGGCTTTATCTCGACAAAGGCCCGCATCCAGGCGTTCATCGTCACGTTGGCGGGGCTTCAGGCGGCGCGCGGGCTGTCGCTGATCGCCTCGGGCAACAGCTTCATCAACATCTCCTATGGCGCCGGCCCCGGCAAAGCGCCGGTCGGTTTCGCGATATTGGGCGAGCGCATCGGCGGGGTGTTTCCCGTGGCGACGCTGGTGTTCCTCGTTCTGGCCGCTCTGGCGACCTTCGTGCTGAACAATACCCGCTACGGTCGCTACGTCTTCGCGGTGGGCGGCAACGAGAAGGCCGCGCGGCTGAGCGGCATCCCGGTCGAGGCCGTCAAGATCTCGGTCTATGCCATCACGGGACTGATGGCGGCCGTGGCCGGCATCGTCCACGCCGGGCAGTTCTCCTTCGGCAGCCCCAACGACGGCACTGGCTATGAGCTCAACGCCATCGCAGCCGTGGTCATCGGCGGCACGGATCTGTTCGGCGGCGCGGGTTCCATGGTGGGCACCATCGCGGGTGCGGTGATGCTCGGCGCGCTGGCCAACATCCTCGAGCTGAACGATGTTTCGGCTGCGCTCCAGCTCCTCGCGACCGGGGCCATCATCGTAATGGCGGCGGCGTTGCAGACCTTCGTCAACAGTGGCTCGGGAGGCCGCTGAACCAAGCAGCCGACCGGGAGAAACCGGCGGCCTTCACGGGAGAAGACGCGATGAAGACCCTGACCCTCGCCGCCGCAGCGCTGCTGACGTCAACGACACTCGCTTGCGCGGCCGACGGCAAGCCAATCTATAAGGATTGCGGACCGAACAACGACTACGTCATCGGGTTCAGCCAAGCCAATTTCAAAGAGCCGTATCGCGAGCACGTCAACCACGAGCTAGAGCGCCTGGTCAAACAATACCCCAAGTTCAAACTGACGATCGCAGACGGTCAGGCCAGCGTAAATACGCAGGTCAGCCAAGTGGAAAACTTCGTGACGAAGCAGGTCGACTTGCTGATGATCTCGCCCTTCGAGTCGGCACCGCTGACCCCTGCCGTGACGAACGTAATCAAGAAGGGCATTCCGGTCATCGAACTCGACCGCAAGACGGTCGGCGACGACTTCACGGCCTTTGTGGGCGGCGACAATCGTCAGATTGCCAAGGAGGCAGGCCAATACGCCGCCAACACGCTGCTGCCGGACGGCGGCGAGGTGGCGATCTTGGAAGGCCTGCCGTCCTCCTCACCAGCGATCGAGCGTCTGGAGGGCTTCAAGGACGGCCTCGCGGACAATGCCAAGCTCAAGCTCGTGGCTGTCCAGCCCGTCGACTGGCAGGAGGACAAGGCCGTCACGGTGTTCGGCGCCATGCTCCAAGCCCACCCGGACATCAAGCTCGTCTACACGTCCAACGACCTCGCGGCGGCCGGAGCCTACATCGCGGCGAAGCAGGCCGAAAAGGCCGACCAGGTCAAGATCATCGGCACGGACGGGTTGCCCGGTCCGTCGGGCGGCATCCGCTCCGTGGCCGACGGCCAATGGGCCGCCACCTTCACCTATCCGACCGGCGCCGCCGAGGCGCTGGACCTCGCCAAGAAGATCCTGATCGACTGCGCGACGTCGGTACCCCGGAACGTCATGGTGCCCAGCCAGCGGATCGACCAAACCAACGCCAAGGCTCTCTACGACAAGGAGCAGTTCTAGGCTCTTCCGCAGCGGCATGCCGACCGGCTGGACGATCGGTAAAGGCGACGGCGCTGGGCAACGCCACGACTCGGACGGTGTTCGGAGTGGCGGTCCCCTGAACGCTTGGGCCGTCAGGCAACGGTGAGACCGTCAGGTCGGATCTGTTTGCGAAGCCGGACATGGACAGGATCGTCCGCGCAGAGCCGCGGGAGATCCAGCCGTGCCCGCCCGCGCTAATGCGGCAAGAGCGACGGCGTCAACATCTGCCGCAGGACGGCCGGGCTTCGCATCGGGACACCCATGGGCTTCGGTCACAGTTGCGATTCCTTCCAACCCTCCGGCGGTGCTCCGCACGGCTCATGTCGACGACGCCGGCGCACAGACCGCATACGATGTGAAGGATCCATCGCGGGTTGCGGGCCGGTGTCGACCCATCCCGGTCGTTGCGGGGGCGATGTGGCCTTCTCTGAAGCAGAGGTTAGCCCGACTTGATCCGTCGACCCGAGCCGGTCAAGGATCGTCATAAGCTAGGCACGTCGCCGCGCTGGTGGGATCCTCGCGTTTCGGTCCTCGACCCACCGAAATAGGCGTCCTAACCCAAAGCAGGGTGTCACCACTGTTCATCGACGGGCTCACCAACAGATACATGATCAAAGCGGTGCATTTGGAGAATATCGACGATAGTAATATTTCTCACATGTCGAGTATCGCGCCTGAAGTTCCGCCAGCCTCAATCAATTTTCGGGGGGGGCTTGGCTGGACACCAGAGGCCGTCCGCGGGTGCGACGTGGCCCCATAGTCACCCTCGGTTCGGTTCGGCATGTGGGTACGATGACTGTGCGCTGGATGTCCTCAGAGTCGGTTCTGATGATCCGAAATGCCGCCTTGATCGAGCGGAACTGCGAGCCGTGTACGCCAGCAGTGACGCGCATCGACGGCCCGGGCTCGGCCCCTTTCGAAATTCAACAGGTGATGTTCAGTCCCGCGACCGGATGGAAGGTCCCTTCGCTGAGACCGCCGATGTTCTGTGGAGAAACCACGGCCCCCGCCATCCCTGCTCCGGCATGGGCACCGCGGATGGCTCATCGGTGCAGTGCCGACGAGTCCCGTCCCCATCGGGTCGAAGCGAGACCACCAGCGAGCCCGACCATGGAAAGGGCAAGTGGTCGAGCGCTGACATGCTCCAGAGCCCTTGACAAGGTCGGAGCATACATATCGATTGGTATGTATCTCCGGAGGAGCAGTATCGGCCTTGAACGAGCGGCGGCGACAGGCGGAACGGAGCAGCGAAACGCGCGCATTGCTGGTGCACGCCACCGTGTCGTTGCTGCAATCCGAGGGGTTTGCAGGAACTACCACGGCCCGGATCGCACGGCGCGCCGGAGTCACGACGGGCGCGCTTCACCATCATTTTTCCGGCAAGGACGATCTCATGATCGCCGTCCTCGATGCATCGACGGCGCGGGTCCGCTCCCTGCTTGAGAGGGGTCCCACCGGAGCGGGCGCAGGCTTCGATGCGAGGCACCTTGTCGATCATCTCTGGCAGGCTTATGGCGACGAGGCCTATTGGGCCGTTTGGGAAATCATCATCGGAACGCGTGCCAGCGAAGCGCTTCATGAGCGTGTCGTCGAGCACCGCCGGAACACGGTCCGGTCCGTCGTCCATCCCTGGATTGAGCAGTTCGTCCCTTCGGATCGGGGCCGGCCCGACGCCATTGCGCTCTTCGAATTTATGCTGATCGCGATCCGGGGCCTCAGCCTCGAACGGTTCCTGCACGACGACGCCGCCTACTTCGAACGCCATCTCGGCCTGCTCGCCGAGATGATAGACGCGAGGCTGTCCGGGCTCGTCGATGGTTGCGGCCGCGCCGCACCCCTTGATCCCGGCGCTAACGAGGACTGAACGATGAGTGACAGGGCGGACCTCCATCGGATCGATCCCCTCCCGGCCGTGAGCGGTCGGCGCGGGCGGACTTTGATCGGCGGCGCGATTGGCCATTTCATCGAATGGTACGACTGGGGCATCTACGGCTTCCTGGCCGGCGTGTTCGCGGCCCAGATGTTCCCGGCCGACAACGCGACGGCGTCCCTGATCGCGAGCTTCTCCGCTTTCGCGATCGGCTTCATCGGTCGACCAATCGGAGCCTTCGTGCTGTCTCCGCTGGCCGATAAGTACGGGCGGCGCCGACTCCTGTCGGTGTCGATCGTCTTGGCAGGACTGGGCAGCCTCGTCATCGCACTCTGCCCGACCTACGCCCAGATCGGTCTCGCGGCGCCGTCGATCATCATCATGGCACGCCTGCTGCAGGGCTTCTCGGCCGGCGGCGAATATCAGATCGCCATCACGTTCCTCAACGAGCACGCCAGTGCGCGCCACAGAGCCTTGGCAGCCTCGCCTCAGCAACTCTCGATTGGCCTCGCGGTGCTGGCCGCGACCGCGGTTTCAAGCTTGACCACAGCCGCCCTGCCGCCGCAGGAGCTGACCGCGTGGGGCTGGCGCCTGCCGTTTCTGCTCGGTGCACTGCTATCGCTCTTCGGCTTCTACCTTCGCAGCGGCATTCCGGAGACGCCCGCGTTTGAGAATATGAAGGCAAGCGCCGAAATCAGGCTGGGCTCGATCGTCAAATCGATCCGGCAGTTCCCCAAGGAAGTCTTTATCGTCTTCGTCGTTCAAATGAACGGGGTGCAGTACTACCTTTGGCTGATTTTTCTCCCGACTTACGCCAACCTCGTCGGACATCTCGACCGCACATCAGGCTTCGTCGGCAGCATCCTCGCCAGCATCGCCTACTGCCTCGGGGTGCCGATCTTCGCCGCCATTTCCGACCGTATCGGGCGCAAGCCCTTCTTGATCGCCGCCGCGACCTGCTTCCTCGTCTTCACCTACCCGCTGCTGTCCCTGCTGGCAGTGCCTTCACTCGGCTTTGCTACCTACGCCTTCGTGGCCGTCGTTGGATCGATCTTCGTGTCCCTCAACAATGCCGTTCTCGGCACCGTCTTCGCCGAACTCTTCCCCACGCGCGTCCGGACCTCGGGCATCGGCATCCCGTATGCGGTCTGCGCGGCGATCTTCGGCGGCACGGCACCTGCGGCGGCCACGTGGCTGCAGGGGATCGGCGGTCCGCTCTACATCGCGCTCTACGTCATGGCCATCTGCCTCATCACCCTGATCACGCATCTCGCCCTGACGCCTGAGACAAGGGGGCGATCGCTGGACTGACGCCCAAAGACGCGTTGCCACTTCGAGAAGGCTTTGACCCATGCTCGTCATCCACCATCCCGATCAGGCCCTCCACGACCCGGCAGAGGTATTCCGGACCGGCAAGTTCATCCCGCAACCCGATCGTGCAGAACGATATCGCATCTTCCTCGACGTCATGCGCCAAGGCCGGCACGACATCGTCGAAGCCCCGCTCGACCGTGGCGACGCTATCACCGACGTCCACGATCCGGCCTATGTGGAGTTTCTGAGGACCGTCTACGGACGTTGGCGGGAGCATCCGGACTACGGCCCGGTGGCGATCCCCAACGTCCATCCGACCCACCGCATGCATCGCAAGCCGACCGAGTTGCTCGGCGAGTTCGGCTGGTACTCGAACTCGACCTCGTGCCCCATCACGGAAGGCACCTGGCCCGCCGTCTTCGCCAGCGCGCAGGTCGCCGTCCATGGGGCCGAGCGGGTTTCGGCGTCGAGCGGCCCGGTCTACGCCCTGTGCCGCCCCCCCGGGCACCACGCCTATCCCGACCTGATGACCGGCGTCTGCTTTCTCAACAACGCCGCCATCGCGGCCCAGCAGTTGACCAAGCGTTATGGCCGCGTCGCGATCATCGACATCGACGTCCACCATTGCAACGGAACGCAGTTCATCTTCTGGGGGCGGGCGGATGTGCTGGTCTGCTCGATTCACATCGATCCGCGGTTGTCGGCTCCCTATTACGCGGGGCATGCCGATGAGGTCGGCGAAGGAGCCGGCCGCGGCCTCAACTTCAATCAACCCCTGGGCCTCGCGACACCCGACGGCCCCTGGCTGTCGGCGATCGCCGCGGCGGTGACCCGGGCGCACGACTTCGGCGCCGATGCCCTCGTCGTGTCGCTCGGATTCGATGCCGGCGAGCACGATCCGTCGGCGGCGTTCAAGATCACCGATAACGGGTTCTCGGAAGCGGGGCGACGCCTCGCTGCACTCGAGCGCCCAACCTTGCTCGTCCAGGAGGGAGGCTATCTCAGCCCGGCGCTGGGCGGAAATCTGGCTAGATTCGTCCATGGCTTCACGGACCAACAGTGACGTCGACGAGATCGCGCCAGTAGTGGAAACGGGGACAGACCATCGAACGTCAAGACGAATATCCATTGGCTACAGTGGCTCGCCTCGATCGAACCTGCTCTTTCAGGGTCAGGCTCCGATCTGCGTCCAGGACGTCCCACCCCAGGAGCAAACGACGCCTGCTTCGCAAACGCTTGCCTTCAGCAAGCCTTAAGGCTGCGCCGCTTCAATCGCCTCCTCGGTTCAATGGAGAACACCGATCAGTGCTCCTGATGCGTGTGGGCGCCGTCGCAATCAATGCCTAAGCCGTCGAGGGTCGGCAGCAGTGCGCCCGCGTGAGGTCTTACTACCCGGGATTGACCAGAAACATCGGGACAGGGTCGGAGCATCGGAGCTACGGCGCAGGTCGAACCGACCGGCCGTGAGACGGGGAGGCAAGAAGCGCGAAGCTTTTCGCGCTCACCGCGTCGGCGGCGGGCCGAGGCCGGCGGCGAGCTTCTGGAGGAAGCCGCGCATCCGGAACAGGAACAAGTCCGGTTGCTCGTCCCGATGGTCGCGCGCGGCCGCCAAGTCCGCGCTGATCGCCGCCTGTCCGCGCCGTGCCAGCTCTTCCAACCCCTCGGTCAAGCTCGGACGCCCGGTGATGGCGACCGTGATGGCGGCTCGGTCGAGGCGGAAGGCCTTCACCGGCGTCAGCGCCGTCGCGGCGACGGCGTAAGGCGCCTCGGTGATGAGGCTGATCGCGCCCAGCGCCATGCCCGGACTGAGGCGATAGGTGAACTCAGTCCCGTCCGCGTTGCGCCGTAGGATGCCGACCGTGCCCGAAGCGAGGACGAAGAGCGCCTGGGCTTCGTCGCCCTGGGCGAACAGGGCCTCGCCAGGCGCGAGGTGAAGCACGCTCATCGCCCCGGCGAGCAGGTCGCGCTCGGGCTCGGCGAGGATGCCGAACAGGTCCGACCGCGCGAGGAGGTCGGCCGCCGTCGGGACCGGCAGAGACGGGACCTCTGCGAGGCCGTCCACGGCGAGCGGGATGGCGGCGTGCAGGAGGTGGCGCTGCACCTGGGCCAGCATCTCGGTTCGTGCCGACCCCAGGACATCGGCGCTCGGGACCGAGAAGGCGATCTCGTAGACGGCGCCGTCGCCCCTTAGCGCCGTCTGGGCGACGGTGGGAGGCGGATCCGCCAGGGGGAGGCGGCAAGCCACCACAGCCGCGTCCAGGGCCGCGCGGCACCGGTCAGGCAGGATCCGAGGGTCGAGCCGGACCTCGATGGCAGTACGGCGCAGTGGCGCGGGGAGGCTGTGGTTGACGAGCCGCGACTTGGCCATGACGCTGTTGGGCACCACGGCGACATCGCCGTTACCGGTCGCGATGAGGGTTGAGCGCCAGTTCACCTCACGGACGCGCCCTTCCACACCGCCCTCCACCGACAGCACGTCGCCGGCCCGGTAAGGGCGCTCGATGTCGATCGCGATGCCGGAGAACAGGTCGGACAGCGTACTCTGAAGAGCGAGACCGATCACGACCGCGATCACGCCCGAGGTGGCTATGAGCCCACCCACCGGGACGGCGAAGACCACATCCACCACCGCCAGCGCCGTCGCGATGTAGATGGCGGCGCCGACGAGGTCGGACAGGATCTGCGTCTCGCGCGAGCGGTTCTGTAGGGAGAGCAGGAGGCGGGCGACGCCGGCGAGGCTGCGGGCCGCCGCGACCCACCAGCCGGCCTCCACGGCCTGCTGCCATGCCCGCTCCCAGGGTCCTTCGGCGCGGAGTTCCGGTTGGAGGGGAGAGCCGAAGATGCGCTGTACCAGCAGTGTGAGCAGAGCCAGCGTTGCCACCCGCCATAGGGCGCGAGCCCAGACCGGCCAGCGAGGGAAGATCAACGGCGCGGCGATGCCGCCGCACAGAACCGCCGTGGCGAAGCCGAGCAGGCCCTGCGCGCTCAATGAGATTGGCCCATCGTGTCACCCTGTTCAGATCGGAAGATCGGGGAAGAGCTTCGGCACCATGCTGGCCGCAAAATCCTTGAAGGCCCGCATGGGCTGCGACGGCGTGCGGGTCGGCGGGTGGACCAGGGACAGGTCGAAGACCGGCAACGTCCAGGCCGGCAGCACCTCGACCAAACGTCCGTCGCGCATGAGGTCGGGCTGCACTACCGGTGGGAGGTCGCCGATGCCGCCGCCAGCCAACATGATCGAGGTGAGCCCCGCATAGTCGCCGATCGCGAGTTGGGGGCGGAAGCGCAGCGTTTCCTTCCCGCAGCCGCTGATCTCGGTGAGGGTCCACGTGCTCTCGATGCTCGGAAAGGCGAAGGCCAGCAGCGGGTGGCCGAGCAGGTCGCGCGGCGCCAGCACCGGCTTCGCGCCCCGGAGGTAGTCGGGGCTCGCGACAATTTGGTGTCGGTAGGAGATCAAAGGCTGACGGACGAGTTCCGTATCCCGCCGGGGGCCGATCTTGACCTCCAGGTCGACCCCCTCGGCGAACGCGTCGCCGATCCGTCCCGAGATGAAGACTTTCACGCCGATGTCGGGAAAGGCGAGTTGGAAGGCGGTGACCAGCGGCGCCAGCACGGTATCGGAGATGCTGGGAGGAGCCGACAGCCGAAGCGTTTCCGATCTTTCGGCTCGGCGGTTTGCCTTCACCCTGTCGAGCGCGTCGTTGATTTCGGCGAGGGATCGCGCCTGCTGGATGACCTTGGTGCCGCTCTCCGTCAGGCGAACGCTGCGGGTGGAGCGCACCAAGAGACGCGTCCCGAACTCTTCCTCGAGATCTGCCACCCGCCGGCTCACGGTCGAGACCGGCATGGCGAGGCGGCGCGCCGCTTCCGAAAAGCTCTTGGCCTCGACGACCTTGGCGAAGATCATGAGGGCGTTGAGGTCCGTCATCGCCGTCCCATTCCTGAGAATCCTTTTCTCATTTTTGCCGGCTAGTTGTGCACCGCCGATTCACATAGCTTCCGGCCGGCGAAAGTCGAAGAAGAAAGAATTTCGATGCTTTCTCCTTACCCGTCGAAGATGATGATCGTAGCAGTTCTGCTCGGCGGCATATCCTTCGGATCTGCGCAAGCGCAGACGACCCAGGGTTCCCCTGCGATGATGGAGGCCAGCACGATGGCACAGGACGAAGCGGCGATCCGAATCACCCTGGCATCGTACAACACTGCGCTGAATAGCGGGAAGGTGAGCGCCGTGCTTCCGCTCTACACACAGGACGGGATCTGCATGGCGCCGTTCAGCCCCTCCAGCATCGGACAGTCCGCACTGGAGAAGGCCTACGAGGGCTTTTTTCGCGAGATGAAGTTCGACGTCAAATTCAACATCGCCGAGGTCGTCATGGCGGCCCCGGACTGGGCCTTCGTCCGCACCAACTCCGCGGGAACGACGCTTCACCGCTCGACCGGGAAGACCGTATCGGAAGCCAATCAGGAACTCTTCGTCATGAGGAAGGGGTCCGACGGACGTTGGCGCATCTCGCGCTACAGTTTCTCGCCGATCAACCCGCCTGGCTCGTGATCGTCGCGTCGGCGGTGATCTTTCCTGGGCGGCTCGTGAATCGACGATGGGTCACAGCGCCCGGCTGCAGGTTCGATACCACGCCGAGTCGGGATGCCGCTCGATCGGCTCGGATGCGGCACATCGCCAGAAACCTACGGGAGAGGAAGATGACGTATCGGTTATCCGGAAAGGCCGCGTTGGTGACAGGGGGCTCACGCGGCATCGGTGCCGCTATCGTAAGGCGCCTCGCGGCCGAGGGAACCGCCGTGGCCTTCAGCTATGTCGACTCGGAGGAGCGGGCTGCGGAGGTCGCGAAGACGGTCGAGGATGCCGGCGGTCGCGCTCTCGCGTTCAAGGCCGATCAGGCCGACGCCGGCCAGGTGGCCCGGCTCGTGGCATCCGCCCGCGACGCCTTCGGACGGCTGGACATCCTCGTCAACAGCGCCGGCCTGTCGCTGATGGGCAAGGTCGACGACCCATCGCTCGACCTCGCCGCCTTCGACCGGCAGTTTGATATCAACGTGAGGGGCGTAGCCGCGGCCGTGCGTGCCGCGGTTCCGCTGATGGCGCAGGGCGGGCGCATCATCAATATCGGCAGCGTGTTCGGCAGCGCATCACCGCTGCCGGGTTGGGGCGACTATTCCGCCACCAAGGCCGCCGTCGCCGCCTACACCCGGGCCTGGGCCCGCGACCTCGGCAGCCGCGGCATCACCGTGAATGCCGTGCTGCCAGGGCCCATCGACACCGACACTAACCCAGCCGCCTCCATACACGCCCCGACGCTCGCGGGTCTCACGGCGCTGCAGCGATACGGGACGTCCGACGAGGTCGCCGGCGCGGTGGCGTTCCTGGCCGGGCCCGACGCCACCTACGTCTCAGGTGTCGCGCTTAACGTCGACGGCGGCATGCTGGCCTGACCACGACCATGGAGGAGACGCATGTCCACCCAGGATCCCGTCGACGTCGTACGAGCAATCCTAGCGACGCCGACCGACCTCGACACGGTCAGCCGCCTCGTGGCGGAGGACGCCACCTACGTATCGCTGAATTACGACAATCCCGATCTGAAGAAGCTGATGCCGTGGTGCGGCACCGGCCACGGCGCGAAGAGCATCGTCGACACCTTCGTCAAGGTAGGCCGGTTCTGGAAGGTCCAGGCCTTCGAGATGCTGGACGTGTTCGGCTCCGGCGAGAACGTCGCCGTGTTCAGCCGTTTCACCTACACGTCGACGAAGGTCGGCCGTACCGTTACGACGCCTTTCGCCATCCTGGCCAAGGTCACGAATGGCAAGCTCGCTTACATGCAATTCATGGAGGACACGTTCGCCACCGCCATGTCGTTCCGCACCAAGGGCGTGTGGCATTTCGAGAGCGACCCGGACGGCGGCGAGGTCACAGTAGGGACGGAAGACGCTTGATGCGGGCAGGACCGCGCTGCCTCCCGGGTTGGATCGACCTTCCCACCCGGCTCCTGATGTCGGTGCTATTCCGGCTGTCGGGCCTCGGCAAGGTCACCGTTAAGGCGGCGACGCAGGCCTACATGGCGGCATACGGTGTTCCAGGCATTTTCATCGGGCCCGCGGCCGCACTGGAGATCAGTGGCGGCATGCGCCTGGTGCTGGGCTTCGGTCTTCGCCCGCTGGGCCTGGTCCCGGCCGGCTGGTGCCTGCTGGCGGCGCTGATCTTCCACACCGCCTTCGCCGACCAAAACCAAATGATCAATTTCCTTAAGAGCCCCGCCATGGCGGGGGGCTTCCTGCTCCTCGCCGAACGCGGTGCCCCGACCGCCGGCCTTGATGGCTTGCTGTCGTTGTGCCGCGTCGTGCCGTTGCGCGAACCCGAATCCTGATAATACCGAGGAGACCGGATCCCATGAAAAAGACCTTACCTCTGCGGCCAGCCGTGGCTCTCCTGGGTGCGGCCCTCGCTTACGGCCTGACACCGGCCTGGGCCGCTGAGACTGTGCCGGCCTTCGCCTTCTCGACCGATCCGGCTGTGAGCGCCGGACAGCACGCCGCCTACGATGTCGTCCACCGCTACGAGGACCTGTTGAACGCAGGCGACACGGCAGGCATCCTTGCCCTCTTCGCGCCTGGCAGCGTAGCTGAATGGAACGACAAGCCGACTTTCACAACGGTCGACGAGAAGAAGGGCGCATACGATGCCCTGTTCAGGGTCGCGCAATTCACGACGGTGTTCGGCTATGCCGGCATCGACGTCGTCGGCGACACCGCCGTTGTGAGGACCTTCCACCACAAGGGGGCGAGCGTGATGGAGGGCGGCAAGGAGGTCGTCGACCTGAATCGAGAGGTCTTCGTCCTCCATAACATCGGTGGGGCGTGGAAGATCTCGCTCTACATCTTCAACACCGATCCCGTGCAGGGCGAGGGCTGACTCCTCGAAGCAGTGTGAGAGGAAGCCGCCGCATGACCACGATGAAGACCGCTGTGATTTATGAGGCTGGCGGGCCGGAGGTTCTCAAGATCGAGGACCGGCCGGTCTCCGTCCCGAAGCCCGGCGAGGTGCTGATCCGCGTCAAGGCCTTTGGGCTGAACCGCTCGGAGATGTTCACCCGCCAGGGCTTGTCCCCGGGCGTGCTGTTCCCGCGTATCCTCGGCATTGAGGCCGTCGGGACGGTCGCGGCCGCGCCGGGTGGCGACTTCGCCGAGGGCGCCACCGTGGCGACCGCTATGGGCGGGATGGGCCGTCAGTTCGACGGCAGCTACGCCGAATACACCTGCGTACCCGCCGGGCAGGTACAGGAGGTGAAAACTCAACTCCCCTGGGAGGTGCTCGGCGCCGTCCCGGAGATGCTGCAGACCGCGTGGGGCTCGCTCTTCACCGCCCTGCGCCTCGCGGCCGGCGAAAGCTTGCTGGTCCGCGGCGGCACAACCTCTGTGGGCCTCGCGGCGGCCGCCATCGCCAAGGCGCAAGGTGCTACGGTCGCGGCGACCACCCGCAACCCCGCCAGCGCCGACCTGCTACGCGCGAGCGGTGCCGACGAGGTTTTCATCGACGACGGTGCCATCGCGGGGATAGTGCGCCAGGCGCGGCCTGACGGGTTCGACAAGGTGCTCGAACTCGTCGGGACGACGACGTTGAAGGACTCGCTCCGTTGCGCCCGCTCGTCCGGCCTCGTCTGCATGACCGGCATGGTGGGCAATAAGTGGTCGCTTGACGACTTCAGCCCTATGGAGGTCATCCCGACGGCCGTGGGCCTGACTACCTACGACGGAGGGCCGAAGGATTTCATGCGGACGCCGGTGCAGGAACTGGTAGACCAGATCGCGGCCGGTACGCTTCGGCTGCACATCGGCAGGACCTTTGCGCTCGATGCCATTGTCGAAGCGCATCGTTGCATGGAGGAGAACAGGGCGGGCGGCAAGATCGTGGTCCTGACGTAAATCAAAACCGGCGTGCCGTCTCCTAGAGCGCTTTCGCCTTTGGCAGATTCGCTCCAGCTCTCGAATCGCGCCTCGTTTCATCGGCTTGGAGTCGCCAAGGCGACTCGGAGAAAGCCGATACTGCTCTAGTCCGACGTCACCAGACGGAGCCTCACATGAACGTCCTGATTGTCTACGCTCATCCAGAATCCCGGTCCTTCAACGGTGCCATGAAGGACGCGGCAGCGGTGACCCTCCGCTCCCTCGGTCACGAGGTCACAGTCAGCGACCTCTATGCGATGGCGTTCGATCCCGTTGTCGGCGCCGGCGACTTCACGGGTGAGCGCGTCGACGGCGATTTTCTGAGCGTCGCAAGGGAACAGACAAGGGCTTATGAGTCCAATACGCTGGCGGCCGATATTGTGGCCGAACAGCACAAGCTCGAGCGAGCCGACCTCGTCATCTTGCAGTTTCCGATGTGGTGGTTCGGCGTGCCCGCGATACTCAAGGGCTGGGCCGACCGCGTCTTCGCGCGCGGGTTCGCCTATGCGAGCGGCCGCAAGTACGACACGGGTATGTTCCGCGGGAAGACGGCGATGGTGGCGACCACGACCGGAACGTCCGCCGACACCTACGCCCCTGACGGGGTTGACGGCGACATTCTCGCCGTGCTCTGGCCGGTGCACAACGGGCTGCTCCGCTATACAGGATTCGACGTGTTGCCACCGTTCGTCGCCTACATGCCGGGCCGCGTTGGGCAAGCTGGACGGGAAGCCTATCTGGACGACTATCGCCTGCGTCTCCGCAACGTCACGAGGACGCCGCCACTCTTCTTCCACCCGGCAGAGGATTATGGGCCGAACGAGCGCCTGAAGCCGGGCGTGAAGGCGAGGTCGGCCGTGCAACGCAATTTCTGATACGGCACGGCATCTCGCACATCAGTGCCGAGAAGGCCGACCCCGTCGCCGCTCGACCGGGCGACGAACCCGTCCCGCGTTTATTGACAACGCGTCCTCTCCCCCTGACAGGCACAGTCAGTCACCTGGGGAAGAAAGTGCGGTGACATCGTCGGACATCTATCATTCGTGTAGGGCGATCGGGATCGACGACGTTTATCCGAAGCGTGAAACAATTTAAGAGAGCAAGACATGTTCAAAGAGTCCGGTTCTGATCGTCGCTCGCGATTTAATGCGCTGAGAATGCTTCTAACATGTGCTTCCGGGATTTTCCTTCTGGTTAGCCCGCTTGCGGCGACATCTGTGCTTGGTCAAGCGCCGCCGGCGGTAGCTGAGTCAAGTCAACTCCCTGCGAACTGGCGTGACGTCAAGGACGGCGTCGACGGCTATCCCGCGGGTCCGATGCTTGAGATCGCGTTGCGTCGCACCCACTCGGACAAGCTTGAGATGTTCAAGTGGCGCTCGGAGTTCATCGCGATGCTGAGCGCCCAGCCAGGTCCGCTCGTTGAGCGCGAATGGCACTCGATCAAGGGCATTCCCGAGAACACAGGAGCGGGCACCTGGACTGGTATGACTTGGTGGGAAAATCAGCAGAGATGGCAGGACATGGCGAACATGCTCTTCTCGACACCGGTCGCCGAAAAGTGGTTGAAGACGCTTGACATGACGATGCTTTTTGTCAAACCGCTCGACTCCAACTTCGACCTTCATACCTTAGCTCAGTCCGGCGGGCAGGTGCTCGAATTGGGCTTGGTCGTTTTCCAAACGTCGGGTGCGAATGCCGCTGCGGGAAGTATTGCCGCGGCTGGCATGACCTACCTTGACGCCCTCAATAAGAACGGCGCCGAGACCTATCGATTCGCCGTCTATCCGAATCCAAGCGGTTTCATCGGTCCTTTCACGGTTGCATATAAGAAAAATGGACCACCTGATACTGCGGGTGAGGAGTGGTTCGTCTATATGGTAACTTATCATTCCAAGGAGACGCGAGATAAAATCCAGGCAATCGACGAAGTACATCGCTCTTTTGCAGGAATGAGCGAATCGATGGTGAAAGGTCACTCGGACATACAGGTGATGACGCGTACTACGTCACAGGTATGTATCAAGAAGGCGACCAACGCCTGTTCGCTCGATCCCGATGAGTGTCACGTAGGAGAGATGGGGAGTGGTGACACTTGGGCCGCCAGCTGCGGTGAGCGCCCTCAACCGTGCATGACGGAGTATAACGTCTGCTCGCAGCTCTCTCCTCGGACCTGCGGCGCAGTGGGCGGGAGGCACGTCGAGTCCTGCCCGTGACTACTCGTCGTCGATACGAGGGGCCCGCGGGAGGCGGTCGAGTGCAGACCGTCGCCGTCGCAGGTTCAAACACCGAGACTGGCGAGCGGCACCTAACGTCCGCTTACCTTCTGCCCTGACCCAAAACCAGCCCTCCCGCTGTCCACCCGGTCCAGCCGTCGATCTTTCGTTTCAATCGACGGCTCTGCCGCGTGTCGGCCTCCCGTCCGGCACACCCGTGAGCCAAGCTCCTTCGGCCCTGATCCAGTGCATGTAGGCATGGAAGGCCTCGCGCATCGGGCGAGGTCGCCAGCCCGTCTCGGCGACGATGCGGCTGATGTCGTAGGGACCCCACATGCCGCCCCGCGACGGCGAGTCCTGCAGAATGTCAGCCTCGCCGGCCGGGGCCGTCTCGGCGCGGACGCCGGGCACGCGCTCCCCCGCCCAGCGGATCATGTCGCCGAGGCTGACGGGCTCTCCCAACGCAACGTTGTACACCGAATGACGAAGCCGAGGTGCCATGAGCAGGGCGAGGAGGCCGCGCGCCGCATCCTCGACATGGATGTAGTCTCCGATCCCGTCGAGCGCGTTGGCGCTGATGGGCCCGGGGCGCCGCAGCGCCAGGTGCGCAATGCGGTTCGGCAAGTGGCGGAAATCGCGCGACGCGGTCGTCCGATCCATCGTACCGTACACCGACGACAGCCGGGCCGAGACGGTCGGCAGGCCGAACAGCGCGCTGTAGCGCTCGACGGTCAGTTCGGAGGCCAGCTTGGACGTGCCATAGAGGGTCTTGGGCGCCACATAGCCGTCCTCCGGGAGCGGTGTCCCGGGCGAATCGGGGCCGTGATGTCGATAGACGGCACCCGAACTCACGTAGAGGAAACGGGCGAGTCCCGGCCGGCCGCGCGCCCATTCGAGCAGGCGCACGGTGCCCATCAGGTTCACTTCCATGATGTCGAGGGGCCGCTCGGCCTCGGGTTCGCGGGCCGCCTCGGCGGCGCTCCCGCGCGAAATCGGCGTGATCGTGGCGCCGTGCACGACGTAGCGGATGTCGTGCTGGTCGAGCGCGGCCCGCCATGAGTCGGGCGCCGTGACGTCGGCGGTGACGATGGTCAGCCGGTCGGCCACGGGCGCGAAATAGCGGAGGGCGGCGGCGTCGGGCGGCGCCCGGTCCAGCACCACGGCGCGGGCGGCGGGGTCGCGGTCGAGCCAGCTGCGCGCCAGCACGCTCATGGCGAAACCGGTCGCCCCGGTCACAAGGAGGGTCATGGGGATCTCCGGTTCAGGCCGCCAGCCAGCCGCCGTCCACCACGAGGTTCGACCCCGTGATGAAGCTGGCGCGGTCGCTGGCCAGGAAGACGGCCGCGTTGGCGATGTCCTCCGGGCGGCCGAGGCGCGGCCAAGGTGTGCGCCGCCGCGCGTTCTCGACGAGGGCCGGGTCGAGCCCGATCCCAGGCCGGCCCGTCACGATCTTGCCCGGCGAGATGGAGTTGCACACGATGAGGTCCGCGGCGTAGTCCACCGCGATCTGCCGCGTGATGTAGATGGCGCCGGCCTTGCTGACGCCGTAGGCGCAGTCACGTGGCGACGTCACGATGCCCTGCTGCGAACCGAGGTTGATGATGCGCCCCCGCGCCTCGCCCAGCGGCTCCTGGCCGACCATCTGCGCCACCGCCCGTTTGCAGCCGTGGTACATGCCGGTCATGTTGACCCCCATGACCGTCGCCCATTGCTCCTCGCTGGTGTCGAGCAGCGCCGTGCCCGAGAAGGTGGCGGCGTTGTTGACCATGATGTCCAGCCGTCCGTGGCGCGCCACGGTCTCGCCGACTACGGCGTCGACATCGGCCCAGCGCGACACGTCGGTGTGCAGGAAAAAAGCCCGCCCTCCGGCCGCCGCGATCTCGGCCGCGGTCGGCTCGCCGCCCTCGAGCGGCGTCTCGGTGACGTCGGCCACGCAGACCGCCGCGCCCTCCGCCGCGAAGGCCCGCGCGATGGCGCGGCCGAGGCCCGAACTCGCACCCGTCACCACCGCGACCCTGCCGTCGAGCTGACCCATGCCGTTTCCTCCCCTCAACTGCCCCGTCGCGAAGGACGCGTCCGTGACCCCCATGCCCGATCTCGACCTCGCCGGACAGCTCTTCGACACGCTGGCGGCCCGCACGCGACGCGGCCGCGGCATCGAGCGCGACAGCTATGGCCCGGGCGAGCAGGTCGGCCACGATATCGCCGGCGCGGCAGCTCGGTCCATGGGTCTCGAGGTCACGATCGACGCCATCGGCAACCTCACCATGCTGCTGCCGGGCACCGATCGGGCGGCCCCGGCTGTGCTGATGGGGTCTCACCTGGATTCCGTGCCCCAGGGCGGCAATTTCGATGGTGCCGCCGGCGTCGTGGCGGGCCTGGCGATCCTGTCGGGCTGGCGGAGGGCCGGCCACACGCCGGCCCGCGACCTCGCCGTGATGGCGATCCGGGCCGAGGAGTCGGCCTGGTTCGACGTGCCCTATCTCGGCAGCGCCGGCGCCTTCGGGCTGCTCGACCCCGCCTGCCTGGCGGTCCGTCGCGCGGACGACGGCCGGACGCTCGAGGAGGCGCTGACGGCCGGCGGGTTCGACGCCGGCGCCATCCGGGACCGGCGCCGGCTCCTGGATCCCACCCGGCTCGCTGCCTATCTCGAACTCCACATCGAGCAGGCGCCGGTGCTGATCCATCTCGAAAGGCCGGTCGCGGTCGTGACGGGCATCCGGGGGTGCCGCCGGCTGCGCCACGTCCGCTGCCTCGGCGCCACGGGCCACTCCGGCGCGCTGCCGCGGGCCTACCGGCAGGATGCGGTCGCGGCCTCGGTGGCGCTACTCGGCCGCCTCGAGCGCGCGTGGCAGGCGCGCGAAGCGGCCGGGGAGGACCTCGTCGTCACCACCGGCGAATTCACGACCGACCCCGCCCAGCACGGTCCCAGCAAGGTCGCGGGCGAGACGCGCTTCGTCATCGACATCCGCTCCGTGTCCGACCGCACCATGGAGGCGTTCGAGACCGAGGTCCGGGCCGAGGCCGCGGCTGTGGAAGCCGAGTACCGCGTGAGCTTCGCGCTGGGCGAGGCGACCTACTCGCCTCCCGCCGTGATGGACGACGGCCTGCGGCAGGCTCTCGCCGCCGGCATGGCCTCGCTGGGCTTGCCGCCCCAGGCCATGGCGAGCGGGGCCGGGCACGATGCCGCGACCTTCGCCGCCATGGGCGTGCCGACCGGCATGATCTTCGTCCGGAACCGGAACGGCAGCCACAATCCCGACGAGGCGATGGACATGGCGGATTTCGCGCTCGCCACCCGAGCCCTGGCGGAAGCCGTGGCGGCTCTGGCCGCGTGAGGTTCCGGGGCGCGGGGCCGTTTCTCCCGCGCCCGCCGGTCTTACCGAAGCCAGCTCTGCGGCCGATCGGCCGGCCGCACCGGCAGGCCGGCCGGCACGAAGCGGCCGCGGCCCGGGCGCGACGTCACCCGGCCCTCGTGCCACAAAACCTCGCCGGCCGCGATCGTGGTCACGGGCCAGCCCCGTACGGCCCGCCCCTCGTAGGGCGTGTGGTCGTTCGCGTGGTGCAGCAGGGCATTGGTGATGGTGACGGCGCGCTCGGGGTCCCACAGGACGATGTCGGCATCGGACCCGACGGCGAGCAGGCCCTTGCGCGGGGCGAGGCCGAAGATCCTGGCCGGCGCCGTGCTGGTGCGCTCGACGAAGTCGGCGAGCGACAGGTGCCCGCCCCGCACGGCGTCGGAGAACAGCAGGGCGAGCCGCGTCTCGATGCCCGGCAGGCCGTTCGGCACGGTGTGGAAGCCTCCGCCATGACGCAGCTTGTCGATGAAGAGCCAGGGGGAGTGGTCGGACGAGAAGATCGACAGCGTGCCGTCTCGCAACCCTTCCAGCACGGCGGCCTGGTCGACGGCGGTCCGAGGCGGCGGCGTGCAGACGCATTTGGCGCCTTCGAGCCCCGGCCGGTCCAGGTCCGCCGACGACAGGTAGAGGTATTGCGGGCAGGTTTCGGCCAGGATCGGCACGCCGCGGGCCTGGGCCCGCCGGATCTCCTCGACGACGCCGGCGGCCGAGACGTGGGCGACCAGGATCGGCACCTCGACGATCTCGCTCAGCGCGATGGCGCGGAACGCGGCCTCGCGGTCGCCGAGGGCCGGGCGGGACACGGCGTGGTGGCGCATCGCCGTCAATCCGGCGCCGACGAGCTTCTCGGTCAGCCACCGCACGCAGGCGTCGTTCTCGGCATGGACCATGGCGAGGACGCCGAGGGCGCGGGCCGCGTCGAGCACCCGCAGCAACTCGCCGTCGTCGAGCTTCAGGCCCTCGTAGGTCATGTAGATCTTGATGGAGGTGCAGCCCTCGGCGACGAGGCGCGGCAGGTCTCGGTCGAGCGCCTCCGGCGTCGGATCGCCGAGGATGAGGTGGAAGTTGTAGTCGATATGCGCCTTGGCGGCGGCCTTGGCGTGGTAGTCGGCGGCGGCGGCGGCCAGCGATGCCCCCCGGAGCTGCATGGCGAAGGGCACGACCGTGGTGGTGCCGCCGCAGAGTGCCGAGAGCGTGCCGCTGGCAAGGTCGTCGGCGGTCGCCATCCCGTCCCAGGGCGGCTGGTCCATGTGGCAGTGGGTGTCGACCCCGCCGGGCAGCACCAGGCGGTCGCGCGCGTCGAGGTCGCGCGACGCCGGGCCGAGGTCGCGCCCGATGGCGGCGATGAGCCCGTCGCGGACGCCGATGTCCACCACGGCCTCCCCGTCGGGCAGGACCGCGCGACCGCCCCGCACCGCGAGGTCGAAGGGCCGCCCGCCGCTCACGGGGCGGTCTCGCGCCCG
Source organism: Lichenibacterium ramalinae (assembly GCF_004137085.1). Lineage (GTDB taxonomy): Bacteria > Pseudomonadota > Alphaproteobacteria > Rhizobiales > Beijerinckiaceae > Lichenihabitans > Lichenihabitans ramalinae. The sequence goes on from NZ_QYBC01000003.1 coordinate 47,840, forward strand.
AGGTCGGCCGAGTCCAGGTGGCAGCGAATGGCGTGGCCGTCCTGGCGCGGGCTCAGCGGCGGCTCCTCGGTGTCGCAGATGGGTCCGATGCGGCGCGGGCAGCGCGTGTGGAACACGCAGCCCGAGGGCGGATCGACCGCGCTCGGGATCTCGCCCGACAGCGGGACGCGCTTCACCGCGCCGTCCGGCCCCGGCGAGGCCGACAGCAGCACCTCGGTATAGGGATGATGCGGGCCGGCGAAGACGCGGTCGGCCGGGCCGATCTCCATGAGGCGCCCGAGGTAGAGCACGGCGATCCGGTCCGACACGTAGCGCACCACCGCGAGGTCGTGGCTGATGAAGAGGTAGCTCACGCCCTGTTCGGCCTGGAGATCGGCGAGGAGGTTCAGGATGGCGGCCTGCACCGACACGTCGAGTGCCGACGTGGGCTCGTCGCAGACGATGAGCCGGGGCCGCCCCGCGAAGGCGCGCGCGATCGCGACGCGCTGCTTCAGGCCACCCGACAGCTGCCGGGGCTTGGCGGCGAGATAGGCGTCGGCGAGCTGGACGCCGCGGGTGAGCGCCAGCATGCGCTCCCGCCGGGCCGCTCCCCCGAGGCCGGCGAGCTTGGCGAGGGCCCGGCCGATGATCCGGCCGATCGGATGGGCGCGGTTGAGCGCGGAATCCGGGTTCTGGAACACCATCTGGATCGCGGCGAGGTCGCGCCGCCGGCCGAGCGGCAGCAGCGCCTCCCCGTCGAGCGCGAGCCGGCTGTCGGCATCCGGCACCGTGAGGCCGAGCAGGATGCGGGCCAGGGTGGACTTCCCGCTTCCCGACTCGCCCACCAGCCCCAGCGTCTCTCCGGGCCGGACTGACAGGTCGATGTCCCGCAGGGCCTGGACGGCCTGGCGTCCCTGCCGGAATGTCATGTTCAGGCCCGTCACGGCGAGCAGCGGGGCGTCGGCAGCGCGGTCCGCCGGGGCGGCCGGGGCTTGGGCGGGCGCGTTCCGGGGCAGGTGCGGCGCCTCGGCGTGGAAGTGGCAGCGGCTCGAGCGGCCGTCGCCGAGCGGGATCAGTGGGGGCGGATCGGCCCGGCAGACGTCGCGGGCGAGGCCGCAGCGGGGTGCGAAGACGCAACCCGCGGGCGCCGTCGCGGCGGTCGGCAGGAAGCCCGGGATCGTGTCGAGCCGCTCGCGCCGCCGGTCGAGGCCGCGGCGCGGGAGGCAGCGCAGCAGCCCCACAGTGTAGGGATGGCGCGGGTTCGCGAGGACCGCCCGGGTGGGTCCCTGCTCGACGAGGCGCCCGGCGTAGAGCACGCCCACCTCGGCGCACATGCGGGCGATGACCTCGAGATTGTGGCCGATGAACAGCACCGCCGTGCCGTTCTCGCGTCGCAGCGTTTCGACGAGGTCGAGCACCTCGGCCTCGACCGTGGCATCGAGTCCCGTGGTGGGCTCGTCGAGCACGATGAGCTCGCGCCTCACCGCCAGCGCCATGGCGATGACGACGCGCTGCTGCATGCCGCCCGAGAGCTGGTGCGGGTACCGCTCCATGACGCTGGCGGGATCGGCAATCCGCACCCGGCCCAGCATGGCGAGCGCCCGGGCGCGGGCCTCCTCGGGGCCGGCACCGTCGAGCCCGTAGATTTCCGCCACCTGGGCACCGATGCGGATCGTCGGGTTCAGCGCGCGGCCGGGGTCCTGGTAGACCATCGACACGCTGTGCCGGCGCAGGTCGCGCAGCGCCGCGGCCGGCAGCGCCGTGACGTCGCGGCCGCCGACGAGGATGCGTCCCGCGTCGGTCCGGCCGTTCCGCGGCAGGTAACGCATCGCCGCCATGGCGGCAGTGGACTTGCCGCAACCGGATTCGCCCACGAGCCCGAAGGTGCCGCCCGCCGGGATCGCGATGTCGAGCCCGCGCAGCACCGGCCGGGACCGCCCGCGGACCCGGTAGGACACGTCGAGCCCGGAGATGCGCAGGGCGTCGGGCCTCAGGGCGGTGCCACTCACGCCGCTGCCCCGGTCGGCTTCGGCTAACAGCGTCATTCGGCGACCTCCGCCAGCCCGTCGGCCACGAGATTGACGGCGATCACCAGCGACGCGATGGCGAGGGCGTCGAACAGCACCGTCCACCAGTAGCCGCCGCCGATCAGCGCGTAATTCTCCGATATGGCGAGGCCCCAGTCGGGCGAGGGCGGCTGCAGGCCGACCCCCAGGAACGACAGCGTCGCCACCGTGAAGATCGCGTAGCCGAGCCGCACCGTCAGCTCCACCACGATGGGGGGTAGGATGTTGGGCAGGATCTCGAACCCCATGAGGTGGAGGGCGGATTCGCCCCGCAGCCGCGCCGCCGCGACGTAGTCGAGGTTGCGCTCCGTCATGACGGCGGCCCGCACCGTCCGGGCCACGATGGGCATGAAGCTGAGGCCGATCGCCGCCACCACGGTGGCGTTGGAGGCGCCGAGCGCCGTGAGGGCCAGCAGCGCCAGGATGAGCAGCGGCAGCGCCAGCACGGCTTCCACGATGCGGCTCAGCACGTCGTCTACCCAGCCCGGGAAGAAGCCCATGACGAGGCCGAGGGCCGTGCCGAGCGCGATGCCGAGCAGCGTCGCGAGCGGCGCCACCACGAGGATGTCGCGCGAGCCCGCGATGACGCGGGCAAACATGTCCCGGCCGAGCTCGTCGGTGCCAAACCAGTGCTCGGCCGAGGGCGGCGCCAGGCTGTTCAGGATGTCGTCGGCCAGCGGGTCGACGAGGAGGCGGCCGAACAACGCGCAGCTCACCCAGAACAGGATGATCCCGAGCCCCACCAGGAAGGCGGGCGAGCGCAGCAGCAGGCGCAGCCGCTCGAAGCCTAGCGTCGTGCGGCGGGCGGCCGGCAGGCCGACCGCGCTCACGCCCGTCCTCCCGCCCGGATCCGCGGGTTGAGGGCCGCGAGGAGCATGTCGGCGGCCAGCGTCGACAAGACGTAGATGACCCCGACCGTCATGATGCCGGCCTCCAACATGGGGAAGTCGTGACCGCGCGCCGCAGTGTAGATGAGGCTGCCGATGCCCTGATAGTGGAACAGCGTCTCAATCACCACGAGGCCGCCCACGAGATAGCCGGTCTGCGACGCCACGACCGTGATGGTGGGCAGCAGCGCGTTGCGCAGCACGTGGCGCATCACGACGTCGCGCCGCGGCAGGCCCTTCAACACGGCGGTGCGGGCGTAGTCGCTGTCGAGCGCCTCGACCGTGCCGGCCCGGGCCATGCGGGCGATGTACCCGAAGACGATGAAGACGAGCGGGATGGCGGGCAGCACCAGATAATAGAGCTGCACGGCGGCACCCGCGCCCGGCGGGGGCGTGGCCGAGATGGGGAACAGCTTCAACCCGATGCCGAAGACCAGGATCAGCACGATGCCGGAGACGAATTCCGGCACCACCGTGGCCGACAGGCCGACCAGCACGATGGCCCTGTCGAGAAGCCGGCCGCGGTTCAGCGCCGCCACGATGCCGCCGAGGATCCCGAGCGGCACCACAAGCGTGAAGGCCACGCCGCCGAGCTTCAACGAGTTCCACAGCGCTGCTCCGACGAAGGGCGCGACGGGCGCCCGAAACGCGAAGGACTGGCTCATGTCGCCCCGCACGAAACGGCCGATCCATTCGCCGTACTGCACCAGCGCCGGGCGGTCGGCGCCGAGCTGGTGGTTCAGGGCCGCGACGGCGCGCGGATCCGCGAGCGGGCCCAGGACGGCGCGGCCGACGTCGCCCGGCAGCAGCTGCCCGCCCGCGAAGACGAGCAGGCTGAGGATGAACAACGTCACGGCGGCGTAGGGCAGGCGACGCAGCAGGAGCCCGAGCACGGCCGCGGCCCCGGCCGTCTCAGACGAAGCCCGCCCGGTCCAGGAACAGGCGGTTGGGGATCGGCGGGATGCCGGCGAGGCCCTTCCGGGTCGGCACGAGGTAGTCAAAGAAATATCCGAACAGCACCGGGGTCTCGTCGAGCAGCAGCGTCTCGATCTTGGCGGCGAGGTCGCGCTGGCCGCCGACGTCCGACGTCCGCCCGAACTGGTCCACGAGCGCGTCGTAGTCCTTGTTCTTGAAATGCGCGGCGTTCCAGGAGCCGTCGCTGAGCAGCGGCGCGCGCAGGAACACGTTGGGCACGCCGCGATGGCCGTAATCGGTGATCCCCATGGTGCTGTCGAGCCAATCGGACTGGCCGAAGACCGCCTTGCCGTAATAGGCGTCCTGCGACTCGATCTTGAGTTCGATGTCGATGCCGACCGCCCGGGCGAAGTTCTGCAGCAGCACCGCGTATTGCGGGATCTCGAGGTAGGTTTCGGTGGTGAGGTTGACCTTGAAGCCCTTGCCGACGCCCGCCGCCTCGAGGAGCTGCTTGGCCTCGGCGATGTCCTGCTTGCGCTGCGCGATAGTGGGGGCGGCCGAGGGATAGACGGTGGCGAAGGGCGTGTCGTTGCCGATCTCGCCGTATCCGCGCAGCAGGCCCGCCACGAGCTTCTGCCGATCCAGGGTCAGCGCCATGGCGCGGCGCACGCGCTTGTCGGCAAAGGGGCCCGCGTCGCAGCGCATGTGCACCTGCTGGTGCGCGGTGCTCTTCTCGCGGATGATTGTGACGTTGGGGTCGTTGAGCAGGGCCTGGCCGCCGATCACGGGCAGCTGGTCGATGAGATCGACCTGTCCGCCCTGCAGGGCCAGGATGCGCGGCTGTAGGGCGTCGAAATAGGTGAATTCCGTCCGGTCCGGCAGGGCCTTGTCGCCCCAATAGTCCGGGTTGCGCACGAAGCTCGCCCCGACCTTGGGGGTGAACTTGTCGAGCTTGAAGGGGCCGGTGCCGTCCCAGTTCTTCTCGTAGTCGCCCTTGTAGCTGGCCGGCAGGATGATGCAATTGTAGTTGTCGGACGAGACCACGTAGGGGAAGGCGCCGTACGGAGCGTCGAGGTGGAACTCCACAGTCAGGTCGTCGACCTTCCTGGCGTTGCCCTTGGACAGGATGCCCTTGAAGGCCGAAAGCGCGTTCGACGCGTTGGCGGGGTCGGCCAGGCGGTCGATCGTGGCGATCACGTCGTCGGCCTTCAGCGTGCCGCCGCTGATGAACTTGACGCCCGGCCGGAGCTTGAAGGTCCAGACGGACGAATCGTCGTTGTGGCTCCAGCTCGTCGCCAGGACGGGCTTGAGCGTGAGATCGGCTTGCGTGACGCAGAGGAACTCGCCGGCCTGGATCAACATGGTGAGGCCGCCGTCGTCCGCCACCGTGACGGGATCGACGGCGCCGGCCGGGGTCGCGATGGCGACCCGGATGGTGTCGCCCGGCTTGCCCTGCGCCATCGCCCGCCGCGGCGCCACGAGCCCGACGGCGCCGGCGAGCCCCCCAAGGGTTGAGAGCGACAGGCCCATGACGCTGCCGTGGCGCAGGAAGGACCGGCGGTCGAGGCGCCCGGCCAGGATCTCGTCAACGAGGTCGTTCTCGACCGCGCCGAGGCCGCGCCGGAGCGCATCGATGGACTTGAACTGCTTCATCGCCGATGAACCTTTGTCCTGACACGCGAGGTCGCCCGCTCAACAAATGAGCATCGGGCAGGCCGTAGCGTCAATGGTGCCGCCGCCGCGGTCGCATGCAGGAGTCCGGCCAATATGTTCGATACCGCCCATCCCTATCCGCGCGACCTCGTCGGCTACGGCGCCAATCCGCCCGATCCCGCCTGGCCGGGCGGTGCCCGTATCGCGGTCTCGCTGGTGCTGAACTACGAGGAAGGGGGCGAATACAGCGTGCTGCACGGCGACGCCCACTCGGAGAGTGCCCTGACCGACATGGACCGCCCGGCCGCCCTGCCGGGCGAGCGCAACCCGAATGTCGAGCAGAATTTCGAGTACGGCAGCCGCGTCGGCATCTGGTCGGTGATGCGCCTGCTGCAGGAGCGCGGGGTCGACGCCACCGTCTATGCGGTCGGCATGGCGCTCGAGCGCAATCCCGCCGTGGCGGCGGCTTTCCGCGAGTGGGGCGTGGAGGTCGCGTGCCACGGCCAGCGCTGGATCGACTATCAATTCGTGCCCGAGGCGGTGGAGCGCGCCGATATGGCGCGCTGCATCGACACGATCACGCGCCTCGTCGGCCGCCGACCGGTCGGCTGGTACACGGGCCGGCCCAGCCTCAACACGCGCCGGCTCGCCGTCGAGGCGGGCGGCTTCCTCTACGACAGCGACGCCTACAACGACGACCTGCCCTACTGGCTGCGCGTGTCGGGCCGGCCCCACCTCGTGCTGCCCTACAGTTTCGACAACAACGACAGCCGCATGAACCGCAGCCAGGGGCTCGAAACCGGAGAGGACTTCCTGCGCTACTGCCGCGACGCTTTCGATTGGCTGTATCGATCGGGCCTCGAGGGGCGCCCCCGGATGATGTCGATCGGGCTCCACGCCCGCATCGTCGGCCGACCGGGCCGGATCGGCGCGCTGGAGCGCCTGATCGACCACATGCAGGCCCACGAGGGCGTGTGGATCGCCTCCCGGGAGGCCATCGCGCGCCACTGGCTAGAGCGCTTCCCGGCGCCCGAGCCCCGGGGCTGACCGCGCCTCACGGCACGGAGGCGAGCCCGGCCCTGACGAGGTCCCGCCCGAGGGCGAGGTGGTCGGCCAGGGGGCGGTCGTCGCGGTAGGGCGCGGCGCGGGCGCGGACTTGCGCCAGGAGCACGGCGGTGCCGGGCGCCCAGTCCTGGCGGCCCGCGAGATCGTGGGCGTCGGCGCCCGCCAAAAGTTCGATGCCGAGGATCCGCTCGGCATTGTCCACGATGGCGAGCAGCTTGGTGGCGGCGGCGGTCGGATGGGCCAGCACGTCTTCCTGCAGGGCCGAGGTGATGCCGCCATCGAGGCTCGCCGGGGCGGCAAGCCGGCGGTTCTCGCCGACAAGGGCCGCAGCCGTGTACTGGGCGATCATGTAGCCGGAGCCGACGCCGGGATCGCCGCTCAAGAAGGGCGGCAGCCCGCTCACGGCCGGGTTCAGCATGCGGTCGAGCCGGCGCTCCGCCATGGCGGCCAGCTGCGCCACCGCGATAGCGAGCCCGTCGAGCGCCAGGGCGAGGGCGGGCGCCACCGCATGGGCCTCGGAGCGCACGACCGGTGCCTCCGGCGTGCCCGACACGATAGGGTTGTCGGTGACCGACGCGAGTTCCCGGTCCACCACGGCACCGGCCGCCGCCCAGGCGTCCCGGACCGCGCCGTGCAGCTGCGGTACGGCACGCAGGCTGAGCGCGTCCTGGATGCGGCCGTCCCGGTCGAGGGCGCCGCTGCCGGCGAGGCGCGCCCGGAGCGCCGCCCCGGCGGCCTGGAGGCCGGGCGAGCGCCGCACCGCCAGCACATCGGCGTCGAAGGCCGCGACGCCCGCCCCGAGCGCTTCGATCGTCAGCGCCGCCACGGCATTGGCGCCCTCGAGCAGGCGCTCGATCCGATGAAGCGCCAGGCAGGCGAGGCCGGTCGCGCAGGGGGTGCCATTGACGAGGCTGAGCCCCTCCTTGGCGACGAGGCTGAGCGGCCGCCGCCCGATGGCGGCCAGCGCGGCGGCGCCTTCGAGCTGGCGGCCGCCCACGCGGGCCCGGCCTTCGCCGATCAGCACGAGGCCGATATGGGCCATGTGGGTTAGGTAGCCGACCGAACCACGCGCCGGCACCTCGGGGCAGCAGGACGCCCCGAGCAGGGCCAGCAGCGCCTCTACGGTCTCGACCCGCAGGCCCGAACGGCCGTGGGCGTAGTTGTTGACCTGCACCGTCATGATGGCGCGCACGTCGGCTTCGGGCAGCGGCTCACCGACGCCCACGGCATGGCTCATCAGCAGGTTGCGCGACAGGCGCGCCTGCTGGTCGCGAGGGACCAGCGTATCGGAAAGGGCACCGACGCCGGTGTTGATCCCGTATGCGCGCGGCCCGTGTTCGGCGATGGCCGCGACGATCCGCTCGGCCGCCGCGATGGCGGCCCAGGCTCCCGCGGACAGGACGAGATCGGCGCCGTCCGCCACGGCCGCGACGCCGCGCCAGTCGAGCGGCTCGTCGCGCAGGATCTGCTTCACGGTTGTGTCCTCCCCGCCTTCGCGGCCCAGAACTGTAGCGACAGCTGGACCGAGTCGCCTGTGGCCGCAAGGGCCGATCGCGACCCAAACGGACACCAGAGTGACCTAACCTGATGTTCCATGTCTCTGGTTCTCGTCGGTCCCCTCAATAAATTTGGTCCGAAACCTGTCAGTCAGGACACCAAGCGTCGGCCCGTCCGCCGGCACCAGCCTCAGGGAGATATCCATGATCCTCGATCGGTTCAGGCTCGATGGGAAGGTCGCCGTGGTCACAGGAGCCGCGCGCGGCATAGGGCAAGCGATCGCGCGGGCGCTATGCGAGGCGGGCGCCGAGGTGATCCTGTCCGACATCGACCGGCTAGCAGTCCTGGCGGCGGCAAGGGAGCTTGAGGGAAGGGGATTCAAAGCCACTCCGATGACACTGGACGTGACCGATTCCCCGGCCGTCGAGGCTGCCGCGATCGAAACGGCCCGCCGTCATGGCCGGGTCGACATCCTGGTCAATAACGCCGGCATCGGCTCGCTCGGGGCCGCGATCGACATGGGCGACGACGACTGGCGCCGCATCCTCGACGTGAACACCAATGCCGTGTTCTGGTGCTCCCGCGCCTTTGGCCGTCACATGGTGGCGAGGCGTGCGGGGGCGATCGTCAACATCGGCTCCATGTCGGGCCAGATCGTCAACCGAGGCTTCGCGGCGGCTCACTACATGGTCAGCAAGGCGGGAGTTCACCAGGTGACCAAGGCCCTGGCTGTCGAGTGGGCCGAGGCTGGTGTCCGGGTCAACGCCGTCGCGCCGGGCTACACGGCGACAAGTCAGACCGAACTGCTGCGCAGCCGGCCCGACCTTCGCGACACCTGCCTCGCCACGACTCCCATGGGCCGCTTTGCCGACCCCGCCGAGATCGCTTCGGCGGTTCTGTTTTTGGCGAGCGACGCAGCGAGCTATTGCACGGGCACGATCCTGACCGTCGATGGCGGCCATACCTGTTGGTGAGCTTCGTCCAATCCGGGCTACTCTCCTGGCGAGCGTTCCGCGACTGTCCGTTTCTGCCTCACGACGCTCCGAAAGCGGCCGTTCCGCTATCCACCCGTATCTGCCATTCGTGCGGCCCCGCGGCGCTTCCGTTCGCCGTTAACTACGAGTTGTTTTCTATGAGCGCCTGACGCGCAGTTGGAGAGCAGCCGCCTTTGAGCTGTTGCGGGTTCGGATCCGGTTTTTGAGCCCCGTTTGAGGCTGATTTCGGACGTTCACCGGCACAGAGCACCTTCAGTGCGTGTGGTGTGATACCCCTTCCCTTGTGGCCTTCCGGTGGTCCTGTGGTGGCCCCTTGTGGCCGCCGGTGGCTTCCATCGCAGGAGGCACTACCATCCTGTCGGAGGCCCCGCGGCAGGAGGGGTGGCGAGCCCTCCCGGGGCTTCATGCACGTAGCCCGTGGCGATTCGGGCCTCGGCATAGGCGGCCCCGGGTGCCCAGCGACGAAGGACATCGCCGCTGCCATCCCGGCGCACGAGGGCATAGGACCTGCCCGCCTCGAGCCGATCGAAGGCGACCTGGCCGTCCTTCAGCGCGAAGGGGACCGACCAGTCCTGCCTCGCATTGCTGACCACCATGCCGAGGGGCGTGTTGGCGCGCGCCACCAGGATGCCGGTGACGAGCACGACGACCATGAACCCGGCCGAAGCCAGGGCGGCGATCCGGTAGGGGAGCCGCGAGCGGATCAGCGCCCAGCGACTGGCGGTGCCGCCCGGGATGACGCGACGCGGCGGTTCCTTGCCCGCCAGACTGCCGAGGAGACGGCGCCGGTCGGCTTGGGTCAGGGCAAGATCTCCATCCGACAGGGCCTCGAAGCGCGCCTCGGCGCCGCCGGCGAGCAGCCGGTCTGCCAGCTTGCGGCTTTCCTCCGCGGTCGTTCGGCTGGCCGCGCGTGCAGCAGCGGCAGCGGCGACGGCCGCTTCGGCCCGGCGTTGTTCCGAGGTCGGTGGTTTGGGGGACTGGGCCATCAGGCGCCCCGCTCCAGCCACTCGGCCATCGGCGCAACCGCCTGCATGGCCTGGGCGCGGAAGGCGGTCAGGTCCTGGATCATCCGGCCGGCCGCCGCGAAGCCGAACTTCTCGGACAGGTTATCCTCGGCCGCGCCGAGCCGCTCGGCGATGAAGCGCAGCCCACCCGTCTGCAACAAGCCGTTGGCCTGAGGGTCGAGCGTGAGGCGGGGCAGGCGGCTGAGGACAACATCCTTGCCGAGCGCCTTCAGGATCTTGGTGTCGACGGCACCTTCGACTTGGTTCTCGACCGCGAAGAGTGGCTTGGCGAAGGGGCGGGCCAGGTCGAGCACGACAGGGGCGCTCGCCGCCGCGCCCGGCTCGGCGGTGATCACGGTCAGCATGGCGAACTCGACCCCGATCCGACCGTAGCGTGCGGCCCGGGAGGCTATTTCGGGCAGAAAGGATCGCGAAGCGTTGGCGCCGATGTCGACGATCAGCGGCTCGGGACCTGGAGCGTCCGGAGCGACCTTACGGGCGATCAGGTCGAGCACGGCATCGTATTCGCTGCGGGCCGCGGCGCCCGAGGTGCGATCGATCTCGCTCCTGTCGGCGCGGACGGGGAAGAAGTGGACCCGGTCATCGAGTTCGACGAGCCGCGCCTCGTCCTCGAGCTCGATGATCCGTGCCGCCACGACCGACTCGGCCAGGGCCCGCACCACTAGGCTCTTGCCTGATCCCCCCTTGTCCTGGCCGACCAGGAGCACGCGTCGCATCGTCATGATTCTTTCCCGTCCAACATGTCATAGAAGCCGTCGAGGCGTTCGCGTCGCATCTGTTCAGCAGTGCGATGTTGCGGTGTCGGCGTGGTGGGCTCGGCCGGCGGATGGCCGGACGGTCGTAGTGGTTGGGGCGCCGGGCTCGACCGTGCCGAAGGCGCCGGCACGAGGTCGCCGCGCGAAATGCGCCGGGCCATGGCCTTCTGCCGTTTGGCGTCCTGCCGCCGGATGGAGTCGATCAGCGCGGTGAGGCGCCGGCCCGAGATGGGACCGCCATCGCGTCGTCTCACGCCCTGCGCGGCGAGCGCCGCCGCGATATCGGTCCAGGTGATGCCCTCGGCCCTGAGGCGCTCGATCTCCGCCAGATGCGCGCGCACGAGGGCCATGGCGCCGCTCGACCTCGCGTCCTTGTTGCGCGATCCGCCGAGCGCGGCGGCATCACGTCGGAGACGCTCCACGTCCACCGGCACGCTGCCCCTCTCAGCGTGCTCGTCCGACGGGCGCCACGGCCGCGACGAGCGGCCGGATGCGGTGGTCGGTATGGGCGACGGTCTTGCGCAGGCGGAGGGGATGGCGCGTCTCAAGCGAGCGGTTGGGAAACACCAACAGCTCGTCGACCGGCATGGTCACCAGGGCGTCCTGGCTCATCAGCGGGGCGGGCTGGGGCCCGCTGCTCGTCGTGGACGATCCTTGGCCGGCGGTCGGCCGGCTGAAGCTGTCGATCAGGGCGGTGTAGTTGCCGAGGGCGCGTGACCAGCGGTCGCTTTCGGCGGGGTCGACGGCCGACAGGTCGGACAGGGTGACGACCTCGGCGGTGTTGACCAGTGTCGCGGCGCCGGCCTCGCCGTAGAGCGACACGATCTGCGAACGGTCCTGCCAGAAGGTCCACAGGCTGGCGCCGTAGCCGGGAAGCTCGGCGGCTGAGGTGAGGATCTCGTCGAAACGGCCCAGAGCGGCGGCCTCGTCGATGAACAGGATGACCCGCTCCTTCGGCCGGTTCCGTCGGATCGAGGTGAAGAGATCGGAGAGAAGCCAGCGCAACAGGGGGGCCAGGATGCGTTTGTGCTCGGGCGGGATGGCGATGAAGATGTCGACCTCGTTCCTGGACAGCTCGGCGAGGTCGAAGCTGCTGTCACCGACGAGGTGGCGCATGCGGGGGTCGGCCAGCCATTGGAAAGCTTGGAGGGCTGTCGAGCGGATCGGATCCCGCGTGCGCGGGTCGGCCTCCAGGATCTCCAGGGCGGCGAGTGCGGCCGGCTGCGCCCCCGCGGCCTTCAGCTGCTCGATGAAGTCGTCCGCGTCCGACAGCAGGCGGTGGATCTCGGGGGCCGTGCGGCGGTCGAGACGCAGAGACACGAGGATGGCGCCGACGATGAGGTCCACGGCACGGTTGCGGAAGTAGGCGGATGCCTTGTCGCCGGAGCCGCTCTCGGGCAGCAGCGCCAGGGCGGTCTTCTGCATGTAGAGGATGTCCTGAACCTGCAGCGTCGCGAGCGGGTTCCAGGTATCCTGTCCGCCGACGAGGTCGAGCGGGTCGAGGCAGACCACGCGACGGCCCATGCGCTCGCGGCGCGCCTGGGTGGCGCGGTAGACCTCGCCCTTGGAGTCCAGCACCACGGCCGGCCCGGCCCAGGCGCCCGGCTCGGGATAGGACAGATTGGGGATGAGCAGACCGGAGGTCTTGCCGGTCCGGGGCGGCGCGATGGTGACGAGCGTGCCCTCAGCGGCGATGCGCACCGCGCGGCCGCTTGCCGGATCGATGCCGAGTTCGAGACCGCGGGTCATGGTTACGCATTCGGCAGCGGTGGCGAACCGCGCCGCGCCGAAGGTGCCCGCGACATCCCGCTTGGCCATCGGCGGCTTCGGGGTGAAGCGAAGCAGGATGGCCAAGGCGAGCGGCGAGAAAGCGAGCAGCGGACCGAGGGACCAGCCTCCGTTGGCGAAGGCTTTCGACTGCCCGGTAGCGACGTCCCAGTAGGCTTCGGCGACTTGGCCGAGGTTGGGATGGGTCGTGAAATCGCCGAACCACACATTCGGCGACAGGGCCTCGGAAGGCCAAAACGAAATCGCCAAACCATGTTGAACGCACAAAGCTAAAGGGTATATCAGGACGATCGACGCCGCGGCGAGTAACATGAGACGCATTTTTTCGGTCCTGACATACCACGAAATAGAGCTACAATGGCCGTCCCGGCCTGTTGATCCATTCAGTTTCAATCAATTCTCGTGAAGCACCTAGGTGGTGTTCAATATTCTGCGCTGACTCGATACTCGTGGCGTGGACTGGTAGAATTCGAGCTCCCATGCGATAGAAAGCATCGAGACGGTGCCTTCCATTGATAAAACCTATTTCTATTTTGAATTTTGGTGGAAGAAACGGTATTTTTCTTTTAATATTATCCGTATTCACGGCAATGGTCGGCAGCACGTATTGTAAGTTTCCTGTACGCAATCCCCTTTCATATTCGTCGTTTTCAGCCCTAATTTGTTTGTATGAGTCTTGCTCACGCCAGATCTGGTGGAGTCTAACCAGATCGACTATGGCAACTGGAGCTACGTCGTCTATCGGTTGCAGCGTGATCTGGCTACCATTCATTCGGACGATGTACACCAAGGCAGCGTTATCCTTTTTTTTGATCCTGACCTCTGCATGTCGAAGCAGATCTGCAGAACTTCGACCGACTATGTTTGTCGATCAATACCCTGCCAGGACGTTGTGATACATGGAACTCGGCGCCAACCGGTGGCGTAGATTGCTTATCCACGAAAGCTGGGCTACTGCCCCTAACCCAATTGGGTTATTTCCATAATTTATAATATATTATATCTAATTAATTATAAAACAATAAATAAATCACAACATTGAAAAGCGACGCACCAATGCGATCAGTTCATTTTGGCTATGAACACCGAGCTTCCCAAAGGAGCCCTTGAGGTGAATACGCGCAGTCTCATAGCTGATACCCAATGTCTCGGAGACTTGTCTAGGCGTATACCCACTGGCGACGAGACGAGCTACCTCGGTCTCGCGGCGCGTCAAGCCGGTCGTAGCGACGAGAAGATCGATGCTACCTTCGTCAATGTGCGTCGGCCGCATGATGTCGAGTACAACGACCAAGGCACTCGTGGCGCGGAACACATCGAGCGCTTGGCCAAGCACTGGCAAAACCAGGAGCCGCAGAGACCTCGCATCGTCCGTGATGAGCGTGACCAGGCTCGGCCTTCGCTGCCAGAGAGCAGTGGTCAGGGCTCCGTCGACTTTTCTCTGGCAACCCGGAACCGAGACTGCCAGACGCCTGTCCCTCAGCGTCACATCGGGGGCCAGGACCGTGAGGGCATCCGGGGAATGGCGGTGAACGGTGCCGTCGTAAGCGACGTAGAGGACGGGATCACCCCTCCCCAGGAACGGAGATGCGCGGCGATCGGCTTCGAGTTGCAACCTCGCTCGCGACGCCATTGCAGCGGCTCGAATGTAGGGCAGGAATGCCTTGAAGGTGTGGAGGTCGCCGGGGTTGAAGCCTCCACTTCCCGGGGGCCTGAACAGCATGAGGTTGACGGTGTCGTTTCCGGTCCCGTCGAGGTAGGCCGACGCCTGATACGCCAATCCTCTGGGCCGGATGAAATCCATGTAGAAGGCATCCCGCTCACGGGGTTCGCGAAAAACATCCATCTGGTCGCACAGAAACCCGTCGTGCGGGGCAGGGATCATCCTCGTCGCTTCCGTCAACGGTGGCGTTCTGCCGGCCGCGATGGCCTCGAACGTCTCCGTCATATCGCTCGATGGAACGCCGAAGAGGCGGGGCGGCATGATGCACGATAGGGTGCCGCCAAGGCAGTTCAGTCTGGGTAGGGCTGTATCCAGCGCATCGACCCAGCGTCCACCGCTCGTGATTGATCCCAGAAGCTCACGTCCTGCGGCCTCCAGAACGCTCTCGGAGGAGGAGTACCCGCGGCGCACGCTCGTTGACCCAATTGGGGCAGCCGTCACCGTTCCGCATGACTCCGTGGAGCCCATGCCTAGCAGTTCATCGACGTCCTGGTTCATGGCATGCGCGTCCTGGCCTGACATCCACGATGGATCATCGCAGGTGATGAGCCAGGGCGTCCTAACCCAATTGGGTTGGTTCACATCATGCACTCAGGAGATGCCGAAAGCCGGCCTCCTCTGGGGCATATTCCGTCGCAGGCCTACACACCCTTCAACGATCGATATACCGAGGCTCGGCGATGGCGAGAAGTGAATCCTCACTGCTCCCTTCGAGGTCACTCATTTGCCAGCGGTGGCTGAGCGCGTGCAACCTGAACCTGAAAATGAATGCCACTTGGCGGGACAGCCCGGCATGAAGCTGGGGCCGAGCTTGCGTCCTCGTCACCTGGACCGAGCGGCATTGGGATTGAACACCAAATCGATGGCAAGCACTGACGGATGCGTCCCTCGGTGGTTGCGAGCCCCCGCAACCACATCACCGAACCGACCCATCAGCCCCGCGCCCGACAGCGCGGGGCTGAAGGCGTTCGGGACACGGCATGTGCGGGGGAGGGGCGTGCGGGTTCGAGCGCCCGCGGCGCCGCGGCAGGGGAGGGCGGTGGAAAACGCGGTCGGCTCAGCCCTGTGGAATGCCGCTCCTCGGGCCATGGCCTTGCGGTTGAACGCCTCCATGACGGGCCAGGCGGCGGGAGGGCCGGCCCCGGGGTCGACGTGCATGCCACACCTTCCTGATCGTCAGTATCTCCGACAGGAACCATTGAGGGGTGGACACCGGCTTCCTCGTGTCGACGGCCCAAGACGAACCACGTGTCCCGACACCCTCGATCGGAGTGCCGGACCACCCCCTTCGGCCGGCGTTGTCCGACGGCCATGTCGAGCGCATCGATCGGCTCGCTCCGCAGGTGGTTCTGCATGGCACCATCGGCGCGCCTGCGGCTGAACACGTGGGGCACGACGGCCAGGGACAGGGACCCGCTCGGCGTCGGCTCCGACCGGCGCGCCCCTACAGATACGCGCGCCCCGCTTCCTCCGCGAAGCGCGAGGGCGGACCCTCCCATACGACGCGGGCATGTTCCAGCACGTAGACGCGATCCGCATGCGGCAACGCGAAGGTCACGTTCTGCTCCCCCAGCAGCATCGTGATCGGCGTCGTCGCGCGGAGCCGCTCCAGGGCACGGCTCAACTGTTCCAGGATGACGGGCGCGAGGCCGAGCGTCGGCTCGTCGAGCACGAGCAGCTTCGGCTGCATCATCAGGGCGCGCGCGATCGCCAGCATCTGCTGCTCCCCGCCGGACATCTTGCCGGCGGCCTGGGCGGCGCGGGAGCGCAGGATGGGGAACAGGTCGAGCAGCCAGGCGAGCTGGCGCGCGCGCTCGGCGGCGGGCAGGTGGGCGCCGCCGAGGTCGAGGTTCTCGCGCACGCTCATGGTGTTGAAGAGCTCCCGCGTTTCCGGGCATTGCACGATGCCGCCGCGGGCGATGCGCGCCGCGCTGAGGCCGGCGAGCGGCGCGCCGCCGAACGAGACCGTGCCGGAATAGGGGACGAGGCCCGAGATGGCGTTGAACAGCGTCGTCTTGCCGGCGCCGTTGAGGCCCACGACCGACACGAACTCTCCTTCCCGGACGGTGATGTCGACGCGGTCGAGCGCCTGCGCCTTGCCGTAGAGGACGGAGACGCCCTTCACCTCGAGCAGGGCGGGACCGGTCGCCGGGCCGGGTTCGCGCCGCGCCGCCGTCTGGATGGCGCCGCCGAGGTAGACGGCACGCACCGTCGGGTCCGCCATGACCTCGGCCGCCGATCCCTCGGCCACGAAGGCGCCGAGATACATGGCGACGGCGCGGTCGACCAGCGCCGCCACGCCCTTCACGTTGTGGTCGACGAGCAGGACCGCCTTGCCGTCGGCGCGGAAGGAGGCGATCAGCGCCGAGAAGTCCGCGACCTCCCCGGCGGTGAGCCCGGCGAAGGGCTCGTCGACCAGCACCACCTTGGGGTCGCGGGCGATGGCCTTGGCGAGTTCCAGCCGCCGCAGGTCGGCGAAGGGGAGGGTGGCGGGCCGGCGGTCGTAGACGGCACCGAGCCCGACCCGCTCCGCGATGGCGCGGGCGCGACCTTCGACATGCGGGTCGGCGATCAGCTTGAGCAGCGAATCGGGCAGGAGCGCGAGCCTGATGTTCTCGCCCACCGTCTGCCGGTGCAGGGGGCGGGAATGTTGGAACACCAGGCCGACGCCGTGCCGCGCCACGCGGTGGCTCGGCCAGCCCGCGACGTCGACGCCGTCCACCATCACCCGGCCGGCATTGGGCTTGAGGATGCCCATGACGAGCTTCATCACCGTCGACTTGCCCGAGCCGTTCGGTCCGATGAGCCCGACGATCTCGCCGGGGCGGATGGCGAGGCGCATGTCCTTGACGGCGACGAGGCCACCGAAGCGCTTTGTCAGACCGTCGACCTCGAGCAGGGCGGGACGCTCGTCCCGGGCCGTCGCGACGCGCCCTTGCGCGAACTCCAGCGTCATGCGTCGCCTCGCCGGTAGAGCAACGTGCCCAGCACGCCGGCCGGGGCCAGCAGGATGACGACGAGCGCCACGCCCGAGACCACGAAGGTCGAGAGCTGCCCGAGGGGCCGCAGGACCTCGCCCGCCACGACGAGGAACACCGCACCCAGCACCGCCCCGAGGATCGTGCGTCGGCCGCCCAACACCGCCGCGATGATGATCTGCACGCCCACCGCGATGTCGATGAAGGTCCCGGGCGAGGCCGTCCCGTAGTAGAACACCAGGAGCGCACCCGCGAGGCCCGAGAAGAAGGCCGAGACCACGAAGGCCGCCAGCTTGTGCTTGGCGACGTTGAAGCCGAGCGCCTGGGCCTCGACGGCATCCTGCCCGCAGGCCTGCAGGATCAGCCCGGCGGGCGAGCGCGACAAGGCGAACAGCACGGCGCCGCTGACGGCCAGGAAGGCGAGCGCGAAATAATAGTTCGTCATGTCGTCGATCGACAGGACGTCGGGCAGCGACAGGCCGATCTCGCCGCCCGACAGGTCGGCGAAGACCGTCACCATCTGCTGGAGCAGCAGCACCGCCACCAGCGTGACGAGGCCGAAATAGGGGCCGGAAAGGCGCAGCGCCGGCAGCGCCAGCGCGACCCCGCCGACGACGGCCAGCGCCGTGCCGCAGGCGACCGACAGGGGGATGCCGAGGCCGAACCGGGCATCGACGATGCCGGCCCCATAGGCGCCGAGCCCGATCAGGAAGGTCGGGCCGAAGTTCACCTCGCCGGCGAAGCCGAAGAGCAGGTCCCAGGACATCGCGAAGACGGCGAAGTAGAAGGCCGGGATCAGCACCCCGATCTCGTAGGCGCCGCCGAAGCGGGGAAAGAACGCGGCGGCGGCGAGGCAGACGAGGCTGCCCCAGAACAGGCGGGAGCGGACGAGCCCAGCCACTCAACGCCTCCCCAGGAAGCCCTGCGGCCGCACCCAGACCACGGCGACGAGCAGGATCAGCGCCGGGATGTTGCGGAGCGAGGGCGACACGAGATAGGCCGTCACGGTTTCGAGATAGCCGATGCAATAGGCGGCCAGCAGCGAACCCGGGACGCTGCCGAGCCCGCCCAGCACGACGATGGAGAAGGCGCTGGCCGTCAGCGTGCCGACGTTGTCGGACGAGGCTCCCAGGAAGGCGCCGAGCAGCACCCCCGCGCCCCCGACCAGCAGGCCGTAGATGGCCCAGGCGAGGAGGTGGATGCGCTCGAGCTCGAACCCCAGCAGCGTGAGGCCGCGCGGGTTCACCGAGGCGGCGATCAGCGCCTTGCCGGCCCGCGTCCGCTCGATCAGCACCGTGAGGGCCCCGATGGCGACCCAGCACAGCACGGCCGTGAGGATCTCGTTGGTGGGGGTGCGCACGCCGCCGAGCTGCGTCACGCCCGCGATCAGCGGCCGCACGGTGTGGGGGCTGGTCGTGGTCAGGTAAGCGATCACGACCTGGATCATGATGCCCCAGAGCAGCGTGCCGGTGAGCACGAAGATCTCGGTCTCCTCGGGCGGGATGCGGCGCGAGCGCTGGATCGGCCGCACCACGGCGAGATAGGTGAGGAAGGCGAGGGCGAACCCGGCCGCGAGCCCGCAGAGCGCCCCGCCATAGGCGCCCATCCGCTCCGCCACCGCCCAGGCCACCGTGGCGGAGGTGACCATGATGGCGCCGTGGGACAGGTTGAGGACGCCCGAGACGCCGAAGATGAGGGTGAAGCCGACGGCCCCGAGCCCGTAGAGGGCGCTGATGGCGAAGCCGTCGACGAGGATCTGCAGCGCCAGCATGGTGGCGCCCCGTCAGGCCCGAGGCCTCACGGCGCCGCAGCCTTGACGAAGGCCGGGAACTTGAGGGCGTTGCCGCCGGCGACGGCCTTGGGCCAGACCGCGACCTGCTTGCCGGCCTGCCACTGGACGAAGAGGCCGCTCACGGCCTGGGGCCCGTAGACCATGCCGTGGGTGTGGCTGTCGTCCTTGCCGTAGAACTTGATCTGGCCGACCGTCCCGGTCCAATCCGTCTTCTCCAGGGCTTCGACGACCTTGTCGCCCTCGTCCGAGCCGGCGCGCTTCACCGCTTCCGCGATGTAGTAGACGGCGTCGTAGGTCGTGTAGCCGGGATAGGCGGGCGAGATGCCGTAACGCTTGATGTAGCTCTGCGCGAACGGCACGGTCTTGGGCGTGGTGGCGACCGTCTCGGTCGCCATGTTCTGCAGCACGACGCCGTCGGCGGCGCCGTTGGTGTCGTTCCAGAAGGTGGTCGACGTCGCCTGCGAGACGACGCCGTAGATGGGAATCGGCACCTGCTGGTTGGCCCATTGCACCGTGGGCTGGACGCCGACGTGGCTGATCCCGGCTATGAGGACGTCCGGCTTCTTGGCCTCGAGGCCGTTGTAGATGGGCGTGAAGTCGGTCGTGTCCGGTGACATGCGGATCGTGTCCAGCACGTTCACGCCGATCTTGGGCAGGCAGGCCGCGTAGGTGGCGTCCAGCGGCACCGTCCAGGCGGCGTCCTCCGAGAAGATCGCCGCCGTCTTGACGTGCAGGGGGCCGTCCACCAGCAGGTCCTTGGCGGAGTCGCACACCGATTGTGCCAGGAAGCTCGACGCGAAGTAGCCCTGGAACATGTATTTCAGATGGGCATAGTCGTCGTGGACGCGCTTGGTGATCTCGTCCGAGGCGGCCCCGGGCGTGATGGTCGGCATCTTCAGCCGCCCGGCCCAGGGCTCGAGCGCGAGCGCGACCTCGCTCGTGTAGGAGGCGATCACGGCCTGCACCTTGTCCTGCGACGCCAGCCGCTGCAGCGCCCGGACGGCATCGGCGGCCGAGTTGTGGTCGTCGTAGGCCACGATCTCGACCTTGCGCCCGTCGATGCCGCCTGCGGCGTTGATCTCGTCCGCGGCGATCTGGGCGGCATTGGGAATAGCGATGCCGCTGATCGCTGAGTTCTCGGCGATGACGCCGATCTTGATCGGTTCGGCAGCCTGGGCGGCGAAGGGAACCAAGGCAACCATAGCGGGCGCACACAGACGATGCAGCTTGATCATGGAGCCTGATCCTCCCTCACCTCGGCCCGTCTACCGCGGGCTCGTCGGCCGAGGCTATGTCGGCCGAAAGGGGATGTAAATGGACGCCGGCGACCTCGCCGAACGGCTCCACGCCGCGCGACCCGCATCTCCCCCGAGCGCCGCCGCGCGAGATCCGGGCGACACGCTGTCGAACGAGGACCGGGAGCCGCACCCATCCGCGATGCCGCGCGCGGCCCCGGGGCGCCTGCCCGGCGGCCGGCATTCAGGCGGACGCGGTGGAGCGCGGGATGCCGTCACCGTCGCGGTCGCCATCGGGGCCGGCGTGCCCCTGCGGGGCTGAAATCGCCGGTGGACAACGCCGTCCTCCGGTCGTCAGTGGCGAACACGCTCCGCGACCCCGTCGACCTGCGCGTCGACGCGTCGGCTCGAAGCTGGAACGGGTTCGAGCGGCGGTGGATTGCATCCTTGTCGAGAAGGGGAACGATATGACGCGTCGCGGATCATGACGGAGCACCATGACGACGTGCGCGCCATCGCCCCTCGGGACCCTCGGGGGTTGGGCTGGAGCACGTTCTTCGAGGACCAGCGCGTCCCGGACGAGGTCGGCCTGGAACCCCGGCGCATCGCCGAAGTCCACCGTGCACGCCTGACGGGCCTGTCCGAGACCGGACCCGTCAGGCTGAAGATCCCGCCCCTGACCGACACCGGCAGGTTCGCGGTCGGCGACTGGGTCCTCGTCGATCCACGGACCGACACCCTGGTCCGCCGGCTGGTTCGAAGGACGGTGATGGAGCGCCACGTTCCGGGTGCCGCCGCGCCGCAACTCGCGGCCGCCAACGTCGACACGCTCTTCATCGTCACGTCGCACAACGCGGACTTCAACCTCGACCGGCTGGAGCGTTACCTGGCCCTCGCCATCCAGGGCGGCATCGACCCCGTCATCCTGTTCACCAAGGGCGAGGCCGCCACGGACACGGACCTCCACCGTCGCCAGGCCGCCGCCCTGAAGCGTGATCTGACCGTCCTGACGCTGGATCCCCGCTCGCCCGGCGCGCTCGACGTGCTCGCCCCGTGGTGCGGCCCCGGGAAGACCGTCGCGCTGGTCGGGTCGTCGGGTGTCGGCAAGTCGACGCTGGTCAACACGCTGACAGGCGGCGAGGACGAGCGTCCCCAACTCACCGGAAGCGTCAGGTCACGCGACGACAAGGGGCGTCACACCACCACCGCCCGCTCGCTCCACGCCATCGCGGGCGGAGGATGGGTCATCGACACCCCAGGGATGCGGACGCTCAATGTCGGCGATACGGCCCATGGGATCGAGGTCCTGTTCGCCGAGATCACCGAGCTGGCCCCCTCGTGCAGGTTCTCCGACTGCACGCACCTGCACGAGCCGGGGTGTGCCGTCCGCGCTGCCGTCGCGAACGGGACCCTCGATGCCAAACGCCTGGATCGCTGGCGCACACTGGTGGCGGAGGACCGCGGCAACACGTCGGTCCTGAAGGGACCCCGGGGCAACCGTGTTCCTGCCGGCCGGGCGCGGAACGGCTGAGCCCACGCCGTCGGACCTGTCCGGGGATTGTCGAGGACCGCCGCGCATCGCCCGCGGCGGTGCCGCTTCGGCTTGGCCGGCGTGCCCCGTCCGGGACAACGCCGCACCGGTCCCACCACCCGACTGCGCTCAGCAGACCTCGGCCAGGATGATCCGAGCCCCTTCGGCGGCGAATGCGCTGCACTGGTCCTGGTCGGCCGCCGCATCCGTGACCAGCGTCCAGCGCGGAGGCAGCGGGGCCCAGTGCTGCTGGCTCGCCCGCGCGATCTTCGACGCATCGGCCAGGACGTAGACGTCCCGGGCCTGGGCCATCATGGTCTCCTTCAGCGCCGCCTGCTCGGGGCTGGCCTCGCAGAGCCCGCGACCGGCCACGACGCCGTCGGCACCGGTGAACAGCTTGTCGGCCGTCACCCGCCGCATCGCCTCGACGGCCTGGTGCCCCGAGGTGCTCGCGCTGGTCGTCCGGACCGCGCCGCCCAGCACGGTCAGATGGATGCCCGGCGCCTCGGCCAGCATCGGCACGAGGATGAGGCTGTTCGTGACCACGCGATGGCGTCGGTCGACCAGCAGGCGGGCGAGTGCGGCGACGGTCGACCCCGCATCTAGGATGAGGCTGTCGTCATCGGCGAGACAGGCCAGGGCCGCCCGGGCGATCGCCTCCTTCTGGGGGCCGTTCACGGTCTCGCGTTGCCGGAGGCTCTGCTCGTCGGCGGGCCTCGTCAGCACGGCCCCGCCATAGGTCCGCGTGACGCCCTCCGCCTCCGCCAGGTGGCGAAGGTCGCGCCGGACCGTGGAGGCCGAGACGTCGAAGCGCTTCGCCACGTCGTCGACGTCGACCTCGCCCCGGCGCAGCAGGTCGAGCAGGAGGGCGCGGCGGCTCGCGTTCGCCATGGCGTCCGGCCCGCGTCAGGCGGCCGCGCGCCGAGGAGCCAGGTCGACGGCCTGGCGGAGGGCTTCCACCATGCTGCCCTCGTCGGCGATGCCCCGGCCGGCGATGTCGAAGGCCGTGCCGTGGTCGACCGAGGTGCGGATCACCGGCAGGCCGACCGTGATGTTCACGCCGGATTCGAGGCCCAGCACCTTGATGGGGCCGTGCCCCTGGTCGTGGTACATGGCGACCACGATGTCGTAGTCGCCCCGGGCCGCGAGGAAGAACAGGGTGTCGGCGGGCAGCGGGCCCCTCACGTCCCAGCCCCGGGCCCGACAGGCCTCGACGGCGGGCGCGATCTTCTCCGCCTCCTCGCCGCGGCCGAACAGGCCGTTCTCGCCCGCGTGGGGGTTGATGCCGCAGACCCCGATGCGGGGCTCGGCGATGCCGGCCTTCACCAGGGTCTCGTGGGCGCGTCCGATCACCCTCTCGACGAGGCCCGGCTCGATGCGGGCGATGGCGTCGATGAGGCCGATGTGGGTCGTGACGTGGATCACGCGCAGCTTCGGCGACACCAGCATCATCGACACCTCCGGCGTGCCGGTGAGCGCCGCCAGCAACTCGGTGTGCCCCGGGAACCTGTGGCCGGCGGCGTGGAGCGCCTCCTTGCTGAGCGGCGCCGTGCAGATCCCGTCGGCCTGACCCGCCTGGACCACCTCGACCGCCTTCTCGATGAAGCGATAGGCGCCCTCGCCCGACAGCGTCGAGATCTCGCCGAACGGGTGGTCCTTCGGGATGATGTCGAGGTCCAGGCACTCGACGGTGTCGGGAGCGAACCGCGCCGCCTCCGCTCGGGCGAGGGCATTAACCTTGAGAGGGCTGCCGACGATGCGACCGGCCGTCCTCAGGCGTTCCGCGTCGCCGACCACGAGCGGCCGGCACAGGTCCTGGACGTCAGCCCGCGACAGGGCCTTCATGATGACCTCGGGGCCGATGCCGGACGCATCCCCCATGGTGATGGCGATCGTCGGACGGGTCATGGCGTCGGTCCATTCTGTCGGGGGTTGCGCAGGTGCTCGGCGATGCGGGTCAGGCTGCCCTCGTCACCGAAGGCGCCGGCCTTGGTGACCACGGGGAGTGAGACGGCCCCCAAGGTCAAGCCCAGGCAGGCGCCGGGTTCGATCTCATCGAGGAGGCGGATGCCGGTGACGCCGAAGCGGGTCAGCAGCGCCGCGGCGGTCTCGCCGCCGGTCGCCACCAGGGCGCCGGCCTGGGACAGGACCGGGAACAGGACGTCGGCCAGCGCCGTCGCGAGGCGGGGACCGATGGACAGGTCGGGGCTGTCGTCGACCGCCACCTCGACCATCGCGTCGTTTCCCGAGGACAGGATCCGGGACAGGACGTCGACCAGCGCCGCTCGTCCCGCGGCGTCCGCATCGTTCAGGAGGAGCGCCGGAGCGACGGGCACGTGGCGGGCATGCCCGGCATCGACGGTGCGACGCGCGGCTCGGCGCGACACCGCGGCGAGCGTGCCGACGACCAGCAGGGTCCCCCCGTGCCGGACGCCCGCCTCCCGTGGCCCGACGTCCCGCGATGGATCGCGCTCCGTTCCGCACGTCAGGTCCGCCAGGGCGTGGGCCAAGCCCGCGCTGCCGACGTGGAGCGTCGCGGTCGGCAAAGACGCGCAGGCGGCGGCGACGCGCGCGAGGTCGTCCTGCACCTCCGCATCGCAGACCGCCACGACGTCGCCCCGGGTGGCGAGCGACGCCAGGGTCCGCCGCAAGGCATCGCCCTCCGACCTGACCGTCGCCAGGGGCAGGACTTCGCCGACCACGCCGGCGCTCGCCAGCACGGCGACGAGATCCGCCGACGCGTAGCTGTGGTCGCGCCGCCAAACCTCCGCCTCTTCGAGCGGACGCCCCGCGACGCGGAGGCGTCCGTCGATGACGGTCCGACCGGTGGCGGGGAAAGCCGGTGCCAGGACACCGAAACCACGGCCGCCCCTCGCGCGCAGGCCTGCCAGGCAGGCGGCGACCTCGGCGGCGGGCTGGCCGCGCAGGGTGCTGTCGATCTTCTTGAACAGAGGCGTCGAGGCGCCGAGGAGACGGTCGATCTGGCCTCGGTGGCGTTCCGCGGCGTGGTCCGCCGACAGTCCCCGGCTGCCGACGTCGTAGGACAGGACGCCCCGGCGGCCGTCGGCCGCGGGCGCGTGGTCGCCCCAGGCCACGACCGACCGGACACCGCGCCGCGCGAAAGCGATCCCGCAATCGGCTGCGCCAGTCAGGTCGTCGGCCAGGACGAGCCAGTCGACCCCCACCTCAATGCGCCCATTCGGGGGCTTCGACGGCCGTCGTCGGTTCCGCGACGGGGTCGCCGAAGCGTTTGGCCGTCCAGGCCGTCAGGATCGGCACGAGGATCGAGGTCACCACCACGGCGGCGGCGACCAGCACGGTGGCCGAGGCCGCCGACGCGGCGTATGCGGGATTGGCGGCCGCGACGATGGCCGGCACCGCCGCGGCATTGCCGGCCGTCGAGGCGGCCGCAACGCCAGCCACACCGGTGCCGCCCGTGGCGCGGTCGGCGAAGAAGAGGGGGATGCCGGTGATCGCCACCACGGCGACGCCGAGGCCGAGGCCGAGCAGGCCGGCCTGCCAGATGCGGCCGAGGTTGAGGCCCGTTCCCAGCGCGAAGGCGAAGAACGGGATCATGACCGGGATGGCGCGGCCGAGGAACGCCTTCATGTCGCGGTCGAGGTTGCCCAGCACCATGCCGACGGCGAGCGGCAGGATGCTGCCCACCAGGGTCTGCCACGGGAAGGCCGACAGGCCGGCGACGCCCAGCGTCACCATGGTGAGGAACGGGCCGGATTCGAGCGACATGATCGTGTAGGCGCCCACGTCGCGCGGGCGCCCGTACTGGCCCATCAGCGCCATGTAGAGGCCGCCGTTGGTGTCGTTCAGGGCCGCCACGATGGCGAGGGTCGACACGCCGGCGAAGACGCCGGACGGCACTGGCGCCTCGCCCAGCAGGTGGCCGAACACGATGCCCAGCACCACCGCCACGGCGGTCTTCACGACGAACAGCGTGCCGCCTTTCTTCAGGATGTAGGGCGTGGCACGAAACTCGATGCTGGCGCCCATGCACACGTAGAACACCGCGAGGATGGTGAGCGCCCCGCTGAACAGGGCCGAGGTGAACGAGCCGAAGAACTGGGGCGTGCCGGGGAGGAAGGTGGCGA
Organism: Lichenibacterium ramalinae; assembly: GCF_004137085.1. GTDB lineage: Bacteria > Pseudomonadota > Alphaproteobacteria > Rhizobiales > Beijerinckiaceae > Lichenihabitans > Lichenihabitans ramalinae. The sequence continues at coordinate 73,830 of NZ_QYBC01000003.1, forward strand.
TCAGGGCCCCGACCAGGAGCGGCACGACCATCATGCCGCCGGGGACGCGGTCGATGGACCGTTTGATGGGGATCTGCACAGTCCACGTCCTCCTCTGCACGCACCGAGCAAAGCGTTGCGCGTCCTGGGCGGTTTTTCGCCGCTTCCACGACAATACTGATCGCTGTGTGCAGATAGGTCAATGATTTTGCCTGAAACGCGCAAATTCAGGCGAACACGGTCGATCCGCAGCCGATCCGCGCGACGGGCCGACGCCGCGATGGGTCGATGGCGTGATGCGAGGCGGACAGGGAGCGGGAAGAGATCGTCCGCCCGTGCTACGCAGACGCATGGAAACCAAACGTCCCGTCCCGCACGCCATCCTCGTCGGCGTGCAGCTTCCCGGCGTCGATGACGCCGCCCATGCAGCCAGCATCGCGGAACTCGGCCGCCTGGTGAAGACGCTGGGCTACGAGGTCGTCGGCACCCTGTCGCAGCGACGCGAAGCGCTCGATGGCGCGACGGTGCTGGGCAAGGGGCGGCTGCACGACCTGGCGGCGCTCACCGGCGGCACGGGCGTGGTCGGCACGATGGCGACCGCAACGCGATCGAAAGCGCGAGAGCGCTTCGACGAGGGCGCCGAGCCGGCGTCCATGCCGGACGCGCCGGGGTCGGACATGCCGCCATCGGCCGACGTCGTGATCGTCGACCACGAGATCTCGCCGAGCCAGGCGCGCAACCTGGAGCGGGCGACCGGTGCCGAGGTGCTCGACCGCACCGGCGTGATCGTGGAGATCTTCCACCGCCACGCGCGCAGCCGCGAAGCGAAGCTCCAGGTGGAGATGGCCCGGCTGCAATACGTGGTCCCGCGCCTCCGGGAGTCCTCGACGGGAGGCGGCCGGCAGCGCGGCGTCGGCGCGGGCGAGTCCAACATCGACCTCGACCGCCGCAAGGTCCGGGATCGCCGCGCCGAACTCAAGGCGCAGCTCGACGAGATCCAGCGCGACGACGAACAGCGGCGCTCCGCGCGGGGCGAGCAGTTGCGGGTCGCGCTGGTCGGATACACCAACGCGGGCAAGTCGTCGCTGATGCGGGCCCTCACGGGGAGCGAGGTGCTTGTGGCCGATCAGCTCTTCGCGACGCTCGACACGACCGTGCGGGCGCTGCGGCCGGAAACCTCTCCCCGTGTGCTCGTCTCCGACACGGTGGGCTTCATCAAGAAGCTCCCGCACGACCTCGTCGCCTCGTTCCGGTCGACGCTGGCCGAAGCGCTCGATGCATCGTTGCTGCTCTACGTGGTCGACGCCTCCGACCCGACCTACGCGGCGCAACTCGAGGTCACCCGCTCTGTCCTGCACGAGATCGGCGCGGACGCGGTGCCGTCGATGCTGCTGTTGAACAAGATGGATCGCGTGGACGACGCCGGCCGGGCCGTCCTGGCGGACGACCACCCCGATGCGATCTTCCTGTCGGCGAGTTCTGCCGCCGACGTGGCGGCGCTGCGCGCGACGGTGATCGCCTTCTTCGAGGCCGCCATGGTGGAGGACCGGCTCACGCTGCCTTACGCCAAGCAGGGACTGCTCGGCGTCGTCTACGAGAACGCGCGCGTGCTCTCCGAGGACTTCGATGCCGACGGTCGCATCCTGCACATCCGCGGCCTTCCGGGCGGGATCGCGCGCCTGCACAAGATCCTGTCGGCCTCGTAGCGCCGGCTTGTGTCAGCGTCGGCTTGGGTCAGTGTCGGCTTGGCGGAGGCCGGAACCGGGGTGAGGAGCCGCCATCCCGCTTCGGCGCGAGCGAGCTCCGGGGCAGACCGTCCCGAGCCTGCCGGGTTCCGGCTGCCGGCAGGCCGCCGCGCTCCGCTCCCGGCGCGACGACCGGGCGAGGCACCGTCCTGTCGTGCCTCGCCCGGCCGTCTCAGGCCAGGGCGCCGTGGGCGACGTCCTGGTACTTCAGCGACGAGGCCGTCCCCGCCCCCACCAGCTTCACGGCGTCCGTCATGGCCGTCCCCGTGCCGCCGGTGGTGAACAGGAAGCCGTCCGTCCCGTCCGCCACGAAGGCATAGGCGTCTCCGCCGTCGATCAGCGTCTGTCCCAGAGCTTGGATCGCGGCGAAGTCGGTCGCGGTCGTCGCGGTCGCCCCGAAGTTCGTCGCGCTCCCGGCCGGGCCCGACGCGAAGTCGATGCGGCTCGTGCCCGTGGCGAAATCCATCACCGTGTCGCCCGTGCCGAGAGCCGACCTGAAACCCGTGTCGCCCGGGTTGAACACGAAGGTGTTCAGCCCCTCGTTGCCATACAGCACGTCGTCGCCCTCGTTCCCGTAGAGGACGTCGTTGCCCTGGCCCCCCACCAGCGTGTCGGCACCCTGGCCGCCGAACAGCGTGTCACGGCCCTGGTTGCCCAGGATGACGTCGTTGCCCTGATTGCCCAGCACGACGTCGTCGCCGAAGCCGCCCACCACCGTGTCGTTGCCCGCGCCGGCCCCGACCGAGTCGTTGCCGCCGTTGCCGAGGATGAGGTCATTGCCCGAGCCCGAGGTGATCTCGTCGGCCCCGTCGAGGCTGTCCGACGAGCCGTTGCCCGTCCCGCCCACGATGGTGTCGGCGCCGTTCCCGGCCATGATCGTGTCGGACCCCTCGCCGCCAAGTAGCAGGTCGTTGCCGATACCCGAGGACGTGATGAGGTCGTCGCCCATGCCGCCGAGCGCCGTGTCGGCGCCGCCCCCGAGCGCGATCGTGTCGTTGCCCTGGTTGCCGAGGATCAGGTCGTTGCCCGACCCGACCGTGATGCTGTCGGCGCCGTCGTCGGCATCCAGCGTGGCATTGCCCGTGCCGCCGACGATCGTGTTGGCCCCGTTGCCGGCCGCGATCGTGTCGGCACCCTCGCCGCCGTAGATGAGGTTGGAGCCGTTGCCGACCGCGATGCGGTCGCGGCCCATGCCGCCCGCCACGGTGTTCATCCCATCGCCGGCCGTGACGAGGTCGTCGCCCTGGTTGCCGAGCAGGAGGTCGTCGCCGCCGAGCCCGTTCAGCGTGTCGTTCCCCGAAAGGCCCGCGATCGTATCGTTGCCGGACGAACCCGTGAGGCTGTCCGAGCCGGCGCTGGGCGTGGTCGAGGCGGCGGGGGGATCAGCCTGGGCCGCGACCAGCACCACGTCGGTGCCGGTGCCGCCGTCGCCCTGCACGCTGTAGTGAGACCCCGAGGGTGCTGGGGCGAGGGTCAGCGTGGCGGTGTCGGCCCCATTCGTCACCGTCAGGGTGGTGCCGTTGTAGCGCGCGGTCGCGCCGGCCGGGTTCAGGGACGCGAGGTCGATGACGTCGCCGTCGGTCGAGAAGCCGGAGATGGCATTGGCATAGGTTCCGTTCACGTCGAGCCGCAGCGTCTGCGCGCCGGTCGTGAAGGCGATGCCGCCTGTGCCGGCCGAGTCGAGCTGCGCGAGTTCGAGCACACCGGCGCGCAACGTGACGGCACCGGAGAAGCCAGCGCTGCTTCCGGTCAACGCCAGCGTACCCGCGCCGCGCTTCGACAGGCTGCCTGCGCCCGTGATCACGCCACTGTAGCGCGATGCATCGGCGCGGTCGAAGACGAGGCTGCCTCCGTCGGCGATGTCGGCGGCGAGCGACCCTGTCGCGGCATCGTTGCCGACCTGCAGCGTGGCACCCGATGCGATCGTCGCGCCACCCGAATAGGCCTGGGCGTCGATGACGGACCAGATGCCACCCTGGACATTCAGCACCTCGAAATCGATCACATCGGACAGCGTGCCGGACGTCGACCCGCTGTTCGCCCCGCGCGTGATGTCGGCCCCGGTTCGATCGTCGAGGCGGAGGTTCAGCGTATCGGTGCCGGCGCCGCCGTCGAGCCGTCCCGAGATCGTCGACCCCGTGTGGAGGTTCAGCGTGTCGTCGCCGCCCTCGAGGTTGACGGCGCGTCCGGTGTTTCCGACGATGGTGCCGTAATCGGTGAGGGTGTCGGCCCCCTCACCCATCTGGATGGCCGAGCCGTCGCCGCGGACGAAGCGGGCGGAGCCGGTGCCGGTGTAAGTCACGCCGTCCAAGGTCCCGACGGAGTTCGGGTCGGCGACCGTCTGCCCCGCATTCGGCTGTCCAGCCGGCGCCACGTAGGTCACGGTCCCATTCGGGTCGGGGATCGTCCCGTTGCCCGTGATCGTGCCGTAGTTGGTGATCTGGTCGGTGTCGAGCGCCGCGCTGCCCTTGTTCTCGAGGCGGATCGCGTCGTTGTTGCCGCCCGTGATGCTGGCGCCGAAGAAGTTCGTGATCGTCGTCGACGCGTTTCCGCTCCGGTTGGCATTCGCGTCGTTGTTCACGACGATGGCGCCACCGGTATTCGCCGTGATGCCGTCGGGGTTCATCGCGGATGACAGGATGGACCCGTAGTTGGCGACCGTGCCGCCACCGAGCGACAAGCCTTCGCCCGCGTTGGTGCGCCCGCCGGAGTCGTTGCCCTTCGCTCCCAGGCCCTGGATCGTGCCGTAGTTGGTGACGGCGGCGGTGAGATCGATGTCGACACCGTCGCCGTCTCCGCGCGCCGATGTCGTGTCGATCGTGCCGGTGATGGTTCCCGAGTTGACCACGCTCCCCGAGCCGTCGAGGCCCACGCCGGATCCGTTCCTGCCGATGATGGTGGCCCTGGCGTCATTGGTGACGTTGACCGTGGTGTTCGTGCCGCCGGCGATGCCGTGCCGCGCGCCGCTGACCGCACCTCCCCCGAAATTGTGGACCGTTCCCGTGTGGTTGTCCTGGAAATCGATGCCGTCCGCGCTCGGTTGGCTGGACGGGGTCGCCGCGGCGCCGGAGGTGATCTGACCGGAGTTCTCCACGTCGCCGTTCTGGCCCGGCCTCACGGCGTCGTTGTCCGCGGCGGTGATGCTGCCCGTCGCGCGGTTGGTGATCGTGACGGCGCTGCCGGCCGTGGTGATGGCATTGAAATCGATGCCCTGGCCGCCGCTGCTGCCGGTGGCCGTGCTCGATATCGTGCCGTCGTTGACGACCGCGACGGTGCTTCCCGCCACGAGGTCGCTGTTGACCCGGACGGCATCGTCCGTCGACGTGATGACGGCCCCCGAGCCGTTCGTCACCCGCAGGATGCGGACGCCAGTCGATGTGCCCGAGGCATTGATCGCACGCCCGTCCGCGTTGGTGTCCTTGATAGTGCCCGAGTTCGTGATCTGGACGCCGGTGTTGGGCGATGGTGGTGCGGTCGCGAGTGCGACCGTCACCGCCGTGCCGGCCGACACCGTCACGGACGAGCCGCTCGCAACCGTGCCCGTGTCGTTGCCGCCGAGACTCTGGCCTGCGACGAGATCCGGTGGCGTGCTGAAGCTGGTCATGGCGTTCCCGTCAGACAGAATTGACGAGCTCTAAGGATGCTGCGTGACGTTTATGTCTCAGGCGCAAGCCGTGGCGATGGCGAGCAGGCACGTCTTCGTGCCGAGGACCGCGTCAGCCGAGGCGAACCGCGCAGTCGTCTTCGCGCGCGTCGAAGGTGCCGCGTGACTTCACGCGCCCCGTCGCGAGCCCATCAGCACTCGACCGGTCAGCACTCGACTGGTTTTTTCCCGGTTTCTTCTGACCCGCCTGCGGCAGACTGGGCCGGGTCTTGTCGAAGTCGAGCTTTCCGCCCTCCATGTCGGTCGGTGTGCTGAAAGTAGGGCGGGTTTTCGCAGCGGCACTGAGCGCCTCATCGGCGCCCTGTCTCACCCGCCACCCCCACGCGACGTGGCTCCAGCGCTCCGCCGCCGGAAGGCCGGATCACCGCTGCGGTGGGGAGGACCGGCCGGATGTCCGCTGAGGAGCGCTGCACACCTGGCCGGCTCCGCCCGTCATGGGTCCCCGACCGGCGTCGAAAGGGATCTCAGCACGCCGAGAGAGGCTCGAATGATCTCCACGGTCCGCTGGGCGTGTTCGGCACCCTCGGCGCACAAGGCGCGGCTCCTGGCGACCCGCTGCCGCGTGGATTCCTTTGCGGCGGCTGTGCGCTCGAGGTTTTCGCTGATGACCGACAGAGGCGAAAGATCCGGCAAAACGAGCATCCTTATGGTTTGAGACTCTCGGTCCTTGGGCGGGTCCGACCTGGCAGCCGTTCAGCGTCGGGCGACACCCGCATCGCTGAGATCGTTTCGCATCGCTGTCGCGGCGAGCGCGGCTTGGCCGACCGCGACGCTGATCTGGTCGAGTCCGGACACGACGTCGCCGGCCGCATAGAGGCCGGGCACGGTCGTGCGTTGATGGGCATCGACCTGCAGGCAGCCCTCACGCGTCCGTGCGGCCCCCACTGCCGTCCCCAGTTCGGAGCGGATGTCCGAGCCGAGCGCCGGGTAGACACTGTCGACCTGGACCCAGAGGTCGCCGGCCTGGAAGGCGATGCTGTCCCGCCGAAGCACGAAGTGCGACGCCGGACCGTCGAGAAACTCGATCCCCGCGACGGTCAGCCGTTCTCTCGCCAGCCGGTCGAGGCGGTGCGGTCCGTCGGCACACACCAAGGTGACATGCGGGCTGTAGGAGCGCAGGAACTCCGCCTCCCTCACGCCGTGCGCGCCGGTGCCGATGACGGCGATCCGTTTGCCCGTCACCTCATAGCCGTCGCAGATGGGACAATAGCGGATCCTGCCCTGCGCCAGGGCCTCGTCATGAAGCCGACGATCCATATGGGGCCGACGATTGTGCAATCCGGTCGCCAGGAGCACGCGACAGGTGACGATGTCACGCCCGCTCGTGTCGGCGCGAAATCGGCCATCCTCTCGGACCAGCGTCGTCACACGCGCCTCGTCGAAACGGACCCCATAACGCTTCGCCTGTCGGCGCATGCGATGCAGAAGGTCGGCGCCCGCGATGCCGTCGGGAAAGCCCGGCTGGTTTCGCGTGCACGGGATGCGGGCGGCCCGGCTCTCGCCGGTGTCGCAGACCACGGCGGACAGGTGGAAGCGACCGAGATAGGTCGCTGCGGCCAATCCCGCCGGACCGCCGCCGACCACCAAACAATCCACGCTGTCCCGTCCGAGGTCGATCATCGGTGATCGGAGCCCGATCTATCGCGCGGCATCGTCGCGGGGTCCGTCATAGACGACTGTTCTCATGGCGGTTCTCCCGGCCTGGGGCCGATGCTCTGCCGGAAAGCTGTCCTGCAGTCGGCCGTCGCGCTATCCGGGGAGTCCCTAAGGATCGACCGCAGGCCGCCTCCATGGCGTCGCCGGCGACACGATCCCGGCGCCACGGCGGTGCTCTGCCGGAGAACCAGCAGATCGCCGTCGGGTGGAGTCGCTCGATAGCCTGCGGGGGCTCGTCGCTCCCCACGCGCGAAGCCCGAACGCCTGTCCGCGGAGCGATTGCGACGGCCTATGTCGCTTTGCGCGTCGTCCGACCGGCCGTCTGCGTCGGTGACAGGCCGGCCAGCAGAGCGATCTGCAGCAGCTCCGTCAGGCTGGTCGCGTTCAAGCGGCTCATCAGCTGGGCGCGATGAAGCTCCACGGTTCGCGGGCTGATGCCGAGGTCCTGGGCGATCGTCTTGTTGGTCCCACCCTCGATCAAACCGACCAGCACGGCGCGCTCTCGCCGCGTCAGCCTTGCGATGCGGGCGCCGGCGGTTTCATCACGCGTCGCCGGACGTGCTCCGGCCTGACATTCCGCGATGGCGGTCGCGAGTGCCGTGCGGAGCGTGTTCTCGTCCGACAGCGTGATGTAGTCGAGCGCGCCGGCCTTCATGGCGGTCACGGCGGAGGCGACCTCGGCGTCGGGCGCGTCGAGCACGATGGTGGGCAGGGTGATCGACCGCGCCTTGAGCTCGCGTGCGACCGAGAGGCCCTCCTGCCTCGCCTTTCGAAGGTCGACGAGGACGCAACCGGGGGCCAGCAAGGGGGCGATGTCGAGGAACGCGCGGGCGCCATCGAAACTCCGGGTGCGATAGCCGGCGCTGCGCGCGAGGCCCGTCAGCCGACGCGCCTCTTCGACCGTCGCGCTGACGACATACACGTGCCGGGTGTCGTCTTGCGTCAGGTCTTCGGTGATGCCGCCGATCCGCGTCACGGTGCCGTGCTCGTCGCGGATCGGGAAGCTGGTATCGCGCAGCCAGCGGATCGAGCCGTCGCTGGGTCGGACGATGCGGTACTCGAAATGCGCGACTTCTCCGGTCTTGACACTGTCGAGCGCCCGTTCGACCTGGTCCCGGTCGTCCGGATGGACGGTCGTCATCCAGTCCTCGAGCGCGACCGGCCCCTCCTCGGACGCCACCCCCCAGATCCGTTCGAAAGCTGCGCTCCGGTAGGTGATGTCGCCGACCGCCGGATCGGCGATCCAGATCAGGTTGCTGCTGTGTTCGGCGAAGCTTCGGAACTGCGACTCGCTCGTCCGGACCGCCGCCTCGGTGCGGCGTTGGGCGGTGACGTCGATCGCGGCTCCGATGAAGCCGACCGCGCGGCCATGGTCGAAGACGGTTCGGCCCGAGGTCGCGACGTGGCGGGTCTGGCCATCGTCCCGCCCGATGACGCGGTATTCGATGGAATAGCGTCCGTCTCCTTCCGGATCGACGCAGGCGGCGATCGCCGAGCGAACGCGGGCCAGGTCGTCACGGTGGATGCCCGCCTCGTAGACTTCCATGTCGACCGGCGCCCCGGACGGCAGCCCCCACATCGCCCGGAGGCGGTCGTCCCAGTCGAGCGCACCCGTGGCGGGGTCCCAGGAGTAGATGCCGAGGCCGACCAGTTCGGTCGCGGCGCGCAGGCGGGCCTCGTCCCGCTTCAGCCGTTCCTCGAAGGCGCGGCGCTCGCTCGTCTTGCGCGATACGCCGACCACCGACTCGACCGAGCCGTCCTCCCCGTAGACGGGCCCCCACAGGAAGGCGAAATAGGCCTCCTCGCCACCCGGGCTGCGGAAGAAGACCTCGTCCTCGACGGTGGCGCCGTTTCCCAGGACGCGATCGATATGGCCATCGAGGCGATCGGCAAGCTCCGCAGGGTAGTCGAGGTCGGCGAAGGTCTTGCCGATCATCTGTTCCGCAGAAAGCCCGAACAGCGCCAGCATCGCAGGGTTGGCATAGGCGAAGCGCCGCTGCCGGTCGAAGGCGTAGACGAAATCGGGAATGGAGGAGAGCGTCGCTTCGAAGAAGCGGGACCGGCCGGCGAGTTCCGCCCCGGCCGCCGCGAAACGTTCGGCGGCGCGCTTGAGGTCATCCACATCCTGGACGACCACGACGGCCCCGTCCGCCTCGTCGCCCCCGTGTCGGAACGGGACGGCACTGATCCGCATCCAACGCTCGGGAGCGTTTCGCCCCCCGGACAGGACATCCATCCCCGGCGTCACGGCCTCGCCGCGCAAGGCGCGGGCGCCTGGATGGCGGTCGGGCGGGATGGGCCGGTGGTCGGGACCGTACAGGCTCCAGCGTTGTGGCGACGTCGCGCCGCGTGAGGGGAGCCGGGCGACACCGATGGCATCGCGCAGGCGCTGGTTGGATGTGGTGAGGTCGCCGCTGCGATCGTAGATGCCGATGCCGAGCGGAATGCTGTCCAGGATCGACGTGAGCAGCATCTGCTGGCCGTGCAAAGCCCGCTCGGCAGGATCGAAGGCCGAGATGGCGGTGGCGAGGGCGGCCACGCCGATCGTGCGGCCGCTCGCGTCGCGCAAGGCGAAGGCCGACCAACGCACCTCGGTCTCCCTGGACGGGTCGGTGAAGTGGCGGAAACGCAACTGCTCCTCCCAGCGCCCCTCGCGTGAGAGGCTGGCGAGCCCGACGGTTTCGACGACCCGACGGTGGGCCGGAGTGAAGAAGTCGAGCACCTCGTAGGCGGCGATGTCCACCTCCGGGCCGAGCCCGAGCATCTCGCGGCCGGCGGCGTTGAGGAAGCAGGGGCGAAGCTCCGGGTCACACAGGCCGACGAAGGTCGGTGCCTGGCGGACCGCCGCCGCAGCCATGGCGGCCAGGTCGGCTCCTGCAAAATCCTTGCGACCGGCCGAGGGCGGATGCTTCGGCGCCATGCCAGCCTCCTTGAACGAACTGCCGACGTCCGTCCAAAAATTACCGCCTAGGGAAGGTTCCCCAGGACCTGTCCGCCGCCCGGGGCCGCCGGCAGGGCCCGGCCTTGTTCCGCGATCCCGGGCCGGTGCGGCGGAGGCGGGGCCTGCCGTGTCCGTCCGGTCGTCCGACGGTGGACGAGCCGGGGATCCCGCCGACCCTCCCGGAATGCGCTGCCGAGCTTCCCGACCCGACCTCGCGTCCTGCGGAGTGTCACTTAGGGATCGCCCGTATCCCGGCCCGAGGCGGCGCAGGGTTAGGGTTTCCCGACACATCGAGGAGACTCGCATGAAGGCCCTGGTCTGGCACGGCAAGGAGGACATCCGCTGTGACACGGTGTCCGATCCGACGATCGAGCATCCCCGCGATGCCATCATCAAGGTGACGAGCTGCGCGATCTGCGGCTCCGATCTCCACCTCTTCCACAACCTCATTCCCGCGATGATGCCGGGCGACATCATGGGTCACGAAGCGATGGGCGAAGTCGTCGAGGTCGGTAGCCAGGCGAAGGGCAAGCTCAGGAAGGGCGACCGCGTCGTCATCCCTTTCACCATCGTCTGTGGTGAATGCGAGCAATGCCGTCGTGGCAACTTCTCCGTCTGCGAACAGACCAATCGCAAGAAGGAACTCGGCGACAAGGTCTTCGGCCATACGACCGCGGGCCTGTTCGGCTACACCCATCTCACCGGCGGCTACCCGGGAGGACAGGCGGAATATCTGCGCGTCCCCTTCGCCGATACGACCCACGTCAAGGTGCCGGACGGCATCGACGACGAGAAGCTGCTGTTCCTGTCCGACATCCTGCCGACGGGCTGGCAGGCCGCCGTCCAGGCCGACATCCAGCCGGGCGACATCGTGGCGATCTGGGGCTGCGGCCCCGTCGGCCAGATGGCGATCCGTTCCGCCGTCCTGCTCGGGGCCGAGCAGGTGATCGCCATCGACCATCTGCCGGAGCGGCTCTCGATGGCCGCGGCCGCGGGCGCCGTCACGATCGATTTCGAGCAGGACAGCGTCGTCGAGCGGTTGAACGCGCTGACCGGCGGAAAGGGCCCGCACAAGTGCATCGATGCGGTCGGCACCGAGAGCCATGTCGGCCTCGGGCAGCCCGACACGGTGCTCGACCGGGCCAAGCAGATGCTGATGGGAGAGACCGATCGCCCGCACGTGCTCCGCGAGATGATCTACGTGTGCCGACCCGCGGGCGTGATCTCGATCATCGGCGTCTACCTCGGCCTGGACGACAAGATCCCGATGGGCCAGGCCATGAACAAGGGCCTGACCTTCCGCATGGCGCAGGCGCACGTGCCGCGCTGGACGGGCGATCTCCTGCGCCGGATCGAGCGGGACCAGATCGACCCTTCGTTCGTCATCACCCACAAGGTCGATCTGGCCCGAGGACCGGAGATGTACACGACGTTCCGCGACAAGGCGGACGGCTGCATCAAGGTCATGCTTCAGCCCTGACGAGGAGCCACCATGTCGATTGCCAAACTGGCGCAGACCACGCGGTCCGAAGGCGATCCCCAAGTCCTGCGCAAAGGTCCGAGTTCGCTGTCCGGCGCCGACCGGCTGGCGCGTGCGCTCGGCTGGTTCTCCATCGGTCTCGGCGTCACCGAACTGGTGGCACCGGGACGCATCGTCCGGACGCTCGGCCTCCACGGCAAGGAGGCTCTCGTCCGCGGCTACGGCGCACGGGAGTTGGCGAGCGCGCTGCCGACCCTGTCGGTGGACAAGTCCGCCGGCCTCGCATCCAGGATCGCCGGCGACGCGCTCGATCTGGCGACCCTGTCCTCGGCCCTCACTCCCGACAACCCGAAGCGCCGCAACGCGGCGGTGGCGACGGCGCTCGTCGCCGGCATCACGCTGCTCGACATCGCCGCCTATGCGGGAACGAAGGCCGTGCACCGCCGCGGACCGGGCTCCGGTCGCGATTATTCCGGACGCAGCGGCCTGCCCGGCGGGCCGCAGGCCTCCCGTGGCCTCGCCCGCCAGGACTTCACGATCCCACCGGACTACCGGGCGGAAGGCACGGTCGCCAAAGCCCTTCCCGCCGCATCCTGACACGGGACTGGCCTCCTCGGGACCGCCCGTGCGTCGTCTTCGGGCCGCCGAGGCTGCTCTCGATGGCGAGCCGGAGCGGATCCGCCGAAGCCCGAAGCGCGGCCGCGCCGGACGCCCATGCCGGAGGCCCGCGATGATCGAGGCGCCGAACCCGGTTTCGCCCGCTCGCCACCGGGCTCGTCCCTTCCCAAGCGCAACATCGAGACGAGGCGCCGCCCATGACGCTTGAACCGGCGGTCGGGGCGGCGCTGATGCTGCTGGTCCTCGCCGACATCGTGCTGACCGTTCTCTACGCGCGCGCCGGTACGGGACTGCTCGCGCCCTCCTGGAACCGGGCGGTCTGGGCGTCGCTTCGCGCCCTGGCCACGCTGTCGGGCAGGCGCCGCGGCGCCGTCCTGTCGCTGGCCGGCCCCCTGATCGTGGTTCTGCTGATCGGCTTCTGGGCGCTCGGGCTCACGGTCGCGGCGGCGCTCATGGTCCAGCCCGGACTCGGCACGGCGATCCGGCCCTCGAGCGGCGCCACCCCGACCGATTTCGTCACGGCGCTTCTCGTGGCCGGCAACAGCCTCTCGATCGTCGGTGGAGGCGAATACTCACCGCACACCACCGGCACCCGCATCCTCTTTCTGGTGGATTCGCTCGTCGGCACGTCAGTCCTGTCGCTGGTGCTGAGCTACCTCGTCCAGGTCTATTCGTCGCTGCGCGACCGCAACGCGCTGGCACTCACCATCGACCTCATGACAGGCCGTACCGGCGATGCCGCCGAGATGCTGGCCCGGCTCATGCCCGGCGGGGATTGCAGCACCGCCGTCAGCGAGCTTGGCAACCTCGCACGGGCGCTGGCCGCCACCAAGGAAGCCCACCATTTCTACCCGCTGCTCTTCTACTTCCGCTTCGAGGACCCGGCCTATGCCGTGTCCCGCTTCGGCTTCGTGCTTCTCGACCTGACGACCTTGATCGGCACCGCAATCGACCGTCAGCAATACGGCTCGCTCGTGCGTTCCGCGGCGGTCATGTCGCTGCGCCAGGGCACCCTGCTGCTGTTGGAAACGTTGGATCGGAACTTCCCGACCGTTCCGAAGCGGGCCGAAGCCGCCGCAACTGGGCGGGACCGGCAAAGCTATGCCGCTGCCGTCGACACGCTCGAGCGTGCCGGCATCGCGGCGCGGCCGGACGGAATCGACCGCTATGGTGCCGAGCGCAGGACGTGGGAGCCGCTCGTCCGGCGCGTCGCCCCGTCGCTGGGTTACGGCCTGGACGACATCGACCGTCGTGGACGTATCGCCGGCCCTCCGCGGCACGCGGGCGGCCCCGACGAGCTCGGCGGGGGCCTCCGCACGGGCGGCTGACCCGATCGACGATCCCCGGGGCCGCCGGCCTCACGCCGTCATCTCCAGGATGTAGAGCCCGCCGTTGTAGTCGTTGGCATAGACGAGGCCGTCCTTGTCGACGGAAACGTCGCAGGATTGTATGACCCGCGACCTGTTCGGGCGGTGGTCCATCAGCCGGGCGGGTTGCGGGGGAACGAAGGCGGCGATCTCCTCGGGCCGGAAGGCGTTGCCGATGTCGTAGACGCGGATGCCGGCGTTCTGCTGCGTGGCGAAGAGGCGCTGGTCGCTGACGAAGCCGTCCGGCCGGTTCTCGTAGATGTTGTGCGGGCCGAAGTGGCCGCCCTTGCGGCGATAGTCCGCGTCGTTCGGCTCCGGGCAGGTCGAGATGCTGATGGGCTTCATCGGATCGCGGACGTCGAACAGCCAGATGGGCTTGAAGCCGTCCTCGTAGTCGTCGAGCACGGCCTCGTCCGCCACCACCAGCAGGTCGCGGGCGGGAAGGTGCAGGCAGTTGTGGGTCCCGCCGTTGAAGGGGGGAGACCAGTTGTGGTGGAGCTTCAGCGTCGGCGCGGTCGGGTCCGCCACGTCGATGACGACGAGGCCGGCGTCGCGCCAGGCGCCGTAGGCCGTGGTCCCGCTGACGGTGGCGTGGTGCAGCCCGAACCGTCGCTCGGGAGGCCATGTCGGCGTTTCCCCTGCGGCCGTGTTCATCCCGGGCAGCCAGACGCGGCCGCCCTCGCGCGGGTTGGTCGGATCCGACAGGTCGACCGTCATGAAGATGTAGTCGGTGAACCCGTCGAGCAGGGCCGACACGTAGGCCCAGCGCCCCCCGACGTACCAGATCCGGTGGATGCCGCCCCCCGCCACCGGCATGAAGCCGATCTGCCGCGGGCGGGACGGATCGGCGATGTCGTACACCGCCATGCCGGCCGTCCAGTCCCGCGTCGCCGACGCATTCGACGCCGTGCCCACCTTCTCGCCGAGCGCGCCCGTGTAGTAGTTTCGCTCGTCCTGGAACTCGGCCGAGGCGAACATGTCCTTGGCGTTGATCACCAGCAGCAGGTCGCCGAAGCTCTGCAGGTGGATGTTCCAGGTGTTGGGTGGCGCCGGCACGTAGGCCACGGGGTTCGGTCGTCGCGGGTCACGCACGTCGATGACGCTGAACCCCTTGGAGAACATGTGGCCCGTGATGGCGTAGCCCTTGTTGATCATGAGTTGGACGCCGTCCGACCGCCCCCCCTGGTCGGAGTGACCGACCAGCTTGAGGTTGCGGGCGTAGTCGGGCGTCGGCAGGTCCTGTGACATGGCTCATCCTCCGACGGAGTCGATCGTGGTGGCGTGCGGGCCCGGCACCCGGACCCGCGGCGTTCCTACTGGCCCTTCCAGATCTTCTTGTAGATCGCGGCATAGCCGTTATCCGGATCGTACTTGTCCTGCGGGCCACCGTCCGAGCCGATGTTGGCGGCGGTGAAGAGATGGGCGGGCGCCACGAAGCCGCTGTCCTTCTGCTTGTTCAGCGCGCGGTTGGCCTCGTCGACGATCTGCCAGCCGTGCAGGCGCAACGGCTCGGCGACGGTGGCCTCCTGGTACTCCTTCTGGCGGATGCGCTGGAACGCGGCGCCGCTGCCGTCCCCGGCCGAGACCGCGAGCGGGGCACCGTCCCCTTCGATCCCGGCCGAACCGAGCGAGGGCGCCATGAAGTCGAAGGTGAGGTCGTTGATGCTGAGGGAGTGCGTCCAGCTCTTGCCGTACTTCTGCAGGAGCGAGGTCGTCAGCTGCGGCATCCGGGTCGAGGCTTCGGCCAGGGGCGTGTCGACGAAGGCCAGGACCTTGCTGTCGCCGCACTGCTTGATCAGCGCCTCCATGGCGCGGGCCTTCTTGACCGCGATCTCGTAGGTGCTGTCGGTGAAGACCACCACGCCGGCCTTGCCGTTCGTCTCGCTGCAGGGCAGGGACGCCGCGGCACGGGCGACTTCGAGCGGGTCGGTCGTGATGTTGGTGAAGAGCGACAGCTTCGGATCCGGCCCCGAATGCGCCACCGCATGCCAGCCGATCAGCACGATGCCCTGCTTGGCGGCGTCCTCGATGGCGCTCGACTGTTCGGTCGCGTCGATGGCGCCGAGCACGATGACGTCGGCCTTGGACGCGATCGCCTGGCTCATCGCGCTCGTGCGGCCCGACACCGAGCCCTGGCCGTCGAGCTGGCGATACGTCCAGCCGATGGCGTCGGCGGCTTCCTTGATGCCCTCGCCGACGCCGCGCGCGCCGCCGTTGTTCTGGTCGGTCGAGACGTAGACGATGGACTTGCCCGGAACCGCCTTCGGACCCGACGTGGGGCCAGCCCAAGGCGCGGCGGGCGCCGACATGGCGGCCACGAAGGATTTGGCGTCGGAAACGGCGTCGGCGCGCGCCGCCTGGCCCATCAGCAGGCTCGCGCCGGTCGTCAGAAGTGTCATCGAGATGCGTGCGATCATGTCGGTCCTCCCTTGTCTGTCGGCCGGGCCGGCGGTCGAGCGCCGCCCCGGATCGTGCTCATGGACTGCCGATGCCGCTCGGCTGGCTCCGCGTGGGCCGCAGGCGACGGCGCCGCCGCGAGGAGCCCGCGTTGCCGACCGCGACCGGCAGCGTCACGCGAGGATGCCGGCAGCCACGGCCGTGCCCCGCAGGCCGGCCGTCCCGAGATCGCCACGGTGCCGATGGTGGGCGTTGCGCCGATCGGGCCTCGGCCCATCGCTTCCTGGCCGGCGCCGCGCGGCCCGACCGCCGCGACCCTGTCGCCGCGACCCTGTCGCCGCGACCGAGCCCGAAGCCTCTCGACAGCCCGGCGATCGACAGGAGCGCGTTTCCTGCCCGTCCGACACCTCCCGGTGCGAGCGCAGCGACCATTGGCGTTTCCTCGTCGGCGTGCCTTGTGATCCGGCTCGCCTCGTTCTAAGCCCGAAGCTGTCGCAGAAAAGAAACTGTGGCAAGGAGTATTTATTGAGCGTCAGCACTCGCGACCGGCTCGAAAGGGTCACCAAGCCGTTCCAGCCGGACGCCTCCGCGGATCGCCTGCTGTCGGCGGCCGAAGCCGCCGCGCCCTTCGCCGAGACCGTGACGGCCGACGTCGACGAGGCGTCGCTCGGCGACAGGATGCACAAGCTGATCCTGGTCGAAAGCGGGCAGCTCGACGTCGAGGGGGCCTCCGGGGGGTGGTTGATCGTGGCCGGCCACCTGATCTTCGTGCCCGCCGACCGTGCCTTCAGGCTCCGCTCGGCCCCGAAGACGAGGCTGCTCGTGGCGCATCTCGAACCCTCGGACGCGACCTGGGACCACCACGGTTGCTGGACGACGGCCGCGACGCCGCTGGCGCGCGAGATGCTCCTGCAGGCGACCCTCTGGGCGCCGCCGGACGTCGCGAGCGGCGGTACGGCGCGGCTGTTCTTTCGCACCTTGTCCGGCCTCTGCGGGCAGTGGTTCGCCAACACGCGCATGCTGTGGCTGCCGGCCGTCCGGTCGGAACCGATGCGCCGTGCCGTGCTCTACCTGCGCGACCATCTCGACGACGCGCCGCTCGACGACGTCGCCTCGGCGGCGGGCCTGTCCGCCCGCACGCTGCAGCGGCACTGTCAGGCGGAACTCGGCATCCTGTGGCGCGACCTGGTCCGCGAGGCGCGCATGATGCGGGCCTTGGAACTGCTCGCTGCCCGGAGCACGCCGGTCGGCGACGTCGCCCGCCAGGTCGGCTTCTCCACCAGCGCGGCTTTCACGACCGCCTTCTCCAAACGGTTCGCCATGACGCCGACCGACTATGCCACGCGGCGTTGCTCGGCCACCTGGTCGTAGGGGTCGATCGCCCCGGCAGAGGGCGCGTCCCGGACGACACCGTCGAAGGGATGATCGATGCGGGTCGCCAGCAGCCCAGGCGGAGCGGAGCCTCGCCGCCGGGATCCCGCATGGGCCAGGTCCGCTGTCGCGCAGGCCTGGATCGTCGGGACGCGTTCGGCATCGCAAGGCCAGCAGCCCGGAGCCCGGGAGGGGATGCGGCGCACGGACCGAGGGGGAACGCCTCGCCAGCACCACGGCGGTCCCCGACCACCGGCCCTCGGAGTCCCCAGCGTCCCACGACCCCATGCCGGCCAGCGCGACCCGACCGCCTCGGTGGACGGCGTCATCGGGCTCGCGGGTCGAAGGCGTCGCGCAGGCCGTCGCCGAGCAGGTTGAAGGCCGTCACGGCGAGGAACACCGCCAAGCCGGGGAACACGGCCAGCCAGGGTGCCAGCGTCATGAAGCGCTGCGCCGCGTTCAGCATGGAGCCCCAGCTGGCTTCGGGCGGCTGCTGGCCGAGGCCGAGGAACGACAGGCTCGCCTCCGCCACGATCGCGATCCCCATGGCCAGCGTCGCCTGCACGAGCAGCGGCGGGGCGATGTTGGGCAGAACGTGGCGGAGCGCGATCCGCCACGGCGGATTGCCCAGCGACACCGCCGCCTCGATGTAGCCGTTGGTCGCCACGTCCATGGCGGCGCCCCGCGCCACCCGCACGAAGGCCGGCGCCGCCGACACGCCGATGGCCACCATCGCGTCGGTGAGGCTGGGCCCCAGGAAGGCCGCCAGCGCGATGGCGAGGATCAGGAACGGCACCGCCAGCATGGCGTCGACGACCCGGCCGATGACGGCGTCGACCCAGCCGCCGGCGAGGCCGGCCAACATGCCGAGCGGCACGCCCGCCGCCGCCGCGATGGCGGCCGACAGGGCGGCGGCCAGCATGGAGGCCCGCGCGCCGTAGATCACCCGGGACAGCACGTCGCGCCCGTTCTCGTCGGTGCCCATCCAATGGGCGAGGTTCGGTGCCTTGCGTATCGCCGTCCAGCTCGTGGCATCGGGATCGTAGGGGGCGAGCCACGGCGCCGCGAGCGCCACGGCGGCGAACAGCGCCACCACGGCGAGCCCGGTCACGGCGGCGGGCCGGCGCAGGAACGCCGCGAGGGCGGGCCGGCGGGTCGTCGCCCGTTCCGGGCGCGGCACGGCGACGGTCTCGACCTCCTCCGGCGGTGCGGCGGCCGAGGGACCGCGCGGGAGGGCGACGTGGAGAGGCTCGGTGCTCATGCGTCGCGCAGCCGCGGGTTGATGACGAGGTAGAGCGCGTCGGCGACGAGGTTCGCCCCGATGAACAGCACCGCCGTCACCATGACGACGCCCTGCACGACCGCGTAGTCGCGGTTGAACACCGAATCCACCACGAGCTTGCCGAAGCCGGGGATGGAGAACACCTGCTCGATCAGCACGGCGCCCGACAGCAGCGTGCCGAATTCCAGCGCCCCCAGCGTCACCACGGGGATGAGGGCGTTGCGCAGCGCGTGCCGCAGCACGACGGTGCGCTCGCCCAGCCCCTTGGCCCGGGCGGTGCGGACATAGTCCTGGTCCAGCGCCGTCAGCATGGCGCTGCGGGTGTGGCGCATGATGGTGGCGGCGATGTTGGTGCCGAGCACGAAGGCCGGCAGCACCGTGGTGGCGAGCGACAGGCGCCAGTCCTGGGTGAGCGGCACGTAGCCGGACGGGGGGAGCCAGCCGAGGTCGACGCAGACCAGCAGGATGAGCAGGATGCCGATCCAGAAATTCGGCACCGAAATGCCGGCGAGGCCGATCACGTTGGCGGCCCAGTCCCACACCGTGTCGCGCTTCATCGCCGACACGACGCCGGCCGGGACGCCGATGCCGATGCCGACCGCGAACCCCATGGTGGCGAGCTGGAGCGTCACCGGCAGCTTCTGCGCGATCAGCGCCGAGACGGGCTCCCCGATGCGCCAGCTGAAGCCGAGGTCGCCCCGCAGGAGGCCACCGAGCCAGTGCAGGTATTGGAACACCACCGGCTGGTCGAGCAGCAGGCGGTGGCGGATGTCGGCGATCACGGCCGGGTCGGGCTGGTCCCCGGCCAGCACCACGGCGGGGTCGCCCGGCAGCAGGCGCTGCAGGCCGAACACCATGAGGCTCACCAGGAGCAGGGTCGGCACCACCTGGAGGAGGCGCGACAGGAAGCGGTCGCGCATCACGGGCGCTCGCCGTCTCGGATCGTGGGATGATGGGAGATGTCGCGGCTCCGTGGCTGCGTCGGTTGCCGGGTCGCGGGACCCGGGGATCGTCCCGGCCCGGCTGCCGGCGTCGAGGATGCCGGTTCGCAACATGCATGCCATCCCGGCCCGATGCGGACCGATGGCATGGCCGGTGCATGCAAGGCGGCGCATGATGGAGCGGGGGAGCACGATGCGGCGGACGATGGCGGCGATCCTGGCAGCCTGTGGCGCGTTTGGCGCCACGGTGCTGCCCCTGCAGGCGCAGACCCTGCGCGTGGCCTTGCGCGGCGACGTCGACACGCTGGATCCCGCCCTGTCGCAGACCTTCATGGGGACGGTCGTCTACACGGGCATGTGCGACAAGCTCTTCGACATCGACGAGCACCTGAACATCGTGCCGATGCTGGCCCTGTCCTCCGAGACGCCGGATCCCAAGACCGTGGTGATCCACCTGCGCCCCGGCGTGCTGTTCCAGGACGGCGAGCCGATGGACGCCGCCGCGGTGAAATTCAGCCTCGACCGCGACCTGAACCAGCCCGGCAGCTTCCGCCGGAGCGAGGTCGCCATGGTGGATCACGTCGACGTGGTGGACCCCCTGACCGTGCGGGTCGCGCTGAAACAGGCCTCGGCGCCCTTCGTGGCGCAACTCACCGACCGCGCCGGCATGATGGTGTCGCCCAAGGCCGTGCGCGAGGAAGGGGCGGGCTTCGCGCTCCACCCGGTATGCGCCGGGCCGTTCCGCTTCGTCGAGCGCGTCGCCCAGGACCACATCACGCTCGAGCGTTTCGACCGCTACTGGGACGCGAAGGACATCCACTTCGACAAGGTCGTCTACCAGATCATGCCGGACAGCACGGTGCGGCTGACCAACCTGCAGGCCGGCGCCACCGACTTCGTCGAGCAGATCGCCCCCACCGACGTGCCGGCCGTGGAAGCCTCGCCGAAGCTGAAGATCGTGAAGTCCGACTCCCTGGGCTACCAGGGCCTGACCTTCAACGTCGGCAACGGGAAGGGCGCCGACTCGCCCATCGGGCGGGATGCCCGGGTGCGGCGCGCCTTCGAGCTGTCGATCGACCGCGACGCGCTGATCGGCGTCGTGTTCAACGGCCTCTACCAGCCCACCGCCCAGGCCATATCGCCCGTCAGCCCCTTCAACCTGCCGGGGCTGAAACCGCCGGCGCGAGACGTCGCGGCGGCGAAGAAGCTGCTCGCCGAGGCCGGGCTGACGGGCCGGGTGCCGGTGTCGCTCGGCATCATCAACAGCCCCCTGAACCGACAGGTCGGCGAGGTCATCCAATCCATGGCGGCCGAGGCGGGCTTCGACGTCAAGGTCGTGGCCATGGAGATCGGCTCGGGCCTCGCGGCGCTGCACAGCGGCGACTACCAGGTCTTCCAGATCGGCTGGTCGGGCCTGCTCGACCCCGACAGCGACACCTGGGCCTTCCTGCACGGCGGCGGCCCGATGAACTACGCGGCCTTCCACAACCCAGATGTCGACCGCCTGCTCGACGAGGCCCGCGCCACCGACGATGTCGCCAAGAGGCGCGACCTTTACGGCGCCGTGTGGAAGATCGTCGGCGTCGAGGAGCCCATCGTCTACCTTTGGACGACCCGCAACATCGCCGGCCTGTCGAAGCGCGTGGTCGGCTACCGCTCCCTCGCCGACGGGCTCGTGCGGCTCCAGGGCGCGTCCTTCTCCGACTGAGCGCGAACCCCCATGGCCTTCCACCGCCTCGCCGCCGCCCCCGACACCGTGCGGGTCGGGATCTTCGACGCCGAGATCCCGCCCGTGCTGACGGTCGCCTCCGGCGACACCGTCGAGATCGAGACCGTCAACGGGGCGCGGCGGGTGTTCCCGCCCCAGGGCTCGCCCTTCGCCCCCACCCCCGCCATGCTGGCGATCGACGCGGCCGACATCGCCCGCGCGCCCGGCCACATCGTGACGGGGCCGGTGGCGGTCTCGGGCGCCGCGCCGGGCGACACGCTCGAGGTCCGGGTCGACGCCATCGTGCCCGGCGCCGACTGGGGCTTCTGCGGCTTCCGCCCGCTCGCCGGGACGCTGCCGCACGACTTCGAGCGCCCGTTCCTCAGCCACATCGCGGTGGACCGGCTCCGCAACACCTGCACGCTGCCGCATGGGCTGGAGCTGCCGCTCGCCCCCTTCTTCGGCGTGATGGGCGTGGCGCCGCCGCCCCGCTACGGGCGGATATCGACCGTCGAGCCGCGCGAGCATGGCGGCAACATCGACTGCAAGGAACTCGTCGCCGGCACCAGCCTGTTCCTGCCCGTGTGGGCGCCGGGCGGGCTGTTCTCGACGGGCGACGGCCACGGCGTGCAGGGCGACGGCGAGGTGTGCATCAACGGCCTGGAGATGTGCCTCACCGGCACCTTCACGTTCGTGCTGCACCGCCGCGCCGACGGCGCCGCGCCGCTGCTCTACCCCCGCGCCGAGACGCCCACGCATTTCATCTCGCTCGGCTTCGACGCCGACCTCGACGAGGCGATGCGCAAGGCCCTGCGCGAGATGATCGCCTTCATCTGCGCCCGCAGCCGGCTCAGCCGCGAGGAGGCCTACCAGCTCTGCTCGCTGGCCGTGGACTTCCGCGTCACGCAGGCGGTGAACGGCGAGAAGGGCGTGCACGGGATGCTCAAGCGCGGGCTGGTGTTCTGACGGATCGCCGCTTGTGGGGTTTCCGAGCGGCACGACGGTGCTGCCCTACGCCGGGGCCGGCGCGTCGCGTCCTGGGCGGCGGTGCGTCGTTCCGCTGCGAAGCCCGCGTGGGCGGCCGCGGGTGAGCCGGCGCGGCGGTGGGGTCAGACGTCGGCGACCGTCCTGACGGGCGAGCCCGCCCGCCATGCCGCCATGCAGGCGACGACGTCTCGGAAGACCGTGCTGCAGGACCCTTCCGTCACGGAGCCGAGATGGGGGCGCGCAGGCGACCCGCGGCCTCAGCGAACGGTGTCGATCGCGAAGTCGATGAGGCTCTGCATGTGGATGGCCACGCTTCGCCGCGCGCCGGCCTCGTCCCCCGCCAGGATGGCGTCGGCGATGGCGAGATGCTCGCGTGAGTCCGGCTTCAGCCGTTCCTTGAGCCTGTCGATCTCGAAAAGCCGCGTCGTGGCGCGCAGGCCTTTGAGGATCTTCGCCATGACCTCGTTGCCGCAATGGTCGATGAACATGGTGTGGAGGTTGTCGTCGGAGCGCCAGTGCGCGTCCGTATGGTAGGTCGTCGCGTCGAGCAGCTGCAGGATCTCGCCGCGCACCGCCGCGAGCTGCACGCCAGGCACGCGCCCCACCGCCAGCGCCGCCGCCTCGGGCTCGAGCACGAGCCGCACCTTCAGGCTCCTCAGATATTCGCCGAGGTCCACGCGACGCACCACGAAGGATCGTCCCGCCCGCACCACCATGGCTTCGGCCTCGAGGCGCTGGAGGGCTTCGCGCAGCGGTGTGCGGGACACGCCCAGCGTTTCGGCGAGGCGCGCCTCCACGATCGCGTCCCCGGCCCGGAGCCGCTTGTGGCGGATCATGTCGGACAGCGCCGTATAGGCCAGGCTTCCGAGGTTCATCGGCCCCGGCGTCCTGCCGGTCACGCCGTCTGTCATGCGCGCTCCTCGCCTATCGTCCCTCCGATCAGGGCGGTCTACCCGCGCCCGGCCGACGCTGCCAGGCTTGCGTCCCGAGACGGGCAATGTATGCTGACGGTATACCAAACGTGGCACGATGGCGAGGTGGACGATGCGGACCCGGATTTCCATGGCGACGTTGCTCGTCGCCGCGCTCCCGCTGGCGATGCCGGCCCGCGCCGCCGACTGTGCGCCCGGGGTGAAGGACGCCGACCTGATCAAGGCCGGCACCCTCGTCATGTCCACCAACCCGACCCTGCCGCCGCTCCAGTACGTCGACAAATCCGGCGACCTCGTCGGCATGCGGATCGAACTCGGCCGCGACCTGGCGAAGCGCCTCTGCCTCGCGCCGGAGTTCGTCAAGATCGACTTCGCCGCCATGGTGCCGGGACTGCAATCCGGTCGCTGGGACGTCATCGATACCGGCATCTTCTTCACGCCCGAACGCGCCAAGATCATGCAGATGATCCCCTACGAGAGCCAGGCCATCTCGATCTCGGTGCCGCCCGGCGCCTCCGATGCCATCCGGGCGCCCCAGGACCTCGACGGCAAGACGGTCGGCGTCGAGATCGGTGGCTTCGAGGAGAGCAAGACCAAGGCGCTCGACGCCGACCTCAAGGCCAAGGGCGGCAAGGGCCTGACGATCCGCACCTTCGACAGTTTCGCGCTCGCCTATCAGGCGCTGCGCGCCGGCCAGGTCGACGCCGTGACGTCGATCGACAGCGTCGCCAAGGCCTACGCCGACCGGGGCGACTTCAAGCGCGCCATCTCGGGCCTCTATCCGACCCCCGTGGCGCTGGCCTTCAAGAGCCGGCCCCTGGCCGAGGCCGTGTTGGCGGCGCTGAAGGCGATGCAGGCCGACGGCACCTACGGCAAGCTCTTCGCCCGCTACGGCGTGGTGCCGGTCGACACGCTCGCCGTGGCGGGGCCGACGGGCTGACGACGGCCCGGAGGACCGCGCCGTGACGGCCTGGGACGGATCGGGCTTCCTCGAATACCTGGCGAGCCCCTACCTGCTCGCCGGCGCCTGGGCGACGCTGTGGCTGACGGCGGCCGGGATGGCGCTGGGCCTCGCGCTCGGCTTCGCCCTGGCCCTGCTCCGCCGGTCGCGGCGACGCTGGCTGTCGATGCCGGCCGCGCTCTACATCTGGTTCTTCCGCGGCACGCCGCTGCTCGTGCAGCTCATCGTGATCTACACGGGCCTGCCGCAGCTCGGGCTGAAGTTCTCGGTGGTGACCTCGGCCCTGATCGGCCTGTCCCTGAACGAGGCCGCCTACCTCGCCGAGATCATCCGCTCGGGCCTCGCCGCCATCCCCGAGGGGCAGACCGGCGCCGGCCGGGCGCTCGGCCTGCGCGAATGGCAGATCATGCGGCTGATCGTGATGCCGCAGGCCCTGCGCGTCATCCTGCCGCCGCTCGGCAATTCGGTGAACGGGTTGCTGAAGACGACCTCCATCACCTCCGTCATCTCGATGGAGGAACTGCTGCGCCGCACCCAGGAACTCGTCCAGGAGCGCTTCGAGGTGCTGGAGCTCTTCGCCGTCGCGTCCCTCTACTACCTCGCCCTGACCACCGCCTGGAGCCTCGTGCAGGGCCGCATCGAACGCCGGTTCGGACGGGCCGATGCCGCCCTGGCGATGCGCGCCGACGCCTGATCCTCCGAAGAGACCCCCATGACGAAGACCTTCCGCGGCACCTACACGGTGATGATCACGCCCGGGGACGCCGCCACCGGCCTCGACCTCCCGACCCTCGCGGCCTTCACCGACTGGCAGATCGCGCAGGGCATCCACGGCCTGATCCCGCTCGGCTCGACCGGGGAGTTCCTGTCGCTGTCCGAGGACGAGCGCGTCGCCGTGGCCGAGACGGTGGTCCGCACGGCTGCCGCCCGGGTGCCGGTGCTGATCGGCACCGGGGCCGAGGACACGCGCGAAGCGGTGCGCCTGAGCCGCCAGGCCGAAGCGCTCGGCGCCGACGGCGTCATGGTGATCCCGCCGTTCTACTCGACGCCGACCGACGACGAGATCGTGCGCCACTACCGCACGATCGGAGAGGCCGTCGGGATCCCGGTGATGGTCTACAACAACCCCGCCACCGCCAACGTCGACCTCAGGCCCGAGCTCGTCGCGCGCATCGCCGAATGCGAGACCTGCCGCTACATCAAGGAATCCACCCTGGAGGTGACGCGCGTGCGCGACATCATCCGCCTGTGCGGCGACCGCATGACGGTGTTCGGCGGAATCCTCGGCTTCGAAAGCTTCGTGGAGGGCGCGCAAGGCTGGGTGGCGGTGGCGTCCAATGTCGCGCCGGGTCCCCTCGCGACGCTGTTCTCGCTCGTGGCCGACGAGGGCCGCGTGAAGGACGCACACGCGCTCTACCTCCGCTGGCTCCCCGTCATCGAGGCGGTCGGCGGTCAACGCTACGTCGCGGCCTCGAAGGCGCTCCTCGGCCACATGGGGCTCGACGTCGGCCTGCCGCGCCCGCCGCGCATGCCGCTGCCGGCCGAGGTCGATGCCGCGATGGCGGCCTTGGTGAACGGGTTCGGGCTGAGGTTCGGCGGCGGTGCCTGACGGGTCGCACGGCCTCGCCTTCTCGTTCGAGGGGCGTCGCATCGCGGCCGTGCCGGGCCAGAGCCTCGCCGCCGCACTGGCGGCGGCCGGGGAGCTCACGCTCGGCACCGGCAAGGACGGCTCGCCGAGGGGGGCCTTCTGCGGCATGGGCGTGTGCCACGACTGCCTCGTCGTGGTGGATGGCCGCGCGGGCCGGCGGGCCTGCATGACCAAGGTGCGGGACGGTCTCGCCGTGACCCGCCAGCCGCTCCGGCCGGATCCCCGCGATCCGGCCCTGCGCGCCCTCGCCATGCCGACCATCGCCCCGTCGGAACGCGCCTGCGACGTGCTCGTGGTCGGCGCCGGGCCGGCCGGGCTGGCCGCCGCGCTGGCGGCGCGCGGGGCCGGAGCGAGCGTGATCCTGGTCGACGAGAGGGTCTCGCCAGGCGGGCAGTACTACAAGCAGCCCGCGACCGAAGACGAGCGCGGGCGCATGGACGCCCAGGCCCGGGCGGGCGCGGCCCTGATCGCCCGCACCCTCGCGGCCGGCGTCGAGGTCCTCGACGGCACGGCGGTGTGGGGCGCGGAGCGCGGCCGCGACGGCCGCTTGAGGATCGCGGCGCTCCGCGACGGGACCGGGCTGGCCCTGGTGCCGCGAGCCCTCGTGGTGGCGACCGGCGCCTTCGAGCGGGCGCCGGTGCTTTCCGGCTGGACGCTGCCCGGCGTGATGACGGCGGGGGCCCTGCAGACGATGTTGCGCGCCGACGGCGCAGTGCCGCGGGGGCGCATCCTCGTCGCCGGCAACGGACCCCTCAACCTGCAGGTCGCCGCGGAGGCGGTCCGGCGCGGCGCGCGCGTCGTGGGCGTCGTCGAGGCCGCGCCGGCCCCCGCACAGGCCGCGAGCCTCGCCCTGCTGCGGGCGGATCCCAAGCTCGCCATCGTGGGAGCCGCCACCGTGGCGCGGCTGCGCGCCGCCGGCGTGCCGGTGCATTGGGGATGCCGCGTCGTCGGCATCGCCGGCGCCGACCGGGCGGAACGGGTTCGGATCGCACGGCACGACGATGGAACCGCCGAAGTCTCCCAGACGGTCGAGATCGTGGCCGACATCGTCGCCATGGGCGAGGGGTTCTCGCCGGCCGACGAGCTTCCGCGCCTCCTCGGATGTCGCCGGGTGCCGGATGGACGCGGCGACCTCCGCACCCTCCGCGACCCCGACGGCCGCAGCTCCCTGCCGGACGTGTTCGTCGCCGGCGAGGCGGGGCGCTTCGGGGGCGCCCGCGTGGCCGAGGCCGAAGGACAGCTGGCGGGCCGGGCCGCGGCGCGCGACCTCGGCCATGAGGTGCCGGGACGCGACGACGCGCTGCGGCGGAGCCTCGCCCGGCACGAGACGTTCCAAGCCGCCCTGTGGCGGGTCTTCGCCGCGCCCGCGCCCGACCTCGTGCGGGCCGATGCATCCACGGCCGTCTGCCGCTGCGAAGCCGTGACGCTGGGCCAGATCCGCGACGCGATCGCCCGCCACGCCGTCGCCGACCTGCCCACGCTGAAGCGCCTGACCCGCGCCGGGATGGGTCGATGCCAGGGGCGCTACTGCGCGGAAGCGCTCGCCGGGCTGCTCGGCGGTTCCACCGGCGACGAGCGGGCCGGCTTCGCCCCGCAGGCGCCGCTGCGGCCCGTGCCCCTGATGGCGCTCGCGGCGGAACAGCCCGAATGGAGCGGGCACCGGCGAAGCCTGCTGCCGGCCTGGCACGGCGGGGACGGCGCCGCAGAGGCGCCGCGGAACACCGAGGTCGCGGTGATCGGCGCCGGCATCGCGGGCCTCTCGACCGCCCTGTTCCTGGCCCGCGCCGGCCGCGACGTTCTGGTGATCGAGCGGTCCGAGCCGAACGCCCTCGCGTCGGGCGGCAATGCCGGAAGCCTCCACGCTCAGCTGCTCAGCTTCGACCACGGCGCCCGAGCCGCGGGTGTCGCAGGCCCGGCGGCGCGCACCCTGCCGCTGCAGCGCGACGCGATCGCGCTCTGGGCGGCGCTCCAGGACGAATTCGGGGCCGACTTCGAGATGGCGATGACGGGGGGCCTCATGGTGGCGGAGACCGAGCGCGACCTCGCCTTCCTGGCCGCGAAGGCCGCCGTCGAGCGGGCGCAGGGCGTCGAGACGGAACTGATCGACGCTGCGGCGCTGCGGCGGCGCGAACCGGCCCTGTCCGAGCGCTTCCTCGGGGCCGCCTTCTGCGCCGCCGAGGGCAAGATCAACCCGCTCGTCGCCACGCAGGCGATCCTAGAAGCCGCCGCCGCTGCCGGGGCTCGCGTGCTGCGCCGTGCGGCCGTGACGGCGATCGCGCGGGAGGGGAGCGGCTTCCGCATCGAGACGGCGCGCGGACCCGTGCGGGCCGGCAAGGTCGTCGATGCCGCGGGCGCCTTCGCGGCCGTGGTCGGCCGCATGCTGGGGGTCGACGTGCCGGTCCACGGCGCGCCGCTGCAGATGGTGGTGACCGAGCCGGCGGCGCCGACCATCCGACACCTCGTGGCCCACGCCGACCGGCACCTGACGCTGAAGCAGGCGGGCAACGGCGCCTTCATCATCGGCGGCGGATGGACGGCGGGGCTGGATCCGGTCCACCGCCACCCCCGTCCGCTGCTGGCGAGCCTCGCCGGCAACCTGTGGGTGGCCCAGCGCGTCGTGCCCTGCCTCGACCGCCTGCACGTCGTGCGCTCCTGGGCGGCGATGAACATCGACATCGATGGCGCGCCGATCCTGGGGGAGGACCCGCGCGTGCCCGGCCTGTTCCATGCCGTGACGTCGAACGGCTACACGCTGGGACCCATCGTGGGGCGGATCACCGCGGACCTCGTCGACCGCGGCGCGACCGACCGGGACGTGTCCGGCTTCTCGATCGCGCGTTTCATCGGCTGAGGCGCAGGCCGTTCACAATCCGCCCGAGGCGCCGCGCGGCAGGAAGATGCCGTGGCCGGCCTCGGCGGTCGCCCGGCCGCCGTCGAACACCACGCGGCCCCGCACCAGGGTGGTGACGGGCCAGCCCGTGACCTCAAGCCCTTCGTAGGGGGTGTAGTCGCTGCCGTGGTGCATGAGGTCCTGCGTCAGCGTCACGCGCCGCTCCGGGTCCCACAGCGCGATGTCGGCGTCGGCGCCGATCGCGATCGAGCCCTTGCGGGGGTAGAGGCCGTACATGCGGGCGTGGTTGGTGGCCGTCAGGGCCACGAAGTCCTGCAGGGTGATGCGGCCCTTGACGACCCCTTCCGAGAACAGGATCGGCAGCCGCGCCGCCACGCCCGGGATGCCGTTCGGCACCGCCCGGAACGAGGCTCGCGCCGCCGGGCCGGTTTTGCCGGCCGGATCGTCGTAGCGGAAGGGGCAATGGTCCGACGAGAAGGTCTGGAAGGCGCCCCCGGCCAGCGCCCGCCACACGGCCGCCTGGGAGGCGGCGTCGCGCGGCGGCGGCGAGCACACGAACTTCGCCCCTTCGGTGCCGGGCCGGTCGAGGTCGCC
Organism: Lichenibacterium ramalinae; assembly: GCF_004137085.1. Classification (GTDB taxonomy): domain Bacteria; phylum Pseudomonadota; class Alphaproteobacteria; order Rhizobiales; family Beijerinckiaceae; genus Lichenihabitans; species Lichenihabitans ramalinae. The sequence continues at coordinate 102,952 of NZ_QYBC01000003.1, forward strand.
CGCGGTGAGGACGAGATATTGCGGGCAGGTCTCGGCATGCACCGTCAGGCCGCGCCGCCGCGCCCATTCGATCTGCTCGATGGCGTCGCGGCCCGACACGTGCACCACCATGATGGGGATGCCGACGAGCTCGGCCAGGGCGATGGCGCGGTGCGTGGCCTCGCGCTCCACCGTCTCGGGGCGGGCGGCCGCGTGGAAGGCCGGGGCCGTCTTGCCCTCGGCTTCGAGCCCGTCGGCCATGAACCGGATGGAATCGAAGCCCTCGGCATGCACCATCACGAGCGCGTTCTCGGCCTTGGCGACGGCGAAGACGTCGAGCAGCTCGCGGTCGCTCAGCACCATGTCGTCGTAGGTCATGAAGACCTTGAAGGACGAGTAGCCGTCCTTGACGAGCGCCGGCAGCTCCTGGCCGAGCACGCCCGGGGTGGGATCGGTGATGATGAGATGGAAGGCATAGTCCACGAGCGCTTCCCCTTGCGCCTTGGCGTGATAGGCCTCGACGGCGGCGCGCAGGCTTTCGCCGCGCCGCTGCAGGGCGAAGGGGATCACAGTGGTGTTGCCGCCCGCCGCCGCGCTGACGGTGCCGGACCGGAACCCGTCCGCCATGACGATGCCCTCGCCCTGGAACTGGTCGAGGTGGACGTGGCTGTCGATGCCGCCGGGCAGCACCAGCAGCCCGGCGGCGTCGATGCTGCGCGCCGCGGGCCCGACGTCCTCGCCGAGCGCCACGATGCGGCCGTCGCGGATGCCGACGTCGCACCGCATCGTGTCGGCGGCGGTCACCACGGTGCCGCCGCGGATGGCGAGGTCGAGCGTCATGGGGTTTCTCGCTTTCAGGTCGATGGTCGGAGCTTCGGCGGTGCCGGAGCCTTGTATGACGAGCAGGCCCTCGGCGGCGAGCCGGAGGATCGCTTCGCGCATCGGCGTGCGCGAACCCCTGAGCTGCTCGGCGAGCCGGCCCTCCACCACGGAACTGCCGCCCGGCAGCGCGCGCGTGGGGGTGAGCCGGGACAGCTCCGCATGGGCGCTGCCGGCGAGGTCGACGTCGCCGTCCTGCTCGTCGGCGACACCCGCCCGCCGCCCGACGCTCGCGCGGTCCCGCCCGCGAGGCCGGCCCGCGCCCCTGGCGCTCGCTCAGCCCGCCGTGAAGGCCGGCGGGCGCCGATGGCGGGTCGCTTGCTCGTAGGCGTAGGCGTAGGCGAGCAGGTCGGCCTCGCTCCAGCGCGGGCCGACGACGATCAGGCAGAAGGGCGCGCCCGACGCGTAGGCGCCGGCCGGCACCGTCACGCCCGGCAGGCCGGCGATGTTGATCTCGCTGACAGTGGTCTCGTGGATGGTGTCGGAGCCGTGCAGCGCCCCGAGGGCGCTCCGCATCTGCGGGAACACGAGGGCGTCGAGCTTCTCCCGCGCGACGACCTCCTCGAAGATCCGCAGGTAGGCTTCCCGCGCCGCGATGAACTCCGACAGGTCCGGCGGCCGGGTGGGGTCGGCCAGGCAGGCGGCGAACTGGGGCAGGGTGGGCATGAAGGCGAGCACGCCGCCCGGCGCGAAGGCATCCTCGGCCGCCGTGGCGGCGGCGAAGTCGGCGAAGCTTCTCAGCGCCGCATCCGGCCCGAGGCGCTTCAGGTAGCATTCGAGGTCGTAGGGCACCGACTCCAGGCCGCGCGCATCGAATTCGTGGCCCGGCAGCGTCGGGGTCCGCAAGGCGGCGAAGCCCGAGCCCAGGAAGGGGTCGTCGACCAGCACGGCCCCGCAGGCGGCGAGTTCGCCCTTGGCGCGGCCGTAGAGCGCCGCGGTCTCGTCCGACAGCGGCAGGTCGCGCCAGCCGGGACCGTAGAGGCCGATCCGCTTGCCCGCGAGCGCGGCGGGGTCGAGCTTGGACGCGTAGCCGCCCTTCGGCCGATGGCCGACGCCCGCCACGGTCTTGGGATCCTCCGCCGTGTAGCCGGCCAAGACGTCGAGGCAGAGCGCCGCGTCGCGCACGCAGCGCGCGATGGGCCCCACGACGTCGCGATTGGACGAGAGCGGCATCACGCCGGCATTGGGGACGAGCGCGAAGGTCGGCTTGATGCCGACGAGACCCTGCGCCGAGGCCGGGTTCTGGATCGAGCCGCCGGTCTCCTCGGCGAGGCCCAGCACGGCCAGGCTCGCCGCCACCGCGGTGGCGGTGCCGGCGCTGCTGCCGCCGGGCAGGAAGTCGCGGCCCGCCGCATTGTAGGTCGGGCCCGCCCAGCTGTCGTTGGCATGGCTGCCGGTGTGGCTCAGCACCGGCACGTTGGTCTTGCCCAGCATGACGGTGCCGGCCGCCCTCATGCGCGCCACGACGGGGCTGTCCGTCGCCGGCATCAGGTCGACGCCACCGCTGGCACCGTGCAGCAGCCGCCAGCCCGCCGTCGTGGGGAAGCCCACCATGTCCATCGGGTCCTTGATCACCACCGGCACGCCGTCGAGCGGGCCGCGGCTCGCCCCCGCGGCCCGGCGCGCGTCGCTGGCGCGGGCATCGGCGAGGGCGTCCGGGTTCAGGAACACGATGGCGTTGAGGGCGGGGTTCAGGGCGGCGATCCGGTCGAGCAGCGCCCGGGTCAGCGCCTCGGCCGTCACGGTCCCGGCCGCGAAGGCGGCCTGCACCGTCTCGACGGTCAGTTCGACGAGGTCGAAGCCGAGGTCGGCGTCGTGGGTCGGGTCCGATGCCATCATGGTTCTGCGTCCTTCGGGGGCGAGACGGGCGAGGTTCAGCGCGATGCGTCGAGGATGCGCTTGGCGATCGAGGCGCCGAGCGTGTATTTCGGGTCCACCATGTTGCCGAGGCGAACCTTGCCGCACATGGTCAGCAGCAGGTAGGCGTCGGCTTCGGTGAAGCCGAAGTCGGCCGCCATCCAGCGGATGAGTTCGCGATAGGCGATGCGGGCGGCATCCTCCATGGGCCGGGCCGAGCCGATGGTCATCAAAACGTCGGCGGTTTCCAGCCGGGGCCAGTGCAGCGTCCAGCCCTTGATGAGGTCGACCTGCACGGTCGTGACGCTGGGGTGTTCGAGCGCCACGCCGCAGAGTTCGCCGTCGCCCTGGATGGCGTGGCAGTCGCCGAGGTAGAGCAGCGCCCCGGGCGCGTTGACGGGCAGGTAGATGATCGAGCCCGGCGCGACGTCCGGCAGGTCCATGTTGCCGCCGTAATAGTCGGGGACCAGGGACGAGATCGCCTCGATCTCGGGCGAGGTGCCGATGGTGCCGATGAAGGGCTCGTAGGGCAGCGTGAGCCGGTCGCTCCACTTCACCCCGCCCTCGGCCGTCACCTCGACCTTCTTCACGCGCTCGGCCAGCGGCGCGTTGAGCAGCGCCGTGGCGCCGGTGCCGACGAGGCCGCCGAATTCCGGGATGAGGCAGGTCGTGCCGACGGGCTGGGGACCGCGCGGCCGGATCGACCTGATGTGGACGGCGAGGCAATCGCCCTTCTCGGCCCCCTCGACGTAGATCGGCCCGTTCTGGGGGTTGAGGAAGGGGAAGTTGAGGATCTCGCTCGGCACGTCGGTCTCGTGGCGGATCTTGCCCTCGAAGGCGTCGTGGGTTTCGCACGAGATCACGTCGCCGGGCGCGACGCGCAGGACCGGCTCGGCGAAGGGGCCGTAGACGTAGTGGTACTTGCCCTGCGCGGCCTCGGTGAGGCTGTGCTCGGCGCCGGCCTTGCCGCCGGCGACGCCGCGGCGCGCCATGATGGATTGATCGATCCAGGACATCGTCGTCTCCTCCGTGAAAGCCCGGCTCAGACCGCGAGGTGGCGCCGCACGATGTCGCGGTCGTCGAGCATGGCGGGTGTGAGTTCGGCCGTGACGCGGCCCTTGTCCATGACGAAGCAGCGTTGGGCCATGGCCCGGATCATGTCGATGTTCTGCTCCACCAGCACGATGGTGAGGCCGGTGCGGCGGTTGAGGTCGACGCCGATCCGGGCGATGTCCTGCACGATCGAGGGCTGGATGCCCTCGCTCGGCTCGTCGAGCAGCACCAGGCTGGGGCCGCCCACCAGCACCCGGCCGATGGCCAGTTGCTGCTGCTGGCCGCCCGACAGCGTCCCGGCCGCCTGGCGGCGGCGCTCCCGCAGGATGGGGAAATAGCCGTAGATGGCGTCGTAGTCGGGGTTCGGAGCGCCCCGGATGCTCATCCCGACCTTCAGGTTCTCCTCGACGCTCATGCGCGGGAACACGTCGCGGCCCTGGGGCACGTAGCCGAGGCCGAGCCGCGCGCGGGCATGGGCCGTGAGGGCTCCGATCTCGCGCCCCCCGAAACGGATCGACCCCGCGCTCGGCGGCAGCAGGCCGATGATCGCCTTGATCAGGGTCGACTTGCCGACGCCGTTGCGGCCGATCACCGCCGTGATCTCGCCCCGCGGGATGGCGAGGTCGATCCCCTGCAGCACGGGCTTGCCACCGTAGCCGGCCCGCAGGCCCGCGATCGTCAGCAGGGGATCCTCAGCCACGCTTCGCCTCCCCACCCGCCGGCTGCGGGGCACCCCGTTCGCCGTGTCCGCGGCCGAGGTAGATCTCGGCCACGCGCTCGTCGGCCACGATGGCGTCGATCGACCCCTGGGCGAAGATGCGCCCGAAATGCAGCACCGTCACCCGCGTCGCCACCTGGCGCACGAAGGCCATGTCGTGCTCGACCGCCAGCACCGTCACGCCGTCGCGGTTCAGCGCCCGCACCATCTCGCCCGTCGCGCGGGTCTCCTCGGGCGACATGCCCGCCGTCGGCTCGTCGAGCAGCAGCAGCTTCGGCTTGAGGCTCACCGCCATGCCGATCTCCAGCCACTGCTTCTGGCCGTGGCTGAGGTTGCCGGCGGGCTCGGCCGCGGCGCCGGCGAGGTTCAGGAACCCGAGGAGGCGGCGGACCTCCCCGCGCAGGCCGTGCCCGGCGAGGTGGTGCTGGAGCGCGATCTCGAGGTTCTGGGCGACGCTGAGCGACGCGAAGATGCCGGGCACCTGGAACTTGACGCTGATGCCGCGGCGGATGCGCTCGTGCGGCTGCAGCCGGGTGACGTCCTGCCCATCGTAGAAGACGGCGCCGCTGGTGGGCGGGAATTCGCCGAGGATCAGGCGGAACAGCGTGCTCTTGCCGGCGCCGTTGGGCCCGATGAGGCAGTGGAGCTCCCCGGCCTCGAGCGCCAGGTCGACGTCCGACGTGACCTGGAGGCCTCCGAAGCGCTTGTTGAGTCCGCGGGTCTCGAGCAGGGCCATCACGCCGCCTCCCGGCCGGGGTCGACCGCGTCGGCGGCGCGGGGGCGGCGCCGGCCGAGCCTGCGCGGCAGGCGGAACAGCGCCGTCACCAGCCCGTCCGGGGTCAGCAGCACGGTGACGACCAGCAGGAGGCCCATCGCCACCAGGGCATATTGGCTGCCGTAGATGGTGAGGAACTGGAAGGCGCCGAGCAGCAGCAGCGTGCCGACGAGCGTCGTGGTGAGGTCGCCGCGTCCCCCGACGGCGACCCAGATGATCGGCAGGGCCGCGGCCGTCAGCCCCATGCTGGAGGGCGTGATGTACTGGCCCCAGCTCGTGTAGAGGACGCCGCTGAGCCCGGCCAGGGCGCTGCCGATGACGAAGGTGGCGAGCTGGTACTTGCGCACGTCGTAGCCCAGCATGGTGGCGCGGTGCGGGTTCTCGCGGATCGCCACGATGACGTTGCCGAAGGACGAGTTCACCAGCAGGCGCAGGCCGAGGTAGGTCACGACCAGGAGGGCCAGGGTCACGTAGTAGAGGGGCACGTCCGGGCTCAGCACGAGGTCGTCGCCGGGCCAGGGGACCGTCAGGGGCGGCATCCCGCTCATGCCGTTGAAGCCGTTGAGCCGCGCCGCCCCCACGTGCCATTCCGGCCCGGCCGTCTGGGCCATGAAGCGCTCGAAGACCAGCGTCACCGCCAGGGTCACGATGCCGAGGAAGACGCCGCCGATGCGGCCGAAGAACAGGAAATACCCCAACACCGCGGCGAAGAGCGCGGAAGCCGCGACCGCCAGCAGCGTCGCCACCAGGGTGAGGCCGTGGTCGGCCCCGAAATCCAGCGTCACGACGCCGTAGGCGTAGCCCGAAAGGCCGAAGAAGGCGGTCTGGCCGAAGCTCAGGGCGCCGCCGTAGCCCCAGATGAGGCACAGGCCGAGCGCCATGAACACCCAGTCGAAGAAGTAGATGGTGTTGCCGACCGTGTAGGCGTCGGTCAGCAGCGGATAGGCGGCGGCGAGCGCCACCGCGAGGGCGGCGATGCCCCAGAAACCGGGGCCGCGGCCGAGGGTCTGCGGGCCTTCGAGGCGGCGGAGGAAGCGCAAGGGGGATCTCCGGTCCATGGCTCAGGCGCGCTCGCGCAGCATCAGCCCCGAGATGCCGCGCGGCAGCACCCGGATGACGAGGATCACGGCCACGAGGAGGCCGATCTGGCCGGCGAGCTGCCCCTCCCAGGTCGTCATCCCGCTCTTGATGAAGCCCAGCACGATGCCGGCCGGCGCCGTGCCGAGGAACACGTCGCCGCCGCCCACCACCACGGTGACGAAGGCTTCGGTGATGAACTGCACGCCCATGGTCGGGACCAGCGTCATGGTGGGGGCGTAGAGCCCCCCGGTGGCGCCGGCCAGCGCCGCCCCGATGCCGAAGGTGAGGCTGTAGATCAGCCGCGTGTCGACGCCGAGCGTTTCCGCCATGTGGGGGACCTGGATGGTGGCCCGCGCCAGCACGCCGAAGCGCGTGAAGTTGAACAGCACGTAGAGGCCGAGCAGGATCGCGGCCGCGACGCCCATCAGCACGAAGCGATACACCGAATAGGACAGCGCCCCGATCTCGACCGACCCGAGCGGGGTCGAGATGTCGCTCAGCGAGGGGCCGAGCAGGATCAGCGTGCCCTGCGACGCGATGAGGCTGACGCCCCAGGTCGCCACGATGGTGTCGAGCGGGCGGCCGTAGAGGTGGCGGATGACGAGACGCTCCAGCACCATGCCGGCCGCCCCGGCCGCCAGCGCGCCGCACAGGACCGCGAGCGGCAGCGGCACGCCGAGCTTGGCGACCGTGACGGTGGTGTAGGCGCCGCCCATGATGAACTCGCCGTGGGCGAGGTTGATGACGCCCATCATGCCGAAGATGATCGCCAGGCCCGAGGCGCAGAGCACCAGAAAGGCCGCGGCATCGCCGAACTGGTAGAGAAAGCCGATCACGGCATCGAAGCCCGGCATGGATGGTGGTCCCCCTTCGAGAAACGCCCGTCGAGAGCCGCGGCCGCCGCGGCCCCGGCTCTCGACGGTTGCGCCCTTGTCAGCTCTTCGGCGGCGGGTTGCTCGGCGTATATTGCGCGTTCGGGTTCTTCTTGGTCAGGTCGCAGCCCGAGTCGCCCAGCCAATAGGGTTTCACGTCCGGCCACACCTTGGGGAAGCTGATCGAGTGGTCGTCGTTGACCTTCGCCAGGTAGATGGTGTGCGACATGTGCTGGCTCTTCGGGTCGATGCACACCTTGCCCTCGGGGGCATCGAAGCAGACGTCGCCCTTGGCGATGACGGCCCGGAGGTCGTCGCGCTTGGTCGAGCCCTTCGCCCGCTCCACCATCTCCTTGTAGAGATACACCGCCAGGTAGGAGTTCTCGGCCTCCTGGTTGATGTAGGGCTCGTTCGGGAACTTGGCGTGCCAGCGGGCCACGAAGGCCTTGCTGGCGGGGTTGTCGACCTCCTCGATCCAGTTGGTCGTCACGTACATATTGGCGAGGCTCGGCGGCTTGAAGCGCTTGTGCTCGTAGGCCTGGCCGACGTTGACCGAGGAGCCCATCGGCACATGGAGGTTCGCGGCATTGGCCTGCTCGTAATACGACGACTGCGCCGTGCCCACCAGCAGCGTCATCAGGATATCGGGCTTGGCCTTCTGGATGTTCTGGATCGTCGAGGAGAACTGCGACACGCCGAGCGGGATGAACTCCTCGCCCACCATCTCGCCGCCGTTCTGCTTGACGATGTTGCGCACCCACTCCGCCGAGATCTGTCCGAAGTTGTAGTCGGCGGCGATCGTGTAGATCTTCTTGCCGAACTTCTCCATCATCCAGGGGATCAGCGTCGAGAACTGCTGCTCCGGCACCGCCCCGGTGACGATCATGTGGGCGTCGCAGACGCCGCCCTCGTATTGGTTGTTGTAGAAGGCGAGGCCGTTGAGCTGGTCGACGATGGGCCGGTAGGCCTCGCGCGAGGCCGAGGAGAAGCCGGCGAAGACCGCGTCGACCTTGTCGCGCTGCAGCACCCGGCGCATGAACTCCTGGTAGCGCGTGTTGTCGGACTGCGTGTCGTAGATCACGAGGTCGAGCTTGCGACCCGCGATGCCGCCCGCGGCATTGATCTCGTCCGTGGCGAGCTGGATGCCGTGGACCTTGCCGATAGTCGCCAGGGCGAAGTCGCCGGACTGGTCCTCAAGCACGCCGAGCTTGATCGGGTCCGCCGCATGGGCCGCCATCGGCATCAGCAACGCCATCGCGGCGGCCGTCATCATCAGGGTACGTCGCATGTCGGTGGTCCATCGGTTCGCGTGAAACTGTCGGCCATCCGGCCGGTATCGTGCCGCCGCCCTCCAGGAGGAGAGCTTCGCAGAACTCTTCGAGCTCCAGGCGGCGCCGCATGCTTTCGCGCCGCAGCCGGGCATAGGCCTCGTCGTCGTCGAGCCCCTGGCCGCGCACCAGCGCCACCACGGCCTTGATGACGAAGCGGCGGCCGTTGCGCCGTCGCTCCCCTTCGGCGAGGCGCGTCTCCATCGCGCGCAGGCGGCGGAAGTTGTTCACGCCGAGGAACAGCGCCGAATACACGGTCGCGGCATGCACGGGCTTGCGCAGCAGGGCCGTGACGCCCGCCTCCGTCAGCAGCTTCAGGCGGCTCGGCGCCTCGATGCCAACGATGCCGATGCCCGGCACGAGCGGCAGCGCGCTGCCCGGGGCCAGCACGACCTCGGGGGCGAGCGGCTGGTCGCCGTCGATGAACAGCACGTCGCGGTCGCGGTCGAGCCCGGCGAGGTCGACCTCTTCCATGCGGGCCGTCTCGACGCCGAGCCTGGCGAGGGTCCGGTCGAGCGTGTCGGGGGCGAAGTCGGGCCCGGCCCACAGGATGGCGCGCATCCCGCGGAAGTTCTGGATGAGGCGCCGCTCGGTCATGAGGCGATCCTGAGCCGGGGGCGGGGCGCGAGCGCGCCGAAGCGCGACGCGCTGCCGATGAGGTAAGGGTCGGCGCGCACGGGCGCCGGCGCCTCGGCGAGGATGTCGAACTGGCCGGCGGCGTTCGAGCGGCCGATGCGGGGCGTCAGGGCCGCGTGCATCGTCTCGGGGTCGATGGCGACCTCGCCCCCGGGCGCCCGCAGCACCTGGCGGCCGACGGCCGCCTTGACGGCACCGATCTCGTCCGTCCCGGCGGCGGCGAGGGCCTGGGCCAGCAGCATCACCGCCACGTAGGTGGCTTCGGCGTCGGCCGACACCGCGGGACCGCCCGGATGGCGCGCCGCATAGGCGGCCCGGAAGCGATCGTTCTCGGGCGACGCCAGGGAGGCGAAGTAGACGCTCGACGTGATGTGGCCGTCCATGGCGCCCGGCCCGATGGCGGCGAGCTCGGGCTCCGACAGCGTGCAACTCGCGACCGGCAGCACGGCGGGCTGGTCGAGGCCGCGGCGCCCGCAGGCGGCCCGGAGGTCGCGCACGAAGCGGTAGGAGGAGACGCCGATCAACGTGTTGAAGACGAAGGCCGGACGTTCGGCCAGGATGGCGGCGATGACCTGGTCGAAATCCGTCGACCCCACCGCGAAATAGCGCTCGGCCAGCACCGTGCCGCCGGCCGCCGCCATCGCGTCGCGCATCACGCGGTTGTTCTCCCAGGCCCAGATGTAGTTGGAGCCGACGCAGAAGGCCGTCTGGCCGACGTGCCGCACCAGGTAGTCGGCCAGGGGCAGCAGGTGCTGGTTGGCGACGGGCCCCGTGTAGACGACGTTCGGCGAACTCTCGAAGCCCTCGTAATGCGACGGATACCACAGCAGGGCATCGGCCTTCTCGAACTGCGGGATGATCTCCTTGCGGCTCGACGACGTATAGCAGCCGACGACGTGGCGAACGCCGGCGGCCAGCATCTCGTCGCCGAGCGCCGCGTAGCGGGCGAGTTCGCCGCGCGGGTCGCCGAACCGGGGGACGAGCCGCACCGGCAGCGGACCGGCATTCACCGCCTCGACGGCCAGGAGCGCGCCCGCCAGCATGCCGGTCGACGCTTCCGCGTAGGGCCCCGCGGTCGAGATGAGCAGGCCGATGGGGAAGGCGGTGACGGTCACGTCGAACGATTCCGGTGGCGGGCCTGTCCGGGAGCGGACGGCGGGTGGCGCCATTGCCAGGAGGGAAGACGTTCGGGTCGACCGCGCCGCTTTCGGCAGCACTGCCAGGCGGGTCGACTGTGGACGGCGCCGGCTGCACCCGTCACGGCTGCTGATCGTCACCGACCACCGGAAGCTATCGAGTGTTCACGCCGCCCGCTAGCCCCTCGTTGCTGTCATGCTGCGGATTTTATGGCCTCTCGCTGCGTAAACGAGCGCCGTTCTGATCGTGGAACGGCACCGGCGGCCCATGTCAGGGCGTGCTCGGCGCCATCGCTCCCGTGTGGTCCTGGACTTCGTCGCCGATCAGGACCGTGACGGCGCCGAGCATGCCGCGCGTCGCGGCGAAGAAGGCCTGGGAGGCGGCCCCCTCGTTGTGGGCCCGCAGGGCGTCGCGGTCGCGGAAGCGCTCATGCGTCAGCAGCACGGGGGCGTCGCCGTCGATCCTCACGACGCGGTAGCCCAGCGTGCCGGGCTCTGCCGCCACCGCGAGGCCCACGGCCAGGAGGGCGGCCTCGACGGCATCGGCCGTCCCGGGGAGGCACGGGATGACGGCGGTGAGGCAGACCGGGCCGACCGTCGTCTCCGGCGTGCTCCTCACAGCTGCACGCCGCGCGTCAGCGCCCCGTCGACCACGAGGTTGGTGCCGGTGACGAAGCTCGCCGCCGGGCTCGCCAGGAACACGGCGGCATTGGCCATCTCCTGCGGCGTCCCCATCCGGCCGGTCGGGTTGAGGGCCAGGGCCGTCCGGTAGAGGTCGGGATTGCCGTCCTTGATCTGGTTCCAGACCCCGCCCTCGAAATAGGTGTTGCCGGGCGACACGGAATTGGCGCGGATGCCCTTTCCGGCGAGCTGGAACGCCAGCCCCTGGGTGTAGTGGATGAGGGCGGCCTTGAAGGCCCCGTAGGGGCCCGCCGCGAAGTCGACCTCGCGGCCCGACACGCTGGAGATCGTCACGATGCTGGCGGCCGCGCTCGTGGCCAGCGACGGCATGGCGGCCTCGACGAGCCGCACGCAGCCCATCATGTCGACCTCGAACCCCTTTCGCCAGCTGTCCTCGTCGGCGCCGATCGAAAGTGCGCTGACGTTGGCCACCACGATGTCGATGCCGCCGAGCGCCGCCGCGGCTTCGCCCACCCAGGCCTTGAGGGCGGGAGCGTCGGCGATGTCGAGCGCGGCGCCGAAGCACCGCACGCCGAGCGCCGCGACCCGCGCCTCGGCGGACGCCACACCGGCGGCATCCCGCGCGCAGAAGGCGACGTCGGCCCCTTCGCGCGCCAGCGTTTCCACGATGGCGCGGCCGATGCCCTTGGTGCCTCCCGTGACGACGGCTTTCAGTCCCTTGAGGCCGAGATCCATGGCGCTTCTCCCGTGATGCCGCCGTCAGTGCTGGGCCGACGGGCCTGGACGGCGGCGGTGCCAGTCGCTGGCCTTCTGCATGGCATGGCCGGCGCGACACAGCAGCGCCTCGTCGAGGTGACGGCCGACGAGCTGCACGCCGACGGGGCGGCCCGCCGCCGTGGCGCCGGCCGGCAGCGTGATGGTGGGCTGGCCCGTCATGTTGAAGGGGCAGGAGTAGCGCAGCAGGTTGGCGATGCCGCGCTCGGATTCGGCGGCCTCCAGCACGCCCGCCATGGTGGGGCCGCTCAGCCCCTGCACGGGCAGGAGCAGGAGGTCGATGCCGGCGAAGGCGGCCTCCACCCGGCCGCGGAACGCGAGCCGGCGCACCGCGATGCCGTGCATGTCGACCGCGCTCACGCCCGCCGCGATATCGAGGAAGGTCGACAGGATCGAGCCGTAATCGGTCCGGCGCGACGGGAAGGTGTCGGCATGGAACGACGCCGCCTCGACGGCGCAGAGCGTGAACCAGTCCCTGAGGATCTGCGACGCGTCCGGGAAGGCGATCTCGACGATCTCGGCCCCCAGCGTCCTCAGCAGGTCGCGCGCCCCTTCCACCGCCGCCAGCGCATCGTCGTCGCAGCCGAGCGCCATGAAGGCCGGCGCGACGCCGATCCTGAGGCCCGCGACGCCGCCGTCGATCCCGGCGAGGTAGTCGGGCACCGGCGCCAGCAGCGCCGTGGGGTCCTTCGGGTCGGCGCCCGCGATGGCGCCCAGCATGGCGGCGGCGTCCTTGGCCGAGCGGCACATGGGGCCGATCGTGTCGAGCGTGGCGCCGAGTTCGAAGGCGCCGTGGCGGCTGACGCGGCCCCAGGTCGGCTTGATGCCGGTGAGCCCGTTGGCGGCCGAGGGGAAGCGGATCGAGCCGCCCGTGTCCGAGCCGATCGACCCGTAGCAGAGCCCCGCCGCCGTGGCGACGCCCGAGCCCGACGAGGAGGTGCCGGGCCAGGCCTCGGCGTCCCAAGGGTTGATCGGCACCGTCATGTCGGGGTGGTAGCCCGCATAGGCGCCCTCCGTCATGGCGAGCTTGCCGAGGATCACGGCGCCGGCGGCGCGCAGCCGCGCCACGACCGTCGCGTCCTCGCCCGCCCGGAAGCCGCGGTGGATCGCCATGCCGGCCGCGGTCGGGGCGTCGTGGGTCCAGAGCAGGTCCTTGACGGCGAGCGGCACGCCGTGGAGCGGTCCGCGCGACCCGCCCGCCGCCAGGTTGCGGTCGGCCGACGCGGCTTCGGCGAGGGCGCTTTCCGCCATCACGGTCTCGTAGGCGTGCAGCGCGCCGTCCCGGGCGGCGATCCGCTCCAGCATGGCGCGGGTGAGTTCGACCGAGGACAGGGCGCCCCCCGCGATCTGCTCGCCAACCTCGACGAGGCCGCGGAAGGCGAGATCCTCGGGCAGGGCGCTCACAGGGCCCTCCAGTCGGTGGCCTGCTCGAAGGCCGCGGCCGCGGCGTAGATCGTCGCCTCGTCGTAGTCCTTGCCGATCAGCATCATGGAGATCGGCAGGCCGTCGCCCATGCCGCAGGGCACCGCCATGGCGGGATGGCCGGTGACGTCGAAGGGCGCGGTGTTGGGCAGCATCTCGAAGGCGCGCTGCAGCACGAGGCCGAGCGGCGCGTCCGGCGGCGGGATCGGCGTCGCCTTCATGGGCAGCGTCGGCATCAGCAGGAGATCGTAGCTGCCGAGCGCCGCGTCGTAGGCGCCCTTCAGCCGGCGCACCAGGTTCTGCGCCTTGGCGTAGAAGCGCCCGCGGTACTGGGTCAGGAAATACTGACCGACCAGCATGGTGATCTTCAGCGTGTCGGACAGGCTGTCGGCCCGGTCGCGCCAGGCCGAATGGGCGTCGAGCAACGGGACGTTGTAGAGCCCCTTCCAGTTGAAGCCCATGCCGTTGCCGAGCATCATCTGCATCTGGCCGCCCTCGCTGGCGACCGGCGTCCAGATCGCGGCGCCGGCGAGATGCAGCGGGATCGAGACCTCCTCGACCACGGCGCCGAGCTTGCGCAGGTGCTCGGCGGCGGCGCGGACCTTGGCGTCGACGTCCGCCTCGCTCTGGGGAAAGCCGAAGCCTTCCCGGACGACGCCGATCCTCAGGCCGGCGACGCCGCGGCCCAGCGCCTGGGTGTAGGGGGCGACCTTCGGCGCGTATTGGCGCGGGTCGAGCCCGTCGGCTCCCGCCAGCACCTCGAGCATCAGGGCATTGTCGGCGACGGTCGCCGTCATCGGGCCGGTGTGGTCGATCGTCGATTCGATCGGCATCACGCCCGTGTAGGGGACGAGGCCGTGGGTGGCCTTCATGCCGACGATGCCGCAATAGGCGGCCGGGATGCGGATCGAACCGCCCTGGTCGCCGCCGATCGCCATGTCGACCTCGCCGGCCGCCACCAGCGCGGCCGAGCCCGAGGAGGAGCCGCCGGCCGAATAGCCGCGCCGGTGCGGGTTGTGCACCGGTCCCGTCGCGTTGGTATGCGACCCGCCCGAGAAGCAGAAGTACTCGCAATGCGCCTTGCCGAGGATCGTGGCGCCGGCGTCGAGCAGCCGCGTCACGACCGTGGCGTCGACGTTGGGCACGAAGCCCTCGAGGCTCGCCGCCCCGTTCATCATCGGGACGCCGGCGAGGCACACGTTGTCCTTGAGCGCGACGGTCTTGCCCTTGAGCTTGCCGTCCGGCGCGCCCTTGACCTCGCTCTTCACGTACCAGGCGTTGAGCGGGTTCTCCTCCGGGCTCGGGAAGCGGCCGGGCGTGCGCGGGTAGGTGACCTGCGGGACCTCGTCGGGCATGGCCTCGACGAGGTCGTAGGCGGCGAAGCTGCCGGCCATGTGGCCGAGGAACTCCTCGACGCGCTCGGGCGACAGGTCCATGCCGAGGGATTCGGCGATGGCGCTCATCTGGTCGAGCGTGGGACGGGCGACGGCCATGATGTCCTCCTTGCCTTGATGGGGTGGCGGCTCAGGCCGCCATGCCGACGAGCTCGGCCACGACCTCGGGGTCTTCGAGCTGGTCGGGCCTGAGCTCGCCCGTGATCCGGCCCTTCTGGATGACCAGCACGCGGCTCGACAGCGCGGCGATGAAGTCGAGGTTCTGTTCGACCAGGATCATGCTGACCCCGGTCTTGGCGCGGAGGCCCTGCAGGGTTTCGGCGATCTCCTCGATGATCGAGGGCTGGATGCCCTCGGTGGGCTCGTCGAGGAGGATCAGCTTCGGCCGCGTGCACAGGCAGCGCGCCAGGGCGAGCAGTTGCTGCTCGCCGCCCGACAGCGCGCCGCCCTGCCGGTCGAGCAGGCGCGTCAGCCGCGGGAACAGCTCCAGCGTCTCGTCGATGATGCCGCGGTCCTCGCCGCTGCCCTTCTGGCGCCCGCCCGCCATGCAGCCCATGCGCAGGTTGTCGCGCACGCTCAGCGCCGGGAAGATCTCGCGCCCCTGCGGCACGTAGCCGAGGCCCAGCCGCGCCCGCGCGTGGGGCTTCAGGTCGGTGATGTCGTGGTCGAGGAAGGTGACGCCGCCGGCCGTGGGCGGGATGAAGCCCATCAGGGTCCGCATCAGCGTGGTCTTGCCCATGCCGTTGTGGCCGAGGATGCCGAGGAACTCGCCCGCCTTCAGCTGAAAATCGATCCCCATCAGGACGGGGACGCGGCCGTAGGCGGCCTGGAGCGCTGCGACGTCCAGCATGGGTCAGGCCGCCTTCTTGCCGAGGTAGACGTCGCGCACCCGCTGGTCGCGCATGACGGCGTCGGCCCGGTCCTCCATCAGCACCGAGCCGCGGTTGAACACGGTGATCCGGTCCGAGATCATGCGGATGAAGGCCATGTCGTGCTCGACCACGATGAGCGACGTCGTCCGGTTGATGGCGCGGACGATCTCGGCGGTGCGGCCGACCTCGTCGTGGTTCATGCCGGCGGCAGGCTCGTCGAGCAGGATGAGGTCGGGCTCCCCGGCCAGGACCGTGCCGATCTCGACCCACTGCCGCTGCCCATGCGCCAGCGTGCCGACGATCCGGTCGGTGGATCCCGCGAGCGCGATCAGCGACAGGACGCCGTCCACCACCGCATCCGCCCGCTTCGCGCCGTTCTTGCGCCGGGCCGCCAGCCACAGGTTCTCGCGGATCGACAGGCCGTTGAACACCGACGGGGTCTGGAGCTTGATGCCGATGCCGGCGCGGGCGATGGCATGGGGCGCCGCCCCGGCGATGTCGCGGCCGCGGTAGCGCACCGTGCCGGCGCTCGGCAGCAGCTGCCCGGTCAGCACCTTGAAGAAGGTGCTCTTGCCGGCGCCGTTGGGCCCGATGAGGCAGCGCAACTCGCCCTCCTCGAGGGTGAAGTCGACGGCGTCGACCGCCACGACGCCGCCGAAGCGCATCGTCAGCCCGCGGGTCTCGAGGAGGGGAGCCGTCATGACAGGGCCTTGCCGGGGAGGGGGTGCGCCGCCGGGGCTTCGGCCGGCCCGGGGCGGCCGCGCCTGCCGCGGCGCCACAGGGCCGCGACGCCGCGCTCGACGGTGGGCACGACGCCCGCCGGCAGCACCAGCACGAAGACCAGCAGGATGGCGCCGAGCACGAAATTGGCGTCGAGCAGCTGCTGGCCGCCGATCTCGGTCACCAGGACCTGGATGGCGACGGCGCCCAGCACCGGGCCGATCAGCGTGCCGAGGCCGCCGATCATGACCCAGATGATGATCTGGGCCGAGGTGGCGAGGCCGAAGATGGTCGGGCTGATGAAGGCGCCCCACAGCGTGTAGAGGCAGCCGGCGAGGCCCGCGATGCCGCCCCCCACGACGAAGGCCAGGAGCTTGTAGAGCCGGGGATCGTAGCCGAGCAGCGACGCCCTGACCTCGTTCTCGCGGATGGCCACCACGACGCGGCCGAAATGGCTGGCGAGCAGCAGCTTCAGCCCGACGAACACCACGATGAGGCAGCCGGCCGCGAGGTACCAATCGTCCTCCGGCGCGAAGGCATAGCCGGTGAACGGGAGCGTGATGCCCGGCACCGACGGGATGCCGTTGAAGCCGCCGAGCGCCGCCGAGCCGATGCGGTAGGCGTCGCCCGCCGTCGAGTTGACGACGTTGAACAGGATCAGCGTCACCGTGAGGGTGATGACCCCCACGTAGACGTTGGAGATGCGCCCGTAGAACATGAAATAGCCGAGCAGGGCGGCGAAGAGCATCGGCACCAGCATCGACAGGATCACCGGCACGGTGCTGTCGGTGAAGTTGAACGCCCCGACCGCGTAGGCGTAGCCGCCGAGCCCGAAGAAGGCGGCTTGGCCGAAGGACAGGATGCCGCCGAACCCCCAGATGAAGCCGAGGCTGAGCGCCAGCACCGCCATGGCGACGAAGACCGTGGCCTGGAGCAGCGTGAACGTGTCGACGAACTGGGGCGCCAAGCCCGCCAGGACGGCCGCCCCGAGAGCGCAGAGCAGGGTGACGCGGAGCGACAGGACGGTGCGGATCACAGGCTCCCCCTGAAGAAGCGGCCGGTGATGCCTTCGGGCAGCACGCGGATCAGCAGCGTCGCGGCGACGAGCAGGATCACCTCGCCGAAGACCGGGGTGGTGAGGTAGGAGCCCATCTGGTTGATGGAGCCGAAAAGCAGCGACGCCGAGGCCGTGCCGGCGAGGATCGAGGCGCCGCCCCCGACCACGGTGATGAAGGCCTTGGCGACGAAGGCCGACCCCATGGTGGGGGCGACGCCGGAGACCGGGGCCAGCAGCCCGCCGGCGAGGCCCGTCACGGCCGCCCCGATGCCGAAGGTCGCCATGTAGACGCGATCCGGATCGACGCCGAGCGCCGAAGCCATGTCGGGCTTCTGCATCGTGGCACGGGCGATCAGCCCGAAGCGCGTGAAGCGCAGCACGACGACGACGCCGCAGAGCAGAAGCAGGGCGACCAGGGCCAGGAACGGCGTGTAGAGGTCCGACCGGTAGGCGCCGACCTGGAACCCGCCGAGCGGCGTCGGCACGCCGTTGATGGTGTTGCCGAAGATCATCGTCACCAGCCCGACGATGAACAGGCTGAGGCCCCAGGTCGCCAGCATGGTGTCGACCAGCCGTCCGTAGAGGACGCGGATCAGCGTCCGTTCCACCAGGATGCCGACGAGCCCGACGAAGACGGGCGAGATCACCAGCATGGCGAACCAGATGTTCACGCCGTGGTTGGTCGACAGCACCGTCGCGTAGGCGCCGAGCATCAGGAACTCGCCGTGGGCGAGGTTGATGATCTTCATCATGCCGAAGATGATGGCGAGCCCCAGGCTGATCAGCACCAGCGAGGCGATGCCGCTCAGCACGTTGAGCCCGACGATGGCGGCGAGGTCCATGGATGCCTCCTGGGTCGGGCGTCAGATCTTCACGACATATTGCTGGTTGTCGTTGGGGTTCTTGACGAGGTCGCAGACCGCGGCGGTGTCGAGCGGCTTCTGGTTCGGGTAGCTGCCCGTCACGTCCCACAGCTTGTCGTGGACGGTGGCGAGATAGGCGGAGCGGATGGCGTGGTGGGTCGGCTTGTCCACCGTGACGGTGCCGCTGGGCCCGTCGTAGGAGATGCCGCCTTCGAGCGCTTCGATCACCTTCATGCGGTCGATCGTGCCGGCCTTCCTCACGCCCTCGGCCCAGATGTGGACGCCCTCGTAGGTCGCGCAGGCGAGCTCGCTGACGTAGGGGATGCCCTGGCCGTATTTGGCGTGGAGCTTGTCGATGTAGGCCTTGCTGGCCGGCGTCGTCAGCTCCTGGAAATAGCCGTAGGCCCCCATGATGCCCTCGCTCTCCTTGGCGTCGAGCGTCGAGGGCTCGTTGACGAGGCCGAACGTGGTCGACGCGATGGGGATCTGCCCCTTCATGCCGGCCGCCGTCCATTGGCGGTAGAAGGCCGTGTGGTTGCCTCCGACCAGCGCCGACAGGATGAGGTCGGGCTTGGCGGCCTGGATCTTGGAGATGGTGGGGCCGAAGTTGGTGACGTCGAGCGGGAAGAACTCGGTGGCCAGCACCGTGCCGCCGTTGTCCTGGCAGTATTTGGTCATCCACTTGGCGGTGATCTGGCCGTAATTGTAGTCGGCCGCGATGATGTAGGCCTTCTTGCCGCTCTTGCCCATGGCGTTGGGCACGAGCTTCTCCACCGTCTGGGCCGGCGTGGTGCCGAGGCAGAACTCGTTGCGGTCGCAGACGCCGCCCTCGTACAGCGTGTTGTAGAAGTAGAGCGTCTTGAACCGGTCGAACACGGGGCGGATCGCTTCCCGCGATGCCGAGGTGATGCCGCCGTGCACGACCGCGACCTTGTCCTTCAGGGCCAGCTGCTGCGCATACTGCGAATAAAGCTGGATATTGGACTGCGGGTCGTAGCTGACGATCTTCAGAGGGCGACCGAGGAGACCGCCCGCGGCGTTGATCTCGTCCACGGCGAGTTCGACGCTGAGCACCATGGGCTGGCCGCTGGTGCCGAGCGCGCCCGACTGATCGTGCAGGCTGCCGACCAGAATCGGCGCCTCGGCGCCGAGCGCCGTCAGCCGCAGCACCGCCGGGGAGGCGACCAGCCCCGCCGTGGCCATGCCGGCCGAACCGAGGAATTTCCGCCGCGTGACGTCCGACATGCTGGTTCCCTGGTCTGCGGGCCGCGGCCCGTGGATCGGGAGAGCACCACCGATGGGACGGCAGTTCAAGCCCCACGCTCCTGCCTGAAATCTCAGCAGTGATGCATCCAACGACGACATTGTGGCTCTAAAATCCACTCCCATGCCTAGAGTATCGGCGTTATGGCGTCGGCGAGCCGGAGCGTGATGACCGATTGGACGGAAACGACAACTTTCGGGCATGGTTTTATAGTGTGTCGGGGCGCTGCGACGCAATTTATTGTGCGCTGTGGGGCAAGTGCGATTCCAGCTTCTCTTCTACGGTTCGGACACGCGCCGCAGGCCGGCGCCTCTTCGCTTCCGGGACTGCAAAGGAGATTGCGTGATGGTGCCAGCATCGTTTCGGACGGCGGTCGTGAGGGCGCGAGCCGCATCGACGGTCGGATTGACCGCCGCGTCGGCGCTGGCCCTGGCCTGCGTGGCCGGCACCGCGTCCTCCGGGCCCGCTGCCGCGGCCGCGGCGGCCATGCCGGCACCGCCGGCCTGCCAGGCCCTGCAGAGCCGGTATCCACAGTTCAAGGGCAAGACGCTGGTCGACGCCGTGAACCCGCACACGCCCGGCTACGAGGCGCTCGACCCGCAGGACCCCTCGAAGTACATCGGCTTCGACATCGATCTCGCCGAAACCATCGGCGATTGCCTGGGGTTCACCCTCACCTACAAGCCCGTGACCTTCGCGGCGCTGCTCACCACCCTGTCGAGCGGGCAGGCCGACATCGTCATCTCGGACATCTACGCCACCGAGGAGCGCGCCAAGGCGGCCGACTTCATCACCTATTCCAAGGTGTTCGACGGCGTGCTGGTCGCCAAGAGCAACCCGAAGAAGATCTCCGGCATCAATGCCAGCCTGTGCGGCACGACAGCCGCCGAGAACACCGGCTACGTCGAGATCCCGCTGATCCAGAACCTCGCACCCGAGTGCAAGGCGCAGAACAAGCCGGCGGCCGAGATCCAGCTCTACGACAACAACGCCAACTGCATCCAGGCGATCCTGGCCGGCCGCGCCGACACCTACATCAACGATGTCAACACGGTGGACCAGGCCGTCAAGGCCTATCCGGACAAGCTTGAGAAGGCGACGGCGGTGACGCTGCCCTACTCGGTCGGCATCGCGGTCCCGAAGGACAAGCCCGAGTTCCGCGACGCCGTCCTGGCGGCCCTGACGGAGATCCAGAAGGCCGGCATCGAGACCCGGCTCCTGGAGAAGTGGTCGCTCGGCGCCGGCACGCTCGATGCGCCCCGCCTCGTCATGGCCAAGTGATCCGGGCCGGGATGCCGCTCTCCTGTTCACCGCCGGTCGCTCGGTCCCGCACGGCCGGGGGTGAGCGGCGGGGGCTCCGGCCCTGATGGACCTCTTCCTCCACTACCTCGCCATGCCCTACCTGCTGCAGGGCATCGGGTTCACGGTCGCCGTGACGGCGCTGGGGCTCGGCGGGGGCCTCGCGGCCGGGCTGGTCCTGGCCGCCATGCAGCTCAGCCGCTTCTGGCCCCTCGCCGCCCTGGCGCGGGCCTACACGATCGTGTTCCGCGGCACGCCGCTGATCCTCCAGCTCGTCTTCGCCTATGACGCGCTGCCGCTCATCGGGCTGAAACTCAGCGCCATCGGGGCCGCGGGCCTGGCGCTCGCCGCCAACGAGGCGCCGTTCATCGCCGAGATCCTGCGCTCGGGCGTGCTCGGCGTGGACCGCGGCCAGGTGATGGCCGGGCAGGCGCTCGGCATGACGCCCGCCGTGCTGATGCGCCGGGTGATCGCCCCCCAGGCGATCCGCACCATGGTGCCGGCGCTCGGCAACGAGACGGTCTCGGCGCTGAAGAACTCGTCGCTCGCCTCCGTCATCGCCGTCGAGGAGCTGACGCTGCGCTCGACGCAGCTCGCCTCCTCGACCTTCGACTTCTTCTCGATCTTCTTCGCCTCCGGTCTGATGTACCTCGTGCTGACGGGGGCCGTCAGCCTGCTCCAGATCGCCGTCGAGCGCTGGCTCGACCTCGACCGGCCGAGCGCCCGGAGCCGGGTGCTGCGCCTGCTGCCGGGGCGCCGGCCGGTTCCCGCCACGGTCCCGGCCGCCCTCGCCCCGGCACCGATGGCGGCGGGGCCCGATCCCGTCCCCGCCGCGCCGCGGCCGGACCGGGCGAAGCGGGCCGCCGCCATCCGGAACAACAACCCCGCCGTCGAGGTCGCGGGGCTGACGAAGCGCTACGGCGAGCAGCCCATCCTCTCATCCCTCGACCTCACCGTGCGGGTGGGCGAGGTCGTGGCCCTGCTGGGCCCGAGCGGCTCCGGCAAGAGCACGCTGCTGCGCTGCATCAACCGGCTCGAAACCTGGCAGGACGGCACCGTGCGGGTCGGCGGGCGGCGCCTGGGCTTCCGTGCCGACGGGCGCCCCGTCGGCCCGCGGGTCCTGGCGGAGGAACGCGCCGACGTCGGCGTCGGCATGGTGTTCCAGAGCTTCAACCTGTTCGGCCACCTCAGCGCGCTGGAGAACGTCGCCGGGCCGCTGCGCTGGGTGCACGGCCTGTCGCGGCTCGACGCCGAGCGCCGCGCCCGCGCCCTCCTGGAGCGCGTCGGCCTCGCCCACCGCGCCGATGCCCTGCCGCGGCACCTGTCCGGCGGCCAGCAGCAGCGCGTCGCCATCGCGCGCGCCCTCGCGCCGAACCCCAGCGTGCTGCTGCTCGACGAGCCCACCTCGGCGCTCGACCCCGAACTCGTCGGCGAGGTGCTGGAGGTGATCCGCCGGCTCGCCGTGGAGGACGGGCTGACGATGATCATCTCCACCCACCAGGTGCGCTTCGCCGACGAGGTGGCGGACCGCGTGGTGATCCTCGGCGGCGGCGCCATCGCCGAGGAAGGGCCCGCCCACGAGGTGCTGCGCCACCCGAAGAACCCGCTCACCGCCCGGTTCCTCCGGGCGATGAGCGCCGACCGCGCCACCGAACTTCCGGCCTGAGGACGACGCCCATGCGGCACCACACCCTGCCTGTGTCCCCCGCCACGGTTCATTGGGGCTATTTCTCCAAGGCCGTCGCCCCGGCCCTGACGCTGCGCTCCGGCGACCGCGCCACGATCGAGACGCTGACCCACCACGCCGGCGACGACTACGAGCGCATGATCGCCGGCGACCCCGGCGCCGAAAGCGTGTTCCGCTGGACGGCGGAGCACAAGGCCGTGGCGCGGCGCGGCGCCGGCCCGACCGAGGGTCCCTTCCTGCGCGGCTCGGGCGAGGGGCTCGGCGTCCACCTGCTCACCGGCCCCGTGGCGATCGAGGGCGCCGAGCCCGGCGACATCCTCGAGGTCCGCATCCTCGACGTGCGCCCGCGCCCGAGCTGCAGCGCCTGCCACGCCGGCCGCTGCTTCGGCTCCAACGCCGCCGCCTCCTGGGGCTTCCATTTCGGCGACCACGTCGAGGAGCCGAAGGGGCGCGAGGTGATCACCATCTTCGAGCTCGACACGGCGGGCGAGCCCTTCGCCCGCGCCGTCTACAACTACGTCTGGACGCCCCAGACCGACCCCGACGGCATCCTCCACCCCACCATCGACTATCCCGGGGTGGTGGTGGACCATGCCAAGGTGCGCGAGCGCCACGGCATCCTGAAGGACGTGCGCGTGCCGGCGCGGCTGCATTTCGGCACCATGGGGCTGGCGCCCTCCGAATCCGACTTCGTGTCCTCGATCCCGCCGAGCTACACCGGCGGCAACATCGACGACTGGCGCATCGGCAAGGGCGCCCGCATGTATTACCCCGTCGCCGTCGACGGCGCCTTCTTCTCGGTCGGCGATCCCCATGCCGCGCAGGGCGACAGCGAGCTCGGCGGCACCGCCATCGAGACCTCGCTGACGGGCGACTTCGAATTCGTGCTGCACAAGAAGCGCGACCTCGGCGGTACCGCCCTCGAGGGCCTCACGCATCCGATGCTGGAAACCGACGACCGCTGGTCGGTCTACGGCTTCACCTTCCCCAACTACCTCGCCGAGCTCGGCCCCGACGCCCAGACCGCCGTGGCGAGCCATGCCAGCCTCGACAAGGCCATGCGCGACGCCTTCCGCAAGCTGCGCCGCTTCCTGATGACGGTGCACGGGTTGAGCGAGGACGAGGCGATCGCGCTCCTGTCGGTGGCGGCGGACTTCGGCGTCACGCAGGTGGTCGACGCCAATTGGGGCGTGCACGGGTCCATCCGCAAGAGCGTGTTCACCTGCACGGGGGCCTGATGGCGGCGCCGTGCCCGGCCGCGCCGGTCCGGCCCGTCACGGGCCCGGCGCGATCCGATCCCGGCCGCTTGCGATCCAGCCCGCAGGCCCGCTAGATCCACGCATGAACGTGCGCCGGTTCACGAGCGAGTCCTACCCCGACGGTGAACGCCGTGCCGCTTGGCGCGGCGTTCTGGCGGCACTCGGCTTGAGCGCCGACGCGCCGTCCGCGGGGTGGGGTTCGCATGCCACCGCGATCCTGAGGGGAACGGGCGAGGGCATCACGGTCGGGCGCCTCGTCGCCGAACGGCAGATCCTGTCGCCGATGGTCCGGCCTGCCGCCGTGCCGTTCGTCGGGGTCCCGCTGATCCTGATCCCGCTCGACGAGGGTGCGAACCTCGACGTGGGGGGCGAACGTCGTCCCGTGCGGGCCGGCCAGATCGCGCTGCTGCCGCGCCACGGCGGCGCGCCGGTGCCGATCTTCGACGGCGGCCGGACGCTGGTCCTCTCGGCCGGGGACGAGGCCTTCCGCGGCCGCAGGATCGGCACGGCCTCCAAGATCCTGCCGCGGGTGATGGCCGCCGAAGGCCTCGCGGGCGTGCTGGCCGGCAGCCTCGCCTCCGCTGCCGAAGCGCTCGACGCCCTGTCCGACCCGGAATGGGAGGCGGTGGCGGCCGGCCTCGCCGAACTGCTGCTCGCCCTGCTGCGCGGCTCGGCCGCGGCGGCCGACGAGAGCGCCGGCGCGACCAGTGCCGCCACCGCCGGGCAGGCCGCCCTGCTGCACCGCGTCCACCAATCCATCGAGCGGCGCCTCGACGACCCGGATTTCACCCCGGGGCGCGCCGCCGAGGCGCTCGGCATATCCGAACGCTACCTGCACCGCCTGTTCGAGGGAACGGGCGACAGTTTCGCCCATACCGTGCGGGAACGCCGCCTCCTGCGCAGCCGGCTCGACCTGTCGAACCCCGCCGAAGCGCACCAGACGGTGTCGGAGATCGCCTTTCGCTGCGGCTTCACCGACGCGGCCCACTTCAGCCGTGCCTTTCGCGACCGGTTCGGGCTGTCGCCACGGGCGTTTCGCCAAGGCGAGATCGAGCGCACGAAGGAGGCGGCGAGCCCCGGTGTCCAACGCGGCTGGCCGCAGGACTCGGCCGTGCAGACGCGCGTCCGGCGCCCGGAAACCAGGCGGGGTCCCTCCGCCCCCCAGGTCCCGGCGATCGACGCGGGAACGGCGCCCCGCCATCACCACCTCGCCGTCGCGGCGGATCGCGTCCATTGGGGCTTCTTCAGCCGCGCGCTGAAACCCGTGCTGGAGGTCGCCTCGGGCGATACGATCACGGTCGAAACGCTGTCGCAGCACGCCTCCGACGACCCGGCCCTGATGATCGCCGGCGACCCCGGCGCCGAGGAGGTGTTCCGTTGGACCCGCGACGGCAAGGCCGTCGACCGCCGCGGCGCCGGCCCGCTCGACGCATCGGTCTACGGGCGCGGGGCGGGCGAGGGCTTCGGGGTGCACATCTGCACCGGACCGATCGCGGTGCGGGGGGCCGAGCCCGGCGACGTGCTGGAGGTCCGCATCCTCGACATGGCGCCCCGGCCGAGCCGCGCCCCCGGCGTCGCCGGCCGCGTGTTCGGTTCGAGCGCGGCGGCCTGGTGGGGCTACCACTACGGCGAACTCCTGTCGGAGCCGAAGCCGCGCGAGGTCGTCACCATCTACGAGATCGATGTCGGTGCCGAGCAGCCCCACGCCCGCGCGCTCCATTCCTTTCGCTGGACGCCGCAGACCGACCCGTCCGGCGTGGTGCATCGCACCTACGACTACCCCGGTGTGCCGGTCGATCCGGGCAGCGTCGTTCGGCGCCACGGCGTCCTCGACGGCATCCGCGTGCCGCTGCGGCCCCACTTCGGCGTGATCGGGGTCGCGCCGCGCGAGAACGACCTGGTCGACTCGGTTCCGCCATCCTACTTCGGCGGGAACCTCGACAATTGGCGGCTCGGCAAGGGGGCGTCGGTCTTCCTCCCGGTGTCGGTCCCGGGCGCGCTCCTGTCGATCGGCGATCCCCATGCCGCCCAAGGCGACGGGGAACTCAGCGGCACCGCGATCGAATGCTCGATGACGGGGACGATCGCGGTGGTGCTTCACAAGCGCGCCGAACTCGATGGCCGCCCCTTCGCGGGCCTGACCTACCCGCTGATCGAGACACCGACCGATTGGGTGCTGACCGGCTTCAGCCATCCGAACTACCTGGCCGAGTTCGGCGCCAAGGGGCAGAGCGCCGTCTATGCCACCTCCTCGCTCGACCTCGCCATGAAGGATGCGTTCCGCAAGGCGCGGCGCTTCCTCATGCAGGCGGGCGGCCTCGACGAGGACGAGGCCGTCGCGCTGATCTCGGCGGCGGTGGATTTCGGCGTCACCCAGGTGGTGGACGGCAACTGGGGCGTCCACGCCATCCTGAGCAAGCGCCTGCTTCCCAGCCCTCGCGTCCCGATCGAACCGGAAAGGCATGAACGATGCGGTTTCACATGATCCCAGGGGGGCCGACGCCGGTCGCGCCCTTCAGCCACGCGGTGGAAACCGACGGCCTGATCTTCGTCACCGGCCAGATGCCCGACACGCCCGAGGCTCCCGGCGTGTTGCCGGACGGCATCGTGGCGCAGACGCGCGCCGTGATGGAGAACCTGCGCCTGGTGCTGGACGGGCTCGGCGTCGGCTTCGAGGACGTCGCCATGGCCCGCATCTACCTCACGCGGTTCAAGGACGACTACCCGGCCCTGAACGAGACCTGGCGCTCCTACTTCGCGCCGGGTCGCCTGCCGGCCCGCACCTGCGTCGGCGTGACCGGCCTGGCCTACGACGCGCTCGTCGAGATCGACCTCGTGGTCCGCCGGCCGGCCTGAGCTGGCGGCACCGCGGCCGCCTTCCGCGGCCCTGTCGCATCGCGCGGCCGCGTCGACCCCACCGGGGTCAATTGCCGTCGGCGGCGCTCTTGAGGCTGGTGTCGATGAATGCAGGGGTGAGGGCGGCGCAGGTCTGGTCCTTGTTCTGCCCGACCTGGGTGCCGACGGCTTTCATCAGGTCGGTGAACTGAGCCTGTGTCAGGTCGTGCTGGGCTTCCGCCGAGGTCTGCAGGCCTTTCTGGATCTCGGCGGTCTGTCTCGTCGTGAGGTCGGGTTTGCAGATGCCCGTCATGACGGCGAGCGCGCCGTAGGACAGCATCCGCTTGGCGTCGATGGACAGTTCCGGCTCGGCGGCCCGCGCCTGCGATGCCGATAGGGCGGCCATCAGGCCGGCGATGACAAGAAACCTCACGCGGATGGTCTCGGCTGTTGTGGGGGAGGGACTCATGCGGCGAGCGTGCGTCCCATGGCCCGTCCGGTCCAGGCCCGAGCGTCCCAAAAACCTGTCCAAGTGTCCCAAAATCACCGGAGGACCGGCGATCGCGGTGCCGCGGTCGACGAAGCCTCGCTCGATCGGCCCCCGTCCCCGGGCGGCAGCCGCCGAGACGTCGATGACGCCTTTCGTCCGGAGTGCCTTCGCCTTCGGAGGTCTCGCGCCAGCTTGGGAGCGCCGGGATGGCGCCGAGGACGCCGATGCGCCGTCAGGATGCGCCGGGCGGTCGTCGCAGCGGAGCCCCGACTTGCGGTCTCGTCCGACATCTCATGCGGATCGGCAAGGCTTGACCACGGCTCGGCTACGGCCTCGTCGCGCGACGAACATACGGCGTGCGTCGCTCAGTATTCTACAAAGAACATGAGAACCTCGAAAGTCGTCTGCGCATAGAGTGCGATGGTCTTGAGCATCGACGGAAGCCTCTGGAGCGATGAAATCGTCGCGTGATCGATTTTCCGAAACCCAGGCTCACCATGCCGCATGAGGCGCCAGCGGGTAAGCGGGTCGGGTGTTTCATCGATCGTCAACGATACCGTTAAACCTTGATCGACCGCATCGAGGTTAAGCGCGCCGGGCGACCCCCCTCGACGGTCGCGCCGGCATGCGGCGTCACGTAGGCGACGAGGTCGCGTGTCGAAGGTGAACCCGGCTCCAGGACGCTGCGTTCAGCGAGCGGGAGGCGGAACCACCGCCTTCGGTTCGAGGACGTTCAATGCGCAATCTACTCACTGCCGCGATCGCGGTCGCCACCGTCTCGGCGACATGCGGGCTCGCAGCGCCGGCCTTTGCCGGAAGTCCGTATTACGCATTGCAGGACGAGGCGACGGTTCCCATGCGTAGCCCGCGGCCGATCGCGCGGCGCGAGATGGGTCATTTCACCTGCTCGTACAACGAGCGCTCCACGAGGCTGGAGCGCAAGAACTGCGGTGGCCAGCGGTTCTGATCCAACCCGACCGACAGGGCCGGTGAGCTTGGGTGAGTTCGCCGGTCCCATCGCATCCGAGACGGGGCGCCCTTCGCAGGCGCCCCGGGCAGGCACCGGCTCCGGACAGGGCCTGGGCTGGCGCATTGATCGCCTGGAGTTTTCGATATGCCGAAGTTCAAGGTCACGGTCGCGGACGAGGCAGGCCACAGGCTCTACGATGAGACCATCGAGGCCACGGGTCCGCTCGAAGCCTGCGCCAAGGCGGCGGCCGACGCCAGGACGGCCGACGTGGCCGAGTCCGAAGAGAATCTCGGGCCGATGCGGCTGACCACCGGCGATGACGGCCTGCCCATCGGCGACTAGGGCGGATCGAGGTCAGCCGACGAGGCTCCCGATGAGCTTCAGAAGGCCGAGCATCTCGGGCGCCGATGGACCGCGGTTCAGGAAGGCACCGAGTTCGATGTGGGTCACGGCGCCGCCCGAGGGCTGGTTGGCACGATGCACGACATGGGCGACCCCGGTCGCGTCGTCGCGGCCGAGGAACCACCGGTCCCCGTTCGAGCTCGATGCAAACTCCCGGAGCTTGTCGGTCGGGGCCGCAGCTTGGAAGTCACCCCCGCCGATCCTGGTGACGATGCCTTGCTTGTGGAGGAGGTCGCTCCGCAGCTCGTCGATGGCTCTGGCCTGCCGTTCGGCATGGGTGACGAGGCCGTCCACGGCTTCGATCAGGGCGAGATGGATGCGGTCGGCATCGTCGGCCTCCCTGGCATCCTGAAGCGTTTGGCGCAGGTGTGCGAGGGGATACCGCGCCCGGACCGCCTGCGGGCCGTCGTCGTCCCGATGGACCATGGGATCGCCTTTCGTCTGGAGATGCGTCGCGCCGCTCGACGCCCACGGGGGGCGCCGTCCCCGAGGACGGCGTCGACCGCTTCGGCAACACGTTGGGCCGAGCGGAGCGTGAACGCAATCGCCGCGCGAGCCGACGACCCTGCCGATCCGAGGGCCGGCTCGCCTTGCCGATGCCGTTCGGCCCCCCTGCTTGCACGAGCGTGAAGGCGACGCCCTGTTTCTGCGGGCCATGGACATCGCAGCGGCCCGGGTTGCTCTATCGTGCGGTGCGGCGGCGAGCATGGGAGCGGGCGTTTGGATCTTCTGGGTGTGCATTGGGTCGGGGTCACGGCCGAGAACGGCCGGCGCCTGGTCCTGTCGATCCTCTTCGTCGCGGTCGTGCTGCTCCTGCGAGCGGGTCTGCGCCGTGGCGTGCGGAGCCTCCTTCAGGGCGACCGTGCCCGCCAGGCGCGCTTCTGGACCCACCAGGGACTGAACCTCGTCGCCTCGGTCGTCATCGTCTTCGGGCTGATGTCGATCTGGTTCAGCGACCCGGCGCGTCTGGCCACCGCCCTCGGACTGTTCGGCGCCGGACTGGCCTTCGCGCTGCAGCGCGTCGTGACCGCCATCGCCGGCTATATCGTCATCCTGCGCGGCGACACCTTCACGGTCGGCGACCGCATCTCGATGGGCGGGGTGCGGGGGGACGTGCTGTCGCTGGGCTTCATCCAGACGACCCTGATGGAGATGGGCGTCGCGCCCGGCAGCGACGCCGGCCCTTCGGTCTGGGTCAAGAGCCGCCAGTTCACGGGGCGGATCGTCACCGTGACCAATGCCAAGATCTTCGACGAGCCCGTGTACAACTACACGCGAGAGTTCCCCTTCATCTGGGAGGAGATGAGCGTCACGGTGCGCTACGAGGACGACCGGGCCCTCGTCGAGACGGTCCTGCTCGACGCGGCGCGGCGCCACGCCGTCGACCCCGCCGAGATCTCCAGCGAAGCGGCGAAGACGCTCGAGCGTCGCTTCGAACTGCAACGGCTCGACTTCGAACCCCGCGTCTTCTACCGCCTGACGCCCAACTGGCTGGAACTGAACCTGCGGTTCATGTCGCGAGACCACGGCACTCGCGCCATCAAGGACCTCATCGCCCGCGAAGTGTTGGACCGGTTCGACGGGGCCGGCATCCGCATCGCGTCGACGCCCTACCGTGTCGTCGAGATGCCGACGATGCCGGGCCTATCCTCGGAGCCCAGGCGGTCGTTGCGGGACGACCCCGTCTGAGCGCATCGCCCGACGTCGTCAGGCGGGCGGTCTCACGGCTCGATCCCTTTCGATCGGCCGACGGCGCTTTGGGCCTGTTCGATGCCGTCCTTCGCATCCTCCAGCTCCCCGCGCGCCGCGTCGATATCGGTCCCGGCACCCGTGGCGAGTCTGGAGAAGGCGGCCTTGAGCCGATCGAGCTCCGCCTCGCTGAGGTCTTCCAGCGCCAGCATCTTGTTGCGGGCGTCGCGGTCGACGCGGATCAACTCGTCGAGCTTGAGCTGGATCGCCGCCGCGTCACGGTTCTGCGCATGCTGGAGCAGGAACACCATCAGGAACGTCACGATGGTGGTGCCCGTGTTGATGACGAGTTGCCAGGTGTCGGAATAGCCGAAGACCGGCCCCACGGCGGCCCACCCCATGACGGTCAGGCAAGCCAGGGCGAAGGTCGAGCCTCGCCCCATCTGCCGGGCGGTCCAGTGGGCGAGCGATGAGAAGACCGAGTTGGGCGGGGTCAAGGTCGGGCGCTCGTCCCCAGCTGTCGTCCAGCCCCGCCGCCACCCTTCGGCGCCGCGAGGGCCGCCGCCGGGACCCGCATCAACCCTCCTTCGGCACGAGGCCGTGGCGGAGCATCGTCTGCTTCATCGTCGCCGGATCGGGTCTGCCGCCCTGGGCAAGCGCCGCCATCTCGCGGAAATAATCGGGGCCGAGCACGCCGGGCGTGAGGACGCTGACGCAGACGGCGGTCTCCGAGGTTGCGTTGGTGAAGCCGTGAACGATGCCGCGCGGGATGTGCAGGGTCTCGCCGGGGCCGACGTCGACGCTTTGACCATCCACGCTCCAGGTCGTCGTCCCGGTCAGGCCGTAGACTGTCTCCTCCCAATCACGGTGGTGGTGGGGAACCGGCATCCGGCTGCCGGGGAACAGGTGCATCTCGAACATGGTCAGGCTGCCTCGCGTCGTCTCCGGCGTTTGGAGGAAGCGCAGCTCCATGCTGGGCATCGTCACCGTTTCGACCATGGTGCATCTCCGGACTGACGCGATCTGACGGGGGACAGTCCGACGTCGGACCGTCTTTCCGCAACCCCATGCCGGCGCCGACGTCATCGTCGATCCGTTTGGACGAGGCTGGCCGGCGGACGGTGAACCGCCGCGACGCCGCGCGCCACAACGAGAGCGGGGCCGCGGACGAGAGCGTTCTCGCCTTCGACGTCCGCAGCCCCGCCGGGCACCTCGACCGCTCGGCGGCCCTGCTCCAAGCTCGGCCGATCGCCCGCGCCACTCTGGCGCTCGTTGCGATGAACGATCCTGCTCTCTCGCCAGTTGGTGCACCACAACGGCGACGGGCATGGAGTACGCAGGATGGACACGAACCCAATCAAGGTCATCTGGCTGTCGATCGGCCGGCATGTGGCCGATTCCGATCTCGTCGTCAGCGACTTTCACCTGGCCCGCAACGGGGAGGCGTCAGGCCTGACGATCAGCGTCAACCATCCGAACCGCAGCAACGACGACGGCAATCGGGACGAAGCCATGACCTTCGCCCGGGCGCTGTGTCGCGAGTTCGGCGAAACGGAGCCCATGGAAGGCTGAGCCCTCGGCGGGTCGCAGCCCCGCACCCGCCCCGTCGGGGGCCATCGTACCCAGGCGGAGCCATCGCATGAGGTGGCACCGCCGGTTCGGCAAGCCTGCATCGACTTCGGACAGAAAGCCGTGCCCGGACCCATCTTCGAGCACGACCTTTCACGTGGCGGTGCCGGTCCGGCAGCCGAAGGCCGAAGGACGCGGCAGGACGGAGCTCACCGGGCGGTCGACCATCCGTCGAGGTGAGGCGGCAGTTCGAGGGTCGCGGGGTTGGCGCCGTCCAGGGCCGGCATGCAGTCGCCGTTCAGCAGGGCTTTGAGGACCGCCGCGGGATGGCCGCCGGCCACGAGCTGCGCGCCGTTGCAGCTCGCCACCCATTTGCCCTCCCCATTCTCGCCCCAGGCGTTCGGCCTCGCCCATTCGATGACGAAGTGGCGCTTCTGAGTGGTGTGTTCATAGATCATGGGGACGCTCACGCTGGAGATCGCGACGCAACGCGACCGTAACGACCTCACAGTATAAATCGCCGAAACGACAGCCCCACGCCGAAATTGAGTTACCGCGCCGGCTGCACGCGACGTGGAGCGGAAGGCGAAAGCGCTCTCCTGCCATCACGACGTCTCGCGTCACAGCAACATCAACAGTGCGATCAGGCCCACTGCGGCCATGCCCAAGACCGCGGGAAGGATCGAGACCGCGATCTCAGGCAAGGACAGGTCGTGAGCGGCTGTGCCGCGATGGGGCGGTAAGGGTCGAAAGCGGTACGGCATGATGAGGACCTCGGGCGGGTGCCGCCTGCGGAGCAAGTCGCGCGCCGGCCGGTGAGGATCGCTGCGTAAGCTCTGCACCGAAGCGTCCCGATGCACGGAAAATCGCAGTTCCGCCCGTCGATGTTTGCCCGCGCCCCAGGGTCGACCCGCGTGACACCACCGTCGCCGACATCACATCCGACGTCGTTGCCGCCGCCGTGGTGCGGAACCGGGCTCGATGGCGGCTCTGCCGCGGCTGATCGCGTCCGTTACCTCCGACGGTGCAGAATGGTCGAACGCCTGTTCGGCGCCTTTTTACGCGATCTTAAGCCAGTCTGGCTATTCGATGCATCTTGCGATCCCACACGGGTGATAGTCGGCATGCCAAAACTTCACATGAATTTTGACGTCAAGGTCAAAGATTCGAAGCTGGCCGCTATCATCCATTCGGCGCTGCTGTTCGAAGATCCCAAAGCTTATCTAGACGCGGCGTGTCAGACCTTCCATCGGCTGGAATGGCTGCGGGAGGGCTCGATCATGAGACATGTCGGCAACCTCTATCGGTTACGCGAGATCGAGATGGTGATGGCCTTTCAGCGGGACCTCGCGACATGCCCGTGAGGCGCTTCTGTCCTGCCCCTTCGAACGCTCCAGTCTGGATGTCCTAGCGCCAGTGCCTGACTGAAGTGCTTCCGTCGTGGGTGAAGGCGCTCCAACTCTCGCCACGAGAGCAGTTTCACCGGTTCGGAGTCGTCGAGGCGACCTCGAAAGCCGATACCGCTGCAGCGTGTGTCGGGCCCTTGGCGACACGCGCCAGCTTCAGACCCCGAGGGGCGAGACCCGCCCGACATGGGCCGGCAAGTCCGTCCCGGTCTTGGCGCGGTCGACGACGTCGAGCCGCTCAGGCGAAGGCCGGGTGCGTGGGTGCTCGTCCAGTGCCGCCCGAACCGCCGCGCCTCACCTGGACGATGGCCGACACCCGATCCCTCGCGGCTCCCATCACCGTGAGAGTAGATCCGAGCTCTCCAGCCTGCATCGTCGGCTCCGCCCATCACTGAAGCGCCACGGTGCAACCTTCCTGCCGTTGAGGAATTTCATCCGATGCCACGGCAGGCACGACCGATCCGGCGATCGTTTGTGTTTTTTTGGCCGTTAACGTTCGGGTAACCATTCATCGGTTATTAACCCTCTCAGTCGAGGGGGTTAAGACATGTCTGGAATGACGAAGTTTTACGCATCGCGGATGCTGGACGGACGCGGCAGCGCCTCCGAAGAGAACCTCGCTCCGAGGATCGACATCTCCAGCTCACTCGGGGTGGCGGCCAACATCCATCGCAGGATCGATGCCGCCAGGGACAACAACAGCCTTCGACCCTCCGTCTCGGAAGCGGAGACAGACAAGCGAAGCGATTTCGTCAGCAACTACGGCGCTGCCTTGGGCATGCTGGAGAACGTCAACGCCGGGTTTGCCGATGTCTACAACAGACTCCAGGAATCCGAGCGCAACAAAGAGCAGCTGAACGCCGACGTCGAGCGGCAGAATCAGATCATCCAGCAGCTGCAGTACGATCTTGAAGTTTCGAAGCGGCATTGCGACGAATCCGAAAAGGAAAGCGCTGAGCTCGCCGATCGCGTGATCGCCGAAACGGCCCGTGCCGCCAATCTGGAGGACAACAATCGCCAGATCGAGCAGGCGCTGCACGAGACGAGGGTGCGTGTCAAAGAACTCGAGGAGGTCAGCAGGACGCTTCACGACGGCATCTTCACCATTTTCGGCGTCGGCTCCCCGACCCAGAAGGTGCTCGGTGAACTCGGCCGAAAGCATGTCTGATACGGGTCGTGCTTGTTGCCTGCCTTGAAATGCATTCAGCCAATAGTTGATTCCAGCCTCGTCCATGGAAGAACGATGATGAGTGCATTTCAGGCCGGGAGAGAGTTGCAGCACGACGGCGAGACATATTCTGCACAGGAAGAGATCAATCAGTTCATGAACCGATTTCTCGGCTTCGTGTCGCGCGACAATTCCCGTGCGCGCGTCGCGCCTGAGCAGTTGAGAGAAGTCGGAGCCCTGACGGTCCAAGACCTCAGCGCTGCGCTCGATAAGGTCGATCAGGTGTTTCAGTGCCTGGACAATGAGAGGCTGCGGTCGGTCCAGTACAGCATACAGTTGGAAGCCTTGAACTCGCTGCATCGCGCCACCGTCCTGACGAGAGACGAGTCGGCTACGAAGGCCGATGAAGGCGCACTGCACCGGCGGTGCCAGGACTTGCAGGACTACATCGACCTTCTAGCGCGAGTGTATCCCGCACTGAGGCTCGGCCGCGGCAAAGCGACCAGGATCGACGCATGCCGCACCCGCCTCGGCAAGCGCGTCAAGCGCCAACGGCGCAGGAGCAGCGCCGTCGCTCACTGAGCCCGGAAGCTGTCGATCGGTCGAGATCGACGGAAAGGTTCTCCGCGTTCGGCATGCCGTAGCGGACACACGCCAGACCGCAGACGCGACAAGCGACCCTCGCCGCGGAGCCTGCTCCCGCTGTCCGACCCCGCGATCCCGCCGCAGCGTCATGGCGTCGGTCCGGCGCGGGCGACCCGCCGATCCGGCGCGTCGGGCGCTCCGAAACCTGTTCAAGGGGCCGTATGGGCGAGGATGGCTGAACCCTTCGCATATACAAGTCACGCAATCTCAACGTAAGGTGCTGGATAACGGCGCAGGCACCGGAGATCGCGTAGTGACCAACGTTCCGTCCGCTCTGAGGGTGACACCGCTGAGGCCAGATCGGGGCGCGATCTCGGTCTTCACGGGCGGTGCCTCCGAGGCGTCGATCGGACCAGGACGCTTCGAACGCCTGCCCACGCCGGACCCTGCCGAGTCGGTCGCGTTGACGCCGCGCAACTACGAGACGGCTCTGAGCCTGCTCGAATGTGCCGCCAAGGCATTGGAGATCCTCTACGACCGGCGCGACCAGCTCGAAGCCACGATCGAGGACGTCTCGCTGCGGGCCGAAGGGGCGGTGGTGTCGGCGCAGGCCAAGATGCTCGACTGGCAGCAGGTGGCCGCCGGGCTGAAAGACCAGGTCCAGGACCTGGAGCGTCGCCTTGCCGCCATGCAGCAGCGCGCCGAACGCGCCGAGAGCCAGTTCGCGGCCGAGCGTGACCGCGTGGAAGCGGCCGAGCGCCAAGCCGCCGAGGCGCTCGACATCTCCCAGGGCCTGCATTCCAAGATCATGACGGCCTTCGGACGCAGTTCGAGCGCTCACAAGGCGCTTCTCGTCGCGATGGACGACGTGTCAGGCGTATGAGCCCGCAAAGCAGCACCGGATGACGTGCGGAGCCCGTGAAAGTCATGTTTGAAGGCTGGTCCCTGAAGCGGAGGCAGGCGCCCACGGGAGAGGTGACTCGGCCGCAACCCGCTGTTTCCGGGCCGGACGACGAGCCCGTGCATCTCGCCGCCGGCGGACCGCTCGACGCGCTGGGGCAGCAGAGCGAAAACGTTCGCGACCGCGTGAACCGCATGGCGACGCGCCTCGACGAACTGCGCTCGCTGTCGGCCGAGTTCGACCTCATCGTCGGCCCGCTCAACGGGTTCGTCGACCAACACGCGGCGTCCCGCGCGCGGCTAATGGAAGTGGAAGCGCTGCTGGCGCGCGAGCGCGAGATCGGCGCCGCCGTGCGGGCCGAGCTGGGCGTCCTGCAGCTCACCAGCGCCAAGACCTTCGGTGATTTCCAGGACGCGCTGTCGGCTCTGTCCGACCGCGAGGAGGTCGTGCGCCGCCAGGACGTGCAGGTGACCGAATTGCGCATCCGCGGCGCCGACCTCAAGAGCCATGCCGACAGCTTGGAGGCGCGTCTGTTCGTCGAGGCGGACCGCGCCAAAGCACTGACGGACGACAATGCCGCGCTGCGCGGCGAGCTGGCGAGGGCCGAGGAAGCGCGCGTCGCCAGTGATCGCGATCTCGCCGAGACGCGCGAAACCTTGGGGCTGACGGAAGCCGAGGCGTCCCGCCTGCAGGCCTTGGCGGAATCCCTGTCGCTCAGGATCTCGGGCCTCAGCCGCACCGTGGCGGACCTGGAGCCGCAGCTACAGATGGCGCGCAGCACGGCGGCGCTGGTCCAGGGCAAATACGCCGTGGAACAAGCGGCCCGGCAGAAAAGCGAGGCGGCGCGGGAGGCCGAGCGGGCCGCGCATGAGATGGAGCTGGCCTCTCAATCGATGAAGATCGACGGGTTGAACGCCCATGTCGTCAACACCGACAAGCTGATCGCCCATCTCCGCGACCAGCTCCACGACAAGTCGGAAGCGTTTCGCGCCGCCGAGAAGGCCTCGCGCGATGCCGCCGCCGAGAGACTGTCGCTGGAGCGCCGGCTCGACTCGGCGCTGGAAGCCTCGGCGCGCAACACCGCGCAGCTCGGGGATGCGCAGCGATCCGGTGCCGAACTCGCCAGCCGCGCCGACATGCTCGCCAAGGCGCTGGCCGCCAAGGACGGGGCGTTCGACGCCGCCAACCGCAAGGCGGCCAGCCTGCTCGACCGCATCGAGAGCATCAACGCCCGCTTCGCGCTCGAGCGTTCGGAGTTCGAGGCCACCCACCGGCGCACCATCGAGGAACTGCAGAACGAGCGGGCGGAGCGTTCGCTGGCGCATGGCGCGCTCGACATCGCGCGCCGGAGCCGGTCCTCGCTGCTCGCCCAATACACCGAGTTGAAACGCCGCACCGGCGGCGCCGACACGCGCACGAACGACGACGCTCCTGCACTCGAGGCCGGCCGGCCCCCAGATAGCAACGTCATGGCCTTCACGCCGCCCGAAGCGGGCGCGTGACGGCCGAGTCGTTCGGGCCGAAGAGTTCGACCCCAGTTGCCTGAGGAGAGTACGATGGTGGACGCTGTGATGCAGAGCCGTGATGACGCCGATGGCACCGCCTTGGTCGTGATGCCCGTCGGGGTGTCGTCCGACCGTGTGGTGGATTTTTCGTCCTCGATGAAGGACAGGCTGCTCCAGAATGCCGCCGAGGGCGCGAACGCAGGCAAGCGCGACTGGTCCTCGGCGCTCGACCTCGTCAGCGAGGCCTTCGAGGCGATCCGCATGGCGGACGAGCGCGCGGCAGCCTCGGAAGAGTACCAGGCCGAGATGATGCAACGCCATGCCGACCAGGTGAAGGTCATGGAAACCCGCATCGTCGCCGCCGAGAAGCGCGCCGATGCGGCTGAGAACCGCGCCAAGGTGGCGGAAGGCTGGCTGTCGAAGTTCCACGACACGATCATCGACGAGTTCCAGCGCACCTTCGCGTCGCGGCATGGCGAGCGCTGAAGCCCGGATTCGCGTGTGAGGCGACGGGGGAGGCCGGAACGGACGCGGCTTCCCCGTCGCTGGAGCGCTTTCGCCTTCGGCGACGTCGCTCCCCCTTCCGAACCGTGAGCAGGCCCATCGGCTGCGAACGCCGATGCGGCTCCGGGACCGTCGATGTCGCTTCAAGCCCGGTGATCGGGCCCGCGTGCGACACCCCGCGTGTGTCGGGGGCAGCCTGCCGCTCCGGCGCGCGGCGTCAGCGGCGCCGACGGGATCGCGGCCGCAGCATCAGGGCGGCGGCGCTGGTGACGAAGACGAACGACAGGCTTGCCACGAGCGTGAAGGCGCGGAGCTCATGGGGGCCGATGGCGTGGTGGTGAGCGGTCATCCTGGGCCTCCTACGCCGAGCCGCAGTTCCCCGTCACACCGTGAGAAGCCCTTCAGGACCAATACCGTCGTGACGGCGTCCGTCGAGATGGAGCCGGCTGCATCGGGCGAGCTTAGGACACATCAAAACCACATCAGCAAGGTCCAAGTCGATCGTCCATCCCGGTGCGGAATGGAACGCCATCACGGGCTCAACGCCACAGATCTCGCAGGAGTCCACGGCAGCACGCGATCGTGGATCGGCTCATGCAGGACTGCGGCCGACGAGCCATGCCGGAGCGTGGTGGCGCGGCATGCGCTCGACCGGGCGTTCGAAGGGGACCAAGCTGGCCCAGGCCATGAGTGGTGCCACCCGGATGACGCGTTCAGTTGGAAGACGGCCCGAGGCAGCAGACGGAACGTGATCGCTTGCAGCAGATACTGACCGTGGGACGACATGCCGAGGCTGCCGAGCAACGGGAGCAGTCCGCGCGGGACTGTGCCCGGAGTTCTGCCGGCCGACATCGTCGCGGCCGTCGAGGTGGCGATGCCCGTCGCATGAGGACCCATCCCACATAGCCGAGCAGGTGGCAGGCTACCAAGCCGACGCCTCGAAATGCGGCCGCCAATCTCGAGGCCTGTCGGGACCAGGGATGGGCATGGCGGCCGGCACGCCGAGGGGCAGCGCATCGAAGCAAGCGCTCGCGTTCGTCGCCGCGGTGAGCCAGTCCGCCCCCGCGGCCTCGAGTGATGTCCTGGCCACGACAGCCAAGACGAACCCCGCCTGGAGCCGTATGGGCCTTCTCCGAGCCGCCTTGG
The DNA here is from genome assembly GCF_004137085.1 of Lichenibacterium ramalinae. Lineage (GTDB taxonomy): Bacteria > Pseudomonadota > Alphaproteobacteria > Rhizobiales > Beijerinckiaceae > Lichenihabitans > Lichenihabitans ramalinae. The sequence goes on from NZ_QYBC01000003.1 coordinate 141,688, forward strand.
CGGCTCGAAGCCGATGACACCGCTGTCGATTCGGAGCTGGAGCGGGTTCGCCGATGGCGAAAGCGCCCTGGGGAAGGTGCCGGAGAGGCGTGACGGTGCGGGCCGCGACCATGAGGAGCGGGAACACCGCGTCGAACGGCTCGCCGAGGGCCGGGGACCACAGGACATCCCGGTGCAGGCCACAACGCCGTGCACGCCGCCCGACCCCGCAGCGGCGAGTCGAGCTTTCATTCGCCCTCCGACAAAGAGCTACCATGTCGCGCAAGCCGGCATTATAGTGCCGGAATTCTAGCCTGCTCGATTATGGCCGATGACCCCGAATCAACACAAAATAACGGCCGAATTCATTTCCTGAGAAACGTGAAACACATTGGGCAGTTGATGCGGAAATTAATTCTGCTTCGGCCTCCTCGCCGCCCGCGTGTCCTTGGATGGCTGACATGAAGATCGTGCACTACCTCAACCATGCGCATACGGCCAACGGGCACGTCGCAGTCGCCGTCGATCTCGCTTGCGAGCAGGCTCGAACGGGGCACGACGTCCACTTCGTCAGCGGTCGCTGTGATTTCCGCCCCGTCCTGGCCAGCCACGGGGTGACGTTTCATGAGGTCCGAGAGGCGGAGGGAGCCTTTCGCGTTCTCCAGATGGCGCAGGACCTCCACCCCATCGTGAGGCGTCTCAGGCCCGACGTGATCAACGCCCACATGGTCGCTGCCGCACTTGCCGCCAAGCTCGTCCAGATCCTGTCGCCATTCGGACTGGTGACGACCATCCACAATGCGTTCGATCGCCAATCCAGCCTCATGCGCGTCGGTGATCGCGCCATCGCCGTCAGCGAGGCCGTCAGGCTGCAGATGATGTCCCGCGGCATACCGGAGCGGAAGCTCCGAGTCGTCCGAAACGGCACGATCGGCGGCGGACGACGCAGCCACTACCCTACGGACATCGTGAAACTCGAGCACCCGGCCGTTGCGACCGTGGCGGGGCTTCATGACCGCAAGGGCATCAGCGACCTCATTCTGGCGTTCGAGAAGGTCTTCCAGAACCGGAGCGACGCCCACCTCTACATCGTCGGGGAGGGGCCCCGGCGTGACGCCTATGAGAGCCTGGCGGCACGGCAGAAGAGCGCCGCCCACATCCACTTTACGGGCCATCTGGACGATCCGCGGTCGGTCCTGGCCTCGACCGACATCTTCGCGCTGGCGTCGCTCCAGGACCCGTTTCCTCTCGTCCTGGGCGAAGCGCGGCAGATGGGCTGCGCGATCGTGGCGACGCGGGTGGACGGGATCCCCGAAGCTTTGTGGCATGGAGCCAAGGGCATGCTCGTGCCGCCTGCCGATCCCGACAGCCTCGCCGCAGCGCTGCTCGACCTGATCGACGATGAGCCCAAACGACACGCTCTCGCCGCCGCCGCCGCCGCCGATACGGACGACATCACGGTGGAGCGCATGAACCGCGATACGATGGACGTCTACGACGAGATCCTGCCGCGAGGCCGCCTAGCAACGTCCAGCGCCATGTCCTGACCGGACGCACTCCTTCGCACACGCGCGCATCAGGCGCGTCCCGGACCTCAGCCGCCGGGCCGAAGGCCGGCTCGCGCCCGATCGGGCGCAAGCCGATGGACGACGTGCCTGGCACTGGCCGGCGAGGATCTCCGAAGACGAATGGCACCAAGGGTGCACGGCACCAAGGGTGCACGGCACCAAGGGTGCACGGCACCAAGGGTGCACGGCACCAAGGGTGCACGGCACCAAGGGTGCACGGCACCAAGGGTGCACGGCACCAAGGGTGCACGGCACCAAGGGTGCACGGCACAAAGGGTGCACGGCACCCGGCCTGCACGTTTCACCCCTGCCGTGATGCGGATCTCGATGCCACGGCTCGCAACCTGTCCGGAAAGCGATCGCTCTGGATCGACGTCCCAGTCTGTCGGAGACGGCGGCAGGAGGTTGCGGAGACGTCCGAGCACTTGCTGTCGTGCCGGCACGACAGCGCCATCGGACGCGGTTCTCTCAGGGACAGTTTGGAACGCTGGTGGAGCTGAGCGGAATCGAACCGCTGGCCTCTGCAGTGCGATTGCAGCGCTCTCCCATCTGAGCTACAGCCCCAACGTGGCGTGTTGATAGAGGGCCGGCCCGTGCCTGTCAATCGCGACGTCGCCATGGCGGGAACGGGCCGGCGGGCGGTTCAGACGTCGCCTTCGCTCCAGCTGCGGCCGTCGCGTTCGATGAGGGCGATGGCGGCCGAGGGGCCCCAGGTGCCGGCCGTGTAGCTGCGCGGCGGTTCGCTGGAGGCCTGCCAGGCCTCGATGATCGGGTCGACCCAGGCCCATGCCGCCTCGACCTCGTCGCGCCGCATGAACAGCGTCTGGTTGCCCCGCACCGTGTCGAGGATCAGCCGCTCGTAGGCGTCGGGGTTGCGCACCTGGAAGGCCGCCGCGAAGCTCATGTCGAGCGACACGTGCTGCAGCCGCATGCCGCCCGGGCCGGGATCCTTGATCATCAGGAACAGCTTGATGCCCTCGTCGGGCTGCAGGCGGATCAGCAGCCGGTTGGGCCGCGGCGTCTCGCCGTCGAAGACCGAGTGGGGCACCTGGCGGAAGCTCACCACGATCTCCGACACGCGGGACGGCAGGCGCTTGCCGGTGCGGAGGTAGAAGGGCACGCCCGCCCAACGCCAGTTGCCGATCTCGGCCTTGATGGCCACGAAGGTTTCGGTCTGGCTGGGCTCGCCGAGTTCGTCGAGGTAGCCCGCCACCGCGCCGCCCGCCGAGGCGCCGGCCTTGTACTGGCCCCGCACCGTCACCGAGGCGGCGTTGGAGGTGTCGATGCGCTTCAGCGCCTTCAACACCTTGAGCTTCTCGTCGCGCACCGCGTCGGCCCGCATGGAGGAGGGGGGCTCCATGGCGACGAGGCAGAGCAGCTGCAGCATGTGGTTCTGCACCATGTCGCGCATGGCGCCGGCCTTGTCGTAATAGCCGGCCCGGCCCTCGACGCCGAGTTCCTCCGCCACCGTGATCTGCACGCTGTCGATGTGGGCGGCGCTCCACAGCGGCTCGAACAGGGCGTTGGCGAAGCGCAGCGCCATGAGGTTCTGCACCGTCTCCTTGCCGAGGTAATGGTCGATCCGGTAGATCGACGCCTCGGGGAAGACCGCCCCGATGCCCTCGTTGACGGTGAGGGCCGAGGCGGCGTTCTTGCCGATCGGCTTCTCGAGCACGATGCGGGTGCGGGGCTGGTTGAGGCCGTGCGTGCCGATCTTCTCGGCGATGGGCACGAACAGGTCCGGGCCCGTCGCCAGGTAGTACACCACCGTGTCGTCCTCGCGCTCGTTGACCAGCGCGGTGAGCGTGTCCCAGCCCTCGTCGCTTTCGGCATCGGCCGCGACGTAGAAGATCCGCTCGATGAAGGCATCGAGCGCGCCGTCGGCGTCGACGCCCTTCACGGCCTCCCGCGCCATGGCCTGGTACTCGCCCCGGTCCATCTCCCGGCGGGCGACGCCGATGATGCGGGCCAGGGAGGGAAGCTGGCCGGCGATGTCACGGTGCAGCATGGCGGGCAGGAGCTTGCGCCGCGCGAGGTCGCCCGTGGCGCCGAAGACGACGAGGGTGAAGGGGTCGACGGGGATGACGCGACTCGTCATGAGGCATGCGCTTTCTGTTCGGGGTTGCGGGTTGCGGCTCCGATGCGGGACCCGGGAGGCACGCGGCATGCCAGCCGGTGCCCGCCCGGGCGCGTCTGGACCGATGTCGAGCACGGCCGCGTAAGTCAGGCAAGCGACAAGCCGTTGACGCTCGGCAGCTCTGCACCGGCGGACCGGGCTTCCCGTCTCCCGGCGACCCGGCCCGCGGTGCCGCCGCGCGGCGGCGTCGACGCCACCTTTCGGCACAAGCGGCGTTGACGGCGGCCACTCCAACGACAGGACATCGCCCCATGAGCATCTTCGGCAACATCGTTTCGAAGCTCTTCCACCACGCCGCCGCGCCGACCCAGGTCGCCTCGGCCGACACTTCCGCCTCGGCCGATGCCCCGGCTTCGGCCGCCACCACCTCCGATCCGGCCCCGGCGGGCGCCGGCGCCACCACCCCGCCGGCCGCCGGCAGCCCGACCGCCGCGGCGGCTCCCGCCTCGGGTGCGGCTGCCTCGGTCCAGGGCGTCGACGTCGCCGCCGTGCTCGAGGGCCTCGCGGCCAAGAACCCGCAGAAGCTCGACTGGCGCCACTCCATCGTCGACATGATGAAGCTGCTCGACCTCGATTCCAGCCTCTCGGCCCGCAAGGAGCTGGCGACCGAGCTGCATTATTCGGGCGACACCAACGATTCCGCCGCGATGAACGTGTGGCTGCACAGCCAGGTGATGAAGAAGCTCGCCGAGAACGGCGGCAAGGTGCCGGACGACCTCAAGGGCTGAGCCGGAGCGGGGCGTGGCGGTCCGCCGCCGCGCCCCCGGCCGTCGCCGTGCGGCGCCGTTCTCCAAATCTCAGGGCTGGGGCTTCGGCGCCCCGGCGGCTGCGGTCGGGGGTTCGGGGGCTGAGGGCGGCGGCGAGGCTGCCGGTGCCGACGGGGTCGCCGCCGCCGCCGTGGTGGCGGGGGGCGCCGCCGCCGGTGGAGCCGGAGCGGCCGCGGTGGGCAGCGTGGCCGGCATCGGGGGCGCGACCGGGCCCGTCGATCCCGGAACGTCGCCGAAGGTCACGGGCGTGTCCTTGTCGGCCATGGCGGCGAGGTCCAGGGCGTCCCAGTTGGTGAGTCGGATGCAGCCGTGGGACTGGGTCTTGCCGACGGCATCCGGGTCCGGCGTTCCGTGGATGCCGTAGCCGCCCTCGGCGCTCAGGTCCATCCACACCAGCCCCACCGGGTTGTTGGGGCCGGGTGCGATGGTGAAGGCGGTCTTCGCCGACACGCCCTTGAAGTGATATCGCGGAGAGTATGTGTAATCCGGGTTGTGGGCGATGCGCTGGATGACGTAGTCGCCCGTGGGGGCCGGCTTCTCGGCGGAGCCGATCGAGGCCGGGTAATAGGCGATCAGCCGCCCGTCCGCCGCCAGGGCCTCGACGTCGTGGCCGCTCTTGTCGACGACGATCCGGGCGACCTTGTCGCTCGGCCTGGCCCCGTCGATGTCGGCGACGAGGATGCGCTGGCCGGCCGTGAAGCGCCGGTGCGGGTTGAGGGCCCGCAGCAGCGCCTCGCCCATGTGGTAGCGCTCGGCCAGGGCCTCGGTGCTGTCGTGATAGCCGAGGCGCTTGAGCTTGGACTGCGCTTCGAAGTCCCGCGGGATCTGCGCGGTGAACGGCCCGTCCGCCTCCGCCTTGGTCACGTCGGCGGTCTTGAGCGGGGCCGGCGCGCCCGCCGTCAGTCTGTCCCAGCTCGCCCGGTCGAGCCGGCCCGTGACGGGCAGGCCCATCTGTCGCTGGTAGGCCGCCAGCGCCTTGCGGAAGTTCTCGCCGTCGATGCCGTCGATGACGCCCGGCGAGAAGCGGGCCCGGTCGAGCAGGACTTCCGCCTTGACCACGGCCGGCACGGGGGCGCGGCCGGGCGCGTCGGGCAGGGGCGCGAAGGTGGCCCCGTCGATGCCCGCCTGGGTCAACGCCTCGGGCGGGGCGGCCCGGGCCGGCGCGAAGCCGCCCAGCAGGGCGGCCGAAGCGAGCAGGCCGGCGGTCAGCGCGGGATGGGACATGGCGGCGGTCGGCTCCAGGGGCTGTCCGGACGGGCGAACCAGGTACAACGGATCAGGGCCGCCGATGTTGCGGCCCCGAAGCCTCCTGTCCGCGATGCCGCAGCTTGCCGCGGCGGGTGCGAGATGGCATCGCTCCCCGGGCAGGGCGGCGCCGCCCGCGGCAGGAGAGAGCCATGACCGACCGGGATGCGCGCCGCATCGTCGAGACGCTGCAACAGACGCGCGACCTCATGGATGCGAGCCTGCGGGACGCGGCATTGCTGGAGGCGGTGCAGCGCGCCGCCGCCGCGCTCACGGCCACGCTCAAGGCCGGCGGCAAGCTGCTCGTCGCCGGCAACGGCGGCAGTGCCGCCGACGCCCAGCACATCGCCGGGGAGATCGTCGGCCGTTTCCTGTTCGACCGGGCGCCGCTGGCCGCCATCGCGCTGACCACCGACACGTCCATCCTCACCGCCGTCGCCAACGATTACGGCTTCGACCACGTCTACGAGCGCCAGGTGCGGGGGCTCGGGCGGCCGGGCGACCTGTTCCTCGGCATCTCCACCTCGGGCAACTCGGCCTCGGTCCTGCGGGCCTGCGCGGCGGCACGGGACATGGGGATCGCCACCGTGGGGCTGACGGGCGCGGGCGGCGGCGCCATGGCGGGCTGCTGCGACGTGGTGGTGCGGGTGCCGAGCGAGCGCACCTTCCTGATCCAGCAGGTGCACATCACCATCGGCCACATCCTGTGCCTGCTCGCCGAGGCCGAGATCTTCGGCGCCGCGCCGGCGCCATGAGGGCGGACGGGCCGCGCCACGGTCGACCCCTGCGGCCCGCGGTCTTCTTCGACCGGGACGGCGTCATCAACGCCGACCTCGGCTACGTGGGGGACCCGTCGCGCTTCGTGCTGCTCCCCGGGGCGGCCGCCGGGGTGCGGGCCGCCTCCGCGGCGGGGGCGCTCACCTTCCTGGTCACCAACCAGTCTGGGGTGGCGCGCGGGTTCTACACGGAGGACGACGTGGCGGCGCTGCACCGCCACATGGCCGGGCTGTTGGCCGGCGAGGGGGCGCATTTCGACGACATGCGCACCTGCCCGCACCTGCCCGACGCGCCCCTCGCCGCCTATCGGCGCGACTGCGCCTGCCGCAAGCCGGGGCCCGGCATGATCGTCGACCTCATGGCCGCCTGGCCCGTCGACCCGGCCCGCAGCGCGATGATCGGCGACAAGCCCAGCGACGTCGCGGCGGCGCGGGCGGCCGGGATCCGCGGGCTGCTCTACACGGGTGGCCCGCTGGAGGCGGCCGTGGCGCGGGCGCTGGCCGGGGAAGGCTGAGGATCCGCTCCGCTCGAGAGCCGGTCCTGGTTCGGCCGTCAGGCGGCTTCGAGGTCGCGCAGGACGGCGGCACGGCCGGCCGCGCTGTCGGTGAGCAGGTGGACGTGCACCTCGTGGGCGCCCGCGGCGAGCGCGGCGCGGAAGCGGGCGCTGTCGTAGAACAGCTCCGGCAGCGGGCCGGTCTCGTCCATGGCGAGGATGCACGGCTCGCCGGCGGCGTCCCGCCCCACGGCCAGCACCACGGCATCGGCGAAACGCGGCGCTTCCTCGCCCGGGCAGGGCGCGCCGAGCGGGAAGACCGAGAACAGGTGGCGCTTGCCGCTGCCACCGCGCCAGTGGCGGAAGCGGCGGGCCAGCGCCGTGCCGGCGAGGCCGGCCAGGGGCGCCGCCGAGGCCGCGACGAGACGGGACGTGTCGCGGCGGGGCGCATCGAAGACGGGGGCGTCGAGGCGGGAAGCTTCGAGCCGGGAGAATGCGGCGACGGCCTGATGTTGCATCTTTGTTCTCCCCGCGTCTGGTGAGAACAAAGGTAGAACCTTTGGGCCGTCACGGTCAACCCGGCGCCCGACCGTTATCCCGTGCGAAAAGCGGTCACGCCGCCGGAACGGCGCCTTCCGGAGCCACCGACGCAAGCCTCGGGTCAGCCTCGACGGCTTCCGCCATCAGGGCAAGGCTGGCGCCCTCGATGGTGTCGCGCATGCGGGCCTGGAAGACGTCGCGCGGCAGCCCGGCCGGGATCACGGGCAGGAACTCGATCACGGCGGTGCCGGGGCGTCGGCGGAAGGAGCGCCGCGGCCAGAACAGCCCGGTGTTGATCGCCACCGGGAGGCAGCAGGTCTGCGTTTCCGCGTAGATGAAGGCGATGCCGGCCTTGTACTCGGGCAGGGCATCGGGCGGGCGCCGCGTCCCCTCGGGGAAGATGAAGAGCGTGCGGCCGTCCCGCAGCACCTCGACGGCGCGGCGGCTCACCTCCGTCAGTGCGGCGCGGCCGCGGGCGCGGTCGACCGCGATCTGCCGGCTCACCGACAGGTACCAGCCGAAGAGGGGAATGCGGGTCAGTTCCCGCTTCAACACGAAGCTGAAATCCGGGAACAGGCTGCACAGCGCGATGATCTCGAGGAAGCTCTGGTGCTTGGCGGCCAGGATGCAGGGCCCGTCCGGGATGTGCTCGCGGCCGCGGAACACCACGCGGGTGCCGCAGACCGTTCGCAGCAGCCACAGCGAGGCGCGAGCCCAGACGTTGGCGAGGCGCAGGATGGAGCGCCGGCCGAGCGCCAGGGTCGGCAGGCCGATCAGCATCAGGCCGATCAGCAGGCCGTAGAACAGGGCATTGAACAGGGCGGAGCGCAGGGCCAGCATGGTGCCGTTCTGCCAGAGCCCGCCGGGGCAGGCAAACCGGAGCTCGATGCCGCCGGCCCTGCCGGCCTCACCGCGCCGGAGCCGCCACCTCCGCCTCGCAGGCGGCGCGCGGCAGGCCGCGCCGGGCCTTGGCCTCGTCGTGGAACACCACGGTCCAGTCCGGCAGGGCGGCCTTGACGGCGCGGGCGATGGCGAGGCCCTCGGCGGTGAACCGGTCGACGTCGAGGGGCGGCGCCTCCGGGTCCATGTCGTCGTGGGCGTCGTAATGGCTCTGCCAGGCGTCGATCCGGTCGCGCAGCGCGGTCGGCACGGGGAGGTCGTCGAGCATGCCCTCGGTCCCGTCCATCTGCCACACGCCCTCCGAGCCGAAGACCGCCATGATGCGGACCCAGCGCAGCCCGTGGAAGCGGCTCGTGCCCGTCATGCCCGGCCCCCGGCGAGCAGGGCGGCCGAATCGTCCCGGGGGGCGTAGCCGATGAGCCGCCGGGTCTCCGCCAGGTCCCAGGGCATGCCGCCGTTGTCCGACATGGCGTTGACCACGATGGCGGGGGCGGGCCAGGGCGCGGCCTCCGCCGTCAGCGCGGCCGAGACCGCGCGCAGGAAGTCCGCGTTGGACAGCCACATGGCCCGGAACCAGGCGAGGTCGCGCGCCGCTTCCGGCGTTGCGGGCGCGGTCCCGACGGCGGCGCCGGGGACCCCGGCCGCCGAGAGCGTTTCGGGCCGGTTGTCGCCGGGCTGGCACCAGCCGATCCGCAGGCTGACGGCCGTGAGCCCGCCGTGCTCCGCCCGGGCGGCGAGGAGCCGCTCGCCCATCAGCTTGGCGGCCGCGTAGGCGCGGGGCACGTCGCCGGGCCCCGTGCGGGTGCCGGGCCGCGGGGGCAGGGCGGTCGACAGCGTGCCGGGCGCGAGGCCATCCTCCTTGTAGCCGCCCATGACGTGGTTCGACGAGGCGAAGACGAAGCGCTTCGCCCCGCCGCCGCGGGCCAGCGCCGCGACGGCCTGCAGGGTCATGTCGAAGGAGGCGGCGCCGTCCTCCCAATCGGCGTCCGGGTAGGGGTTGCGGGCGGCGAGGTGGACGGCGGCGTCGACCCCCGCCATGGCCTCGTCGAGCGCCGGCGAGCGGCGGGCGAGGTCGGCCGCCACGGGACGGACCTTGGGGTGGGGGGCATCGCCCGGCGCCGCGAGGTCCAGCGCCACGACGCCGGTGCACCACGGGGCATCGGCGAGGTGGGCGACGAGCTTGCGCCCGAGATTGCCGCCAGCGCCGGTGACGAGCACGCGCAGGGACGGGGGTTCGGTCATGATGGGGTCCTCGGGCGAACGCGATGCGTCCCTTCCAGAACTGTCGCGGCTCGCCCTGGCTCGCGGCTTCAGCTCCAGCTCGTTGTCTTTGTCAGAACCTTCACGCGATCAGGTGAATCGACCTGATCGCGGACTGCTTCAGGCCGTCGCGCCGGGCCCCGCACCGTCACCGAGGGGCGTGCCCTTCAGCACCAGCGCGGTGTTGGCGGGCAGGTGCCACCCCTTGGCGGTCTCGAACACGGCCGTGCCGGTGCCGCCGTAGTCGGGCTCCTCGCTCGACCACAGCACCTCCCAGCGGCGGCCGCGCGGGGGCGCCACCAGCGGCTCGGGGAAGCTCTTGCGGTCGATGTCGCGCCCGAGGTTGACGATGAGCAGCCGGTCGTCGCCCTCGGCCTCGAAGAAGCGCAGCACGAAGGCGTCCGGCCCGATCACGGCGCCGTCGGCGGCCGGGCGGCGGTGGGCGCTGAAGGCGGGGTCGCTGCGGCGCAGCGCCAGCAGGTCGCGGTGCAGCGCCAGGATGGGGGCATTGCGCTCCGCCTCGGCCCAGTCGAGCTTGCAGCGGGTGAACGTGTCCTCGGCCTCGGGGTCGGCGAGCTGCTTTTGGCCGGACTCCGTCGCCATGCTGGGGAAGTTGGCCATGTAGGCGTGGCGGCCCTCGCGCACCAGCTTGGCGAGCTCCGGCCGGTGGTCGGCGAAGTACAGGAACGGGCTCGAGGCCCAGAACTCCTGTCCCTGAAACAGCATGGGGGTGCCGGGCATCAACAGCGACAGCGCCGTCAGCGCCCGGGCGCGGGGATGGCTGGTCAACTGGTGCAGGCGCCAGCCGCGGGCCGCATTGGCCACCTGGTCGTGGTTCTGCACGAAGGTCACGAAGGCGTCGGGCGACAGGTCCAGCGCCAGCATGCCGCGCGGCCCGTTGTGGCCGCCATAGGTCTGGCCCTGGAACAGGTAGCCGTATTTGGCGGCCGAGATGAACTCCTGCGGCGTGCCTTCGAAGTCCGCGTAGTAGAACTCGTTGCGTCCCGTCGCCGCCACCATGGCGGAATGGTGCAGGTCGTCGTTCCACACGCCGTCGAGCCCGGCGCCGCCCCGGTCCAGCGGGCGCACGAGGTCGGAATCCTGCGGTTCGTTCTCCGCCACGATGATGATGTCGCGGCCCGCCGCCGCCGCCCGCGCCGCCCGCCCCAGCGCCGCCACGACGTAATCGTCCGAGTCGTCGTAGATGTTCTGGGTGGCGTCGAGCCGCAGCCCGTCGAAGTGGTATTCGGCGATCCAATAGGCGGCGTTGGAGATGGCGAGGTCGCGCATGCCGATGGCGTTCGGCCCGTCGTAGTTCAACGCTTCGCCCCACTCGGTCGAGTGAAGGTCGTTGAAATAGTCCTTGGCGAAGGCTTTGAGGAAGTTCCCGTCGGGGCCGATGTGGTTGTAGACGACGTCGAGGATCACGCCGAGGCCGAGCGCGTGGGCGCGGTCGATGAAGGCGCGCAGGTCGTCCGGCCGGCCGTAGAGGTGGGTCGGGGCGAAAAGGTCGACGCCGTCGTAGCCCCAGCCGAAGCGGCCGGGAAACTCGTTCACCGGCATCATGTTGACCACGGTGACGCCGAGGTCCTTGAGGAAGGGCAGTTTTTCAGCCGCGGCCGCCCAGGTGCCCTCCGGCGTGAAGGTGCCGACATGCATCTCGTAGAGCACCTGGCCGGCGATGGTAACGCCCTTCCAGGCGCCGTCCGTCCAGGCGAAGGCACCCGGATCCACGACCTCGGATGCCCCCATGGGCCGCTCGGGCTGCGACCGCGAGGCGGGGTCGGGGTAGAGGGTCGCGTCCGCACCAAGCCGGTAATGGTAGCGGGCGCCGGCCCCGCCGCCGGGCACCAGCACGGCGTGATAGCCGTCCGCATCCGGTGCCAGGCGATGTTCGCCCCCGCCCTCCAGCACCAGCGTCACGTCGTCGTGGTCGGGCGCCCAGACGCGGAACGATACTCCGCCTTCGAGGATCTCCGCGCCCATGGGGAAGCGTCGCGCTGCTGGCCGTGTCGTCATGCCTGGTGATCCTCGCCGGCTCCCGTGGCGGGGCCGGCACGACAACGGCCCGGGCGGCCGGCGGTTCAGCGCATGGTGCGCCTGCGACGCGCGACGCGCCTCTGTTCGGGCGGGATCGTCGGACGACCGTCGCCGTTTCGGCTCCGGCGCATCCGGCCTTCGTGACCCATCTCCCGTTCCTGGTGGCCCGATTGGCGGACAGCGGCTGCCGACCTGTCGACGACCAGCCCCTCGCCGGCTACGAGCGCTTCGGTGTCGACGACCCATTCGGCAACCGCATCGAACTGATGCGGCCCGCTGCGGACGGGGCCGCCGTCCGGCACCCTCGAGGCCGTTCGGCCCGGGCAATGCCGGGCGTCAGGGCGACGACCTGCACCAGGGTGCTGGCCGGGCGGATGGGGCCGAAGACGTCGCCAGCGCCGAATCGGGCGCAGTGTCATCGGCTGGAGACCGCCAAGGCGGCCTCAAGAAGGCCGATGTTGTCCTAAGGATGGGCGTGCTGTCCGGGCCCCGGCTGCGTGGTCCGGACCTGCTGGAGCACCAGGACGTTCCAGGACAACGGTTTGAGGCTCGCCCGCAGCGTCGTGCCCGAAACCTGGACCTCGTCGTTGCGCAGGGGGACGACCGTGTCCGGTGCCGCCTTGGAGTTGGTGGCTTTGAGGTTCGCGTGGTGGAGTTCGAGCGCTTCCACGAGTTCGATCCGTGCATCGAAGCCATGGAGGTCCACGTCGACCTCGATCGTCTCGGTCGGCGAGCGGTTCAGCGAGAAGATCGACAGGCGACCCGTCGCGGGGTCCTCCGTCACCGAGGCGAGAAGCAGCGGCATGTCTTGGATCGTCTTGGTCGCCACGGTCGGCGTCTCGATCTTGGTCTGCAGCACGCGCCCTTGGCCGTGGCGCGCCGCGAGCGCGAAGGGGTGGAAGATGGTCTGCCGCCACGCGGGGCCGCCTGTCTCGGTCATGATGGGCCCGATGGCGTTGACGAGTTGCGCCAGGCAGGCACATTTCACCCGATCGGCGTTGTTCATCAAGGTGATCAGGGCGCCGCCGACGATCAGGGCGTCCTCCATGTTGTAGACTTCTTCCAGCAACGCGGGCGCGACGGGCCAGCCGGGCTTGCGCATGTGCTCGATCGTGTTGGCTTTATACCAGACGTTCCACTCGTCGAAGCTCAGCATGATGCGCTTGGACGAGCGGCGCTTCGCCGCCACGGCGTCGCAGATCGACGCCACCTCCTTGATGAAGAGGTCCATCCTGTCGATGACGCCGAAATACTCGTCGATCTCGTCCGCCTTGTTGGCGAAATAGGTGTGCAGCGAGACGACGTCGACCTCCTCGAAGCAGCGGTCGAGCACCTCGTATTCCCAGGCGCCGTAGGTCGGCATCTGGCGGTGCGACGAGCCGCAGGCGGACAGGACCAGGGTCGGGTCGATCCAGCGCATTGCCTTGGCGGTCTCGTGCGCCAGGCGGCCGTATTCCGCCGCCGTCTTGGCGCCGATCTGCCAGGGGCCGTCCATCTCGTTGCCGAGACACCAGAACTTCACGTCGTGCGGCGCCTCGTAGCCGTGGCTGCGGCGCAATTCGGCGAAGTGGCTGCCGCCCGGGTGGTTGCAATATTCGAGGTACTGGCGGGCTTCGTCCATGCCGCGCGTGCCGAGGTTGACGCCGAGCATGGGCTCGACGCCCGCGGCCTTGCACCAATCGATGAACTCGTTGGTGCCGAAGCGGTTCGTCTCGGTGGAGAACCAGGCGAGATCGAGCTTCGTCGGCCGCTCCGCCACGGGCCCGACGCCGTCCTCCCAATCATAGCCCGACATGAAGTTCCCGCCCGGGTAGCGGATGATCGTGGCGCCGAGTTCCCGGGTGAGTTCCATCACGTCGCCGCGGAAGCCGCGCTCGTCCGCGGTGGCGTGTCCGGGCTCGAAGATCCCGCCGTAGACGCAGCGCCCGAGATGCTCGACGAAAGCACCGAAGACCCGGCGGTCGAGGTCGGACAGCACGAAGTCGAGGTCGACGGTGATTCTGGCACGGATCATGGGACGGTTCCGATCGGAGAAGAATTTCAGCCCTTGATGCCCGCCGAAAGCATCAGGGCCTCGGTGACGCGGCGCTGGAACAGGAGGTAGGCGACCGCGACCGGCAGGGCCGCGATGACGGCCCCGGCGAGATTGCGGGCGTATTGGACGCCGAAGTTGTCGTGCACCTGGGTGATGCCGACCGTGACGGTCATACTGTCGTTGGAATTCGCCACGAGGAACGGCCACAGGAAGTTGTTCCAGGCCCCGATGAAAGTGATGATGGCGAGCGCGGTCGTCACGCCCCAGTTCATCGGCATGTACACGCGGGCGAAGATCTGGATCTCGTTGGCGCCGTCGAGCAAGGCCGCCTCGCGGAACTCCTTTTGAATTTGGTCGAAGAACTGCTTGTAGATGATCACCGTCACGGGAACGATGAGCTGAGGCAGGATGACGCCGAGCCAGCTGTCGATGAGGCCGAAGTCGCTCATCAGGACGAAATGCGTGACGATCATCGCCTGGATCGGCACCATGAAACTGGCGAGGATGGTGGCGTAGAGCAGGGCTCGTCCCGGAAAGCGGAGCTGGGACAGAGCATAGCCGCAGCACGAGCTGAGGCCGATGACCGCCAGGGTGATGATCGCCGACGTCCCGGTCGAATTGATGTACCAGCGCAGGATGGCGGTGTGGCGGAACACGTAGGCATAGGAGCCCAGCGACCAGGTGTGGGGCAGCAGAGCCAGGCCGGGCTGCACCACCTCGTCCTCCGGCTTGAGCGACGTCACCACCGCCCAGTACAGCGGGAAGAACCAGAAGCCGGCCGCGGTGAGGGTGAGGGCCGTGAGGAGGAAAGGCCGGATCCGCCTCATGCCGGCCGCGCCCGCACGGCCTGGAACTGCAGCGTCGACAGGGCCGCGATGACGGCGAAGAGCACGACCGCCACGGTCGCGCCGTAGCCGCCATGGTTGCTCTGAAACGCCTGCCTGTAGATGTACTGCACGACCACATAGGTCGAGTTGAACGGGCCGCCCTGCGTCATGAGGTAGATCTGATCGAAGATCTTCAGCTGCAGGATCAGTTGAATGGTCAGGACCAGCGCGGTGACGGGCCAGATCAGGGGCCAGACGATGTGGCGGAAGCGCGCGGAGCCGCGGGCACCGTCGAGCGCTGCGGCGTCGAGGACGTCCTGGCTGATGTTGCGCAGGCCCGCGACGAAGAGCAGGACGTTGAAGCCGTTGGTCCACCAGATGGTGATGAAGGCGACGCTCGGCATCGCCCAGAGTGGGTCCGCCCACATGGCGACTGGGTGGCCGATGATGAGCCGCACCGGATATTGCACGATGCCGAACTGAGGATCGAGCATCCACTCCCAGATGCGGTACACCACCGAAACCGGCAGCACGTAAGGCAGGAAGAAGGCGGCGAGCGCGATGCGCTGCAGCGCTCCCCTGAGGCGCAGGACGCCCATGGCGATCAGGAGGCCGAGCAGCGTGGTGGGGACGACGGTGAGGGCCACGAAGTAGAAGGTGTGACCGACCGATTTCAGGAACAGCGCGTCTCGCCCGAGCCGGAAGTAGTTGTTCAAACCGACCCACCCGCCGTCGCCCACGAGCGGCGCGTCGGTGAAGCTCATCAACACCATCCTCGCCGTAGGATAGACGAACAGCACAAGATAGGCGGCCACGAAGGGGCCCGTGAAGATCAGGGCGTCCCGAACCTGGCCGCGTCTGCGGGGAGCTGGCATCGGATTCTGTCCGAGATCGGAGGAGCGGAGGAGCGGAGGAGCGCCGGGGCGGGTCGCCGACCGGCGCGCCGGGGCGGGCTACTGCAGCGCGTCCTGGATCTGATCGCGGGTCTGAGCGATCGCGCTCTTGGCATCGAGCTGCCCGTTGACGGCCGGCTCCATGAAGTTCGTGGCTGCGTCGTAGGTGGGGGATGCCACGCCCGTGACGGTGGATTTCGGGTCGAACTCCGCCGTTCTGGCCAGCCCCGCATAATCGGCGTTGGGCTTGAGCGCGAGGAAGGCCGGACCGTCGGTCACCGGCCTGTAGGCCGGGATGTGGCCGGCCGACGCCCAGTCGATGCCGTGCCGGTCCATCCAGGCGATCACCGTCATGACGGCCTTCATGGTCTCGGGGGAGACGGCGTTGCCCTTGCGGGCCGGGACCGCGAAGGCGTGGCTGTCGGCCCAGGTCGCGGGGCGGTCGAACAGTGTCGGGAACTGCACCGCGCCCCACGCGAAGCCGAGCTTGTCGGCCTTGGCGAGGTCGACCATCGTCGGCACCTCCCAGACGCCGTTGACGTGCATCGCGGCCTTGCCGGACGTGAAGAGCGCCAGCGAGGCCGGATAGCTCGTCGCCTTCGGAGCCCAGCCCCGCCCCACCCAGTCGGCGATGGCACCGAGCGCCGTCTCGGCCTTGGTGCCGTTCTCGCCCTCGAGGACCTTGCCGTCCTTCAGGAACGTGCCGCTCTGCTGCTTGAGCAGCGTATAGAAGATCCGCCACACCGAACTGCCGTCCGGCTGGCCGTCGTGGATCGAAAGACCGTATCGGCCGCTCGCGGGGTCGGTCAGCTTCGCGAGGGCGGCGTCGAAGTTTGTCAGCCCGTCCAGGCCCTTGGGCCTGCCGTCGTCGCCGAGTAGCCCGGCTTTCTTCAACAGGTCTTTGTTGTAGTAGAGGATGATCGAGTGGATATCGAGTGGCACGGCATACAGCTTGCCGTCGACATGCGCGGCGTCCCAATCCGACGGGACATAGTCTTTCGCGGCCAGCCCCACACTGCTCAACTCGGCGTCCGAGAACGGTCTCAGCGACCCGGTCGAGACGCCGAGTGGGATGCGCGACAGAGCGTAGGTCATGATGTCCGGACCCTGCCCGATCGCCGCGGCGGTCTGTACCTTCGTGTAGAAGGGGATGCCCCATTCGAGCGTCGTGGCATCGATCTCGATGTCGGGATTGTCCTTCTCGAAGGCCTGGATCATGGCCTTCATGCGCAGGCCGTCGCCGCCGGACAGGAAGTCCCACCACGTTACCTTGGTCTTGGCTTCTGCCCCTGCGCCGAGCGCGAGCATTGCCAAGGCCGACGCGGCCGCCGCGCGTGTCCATCTTGCCATAGCGTTTCTCCCGACACCGATCCGGCCCTGGGATGGCCGCGCCCGCCCAGCTCGCCTACCCGAGGCAGGCTGCGAGGCCGTGTCTTTCATATTATGTTATGATGGATATTCTGTCGGCCGACTTTGGCCTTGTCAATCCGGTTTTCAGCCACCGATAGCAATTACCAGCGAAGGAAGGACGGCCCGGGATGTTCGAACGCGAGCTGATTCCCATCGGGACCATGTCGGCCCAGATCGCCGCCCTGCTCGGCGCCCGCATCGTCGGTGGTGAGTTCCGGCCCGGCGACACGCTGCCGGTCGAGGCGGAACTGTGCCGCGCCTACGGCGTGAGCCGCACGGTGGTGCGCGAGGCGGTCAAGAATCTCTCGGCCAAACGGCTCATCGAGGTGTCGCCCAAGGTCGGCACCCGCGTGCTGCCGTTCGCGGAGTGGAGCCTGCTCGACCGCGA
The DNA here is from genome assembly GCF_004137085.1 of Lichenibacterium ramalinae. Classification (GTDB taxonomy): domain Bacteria; phylum Pseudomonadota; class Alphaproteobacteria; order Rhizobiales; family Beijerinckiaceae; genus Lichenihabitans; species Lichenihabitans ramalinae. The sequence goes on from NZ_QYBC01000003.1 coordinate 158,947, forward strand.
CGTGCTCACCTGGCGGTTGTCGGCCCAGTTCGACGCCAAGATCGTCGCCGACATCTTCGAGATGCGCCTGTGCCTCGAGCCTCGTGCCTCCCACCTGGCGGCTCGCGACGGTACCGCGGAGGATTTCGCCGCCGTGGAGTACCATTACCGCGAACTGGCTCAGGCCTTCGAAACCAACCTCGCCATCGAGGCGACCGCGCAGGCCGAACTCGCCTTCCACCTCGCCGTGATCCAGGCCTCGCACAACGGGCTCTTCGTCACGGTCGGCAGCACGCTGAAATCCGCCTTGCGGGTGTCGTCGCAGATGCTGCAGCGCCATGCGATCCGCCCGGCCGAGAGCCTCGCGGCCCACGACGCCGTCAGGGCCGCCATCCTGGCGCGGGATCCCGAGCGCGCGTCGCGCGCCATGGAGCGGCTGCTCCGGGCCGCGCGGGACCGCCTGCTGCCCCTGGCGGTGCCGATCGCCTGAGCGCGACGCGAGCCGGCGGTGCGCCGGCGCGCGATGAACCCCCCGTTGATCTCCCCCACGCCCCGTCCTAGGCTCGCCGAAATACCGGGAGGCAACCCATGGCGGACGTCCGGCCCCTGACCCTGCGCGTCCCCGAGCCCGCGGTGCGCCCCGGCGGGACGCCGGTCTTCGCCGACATCGCCACGTCGGAAGCCGGCGCGGTGCGCCGCCCGCCGATCGATGTCGCGGCCGACGACATCCGCGACCTCGCCTATGCCATCATCCGGGTGCTCGACGACGAGGGCCGCGCCGTCGGGCCCTGGGCCGGCACGCGCGACGACGCCGAGGCGCTCGAGGGCCTGCGCCACATGATGACGCTGCGGGCCTTCGACGCCCGCATGCTGATGGCGCAGCGCCAGGGCAAGACCTCGTTCTACATGCAGCACCTCGGCGAGGAGGCGGTGTCCTGCGCCGTCCAGCGCGCGCTGGAGCCGGGCGACATGCACTTCCCGACCTACCGGCAGGCGGGGCTGCTGGTGGCGGCCGGCTATCCCCTGACCACGATGATGAACCAGATCTTCTCCAACGCGGAGGATCCGCTGCACGGGCGGCAGCTGCCCATCATGTATTCGTCGAAGGCCTTCGGCTTCTTCTCCATCTCGGGCAACCTCGCCACCCAATACATCCAGGCGGTGGGCTGGGCCATGGCCTCGGCCATCAAGGGCGACACCCGCATCGCGGCCGCCTGGATCGGCGACGGCGCCACGGCCGAGCCGGACTTCCACGCCGCGCTGGTGTTCGCCTCGACCTACCGGGCGCCCGTGATGCTCAACGTCGTCAACAACCAATGGGCGATCTCGACCTTCTCGGGGCTGGCCCGCGGCTCCTCGGCCACCTTCGCGGCGCGCGGCCACGGCTTCGGCATCCCGGCGCTGCGCGTCGACGGCAACGACTACCTCGCCGTCCACGCCGTGGCGCGCTGGGCGGCCGAGCGGGCGCGCGCGAACCTCGGGCCGACGCTGATCGAATACGTCACCTATCGGGCCGGAGCCCATTCCACCTCGGACGACCCGTCCGCCTACCGGCCCAAGGCCGAGTTCGACGCCTGGCCGCTGGGCGACCCCGTCGAGCGGCTGAAGCGCCACCTCATCGCCCGCCGCGCCTGGTCGGAGGAGCGGCACCGCCAGGGCGAGGCCGAGATCCTCGACACGATCCTGGCGGCGCAGCGGGAAGCCGAGGCGCATGGCACGCTGCATTCGGGCCCCCGGCCCTCGGCGCGCGACATGTTCGAGGGCGTCTACGCCACCATGCCGCCGCACCTGCGCCGGCAGCGCCAGGAGGCGGGCTATTGAGCCGCCGCACCATGATCGAGGCCATCCGCGACGCCATGGCGGTGGCGATGGAGCGGGACGACAACGTCGTCGTCTTCGGCGAGGACGTCGGCTATTTCGGCGGCGTGTTCCGCTGCACCCAGGGCCTGCAGCAGCGCTTCGGGGCGAACCGCTGCTTCGACGCCCCCATCTCGGAACTCGGCATCGTGGGCGCCGCCGTCGGCATGGCGGCCTATGGGCTGCGGCCCTGCGTCGAGGTGCAGTTCGCCGATTACGTCTACCCCGCCTACGACCAGATCGTGTCGGAGGCGGCGCGGCTGCGCTACCGCTCGAACGGCGATTTCACCGCCCCGCTCGTCATCCGCATGCCGGCGGGCGGCGGCATCTTCGGCGGGCAGACGCACAGCCAGAGCCCGGAAGCGCTGTTCACCCATGTGGCGGGGCTCAAGACCGTGGTGCCGTCGAACCCCCACGACGCCAAGGGCCTGCTCATCGCCGCCATCGAGGACGACGACCCCGTCATCTTCCTCGAGCCCAAGCGCATCTACAACGGCCCCTTCGACGGCCACCACGACCGGCCCGTGACGCCGTGGTCGCGACACCCGCTCGGCGAGGTGCCGGACGGGCACTACACGGTGCCGCTCGGCCGCGCCGCGCTCCGGCGCGAGGGCGCCGCCGTGACGGTGCTGGCCTATGGCACGATGGTGCATGTCGCCGAGGCGGCGGCGGCCGATTGCGGCGTCGATGCCGAGATCCTCGACCTGCGCACGCTGGTGCCGCTCGACCTCGACGCCATCGAGGCCTCGGTGCGCAAGACCGGCCGCTGCATCGTGCTGCACGAGGCGACGCTGACGTCGGGGTTCGGCGCCGAACTCGCCGCCCTGGTGCAGGGCGCCTGTTTCTACCACCTCGAAGCGCCGGTGCTGCGCGTCACCGGCTGGGACACGCCCTATCCCCACGCGCAGGAATGGGACTATTTCCCCGGCCCCGTCCGCGTGGCCCGGGCGCTGCTGCAGATCGTGGAGGCCTGACATGGCGACCCGCAGCGTCAAGCTCCCCGACATCGGCGAGGGCGTGGCCGAGGCCGAGGTCGTCGAATGGCACGTCAAGGTCGGCGACGCCGTGCGCGAGGACCAGGTGCTGGCCGCCGTGATGACCGACAAGGCGACGGTCGAGATCCCGTCACCCGCCGACGGCACCGTCACGGCGCTCGGCGTCGCGGCCGGCACCGTGCTGGCGGTGGGCTCCGAACTGGTGCGGCTGGAGGTGGGGGGCGGCACGCCCGAGGCTCCCAACGAGCCCGTCGCCGACGGGCTCGCCGCGCCCGAGGCCCCGCCGCCGCCGCGCCCGCCCGAGGCGCCGGTCCTGGCGCCCGCCGAAGTGCCGCCCCGCCCCCTGCCGTCGCCGCCCCCAAGCCTGCGGGGGCCTCCGCCCCGGCCGGTGCCGGCCGGGATGGCGCGCGCGGCCGGCGAGAAGCCCCTGGCCGCGCCGGCCGTGCGGCGCCGGGCGCTGGAGGCGGGGATCGACCTGCGCCAGGTCCGCGGCACCGGCCCGGCGGGCCGCATCACCCACGACGACCTCGACGCCGTCGCGCGCGCCGACGCCGCCCCGACCCCGGCGGCCGGGTCGCGGGAGCGGACCGGCGTCGAGGACGTCGCCGTGAGGGGGCTGCGCCGCCGCATCGCCAGGGCCATGGCGGAGTCGACCCGCCGGGTCGCGCATTTCTCCTACGTCGAGGAGGTCGACGTGACGGCGCTGGAAGAGCTGAGGGCGGCGCTGAACCGGCGCCACGGCGCGGCGCGGCCGAAGCTGACCCTCATCCCCTTCCTGGTCCAGGCCCTGGTGCGCGCCCTGCCGGATTTCCCCGGCCTCAACGCCCATTACGACGACGAGGCCGAGGTGGTGCATCGCTTCGGCGCCGTCCACGTCGGCATCGCGGCGCAGACGGCCGGCGGCCTCGTGGTGCCGGTGCTGCGCCACGCCGAGGCGCGCGACCTGTGGAACTGCGCCGCCGAGGTCCGCCGCCTCGCCGAAGCCGCCCGCGACGGCACGGCGGCGCGCGACGAGCTTTCGGGTTCGACCATTACGGTGACGTCGCTCGGCGCGCTCGGCGGCATCGCGTCGACGCCGGTCGTCAACCGGCCCGAGGTCGCCATCGTGGGCGTGAACCGGCAGGTGATGCGGCCCATGTGGATCGGCGGGGGCGTGGTGCCGCGGCTGATGATGAACCTGTCCTCCTCCTTCGACCACCGCGTGGTCGACGGCCACGAGGCCGCCTCCTTCATCCAGGCCGTGAAGGCGCTGCTGGAAACCCCGGCCCTGCTCTTCATGGAGGCGTGACGCCATGGCGGAGATCGCCGCTAAACTCCTGGTGCTGGGCGGCGGCCCGGGCGGCTACGTGGCGGCGATCCGCGCCGGCCACCACGGGGTCGACACCGTGCTGGTCGAGGACACCAAGGTGGGCGGCACCTGCCTCAACGTCGGCTGCATTCCGTCGAAAGCCCTGATCCACGCCGCCGGCGACTACGCCCTGGCACTCCGCCACGCATCGGGCTCGCCCTTCGGCCTCAGCACCGGCACGCCGACGCTCGACTTCGCCCGCACCGTCGCCTGGAAGGACGGCATCGTGGCGCGGCTCAACGCCGGCGTCGCCGCCCTGCTGAAGAAGAACGGCGTCAAGATCCTGCGGGGCCGCGGCACCATGCTGGACGGCAAGACCTGCCGGGTCGACACCGACGTCGGCACCGACACGGTGCGGGCCGAACACGTGGTCCTCGCCACCGGCTCGCGGCCCGCCGACCTGCCGGGCCTGCCCTTCGGCGGCCCCGTGATCTCGTCGACCGAGGCCCTGTCGCTGACCGAGGTGCCGCGGCGCCTCGCCGTGGTGGGGGCCGGCTATATCGGGCTCGAACTCGGCATGGCCTTCGCCAAGCTCGGCGCCGCCGTGACGGTGGTGGAGGCGGCGGACCGCATCCTGCCGCTCTACGACGCCGAACTCGTCCGCCCGCTGCGCCGCAGCCTCGACGCCCATGGCGTGACGCTGATGCTGGGCGGAAGGGCGGCGGGCCGCGACGGGGACGCGTTGCTCGTCGACACGCCCGCGGGGCGCCGGGCGGTGCCGGCGGACCGGATCCTCGTCGCGGCGGGGCGGCGGCCCCGGACGGAGGGCTGGGGCCTCGAGCGGCTCGACCTCGACATGGAAGGGCCGTTCATCCGCATCGACGAGCGCTGCGCCACCTCGATGCGGGGCGTGTGGGCGGTGGGCGACGTCACCGGGGAACCCATGCTGGCCCATCGGGCCATGGCGCAGGGCGAGACCGTGGCGGATATCGTGGCGGGCAGGCGCCGGGTCTTCGACCCCCGCACCATCCCGGCCGTGGTCTACACCGACCCCGAGATCGTCGCGGCCGGCCTGTCTCCGGAGCAGGCCAAGGCCGCCGGGCAGGCGGTCAAGACCGGGCTCTTCCCCTTCGCCGCCAACGGCCGCGCCATGACGCTCGGCGACGACGAGGGCTTCGTGCGCGTCACGGCGCGGGCCGACAACCACGTGGTCCTGGGCATCCAGGCCACCGGCCGGGGCGTCGCCGAACTCGCCGCCGCCTTCGGCCTCGCCATCGAGATGGGGGCGCGGCTCGAAGACATCGCCGGCACGGTCCACGCCCACCCGACGCTGGGCGAGGCCTTCGCGGAGGCGAGCCTCAAGGCGCTCGGCGAAGCGCTGCACATCTGACGCCACCGGTGCCGGCCGGGGCTCGCCGGCTATCCCCCGCCCGATCGGCGCGGGCGGTCCCAGGCGTCTTGACAGAAACAGTCCATCGCGGGCCTTCTCCTGCTGACAAGGCCGGGCCGAACCCGGCATCCGACGAGCCGAGGGGGGACACCACGTGTCGATGGCGATACCGCAGAAGGCGGTGATGGACGGTGCCGTCAAGCACCTCGTGTCGAACTACAATCCCAAGGGCAACCGCGTCGGCTGGCTGATGCTGTCGTCGATCCTGGTCGAGGCCTGGGACCTCTATTCCATCGCCTTCGTGCTGATCTTCATCAAGGAGCAGTACAACCCGAGCGCCGCGCTGCTCGGCCTCGCCGCCGCCGGCACCCAGGGCGGCGCGCTGGTCGGGGCGATCGTGGGCGGGTGGCTCGCCGATAAGGTCGGCCGGCGCATCATGTTCCTCACCACCATGGTGATGTTCATCGTCCTCGCCGTGGCCCAGGCCTTCGTCACCAGCGTCGAGTGGCTCGTCGTGGTGCGGCTGCTGCTCGGCATCCCGCTCGGGTCCGACATCTCCAACGGCTACACCTACATCATGGAGTCCATGCCCAAGGGCGTGCGCGAGGTGATGGGCAACCGCTGGCAGTTCATGTTCGCGGTGGGCGAGGTGCTGACCCTGGCGGTCATCGCCGTGTTCCTGCTCGCCAACCTCGACCACCAGCTCGTGTGGCGCATCACGCTGGGCCTCGGCGCCCTGCCGGCCCTGATCATCCTGCTGATGCGCCACGACCTGCCCGAGACGGCGGTCTGGCTGGTGCGCCACGGCCGCTTCCGCGAAGCCAAGCGCACCGCGGCCGCCATGTACGGCGACGACCTGCCGATGCTGCCCGACGAGGACGTGGCGGTGCCCAAGCCCCGCCCCAGCGCCTTCCTGGCCGACCTGCGCCGGGACCCGATCCGCTGGCGGGCCACGATCTTCGGCTGGATCGCGTGTTTTGCCCAGGGGTCCGAATTCGCCACCTTCGGATTCTACCTGCCGGTGATCTTCGCCACCGTCGGGGTGTCGACGGTCCTCGGCAACAATTTCGCGCTGATGGGCCTCTACAGCCTCGCCGCCGTGTCGGGCTGGGTCGGGCCGCTGCTCACCCCCAAGATCGGCCACCGCGGCATCTCCATCGCGGGCTTCTCGATCGTGCTGGTGTCGCTGCTGGTGGCGGCCTGGGCGATCTGGACGGGCCACAACCTGGTGCTGCCCTTCGCCGCCGCAGCCATGCTGTGGGGCCACTACTGGGACGCATCCAACTGCATGACGATCCCCACCATGGTGGCACGGCCCGAATATCGCGGCACGGCCAGCGGCTTCGCCTACATGTTCGTGAAGCTGCCGTCCTTCCTGTCGATCTTCCTGTTCCCGCAGCTGTTCAACGCGGTGGGGCAGGCGGGCGCGACGCTGTTCGTGTGCATCTTCCCCCTCTGCGGGCTGCTCGCCGCCATCTTCATCCTGCCGGAAGTCTACGGCTACGACGGGGACTGAGCGTTCACGACCTTTGAGGCCCCGTCGGCGCCGTCGCGGCGTCGACGGGGCCTTGTCCGCCGCGCCTCACAGCGTTTCGAGCAGGCGCCGCATCAGCTGCCGTCTCGGCTCGAGCGACGAGACCAGGCCGTATTCGTCGTGCGTATGGGCCCCGTCGCCGTCGATGCCGAGCCCGTCCAGGGTCGGCACGCCCAGCGCCGCCGTGAAGTTGCCGTCGGAGCCGCCGCCGACGCGGGGCACGGAGGCGAGGTCGATGCCGATCTCGGCGGCGAGACCCTTGGCCTGGGCGAAGAGCCGGTCGATCTCCGCCGTCCTGTCGTAGGGTGGTCGGTTCAGCCCACCCGAGACCGAGACCGCGAAGTCCGGCTGCGTGGCGGCGAGGCCCAGGATGGCCGGGACGATGGCGTCGCCCTGCGCCGCGCTGGCGATCCTGAGGTCGACGGTGAAGCGGCAGAGCGCCGGCACCGTGTTGACCGCCGTGCCGCCCTCGATGGTGCAGACCGCCGTCGTCACCCCCCGATCGTAGTCCGTCATGGCCGCGATGGCGGCGATCTGGCGGGCGGCCTCGTGGACGGCGTTGCGGCCGTCGCGGTGGCGCGTGCCCGAATGGGCGGCGCGGCCCCGCACCTCGACGTCGAAGCGGCCGACGCCGCTCCGGGCCGTGACGATCCGGCCGCCGTCGCGGGCGGGCTCGGCGACGAGGGCATAGGCGGAGCGGCGGGCGTGGTCCTCGATCAGGTCCCGGCTCGTCGGCGAGCCGATCTCCTCGTCGGGGGTGGCGAGGAGGACCAGAGGCCGGCGGGCGGTGCCGGCGCGCGCGACCTCCAGGAAGGCTTCGAGCGCCAGGCAGGCGCCCCCCTTCATGTCGTAGACGCCCGGGCCGTAGAGCCGGTCGCCCTCGAGGCGCAGCGGCAGGTGGCGGTCGAGCGTCCCCAGGGGATGCACGGTGTCGAGGTGGACCAGCAGCAGGATGCCGGGCTCGGTGGTGGCCGGGCCGGCGCGGAGCACGAGGGCGTCGCCGAGGCCCTGCCGGCCGGGCAGGCGCTCGACGGCGACGGGTGCGCCCTGGGCCTGCGCCGCCACGAGGTCCACCATCCGGTTCACCCCGGCGCTGTCGTGCGTCGGGCTTTCGGTGCGGACCCAGGACGCGAGGGTGTCGAGCATGGCGGTCGGCATGGACATCGGCATGGAGATCGGCATGGGCGCCGGCTTGGGCCGGTGCGGCCCTTCGGCGTCCATCACGCCTCGCCCGCCGCGTTCGTCCGGACGAAGGCGGCGACCTCCGCGTGGGTGGCGAACCAGACGTCGCCCTTGGCCTTGGCGTGCCGGATCACCTCCTCGAGGATCCAGATGCGCGAGCGCGGCGTGATGATGTGCGGGTGCATGGTGAGCTGGAACAGCCCTCCGGCCGCGTGGGCGGCCTCGAACTCGCGCAGGAAGATGTCGAGGACGTCCTGCGGCGGCGTGTAGGGCCGGAGCGACTGGAAGCGGTGCATCATGAAATACACGGCGTCGTCGCGGATCCATTCCACCGGCACTTCGACGATGCCGGTGCTCCGGCCGTCGAGCAGAAGGTCGTAGCAGTCCTCGTCGGCCATCAGGGACGAGTCGTAGAGCAGGCCGAGCTCCTCCTCGATGCGCAAGGTGTTGGGGCTGAAATCCCAGGAGGGCGTGCGCAGGCCCACCGGGCGGATGCCGGTGATGCTTTCCAGCGTGTCGGTCGCCCGGAACATCAGGTCGCGCTCGACCGCGTAGGGCAGCACGGAATTCAGCTCGTGGATCCAGCCGTGGATGCCGATCTCGTGGCCCTCCGCCACGACGCGCCGCTGCTCGTCCGGGTGCAGCAGCGCCGCGACGGCCGGGACATAGAAGCTGGCCTTCACGCCGTGGCGGCCGAGCAGCTCCAGGATGCGCGGGACGCCCACGCGGTTGCCGTATTGGCCCCAGGCCATGCGGCCGATGGACTTGCCGCCTTCGCGCAGCTCGTTGGTCTCGTGGTCGGAATCGAAGGACAACGCCACGGCGCAGCGCGCCCCGTCCTTCCAGCGCCCGGGCGCCAGCCGCCGTCCGGCCCGCACCTGGTCGACGAGGCGGCGCCAATGCGCCTCCTCCCACTGCCAGGGCTCGCCCGGACCCGTCGCGTCGTCGTTCATGGGGACCTCCTCCGGGCCCGCCGGGCCCCGCATGGTTGTCGGATGCCGGCGCCTCAGCGGCCGCCGTCGACGGACAGGATCTGCCCGTTGACGAAGCTCGCGAGGTCGGAGGCGAAGAACAGGACGGCCTTGGCGATCTCGTCCGCCGTGCCGAGGCGCTTCAGCGCGATGGCGTCGACGAGCTGCTGCTGGCGTTCGGGCCCGTAGGAGAGCCATTGGCGCTCGGTCGCCGGGTTGGTGCGCACGAAGCCCGGCGCCACGCTGTTGACCCGGATGCCGAAGGGGCCGAGCTCGTGGGCGAGCTGGCGCGTCAGGCCCAGCACGGCGTGTTTCGCCGAGCAATAGCTCTGGATGCCGGTGAGCGAGGCCTGGAGGGCGGCACCCGACGTGATGGTCACGATGGCGCCGGACCCCGCCCGCTTCATGCCGGGCGCGGCCGCGCGGCAGAGCGCGAAGGTGGAGCCGAGGTTGACGGCGACGACGCGGTCCCAATCGGCATCCGCCACCTCCTCGATCGGCCGGTCGGTCTGGCCCGCGACGCCGCCCGCGTTGCACACCAGCACGTCGATGGCGCGGCCGGCGCGGTCCTCGACGGCGGCGATCCAGGCGGCGGCGGCGGCGCGGTCGGTGAGGTCGACCTCGTCCAGGACGACGCGCGGGTCGCCGCCCTCACGCCCGGCGATGTCGCAGCCGAAGACCTGGGCACCGGCGGCGGCGAAGCGGTCCGCGATGGCGCGCCCGAAGCCGACGGCGGCGCCGCTGACCGCGACGGTGCGGCCGGAGAAGTCCAGGGCAGGGGTCGTGAGGGCAGGGGCGTTCGTGTCAGAGGAGGTCGTCATGAGCGGTCTCGCGCAGGGTCGCGATCACGATCAGGGACACGACCGCGGCGACGATGAGGTAGTAGGTGGGGGCGATCGGGGAACCGGTGACGCCGATCAGCCAGGTGGCGATGAAGGGCGCGAAGCCCCCGAAGATGCAGGTCGCCAGGCTGTAGCCGGTCGACATCCAGGTGGAGCGCGACGCCGTCGGGAAGATCTCGGCGATGGCGGCCGGCCCCGGACCCGAGAACATGGCGATCATCAGCCCGAACAGGACCTGGATGGCGATGATGCCGGGGAGGGAGGCGCCCGACAGCATGAGGGCGAAGAGCGGATAGGTGAACAGGGCGAAAGCCGCGCAGCAGGCGAGGAGCAGCGGCTTGCGGCCGATCCGGTCCGACCAGAGCCCCATCACGGGAACCGCCGCCACCAGGACCACCAGGCCGACGGTGTTCGACCACAGGGCCGCGACCCGCGACAGGCCGGCGTATTTCTGGGTGAAGGTCGGCATGTAGTAGAGGATGACGTAGTACGAGACCGTCCAAAGGATGGTGAAGCCGAAGGCCTTGGCGGCCAGCACCCAGGCGCGGGCCGGCGGTGGCGCGGGTTCGGCATGGGCGGCGCGGAAGGCCGGGGTCTCGTCGATGTTGCGCCGCATGTAGAAGCCCACCGGCACCAGGGCGCCGCCGAGCAGGAACAGGATGCGCCAGCCCCAGGCGTCCACCTGGTCCGCGCTGAGCGCCGTGCTGAGCAGCGCCGCCACGCCGGAGCCGAGCACGAGCCCGGCCGCCACGCTGGCCTGCTGGAAGCTGGCATAGAACCCGCGCCGGTGCTTCGGCGCCCATTCCACGATGAAGGCGGTGGCGCCGCCCCATTCGCCGCCGGCCGCGAAGCCCTGCAGCAGGCGGCACGCCACGAGGAGCAGCGGCGCCACGATGCCGATCGTGGCATAGCCCGGGATGAGCCCCACCCCCACGGTGCCGATCGCCATGGCGAAGATGGTGAACAGCAGCGCGGCCTTGCGCCCGCGCGTGTCGCCCATGCGGCCGAGGACGATGCCGCCGAGGGGGCGGGCGACGAAGCCGAGCCCGAAGGTCGCGAAGGTCGCCAGCAGCGCCCCGACCTCGTCGCCGCTCGGGAAGAACGTCTTCGAGATGGTGGTGGCGACATAGCCGTAGACGGCGAAATCGTACCATTCGAGCACGTTGCCGATCACGGCGGCCCGGACGGCGCGGCGGCTGTCGTGGACCGTCACGGCGGCGGCCGGGGCAGGCCTGGCGGAGGTGAGCGTCATCGGGAGCACTCCTGCCTGATCGGTCATCACGCTGCACAATCAGCTTGCAATGCGATCTTACATATCGCATTGTGATATCGAGTGTAGCTTGACGGGGGTCGAAGTGTCAATCGAGCGTCGGTCTCCACCCTCGGCAGATCCCGCGGCCGACCCTTCGGCCAAGCCCTCGCGCGACGACCCGCTCCAGGTCGCTTCCGTCGCCAAGGCCTTCCGGTTGATCGACGCCTTCGGCCGCGCGAGCGGCGACCTCGGGCTCGCCGAACTCGCGGAGCTGTCGGGGCTCGACAGGAGCGCGACGCAGCGCTTCGCCCACACGCTGTGGCGCCTCGGCTATCTCGACAAGGACGAGCGGACGCGGCGGTTCCGCCTGGGAAAGCGCGTGCTCGACGCCGCCTTCGACTTCCTGCGGGTGGACGGGCTCGTCGAACGGGCGACGCCGGCGCTGATCGAGCTGCGGCATGCCTGCGGCGAGCGGGCCAACCTGTCGCTGCACGACGATACGACGATGATCTACGCGATCCGGCAGCAGACCAAGCGGGAATACTTCGCCGCCACGCTGATCGGCCGCCGCATCCCGGTGTTCTGCACCGCCGGCGGGCGGGCCGTGCTGTCGCGCCTCCCCGAGGCGGCGGCCCGGTCGATCGTCGCGCGGTCGGACCTCGCGCCCCTGACGCCGCGCACGATCTGCGATCCCGATGCCATCATGGACCGGGTCCGGACGGCGGCGGCCGACGGCTTCGCCATGGCTGTGGAGGAGACCACGCCCGGGGAGATCACGGCCGGCGCCGCCGTGATCGACGCGGCGGGACAGCCGGTCGCCGCCGTCCACATCGCGGCCTCGACGGTCGACTGGTCCCCGAAAGCCTTCGCCGAACGCTTCGGGCCGCTCGTCAGGGAGACGGCGCGCTCGCTGAGCCAGGGGCCGCGCCCCGTCCCGGACAGGGGGCGCTGAGCGCGGCTCCGGCGGCTTCGGTGGCCTGGTGGGCGGCCTGGGACCCGGCCGGCGTGTCCCGTGCCGGTTAGGCGCGGGCCACGACGGTTTCCAGCCGCTCCTGCCGGCCCGAGCGCGGCTGGGGCGACACGGCGCGCGCTTCCGCGGCGGCGGCGACCTCCTCCAGCGTGGCGCCGCGCGCCGCGTGGTCGGGCGCCGACCATCCCGCGTAGCGCTCGCTGACCGGCCCGGCGAGGCCGCCGCCCTCGACCAGGCGCGCCGCCTTGAGGAAGGCCTCGGCGCAGATGTCGATGCCGCCGACATGGGCGTGCACCAAGTCTTCGGCATCGATCGACTGGCGGCGGATCTTGGCGTCGAAGTTGAGGCCGCCGGTTGTGAGCCCGCCGCCCTTCAGCATCTCGTGGAACGCCAGGGTGAGCTGGGACGCGTCGCTCGGGAACTGGTCGGTGTCCCAGCCGAGCAGCGGGTCGCCGCGGTTGACGTCGAGCGAGCCGAAGATGCCGTAGGCATTGGCCACGGCGACCTCGTGCTCGAAGCTGTGGCCGGCGAGCAGCGCGTGGTTCTCCTCGAGGTTCAGCTTGACGTCCTTCTCGAGGCCGTAGTGCCGGAGGAAGCCGTAGACCGTGGCGGCGTCGAAGTCGTACTGGTGCTTGGTGGGCTCCTTGGGCTTGGGCTCGATCAGGATCGGCCCGGCGAAGCCGATGCGGTGCTTGTAGTCGACCACCAGGGACAGGAAGCGGCCCATCTGGTCGAGCTCGCGCTTGAGGTCGGTGTTGAGCAGCGTCTCGTAGCCCTCGCGCCCGCCCCACATGACGTAGTTGGCGCCGCCGAGCTGGTGCGTCACGTCGAGGGCGGTCTTCACGGTCGCGGCCGACCAGGCGAAGACGTCCGGGTCCGGGTTGGTGGCGGCGCCGGCCATGAAGCGCGGATGGCTGAACAGGTTGGCGGTGCCCCAGAGCAGCGCGACGCCGCTCGCCGCCTGCTTCTCGCCGAGGTAGTCGCCGACCGCCCGCGTGTTGCGCAGCGTCGCCGCCAAGCCATCGCCTTCCGGCGCGATGTCGCGGTCGTGGAACGTGTAGAAGGGCACGTCCAGCACGCGGAACAGGTCGAAGGCGGCATCGGCCTTGGCGCGGGCGGCGGCCATCGGCTCGCCCGTCATCCAAGGGCGCGCGATGGTGGGGGCGCCGAACGGGTCGGCCCCGTTCATCACGAAGCTGTGCCAGTAGCAGACGGCGAGCCGCAGGTGCTGGCGCAGCGTCCGGCCGAGCACGACCCGGTCCGGGTCGTAGTGCCGGTAGGCCAGCGGGTTCGTCGTCTCGGGCCCCTCGAAGCGGACGGTCGGCAGGTCGGAAAAGAGCGTCACGGCAGGTTGTCCTTCACGTAGATGTCGATCCGCACGGGATCCGGGCGGAAGTCGCGGTCGCCGTCGGCCAGGGCCCGGAGGGTCTGCACGGCGCGGCGGACCTCGTCGCCGGGGTCCTGGTTGATGCAGGCGTCGAAGGTGCCGCTGAGCAGGGCTTCGCGCATGAAAGGCGTCAGCTCGTGGCCGATCGCGACGACGTCGGCGCCGCGCCCGGCCGCCACCAGGGCCGCCACGATGCCGCGGTTGCCGGCGCCCATGCTGTAGATGCCGACGAGGTCGGGCGCCGCCCGCAGGGCTTCGGCCACCATCGGCCCGGTGACGGACCAGTCGTCGAGGCCCTCGGCGACCGGCAGCAGCGACAGGTGCGGGAAGTCGCGCTCCACCACCTGCGCGAAGCCGAGGCGGCGTTCGGCATGGTCGCGCAGCGTCATGCGCCCCGCCACGGTGAGGATGCGGCCGCGGCGTCCCCCGCCGAAGCGGCCCAGCAGGGTGGCGGCGACCCGGCCGGCCGCGACATTGTCGGGCCCGATGAAGCAGGTGCGGCGCGACGGGCTCGCGTCCGACACCATCGTGACGACCGCCACGCCCTCGTCGGCCAGCCGCGCCACGGCGGCGCGCACCTCCGGGGCGTCCACCGCCACGACGGCGACGCCCATGGCCTCCCCGCGCCGGCAGGCGTCGAGCCGGCGGGCGAGGTCGGCGGGATCGAAGGCGGCGTAATCGTCGACCGCGATGGCGGTGCGGTGGTCGAGCCCGCCCAGCGCCGCGGCGTCGATCTCGCGCCGCACCGCCTGCATGAAGCTGTTCTGCGGCAGGCGGGGCACGAGGAAGCGGAAGCGGTAGCGCCGCCCGCGGGCGAGGCTGGCCGCCGCGACGTCCCGGCGGAAGCCGAGGCGTTCCACGGCCTCCCGCACGGCCTCGGCGGTGGCGCTCCGCACCCCGGGGCGCCCATTGAGCACGCGGTCGACCGTGGCGAGGCTGACCCCGGCCGCCGCCGCCACGTCTCCCGCCGTCGCCGGCCGCCCCCGCCTCATGATGTGTCCTTCTTGATGTACGCCGCTCAGGAACCTGGGGCGCCGGAGCAGGTCGTGCTGCCCTGGCAAGCCACGCGCGAACGGCTCGAAGTCGGCCCCGAAGACGGGCGCCGTTTTGAACTCGTTGCAGTACGTACCTCAAACTGCTACGCAGTGGCAAGGTGGCCGTCATCGGCGATCAAAGAGTCGAACAACGCTCGCACGGTCTTCAGGGAGAATCGCATGATCACGAGAAGGACATTCGGCACGCTCGCGTTCGGCAGCGTGGCAGCTTCCGCGGCCGGGCTGCGGGCGGCCTCGGCGGCCGGCAAGGGGCTGATCGGCGTCGCCATGCCGGAGAAGACCACCCAACGGTGGATCGACGACGGCAACAACATGGTCCGGCAGCTCCAGGACAAGGGCTACCAGGTCGACCTGCAATATGCCGACGACGACATCCCCAACCAGCTCGCCCAGATCGAGAACATGGTCACCAAGGGCGCTAAGGTGCTGGTGATCGCCTCGGTCGACGGCACGACGCTGACCGACGTGCTGCAGAAGGCCCATGACGCCGGCATCAAGGTCATCGCCTACGACCGGCTCATCCGCAACTCGCCCAACGTCGACTATTACGCGACCTTCGACAACCTGAAGGTCGGCGCCCTGCAGGGCACCAGCATCGTCGACGCGCTGGGCCTGAAGGACGGCAAGGGCCCGTTCAATATCGAGCTGTTCGGCGGCTCTCCCGACGACAACAACGCCTACTTCTTCTACAACGGCGCCATGTCGGTGCTCGAACCCCACATCGACGCCAAGAAGCTCGTGGTCCAGAGCGGGCAGGTGGGCATGAAGGTGGTGGCGACACCGAAGTGGGATGCCGCGACGGCACAGTCGCGCATGGACAACCTCCTGTCGGCCTACTACACCGGCAAGACGCTCAACGCTGTGCTGGCCCCCAACGACAACCTCGCCGTGGGCATCATCTCGTCGCTGAAGGGGGTCGGCTACGGCTCGGGCGGGATGAAGCTACCGGTCGTCACGGGCCAGGACTGTCAGATCCAGTCCGTGAAATCCATCATCGCCGGCGAACAGACTTCGTCCATCTACAAGGACACGCGCGACCTCGCCAAGGTCGTGGTCGGCATGGTCGATGCGCTGTTGACGGGCTCGCAGCCGCAGATCAACGACACCAAGAGCTACGACAACGGCAAGAAGGTCGTCCCCACCTACCTGCTCGACCCGGTGCTCGTCACCAAGGCCAACTGGAAGCAGGTGCTGGTCGACAGCGGCTATTACAAAATGGCCCAGCTCGGCATGTGACCCCGAACGGCCCGGCCCTCGGCCTCAGGCAGGCGGAGGGCCGGGCCGACGAGACGTCGGACCTGCTCGCGATGTCAGCCGAGAGCGATGCGGGCGAGATCTTCCAGGGAACGGCCGGGGCTCGCCAGCGTCGGCGCGAAGCCGTCGGCGCCGAGCGCCGCGCGGGCACTGGC
The DNA here is from genome assembly GCF_004137085.1 of Lichenibacterium ramalinae. Classification (GTDB taxonomy): domain Bacteria; phylum Pseudomonadota; class Alphaproteobacteria; order Rhizobiales; family Beijerinckiaceae; genus Lichenihabitans; species Lichenihabitans ramalinae. Next base: position 175,058 of record NZ_QYBC01000003.1, read on the forward strand.
CTCGTCGCCGATCCGGATGACGCGGGACTTGGCGAGCTTGCGCAACCCCAGGAACGGGAAGGCCGGGGCCCCGAGGGACGGCATGGGAGCGATGAAGGTCACGGCACGGTCCTCCCGGAGCCGCGGCGTCGCGGCGGCTTAACGAAGCTTTAATGCGCGTCGCCGCCGTCGAGTTCCGTAGTGGGATGGCCGCCGTGCATCAGGCCGCCGTCCAGCCGCCGTCCATGGTGAGGTTGGCGCCGGTGATCTGGCTGGCGGCCTCCGTCGTGAGGTAGAGGGCGAAGGACGCCACCTGTTCCACGGTGACGAAGCGCTTGGTGGGCTGCGCCGCCAGCACGACGTCGTTGATGACCTGCGCCTCGGTGAGGTTGCGGGCCTTCATGGTGTCGGGGATCTGCTTCTCGACCAGCGGGGTCCAGACGTAGCCGGGCGAGATGCAGTTGACCGTGACGCCGTGGGTGGCGAGTTCGAGCGCCGCCGTCTTTGTGAGCCCCGCGATGCCGTGCTTGGCCGCCACATAGGCGGATTTGAAGGGCGACGCCACAAGCGAGTGGGCCGAGGCCGTGTTGATGATCCGCCCCCAGCCGCGCGCCTTCATGCCGGGAATCGCGGCCCGCATCGTGTGGAAGGCGGAGGACAGGTTGATGGCGATGATGGCGTCCCAGGCGTCGGGCGGGAAGTCCTCGATGGGCGAGACGCGTTGGATGCCGGCATTGTTGACCAGCACGTCCACGCTGCCGAGCTTCGCCTCGGCCTCCGCCATCATGGCGGCGATCTCGGCGGGCTTCGCCATGTCGGCGGCCGAATGCAGCACGGCGACGCCGCATTCCTCGGCCAGGGCGGCGCGGATGGCCTCGATCTCGGCGGCATCGCCGAAGCCGTTCAGCATCACGCCCGCGCCGTCCCGCGCCAGCGCGCGGGCGATCGCGAGGCCGATGCCGCTGGTCGAACCGGTGACGACGGCGTTGCGGGTCTGAAGCGGCATGGGGGGCCTCGTGAGGGTCGGGTCCGTGGCGGTCGGGTCCGTGGCGGTCGGGTCCGGTCCTACACCGGATCGGGGTGGGCGGCGACAGGGGGCCTACCCGCCACCCGCCGGCGCCCATGCCGCTCCGCCATGACGCCCGTCGTCCGCCGTGCTACGCGTCGCGGCGTCGACACGCGAGCCCGGAGGCCCTCATGCCGTTGAAACCGACCCGGCTGCCCGCCGAGGAGGAGCGCTTCGAGGTCCGCTTCATCATGCGGGACGGCGAGGCCGAGGTCGAGTGCTTCGTCGACGAGGGCGCCATCGAGGACCTCGACCCGGAGGACGACGACCCGCTGGTCGACCGGTTCCAGCGCCACCGCGCCGTCTTCGAGGCCATCGCGAGCTGGCTCCACGACGAGGGCGACGTGCCCCGGGTGGAACTGCACCACGTGGCGCAGTTCCGGGAGCGCTGAAGGCGCGTCAGACCGGCGCTGGGTTCCGCTCGGCGAAGCCCGCCTGGTGCCAGTAGGGATAGGCGGCGGGCCTGGCCGAAGCGTCGTCGAGGCGCTTCACCTGCTCGGGTGTCAGCGACCAGCCGACCGCGCCGAGGTTTTGGCGCAGCTGCTCCTCGTTGCGGGCGCCGATGATGACGGAGGAGACGGTGGGGCGGCCCAGCACCCAGTTGAGCGCCACCTGGGGCACGGTCTTGCCGGTCTCGGCCGCGACGGCGTCGAGTGCGTCCACCACCTTGTAGACGTACTCGTCCTCGAGCGGCGGCCCGGCATCGGCGGTCTTGTGCAGGCGGCTCGTCTCGGGCAGCGGCTGGCCGCGCCGGATCTTGCCGGTGAGGCGGCCCCAGCCGAGCGGGCTCCACACCACGGCGCCGACCCCCTGCTCGAGGCCGAGCGGCATCAGCTCCCATTCGTAGTCGCGGCCCACCAGCGAATAATAGGTCTGGTTGGCGACATAGCGCGGGAAGCCGTGGCGGTCGGCGGCGGCCAGCGACTTCATCAGGTGCCAGCCCGAGAAGTTGGACACGCCCGTGTAGCGGATCTTGCCCTCGCGCACGAGCTGGTCGAGCGTCGACAAGACCTCCTCGACGGGCGTCATGGCGTCGAAGCCGTGCAGCTGGAACAGGTCGATGTAGTCGGTGCCGAGGCGCTTCAGCTGCTTGTGCACCGTGTCGACGATGTGGTAACGCGACGACCCCACCTGGTTCGGCCCGTCGCCCAGGCGAAAGGTCGCCTTGGTCGAGATGATGATGGAATCGCGCGGCCGGCCCTTGATGGCGCCGCCCAGCACCTCCTCGGCGGCGCCCGCCGAGTAGATGTCGGCGCTGTCGAACATGTTGAGGCCGGCGTCGAGGCAGATGTCGATCAGGCGGCGGGCTTCCGTGACGTCGGTCGCCCCCCAGGCCTGGAAGAACTCGCCCTTGCCGCCGAATGTCCCGGTGCCGAAGCTCAGGGCCGGCACGGTGAAGCCCGAGGCTCCGAGGCGACGATAATCCATGGCAAGCTCCCCCGCGGTGCCGGCCGTGCCGGCGAATCGTCCGACAACGCGGGCCGGCTCGGGCTGGATCCCGCCACGGCGGCCGCATGAGCCCGATCGGCTCGCCTGTCGCAAGACTGAGATGAGACGGTCCTATGGACCGGAGCCGGCGCGGGCCCGATCGCGGGCGCCGCGCAGCGCTTTCACCGCGGTCCCGATGAAGCTCCTCCAGATCACCGACACGCATCTCAGCCCGTCGAAGCCGCATTTCAACGACAATTGGGAGCCGCTCGCCCGCTGGATCGCCGACCTCGCCCCGGACCTCGTGGTCCACACGGGCGACCTGTCGGTCGACGGTGCCGACCACGATGCGGACCTGTCCTTCTCGGCCGCGCTGGTGCGGCGGCTGCCCGTGCCGGTGCTGTGCCTGCCCGGCAACCACGACATCGGCCACCTGCCCGGCACGCGCCAGCCCGTCGACGCCGCGCGGCTGGCCCGCTGGCGCCGCATCGTCGGACCCGACCGCTGGGCCGAGGACCACGGCGCCTGGCGCATCGTCGGCATCGACAGCCTGCTTTGCGGCTCGGGCGGCGAGGAAGAGGCCGAGCAATCCGCCTGGCTGGCGCGCTGCCTCAAGGGACGGGCCGGGCGGCGGGTGGCGATGTTCTCGCACCAGCCGCTCTTCGTCGACGACCCCGAGGAGGGCGACACCGGGTACTGGGGCGTCCCGCCGGCGCCCCGCCGCGCCCTGCGCGCGCTGCTGGCCCGGCACGACGTGGCGCTGTTCGCCAGCGGCCACCTCCACGTCGCCTTCGCGGGCCGGCTCGACGGCACCGCGCTGGTCTGGGCGCCGGCCTCCTCCTTCACGGTCGGCCCGATGGAGCGCGACATGCCGGGGCGCCGCACCCTCGGCGCCGTGCTGCACCTGCTCGGCGATGCCGTGAGCAGCGAGACGGTCGCGGTGCCGGGACTCGCGCCGCACCGGCTCGACGACGTGGTGGGCGAGGTCTATCCCTGGATCGACCCCCACGGTGGCGCCGGCCCACCGGCCCGGCCATGAGCGCCTTCGCGCTGCGGGACATCGCCAAGGCCCACGGTGCCCAGGCGGTGCTGAAGGGCGTCACCATCGAGGCGGCCGAGGGCGAGTTCATCGCCCTCGTGGGGCCGTCGGGCTGCGGCAAGAGCACCCTGCTGCGCATCGCGGCCGGCCTCGACCGTCCGGACGCCGGCACGGTCTCGATGAGCGGGCGCGACGTCACTGCCGTGCCGGCCGCCGGGCGGGACGTCGCCATGGTGTTCCAGTCCTATGCGCTCTACCCCCACCTCACGGCGGGGCAGAACATCGCCGTGCCGCTGGCCATGCGGGAGCTGTCGGGCGCGCAGCGCATGCCGCTCCTCGGCCCGCTGGTGCCGGGCGGCCGCGCCCGCCGGGCCGACATCGCGCGCCGCGTCGCCGCCACGGCGGCCTCCCTCAGGATCGACGGCCTGCTCGACCGCAAGCCCGGCCAGATGTCGGGCGGCCAGCGCCAGCGCGTGGCCCTCGCCCGCGCCATGGTGCGCCAGCCCGGCGCCTTCCTGATGGACGAGCCGCTGTCCAACCTCGACGCCAACCTGCGCGTCCACGCGCGGGGCGAGATTGTCGAGCTGCACCGGCGCGCCGGCGTGCCGACGCTCTACGTCACCCACGACCAGGCCGAGGCGTTGAGCATGGCCGACCGGGTCGCCGTGATGATCGGCGGCACGCTGCTGCAGATCGGCACCCCCCAGGCGATCTACGACGACCCCGCCCATGTCGAGGTGGCGCGCTTCGTCGGCAACCCGCGCATCAACCTGCTGCCGGGCCGGCTCGCGGCTGACGGCGCGGCGGTGCTGGCCCCCGCCGCGCCGCAGGAGGCTGGGCCCGGGAGCGTGACGCTCGGCATCCGGCCCGAGGCGCTGGGCCTGCGCGCCTGCGGCCCGGAGGTCGCCGCCGCGGCGGTGTCGCGGCTGGAGTTCCTGGGCTCAGAAGTCCTGGTCTTCGTCCGCCTCGCCGGGAGCGGGGAGGAAGCCGTCGCCAAGATGTCGCCCGCCGCCGCCGCCGGGCTGCGGCCGGGCTGTCCCGTGGCGTTGGCGCCGGCGCCCGGCGCCGCGCTCGCCTTCGCGGCGGACGGGGCCCGCCTGCCGGCGCCCGCGCCGGCCCGCATCGCCGCTGGGGCGGGCCGCTGATGGCCGAGGCCCTGCGATCCGCGGCACGCGCGCCGGGCCGACCCAGCGGGGCGCGCCGGCCGGCGCCGCGCCCCGCTGCCGGCGGCGCCCTGCCGCTGTCGGCCCCGGCGCTGGTGCTGCTCCTGCTCTTCGTGATCCTGCCGACGCTCGCCGTCTTCGGGCTCAGCCTCACCGATTACCAGCTCGGCGACGACGCCTTGGTCTTCGTGGGCCTCGACAACTACCGCGACCTGCTGGGCGATGCGGGGTTCCGCGGCTCGCTCCGCAACACCATGGTCTATGCCGCGCTGGTGACGCCCGCCTCGGTGCTGATCGGGCTCGGCCTCGCCCTGCTGATCGAGGCCGAGACGCGCGGCCGCGCCCTGTTCCGCACGCTGTTCTTCCTGCCCGTGGTGTCGCTCATCGTCGCCATGGCGACGGTGTGGCAATACCTGCTGCACCCCACCATCGGCCCCGTCGACCAGCTGCTGCGCCTCGTCGGCCTGCCGGGGCCCAACTGGCTCGGCAGCAGCGACACCGTGCTGGCCAGCCTGGCGCTCATCGGCGTGTGGCAGTCGGTCGGCTACAACATGGTGCTGTTCCTGGCGGGGCTCACCGCCATCCCGCGGGACCTCTACGCCGCCGCCGCGGTGGATGGCGCGGCAAGCGGTTGGCAGCGCTTCCGCCTCGTCACCTGGCCGATGCTCGGGCCCACGACGCTGTTCGTCGTCACCATCAGCATCATCAACGCCGTGAAGGTCTTCGAGACCGTGCAGACCCTCACCGAGGGCGGCCCCAACCGCGCTTCCGAGGTGCTGCTCTTCACCATCTACCGCGAGGGCTTCGTGTACCTGCGGGTGGGTGCCGCCTCGGCCATGACGGTGGTGTTCCTGCTGCTGCTCGTCGGCCTGATGCTGCTGCAATACCGCATCCAGGACCGCAGGACGCATTACGCATGAGCGCGCCCGCCCTGTCGGCCGGCCGCGCGCTGCGCCTTGCCGCCCTGTCCGCCGCCGCGCTCGTCACGGTCGCGCCCTACCTGTGGATGGTTTCGGTGGCGTCCAAGCCCCGGGACGAGATCTTCTCCTCCTCGCTCCGGCTTCTGCCGCACCGTTGGGCGCTGCTCGACAACCTGCGCGAAGCGTTCCACCGCGTGCCCATCGGCACGCTGCTCATCAACGGGGCGGTCGTCTGCGGGGCCATCCTGGTCATCCAGGTCGCCGTGGCGATCCCCTGTGCCTACGCCATGGCGAAACTGCGCTTCGGCGCGGCCCGCCTCATGATGGGGCTGGTGCTGCTCGGCCTGCTGGTGCCGATCCACGCTACGGCCCTGCCGCTCTATGTGGCGTTCCGGCGGCTCGACCTCGTCAACACCTACACGGGGCTGGTGGCGCCCTTCTCCGTCTCGGTCTTCGGCATCTTCCTGTTCCTGCAGTTCTTCCGCGCCCTGCCGGACGACCTGCTCGACGCGGCGCGGCTCGACGGCATGTCGGAGGCCGGCATCGTGGCCCGCGTGGTCGTGCCGAACTCCTGGCCGGCCGTCACGGCCTTCGCGATCTTCTCGGTGGTGGCCCACTGGAACGACCTGTTCTGGCCGCTGATCGTCGTCACCGACAACCGGGTGGCGACGCCGCCGCTCGGGCTCTTCGCGTTCCGCGCCGCGGAATCGGGCTCCGACTACGGCGCCCTCATGGCCGCCACGCTGGTCATCACGCTTCCCCTCGTGCTCGCCTTCCTGTTCGCGCAGCGGCGCTTCGTCGAGGGCATCACCATGACGGGCCTGAAATAACGGGCGCCCGTCCAACAGGAGACCCAGCATGTCGAGGATCAGAAACGCCGCGGCGGCGCTCGCACTGGCGATGGCGGCGCTCTGCGGCCCGCAGGCCCGCGCCGAGACGACGCTCACCGTCCACTACCCGATGCCGGGCTTCTTCAAGGCCGTGATGGACACGGTGGCGGCGAAGTTCATGGCCGAGAACCCGGACGTGAAGATCGCCTTCGCCACGCCCTCGCCGACCTACGAGGACGGGCTGCAGCTGATCCTGCGCGAGGCCGGCACCGCCGACCTGCCCGACGTGAGCTTCGTGGGGCTGAACCGGCTGCGCATCCTGTCCGAGCGCAATATCGTGGCCGACCTCCAGCCGCTGATCGCGCAGGAAGGCGACATGGAGAAGCTCGGCTTCACCGACCACATCCTGTCGTTGGCGCGCTGGGGCGGCCGGCAGGCGGGCCTCGCCTTCGCGACCTCGAACCCCATCATGTACATGAACGCCGACCTCGTCCGGAAGGCCGGCGGCGACCCCGACCACCCGCCGAAGACCTGGGACGAGGTGATCGCGCTCGGCGGCAGGATCAAGGCGCTCGGCGACGGGGACGCCGGCATCGACTTCCGCTGGCAGGGCGACGACTGGATGTTCTCGGCGCTGCTGTTCGGCGACGGCGGCACGATGCTGTCGCCCGACGAGAAGACCGTGACGTTCGACGGGCCGGCCGGCCAGGCCGCCTTCGCGCTGGTCGGCCGCATGGTGAAGGAGGGCGGCATGCCGGCCTTCACCAAGCCGGCGGGCGAGCAGGCCTTCGTGGCCGGCAAGGTCGGGCTGGAGTTCCAGACCACGGGCGCGTTGCGCAACACGATCGACAACGTGGGCCGGAAGTTCGAGCTCCGCACCGCCCCGATCCCGCTGCTCGACCCGAAGGACGGCCGCCTGCCGACCGGCGGCAACGCCGTCGTCATCCTCACCAAGGACCCCGCCAAGCGTGACGCCGCCTGGCGCTTCGCCAAGTTCGCCGCCGGCCCCTACGGCGCCTCGGTGGTGGTGCCGGGCACCGGCTACGTGCCCAACAACGCCCTCGCCGCCACCTCGCCCCAGTACCTCGGCGACTTCTACGCCACCCACCCGCTCTACCGGGCCGGGCTCGACCAGATGGACCGCATGATCCCCTGGTACTCCTTCCCCGGCGCCAACAGCGTGCGCGTCACCCAGGCCATCGTCGACAACCTGTCGCGCGTGGTGGAAGGGACCGCCACGCCCGACGCCGCCGTGAAGGACACGGCGGCCGAAGTGCAGAAGTTGCTGCCCCGTCGCTGACCGGCGCCCGCGCTCCTGCCCGCGCTCCTAACGGGACGCTCCTGGCGGGGGCGCCACCCCGGCGCGGCCACCGCGCCGTCACGGCACCGCCCCGGCCCGTCACTCGGCGGCGGCCGGGAGCGCTTCCCCGGCCTGGAAGAGGCCGCCCGGGCCCTTGGTCATCTCCACCCGGCGGTTGTGCAGGCCGTCGAGCGTCGGGCGATGGGTGATGGACACGATGCCGGCGCCGGGCAGGCGGTCGATCAGCGCGTCGTAGAGGGCGATCTCGGCGTCGGCGTCCAGCGCCGAGGTGGCCTCGTCGAGGAACAGCCAGTCGGGTTTGGACAGGATGGCCCGGGCCATGCCGAGGCGCTGCTGTTCGCCGCCCGACAGGCGCTGCGGCCAGTTGTCGGCGCGGTCGAGTTCGGGTGCGAGGTGGCCGAGGCCGACGGCGCCGAGCACGTCCCGCACCGTGGCGTCGGCGTAGGCGTCGAGCGTGTCGGGATAGCAGATGGCCTGGCGCAGCGTGCCGAGCGGCAAGTAGGAGCGCTGGGGCAGGACCAGGCTGCGGGTGCCGTCCGGCACGTCGATGCGCCCGTCGCCATAGGGCCACACGCCCGAGAAGGCGCGCAGCAGGGTCGTCTTGCCGGAGCCCGAGCGGCCCGACAGCAGCACGCGGTCGCCTGCCGCCAGGCTGAAGGAGGGGACGGCGGTCAGCGGCGTGCGGTCGGGCAGGCTCACCACGATGCCCTCGGCCGCGAAGGCCTCGGCCGTGCCGGGGCGGGTCACGATGTTGGGCTTGGCCGCCGCCGCCGCGTCGCTCCTGGCCATCACCTCCTCGAAGCTCACGAGGCGCTGCACGATGGCGCGGTAGTTGGCGAGCTGCTGGAAGCTGTCGGCGAACCAGGTCAACCCGTCCTGCACCCGTCCGAAGGTCGACACGCTGCGCATCAGCGTGCCGTAGGTCGCCGTCCCGAAGAAGAAGGCCGGCCCCAGCAGCAGGTAGGGGAAGATGTTGGAGAACTGCCCGAAGAAAAACGAGAAGAAGTTGAGCTTGAGCGTCAGCCGGATCACCCCGTAGACGTTGCCCAGGATGGATTGGTAGCGCTCGTCGAGGGCGCTGCGCTCGGCGGCTTCGCCGCCCAGCAGGGCGATCTGTTCTGAGTTCTCGCGGATGCGCGCCATGCCGAAGCGGAAGTTGGCCTCGAACCGTTCCTGGTTGTACTTCAGGTTCACCAGTTGGCGGCCGATCAGGTAGGTGATGGCGGTGCCGAGGCCGGCGTAGATCACGGCGAGCCAGACGAGGTAACCCGGGATGTTGAAGGACAGGCCGAAGCTCGTCATCGGGAAGGCGGTCGACAGCACCCACAGCACCTGCAGGAAGATGGCGAGCCGCAGGAAATTGCCGAAGAAGCCGACGCCCAGCACCATCGTGTTGCCGACGAACTGGTGGATGTCGTCCGAGATGCGCTGGTCGGGGTTGTCGGCCTGCCCGGCGACGAGGCGCATGCGGTAGTGCTGGGCGGGGGACAGCCAGCGGCCGACGAAGTCGTCCGTCATGGCCTTGCGCCAGCGGATCTGCAGCACCTGGTTGATGTAGTTGTTCAGCGAATAGACGAGCAGGTAGGGCGTGACGATCAGGGTGAAGTCGCCCAACGAGGCCAGGAAGGCGTGCCAGTCCTTGCCCTGGATGGCGTCGCCGAAGCCCTGCGACCAGTTGTTGAGCAGCTTCGCCATGTAGGAGGCGCCGACCTCCAGCGCCACCACGCAGGCGAGCAGGCCGATGCCGATCCAGTTCTCCGGCATGCGGACCGGCCCGACGAACCAGAGGTGGATCTCGCCCGGCGCCTTGCGCCTGAAATACGGGACCGCGAGGCGCCAGATGTCCTTCACGTCCTGGACGAAATGCGTCATGGCTCAACCTTTGCGGGACCGGGGCGCGTCCGGTCGTCGATGGGATGCGGGCTGTCGTCGCGGCACCGCGAGGCGTCATCCTCGTCGGGGCGGATCAAAGCGGAAAGATGACCGCCGCGCATGTGAAGCTTTGGAAAGGCTAAGCCCCGTCGGCGTCGTGCTGCCGCAGCCAGCCCGCCGCGCCCGACAGGTCGAGGCCGATCTGGCGGCTGAGCGGCGCGAGGTCGCCGACCGCCATGCGGCCGTCCAGCACCTCGCCGATGGCCCACAGGTTGGCCGAGCGGGTGCCCGAGCGGCAGTGCACGAGGACCGGCCCGGCGGCGCCCTTCACGACGGATTGGAAGTGCCGCACGTCGCTTTCGGCCAGCGGCCCGTGGCCCATGGGGATGTGGGCATAGGCGAGGCCGGCCTCCTCGGCGGCGGCTTCCTCGGCCTCGGAGCCGGGCTGCGTCGGGTCCTCGCCGTCGGGCCGATTGTTGATCACCGCCACGTAACCCTCGGCCGCGATGTCGCGAAATTCCGGGAGATGGGGCTGGCTGGCGACGGTGACGTCGGCCGAAAGCTTGACACTGTGCATGGCGTCCTCGGTGAACCTGGCGCGGCGAACCTATCGCAATGTTTCGCTCCGCCATAGCACCGGGCGTTTCGCCGCAGCGCCCCGGGCTTTCCAGGCTCACCGGCCCCATATGTCTCGGCAGACCCGGCGCCGGGCGCCGTCCCAGCAGGAGTGAAGCCCATGTTGATCCGCAACCGCCCGTCCTGGGCGATCCCCGAGCGGGACGCGACGCCCGAACACGTCTTCCTCAACCGCCGCGCCCTCCTGGCCGGCGCGGCGGCGCTCGGGGCCGGCACGCTCGGCACTGCCCCGGCGCGGGCCTGGGGCTTCGGCAGCGGCGCCGCGCCCGCGGCCCCCGACGCGCCCGATCCCTCGGCGGCGCTGTATCCCGCCAAGGCCAACCCGGCCTTCAAGATCTCCGGGCCGGTGACGCCCGAGAAGGTCAACACCGACTACAACAACTTCTACGAATACGGCACGTCCAAGCACGTCGCCGAGGCCGCCCAGATGCTCAAGGTGCGGCCCTGGACGGTGAAGTTCAGCGGCCTCGTCGAGCAGCCCCGGGAGGTCGGGATCGACGACCTGCTCAAGGCCATGACGCTGGAGGAGCGGCTCTACCGGCACCGCTGCGTCGAGGCCTGGGCCATGCAGGTGCCCTGGACGGGCTTTCCGGTGAAGCGGCTGGTTGATTTCGCCAAGCCGCTCGGCTCGGCCAAATACATGGTGATGAAGACCTTCAAGGACCCCAAGATGGCGCCCGGCCAGCGCAGCTTCATCCTGCAATGGCCCTATGTCGAGGGCCTCACCATGGCGGAAGCCACGAACGACCTCGCCTTCATGGTGACGGGCGCCTACGGCAAGCCGCTGCCCAAGGTGATGGGGGCGCCGCTGCGCCTCGCCGTGCCGTGGAAATACGGCTTCAAATCCGTGAAATCCATCGTCGAGATCGCCTTCACCGACAAGCAGCCCGAGACCACCTGGGCGGCGCTGGCGCCCGAAGAATACGGCTTCTGGGCCAACGTGAACCCCGAGGTGCCGCACCCGCGCTGGAGCCAGGCCACCGAGGAGGTCATCGGCACGGACGACCGCCGCCCGACCGTGATCTACAACGGCTACGGGGAGCAGGTGGCGTCCCTCTACGCCGGCATGCCGAAGGACCGGCTCTTCATGTGAGCCCTGAACGGCGAGCCTGCGGGCAGGCTCGAGGACTTCGGGGCGGGAGCGCCGGCGCTCCCGCCCCGGAGCGCCCGCGGCCCGGCGGCGTCACAGGTCGCCGTGGGCCGCCAGCTGCTCGATGCGGTCCGCCGTGCGCAGCGCGATCGCCTGGATGGTGAGCGAGGGGTTGACGCCGCCGACCGTCGGGAAGACCGAGCCGTCGCAGACGAAGAGGTTCGGCACGTCCCAGGAGCGGCAGTCGGCGTCCAACACGGAGCTGCGGCGGTCGTCGCCCATCTTCACGGTGCCGCCGAGATGGTTGGCGTCCTCCTCCTGGCGGAACAGGTCGGTGACGCCCGCCGCCTCCATGCTCATCTCCATCTGGTCGAGGGCGTGCCGGATGAGCGCCTTGTCGTTCTCGCTCCAGCCGAAGGTGATCTTGGCGACCGGCAGGCCGTAGCGGTCCTTCTGGTCGGCGAGCTCGACGCGGTTGTTCTCGCTCGGCAGGCACTCGCCCACCATCTTGACGCCGACCTGGTAGTTATAGTCCTGCATGGCCAGGCGCAGCTCGTCGCCCCAGATCCCGCGCGACGTCGTCATGGTCTTGGCCCACTCGATCGGCAGCGGACCCTGTCCCATCCAGCAATAGCCGCCGTGGAAGTCCTTCTCGTCGTCGTAGTTCCAGTGCTCCGTGATGGCGAGCGACGGGGGGCCCTTGTTCCAGCGGATCTCGTCCTTCGACTTGCCGTAGACCGCCTGGTTGGGCTGGGTCATCAGGTTTTTGCCGACGAGGCCCGACGAGTTGGCGAGCCCATCGCGGTGCCGGTCCGTGGCCGAGTTGAGCAGCAGGCGCGGCGATTCCACGGCGTAGCCCGCCACGATGACGTTGCGGGCCTTCTGGAAGCGCCACTGGCCGTCCCGGTGGTAGTGGACGCCGGTGGCGCGGTCGCCTGCATCGGTCTCGATGCGGCCCACCATGGCGAGGTCGCGGATCTCGGCGCCGGCCCGGATGGCGCGCGGGATGTAGGTGTTCAGCGTGCTCTGCTTGGCGTTGGTCGAACAGCCGAAGCGGCAGAAGCCGCGGTACACGCAAGGGTGGGCTTCGCCGCGCGGCGCCGACACGGTGGCGAGCGGCGTCGGCGTCCACTTCATGCCCATGGCCTCGCAGCCGCGCGCCAGCACCTCGGCAGCCGCGTTCATCGGGTGCGGGCGGTAGGGGTAGCGGGGCCGGGGCGGGCCCCAGGGATAGGTGATGGGGCCGGAGATGGAAAGGTCGCGCTCGACCTGGTCGTAGTAGCGCCACATCTCCTCCCAGCCGATGGGCCAGTCGGCGCCGTAGCCGAGCGTGCTCCTCGCCTTGAACCATTCGGGCCGGAAGCGCAGCGACACCATGGCGAAATGCACCATGGAGCCGCCGACCGTCTTGCCGGAGTTCTTGCCGCCCATGACGATCGGGTCGGCGCCCTGCACGACGCGCGGGTCGTTCCAGTAGAGCTTCTCCTGCGCGGTCTCGTCGGAGGCGAAGTCTTCGAGCGGCCGGAAGTAGGGGCCGGCGTCGAAGGCGACGACGGAGAAACCCTTCTCGGCCAGGCGCGCCGCCAGCGTGCCGCCGCCGGCGCCCGTGCCCACGATGGCGAAGTCCACCTCGTCGACGTCCCGGTGCTGCCGCATCGGGATCCAGCCGCCCGTCTTGAAGACGTCCGGCGCCCTGCCGTTCGCGGCGCGGGGGCGCTCGAAGGGATCAGACGACATGTTTGTTCTCCACGAGGGCGCGCTCTTCCTGTCCGGGCTTGCCTTCGGCGGCTTCCCACGGGTCGCGGCGGTTCTTGTCCATGCGCACGTAGCCGCGCGGGCTCGCCGGCCCGCCGAAGCCGATCTCGCTCCAGGCCGTGGGGTGGCCGTAATAGGCGTCCGTCACGTCGTGGACGACGCGCTTCATGAAGAACAGCTTCAACGGCATGCCCTGCCAGTGGTCCCCCTCCAGGCGCCCCTGCTGCATCTCGCGCAGGATGTTGTCCCGGTCGGCGCGGCTGAGGTCGCGGAAGCGCGCGTTGTGGCGGTCCCGCGCCTCGTGATCGAGCGCGGCGAGCCCGATCTTCCAGGCCTCGCCCTGCGGCGGCAGCTTGTCGAAGCGGTAGCCGTCGAGTTGGCCGGAGAAGATCTTGGCGTCCACGTAGGCGGCGAGCGGCACGGGGTCCTGGCGGTCCGCCGGCTGGGGCAGGATGCGGTCGCACACGGCTTCCAGCGTGGCGAACTCGTCCGAGGAGAAGAAGCGCGGCTCGCGCGGCACCGCCAGGCGCGCGTCGATGGCGCTGCGCGTGGCGTCGTTCCAGGACGGCGTGTCGCGCTTGTCGAGGACGTCGTAGCCGGGGAAGGAGCGCTCAGTCATCGCCGTGCCTTTCGAGGAGTGCCAGGGCGGCGAGGCCCGCGAGGGCGAGGCCCGAGAAGCTCGGCGGCGCGGGCAGGGGCGGGCCGTCGAGCACGTTCTGCCGCCAGTTCTTGAAGCCGCCCATGTAGCGGGACGTGCCGTATGCGTGGAACGCCACGCCGGCGACGCCGAGCGCCGCCGTGATGCCGAGCCACAGCTTGGCTTGGGGCCGCGCGCGCCGGTCCGGCCGCAGGGCCGCATCCCCGGTGAGGGCGGCGGCGATGGGGGGCAGCAGCACCGGCAGGTACATGGCGGGGTTCTGGAAGTTGCCGCGGAAATGCAGCAGCGCCACCTCCGCGGTCGTCCCCAGAAGGCCGAGGCTGGTCAGGGCGGCGAGGGCCGGGGCGGCGGGGAGTCCCAGCAGCGTCGGGGGTCGGTCCGCCGTCTCGTGCCGGATGCCCTCGGCGGCGAGGCCGAGCAGGCCCGACAGCGACAGGGCGGCCGGGGCGCCGATCGGCGCCTGGTAGAACAGGTTCTCCCAGGAGATGCCGCCCGGCTTCTTGGTGATGTTGTAGAGGTGGAAGCCGGTGCCCAACAGGCCCACCGTCATGGCGATGCCGTAGGAGGCGAGGCGCAGCGGGTGCGCCCGCTTCTCGTCGCGCGTCGCGCCGTCGAGGCTCGCCAGGATCGACAGCGTCGAGGACACGAGCGGCAGGAACATCGCGGGGTTGTGGTACTGGCCCCGGTCGTGCTCGATGCCGCTGTCGGCCAGCACCGACGTGGCCAGCATGGCGGCGGCGCCGTGGATCATGCGGACCGGGCCGATCGCGACGCCCGTCGCCGGGGCGTGCAGCGGCAGGCCGAAGCGCGCCTCCGCCCAGGCCGGCGCGGCCCGCCGGCCTCGGACCTCACCGTCCCGGCCCGCGGGCTCGCGGGCCACGTGGGCGGGCGCCGGATCGTCGGCGAGGTCGGCGAAATCCGCCGCGCGGGTGGGGCCGGACATGGCGTGATCCTTCAATGGACGCGGAAGGGCTCGGCGTCGGCGGCGCGGAGGGAGAGGCCGTGGCCGGGCCGCGACGGATCCGGCCGGACGGCACCGTCCCGCGGGTGCGGCGCCCCGTCGAACAGCAGGTGCTCGATGCGGGCGTGATCGTGAAACCACTCGAGGTGGCGCAGGTTCGGCGCCGCGGCTGCGGCGTGGAGATGCATGGCGGGCGCGCAATGGCCCGACAGGTCGATGTGATGGGCCTCGCACAGCGCGGCCACGCGCAGGAAACCGGTGAGCCCGCCGATGCGCGTCGCATCGGCCTGCAGGCAGTCCACGGCGCCGGCCGCCAGCAGGCGGCGCGCGTCGTCGAGCGTGTAGCCGTATTCGCCGGCGGCGATGTCCATGCCGGCCGGCGCGCGCTCGCGCACCAGCCGGAGCCCGTCGACGTCGTCCGACGTCACGGGCTCCTCGAACCAGGCCACGCCCTGGTGGGCGGCGATGTCGGCGAAGCGCAGCGCACCCTTCACCGAGAAGGCCCCGTTGGCGTCGACGAAGAGTTCGCGCTCCCCGATGGCCCTTCTCGCCACCGCGACGCGGTGCGGGTCGGCCGACGGATCGGTGCCGATCTTCATCTTCACCCAGCGGCACCCGTCGCGCTCGACCCAGCAGCGGAGCTGCGCCTCGAGTTGTGCGTCCGAGTAACTCGTGAAGCCGCCCGAGCCGTAGATCGGCACGGCATCGCGCGCCTGCCCCAGCAGGGTCGCCAGCGCCAGCCCGTGCAGCTTGGCCTTGAGTTCCCAGAGCGCGAGGTCGAGGGCCGAGATGGCGGTGGCGCAGAGCCCCGCGCGGCCGAGGTTGCGCACCGCGTGCCGCATGGCCGCGAAGGCCCGGGGGGGATCGAAGGCGGACAGGCCCCGGACCGACGCCGCGAGGGGGCCGGCGACGAGGCCGGCGGCGGCCGCCCCCGTGTAGGAGAAGCCCAGCCCGGTCTCGCCGCCGGCCTCCACCTCGGCCAGCACCAGCGTGGTGCTGTCCCAGGCGAAGGTGCCGTCGGCTTCCGGCCCGTCGGTCGGCACCGTGAAGGCCGAGGCCCGCACGGCGCCGATGGCCGGCGCGGCGCCCATCGCCGGCACGGCGCCCTGCCGGGCGTTGTCGTTCACTTGTCGGCGTGGCCGGGCAGAAGCGACCCGATGAGCTGGCGTGCCGCGCCCATGATGACGCTTCCCTCGTGCTGGTCGCCCTTGGCGAGGGTCGTCATGAAGTTGCGGGCCTGCTGGAAGGTGATGAAGGGCGGCAGCGGCGGCACCTCTGGGTCGGTCTTCACCTCCAGCACCACGGGCTTGTCCGAGCGCAGGGCCTCGTCCCAGGCCTCGCCCAGCATCTCGGGGTCGTCGACGTAGAGCCCCTTGAAGCCGATCAGCTCGCCGAACTTGTGGTAGGGCACGTTGGGGATCTGCTGGGAGGCGACGAACTTCGGGTTGCCCTCCATCACGCGCTGCTCCCAGGTCACCTGGTTCAGGTCCTCGTTGTTGAAGACGCAGACCACCCAGGTCTTGTTGGACCAGAGGTGGTGGTACTTCGACACCGTGATGAGTTCCGCCATGTTGTTCATCTGCATGGCGCCGTCGCCGACCAGCGCCACGACGGGCCGGTCCGGATGGGCGAACTTCGCCGCGATGGCGTAGGGGACGGCCGCCCCCATGGAGGCCAGCGAGCCCGACAGCGAGCCCATCATGCCGCGCCGCACCTTGAGGTCGCGGGCGTACCAGTTGGCGCAGGAGCCGGAATCCGACGTGACGATGACGCGCTCGGGCAGGCGCGGCGACAGCTCCGACGTGACGCGCTGCGGGTTGACGGGGTTGGCCTTCTTCTTGGCCTGGGCCGCCGCCTGGTCCCAGGAGGTCTTCGTCCAGCCGACGACCTTCTCCTGCCAGGCGCGGTCGGTCTTCTTCTCGAGCAGAGGCAGCAGGGCCCGCAGTGTTTCGGCGGCGTCGCCGTGCAGGTTGCATTCCATCGGGTAGCGGATCGACAGCATGTCGCCCTTGAGGTCGATCTGCACGCCCCGGGCCTGGCCCTCCTTGGGCAGGAACTCGGCCCAGGGGAAGCCCGAGCCCACCATGAACAGCGTGTCGCATTCCGCCATCATGTTGGACGACGCTTCCGTGCCGAGCAGCCCGATGGTGCCGGTCGACCAGGGTAGGTCGTCGGGCAGGACGAACTTGCCGAGCAGCGCCTTGGCGCAGCCCGCCCCGAGCTTCTCGGCCGCGGCGATCACCTCGTCGACGGCGTCGACGCAGCCGGCGCCGATCAGCATGGCGACCTTCTGGCCGGCATTGAGGATATCGGCCGCCTGGCGCAGGTCGCGGTCGTAGGGGACGGTCTTGGGCCGGGCATAGCCGACGCCCGAGAAGGTGTTGCCGTGGGCCCGCTTGGGCTCCTCGTAGGGCAGTTCCTGCAGGTCGTTGGGCAGGATCAGCGCCGTCACGACGCGCTCCGACACGGCGGTGCGGATCGCCCGGTCGACGAGGTGGCGCACCTGGGCGGGGGCCATGGCGGTCTGCACGAAGGCGCCCGCCACGTCCTTGAACATGGCGTTGAGGTCGAGTTCCTGCTGGTAATGCGCCCCCACCGCGGTGCGGGCCTGCTGGCCGACCAGCGCCAGCACCGGCATGTGGTCCATGCGGGCGTCGTAGAGGCCGGTGAGGAGATGCGAGGCGCCGGGGCCGGAGGTGGCGATGCAGACGCCGAGTTCGCCGCTGAACTTGGCATAGGCCGAGGCCATGAAGGCCGCCATCTCCTCGTGGCGCACCTGGATGAACTCGATCTTGCCGCCGCAGCGCTGCAGCGCGCCGAACACGCCGTTGATCCCGTCCCCCGGATAACCGAAGATCTTGCGCACGCCCCAGGCGTGCAGGCGCTCGATGAGAAAATCGCCGACGGTCATGGTCATGGCGTGAGAGCTCCGAAGTCGAAACGGTTGGGGGGAAGGCCCGGCACCGGCGCGTCGAGGGCGAAGACGCCGCCCTCGTCGGGATGGGCGGCGCGCCAGGCGGGCGGCTTCGGCCAGTTGGCCGAGGTGACGAAGAGCGTCCGCAGGTCGGGCCCGCCGAAGACCGGCATGGTGGGATAGGTCACCGGCATGGGGACGCGGCGCTCCAGCCGGCCGTCGGGGTCGAAGCGCAGCAGCGCGCCGTTGGCGAAGACCGCCGTCCAGTAGAAGCCCTCGGAATCGACCGAGGCGCCGTCGGGCCCACCCTGGGTGTCGGCGACGTCGAGGCGGGCGAAGACGCGCTTGTTGGACGGCGTGCCGCTGTCGAGGTCGTAATCGTAGGCCCAGATGACCTTGGGGTCCGTGTCGGCATGGTACATGGTGCGCCCGTCCGGGCTCCAGGCGAGGCCGTTCGAGGTCTTGACCGGGTCGGTCACGGCGGTCCAGCGCCCGCCGCCGTCGTAGCGCCACAGCGGCGAGCCGGCGGGCTCGCCGCTCTGGTCGCCGGGCTTCAGCGGCAGGTACATGGCGCCGGCGAAGAAGCGTCCGCGCGGGTCGCAGCGCCCGTCGTTGAAGATGAAACGGCGCGGGTCGAAGGGCGCGTGGGCGAGGGGCTGCAGCGCCCCGGTCTCGAGCCGCAGGTGGTAGAGCCCGGTGGCCAGCGCCACCACGACATCGCCCGCCCGGTCGAGCGCGAAACAGCCGATCCAGGCCGGCAACTCCCAGGCCGTGTCCTCGCCGGAGGCGGGATCGAGGAGATGCAGGGCGGGTTCGCGGATGTCGACCCAGAAGAGCTTGCCGCGGCGATCGTCCCAGCCGGGTCGCTCGCCGTTGAGGGCACCGGCGCGCAGCACGAGCTTGACCGAGACGGGTCTGTCCAAAAGCTGAATCCCTTCTGGCGCGGAGGGTTGGCCCGCCGACGATGATGAGCAGCAGCACAGTTTCGACACTGGCGAAACGACAGGCCACGAGCGAAGTTCCCCACCCGCCGGGGCGCATTCGCCCGGCCCGGGCCTGGCCGGGCCGGGCCCGGCCTTGACGCTGGCGGCGAAATCCCTCGACAAGGCCCGGGCGGCATCCCCGCCGCAGCCGGTTCCCCGATGACGCGACCGCCCCGACTGCTCTTCGTCGTCACGGAAGACTGGTTCTTCGTGTCGCATTTCCTGTCCGTGGCGGCGGCGGCGCGGAGCGCGGGCTTCGACGTGGCCGTGACGGTGCGGCTCCGCGACGAGGCGCTGCGGCGCCGCATCGAGGCCGAGGGCGTCCGCGTCATCCCGTCCGCCCACGAGCGCGGGCAGTTCGGGCCGCTGGCCATGGTGGGCCATGCCCGGGCCTTCGCGCGGCTGTTCCGGGCCGAGCGGCCCGACATCGTCCACCTCGTGTCGGTGCGGCTCATCGTGCTGGCCGGCCTCGGCGCGCTGCTGGCGGGCGTGCCGCGGCGCGTGCAGGCCGTCACCGGCCTGGGGCTCCTCGGCGCGAGCCGGACCGTCAAGGCGCGCCTGGCCCGCGGGGCGCTGGGCTGGCTGCTGCGCGGGCCGCTCGGCGGGCGGCGGGCGCATTTCGTCTTCGAGAACCGGGAAGATCCCGCCCTGCTGGGGCTCGACCCGGCCGGCCCCCGCGTCACGGTGGTGGGCGGCGCCGGCATCGATCCCGAGCGCGAGCTCGCCCAGCCCCTCCCGCCGATGCCGCCGCTCCGGGCGGCCCTGGTGGCCCGCATGGTCCACTCGAAGGGCGTCGACGTCGCCGTGGAAGCGCTGCGCCGGGCCCGGGCCGCGGGGGCACCGGTGGAACTCTCGCTGTTCGGCGTCCCCGATCCCGAGAACCCGCGCGCCATCCCCGAGGAGCAGCTCCGCCGCTGGTCCGAGGAGCCCGGCGTGGCCTGGCACGGCCATGCGGGCGACATCGCCGCCGTGTGGCGCCGCCACCACGTCGTGCTGGTGCCCTCGCGCGGGGGCGAGGGCCTGCCGCGCGCCCTGCTGGAGGGCGCCGCCGCGGCCCGCGCCGTGCTGACCACGGCGACGCCGGGCTGCGCCACCTTCGCGCGCGACGGCATCGAGGGCTTCGTGGTGCCGCCGGAGGATCCCGAGGCGCTGGCCGACGCGCTCGTGACGCTGGCCTACGACCCGGCGCTGGTCGAACGCTTCGCCGGGGCCGCCCGCGCCCGGGTGCTCGACGGCTTCACGACCGCGCGGGTCGCGGCCGATTTCGTCGCCGTCTACCGCGGCCTCGTGGGGGCGCCGCGATGACGCCGCTCCGCGACCGGGCGGACTTCATCCGGCGCAACACCCGCGTCCTGCCGGTGCCGCAGGTGCCCGAGATCCGCCTGCACCTCGCCGACGACGCGACCGAGCTGTGGCAGAAGACCGAGGCCGACCTCGGCCTCCTCGACCTGCCCCCGCCCTTCTGGGCCTTCGCCTGGGCGGGCGGCCAGGCGCTGGCCCGCTACCTCGTCGACCGTCCCGAGGCGGTGCGGGGCGCCCGCGTGCTCGACTTCGCCAGCGGCTCGGGCCTCGTCGCGATCGCGGCGGCCCGCGCCGGGGCGCTCGCCGTCGAGGCCGCCGACATCGACGCCTTCGCGCTCGACGCCATCGCCATGAACGCGGCGCTGAACGGCGTGGCGGTGGCGCCGCGGGGCGACGACCTCGTGGGGCGCGACGAGGGCTGGGACGTGGTGCTGGCGGCCGACATCTTCTACGAGCGCGACACGGCCGGCGCCGTGACGGCCTGGCTCGCCGGGCTGGCGGCCCGCGGCGCGCGCGTGCTGGTGGGCGACCCCGGGCGCAGCTACTTCGACGCGGCGCGCTTCGAAAGCCTCGCCGCCTACGACGTGCCGGTCATGCGCTCGCTCGAGGATGCCGACGTGAAGCGCAGCGGCGTGTGGCGCTTCCGGCGTTGACCGGCGGCACGACACGGCCGTGACGGCGCGTCAGCCCGTCCCCAGCGCGGCCGCGTAGATGGCCCTGGCGTCGCCGAGCGTCATGTCGCGCGGGTTGTTCACGAGCAGGCGCGTCTGCTTCATGGCGTCGCCTGCCAGCCGGTCGAGGTCGCCGGCGCCGATCCCGACCGCCGCCAGCGATGCCGGCACCCCGCAGTCGCGGCAGAGGTCTTCGAGCGCCGCGACGAAACGCTCGGCCGCCTCCGGCACCGGGCAGCCCGCAGCCGCGGGATCGAGGAGGGGGGCGAGTTCGGCATAGAGGGGCGCCGCCGCCGACAGGTTGAAGCGCATGACGCCGGTCAACACCAGGGCGTTGGACAGGCCGTGCGGCACGTGGAACAGCGCGCCGATCGGATAGGCCAGGGCATGGACGGCCGCCACCGGCGCGTTGGCGAAGGCCATGCCGGCCAGCGAGGCGCCGAGCAGCATGGCGGAGCGTGCCGCGAGGTCCCGCCCGTCGCGGCACGCGGCGCGCAGGTTGCCGGACAGCAGCGCCAAGGCCTGGCGGGCGAGCTGGTCCGAGATGGGGTTCTTGCGGTGGCGGCTGGTATAGGCCTCGATGGCATGCACCATGGCGTCGATGCCGGTGGCGGCCGTGACGGGGGCGGGCAGGCCCAGGGTCAGCGTGGGGTCGAGGATGGCCCAGTCGGGCAGCAGGCGGCGCGACACCACCCCCTTCTTCTCCTCGGAGGGCGTCGTCACGATGGCGATCGGCGTCACCTCGGAGCCGGTGCCGGACGTGGTCGGCACCAGCACCAGGGGCAGGCGCTGCCCCTTGGCGATGTCGACGCCGTAGAGCGTTTCGAGCGCCTCGCCGGAGCGCGCCAGGTAGGCGACGAGCTTGGCGGTGTCGAGCGCGGAACCGCCGCCGATCGCCAGGACGAGGTCGATCCCCTCCGCCCGGGCCTGCGCGGCGGCGGCCTCCACCACGGCGGCCGGCGGGTCCGCCACCACGCCGTCGAAGACCGAGAGCGCGACGCCGGCCGCCGCCAGGGCCGCCTCGGCGTCGCGCGTCAGGCCGGCGCCGCGCACGCCCGCGTCGGTCACCAGCAGGACGCGCCGCGCACCGGCCTCCCCGACGATCTCCCCGATGCGGGCCGCCGCCCCCGGCGCGAAGACGAGGTTGGGGCAGGTTTGAAACGTGAAGGGTGTCATGCGTTGCGCTCCGCCGCGGCATGGATCATGGGTGTCGAGCCCCATTGGCGGCGACCGACCGAGGGCCGTCAACAGATCCGCGGAGACAGCCAGCATGACCCATGCGACCGACGGCACGAGCGCGGCGCCGCTGCCGCTGAAGGACCCGGGCCTGTTCCGCGAAGCCAACCACGTCGGCGGGCGCTGGATCACGGCCAGGGACGGCGCCACCATCGCGGTGACAAACCCGGCCACGGGCGCGCTCCTCGGCCACGTGCCGTCGCTGTCGCGCGCCGAGATCGGAGACGCGGTCGCGGCGGCCCATGCCGCCCAGGCGGGGTGGCGCGCCAGGACCGCGAAGGAGCGCGCCGCCGTGCTGCGCCGGCTCTTCGAGCTGATGATCGACAACCAGGAGGACCTCGCCCGCATCATGACGGCGGAGCAGGGCAAGCCGCTGGCCGAGGCGCGGGGCGAGATCCTGTATGCGGCGAGCTTCATCGAATGGTTCGCCGAGGAAGCCAAGCGCGTCTACGGCGACACCATCCCGCAGAACGTCTCGGGCCGGCGTATCATCGTGCAGAAGGAGCCCATCGGGGTCTTCGCCGCCATCACGCCCTGGAATTTCCCCACCGCCATGATCACCCGCAAGGCCGGCCCCGGCTGGGCGGCGGGCTGCACGGGCGTCATCCGTCCGGCCGACGACACGCCCTTCTCGGCCCTCGCCATCGCGGTCCTCGCCGAGCGCGCCGGCATGCCGCCGGGCGTGTGCAACATCGTGACGGGCGACGCCTCCGAAAGCGGCAAGGAACTCTGCGCGAACCCGCTGGTGCGCAAGCTGTCCTTCACGGGCTCGACCCGCGTCGGCGCCATCCTGCTGGCGCAGTGCGCCCCGACCATCAAGAAGACCAGCATGGAGCTCGGCGGCAACGCCCCCTTCATCGTCTTCGACGATGCCGACCTCGACGCCGCCGTGGCGGGCGCCATGGCGTCCAAGTACCGGAACACCGGGCAGACCTGCGTCTGCGCCAACCGCTTCCTCGTGCAGGACGGCATCTACGACGCCTTCGCCGCCAAGCTGGTGGAGGCGGTGCGCGCCCTCAAGGTCGGCGACGGCACGGAGGACGGCGTCACCCAAGGGCCGCTCATCAGCCGCAACGCGCTCGGCAAGGTGCAGCGCCACGTCGACGACGCGGTGAAGCGCGGCGCCCGCGTGCTGACGGGCGGCGGCGGGCACGCCCTCGGCGGCACCTTCTACGACCCGACGGTGCTGGCCGACGTGCCGCGCGACGCCGACATCTTCTCGGACGAGACCTTCGGGCCCGTGGCGCCGCTGTTCCGCTTCGGAACCGAGGCGGAAGCCATCGCCATGGCCAACGACACGCCGTTCGGCCTCGCCGGATACTTCTACACCCGCGATGTCGGCCGCGTGTTCCGCGTCGCCGAGGCGCTCGAAGTCGGCATGGTGGGCATCAACGAGGGGATCATCTCGACGGAAGTCGCGCCCTTCGGCGGCGTCAAGGCCTCGGGCCTCGGCCGCGAGGGCTCGAAATACGGCATCGACGACTACCTCGAGATCAAGTTCCTGTGCCTCGGCGGCATCGGGGCCTGAAGCGGCCCCCCAGGTCCCGGGCGGGCGCAATGGGCATCAGCGGGCCGCCCGGTTCCCGGGCGGGCGCAATGGGCATCAGCGGGCCGCCCGGTTCCCGGGCGGGCGCAATGGGCATCAGCGGGCCCGCCCGGTTCCCGGGCGGGCCCGAGGGGGCTTCAGCGCGCCGACGCCGCGGCGCGGGCCAGCTTGCGCGCCCGCAGCGACCCGGTCTGGCCGGGCTGGGGCGCCGTGCCGAGCACGTAACGCTGGATGATGCTGGAGCGTTCGCGCAGGCGGCTGCGGCGGCTTTCGCCGTCGGCGGATTCCGCCGGGCGGGCTTCACGCAGCAGGATGGGCTCGGGCCGGGCCGCGACGGGGGCCGGGTCGGCCTCGGCGCGCAGCGGCGCGGCCGGTGCCGCCGCGGCAGGCGCCTTCATGAAGGCCAGGGCCGCCGCGCTGAGCACGGGCTGGGTCGGCGCGAGGGCGGCGGCGGCGACCTTCGGCTTGTTCTTGGAGCCGGGCTTCCGGCCGCGGCGCGGACGCTCGACCTCCTCTTCCGCGTCCGCCAGCATCACGGGGATGGCCGGCGCCTCGGCCAGGGATTCGAGGATGCGGCGGGGCGGTGCGGCGGGGCGGGCCTTCTGCGAGGCTTCGGCGGTGTGGGGCTTGGGCGCAGCGCCGAACAGCATGGCTTCGGCGGCGCCGAACTTGTCCGGGCCGGCATCGGCCGAAGAGAACGCCGCGCGACTCGTGCCGCGCTTCACTTCGACTGTAAACCTTTTGGGTTGAAACTTCATCTTTGTCACACTTTTGAGGACCGGCCGTCTCGCCATCCGCGCGAGCACTCGGGAGCGCGCCTCTTGGTTCTGGGAAGCTGGAATGTACTGAATTTAGGAGAGTTGATCTCGTCACGCAAGATATCATCGTCGACATGGCGCCCGATAGTCTAGGCGCGACTCCACTGTGGATAATGAGAGACTGCGTTGCCGGGGCTCGACCGGCGCCGGGGCGGGGCCGGCCGCGGAGCTTCGCGCGGGCGAACCCGCTCTCCACAGGGCTGCGGCGGGAGCCTCGGCAGCATCTCGGCCCGCAGGCCGGGGCCGAGACGCAGCCGCATTGCGACGGTGGAGCACCGCGCAAGTACAGCGGAGGATGCGCCGCCGCCACGACTGCGGCGGGCCGCGTCCCGAGGGTTCAACGGTGGCGCCGGCCCCGTCCGTCGCGGCGGTCCCGCGTCAGGCGGGTCGGGGCGTGGAAGTCGTCCGGCTTGGTCCGGACCCAGGCCAGGAACTCGGCCAGCTCCGGGTCGGCCTTGAGGCTCTCGACGTCGCTCAGCCGGCGCGCGATCTCGGCCTCGGAGAAGCGGGCGTGGATGGCGCTGTGGCACAACTGGTGGAGATGGATGGTGCCGAGCTTGGCGCCGCCCTTCAGCTTCGGCACGAGATGGTGCCGGCTCGCCTTGGCCCCGGGTGGGATGGGCCGGTCGCAGAGCGGGCAGACCGGGGCCGGCCGGGGCGGGGGCGGCCCTCGTCCCTCGCCGTCGCGCCTCATATCGGGAAGTCTTCGCGCCGCGGTGTCATGCGCCTGATCTGGCGCCGCGGCCCCGGCCCCGCAACTGCGGCAACGCGCCGGGCCGCGGCGCCGAACCAAGCGGGGCGCCGCGGCATTGCCGCTGGCATCAGCAATCGAACGCAGGGGAACTCCAATGGCGTCCAGCAGCCTCAGCGACAAGGCCATCGCGGTCTTCGCCTTCGCCGCCTATCACGAGCTGTCCTCGGGCGACGCCGTGGTCGACGTGGTCCTCAAGGACGGGGCCGGGCACGCCGCCGACCCTGCCGCCATCGAGGAACTCGAGACCGCCGGCCTCGCCGAGAAGAAGGGCGAGCGCGCCGCCTTCACCGACAGCGGCAAGGCCAAGCTGGCCGCCGTCATCGCCGCCATGCGCGGCGCCTGACGGGGCTCGGCCTTTCGGATCAGACGCTCCCGGAGCGATTCGCCGTGAGCGAGGTGCCGTTGGCCTCGGCGATGCGGTCCGACAGGGTCGGCACGTAGTCCTGGCCGTGGCCGGCCGCCACCGGCTGGGCGAAGGCGTTGCGGACGGCGGCGCCGACCGGGTTGGCGACGCCGAGCGCCTGGGCGAAGCCCGCCAGGTACGTCACGTCCTTGAGGGCGTTGTCGAGCGTGAAGCGGTGCGCCTCGGGGTCGCGCTCGATCACGTAGCGCCGGAAGGTCTGGTAGAAGCCGCAGTCCATCCGCCCGCCCGCGATGACGCTGTCGAAGACCGCCGGCGTCAGGCCGGATTTGGCGCCGATCATCAGGGCCTCGGAATACAGCGCCGCATAGCCCATCGACAGGAAGTTGTTGAGCAGCTTCATCGTGTGGCCGGTGCCGACCGGGCCGGTCGGGACGACGCGACCGGCGAAACACGACAGCACGGGCGTGGCCCGCGCCAGGGCCTCGTCGTCGCCCCCCACCATCACGTCGAGCGTGCCCTCCCAGGCGTCCTTCGGCGTCCGGCTCAGCGGCGCGTCGATCAGCGTGATGCCCTGCGGCGCCAGCGCGGCCGCCAGCCGCCGCGTCACGGCCGGCTCCGAGGTCGAGCAGTCGATGACCATCAGGGGCGCCCCGCCCGGCCGCTCCGCCGTCGCGAGCCCGCCGGGGCCGGTCAGCACGGCCTCGACCTGGGGCGAGCCGGTGACGCAGAGCACCACGATGTCGGAGCGCCGCGCGAGGTCGGCGAGGCTGTCGGCCTCGGTGGCTCCCCGCCCGAGGAGGTCGTCGACGGCGTCGCGCTTGCGGTGGCCCAGGACCGTCAGGGGATGGCCCTTCTCGACGATGTTCTTGGCCATGCCGTGGCCCATGAGCCCCACGCCGATGAAGCCGATCCGTTCCTTGGCCATGTCCGTCCTCCCGTGCCGCAGCCTCGAGGCTGCCGTTGCAGGTCGATGTTCTGCGCCGCCGCGGCGCGGGAGGGAAGGGGGACGGGCGCCGTCGCACGCGGGTTCCACCCGGGCGAGCAGGCCGCGCCGCGCCGCCCGGGCCTGCAACCGCCTCCGCCGCGGGCCGGACCGCATCGGGCGTGGTGCGGCCGGCGCCGGACGGAACGTGACCCCTGGCGCGGTTGCGCGCCCTCGGCCTATGGTGGCGTTTCGGCGAGGGATCAGCCGGCCCTAGATGATCCGCGAGGGAGGTCCGCCATGGCGAGTGGTGAGCAGCGCAGCAACAAGGAAAAGAAGAAGCCCAAGAAGGACGCCAAGGCCAAGACGGCCGCGGTGCCGGCCGCGAGCCTGATGTCCAAGGGTCAGACCGAGCCGATCTCGACCAAGAAGAAGGGCTGACGGCGGGCGCGGGCGGCGCCGCCGCTCAGCCTGCCAGCATCGTCCCGGCCAGGCGGTGGCCGGACAGCCAGGCACATTCGACGCGGGGGCCGAGCAGCCAGTCGCCGCAGAGCCCGAGGCCGAGGCTCGCGTCCCACAGCGCGTCCCGCCCGAGCGTGCCCGAGCGCGCGTAGCGCCAGCGATGGGCCGCCGACCAGGCCGCCGGCACCGCGGTCGGGCCCGCCACGGTCGCCAGCGCCGCGAGCAGTGCCGGGGCGACGGCCTGCGGCGTCTCCTCGAGGTGCTGGCGCGACCATTCGGGGCTGGCCTGCACCACCCAGGATTCCGGTCCGCCGCGCCCCGGCTTGGCCGAGTCCCGTGCCGCCCAGCCGATGGGACCCTGCCGCGTCACGACGTCTTCCGGGATCGGCAGGCGCGCGGGGAACAGCGCCATCACGGTCCAGCAGGGGGCTGCGGGCGTGGCGGCGGCCGCGGCGGCGAAATCCGCGCTCCAGCTCTGCACGAGCGGGCCGGCCTGCTCGGCCGGCAGCGCCACGACGGCGGCATCGAAGGGGCCGGCGTCGACGCCGTCGCCGCGGAACTGCCAGCCGGCCGCCGCGCGGTGCAGGCCGGCGATGCGGGCCGACCGATGCACGGCGAGGCCGGAGGCCAGCGCGCGGGCGGGGGCGTTCATGCCGGGCGTCCCCACCCAGGCTTCCTCGCCCGCCGCCGGCCAGGGCGCCGCGAGCCCGTCGCGCGCCCAGGCCTCCACCTGCCGGACGAACTCCGGATCGCGGGCCGTGAAGTATTGGGCGCCGTGGTCGAACCGGGCCTGGCCCAGCGGCGTCTCGGCGCGCCGCGTCGACAGGCGGCCGCCCGGGGCCCGGCCCTTGTCGAACAGCGCCACCGCGTGGCCGGCCGCGGCGAGGCGCGCCGCGCAACTGAGCCCCGCCAGCCCCGCCCCGATGATCCCGACCTTCATGCCGACCTCCCGGCCCCCGGACTCGGACGGCTCGGCCCCCGTCATACCAGCGGCGGCCGGCGGCGACCGCCGTCCCCGGTTGCGGCGCCCCGACGCAGGCCGGTGGCGTCGGGGTGGAGCCCCCGGAGGCACATGCGGCCGAGATGGCGAGCCGGCGAGCGGACGCCGCCACGCCGCCGCCACCGTCAGCGCGGGGCGCGCTCGCTGCCGCCGACCGCGATCACCCCGATGATGATGAGGCCGGTGATGAGCATGCGCAGGCCGGGCGACACGCCCGAGGCGTTGAGCATGGTGACGATGAGGAACATGAAGAGCGCCGCCCCCCAGATGCCCGGCACGCTGGCCCGCCCGCCCGACACGGAGGTGCCGCCGATCACCACGACGGCGATGGTCAACAGCAGGTATTCGGCGCCCTGGTCGAGCGAGTTGCCGCCCGAGAAGCCGGCGATGAGGGCGCCGGTGAGGCCCGCCAGCCCCCCCGACAGCATGTAGGTGAGGAGGCTCGCCCGCTCGACGTCGAGCCCGGCGAGGCGGGCGATGCGGCGGCTCTGGCCGATCGCCGAGACGGTGCGGCCGTAGAGCGTGCGCTCCAGCACGAAGGCGATGGCCACCGCCGCCGCCAGGGCCACGATGGCGAGCAGCGGCACGCCGGCGACCTTGGTCGTCACGGCATCGGCGAAGACCTGCGGCGGCTTGATCTTCAGGCCCCGGCCGAGGACGATCGCCACCGACATGACGACGAGGCTCGACGACAGCGTGGCGATGATGGGCGGGATGCGCAGCAGGCGGATCAGGCCGTAGTTGGCGCCCCCGACCGCGAGGCCCGCCGCCACCGCGGCGGCGAGGCCCGGCACGATCATGCCGGCCCGCTCGTCCATGACCAGCATGGCGACGGCGCTCGACAGGGCGATGACCGACGGGATCGACAGGTCGACGTTCCCGGGGCCCGTGGTGATGACCATCATCTGCCCGAGCGACACCAGCACGGTGAAGGCCGAGAAGGTGAGGGCGGCCGAGATGATCTCTTCCCCGCCGCGCCCGCCCGAGATCGACACCGTCACCAGCCAGGTGGCGGCCGTGCCGAGGAAGGACCAGATCCAGGGGGCGGCGGCGATCCGCCCGCGCAGCGCGGCCAGCATCAGCTCGTCTCCTTCCAGCGCGTCAGCAGCGCCCGCAGCGCCAGCACGGCGATGAGGATGAAGCCCTGGGCGCCGATCTGCCAGTCCGGACTGATGCGCATGAAGGTCAGGAACGAGGCGGCGAGCGTCAGCGTCATGGCGCCCAGCACGGCGCCCACCGGGAACACGCGGCCGCCCGTGAAGGACGCGCCGCCGAGGATCACCGAGGCGATCGACACCAGCGTGTAGCGGGACGCGATGTTGGCGTCGCCCGACGTGGTGAGCCCCAACAGCGACAGGCCCGCCAGCGTGCCGAGCACGCCCGCCGTGGCGTAGACGGAGACGCGGATCGCCAGCATCGACCAGCCCGCCCGCGCCACCGAGCGCGGGTTGCCGCCGGCACCGCGCAGCACGACGCCCATGGAGGACCGCGACACCGCGAGCCAGCCGAGCAGCGCCACCACGGCCGCCACATAGACGGGCAGCGGCGCGAAGGGCGGCTTCACCCGCACCAGCGTCGACAGGACCGCGGGGGCGCGGCCGCCCGGCGTCGGCAGCACGATGACGGCGAGGCCGAGCCACACGAAGGACAGGCCGAGCGTCACCACGATGGACGGCAGGCGGCGCCATTCGACGAGGGCGCCGACGAGCCCGTAGGCGGCGATGCCGGCGAGCAGCGCCAGGACGCCCAGCACCGGCTCCGTCGTCAGCAGCGTCGAGCCGATGCAGGCGACGAGCGACACGAAGGCGCCGATCGACAGGTCGAGGTCGTTGATGGCGATGATCATCATCTGGGCGAGCGTCGCGAAGATGATGGGGATCGACAGGTTGAGCAGCAGGTCGAGCCCGAAATACGACATGGCGCGCGGCTGCTGGTGGAAGATGCCGGCCAGGAGGGCGGCGAGGGTGAGGGCGGGCAGCAGGCGTTCGGCGGCGGACCAGGACAGAAAGCGCGGCATCAAGCGGGATCCTTGACGGCATGGTCCGTGACGGAATGGTCCTTGAAGGACGCCTGCACGACGGCGGTCTCCGACAGTTCGGCGGCCGCCAGTTCCGCGACGATCGACCCGTCGTGGAACACGTAGGTGCGGTCGCAGTGGAAGAGCTCGTCCATCTCGGTCGTGTACCACAGGAAGGTCCGGCCGGCGGCGGCCTCGGTCGCGATCATGGCGTAGACGTCCTGCTTGGTGCCGATGTCGACGCCCCGCATGGGATCGTCCATCAGGATGATCCGGGCCGGCGCGCCGAGCGCGCGGGCGAAGAGCGCCTTCTGCTGGTTGCCGCCGGACAGCGACAGGATGGGATTGCGGAGATCGGGCGTCTTGAGGGCCAGGCGCTCGCGCCAGGCCCCGGCCTCGGCCCGCTCCCGCCCGAGGTCGATGAGGCCGCCCCGGCGCAGGTGCGGCAGCCAGCGCGCCGACATGTTGCGCTCGATCGACCAGAGCGGGAAGACGCCGTCGGTGCTGCGGTCCCCCGGCACGAGGGCGACGTCCCCGGCGACGCGCGTTCCCCGCCGGCGCGCCTGGACGGCGAGCAGCAGGTCGGTCTGGCCATGGCCGGCGAGCCCGGCGAGCCCGATGATCTCGCCGCGCGCCGCCCGGAACGTCAGGCCGTCGCGGCGCGAAGCCGGGACCTCGACCATCGTCTCGGCCGTGGCCGTCGAGGCCCGCACCGAGCGGGCCCGCTCGACCGCGTGGCCCATGGCGTCGACGATGCCCTCGCGGGTGAAGGCGGCGCGCGGGCGGTCGTCCACCACGGCCCCGTCCTTCATGACCACGATGCGGTCCGCCACGGCCAGGATCTCGTTGATCTTGTGGGAGATCACCACCGTGCTGCCGCCCGCGGCCGCGAAGCGCCGCGCCGCCGCGACGAGCTGGTCGGCCGCCGTGGCGTCGAGCGAGGATGTCGGCTCGTCCAGGATCACGAGCCGGGCCCTCTCCTCCGTCTCGGTGAAGGCGCGGGCGATCTCCACCATCTGGCGCCGCCCGATCGACAGCGAGCCCACGACGTCGCCCATGCCGAGGCCGTGGCCCGGGAAGATGCCGTCGAGCGCCGCCTGCATCAGCGCGGCGGCGCGGCGGCGCCAGCCGAAGCCGTGCAGCGCCGGGTGGGCGATGCGGGCGTTCTCGGCGATGGACAGGTTGGGGCAGAGCGACAGCTCCTGGAAGACGCAGCGCACCCCGGCCCGGTGCGCGCCGCGCACGTCGTAGCGCCCCGTGAGGTCCTCGCCCGCGATGGCGAGCGTGCCGGCGCTCGCCGACAGGGCGCCCGACAGGATGTTCATCAGCGTCGACTTGCCGGCGCCGTTGTGGCCGACGAGCCCCAGGCATTCGCCGCGGCGGACCACGACGTCGACGGGCCGCAGGGCCCGGATGGCCCCGAAGCTCTTGGCGATGCCGCGGAGGTCGACGAAGACCTCCGCGGCCGCACCGGCGGGGGGCGCCGCCGGTGCCGCGCCCCCGCCGGCCGCCGTCACTTCTTGAGGCCGGCCAGGAGGCCGGACACGTCGGCTTCCTTGTACTCGACGTTGGTGACGCTGCCCTTCTCGGTGTGCTTCAGCTGGTCCTCGAGGTTGTCCTGCGTCACCACCGTGATGGGCAGCACCATGTCCTGGGGCAGCTTCTCGCCGGCCAGGAGCTTCTTGGCGACCCAGAACGCGAAGGTGGAGGAGCCGGGCGCGATGGAGGCCGACATGGTCTGGTAGCCGGTGGCGTCCTTCTGCTGCTTCCACCAGCTCAGCTCGTCCTCGCGGTTGCCGAGGAAGATGACCGGGGTCTTGCGGCCGGCGTCCTTGAAGGCCTGGGCGGTGCCGAAGCCGTCCCCGCCCTGCGTGGCCACGGCGGCCACGTCGGGCAGGGTCGGCAGGATGCCGGCGACCTCCTTCTGGGCCACGGTCTGGGTCCAGTTGCCGTGGACGCTGCCGACGATCTTGAGGTCCGGGTCGGCCTTCACGCCGGCTTCGATGCCGTCGTGGATCTCGTCGTCGACGAAGACGCCGGCGAGGCCGCGCACTTCGAGCAGGTTGCCCTTGATGCCGCGGCTCTTGAAGTAGTCGACCTGCATGCCGCCGAGCTTCTTGAAGTCGACGGCGATGCGGTAGGCGCAGGGTTCGGTGGCGATGCCGTCGAACGTCACCACCACGATGCCGGCGTCGCAGGCCTGGCGGATGGCGCCGTTGAGGGCCGTGGGCGAGGCCGCGTCGATCACGATGGCGTTGTAGCCCTGCAGGATCATGTTCTGGATCTGGGCCGCCTGCTCGGTGGCCTGGTTCTCCGACGTGGTGAAGGCGGGCGCCTCCGCCACGACGCCGTCCGCCACGGCCTGCTTGGTGACGGTTTCCCAGCTCTTCAGCATGGCCTGGCGCCAGCTGTTGCCGGCGAAGTTGTTGGACAGGGCGATCTTCATGTCCTTGGTCTCGGCCGCGGAAGCCGGGACGGCGCCGATGGCGAGCAGGACGGTGGTGGCGGTGGCGAGCGCTTTCATGTCGGTTTCCTCAGGTTCGGGTCGCGTGGGACGCTCTGCGGCGCCTTGAAGGATGGGCCGCGCCGCGGCACGGAGTTGGAAAGGCGGCCCGGCGGCGCCGGCCGGGAAACGTCACGCCTCGATCAGCGCCTTGACGACGCCGGCCCGCGGGTCGAGCAGGCCGGCGAAGCCGGCCGGCGCTTCCGCCAGCGCCATGCGGTGCGTGTTCAGCCGCTCGACCGGGATGCGCCCGTCGCGCAGCGCCGCCACCACGGTCTCGAAATCCTCCTCCGTGGCGTTGCGGCTGCCCAGCAGGGTCGTTTCCCGCTTGTGGAACTCCGGGTCCGAGAAGCCGATGGTGCCGGGGACGATCGACACCAGCACGTAGGTGCCGCCGTGGCCCACGAAGCCGAAGCCCCGCTCCATGGCGCGGGCGCTGCCCGTGGCGTCGAAGACGAGGTCGAACATGTCGCCGCCGCTCAGCGCCGCCAGCCTGTCCGCGTCGTCCGGCCCCACCCTCACGGTCGAGGACAGGCCGAGGCTGCCGGCGCAGAAGTCCAGCCGGTCCTGGCGGGCGTCGAGCATCGTCACGTCGACGCCCCTGAGCCGGGCGAAGAGCGCCACCGCGATGCCGATCGGCCCGGCCCCCACCACGAGGCCGCGCTGGCCCGCGCGGGCCTGGCTGCGCCGCACCGCATGGGCGCCGATGGCCAGGAACTCCACCATGGCGGCGGCGTCGAGCCCGAGCCCCGCCGCCGGACGCACGAAGCGCTGCGGCAGGCTGACGTATTCGGCCATGCCGCCGTCGCGGTGGACGCCGAGAACCTCGAGGTTGCGGCAGCAGTTCGACTTGCCGGCCCGGCAGGCGCTGCAGCCGCCGCAGGACAGGTAGGGGATGATGTAGACGACGTCGCCGACCCGGACGTGGCTGCCGTCGGGCACGGCTTCGGCGATGCCGGCGAGCTCGTGGCCCATCACGCGGGGGTAGGACAGGTAGGGCTGGTTGCCCTCGAAGATGTGGAGGTCGGTGCCGCAGACGCCGATCCGCCGGATCCTGACGAGCACCTCGTCTGGGCCGGGTTGGGGCGCCGGCCTGTCGGCAGACTTCAGGACGCCAGGCGCCTCGCAGATGACGGTCAGCATCGTCCCCTCCCGGTCCGTTCCACGCCGGGCGGCGTCGGCTCGACCCTTTGCGTCCACTATCCCGGCCGCCCGCCGCACTGTCAAGCCAATCAGGGATTGGCCAGACAGACCGGCCGTTGTATCCTGGCGGTGCGGGATCGCGCCGTGCCCCGGTTCGGGCTGCGTCGACCCGAAAGCCGAGCGGGCGAAAGCTGCGAAGATCGACGCAAGGCTGGTGCGGCCGCGGGAGGGTGGCATGGGCGAAGGCCGGCGGCAGGATCCGCGCCGCATCTACCAGCAGGTCGCCGACGAGATCCGGGCCCTGATCCGCGGCGGGCGGTTCGCCATGGGGGCGCGGCTGCCGGCCGAGCGGGACCTGGCGCTGCAGCTCGGCGTGTCGCGGCCCTCGCTGCGCGAAGCCCTGGTGGCGCTGGAGATCGAGGGGACGGTCGAGATCCGGCTCGGCGCGGGCGTCTACGTCACGGCCGGCCCCGACCGGGCGCCCGGCGCCACGCTCGCCATGGGGGAAAGCCCCTCCGAGCTGATGCACGGGCGCATGACGATCGAGGGGCCCGTCACCGTGCTGGCCTGCGCCCGCATGACCCCGGCGACCCTGGCGGCGCTGCGCGGCACGCTGGAACGCATGCGCGCCGCCGTCGCGAGCGGCGACGACCCGGCCGCCGACGACCGCCTGTTCCACGTGACCATCGCGCGCCAGTCCGGCAACGGGCTGCTGGCCCGCATCGTCGGCGACCTCTTCGACGGCCGCCACAGCCGCCTGTCGACGCGGATCAGCACGCGGTTCGAGAACCGCGACACCTGGGCGGCCGCCCTGTCGGAACACGAGGCCATCCTGGCGGCGCTGGACGCCAACGACCCGCTCCTCGCCGAGGTCGCGATGCGCCGCCACCTCCAGCGCTCGGCGGACCGTTGGCTGAGCGGCCTGCAGGCCCCCTGATCCGGCCGCGGGCGTGGACGGCCCGTGGCCCTGCCGGTAGACCGGGACGGCGCGGTCGCGCCGGGGCGGGAGAGCCGGGATGAAGTTCGAGATCTGCGTCGATTCCGTCGCGGGCGTGCGGGCCGCGCAGGCGGCGGGCGCCCACAGGGTCGAGCTCTGTGCCGACCTCTTCGAGGGTGGCATCACGCCCTCGCGCGGCACCATCCGCCAGGCCAGGACGGTGGCGGGCATCGGGCTGCACGTCATCGTCCGGCCGCGCGGCGGCGACTTCGTCTTCGACGACGACGAGATGGCCGCCATGCTGGCCGACGTCGAGACGGCGCGGGCCGAGGGGGCCGACGGGGTCGTGATCGGCGTGCTGGAGGCCGACGGGCGCGTCGACGTCGCGCGCACCCGGGCCCTGATGGCGGCCGCCGGGCCCCTGTCGGTCACGTTCCATCGCGCCTTCGACATGACGCCCGACCCCGTCGCCGCGCTCGAAACCCTGGTGGACCTCGGCGTGCAGCGCATCCTCACCTCGGGCCAGGAAGCGAGCGTGCTCGAGGGCCTGCCGCTGATCGCCGACCTCGTGCGGCGGGCCGGCGAGCGCGTCATCGTGATGCCGGGCGGCGGCATCACGGAGCGCAACGTCGCCCGGATCGTCGCCGGGGCCCGGCCGAAGGAGATCCATTTCGCGGCCCTGCAACCCTCCGACAGCCCGGCGACGCTGCGGCGCCCGCACGTCTTCATGGGCGGCGAACTCCGGCAACCCGAGTGGAGCCGGCTCGAAACCTCGGCGCCGCTCGTCGGCGCGGTCCTGGCGCGGGCGGGCGCGGGCGGGCGCGACCGATAGAGGGGGGGCGGCGAGCGCGTCGGGGGCGCCTTTGCGCTTGGTTCCCCGGAGGCGATGGGTATAGGGTCGAGCGGGCGACCAGGCGTCGCGCGCGCCTGCCCGGCGCACGGGGCCGTGAGGTGATGTGATGGATGGCGTGTCCGACGCTGCAGCGACCGGCCTGCCTTCTCCAGCATCGCGCGCCGCCGCCCCTGCCTGGACCTGCAAGCGACCCGAAGCGGGCCCCCGAAGCGTGGCATTGAACCCCCCGAAGCGCCGCAGAGGGATCATTGGCGATGTTCTTCTTTGATTTCATCGACGGCGATTACACGACCCGCGACATCGACGGCTGCGACCTGAAGGATGCCGAAGCCGCCCGCTCGGAGGTGCTGCGGGCCCTCGTGGCGGTCTTCTCCAGCGAGCCGCGCGACACGGACGAGCGCCAGGTCGTCTGCAGCGTGCGCGACGACAGCGGCACGGTGGTCTACCGCGGGGTGCTGACGCTCACGGGGACGCCCTTCCCGAACAGCTGAGGCGGCGCCGTGCCGGCGACCCCGGCGCGATGCCGTGCGGCGCGGTGCCGTGCGGCCGATGGCGAGCGAGGCATGTCGGGGGCGGGTCAATAACGGTCTCACGGCGGCATGCACGGCGGCGGTGCGGCTGTTCAATCGGGCCACCCCGACGAAGCTGAGGATTCCAGCGTGGCAGCGTTCCCCGAACACGCGAAAGTGGTCATCGTCGGTCTCGGCGGCATCGTGGGCGCCTCGGTGGCGCATCACCTCGCCCTGCGGGGCTGGACCGACATCGTCGGCATCGACGCGTCCGGCATCCCGACCGACATCGGGTCGACCGCCCATGCCTCGGATTTCTGCTACTCCACCAGCCACGACTTCCTGTCCTGCTGGACGACGCTGTACTCGATCGATTTCTACGAGACGATGGGCCATTACGCGCGCATCGGCGGCATCGAGGTGGCCAGGGTCGGCGACGACGAGCGCATGACGGAGATCCGCCGCAAGGTGTCGTCGGGCAAGGCCTTCGGCACGCGGGCCCGCCTGATGGAGCCCGCCGAGATCAAGGAGAAGTTCCCGCTCGTCGAGGAAAGCATGGTCCAGGGCGGGCTGTGGGACCCCGATGCCGGCCTCGTCGTGCCGCGGTCGCAGACCGTCGCGGGGCTGCTGGTCGACGGGGCCGAGCGGAACGGGGCGCTCCGCAGCTTCGCCAACACGCCGGCGACCGCGCTGGTGCTGGAGGGCGGTCGCATCCGCGGCGTCGTCACGCCGCGCGGCACCATCATGGCCGAGCACGTCGTCGTCTGCGCCGGGCTCTGGGGCCGCACCGTCGCCGCCATGGCGGGCGAGGACCTGCCCGTGATGCCGATCGACCACCCGCTGATGTTCTTCGGGCCCTTCGACGCCTTCGCCGGCACCGGCAAGGACATCGGCTGGCCGCTGCTGCGCGACCAGGGCAATTCCGCCTACATGCGCGACACGGGCGACCCGACGACGTCCGAGGGCGGCATGATCGAGTGGGGCTATTACGAGGAGCACGCGCCCCGCCTCGTCCACCCGCGCGAGTTGCTGGGCAAGGCCGAGGCGCGGATCTCGCCCTCGCAGCGGGACCTCGACCTCGAGCACATCATGGCGCCGCTCGAGCGCGCCATCGAGCTGACGCCGATCCTCGGGCAGCTCGGCTACGACGAGCGGCGCTCCTTCAACGGCCTCCTGCAGGTGACGACCGACGGCAACGCCATGGTGGGCGAGAGCCGGAAGCATCGCGGCCTGTGGTACTGCGTCGGGGTGTGGGTCAAGGACGGTCCCGGCATGGGCAAGCTCCTGGCCGACTGGATGACCGACGGCCGGACGCCGATCGACCACGCCCGCATCGACGTGGCGCGCTTCTACCCGCACCAGCTCGGGGAAGAGTTCATCGCCGGCCGCTGCGCCGAGGCCGCCCAGAAGGTCTACAACCCCGGCATCCACCCGCGCGAGCCCTTCGCGACGGGCCGCGACGTGCGGCGCTCGCCCTTCTGGGAGCGGGAGAAGGCGCTCGGCGGCCACTTCATGGAACTCGGCGGCTGGGAGCGGGCGCACGGCTATGCCGCCAACGCCCACCTCATCGAGCGCTACGCCGACCGCGTGCCGGTGCGGCCCGACGCGTGGGACAACCGCCACTTCTGGCGCGTGTCCAACGCCGAGCAACTCGCGATGAGCGACGATTGCGGCCTCGTCAACCTGTCGCATTTCGCCATCCTCGACGTCGCGGGCCCGGACCACGTCGCCATGATGGAATGGGTCTGCGCCGCCAGGATCGGCGGCGACGCCAATGTCGGAAAGGGCATCTACACCCACTTCCTCGACGACGACGGCATGGTGCGGGCGGACCTCACCGTGTTCCGCATGGCCGACCGCTGCCGCGTGGTGGACGGCGCCGACGCCGGCCCGCGCGACGACCTCTACCTGCGCCGCGTCGCCCAGGACCGCGGCTTCGACGTCACGGTGACGGACGTGTCGGAGCGCTACGTCACCATCGGCATCTGGGGCCCCAACGCCCGCGTCAACCTGCAGAAGGTGGTGGACGACCCGGACGGCCTCGCCCCGCAGGCCTTCCCCTTCGCCGCCATCCGGCCCGTCACCATCGCGGGCAAGCCCGTCACGGCCTTCCGCATCTCCTACGTGGGCGAGCAGGGCTGGGAACTGCACATGGCCTACGAGGACGGGCTCGCCGTGTGGGACGCGCTGCGCTCCACCGGCGCCATCGCGGTCGGCATCGAGACCTATGCCAACAGCCGCCGCCTGGAGAAGAGCCTGCGGCTGCAGAACGCCGACCTCCTGACCGACTACAACCTCCTCGAGGCCGGCCTCGCCCGCCCCAAGGTGAAGGAGGCGGATTTCCGCGGCAAGGCGAAGCACCTCGAACACCGCGCCCGCCCCCACCAGCCCGCCATGCTCTGCACGCTGGTGATGACGGACAACCGCGACGGCAGGGGCGTGGCCCGCTACCCGGTCGGCATCCTGCCGGTCCTCGATCCCGACACCGGCGAGACCCTGGTCGACGCGCTCGGCCGCCGCTCCTTCACCACCTCGATCGCCTACGGCCCGAGCGTCGGCAAGACCATCGCGCTCGCCTACCTGCCCTGGTCCCACGCCCAGCAGGGACGCCGGCTCGACGTCGAATATTTCGGCGACCGCTTCCCCGTCGAAGTCGCGGCCGTGGGCTACACGGCGCTCTACGACCCCGAGAACCTCAAGCCGCGGAGCTGACGCGGGCGCGGCGTCACCGCGGCCCGAACCGGTCCGCCGCGACCTGCAGCGCCGCGAGGTCCTGCCCGAAGCGCGCCGCCCCCCGGGCGTCGAGCCGCGCCCCCACGGCGTTGACCCGGGCCACGAACCCGCGCCGCCAGTCCGCATGGGGGCCGTGGAGGTCCGAATGGTTCTCCCCCGTGTTGACCAGGTAGGCGCCCGACACCGGCAGGCGGGCGAGGGCGGCGCCGTGCTCGGCCGCCACCTCCACCCAGCGGTGGTGGGAGCGCAGCACCGCGAAGGGGTCGCGGCGGATCTCCGGTCCGGCGCCGGGGCGGATCAGCGCCACCCCGCAGGAGCCGCAGAAGCGGTGGAACGGCAGGCCCTCCAGCGCGGGATGGGGCAGGGGGGCGGCGCGGAGCGTCGCGAAGTCCAGCGCCAGCCCGTCCTCGACCAGGGCGCCGACATGCGCCTCCCCCACCGTCGCCCGCGCCGCCGCCACGATGTCGCGATCGACCCAGTCGTCGGC
Source organism: Lichenibacterium ramalinae (assembly GCF_004137085.1). Taxonomy (GTDB): domain Bacteria; phylum Pseudomonadota; class Alphaproteobacteria; order Rhizobiales; family Beijerinckiaceae; genus Lichenihabitans; species Lichenihabitans ramalinae. Next base: position 213,930 of record NZ_QYBC01000003.1, read on the forward strand.
GTCGAGGATCATCAGGAAGCCGCCGCCGCGGTCGCGGACGATGTCGGAAAGCCGGTGTTTCTTGCGGCCGGAATCGTCGTTGTGCGGCCCCGGCGGCGTCACGGGCCAATCCACCGCGACGAGCTCCACCCGGGGGTCCGGCACGGCGATGCGCGGCCGGTCGTGCACGGCGAGGAGGGCGCGCCAGTCGGGGTCGGTCTGGGCCCGCAGCGAGGCGAGCGTCAGGTCGAGCAACGCCTCGACGCGCGCCCAGTCGCGGGCATTGGCCCGCGGCGTCAGCGCGATGGCGAAGGTGAAGGGCGCGCTCACGCCTCGTCCCGCTCGGCGGCGGCCAGCGCCGCGACCTCGACCACATAGGCGTCGGCGTCGAACTTCTTCAGGCTGGCCTCGCTCATCGAGCGCACCGTGCCGAACACCGGCTGCGCGCCCCAGGGCCGGTCGTGCAGGCCGAACAGCCAGCCGACGTTGGTGAAGGAATTGGCGTCGCGCCCGTCGAGGAAATACTTGTTGTTCAGCCGCAGCGCGATGTCCCAGGCGTCTTCCGGCGAGCGCGACCATTGCACGATCTTCTTGCCCCAGTACATGCGCATGTGGTTGTGCATGTAGCCGGTCTCGCGCATCTCCTGCATGGCGGCGTTCCAGTAGCGGTCGTGCGTTTCGCCGGCCTCGAACTGTTCGCGCGTGTAGAGATGCGGGTGCTTGTCCCGGCCATGCTCGGCGAGCGTCCTGCGGCACCAGTCCGGCACGCCCGCGAGGTCGTCGTAGGCGGGCTCGTAGAAGACGTGGTTCATGGCGAGCTCGCGCCGCACCACCAGCTCCTCGAGGTAGGCGGCCCGGTCCTCGGCGTCGCCGCGTTCGGCGGCCTTCACCGCCAGCGCGATCGCGACGGGGGAGATGTGGCCGTAGTGCAGGTAGGGGCTCATATGCGACGCCGCCCCCGCCTCGGGCCGGCCCCGCACCGTGGCGTAATGGGCGAAGGGCCCGGCCAGGTAGGCGTTCAGCCGCCGTTCCGCCTCGCCGTGGCCGCCCTTGAAGCGCTTAACCGGCCGGACGCCCTGGTCGCACCTGAGGCCGGCGACGAGGCGCGGGATGTCGGACAGGTCGAGCGTGCCGGCGAGACCGAGGCCCCGCGCGGGACGGCGCGGCTTCCGCGGCGCCAGCGGCTCGAGATACGGCTCCCACAGGCGATAGATCTTGGGCCGCAGCGTGCGGGCCGCGTAATCGTGCTTGGGCGACGCGGTCTCGACCGGCACCACGACGTCGCCCTCGACCTGCACCACGCGGCAGGGCGCGCGGGCGACGAAGTCCTCGTAGAAGGCCCGGATGGGCTTGAGGTAGTTGCGGTCCAGCACGACGAGGGCGGCATCGGCGGCATAGGCCAGCGCCGTCCCGACCGGCCCCCCCTCGCGCCGGGCCACGAAGCCGATGCCGCGCTTCTCCAGCGCCGGCCCGATCTCCGCCAGGCCCTCCAGCAGAAAGGTCCAGTGCCGGGCGTTCACCTCGGGGAAGCCCTCGGCGATGCCGTAGCACACGACCGTGGGCAGGTTCCGCGCATTGGCCTCGTCGACGGCGTGTTCCAGCGCGGGGTTGAACACGGCGCGCTGGGACAGCCCCATCCAATAGAGCACGTAGCGGCCCTTCGGGTTCTCGGGGCCGTCCTTCAGGACCTTGATGCGGGAAGACTGAATCATGCCGCCATGATGCAACGCCCGCGCCTGCGGGGCCAGGGCGTCGTTTTGAAGCTCGCCAGAGCTTGTCCGCACAGAGATCCCACGCGGGTGCCCGATGGGAAGGACGGCGTGGTGATTGCCTGCGGCCTAGCATCTGCAGCGATGCTGACGGCGCTTGCGGGAGCGATGCGGCTCATTGCCTCGACGTCACCCGAGCGCACGACGAGAAGGGAGGACCGGACGTTGAAAGATGCCCACGGCGTGCGAATCTCGGCCGAGCGTCCTCAGGTGCTGATGGTTCCCCGCACGGTGGTGAACGTGCCGGCATCGCAGGTCAGGCGCGCGGTGGCACCACGGTACGGACGTCGGCTTCGCCCACGGGAGACCACACGGCGCCGTAGTCGTCGGCGTTTTTGCGTTGGAGCACGGCGGGCCGCAGATCACGTTCGCAGGCGGTGTTGGTTGGCATGACCCAGGCCGGAAATGCGGTGAAGGCCAGGAGCCGGTCGCCCCCGCGGCGTCTGGTCTACACCGTGAAGAGCGCCGTCGTGGTGATGGTCCGAGCCCAGCCTCGCATGATCGCATTCACGGCGTCATAAAATCGAACCCATGAGGGTTGTAGTCGCTGAAGGCTCTGTCAGCATCACAATCAGGAGACACATGATGAAGTTCGCATGGGCAGCGTTGACGCTTTTTGCATCATGCACTGTCAGCGTCGCGCAGACTCGGAACGACGGTCTCGGCCTGAAGATCCCCAGAAGTGGTGTCCTATCACCTCCACATATGAAGGAGGGCGACGCAGATCGGATAGACAGGCGTGCCCCAATTCCCTGCGATGGCGTGTCTGCTACTTCAAACCATTGTCCGTTCAGGTTTTCCGGGTCGACATCATTCTGAGCGTGGAAAGGTGTGGAGATGGGCGGGCGGTGAGGCATCGGTTGGCAATCGTCCAACGGTAAAGCGGCGTTGGTCCGTTGTGGGTGGACCCAAAGCGAACCGATCGGGAAACTCCCGCGGAGCCCGTCTGCGGCGGTCTCCTGCCGGCACGTCGAGGGACAGGGGACGTCCGGCTGGTGACGATCCGAAAGCGCCTGGGCGAGGTGGCCCTCGTGTCACGAGAGCGGACGTTCAAGGGATGGCGGGCGCGCCCGCGCTTTCCGGACGGGCACGTGCCCCGTGTGGGCGGCCTCATTCCTCGGCGTAGGAGGCCAGCTCGTCCGGTGTGCCGTTGGGAAAGGCCCGCTTCAGATGGTCGAGAAAGGCCGAGACGCGCGTGCTGAGCAGCCGGCGCGTCGGGTAGAGGGTCCACAGCGCGACGTCCGGCGCGTCGACGTCGCCCCAGTGGACCAGCCTGCCGGCGGCGAGGTCGTGGCTCACCAGCGAAACGGGCAGGAGCCCCGCGCCCACGCCTGCCCGCACGGCATCGCGCACCATGACGAGCGATGCCAGGCCGAGAACCGGCTCGACCGCGATCGTGCCGTGGCCGGTCGGCCTCTTGATCCGCCAATCCGCGCGGTCGCCGGCTCTTCTCACCACGGCCGGAACGGGCGTGCCTTCGGTGGGCCGGGCGAGGTCGGGGCTCGCCACCACCACCAGGCGGTCACGCAGGAAAACGCGACCGACGAGGCGCTCGTCCGGATCGGGGTTGACCCGGATCACGAGGTCGAAGCCTTCCTCGATCATGTCGACGGCCCGGTCTTCCGTCGTGACCTCCAGCCGGACATCCGGGTAGGCGAGGGCGAAGCTGGCGGCGAGCTTCCCCATCACGGTCTGGCAGAACAGCAAGGGAGCGCTGATCCGCAGGCGCCCCCTGGGCCGCTCGCCTCCCGACGCGATCACCACGGCGGTCTCGTCGAGTTCGGTCAAGAGCGCACCGGCCCGCTCGAACAGCGCCCGTCCCTCCTGCGTCAGCTTCAGGTCGCGCGCTCCTCGCTCGAACAGGCGCAATCTCAGGCTGGCTTCCAGCTCGGCCACGCGTCTCGACAGCGTCGCCTTCGGGCGTTCGGCGGCCCGCGCGGCCTTTCCGATCCCACCGTGACGGGCGACGAGGATGAAGTCGGCGAGGGCAAGCAGATCCATGGTGTTCCACCCGTGGGACGGAGCGTCCAGATATGGCAGCTATTGCCATCGAGGTGGATCACTCATCTTCGGGTCAGCCCAATGGCTCAACCCGAAGGAACGATCCCCATGACCATCCTCGTCACCGGTGCCACCGGCCGCGTCGGCCGCAACGTCGTCGAACAGCTCGCCAAGCGCGGCGCGAGCGTCCGCGTCCTCACCCGCGACCCCGACAAGGCCAGCTTTCCCGAGGGCGTGGAGGTCGTGAAGGGCGACCTCCTCGACATCGACGCGCTGCGCAGCGCCCTGGCCGGCACCCGCACGCTGTTCCTGCTGAATGCGGTGACGGGCGATGAATTCACCCAGGCGATCATCACGCTGAACATCGCCCGTGCGGCGGGTGTCGATCGCGTCGTGTACCTGTCGGTGTTCGACGCCGACCGGGCCGTCAACGTCCCGCACTTCGCCGTGAAGTTCGGTGCCGAGCGCATGCTCGGGCAGTTGGACTTCAGCGCCACGATCCTGCGCCCGTCCTACTTCATCGACAATGAGGTGATGATCAAGGACGTGATCGTGAACCACGGCGTCTACCCGATGCCGATCGGATCCAAGGGCGTCGCCATGGTCGACACGCGCGACATCGCCGAGGTCGCCGCGATCGAGCTGATCCGCCGCGACCAGGCACCGGGCCGGCCACCGATCACGACGATCAACCTCGTCGGCCCCGACACGCTCACCGGCGCGGATCTCGCCGCGATCTGGACCGACCTGCTCGGCCGCCCGGTCGTCTACGGCGGCGACGATCCGAGCGGGTTCGAGGCCAATATGGCGACGTTCATGCCTCGATGGATGGCCTATGAGATGCGCGTCATGGCCGAGCGCTACGTCAGCGACGGCATGATCCCTGACGAGGGTGATCGCGAGCGCCTGACCGGTCTCCTTGGCCGCCCGCTACACGCCTACCGCGACTTCGCCGCCACGCTCGTGGGTCGGGGGGCAGCCGCCTGAGCGTTCGCCTTTCCGGGCGCAGGAATTTCGACAGGGCGGACCTCCGGCCTCGCCCTGAGCGCTTCGGGGCGCCGTCGCCGCCGTCCGACGGCAGCTTCCCCGCCGTGCATCCCAGGATCGGTCGGATGGGCCTCCACACATGAAAGCCGTCGGAGCGGTTGGTTTTGTGTATGTCCAAGCGGGCCTGTTGGGGTGCGCCCCAAAGGGGTCAACGTTGCCGTACAGTTGCGCGATGCTTCGATGCATAGTTTACGGCCCGTTTCCTCCGAACGTTCTCATACCTAGAAGGATATCGACCTGGAAAATCTGAATGGACCGTAGTCTGTGTAGTATGTACCCCCATCGCAGGAAAATGGTCTGACGTGACCGAAGCGGGAGCCGCCCCTGTGGTTCGGATCCTCAAAGGAAAACTGGTTCGGCGACCTGCATGAGACAGTCGCCCGCCACGGCGTGGCTGTGGAGCCGGTGGGAGATCACGATCCCGCCTTCCTCGAAGCGTAGCGGCTCCTCGGGCGTGTCCAGGCGTTCGAGATCGTGGTACCAGCCGGCCAAGTCGCCGGCCGCCACGCGGGCGCCGAGGTCCACGGCAGGCTCGAACCAACCGCCCCGGAACGCATAGACGGCCTGACTGTGGCGCGCCAGCGACAGGATTTGCATCGGCGGGGTGGGCGGTTGAGGGCTGTCGACCAGGATCGGGCGCGCGATGGCCCCGAGACGCAGGAGGAGTGCGTCGATCGCCCGGCCCGTCGCCCTCATCGTCGCTGGCGTGGTCGTGCCGCCGCCACCGAACTCGCCGCTGATGCCGACGATGCCGGCGCGCCGGGCCGCCCCCATGGTGGTCGGGGCATCGCGCCCGTTCTCGGCCACGAAGCCGAACGGCAGGCCGAGGCTCCCCATAAGGTCGAGGGCCCGGCCTTGCCGCGCCGCGTCGTCCTGGCTCTCGATCAGGGCGCAGGGAAGGTGAGCCATCGAGGTCCCGCCGGAATGGAGGTCGAAGACCACGTCGTGCCGCGGGAAGAGGTCGTGCTCCAGAGCATGGGCGATGCGGCTCGTGGCCGAGCCCCGGGGATCGCCGGGAAAGGCGCGGTTGAGATTGCCGCCGTCGATGGGCGAGCACCGCTTGCCGGCCCGTACCGCCGGCGCATTGGCGAGGGGCAGGATCGTCACGGTGCCGCGCAGCAGGGCCGGATCGAGCCGCCGGATCAGCCGCGTCAAGCAGAACTCGCCCTCGTATTCGTCGCCGTGGTTGCCGGCCATGAGCAGGATGCGGGGCCCCTCGCCGTTGCGCATCACGCAGACCGGCACCTGCACGTGGAAGTAGGGCGACCGGTCGACCGAGAGCGGCACGCTCAAGACCCCCGACTGTCTCCCGTCGGCCTCGAAATCAAGCGTGTGACGGATACCGGAATGCATGGTGATCCTCCTCGTGAGGGCGTCGCCGCGGGCGGACGGCGGCAGCCGGGTTGGACGATGCCGGGCGGATCGTGGCAGGGTTCCGGCATCGGAATGTCGTCGGTGAGCCCATGTCCCACCCCTATGCCGGCCCCATCGTCGACGCCCACCACCACCTTTGGGACCTTCGGCTCGGCTGTCATCCCTGGCTCGCCCCGCAAGCCGGCGCGCGCGGCGGGCTCGGCGATCTCGCGCCGCTGCAGCGAGACTACCTGCCCGTGGACTACGCCCGAGATGCGGACCGGCACGGGATCGTGGCCACGGTCCATGTCGAGGCCGGGTGGCTCGCCTCCGATCCTTTCGGCGAGATCCTCTGGCTCGACGGCCTCGATAAGTCCGGCGGCATCGCGGCACGCTACGTCGCCCGCGTGGCGCTCGCCGACGAGACGGCGCCGGAGCTCATCGCCCGGCTCGCCGCCCACCCGCGCGTCGTCGGGATCCGCGACATCCTGAGCTGGGACGAGGACCCGGGGCGACGCTTCGCGGCGCGAGGAGACCTGATGGGGGACCCCAGATGGCGGGCGAACCTCGGGCGCCTCGCCGCCCACGGCTTGGCCTTCGACCTCATGGTCTTCGCCCCACAGCTGCCCGAGGCGGCCCGGCTCGCAGCCGACTTTCCGGATCAGATCTTCGTTCTGAACCATTGCGGCAGCCCGATCGACCGCACCCGGGCTGGTCTGGGGGCTTGGCGCGACGGGCTGGCGGCCCTCGGCCGACTGCCCAACCTGCGGATCAAGCTGTCGGACCTCGTGGCCTACGATCACGAGTGGACCATCGACAGCTTGGCGGAGGTGACCCTCACCTGTCTCGACTGCTTCGGGCCGGCCCGCGCCATGCTGGGCAGCGACTTTCCCGTGGCGGGGCTCCACGCCACCTTCGACGAGGTCTGGGACGCCTTCCGCACGATCACCGCCGACCTGTCGGCTGAGGAGCAGCACGCGCTCTTCTGTGGAACGGCGGCGCGGACCTACGGGCTGCATGGTATCGGCTCACCGGCGCGGCACCTCGCGCCCTGACACGAGCAGCAACACAAGGATGAGGCTGCCGAACAGGATGCTGCGCCAACCCGGCGAGGCGTTGACCACCGTGATGAGGCCCGAGATGGTGACGAGCAGAACGGCGCCCGGAACGGTCCCGGCATAGCCGCCAAGGCCACCCAGGATGGACGTGCCCCCGAGCACGACCGCGGCGATCGAGGTGAGCACGTAGGGGTCGCCGATACCGACGTAGCCCTGGCCGTTCATGCCGAGCGCCAGGATTCCGGCGAGGCCGGCCGCCAGCCCGCTGGCCGCGTAGAGCGCCACGCTCGTAGCCGGCACGTTCACCCCCGACAGGGCCGTGGCGAGGGGATTGGCGCCGAGCGCATACACGCGGGCTCCGAACCGGCTCCAGCGCAGAACCGCGACGGTCGCCAGCGCCACGACGGCCCAGAGCACCACGCCGGCCGGCACCCCCAATGGACGCGCATTGCCGAGCAGGTACACGGCCGGATTGTGCACCGTCACGGCGCTACCACCGGCGAGCAGGATGAGGGCTCCCTGCAGGAAGGTCGCGGTGGCGAGCGTCATGATCATCGGGTGAACCCGAAGGTAGACCACGCCGGCGCCGTTCACGGCGCCGATCAGCGACGCGAGGCCCAGAATGCCAAGGATGGCCACGATGCCGCTCGGATCCGCGCCGCTGGACAGCAGAGGCAGCCCGACCGCCGTCACGGTGAGGATGGCGCCGACCGACAGGTCGATGCCGCCACCGATCATCACCAGCGTCTGCCCCGCCCCGACGATGCCGATGACGGCGGCGAGCTCCACGAGGTAGCGCAGGTGGCCCCAGCTGCCGAAACCGCGGCTCGTGGCGCTGGCCACGAGCCAGACCGCGGCGACGATCAGCAGCGTCAGAAAAGGGCGGTTGCGCGACAGAACAGCGAGTCCCGCGGCGGGCCGGCCCGGAAGCATCGCCCGGTGTCGATCCCGAACCGTCATGTCGACCTCCGCTTGCGGGGGCGTCGCAGGCGTTCCGCGACCTGCGGCAGCGCCACGGCACCCACGATGATGAGTCCCTGGGCGATGTATTGCGCCACGGGAGGCAGACCGAGGAAGAACATCACGTTGATCATCGCGGTGAGCAGCAGGCTGCCCATCACGGCGCCGCGCATCGTCCCCTGGCCGCCGAGGAACCCCACCCCGCCGAGCACCGCGGCAGCGATCGAGTTCAGCGTGAAGGCTTGGCCGATGACCGGATCGCCCGACCCCGTCTGGGCCGCCACGAACAGGCCAGCCAAAGCCGCCAGGGTGCCGCTGATCGCATAGGCGCAGATCAGCGCGGCTTCGACCGGCACGCCGGACCGATGGGCCCCGACCGGGTTCTCGCCGGCCGCGTAGAGGCTGAGGCCCAGCGGCGTCGCGGCGTAGAGCTTCCACAGCAGCATGACCACGACGAGCAATGCGAAAGCCGTCGGGGTGCTGCCCGCCAACAGGTCCGACAGCCAGGGCGGCACGCTCCCGCCGGGCCGCGGCAGGACAAGCAGGGCGGCGCCCCCGACGATGAACGAGCCCGCCAGGGTCACGATGATGGCGGGGAGGCGCAGGCGCACCGCGATGAAGCCTGTCGCGGCGCCGACGAGGAGTCCGGTCGCTACCACAGCGGCGATGCCACCCGCGACCCCGAGCGACCCCGCCATGACGCTGGCCGCCACCACGGCGCCGAGGCTCACGGTCGCGCCCATCGACAGGCTGATCCCGCCGGCCAGCATCAGCATGGCCTGCGCCATGCCGGTCAGCGCCAGCGGAAACCAAGTCTGGCTGAACTTGGCGAAGCCCGCCAGTGTGAGCAGCCCGGGAAAGAGCGCCGCGTAGAGCGCCAGGAAGCCCGCCACCACGACCGCGAGGCCGCGGATCCCTCGGTTCCGCCGGGCCTGGACCGACCAGTAGAGGCTCCGCCGGGGGCCTGCAGCCGAAGCCGAGGTCATGCGGCCCTCCCGACGCCGTCGGCCGCCATGGCCAGCGCCACGATGCGCTCCTCCGAGATGTCGCGACGTTCCAGGATCGCGACGATGCGGCCGTCGCGCATCACGGCGACGCGGTCGCATAGGTGGACCAATTCCGGCGTGTCGGAACTGGCGAGCAGGATGGCCCGCCCCTCGGCGGCGAAGCCGCGCAGCATGGCGTAGATCTCCCGCTTGGTCTCGATGTCGACGCCCCGGGTCGGGTCGTTCAGCAGCAGGATGCCGGGGTCGAGCGGCATCCAGCGGGCGAGCGCCACCTTCTGCTGATTGCCGCCCGACAGCGCCTGCACGGGTCGGTCGAGGTCGCCCTTGACGGACAGGCGGCCGGCCAGTGTGGCGGCGAGGCGGGCTTCCGCACCGCGCGCCCGTCGCCGCCAGCCGGCGCCCCGGGCGAGGCCGGGAAGCAGCAGGTTGTCGGCGATCGAATGGGTGAGGTGGACGCCCTCACGCTTGCGGTCGGCCGGAATGTAGGCGACGCCGCGCGCGTTCGCCCGCGTGACGCCGCCTGGCAGGCCCGGCCGGCCCGCGAAGACCGCGCTCGCGGCCGATGCCGGGATGGCGCCGTAGAGCCCGAGCAGCAGGTCTTCCTGCCCCTGGCCCACGAGCCCGCCGACGCCCAGGACCTCGCCAGGGTGGATGTCGAGGTCGACCTCCATGGTCCGCCCCGCCGAGAAACCTCGCACCGAGACCGCCGGCTGCGCAGCCGGGCACGCGTCCCAGCGCGGGAACAGGTCTCCGGGATCGCGACCGACCATCAGCCGCACGAGCCCGGCCGCGTCGACGCCCGCGAGGGGCCGATCCGCCGTGCAGGCCCCGTCCTTGAGGACCGTGACGTGGTCGCAGATCTCCGTGACTTCGGCCAGCCGGTGCGAGATATAGAGGACGGCGGTGCCGGCGCGCTTGAGCGCAGTCACGAGACCGATCAGGGTTCGGGTCTCGTGCGCCGACAGCGAAGAGGTCGGCTCATCGAGGATCAGCACACGCGGCTTGCGGAACAGCGCCTTGGCGATCTCGACGAGTTGCCGCCGCCCGAGCGACAGCTCGCCGACCGGCCGCGCGACATCTTCGTCGAGGCCGACGCTGCGGCACAGCTCGTCGGCGGACCGTGCCAGGGCCCGGTAGTCGACGAGGCCGAAGCGCAGGGGATAGGCGCCGAGGCCGATGTTTTCGGCGATCGACAGGTGCGTGGTCAGGCTGAGTTCCTGCTGCACCACCGCGATGCCGTGGCGGCGGGCCGCCGCGGGTGTCAGCGACACGGCACGCCCGTCGAGCTGCAGGCTGCCGGCATCGGGCGACAGCGCTCCCGACAGGATGTTGATCAGGGTGGACTTGCCGGCGCCGTTCTCGCCCAGGAGCGCGTGGACCCTGCCCGGCTCCAGCGCGATGGAGACACCCTTCAGCACGGGATTGCCGAAGAAACCCTTCCACACCTCGCGGGCTTCGAGAATGGGCGGTGCCACGGCGCCGCCGCCTACTTCTGGGCCAACAGCTTGGCGAACATCGCCTGGTCGTAGCGCGAGTAGATGTAGCCGTCCGACGGGAAGTCCTTGGCGCGGTCGATGTAGCTCGCCAGGCTGGCGTCGTCGATGACCGGCAACGGCACCTTGACGAAGGCGGGGACGTCCTTGCCCTGCAGCGCCTGGACGGCCGTATAGGCGGCGAGCGCGCCGAGCCAGTTCGGCTGCATGGTGGCCCAGCCCTTCAGCCCCTTGTCCTTCCAAAGCTCCAGGAACTGCCGGTAGTTCTCCCCCGTCATGGGGACGAGCGCTCGTCCCTGCTTGTCCATCGCCAGCACGGCACCAGCCGAGAGAGACCCGCCGAGCGCCAGCACGCCATCGATGTCGGAATTGGCGAAGAGCAGGTTGGTCATCGCTTCCTGGGCTGGCGCGACGTTATACTCGGTGTTGGTTTCCGCCAGCACGGTCACGTCCGGGTGGGCCTTGAGCACGCTCTCGGCCCCTTTTCGCCTGTCGTCGCTGACCGAGATGCCAGCTGGGCCATTCATCACGATGATCTTGCCCTTGCCCCCGATCTGCTTGACCATCCAGTCCGCGGCTGCCTGGCCCCATTCGAGCTGGTCCGTGTCGATCTTGGCGGTGAGTTCGTCCGTGTCGACGAGACTGTCGAAGTTCAGCACCGCGATGCCCTTGCCGCAGGCGTCCGCGATGACGCGGTTGAGGGCCGTGGCCGATCCGGCGTCGATCAGGATGGCGTCGACTTTGGCGTCGATCATCGACTGGATCTGTTGGATCTGCGTGTTGGCGTTGCCCTGCGCGTCCGTGATCATGAGTTTCGACACGAGTCCCTGAGATTTGAGCTGGTCCACTTCCTGGGTGATCGTGTCCGTCGTCTGCTTCATCCAGGTCGGCACCGAATAGATGTTGGCCCAACCGAGAGAAAATGGCGGTTTGTGCTCACCTTTGACGCATTTGCTGGCTGCTTGTGCGCAGTCGATGCTGGACATGAGAGCAGATACTGCGACGACGGCTGAAACGACAGAAATCTTCGACATGAACGTCCCTCGGTCTGCACGGAAGCTGAGCGAATATGGCGACCGGCGCCGCAGCTCGGGCGCCAGTTGGGTCAGATCTTGACGCCGTCCGAAATATCGGACACTCATTCTGTATATTAGACAGCTGGATGCTAGACGCGTCCTTGAGGGCTCGCAAGAGCTTTCGCGACGAAAACAGAGGTTGCGAGAATGCCGCGACGGACGGGACAGGATCGTGAGGTGGACGTCTCCCGTCCCAGCACATCGTCGTCCTCGATCGATCGCCAGCGCGGCATCGATCGGGCGATCGGGCTGCTCGAACTGCTGCTGGTGCGCCGGCAACCGATGAGCGCCGGCGAGATCGCGCGACACCTCGGCGCGCCGCGGTCCACCGTCTACGAGATCGTGAAGCGGTTGACCGACGCCCGGATGTTGGAGCCGGTCGGTTCCGGCGGGCAGGTGTTCTTCGGCCGGACCATGCACCTCTTCGGCGCCGCCTACCTCGAGGGCGATGCCGGCCTGCGACGCGCCGGCGAGGCGCTCGACGCGCTGTCGGCGGAGACGGGTGCCACGGTGCAGTGCTGTGCCCTGCGCGGCAACAAGTACGTGGTGCTCGACAGCCGCGACGGGACGGGCATATTCCACATCACCAGCGACGTGGGCGTTGAGGTTCCTCTGCCCTGGACGGCCTCGGGGCGCGTGCTTCTGGGGCACCTGTCGGATGGGGAAATCCGCTCCTTCATCCCTCCCGAGGATTTCCGCCTCCCGGACGGGAGCGCCCTGCCGGTCCAGCGCTTCCTCGACGACGTCGCCCAGGCCCGCCGCGACGGCTTCTCCGAGACTACCGGACTCGCCAGCAGCTTCACGTGGTGCCAGGCCGTGCCGATCCTCGGACGGGAAGGGCGGGCGGACCTGACGCTGTGCATCGTCCTTCCCGTCGACAGCGACGCGATGCAGCGCAAGCGCTGTCTGTCGCTCCTGGTCGCGCATGCGCGTCGCCTGGGCCACGCGGGCGGGGACCGGCGGATCGCCTGACCCGCGCGGCATGGCCGGACGCCGTCACGACGCGAGGCCGCGGTCGAGCCCCTGCCGGATCCAGTCGAGCCTCGCCCGCGGGACGAGACCGTAATTGTAGTAGTTGATCCCGTCGCAGCCTGCCGCGATCGCGGCGGCGGTGCGGGCGGCGACGTCGGCGGCGCCCCGCATCTCGGGCACCACGAGCCTGAATCCGGTGCCGAGGAACTTGTCGGGCCCCACCGTGGCCCGCCCCGCGTGCAGCATCGCCGATACCCGTTCGGGGCTCATGTCGTAGGCACACAGGATCGCGCCATCGCAGACGGAGGTCACCGCCCCGAGGTCGCTGCCCCCGAGCCAGCCATCCTCGAGGTCGATCGTCAGGATGTCGGTGGTGGGCGCGGCGCGCTCGCGGATCTCGGCGACGAGGCTCGTGACGGGCTCGAACCGCCACAAGAGGTACTCGTGGACCTCCGGCGCCGCCGCGAAGGCGGCCGGGCCCTGGCTCGCGAGCTCCGGCCATCTCGCCGCCGGCACGGGCCGCTCGAGCGCTTCCTCGACCCAGCGCCGCACGGTCGCCTTGGCGCGCGCGCCGTCGACCTTCGCCCGCGCGGCGCGTGCCAGGCAGGCGGGACAGAAGCAGAGCGACAGCAGCAGGTCGTCCTCGGGCAGCAGGCCGACCCCGTCCTTCTCGTGGTGGTGGCCATGGGCGTAACCCATGAAGCCGGCGCTCTCGAGCTCGATCGCGTCGAGCCGGTAGGTCGACGACAGGTCTTCGACGAGCGTCGCCGCGTAGGACCGCGCCGCCGGGTGCGACGGGCATAGGTTGAAGGTGCTGGGCTCGTCGAAGCAGTTGCGGGTCACGACATCGGGGTGCAGGGCGCCGAGCCGCGAATTGTGCAGGCACACGGTCCACCCCGACACGCGCAGGCCTCCCGCCTCGTCGCGCCGACGCACGAGATCGGCCAGGGCGTCCCCGCCCCCCGACACCACCGACGACACCTGCGGCTGAAGCGGCTGGTCCGCCCAACGCCGGGGCGTCGGCCGGAAGTAGATCGTCCCGTCCTCGGGGAAGTAGGTCTTCCGAACCGGGCTCCGCGCCTGCAGGAAACGGCCGGCGTGATAGGAGGTGGCGAGGCTCACGGTATCGGCACCGGCCTCCCGCAGGTCCGCCGTCACGCGGTCCGCGGTGAGGTCCTGCACGTCCCAGGGGTAAGTCCACATCGCTACGCGCATGCCCGTCCTCCCGTGCCCGCTCATCGGATCTCGTCGATGAAGGGCAGGTTGCCCGCCATCAGTCCCGCATCGACCGGCAGCGCCACGCCCGTGATGGCCGAGGCCGCCGGGCCCGCCAGGAACACGGCTGCCTCGGCGACCTCGGCAGGTTCGACGATGCGGCCGAGCGGGTAGAGGCGGCCGATGCGATCGAGGATCCCCGGGCTGCGCGCGATGCGCCGGGCCCAGGCGGGCGTCCGCACCGTGCCGGGGCAGATCGCGTTCGAGCGGATGCCCGAGCGGCCTCCCTCGGTGGCGAGCGCCCTTGCATAGGCGATCAGTCCCGCCTTGGCGGCCGAATAGGCCGGGTTGCCGAAATGCGCGAGGCCGTTCACCGACGCGATGAACACGAAGCTGCCGCTGCCGCGGGCCCGCATCGGCGACAACAGCGGCGCCGTGACGTTGCGCGAACCCGTGAGGTTCACGTCGAGCTCGCGGGCCCAGACCGCATCGGTCACGCTGTCGAACGTGTCGGCTTCGGAATAGCCGGCATTGCTCACCACGACGTCGGGCAGCCCGACGGCGCCCTCGATCCCGGCCAGGGCCTCGCGGCAGGCGCCGGGATCGGTGAGGTCGAAGGCGGCCCGATGGTCGGCGGTGAGCGATGCCATGTGGTCGAGCGTGCGATCGCAGGCCACCACCAGGGCCCCCGCGGCCCGGAAGGCCGCCACCAGGGCCTCGCCGATGCCACCGCCGGCCCCGGTGATCAGGACGACCTGTCCGTTCAGTTGCGTCATGGATGTCCTCACGCCATCGCGCCGCGGGCCGCCACGGGCCAGAGGCATTCGACGCGACCGTGTCTCACGCCGACGTACCAGTCGTGGCGGTCGACGGTGGGGTCGCAGTGTCCCGGCACGAGCAGCACCTGCTGGCCGACCGCCAGGGGTTGGGCCTCCGCCGTCAGCTCCAATGTCCCGTGCTCGTCGGAGCAGCCGAGGCAGGTCACGCCGGGACGTTGCCACACGAGCGGCGGCCCGCTGTCCACCGCGATGCCCTTGTGGCCGCAATCCACGATGGCGAGGCCCGGACGGGGCACGCTCATCACGCCGGCGAGGACGAAGAGGGCGTGCTCGAAATCCGGCGCCGGCCGGTTCCGCGCATAGTCGGCGTCCATGAAGGCGTAGGAGCCGACCTGGAGCTCGGTGTAGACGCCGCTGGCTGCCTCGCGCGCGAAGGTGCCGGTCCCCGCCCCGCCCACGATCGCACAGGCGAGACCGATGTCGCGCAGGTCCCCGACCACCTCGCCCGTCATGGCGGCGGCCGCCGCGATGGCGGCGTCGCGCTCCTCAGGGCTGCGCAGGTGCTGGGCGCGGCCGTGGTAGGCCTGCAGGCCGCCGAAGCGGAGATGGCGGCTGCCGGCGATCCGCCGCGCCAGCGCGACGGCTTCCGGTCCGGGCCGGACACCGCAGCGCCCTGCGCCGACGTCGATCTCGACGAGGAGCGTCAGGCGCAGCCCGGCGTCCTCGGCGGCGGCGGCGGCCCGGTCGACCCCGGTCTCGCCGTCCGCACAGAGCGCCACCGTGCAGACCCGGCTCAGCGCGGCGAGGCGGGCGAGCTTGCGCGGCCCCACCACCTCGTTGCTGACCAGGATGTCGGCGACACCGCCCCAGGCCAGCACCTCCGCCTCTCCGACCTTCTGCACGCATTGCCCGACGGCGCCGCGCGCCGCCTGCAGCCGCGCGATGACCGGAGACTTGTGGGTCTTGGCATGGGGCCTGACCGCGACGCCCGCCGCCGCCGCGATGCGGGCCATGCGGTCGAGGTTCCGCTCGAAGGCGTCGAGGTCGATGACGAGGGCGGGCGTATCGATCTCGTCGAGCGGCATGCCGGGCTCGGCGGGGCGGTCCTGGTGCATCGGCGTCAGGCCGCCATCGCCCGCCCGCCCGCGGCGAGCGCCTTGAAGTTGTCGCGGATGTAGGTCGCGGCCCGGAGGGCCAGGGCCGAGATCGTCGGCGTCGGGTTCACGACGCCGCCCGTCGCCAGGACGCTGCCGTCGACGATGAACAGGTTCGGCACGTCCCAGCTCTGGTTCCACCCGTTGACCACGGACGTGGTCGGGTCCGTCCCCATCCGGCAGGTGCCGATCATGTGCCAGGCCGGCGTGCGATAGATGCCGTCCTCGTCGCGGTAGTCGGTCAGCTTGTGCTCGAAGGCCCCGGCCGCTTTCGCGATGTCGACCAGCCTGTCGAGCATGAAGTTCATCATGCGGCGGTCGTTCTCGCCGGGCGCATAGTGGAGCTTGGCGGCCGGCAGGCCGTCGGCGTCGGTGAGGGTCGGGTCCAGCGTGACGCGGTTGTCGGGGTTGGGCAGGTCGTCGCCGATGGCGTGGATGCCGATCCCGTGCCCGAAGTGCCGTTCGAACCAGGCGTGATGGTCGTGGCCCCAGGGTGCCTTGGTGTTGGTCACCCAGCCGGCCGCGACCTCGCCGGCCGCCGAGGTGCCGGTGAGGCAGTTGAACTGGAAGCCGTTGACGAAGCCGCGGGACACGTCGGTCTCGGCGAACTCGCGCCCGATCACCGAAGCCACGTAGCCCATGTGGCTCTCGATGGGCTCGTCGACCCACATCTCCGAACTGACCAGCGTGTGGTGCAGGAGGTTGCGGCCGACCTGGTCGGAGCTGTTGGCGATGCGCGAGTTGAGGAGCAGGCGGGGCGTGCCGACGCCGTTCGCCGCCACGATGACGACGCGGGCGCCCTGGAATGCGGTGCGGCCGGTGTTGCGGTCGACGTAGAGCGCCCCTGACGCCCGGCCGTCCCGACCCGTCTCGATCTTGAGCACGCGGGCATGCGTCCGGAGGCGAGTGCCGGCGGCGAGTGCCTTGGGCCAGATGGACATCGAGAATTTGCTCATGGAGCCGCGCGGGCAGCCGTTGCAGATGCCACAGCCGTTGCAGCCCGGTCGGCCGTCGTAGTTTTCCGAGATCACGCCGGCCTCGGCCGGCCACCAGTGCCAGCCGAGCTTGTCGAAGGACTGGGCGAGGCGGCCCGCGGCCCGGGTGAACGGCAGGGGTCCCGTCGGGCATGCTTCGCGCGGCGGCATCGCCGGGTCGCCGGCGAGGCCGCTGGTGCCGATCAGGCGGTCGGCCGCTTCGTAGAAGGGCGCGATGTCCTCGTAGCTGATGGGCCAGTTGGGCTGGAGCCCGTGCTCGTCGCCCTTGCGGAAATCGGACGGGCGGTAGCGCGGCCAGATCGCCCCGTAGACGTTGGTCGAGCCGCCGACACCGTTCCACATGAGCACCTGGGAGCTGTCGCTCTCGACCGGGTAGTCGTCCGGGTGGTGGCGCTTGTTGACGTCGGAGTTCCAGTTGGTGCGGCGTTGCCAGGTCCAGTCGCCGCTGTAGTGGGGGTGGTCGCCGGCCTCGACCCAGGAGCCCTGTTCGAGGCAGACGACGTCGAGGCCCGCCCGGGCCAGCACGGTCGCCGCCAGGGATCCGGTCGCCCCGGCGCCGATGATGAGGACGTCGCAATCGGCATTCTGCGTCATCGTTTCAAACCCCAACTCTGTGTGGCGTCGCTCGTGAGGTCGAGGGCGGAGACGTCGACGCGGCGGACCGCGTCGGTCGGGACGTAGCGCCCCCGCCCGTGGCGCGGCGTGTCGCGGGCGAGATCGAAACGCGGGACCGGGTAGCCCTTGATGTGCGGGCGAAGATCGTAGGGGTGACCCTGGGCATTGATCGCCTCGGCCACGAAGGGGTTCTCGTAGTAGGACACGTAGGCGATGTCGCGCACGAGGCCGAAGAGCGCGGGCTCCTCCGCCTCGAACCGCCGCACGACCGCGATGCGGGCGGCCGCGTCGAGACTCGCCAGCGGACCTCCCGCGGCGATGACGGCCGCCGTCACGCGCGCGAGTTCGGCCCTGCCCCTCTCCTGCAACAGGCGGAGCGCCAGGAACGCCTGGACGCCGACCGACTTCCCCGACGGCCAGACACCCTCGCCCGGCAGCAGCACCTCGACGAGGTCGGCCAACCCGTCGGCGGCGGCGGCCGGCCCGGCGCCGCCCTTCGGCATCGGTTCGCTCCGCATTTCAATCTCCATGTCGTGCCTCCTCCATCTCCCGTCCGCCTTCGCGGTGCCCGCCGGTCAGGCCGGATGCCACCACCGGCCGCCGACCACGACGCCCCTGGCGAACAGACGCCGTTCGGCGGTCACGACCTCCCCGCGCACGTCCTCCAGCGGAAAGGACCCTTCGTCGAGCGACAGGACGCTGGCGTCGCCCACGCTGCCCGGCTTCAGCGTGCCGAGTTCGGGCCGGTTCAGCGTCCTGGCGGCAGCGACCGTCGAGGCGGCGATCACGTCGCCGAGCGGCATGCCGAGCGCCAGGAACTTCGACAGCGTCGTGACCTGGTCGTAGGCGGGCCCGTCGATGCAGAGCGCGTGGACGTCGGACGAGATCGTGTCGGGGGGGAAGCCCTGGTCGAGCATGGCCCGGGCCGTCGTCCACGAGAAGGATCCCATCCCGTGGCCGATGTCGAACAGCACGCCGCGCTGGCGCGCCGCGACGAGGGCGGGCTTGACCTTGCCCCGGCCATCGACCGGCGCGTTCGGGAAGGGCCGGTAGCAGTGGGTGAGGACGTCCCCGGGCCGGAGGCGATCGACGACGGCCTCGTAGGACGGCGGCGGCTCGTCGATATGCACCATCATGGGAAGGCCGGTCTGGTCGGCGACGTCGAGGGCGACGTCGAGCGGCACGATGCCGGCCGTCCCGCTGGCGGTCCGGCCGAGGCGCACCTTGATGCCGACGATGAGGTCGCGGTTGGCGTTCACGACCTCGACGCAGTCGCGTGCCGCCAGAAGCCTGATGTCGTGCCCCTCGCCGACCATCACCTTCGTCGAGAAGCCGTAGATCCCGGCGAAGGACACGTGGAGATACGGCAGGATCCGGATCCGGCTCGGCTCGATGACGTGCTTGCGGAAGCCCGCGAAGTTTCCCGGGCCGGCGCTGCCCGTGTCGACGCAGGTGGTGACGGCGCTCCTGCGGGCGAAGTCTTCGGCATCGATGCCGAGCGAGGTGCCGCCCCAGTAGACGTGGGTGTGCAGGTCGATCAGCCCGGGCGTGACGATCATTCCACCGACATCGCGCACGTCCGCGCCGGTGGTGTCGAGGCGGTCGCCGATCGCCGCCACCGCGCCGCCCGAGAAGGCGACGTCGGCGACGCGGTCGATGTCCTGGGAGGGGTCGACGACGCGGCCGTGGCGGAGCACGAGATCGAAGGACATGGCGACTTTCTCTGATGGGCCTGACAGGGGGCGGGCACGCGCCGGTCAGGAGGCGAGGCGGAGACCGCTCGAGGCGTCGAAGAGGTGGAGTGTGTGTCGGGGGGCCGTGAGGGTCAGCGCCGCCCCGGGCTGCAGGCCGCTCGGATCGACGCAGGTCGCCTTGACCATCCTGCCCCCGACATCGACGTCGAGGTAGTGGACGGGGCCGGCGGGTTCGATGAGGGCGAGTTCGCCGGTGAGGGCGAAGCCGTCCCCCGGGCCGCCGCCGGCCGGCACGAGATCGAACGGGCGGACCCCGATCAGCCGCCCGGCGCCGTGGCCGCCCGGAGCGCCGTCGCCGGGCAGGAAGTTCATCTGCGGGCTGCCGATGAACCCGGCCACGAATAGGTTCGCGGGCTGGCGATAGATCGTCATCGGTTCGGCGAACTGCTGGAGCACGCCGGCGTTCATGACGGCGACCCGGTCGGACAGCACCATGGCCTCCTCCTGGTCGTGAGTGACGAAGGCGACCGTGGTCCGGAGCTCGCGCTGCAGCCGCTTGATCTCCGTCCGGGTCCTCACCCGCAGGCTCGCGTCGAGGTTCGAGAGCGGCTCGTCCATCAGCAGCGCGGCGGGGTTGCGCACGATCGCGCGGCCCACTGCCACCCGCTGACGCTGCCCTCCGGACAGTTCGGCCGGCATGCGGTCCAGCAGGGCCTCGAGGCCCAGGAGCCCCGCCGCCCAATCCACCTGGCGGCGCACCACGTCCGGGCCAAGCTTTTGCTGGCGCAGCGGAAAGGCGAGATTGTCGCGCACCGCCATGTGGGGATAGAGGGCGTAATCCTGGAACACGAGGGCGATGTTGCGGTCGCGTGGTGCGAGCCGGCTGACGTCCTGTCCGTCGAACAGGATGCGTCCGGCCGAGATCGCCTCGATCCCCGCGATGCAGAAGAGCAGCGTGCTCTTGCCGCAACCGGACGGGCCGAGGAACGACACGAACTCACCGTCCCGGATGTCGATGTCGAGCCCCTTCAGGACCGGCATGGCACCGTAGCTCTTCGACACGGTCTCGATCGTGATCGACGTCATGGACGTATTCCCCGGGAGGCCGGCTCAGCCCTTGACGGCGCCCGACAGGGCGCCCTGGACGAGGAAGCGCTGGAAGAAGAAGGCCACGAGGACCGGCGGCAGGATCGACAGGACGCTGGCGGCGAACATCGGCCCGTATTCGTAGAACTGTGCCTGGCTCAGGAATCCCGAGATCACCACCGGTATAGTCTGGGCGTTGGGCGTCGAGGTCAGGATCAGGGCGAAGAGGAACTCGTTCCAGCTCGCCAGGAAGCAGAAGATCGCCGCCGCGATCACGCCGGGCCGGACCACCGGCAGCAGGACGCTCCACATCATCCGGACGCGCGAGCACCCATCGATCAGCGCGGCGCGGTCGAGGCTGACGGGCACGCCTTCGAAGTAGCTTCGCATCATCCAGGCGCTCAGCGGCAGCAGGAAGCTGCAATAGGCGATGATCAGCCCGGTGCGGGTATCGATCAGCCCGAAGCCGCGGTAGATGATGAAGAAGGGCAGCACCAGGGTGAGGCCGGGCGTCATCCGGGTGAGGAGCAGGCCCCATAGGCTGACGGCGAAGAACCGCGACCTGCCGTGCCGGGCGAAGGCATAGCCCGCGAAGGTGCCGAGCACGATGCAGACGAGCGACACGCAGGCCCCCACCACGATGCTGTTGATCAGGGCGAGGGGCACGCGCTGCGCCTGCACGCTGGTGGAGAAGCCACCGCTCGAGCTCGGCATCAGCACGGTCTGGAAGTTCTGCAGCGTCAAGCCGCTCGGCACCACGGTGGCGGGCGTCCGGATCAGGTCGCTGGCCGGGGTGAGGCTCATCAGGATCAGCGCCAGCACCGGCAGGGCCGACCACAGGACCAGGGCCAGGACCGCGATGGCGAACCCGCCCCTGGCGAGGCCGAGCGCGACGGGCCGCGGCAGCCGCGGGCGGACCCGCGGAGGCGGCAGCACCGCCATGGGGGCGAGCGTGCGGGCGCCCGGCACGCCGCCGTCGACGGTCGGTGGCACCGGACGGGCCCCGGGGCGCGACCGGCGCGGGCCGAGGATCGCGAAATACGCGATGGCCAGCACGAAGCTCAGCGCCGTCAGGCAATACAGGATCGCGGCCCCCTGGCCGAAGCGTAGGAACTGGAACGAGGTGAGATAGCCGAGCCAGGACAGGACAGTCGTCGCGGCCCCGGGCCCGCCCCTGGTCATGATCCAGAGGATGTCGAAGGCCATCAGCGAGTTGATGGTCGCGATGATGGAGATGAAGAGCAGGTTCGGCTTCAGCCAGGGCAGGGTGATGGCGAAGAACCGTGCCACCGGACCTGCGCCGTCGAGCATCGCGGCCTTGTGCAGGCTGCCCGGCATGGACTGCAACCCGGCGAGCAACATGAGGGCCGTCAGGGGCGCCTGGCTCCAAACGTTGGTCAGTGCGACGAGGTTCAGGGCCCTGAAGCCGTCGCCGAGCCAGGGTAGCGCCCATCCGCCGAGCCCGAGGTCGTTGAGTAGCCCGGTCAGGGCGCCGAAGTTTCCCGCATAGATGAAGGACCACAGGACCCCGACCGAGACCGGCGCCATGGCCCAGGGGACCAGCACCATGCTGCGCAGGACGCCCCGCCCGAAGAAGCGTTCGTTGAGCAGGAGCGCCATGGCGAGGCCCAGCACGGTCGTGCCCGCCACCGAAAAGGCCGCGAAATACGCCGTCCGGCCCAACGCGGCCGCGAAGTCGGCATTGCCGGCCAGCGATGCGTAGTTGTCGAACCCGACGTAGATGAAGGTCTTGGTGATCGGGTTGGTGCGGTGCAGGCTGAGGTAAAGGCTGTAGGCCAGCGGCACGCCGACGACGGCGAGCACGATCAGCAACGTCGGGGCGACGGCGGCATAGGCGAACAGCGGCACCCGGCCCACCCGCCCGTCGCGCTTCCGGAGGGCCGCCGGAGACCGCACGATCGACGCGCCGCGCGGAGTGCCGATATCGTCCGATACGCTCATGCGTCGCTTCCTCGTCACGATCCTTCGAGGATCTGGAGCAGGATCGGCTGTCTCGGCAGCGCCTCAGCCGATCCAGGCCGATGAGACTGCTCTCGATTCGGAGCTGGAACGAAGTCGCCGCCGGCTAAAGCGCTGCAGGACCGCGATGCCGTCCCGACCCGGGTCGAGCTTCACTGATACTGCTTCTTCAGGTCCGCGACCTTGGTCACGAGTCTGTCGACGAGCTGGTCTGTCGAGCCATCTCCGCGAATATAATCCTGCACGTGTTGCATCATGAACAGGTCCCATTCGGAGAACCAGATCATCTTGGCGACTTTTCGGGACGTGCCGAGCGACAATTGCTTGTTGGAGATATCGACGTCGCGCCACTTCGAGAAGCTCGACACGATATCTGGATCGGACATGACCTCCTTGTATCCGGACCCCAGGCCGAAATCCAGCGCCCATCGCTTGATGACGTGGTACTGGCCATCCTTGGCCTTGCCCCCGAAGAAGCGGACCAGGTTCCAGGTGCGGTCCACGTCGACGGGTTGCTTGCCCATCACGTAGGCGGCGGTCCAGGCGAAGGTCGAATGCGTCTTGAACGGCATCAGCGCGTTCTTGACCTTGCCGGCGATCTTGGACAGCTTCGGGTCGTTGACGACCTTCTGGTCGTAGTCGTGGAGGACCATGAAGGTGTGGCGACCCGAACAATAGCTCGGAACACCTTCGTCGGGCATGGTCATGATGTCGGCGGCGACGAGTTGCTCTTTGTACAGCGTTCGGTGGAACTCCAGCACCTTGCGAAAGGCCGCGTCCGGGACGAGGTCGTAGTTGGCGTCGAAGACCGGTGCCCCTTCGGCATACCAGCAGGCGAAGATGCTCCACGACAGCTCCGACCACTTCTGCCCCCAGGCACTGTTGTAGGGAGCTTCGGAAACGCCGTCCTTCTTCAGCTTGCGGCAGGCGTCGAGCAGAGCGTCGGCACTGTCGGGAACGCCCACGCCGGCCTTCGAAAGCTGCGCCTCGTCGTAGATGAAAGCATTGTGCCCGGCATAATACGGCAACCCCATGAGCTTGCCGTCGGGCAAGGACAGCGAGGTCACGCTGACCGGGAACATGCCGGCCTTGATGCTCTCGAGATCCGGCAATCCCTCGAGATCGCGCGTCCAATCCGCCGTGTGCCAGCGGGCGAGGTGGTCCTCCTCCGAATACATCATGTCGATATGCTGGCCGCCGGTGAGCTTCGTCTCGACGACGGGATGATAGTCCCCCGACACGAGTTCATAGGTGACGTTTTCGTCGTAGAGTTTCTTGAAAGTCTCGACGTTTTCGGAGACGATCTGTGGCTGATATTGCCATCCGATGAAGGTCAGGGGTGTCGCAGGGGCTGCCGACGCGGGACGTCCGGCGAGCGTGACGGCGGACATGGCGGCCGCGCCCTTCAGGACATTACGACGAGACATCCAGTACTGCTGAAGCGGCGTCATCATGTCCGGGCTCCCGTCCCGCCCTGCAGGCCGTTCGTCGTCTTCGAGGACGTACCGCCCGTCTCGACTGCTCCGGAGCAGCGCGGGCGGCGGCAAGTCTTCGCAAGGCGGCCCGAACGGCCGGGCTCTTCACGGATGATGGACCGATCGTGCTTCACCTGCCAAGGGCATTTTTCTTTTTGGATCAAAAAATTTTCGAGACATCCAGAACATGCTGCAACAGGATGCAGATAACCATTCTTTTGATCGTGGAATCGACAAATGCCGAAGCGGGCATCACCTCAATCCGACACCGGTTGCGTGTCATCGACATCGCGAAAGGTCGTGAACTGCTGCTTGATGCGGCGCAGCTTGTCCTGCGCTTGCGCGGTGCTGCGGATCGCGGCCCCGTAGGCGAGCATGTCGACGACGGTCAGGAACGCGTAGCGCAAGCTCGTCGGCCCGAGCACATCGCCGTCATCGACCACCGCCAGGGCGAGCGGGACCGCGACGGTCCTCGCCAGTGGCGTGCCGACGACCGTCAGCCCGATCGTGACGGCGCCGTAGTCGGCCGCGATGCGGGCCGCCCGGATCAGTTCGGCGTTGTTGCCGCTGAGCGAGGAGCAGAACACGATGTCGCCGCGCTCCACGGTCGCGGCGAGCATCATCTGCATCTGATGGTCGGAACTCGTGCTGATCCTCAGGCCCAGGCGGAAGAGGCGGTTGTGGACCTCCTCGACGAGCCAGCTCGACACCCCGCCGCTGCCGAAGGCGTAGATCATGCGGCTATGCGTGAGGAGGTCGATGGCCCGGTCGAGCATGCCGACGTCGACGGTCCGCTGCGCTTCGAGGATC
Source organism: Lichenibacterium ramalinae (assembly GCF_004137085.1). Lineage (GTDB taxonomy): Bacteria > Pseudomonadota > Alphaproteobacteria > Rhizobiales > Beijerinckiaceae > Lichenihabitans > Lichenihabitans ramalinae. The sequence goes on from NZ_QYBC01000003.1 coordinate 238,448, forward strand.
GCCCTCTGGGCCCGCATCACAACGCGCTCGCTGACCTCGGCGAGGGTCGCGGGCGGCGTCGCGGGTTCGAGATACCGCGCGCCGACCCTCATGCTGCTCATGACTTTCAGCTTGAGGTCGCGCAGGCCGTCGCAGCCGACGATCCTGCTGAAACGCGTGATCGTCGGGGCGGAAACGCCGAGCCATGGCACGAGCTCTTCTATCGATTTTTCCACGAACACCCTCGGATAATGCAGGATCGCCCTGGCGATCTTGGCATGCGAGCGCGACAGCTCGCCTTCGTGGTCGAGGATGTGCCCGAGGACGTCGTGCGAGGGCCACTGCGGACCATCGCTCGAGGACGACGCGGCGCCGCCGGGATGTTTCACGTGTGGTTCTCCATCGCCTTCGCCCCGTTCACATGTCAGGCCGAAGTGGCCGCTCGACGGATTTAGCACGGACACATTCCGTCGCGGCCTCGCGTCTTGACCAGCGGTCCCTAAGGGCCCGGTCTCAGCGCATTCCAAGGCTGTCCTCAATGGCACTTCGACATCGGGTCAGCGCTCCCCAAAGGGCGTCACTGTCCCGGACGAAGCGGAGCGCCGGGGCGACGATCGACAGTCCATATCGCTCTGCTGTGCCGGTTCGCAGCGTCGTTCCGAGGGCGCAAACCCCTTCGGCGTGTTCTTCCTGATCACGGGCGAAGCCCGATGTCCTGACGGTGTCGAGCTGTTCCAGCAAGGCTGGCAGGCGGGTGATCGTGCGAGCCGTGCGGCGCTCGAGCGTGCTCCCCACGACCACCTCCACGGCCGCATCGTCGAGATCCGCCAGGAGCGCCTTGCCGTGGGCCGTGCAATGCAGCGGCAGCGCGGCGCCTACCGACGATACCACCCGGAGCTCCTGGTCCGAGGCATACTGCTCCACCAGGATGGCGTGCTCCCCCCGAACGACGGACAGGTGCACGGTTTCGCGGGTGGCGCGTCCAGCGGCTTCGAGATGGGGGCGGCTCAGGGCGACGACATCGGTGTGGGCCGAGGCGGCGAGCCTCGCCAGCGCAGGGCCGAGCCGTACGCCACTTGCCCCCGCGACCACGAGCTGCTGCGCTTCGAGAGCGCTGACGATGCGCTGCACCGTGGAGCGCGGCAGGTCGGCGTTCCGGGCAATCTGGGCCAAGCTCAGCCCTTGGTCCTGTCCTTCCAGTGCGCGCAATACCGCAGCGGCGCGGGCGATCACCTGCTTGCCGGACGGCCCGTCTCCATCGTCCGCCATCGCGGTTCCTCCTCATTGGAGCCGTTTACGCAGGTCCACAGCGTTTGCACAACTGACCGGACAGTGATACACCGAACCGGTGAGCGGGTGAGTCGGTCGGGCGCCTGCCGACACTCATTGAGGAGAATCCTTTGATGACCAGTGCGGCCCTTCCAAGCGACCCGTCTCGGGAGCAATGCGGTCAGCCGGCCTGGCCGTGGCAGCCGGACCGGTCTCGACGCAGTGAAATGCCGCGTCGGCGACGGCCAATCACCCCTACGCCCGAGCCACGCATCGTGGGGCTGGAAGAGTAGGTGAGTGTCCACGCCGTCATTGGTCACCTAGCGAAAACATCCGCGGCGACCTGTACGCCTGCGAGATGTCCGTTCTATCCAACACCGGCGAGCGCCGCATATCGATCTGTTTGGGTCGACGTCGCTAGTGATGCTGTTTCAAGACACTGAATGAGGTACTACCTTGATGCACCGATTCTCGAAGATGTTCACCGTCGGTGCCGTTGCCAACTTCATCATGGTCACGACAGCGATAACGGCTTTTGCCGATGGCACTTGGAGCAAAGCGGCACCGTTTCCTGAGCCGGCCGAGGAGGTTCTGGGATCCGCAGCCAATGGAAAGATCTATGTTTTCGCTGGTTTGATACCTCACTGGAGGCCGAAGGGGCTTGTCTACGAGTTCAACCCCGTCGACGATACCTGGACCAAGAAAAAGCAGATGGCGCTTCCGTCCCATCACGTTGCCTTCACGCAGTTAGGCGGAAAGATTTACGCGTTCGGCGGTTTCGTCCTGCCGAAAGTCGGACAACCATCCTGGGTTCCCATCAACAACGCCTGGAGATATGACCCGACCGACGACACTTGGACGGCTCTAGCTCCTATGCCGACCAGCCGTGGTGCTGCCGCAGCTGCAGCGGCCAACGGTAAAATCTATGTTGTGGGCGGTGTCGTCACCCCGTCGGGCAGCAACGTGACTGCCGTGTCGCCGGATCAGCCACATTCGTCAGTCGGTACTCTGGAAGAGTACGACCCGATCTCCGATACGTGGAAGGAACTCCGGCCGATGCCAACGGCGCGCAACCATCTGCTCTTGGGCGCGGTCGATGGCAAGCTATACGCAATTGGCGGAAGACTGAGTTCGGCCTTCATTGGGCTGGCTAGTGACACCAGCGTCGTGGAAGAATATGACCCAGCCAAGGACCTGTGGAGGGTGCGGGCTCGTATGCCTACAGAACGAAGCTCTTTGGCTGGCGGCGTTGTCAACGGCAAGATTTACGTTGCGGGAGGTGAGTTTCAGGATGCTCGCATGAGCGCGACCTTTCGCGCGTTCGAATCCTATGACCCCGCGAAGAATGCTTGGACGACACTCCCGTCGATGGCGGTCGCCAGGCATGGAATGGCCGGGGGCGTCGTGGGAGATACACTCCACTTCGTCAGTGGAGACGTGCAATCGTCTGGAACCGGACTGGATGTCAGTTCTCCATCCCATGACGTGTTCACCGTCGATCACTGAGTTGACCGGCCCTTGGAGGTGGTCCGGCGTCGATACCGAGGATGCCGGCGCTTAGCGCGACCTCGCCCATCGACCAGGACGGTTCGTGCTGAGTCGGTGATCGCGACCTGAGATCCTTGGAGAGCGCAGGGCTTGGCTGCTGAAGTCGATCCGAGATCGTCAGTCGAGGGTCGCCATGACGGGTACGATGGCCAGGGCGGCCGTACGGGCCAGGACGTCGGGTGAAAGAAGCTCAACGCCATGTGCGCGGGCGTCGACGTCAGTCAGGGCGCTTTCGCCTTCGGCGCATGCGCTCCAGTTCCGCTAGCGCGCTCGGTTCGATCGGTGTGTGCCGCAGACGCGCCGCTCTTCCGGTTCGCTTTGGGTTGCAGGACCGCCTTCTTCGAAGGCGAACCGGCCATCGACCGCCTGTGAAGGGGCACTGCCCCATCCGTGTTCGACCGCTTCCGGGCGGATCACCCTCGATGCCCACTGGCGTCATCGGGTCGACAGCAGCCGATCTCGAGGCTCGGTGAGCGATGGGGTCGAGTCGACTGCTGGCCCGGCAACCGGACATCGACACACCGCCCGAACAGCCCCGCGCAGAACATGCGTGGGGCAGAACGCGTTTCGATGCTCCTGCATTGCCCAAGGGCCCGTCTCAACCCGGGTGCGGCCGCCCGACCTTCCCACTCGCGACAGGACCCGCGGAGGCTGGCATCTGGATCGCGCAGCTGTAAGATCCAGGCGAAGCGTGGCGGACGGGTCGGGCGCGGTGCGGGAGGATGGATGACGGGTCCTGCGATTCAGATCGATGCCGCCGAGGTGGAGCGCCTCGTGCTGGAACTCGGCGCCATCGGTGCCTGGGGCGGCACGGGGGTCTGGCGGCCCGTCTATACGCCCGCCTGGGTCGCGGCGGCCGACCGCTTCGCGGCGTGGTGCGGCGAGGCCGGGCTGGCGGTGCACCGCGATGCGGTGGGCAATGTTTGGGGACGGCTCGACGGGCGCGAGGGCGGCGACGCGATCGTGTCGGGCTCCCACCTCGACACGCAGTGCCCGGGCGGGCGCTACGACGGCGCCCTCGGCGCCATCGCGGCACTGCTGGCGGTCCGGGCGTTGAAGGAGCGCTTCGGCCTCCCGAAACGGCCCCTCGACGTCCTGGCACTCTGCGAGGAGGAGGGGAGCCGCTTCCCCACGGCCGGCTTCTGGGGGTCGAGCGCCATCGTGGGCCGCGTCGGGCCGGCAGAGGCCGACACCATGGTGGGCAGCGGCGGCGAGACGATGGCCGAGGCCATGCGGGCGATCGGGCTCGATCCTGCGCGGATCGCCGAAGCGCGCCGCACCGACATCGCGGCTTTCGTCGAACTGCACATCGAGCAGGGCCCCATCCTGGAGCAGGCCGGCCTGCCGGTGGCCATCGTCGACGCCATCACGGGCATGCGCCACACCGAGATCGTGCTGACGGGCGTCGCCAACCATGCCGGCGCCTTCCCGATGGATCTGCGGCAGGACCCCATGGCGGGCTTCGCCGAGATCGCCGCCGGGGTGGTGGCGACCGCGCACCGGATGGGCCGGCCCGCCGTCACGACGGTCGGCCGCGTCGCCGTGGACCCCAACGCCCCGGCCATCATCCCCCGCGCCGTGACCTTCACGATCGATGCCCGCCATCCCGATCCCGCCGCCCGCGACAGGCTCTATGCTCTGCATGACGGGCTGATCCGCGAGGTGGCGGCGCGGCGAGGCCTCGGCGTCGAGAGTCGCGTCCTCTTCGACCATCCGCCCTGTCCATCCGAGCCGGACCTCGTCGCGCTGCTCGAGCGCGGCGCCGCCGCGCAGGGCGTTCCGACGCTGCGCATGGCCAGCGGCGCCGCCCACGACACGCAGCAGATGGCCGCCGTGGCGCGGCGGGTCGCCATGGTCTTCGTGCGCAGCCGGGACGGGCGCAGCCACACGCCGGAGGAGTTCTCCAGCGTCGCCGACATGGTGGCGGGTATCCGGGTCCTCGCCGCGGGCCTCTACGCACTGGCCTACGAGCCCTGAGGAGCGGACGATGCGGCTGATCGGCGTTGACGTGGGCGGGACCTTCACGGACATCATCTACTGCGACACCGACACCGGAGCCGTCGCGGTCAACAAGGTGTCGACGACACCCGGCGATCCGTCGCAGGGCGTCATGGCGGGGCTTCTCGCGCTCTGCACGGCGGAAGGCATCGCGCCCGCCAGCATCTCGACCGTGCTGCACGGCACCACCACGGCCACCAACGCCGTGCTGGAGGGCAAGGGCGCCCGTGCCGGCATGGTGACCAACGCGGGGTTCCGCGACGTGCTGCATATCGGCCGGCACCAGCGCGTCGAGCATTATTCGATCCGTCAGGACCTGCCCTGGCAGTCCCGCCCCCTGATCGCGCGCCGCCACCGCAAGACCGTGCGGGGGCGGCTGGTGCCGCCGGTCGGGGCCGAACTCGAGCCGCTCGACGAGGACGGCGTGCGGACGGCCGCCGCCGAACTCGCCGCCGAGGGCGTGGAATCCGTCGCGGTCTGCTTCCTGTTCTCCTACCTCGACGCCAGGCACGAGGACCGCGCCGCCGCCATCCTGCGGGAGGCCATGCCGGGCGCCTTCGTGACGACGTCCTCGGCCGTGTCGCCGCAGTTCCGCGAGTTCGAGCGCTTCACGACGGCAGCCCTGGCGGCCTTCGTCGGGCCGGTGGTGCGGCGCTACGTGGAGCGGCTGGCCGTCGCCCTGAAGGGGGCCGGCCTGACCGGCGAATTGCGCATCATGGCGTCCAACGGCGGCGTCGCCACCGCCGCGACCGTGGCCGAAAAGCCGGCGCTGACCCTGCTCTCCGGGCTGGCCGCCGGCGTGCTCGGCGGGGCCGCCATCGGGGCCCGGGCCGGACGACGGCGGCTGATCACCTTCGACATCGGCGGAACCAGCGCCGACATCGGCATCGTGCGCGACGGCGTCGTGACCGAGACGGACGCCCGCTCCACCGCCATCGCAGGGTTCCCGCTGCTGATGCCGATGATCGATGTCCACACCATCGGGGCCGGTGGCGGATCCATCGCCTATCGGGACCGGGGCGGCGCCTTCCGGGTCGGCCCGCGCAGTGCCGGCGCCGTGCCGGGCCCGGTGGCCTACGGGCGCGGCGGCACCGAGCCAACCGTGACGGATGCCAACCTCGTCCTGGGCCGTCTCGACGCCGGCGATGCGCTGGCCGGCGGCCTCCGCCTCGATGCCGAGGCGGCCCGGCGGGCGGTGTCGGCCTTCGCCGCCAGCATGGGGCTCGGCGTCGAGGCCGCCGCGGCCGGGATCCTGGCCGTCATCGACAGCAACATGGCCAACGCCGTGCGCTCCCGGACCGTGCAGAAGGGCATCGACCCGCGCGACTTCGCCCTCGTGGCCTTCGGCGGCGCGGGACCCCTGCACGGCGCCGCCGTCGCCGCCATGCTGGAGATCCCCGAGGTGATCGTTCCACCCTTCCCAGGGCTGACCTCGGCCATGGGGCTGCTGACGACCGACCTCAGATACGATGCGGTGCGGACCCAGTTCGGCACCAGCGGCGACGTGGACCTCGCCCGCCTGACGGCCGACCTCGACGCCCTGGAGGCGGGGCTCGCCGAACAGTTCCGGGCCGACAGGATCGCGGCCGAGGCGGTGTCCTACGAGCGGTCCGGCGACCTGCGCTATATGGGCCAGGGCTACGAGCTCAGGATCTCCCTGCCGCCCGGACCCCTCGGGACGGTCGAGATCGGCATGGTCTGGTCGCGGTTCCACGCCGCCCACGCCGCCGAATACGGCCACGCCTTCCCGGACGGCGCCATCGAGATCGTCAACGTCAGGGTCGCCGGCACGGGCCGTACGCCCAAGTTCGTGCCGCCCGCCCCGCCGAGCGGGGGCTCGCTCGCCGACGCCACGATCCGCACGGGACCTTGCTGGTTCACGGTCGAGGGCCGGCTCGCGCCGGTGCCGACCCCGTTCTACAGGCGCGCCGCGCTGCCCGCCGGCGTCGCCGTCGCGGGTCCCGCCATCGTGCTGCAGCCCGACAGCACGACCGTCGTGCCGCCCGGTGCGGCCGCGACGGTCGACGAGGCCGGCAACCTCGTCATCACGCTTCCATCCCCGAGGCTTCGCCCATGACCCATGCCGAACCGGTGAAGACCCGCGTCGATCCCGTCACGGCGGCGGTGATCCAGGGTGCGCTCGAGAACATCGCGGTCGAGATGGGCCACAAGCTCATGCGGATGAGCTATTCGTCGATCATCCGGGAATCGGAGGACTTCGGCGCCGCCCTCACGGACGCGACCGGCCGCCAGCTCTGCGAGTGCCGGATGAGCACGCCGCTCCAATCCGGGCCGATCCCGGGCTACGTGCGCGGCATCCTGCGGACGCTGGAGCGCCGCGGCGAGACGCTGCATCCGGGCGACGTCGTCATGCACAACGATCCCTACGGGGGGGCCTCGCACGGGCCGGACGTCGGCTTCTGCGTCCCGGTCTTCCGGGGCGACAGGCTGATCGGGTTCTCGGTGACGACGGCGCACCACCTCGACATCGGGGCGCTGGCCCCCGGCAGCTGCGGCATCGTCGATGCGGTCGACACCTATGCCGAAGGGCTGCAGTTCAAGGCCATCAAGGTCTTCGACCGCGGCACCCGCAACGCGGCCGTCTGGCACATGCTCCGCGACAACATCCGGGCCTCCGACCTCGTGGTCGGCGACATGGAGGCGCAGATCAAGGCAGCCGAGATCGGCGCCGCCCGCTATCTCGCCCTGGTCGAGACCTGGGGCCTCGACACCGTCGATGCCGCCTACGAGGACCTGCTCGACTATTCCGAGCGGCTGATGCGCGACGCCATCCGGGCGCTTCCCGACGGCACCTATCGGGCGACGACCCACATCGACGGCTACCTCGACGATCCGGACCCCGCCCGTCGCGACCTGCCGCTGGCGGTGGCCATCACGGTCGAGGGCGACGCCATCACGGTGGACCTCACCGGCACGGCGCCCCAACTGCCCGACAAGCCCATCAACATGCCGCTCGAGGGCACGGTCGACTGCGCCATCTGGCTGACGCTGCGCTCGATCCTGCTCGACAGCGCCGATTACGGGCCGATCCCGCAGAACAGCGGCCTCACCCGGCCCATCACCATCGTGGCGCCGCGGGGGACGCTCGCCAACCCGATCTTCCCGGCGCCCGTCATCGCGCGGTTCTGCCCCGGCAACCAGCTCGCCGACACCGTGATGAAGGCGCTGGCGCAGGTCGTGCCCCATCAGGTCAGCGCCGGCATCGGCAACCTGCGCGTCGTGGCGTTCAGCGGCCTGCAGGAGGGCCGCCACTGGGTGCACATGGAGATCATGGAAGGCAGCTACGGCGGGCGCCACGGTCGCGACGGGCTCGACGCCGTCGACACGCTCTATGCCAACACCCGCAACAACCCCGTCGAGGACATCGAGAGCCATCTGCCGCTGAGGGTCGAGCGCTACGAGCTGCGCACCGATGCCGCCGCCGCCGGGGAATGGCGTGGAGGCATCGGCACCGTGCGGGAGTTCACCTTCCTGGCCGACGGCGGCTTCTCGCTCGAGGGGGACGGGCACCGCTACGCGCCTTGGGGCTTTGACGGGGGGGCCGACGGCTTCACGGCCTCGTTGAAGCTCGTGACGGCGGCCGGCGAGGAGGTCGCGCTGCCGTCCAAGGTGCCCTACCACAAGGCCCGGGCCGGGGACCGGCTCGTGTCCCTCGGCCCGAGCGGGGGCGGATACGGCGACCCGGCGCGCCGCGATGTCGAGGCGGTGCGGGACGACGTTCGCGATGGGTTGATCTCCGCCGGGACCGCGCGCGACGGCTATCCCGCCGCGATGGGGACCGACGCCGGGTCGCCCCCGATCCGCGCCGGAGCCGCGCCCCTCACGTCACCGTGACGGGATCGGCCAGGGGCACGAACTGCTCGTCGGAGGCCGTCCCGTCGACGAAGGTCAGGACGGCGAAGCTCGCCGGGCGCTCCAGCGCCGTCAAAGGGTGGTGCCAAGTGTCGGCCCGGTAATGGACCCCGACGTCGCCCGGCACCCGGAAGGCCATGAGGCCCGCCTCGTCCGGCCGCCCGTCCGCTCCGTGCGGCGCCACCAGCACCAGGTAGGCGGCGCAATCGAGCGGCACGAAGCTCTGCGAGGAGTGGACGTGGCGCTCCATCTCGCGCGCTTCGAGCGGCAGCGGCTTCGGGGTGACGCCGGCGAGGCTGAGGCGCGGGCCCGCGCTGTCGCGCCCGTTGGTCAGATCCCCGATCAGCTCCAGCCGGTCCGCGCCGGGCTGCGGGCGCGGCAGGAGCAGGCCGAAGGGCGCGAAGGCTTCGGCGGTGACGGGCTGGGCGACGAGGCGACGGGTCACGCGGCTGCCTCCGGGCAGGGGTGGACGGCCCGCCAATGCTCGGCGATCTCCAGCCTGCGGCAGATCCAGACCTCGGGCTTGGCCTTGACGTAGTCGAGGAACCGGGCGAGCCCGGACGCGCGGCCGGGGTGGCCGACGAGCCGCATGTGCAGGCCGACCGACATCATCTTGGGCGCGGTCCGTCCCTCGTCGTACAACATGTCGAAGCTCTCCTTCAGCGCCAGGAAGAAGTCTTCGCCGGTGCCGAGGTTCCCGGTCCCCCATTTCAGGTCGTTGTTGGTCAGCGTGTAGGGTACGACAAGCTGAGGCCGCCCCTCGGCCATGACGTAGAACGGCAGTTCGTCGGCGTAGCTGTCACTGTCGTAGAGGAAGCCGCCTTCCTCCATGACGAGCCGACGGGTGTTGATCGAGGGTCCGTAGCGGCAGTACCAGCCGAGCGGGCGCGCCCCCACGGTGGCGGCGAGGCTCGCGACGGCGCGGCGGATGTGTTCGCGCTCGGTGGCCTCGTCGAGCTTGAAATGTTCCACCCAGCGCCAGCCGTGGCAGCAGATGTCGTGGTCGGACGCCCGGATGGCCGCCGCCGCCGGCGCGTTGCGCTCGAGCGCCAGGGCGCAGGCGAAGACCGTCATGGGCAGGTCCCGCTCGGCGAAGAGGCGCATCAGCCGCCAGAAGCCGACGCGGCTGCCGTATTCGAACATCCCCTCGGCGGCGAGGTCGCGCTCGCCGCGCGGCACGGCGGCCGAGGACAGCTCCGTCAGGGCGGCATCGCTGACGCCGTCCCGGTCCATCATGCTGTATTCCGAGCCCTCCTCGTAGTTCATCACGAAGTTGAGAGCCAGGCGGGCGCCACCCGGCCAGCGCGGGTTCGGCGGGTTGGCGCCGTAGCCGACGAAGTCGCGTTCGAGGGATTGTGGGATCAAGACGAAGTCTCCGGATCTAGAGCAGATCGCGATCAGGTCGATTTACCTGATCGCGTGAAGATGCTCGTAAAAACATACCACTCGAGCTGAAGTCGCGAGCCAAGGCGAGGGGCGAAAGCTCTAGAACTGCTGCTCCTGCCGGCCGCGCACCAGTTGCGACAGGCAGACCGCCACGACGAGGGCGCCCCCGTAGAACATCTCCTGGATGAAGGAGCTGAAGCCGAGAAAGACGAGGCCCGTGATGCCCGTCACCAGGAAATAGACCGCGACGGTCGCGCCCCATGGGTTGAAACGGCCCGGCACGATGCTGGTCGAACCCAGGAAGGCCGCCGCGAAGGCGGGCAGCTGGTAGGAGATGCCCGACACCGGATCGGCGGCGCCCTGCGTGCCGGCGTAGAGCACGCCCGCCAAGGCCCCGAGCAGTCCCGACAGCATCAGGCAGGACAGGCGGATCCGGTCGGTGTCGATACCGCTCAGCCGTGCCACTTCGCGGCCGCGGCCGACGAAGAGGATGCGGCGCCCCAGGGCCGTGTAGTCGAGGAGGTACCAGATCAGCGCCGCCAGCCCGATGGCGTAGTAGAACTCCAGCGGGATGCCGAAGAGCCGGTCGACGATCACGGCGTCCATGAGACTCGGCGAGATGCCGCTGATCGTCATGGAGTCGCTCATCCAGAGCGTGAAGCCGTGGATGAAGGTGCCGGTGCCGAGCGTGACGATGAGCGAGTGGATGCGGAAGACCGTGATGAGAAGGCCGTTGATGGCCCCCACCGCGACCCCGATCGCCAGGGCCGCCAGGATGGCCCAGCCTATGCCGACGCCGTAGTTCACGTTCAGCACCGCCACCGTCATCGAGCTCAGCGTCATCACGAAGGCGATCGAGAGATCGAAATCGTTGGCGGTGAGCGGGATGATGAGGCCCAGCGTCACCACCACCAGGACCGCCTGGGATCCCAGGATGGTGGACAGGTTCGGCCAGGTCAGGAAGGTGTCGGGGCGCAGGGCGCCGAAGACCGCGATCAGCGCCAGCCAGACCACGACGAGGCCGAACTGCTCGGCGCGCCTCACCAGAAGGCGCAGGCCGGCTCCGGGCCGGGACGCCGCGTCGGCGTCGAGCGATGGATGGGGTGACACTGTCCTGCTCCCTTCAACCCGGGCCGCCGAGGCTGCGCTCGGCGATGGCGTCCTTGGTGATCTCGATCCCCTCGAGGCTGGCCACGACCCGGCCGCCGGCGAAGATGAGGACGCGCGACGCGATGGCGGCGAGCTGCTCGTAGTCCGAACTCGCGCACAGGATGGTGGCGCCCGCGGCGGCGGCCTCGGCGATGTGCCGGAACACCGTCTGGCGTGCCCCGATGTCGACGCCCTGCGTCGGCTCGTCGAGGAGGACGAGCTTCGGCGCCATCTGGAACCACTTGGCCAGCACCACCTTCTGCTGGTTCCCCCCGCTCAGAGCCGCGATGGGGAGCGTCGCGTCGGCGGGCCTGACCTCGAAACGCCGGCCGAGCGCCGCGGCTCGCTCCACCAGGCCGCGACGATCGAGCAGCCAGCGCCGCCGCGTCGCGCCGAGCACCGGCATGGACACGTTGTCGCTCACCGGGAGCGGGCCGATGACACCGGCGTGGCCTCGGTCGGCCGGGATCAGCACGATGCCGCGCGCGATGGCGGCGCGCGGCGTCAGGCGGGACAGGTCGATCGGGTGGCCGGCGAGGTCGAGCGTGCCGGCCGCCGCGGGCCGGGCGCCGTAGAGCAGGTAGGGAACCTCGTCGTAGCCCGACCCGATCAGCCCCGTGAGGCCCACGACCTCGCCGGCCGCGGCTTCGAGCGCGAAGCCCCGCACCGTTCCGCCCGAAAGGTCGCGCACCGCCGCGTGGCGGCGCGCCCTCGCCGGAGCCGGGGCTTGCGGGGCCGGGGCGGTGGCGAGGCGGCGGCCCACGATCGCCGCGATGAAATCCGATTTCGTCGCCGTCGCCGTCGCGAGCGTCGCGGCGACGCGCCCGTCGCGCAGCACCGTGGCGCGGTCCGTGATGTCCATCACCTCGTCGACGTCGTGCGACACGAAGATCACGCTGGCGCCGCGGGCCACGACCCGCCGCACGAGCCGGAACAGCTGGGCGACATCGGCCTTGGGCAGGAAAGGGGTCGGCTCGTCGAGCACCAGGAGCCCGCCGCCGCCGCGTCCCGGCGCGGCCGCGCCCTCGATCTCGTCGACCGCCCGCAGGATGGCCAGGAGCGCGCGCTCGACCGGGGCGAGATCGGCGACCTGGCGGTCGGGGTCGAGCGCGATGCCGAAGTCCACGAACCTTTGCAGCGCCCGGCGCCGCGCGCCGCGCCAGTCGATGGCCCAATCGTGCCGCTCGGCGAAACGGCCGACGGTGAGGTTCTCCAGCACCGACAGGCTCGGCACGAGGCCGAGATGCTGGTGCACGAAGCTCATCCGGTGCCGCCGGAAGGCTCCGGGCGGCAGCGGCAACGGCACGTCCTCGCCCCAGAGCGCGAGCCGGCTGCCGGGATCGGGTGCGTGGAACCCGGCCAGGATCTTGATCAGCGTCGACTTGCCCGAGCCATTCTGGCCGAGCAGGCCGTGGACTTCGCCGGGCGCCACCGTGAGGGAGGCGGCGTCGAGCGCCTTCTGGCCCCCGAAGGTCTTGCTGAGGCGTGACAGTTCCAGCGCCGGAGGCCGGGCGTCCGGGCCTCCATGGCCCATCGGCAGCGCCCCGGCGGTCGCCGTCACGGCAGCTTCCACAGGTCGGCGTAGCCTTTGACGTAGGCGTCGCCATAGCCCTGGCTCAACTGCGGCGGCGTGCCGGCGTCCTTGGCGTTGTCCTTGGTGAACACGTAGAAGGGGATCTTGGGATCGGCCGGGATCGGCAGGCCGCAGATCCGGCGCATCTCGGAATCGACGAGGGCGTGACCGATCCAGTCGAGGTTCTCGCCGATGTCCATCTGGACCTGGCCGGTCTGTACGAGGCCGAGCACGAAGGGCGTGCCGTTGAACGCGTCGATCTTCACCCGCTCCGCCGACCCCGTGATGCTCACGGCCGGCACCACGAACTGCGCCATGCTGTCGTAGATGACGATGATGTAGTTGATCGTGGGGTCGGCCAGCAGGGCCGCCTGAATGGCGGGCGTGATGCGGGTGCCCCAGTCCGGCACCGCGAAGTTCATCACCTTGGTCTTGCAGTCCGCGCAATGCTTCAACTCGGCAGCGATGCCGGCCATCATGGAATCGGTCGACAGCGGGCCGGTCGAGATGAGTTCGAGGGCGTTCAGGTGGCCCTTGGTCTGGACGACGGCCCAATCGGCCAGGAGCGCGCCAGCCTTGTGGTAGTCCACCGGGACGTCGCCGTCGGCATATTTGAGGACCTCGGCGGTCTGCTCGACGCCGCTGTAATGAGACGCCACGACCGGGATCTTGGCGGCCCGCGCCGCCTGGACCTGGGGCACCAGCACGCGCGGGTCCGTGCCGGCCAGGAGGTCGATGAGGTCGACCTTCTGGTTCACGGCCGTGTCCATGCCCTGCACCCATTGCGAGGACTGGCCCTGGTTCTCCCAGGTGGTGAACTTGAAGCCGACCTTCTTGGCCGCCGCCGCCATGGCCTTCTCGATGTTGGCCGTGAAGGGGTTGGCGCTCGACACCGGGATCGACAGGATCGATTTCCCTTTCATACAGGCGCGGGCGTCGAACGTCGGCCCCGGCACCGTGAAGGACGGCCTCTGCAGGAAGGGCGCGACCTGGCCGTCGAAATAGGACAGGTCGTCGGCCCGGGCCGCACCGCCGCCGATGAGGCCGGCTCCCGCCGCGAGAATCGTCAGCGCCAGGGCTTTGAAGCGGGAACTCGCCATCTGTTATTTCTCCATGTGTGCTGAAAGGCGGAACGCAATCGACATGCCAGACCAGCAACGGCGCGGCACTCGGCGGCTCGACGGTCCTATGGACAGGGTCGCCGGTCCCGCATGGCCCGGTCCGTAGCGGCCTTGCGGGGGGCGGACCGCCGTCTCGCCGGTGTCGATCCGGCTCCCTCGCATCAGAGGCACGGACGCAGTCGTGTGACCGACGTCGGATCGATCTCGGCGAGGTAGAGCGTGCCGTCGGCGGCGCGGGCGATGCCATGGGCGCCGTTCAGAGAGGGCCGGGCCCGCCCGAGGCGTTCGCCGTCCGGCGCGAAGCAGGTGAGGCTCGGGACCTGATCGGTCACCAGGATGGTTCCGTCCTCGGCCTCGCAGAGGTCCATCGGGCGGCACAGGCCGTGCCAGGCGCCGAGCCATCCGCCCGCGCGATCGAAGAGTTGCACGCGGTCGTTCTCGCGATCGCAGACCAGCACGCGGTCGCGGCTGTCCACCAGCAGCGCATGCGGAGTCATGAAGGCACATTCGGTGGTGCCGATGTCGCCGAAGGAGGCGAGCCAGCGCCCCTCGGGATCGAACCTGTGGACCCTGCCGTTGCCGTAGCCGTCCGCCACGTAGATCTCGCCGTCGTCGGCGACCGCCGCCTGCGTGGGGTGGTTGAACGGCTCCCGCCAGCGTGGCATGTGGCGCTCGCCCAGAGCGAAAAGGAGGCTGCCGTCCGGCGCGAAGCACAGGACCTGGTGGGCATCCCGGTCCACCACGAAGGCCCGGTCGCCCGCATCGATGGCGATGCCGTGCGGGTCGAAGACCTTGCCTTCCCCGTAGGCGAAGAGGAAGGACCCGTCCGGCGCGAAGACCACCACCGGCACCTTGCCGCGCCGCAGCACGTGGACCCGCCCGGCTCCGTCGACGGCGACCTGGCTGACGCGGGCCGGCGCGATGGTGGCCGGCAACCGACCGAAGTCCCGCTCGACGGCGTAGCGGCGCCCGCCGAGGAGGATCCGCCCCGTCTCGGGCTGCCGGGCGACGTCCGACGCGCTCATGCCCGTTGCCCTTCCGGCGCCCAGGCCAGCATGCGGCCGGTGAGGCGGGCGAGCACGACGGTGCTGACCGAGGTGTAGAAGACGAACAGCAGCGCCACCAGGAACATGCGGTCGAGGAAGGCGAACTGCTGGGCGTAGACGATCATGTAGCCGAGCCCCGATTGCGCCCCGAGATATTCGGCGCCCAGCACCGCGCCCCAGCCGGCCCCGAGGCTCAGCAGCACGGTGGAGCGCATGGCCGGGACGATGGCGGGCAGCACGACCGTCCGGGTGAGGAACAGGCGCGAGGCGCCGAGCGCCCGGGCATTGTCGAGGTAGATCTGCGGGATGTTGCGCACCGCGTTGACGGTTCCGGCGAAGACGATGACGCCGATCCCGTAGGCCACGAACACCACCTCGCCCAGCGCGTCGGTGCCGAACCAGAGCTGGAACAGCGGCACCATGGCGAGGAGGGGCAGGGTGCGGATGAACTGCAGGGGCCAGTCGACGAGCCGGCGAGTCCAGCGCGACCACGACAGGGCGAGGCCGAGGACGAGGCCCGCGACGCCGCCGAGCATCAGCCCGGCGGCGAGCCGCAGGATCGTGTCGGCCGAATGGAGCAGGATCGCCAGCAGGGCGGCGAGGTAGCTGCGCTCGGCACCATCGGCCACGGCGGGGACGCCGAGGCCGCCCGGCCAGTAGTCGGAGAGGCTGAGGAGGGTGCGGGTGAAGAGCACCTGCCAGCCCGCCACCATGGGCTCGCCCGGCTGTGCCTCGGCGGTATAGACGAGCGACAGGACCTGCCAGCCCAGCGCCAGGGCGGCCAGGACCGCGAGCGAGATCCAGCGGTCACGCGTCGGGTGCCGGACCTTCACGCGGCGGCTCCCGCAGCCCGGCCCTGTGCCAGGGGGCGCTCGAGCCCGAGATGGCCGAGCAGCCGGTGCTTGATGGCGACCGCGTCGGACCGCAGCAGCGTGTCGGTGTCGCGCGGGCGGGGTGCCTCGACCCGAATGTCGTCGACGATGCGGCCCGCCCCCACGACCAGGATTCTGTCGGCCAGGAGCAGCGCCTCGTCGACATCGTGTGTGACGAACAGCACGGTTCGCCGCGTAGTCCCCGCCCGGCCGTCGTCCCAAAGGTCGAGCAGCACCCGTTGGAGCTGGTGCCGGGTGACGTAGTCGAGAGCCCCGAAGGGCTCGTCCAGCATCAGGACCTTGGCGCCATTGGCGAAGACCGTCGCGATGGCGACGCGCTTCAGCATGCCGCCCGAGAGTTCCCGCGGCCAGGCCCGCTCGACATGGCCGAGGCCCACGCGGTCGAGGTAGCGGAGCGCCACCGCCCGGCGTTCGGGGGCCGCCACCCCCCGGCACCTCAAGCCGTATTCGACATTGTCGACGACGCGCATCCAGGGGAAGACACTGTCCCTCTGGAAGACCATGCCGCGCTCCGGCCCCGGCCCGTCGATCTCGCGGCCATCGACCACGATCGAGCCCTGGCTCGGGGCCAACAACCCGGCGATCATCGCCAGCAGGGTGCTCTTGCCGCAGCCGGAGGTCCCGATCAGGCAGACGAACTCGCCCTCCGGGATCGTCAGTGAAACATCGGAAACGGCCGCCACGGTGCGGCCGTCCGCCCGTCGGAAGCTGCGCCCGATGTTGACGAGCTCGATCATCCGGGAATCCGTCACCACCATGAGGGCTCCTCAGCGCGCGGCGGCGCTCCATCGGGTGAGGCGGGCGACCGCCAGGGCGGCCAGCAGGTCGGCCAGGACGGCCGTGGAGCCGAGGCTGAGGAGCGCCGCCATGATGCCCTGCGGATCGGTCGCGCCCGCCAGGACTTCGATGACCTTGCCCATGCCGGACTGCGAACCGAGGAGTTCGGCGACGGCTTCGAGCCCCCAGGCGCCCGCGAGGGCGATGCGCAGCCCACCGAGGATCTCCGGGACGGTGGCGGGCAGCAGCACGTCGCGCAGCACACGGCGCGACCCGGCCCCGAGCGTCCGGGCGGATTGCTCGAAGATGGGATCGACGTTGCGGGCGGCGCGGGCCGCGAAGATGTGGAGGGTGACGGCGACGTAGAAGACGACGAGGCAGACGGCGCTCGTCCGCCCCACCCCGAACCAGATGAGCAGGAAGGGCGCCGCGATGAGGATCGGCACCGTGCCGGCCGTCATGACCACGGGATCCAGCCCGGCCTGGACCAGCGGGAACCGCGCCGAGAGGAGCCCCGATGCGATCCCGATCGAGGCGCCCGCCAGGACCGCGACGAGCACGTTCTGGGCCGTGTAGAGCAGGTTGCCGTAAAGGTTGGGCTCCGTCAGCCCGTAGTAGGACAGGGCCGGGGCGGACCAGAAATCGTCCCGGAGCCGGCCGGCCACGCCGGCGGGCGTCGGCAGGATGATGGGTGGCAGCAGCATCGTCAGGCCCTGCCAGACGGCGACGCCGATCGCCACGCCGGCGAGCCGGAGCGGGTCGACCGCTCGGGCGAGGGCACGTGTGCGGGATCCCAGGCGATCCGGGGCGCGACCGGGTCTCAGGCTGTCGGCGACCGGCGTCATGCGCGCGCTCCCGTCCGGTCCGGGCTCGTCATTGGGAGGCGGCCAGTGCCAGGCGGTAGCTGTCGAGGAAGTCGAAACCCGCGTAGAGCGCCCTTGCCTTGTCGGCGAGGGCCTGCTTGTCGGCGGAAAGCGGCGCCGCCTTCAGCTTGCCCAGCAGGTCGTCGGTCTTGGCGCGGTAGTCGACCATCTGGTGCCAGATGGGTCCACCCCACACGACGTCGTCCGGCGTGACCTTGCCCTTGGGAATGATGCCATGGGTCTCGAAGTCGCGGATGATCGCGGCCCACACGTTGGCGTAGTAGGTGGTGCCGCCCTTCTCGTCGAAATACTGCTTGTCGTCGTCGAAGCCGGTGAACGGATGCAGGATCCTCACCGTCTCGGCGACACCCTTGCCGTCGAGGCTCGTGCCCGCCATGGCGTTGAGATAGGGGGCCTGAAGGTCGTAGAGGCCGGGATCCTTGCCGGTGGCGTCGATGATGCGCCAGACCACCGACATGAATCGCAGCACCGTGTTCTGGTGGGTAGCGACGTAATCGGCGTTGGCGCCGATGCCCACGATGCCGATCAGCGGCTCGAGGGGTGAATCCACGCCGCCCGGGCCGTGCTTGATCAGGTCGTCGATGTCGACGAGGTCGGTCCAGCCGGCTTGCCGCAGCGTGTAGACGATCGGCGCGCCCTCGGGATTGACGAAGTCCTCGCGGCCCGACTTCGCCAGCACCAGCGATTTCGCGTCGTCGAGCACCTGCAGCGTGAAGCCGGCGCCGGACGTCTTGTTGAGGTACTCCTCGAAGGCGCGGTCGCTGAGTTCGGGCGCCCCGACCAGCGTCTTGCCTTTCATCGGCGCCAGTGCGGCCTTCAGGGCCGCCTCATAGTCCAGCCCTTCGCCGACGTAGTCCTTGAAGGATTTCAGTTTCAGCTTCGGGCTCGCCAGGATCGCGTTTGCCAAGAAGTTATCGGTGAAGCCGATGCATTTCAGCTTGTCCGAATCCTTGTAGGTCGGCAGCATCAGCGGACAGAACTCGGAGATGATGTCGACCTGGCCGTTGAGCAGCAGCGTCGTGACGTTGGAATCGTTGACCTTGAGCCCGTAGGGCGCCGGATCGAAGCTGATCCCCACGTCGTCGAACCAGCCCTTCTTCATGCCGATGACGTAGAAGGTGTTGTCGGCATAGGGACGCATGCCGAACTTGACGCTGGCCTTGGGGATGTCGGTGCCGGGTTCGGCCGGGGCAGGCGTGTAGCGGTCCGCCGCGCGGGCGGGTCCCGGCGCCAGGAGCGCGGCGCCTGCCAGGATCAGGGCAACCAGGAACGGGGCGGCCAGGGTCGCGCGGAGGTCGGCCGGCGTCCGCCGCCGGTACAGGCCTTTCGAAGGCGTCATGGCGATCTCCTGGGACGGTGCGGTCGAGGGGCGGGGGGTGGCGTCGTGGTTCATGCGGCGGTGGGGGCGAGGACGATGCCTTCGGCGAGGCAGGACGCCACGACGTCGGCCGTGTGGCCGACATGCGCGCCGAGGAGACGGCCCGCCCGGGCGGCGTCGCGGGCCGCGAGGGCTTCGAGGATGTCCTGGTGTTCCACGATCGACTGCTCCCAACGATCCTCGAGGCGCAACGCGAAGAACCGCACCTGCTCGGCACGACCGAGCAGCGCGGCATGCATGTCGGCGATGGTGCGATTGCGGGCCGCCTGCACGATCAAGCGGTGGATCGTGCGGTTGGCGGCGAAATAGGCGCTGCGCCGGCCAGCATCATGGTCCGACACGATCTCGGCCTGGAGGTCGGCGAGGCGAGCCAGCTCCTGGGCGGTGATGCGAAGCGCGGCCAGTTCCGCCGCCATACGCTCGACCCCGCTCAGCGCTTCGAACAATTCCCGGATGTCGGCCGCTTCGAGGCTGCGCACCCGCGGCGAGCGGTTCGCCCTCAGTTCGACGAGGCCGTCCCGTGCCAGGAGTTTCACGGCCTCGCGCAGCGGCGTCCGGGATATGCCGAGTGCCTTCGACAGATCCACCTCGACGAGTGCTGCGCCGGGCGCGAGTTCGCCCTCGACGATCATGGCGCGCAACCGCTCGGCGGCGCGCTCGTGCAGGCCTGAACGTAGAAGGTGCAGGCTGGCGCTGCGCGCTCCGAGTGCCGCAGTGCCGGCCGCCTTTCGGGGGCGACCGCGGCGGGCTGGCAATGTCTCGACCTTCGTCACGTCCGACGCTGCTCCTGGATTGGCTCGGCGACCTTCCCGGTGGGTGCCCAAGGCGCCCGATCGGCGTGCCGGACATCATCGCCGCCGCCTTCCGCTGTAGCGCCGATTCAACCCGAAGGCACGCCGATATTTTCGACAGGATTCGCCGTGTTATCAGACACAAGGATTAAATTGCACGCAGGTTGCAGTTTAATCTTGTTTCGCAGATGGCCGACGCCTTAGGTGAGGTCACAGGGGCGGCGGCGAGGCGTGGGAAAGGCCGGGGACGTGAGCGAAATCCGCATCGGCATGCTGACGCCGTCGTCCAACACCGTGCTTGAGCCTGCCCTGGCCCGCATGGCGGCCGACAGGCCGGGTCTCAACCTGCACTTCAGCCGGTTCAGGGTGACGCAGATCAGCCTCGACGAGGCGGGCCTCGATCAGTTCGCCTTCGACCCCATGGTGGCGGCGGCCGACCTCCTGGCGGACGCCGAGGTCGACGCCATAGCATGGACCGGCACGTCGGCAGCCTGGCTCGGCTTCGCGCGTGATGAGGAGCTGTGCCGGCGCATCGCGTCGTCGACCGGCGTGCCGGCCACGAGTTCGGCCCTGGCGTTCCGCGACGCTTTCCGGGCGTTGGGCGTCGCCCGCGTCGGCCTTGTCACGCCCTACACGGCGGACGTCCAGGACCGAATCTGCGTCAACTGGGCCGGGGCCGGCTTTCCCTGTACGGCCGAACGCCATCTCGGGCTGTCCCACAACTTCGCCTTCGCGGGCGTGGGCGAGGAGGCCGTGGCGGCACTCGTGCGGGAGGTCGCCGCCACGGGCTGCGACGCCGCAGCGGTCGTGTGCACCAACATGCGCGGCACCGATATCGCGCCGGTCCTGGAACGGGAACTGGGGATCCCGGTCCTCGATTCCGTCGCCGTCACGCTGTGGGCGGCGCTGCGCCTCGTCGGCGCCGACCCCACCCCCCTGGCGCGCTGGGGCCGGCTCTTCGCCGAGGAGGCGTCGCCGGCATGACACGCGTGCTGCTCCTCAACCCCAACACCTCCGCCGACATGACGGTGCGGATGCTGGCCGCCGCGGAGGCCGTGGCGGCGCCCGGCACCGTCGTGGTGCCCCTGACGGCCCCCCGCGGTGTCCCCTATATCGCGACGCGTGCCGAGGCCCAGATCGGCGGCGCCGTCGCGCTGGAGATGCTGGCGCAACACCACGGTGCGGTGGACGCCGCGGTCGTGGCGGCCTTCGGCGACCCGGGCCTGCTCGGCGCGCGCGAAATGTTCGACATCCCCGTCGTCGGGATGGCCGAAGCCGCCATGCTGGCGGCCTGCATGCTGGGGCGCCGCTTCGCCCTCGTCACCTTCGCCCGCGCCCTCGGGCCCTGGTTCGAGGATTGCGTGGCCATGCATGGCCTGTCGGGCCGCTGTGCCGGTATCCGCATGCTCGACGGACCCGTCCGCCGCGTCGGCGCCGTCGCGGAGGACAGCGAAGACCTCCTGATCGACCTCGCGCGCCGCGCCGTGGAGGAGGACGAGGCCGACGTCGTCATCCTGGCCGGCGCGCCCCTGGCGGGCCTCGCCCGTCGGGTGGCCGGGCGCATCGCGGTGCCGGTCGTCGACCCGATCTCCGCCGCGCTCAAGATGGCGGAAGCCCTGGTGGCGCTGCAGCCCCGCAAGGCTACAGCCGGGACCTTCCGCCGCCCGTCGCCGAAGGCGAGCACCGGCCTGCCGGACGCGCTGGCGGACCGCATCGCGCACCGCGACCAACCGTAGGGATACGGCGAGACGACCCGGCAGAAGATCCTCCACCACGGCTCGGACTACGCCCTGGGAGGTCTTGGAGGTCGTGGGCTGGCCGGTGCAGGCCCCGCTGCGGGGCGAACTGGTCGACGAGGATGGCCGGGTGGTGGGCGAGCCGGGGCGCGGTCGCGTCGCCGACGGCAGCGCGACGGACCAGCGACCTATCCACCCCTGACGCCCGGATCCCGCGACGGATCCGGGCGGAAAAGCGTTTCAGGACGGGTGCGCGACCCGGCCGGGCCCGCCACGCCGCAGGCGGTTGGGACCGTGTGGATTATACCCGCCGCCGGGCCGGCAGGCGTCGAAATAGCCGCGATGGCGGCTCTTCCCGCAACGGCCCGACACCGGCGTCAGCGTCGAGGACGCGCCGCTCACGCTCTGCACCGGCATGGCATGCGCGGCGCAGAGCGTGAGCGGCAGAACGAGGAGTGCGGTGGCGAGAGCGAACTTCATCGGCTTGGGCCTTCCTGTGTCGGGGCGGACGTCTGGTGCGCGGTTCGGCATCGCTCTCGCGCGGCCGAACCCCGATCGATGCGGCGGCGCGGTGCCTCACGTCCGCGACGACGGGGCATAGAACGGCTCGCGCGCCGGCATGTCCTTGAGGTAGTCGGCGTAGAACGCCTCGACGTGGGGGAAGACCTGGCGGCGCAGCACGCGGCTCGTCTTCTCGGCCTCGGTGCGGGGGCGCGCCAGCGCTTCGGCGATCTCGGCCAGCACCTTGTCGCGGTCGACGTTGAGGAACCGCCCCTTCTCGTAGACGAGCTTGCCGCCCACCACGGTGGCGTCGACATGTTCGGTCTTGGCGCGCTGGATCAGGGCGTCGAGCATCGGCACGTCGTCGTCCTGGTAGGGGTAGAAGGCGCGCTCCACGTCGATCAGCACGGCATCGGCCATCCGGCCCGCCTCGAGCCTGCCGATGCTGGCGCCGAAGGCCGTGGTCATGGCGCCCCCTTCGGTCGCCATCTTCAGCACCTGCGGGCAGGAGGGCACGTCCGCCTCGCGCATGCCCGGCACGCGATGCACCCGGAGGGCCAGCCGCATCTCCTGCAGCATGTCGCGATCCTCGTTAATCCCCGCCTCGTCGAGCCCCATCCCGACCGTCACGCCCTTGGCTTCGAAGGCGTTGAGCGGCGCGACGCCGCTGCGCAGCCGGAGGTTCGAGGAGCAGTTGTGGCAGATGCAGGTGCCGGTCGAGGCCGCGACCTCGATGTCCTCCTCGGTCAGCCACACCCCGTGGCCGAGCGTCATGCCGGGGCCGAGCAGGCCGAGCCGGTGGAGATGCTTGACGGCCGTCGTCCCGGTGCGCCGGCGGGCATATTCCTTCTGGTAGACGGTCTCGAGCAGGTGCATGTGCATCGGCACCCGCGCGGCGTCGGCCTTTTCCTTCAAGGCCAGGAGCCCGTCGTCGGTGACCCAGTGGAGGTTGGCGGGCGCGAGCTGGATGCGGGTGAGGCTCTGGCCCCGGTTCTCGACCGTCAGCTGGTCGAACAGCGTGAGGTAGTCGGCGAAGGGCATGCGTTGGCGCTCGAGGTGGGGGGCCAGCAGGGCCGCCGTCTCGGCCGGCAGGCGCTTCAGGAAGTCCTCGTCGGCCTCGTAGACCAGGCGGTTCTGCTCGCGGACCGCGAAGCAGTAGGAGGCCCGCATGCCCAGCATGCGATAAGCGTCCAGCACCTTGGTGGAACAGGCGTGGATGTGGGACAGTGGCCCGGGAATCCAGCCGTGGATGTGCTGCACGGTTGTGATGCCGGAGGCCAGCATCTCGAAGGCCGAATACAGCGTGTCGAGCGTGAGGTCGACGGCGCGTCCCGAGATGCGGCTGGCGAACCACAGCTCCAGGGCGTAATCGGGCGAGCCGAGCTGCAGGGGCGTCAGGCCGACGTGGTGGTGGCTGTTGACGAAGCCCGGCAGCACGACGTGCTTCGACGAGCCGTAGGTCGGCGCTGCGGGGTATTTCCGCCGCATGGCTTCGGCGTCGCCGACCTCGACCACGATGCCGTCGCGGTGGACCACGGCGGCGTCCCGCAGCACGGTGGCGCGGTCCCGGTTCTCGACCCCGGTGACCACCCAGCCACCGACAAGCAAATTCTCCGACATCGCTGAACCCTGGTTTCGGCGGGCCGCCGCGCGGCGGCCCCGGTCGCCGGGGTTTTGCAAACCGCGTACCGCAGCGGAACGACCGGGGGCGTCAGGCCCCGGCCGGTGCCACGACGGCCTGCAGGACGGCCCGGAGGCTGATGCCGCCGCGTGGCTGCGGCGACAGGTCGAGGCCCTGTTCCAGCGCCCCGAGATGCGCCTCCATCTCCCGTGCGGCGCCCTCGGCATCGCCCGCCGCCATGAGGTCGATCAGGCGCCGGTGCTCGTGGGTCCGGCAGCCCGACGAGCCCGGACGCTGGTGGACCGAGATGGCCAGGATGGTGCGGGATACGAGTTCGCGCAGCATGGCGGCCACGATGGGATTGCCGGTGAGGTCCGCCATGATCAGGTGGAAGTCGCCCGAGAGGCGCAGGGCCGCCGTCTCGTCCCCCTCCCGATGAGCCCGGTCCTCGGCATCGGCGCAGGCGACGAGCGGGGCGAGGCCGCCTTCGCGCCTGGTGCCGCAGAGGCAGCGCACGATCCCGCCCTCCAGCATGCGGCGGGCGCCGAACAGGTGCTTGGCTTCGTCGAGCGGCGGCTGGGCCACGAAGGCACCGCGGTGGGGCACCAGCGTCACGAGGCCCTCGTCGCCGAGCCGCGCCAGGGCCCAGCGGACGGGGCCGCGCCCGCACCCGAACGTGTCGGCGATGACGTCCTCGGTCAGCTTGGTGCCGGGCGGCAGCCGCCGACCCACGATGGCCTCGCGCGTCGCCGCGAAGATGCGCTGCTTCACGGCCCCGGCCGCGGCCTCGCGCGCCGCCTCAGAGCCGTCCGGCACGGCGCCCTCCGCTTGGGCGTTCCGCCCAGATTGTTAACAATCCAAGTTCGATTTTGTGCACGATCTGAAAGCCGCTTCGTCAACATTCTGCTGCCGCGAGGCGTGCCAGAGCTTCACCCGGCTTGTCCAGCGCCGGGCAGCGCGTGGCACGGGCGTTTGGCATGGGCTTTGCGAAACGGCATGCAATGTGGGGCCGCGCTGCGGGCCCGCGGTGTCGGTCCCTCACGCGGAACAGCAGCCTTGATCCTCACCCATGGCGGCGCCCTCTCGAACCTCCCGCTCTTCCTCGCGCTCGACGCGGGGCTCGTGGCGGCCCGGGGCGTCGACGTGACGGCGCCCCCGCTGGCGGGCTTCGGGTCGACGGCGTCGCGGCTTCGCGACGGCACGGCGGATCTCGGGACGACGGGCTTCACCCAGCCGCTGGCCGATGCCGACGACGCCGACCCCCTGGTGATCGTGGCGGGGAGCGGGTTGCGCGGCATGGCGATCGTGGGGCGGCCCGGCACCGCGCTCGACGGCCTGTCGGGTCCGGTCGGCACCTTCGCCGACGACCCCATGCAGGTCCTGCTCGCCGACGCCGTCGCGCGATACGGCCTGGCGGATCGGGTCGAGGTCCGGTTCCTGTCCTCGCTCGCCGAGGCGGCGGGCGCGCTGGTGGCCGGCACCCTTGCTGCCGTCACCACGGTCGAGCCCTGGATCGGCCGGCTCCTCGGTCAGGGTTTCGCGCTCCTCAGCGACGGCACCGACCTGTGGGGGCGGGACTACCCCGATACGGTGCTGGTCGGGCGGCGCAGCACCGTCGCGGCCCGCCCCGAAGCCGTCACGGCCGTCATCGCCGCCATGCTCGATGCCGAAGCCCTGATCGCCCGGGACCCCGACGGGGCACTCGCCGCCGTGGCCCACCGCTTCCCGACCTTCTCGCCCGCCGAACTGCGGGCGGGCCTCGCCGGCCAGCCGCCTCGGGTCGACCTCGGCGGCCTCGAGGCGGCCGTATTCGGCCGCTGGCCCACTGTCCGGCGCCTCGCCGGCCGTGCGGACGGTTCTCCGCCGCCCGGGCTCATTGACCTCACCTGCCTCGCCGCCGCGCTGCGCCGCGCGGACCGGGCCTCCGCTCCCGAAAGGATCTCGCATGTCCATTGACCTGAAGCCTCCCGCGCCCGGCGTCTTCGCGAGCGCCGGCATCGACCGCCGCACCCTGCTGGCCCGCGCGGCCTGCGTGGGCGGCAGCCTCGCGGCGAGCCAGTTCCTGTGTTCCAGCCCGGCCGAAGCCGCGACGCTCACCACGCTCAAGGCCACCCACGGGACGGGCCTGTGCAACTGCCCGTTCTTCATGGTCAAGGAGAAGGACTTCGGGAAGGCCGACGGCCTCGCGCTCGACTTCGTCACCACGCCGACCAACGCCGACATCGCGGCCCTGTTCGGCGCCGGCGTGGTCGACGTCTCCGTCGTGCCCTACACCAACTTCATGACGCTCTACGACGCCGGCGCGCCGGTGAAGATCGTGTCGGGCTCCGGCGTCCAGGGCTGCGTGATCGTGGCCCAGCCCGGCATCGCCTCGGCCCAGGACCTCAGGGGCAAGACGATCGGCACCTTCCAGGCCGACACGCTGGAGATGCTGCCGCTCGACTACCTCAAGAAGGCCGGCATGAGCTTCGCCGACGTGAAGGTCCGCTACTTCGGCACCTCGCCGGAACTGGCGCAGGCCTTCATCGGCGGCAACATCGACGCCATGTGCCACATCGAGCCCTATGCGTCGCAGGCGCTGGCCTCGCGCAACGGCGCCGTCAAGCTGTCGGACGGCACCGATGTCTACGGCCCGCTCTACACCGACTGCGTCCTGGCGGTGCGCTCGAAGCTCATCCAGGAGAATCGCCCGGCCGTGAAGGCGCTCATCAAGGCCATGATGATGGGCCAGCACTTCGAGGAGACCGACCGGGAGGCGGCGATCAAGCTGACCACCCCCAAATACTTCAAGACCACCTTCGACGCGGCGCTCGACGCCTCCACCAAGCAGCCCGGCATGGTCGACCAGCGCAAGAACCAGGAGTTCATTCTCGGCCGCGCCCAGAACCTCAAGGACCTGCGCTACATCAAGGCGCTGCCGAGCGCCGACATCTTCGACTGGTCCATGCTCAACGAGGTGATCGCCGAGAACCCCGACCTCTACGGCCAGCTGAAGCTGAAGTCCGCATGAAGGCGCTCCCCCTGTCGGCGGGCGCGCTGCCCGCCGTCGCCTCGACGACCGTGCGGCGCGTGCGCTCGGTCAGGGGCGTCGCCGTCGCCTTCTGGTGGGTGCTCTCCATCGGGTGCTTCGCCGGCCTGTGGGAGGCGGCCTGGGCGGTCGGCTGGGCCGACCCGCTGCTGCTGCCCCCGCCGCACATCTTCCTGGCGCACTTCTCGGACCAGGCGCAGGCCTTCTCGTCGAGCGACGTCATCGGCGAAGTGTCGACGGACAGCGCTTATCTGGCGCTGCTGACCACCATCGTGGCGTCGAGCCTGCGCGTCATCGCCGGGCTCGCGCTCGGCTTCACCTGCAGCGTCGGCATGGGCCTGCTGATCCGCTACTTCAAGCCGTTCGGCAACATCACCCTGCCCACCATCACGCTGCTGGCGCCGATCTCGCCCATCGCCTGGCTGCCCGTCGCCATCTTCATCTTCGGCATCGGCAACCCGCCGGCGATCTTCATGGTCTTCATCTCTCTGTTCTTCGTCATGACGCTGTCGACGATCAGCCAGATCGATGCCGTGAGCCGGACCTACCTCAACGTGGGCGCCATCATGGGGGCGAGCCGCCGTCAGCTCTTCCTCCACGTCATCATCCCGGCCATCCTGCCGTCGCTGTTCATGACGCTGCGCATGAACCTCTTCGGCGCCTGGATGGTGGTACTGGTGGCGGAGGCGACGGGCGTCGGTAGCGGGCTCGGCCAGATCGTCATGCTGGCCCGCAACACCTTCAACTCCAGCCTCTCGTTCTTCACCATGACGCTGATCGGCCTCGTGGGCTTCCTGTTCGACGTCGCGCTGCGTCAAATCCAGAACCGGGTATTGTTCTGGGTGCCGCCGAGCGCCGTGGGGCGGCTCTGATGGACCGCCCGCTGTCCGCCAAGCCCCCGCTCATCGCCTGCCGCGGCGTCGGCAAGCGATGGGAGACGGCGGGAGGCACCGTCACGGCACTCGACGGCATCGACCTCTTGGTCGACCGGCGCGAGTTCGTGGTCTTTCTCGGCCCGAGCGGCTGTGGCAAGAGCACGCTCCTCTACCTCATCGCGGGGCTCGAGCAGCTGACGAGCGGCACCATCTCGAGCGGGGGCGCCGAGGTGACCGGGCCGGGTACCGACCGCGGGCTGATCTTCCAGGAGTCTTCGCTGTTTCCCTGGATGTCGGTCGGTGAGAACGTCACCTTCGGGTTGAAGCTGCGCGGCATGGGAACCGACGAGCGGCGCAGCCTTGCGGCCGATCTCCTGCGCAAGGTCGGCCTCGCCGATGCGGCCGACAAACGTCCCGACCAGCTTTCCGGAGGCATGCGCCAGCGGGCCGCCATGGCACGCGCCCTGGCGCTGCGGCCCGAGGTGCTGCTGCTCGACGAGCCCTTCGCGGCGCTCGACGTCCAGACCCGCTCCAAGATGCAGGATTTCCTCATCGAGGTGTGGCGCGAGAGCGGCGCCTCGATGCTCTTCGTGACCCATCACATCGACGAGGCCGTGGGGCTGGCGGACCGGGTCGTGGTTTTCACGGCGCGGCCGGGCCGCATCAAGAGCATCGTGCCCGTCGACCTGCCGCGCCCGCGCGACCCTCGCAGCCCCGCGTTCCACGCCCTGTCCGACCACCTGACCGACCTGCTGCGCGACGAGGTCGACCGCGCCTTCGCCGAGCAGGAGCGCGTGGCGTGAGCCTCGCGATCGCCGCCGCCCAGCTGCCGGGCTGCACGATGGACCTCGCCGCCAACGTCGGGGTCGCCGAGGCGGCGGTCCGCGATGCCGCGCGCCGCGGCGCCCGCATCGTGGCCCTGCCCGAGATGGCGACGCTGCCCTACTTCTGCGGCGACGCCCCGGGGCCCTACCGGGCCTGGGCCGAGGCCGCCGACGGGCCGCTGGCCCACCGGTTCTCGGCCCTCGCGGCCGAAACCGGCACGGCCGTCTTCCTGCCCTTCTACGAGCGCGACGCCGCCACAGGCCGTTACCACAATGCCGTCCTGGGGTTCGGGCCGGACGGGGTGGCGCTGCGTCGGGGCCCCGTCGCGCGCAAGCTTCACCTGCCGGTCGGCGACGACCCCCCGCCGGGCTTCGACGAGCGGGCGCATTTCGCGGCCGGCGATGCCCTGCACGTCGTCGAGGCCTGCGGGCTGCGCATCGGCGTGCTCGTCTGCTACGACCGCCGCTTCCCCGAAGCCTGGCGGGCGCTGCGCCGCCTCGGGGCCGATCTCGTCATCGTGCCGGTGGCGGGCAGCGGGGGCGACGACATGGACTTCTTCGTCGGCGAGATGCGCACCCACGCCCGCGAGAACGGGCTCGCCGTGCTCTGCGCCAACAAGGTCGGCGACGAATACGTGGGTGGGGGCATCGTCGACAACTACGGCTATTCGGCCGCCATCGGCGCCGACGGGGCTGTGCTGGCGTTGCGCCCGCGCCAGGAAGGGCCCGGCATCCTCCTCGCCGACCTCGACGCCGCCGCCATTCCGGAGGTCCGGCGCAGGCTGCGCTACTACGACGACCGCCGCCAGGACCTCTTCGCATGAGCCTCGCACCCGGCTCCGCCCTCGCGGTCGCCGACGCGGTCTGCCGGGGCCGCCGACGGGTCTCCGACGTCGTCGCCGAAGCCCTCGAGCGGATCGCGGCCCGCGACTCCGCCATCAATGCCGTCGTGACGGTCGACCCGGACGACAGCCTCCGCCAGGCCGCGGCGGTCGAGCGCCGCCTCGCCGCCGGCGAACGCCCCGCCCTCGCGGGCGTGCCGGTCGTGGTGAAGGATGCCGTCTGGGTCGCGGGCTGGCGCGTCACCCAGGGTTCGCGGCTCTTCGCCGATTTCGTCGCGCCCCGGGACAATGTCGCGGTCGCGCGGCTGCGGGCCGCCGGCGCGGTCGTGGTCGGCATGGCCAACATGTCGGAGTTCGGCTGCAAGGGCGTGACCTCCAACCCCTTGCACGGCACGACACGCCATCCGCTCGACCCGGAGCTGACCCCCGGAGGCTCCAGCGGCGGCTGCGCCTCGGCGCTCGGGGCTGATCTCGTGCCGCTGGCGCTGGGCACCGATGGTGGCGGCTCGGCGCGCCGCCCCGCCGCCCATGCGGGCGTGGTCGGGTTCAAGCCTTCGGGCGGCATCCTGGCCAACGGGCCCGGCTTTCCGGGCGGCGGCTCGCTGACCTCGGTCCTCGCCCCGATGGCCCGCTCCGTCGCCGACGTCGCGGCGCTGTTCGCCGCCCTGCTCGGCGGCGACCCGGCCGATCCGCTGTCGGTGGCCTTGCCGGCGATGAGGGACGCCGGCGCGCCGAGGATCGCCTTCGCGCCCCGTCTCGGGCTCGACGTTCCGGTCGACGCCGACGTGGCCGCCGCGGTCGCCGGGGCCGCCGCCCGCCTCGCCGAGGCGGGATACACCGTCGTCGACGCCGAACCCGATTGGCCCGACGGCGCTTCGGAACGCGCCCTCATGCCGCTGCAGTGGGATGGCGTCGCGCGGCTCCACGGCGAAGCCTGGCGCCGCGACCCCGCGCTGTTCGACCCCTACATCGCCGACCAGATCGGCCGGGGCCTCGCCCAGCCCGCCGCCGACGTCGCGGCGGCGCGCGCCATGGCGGCGGCGGTCGCCCGGGCCGCCGACCTTTTCTTCGCGCGCCACGATCTCGTCGTCGGCCCCACCACGCCCTGCGTGGCCTGGCGGCACGACAGGCTCGGGCCCGCCGAGATCGACGGACGCCCGGTCGACGACCGGGCCCACGCGGTCTTCACGCCCTTCCTCAACCACGCCCTCGCCTCGGCCATCTCGATCCCCTGCGGCGTCGATCGCCGGGGCCTGCCGATCGGCCTGCAGATCGCCGGCCCCCGCTTCGCCGACCGCCGCGTCCTGGCGCTGGCGGGCGACGCCGAGCGCCTGCTCGCCGCATGAGCGAACCCTCGGAGACCCGCATGATCCTGATCCGCGGCGGCCGCGTCTACGACCCGGCGGGCGACACCGATCGTCCCGCCTTGCGCGATGTGGTGATCGAGGGCGACACGATCCTGTCGGTGTCGGCGCCCGACGAGGACGGGGACGCGAAGCGGCGCGTCGCCGCCATGGCGACGCAGGGCCGCGCCGAGGTGATCGACGCGCGCGACCGGCTCGTCGTGCCGGGCTTCGTCAATGCCCACTACCATTCCTACGACACCCTGGCGAAGGGACTGATCGAGGATGCGCCCTTCGACCTCTGGGCCTTGCAGACGCAGCCGGCCTTCTACGGGCGGCGGTCGCGCGAGGAACTGCGGCTCCGCACGCTGCTCGGCGCCATGGAATGCTTGAAGGCCGGCATCACCACCGTGCAGGACATGTGCACGCTGGTGCCGCAGGACGAGGATACGCTGGACGTCATCGCCGACGCCTATGCCGAGGTCGGCATCCGGGTGGTTTTCGCACTGGCGCTTCGCGACCTCGGCGACCTCGACATCGCGCCTTTCCTGCCCGAGATCCACGACGAGGCGGTCCGCCGGGCCGTGACGGGTGCGCCGCGGGACGCCGCCGAGGACCTCGCCTTCGCCGAAAGTCAGATCCGCCGCCGGCCCGCCGCGGGCCTGTGGCACTGGGGCGTGAGCGCGTCCGGGCCGCAGCGCTCGTCGAACGCCTTGCTGGAGGGCGTGGCGACGCTGTCCGAACGGCATGGGCTGCCGATCTTCACCCACGTCTACGAGACGCGCGCCCAGGTCGCCAAGGCGCGCCGGGTCTACGGCCCGCAGGGTGGATCCATGATCCGCCACATGGCGGAGGTGGGGATCCTGGGTCCCCGCACCACCATGGCCCACGGCGTGTGGATCGCGCCCGACGAGATCGCCGCCATCGCGGCATCGGGGGCGAGCCTGGCCCACAACCCCCTCAGCAACATGAAGCTGAAGAGCGGCGTCGCCCCCATCCGGGCGCTCCGGTCGGAGGGCGTGAATCTCGGGATCGGCTGCGACAACTGCTCCTGCGGCGACTGCCAGAACATGTTCCAGGGCATGAAGATGTTCTGCCTGCTCGCCGGCGTCGCCGATCCCGAACCGACCGGTGTCCACGCCGTGCATGCGCTCGAGGCCGCGACGCTGGGCGGGGCGCGGGCCGTCGGGCTCGGCGAGGCGCTCGGCGCGGTGGCCCCGGGACGCAAGGCCGACCTCAGCCTCGTCGACCTTTCGGGCCTCGCCTTCACGCCCCTCAACAGTGCCGTGCGGCAGCTCGTGTTCAGCGAAACCGGCTCCGGGATCGACACCGTCCTGGTCGGCGGGCGCGTCGTGGTACGCGACCGCCGCCTGACCACCGTGGACGAGGCCGCGTTCCGCGCCGAGCTCGCCGACATCATGCCGGCCTTCCGGCGGGACTTCGACGGGCTGCGGCGGACAAGCGACGCCGCCGCGCCGGCGCTGCGCGAGGCCCTGCGCCGCCTCGATGAGGTCGATGTCGGCCTCGAACGACACCTCGCCCGGCGCTGACGGGCTTCCGCGCGGCACAGGCTGGCATGCCGATTGCTGCCCGTCGCGTCGTGGCGGCCCAGAAGCGCGAGAGAACATTATTATGTATTCACCATGTCCTTCGACGGCGCGGAGCCTGATGATTGTGGCGGCATCGGCCTGCGCGCTCGCGGGCAATGCCGCGGCCGCCGATGCGCCCAAAGCCGCCATGCTGCTGCCCGGCAGCATCAACGACCAGAGCTGGAACGCGATCGGCTATTCGGGGCTGATGGCCATCAAGGCGCTCGGCTTCGACGTCGCCTACACCGAGAACACGCCCGATTCCGACGACGCCACCGCCATGGAGGACTATGCCCAGCACGGCTATTCCGTCGTCCTCGGGCATTCCGGCCGCTTCCTGTCGGCGGCCCAGCGCGTCGGGCCCGACTACCCGAAGGTGCAATTCATCGTGGGCGGTGGCGCTGCGGGCCAGAGCCCCAACGTGGCGTCGATCGACTACGACAATGCCGCCTTCGGTTGCCAGCTCGGCGTGCTGGCGGCGCGCATGTCGAAGAGCGGCAAGGTCGGCGGCGTCTACGGGCTCGAGGGCCTGCCCAACATCGTCGCCCAGGCGGGCGGGTTCCGCCTCTGCGCCAAGACCGCCAACCCGGCCATCCAGGTCACGATCGTCTACGTCAAGGACATGGAGGATGCCGCCGCCGCCAAGGAGGCCGCCCTCTCGCTCATCGCCGACGGCGCCGACGTGCTGACCGGCAAGCTCAACGCCGCCCAGAACGGCCTCGTGCAGGCCGCCAAGGACAAGGGCGTCTACGTCACGGGCCGCGATCCATCGAGCGTCGAGACCGCGCCCAAGGCGGTGCTCACCAACGTGCTGGAGTTCTGGGACCAGATGTACGCCAAGACGGCCGCGCAGGCGAAAGCCGGCCACCTCGTCTCGGGTTTCGTGCGCTACGGCTACAACACGGCGGACCAGACCGTGGGGGCGACGCTGGCCTACGACAAGGGCGCGAAGTTCAACCCCGTGGTTCCCGCCGCCGTGGCGGCCGAGGTCGACGGCATGGGCGCGAAGTTCGCCTCCGGCGCCCTCAAGATCGCGCCGACGCCGGACGACGCCAAGGGCGGCCGGTAACGCCGCCGTGCACGAAGCCAGCCCCGCCGCTGCCCGGCCGACCCGCATCCTCGAGATGCGCGGCATCGCCAAGAGCTACGGCGCCGTGCGCGCCAATGCCGGCATCGACCTCGACGTCGAGGCCGGCCAGATCGTCGGCCTGCTCGGCGAAAACGGCTCGGGCAAGAGCACCCTCATGAAGGTGCTGTTCGGCATGGTGAAGCCGGACGCGGGCGGCATCGTCTACAAGGGGCGGGAGCTGTCGGGTCACGACCCGAGGGCGGCGCTCGCGGCCGGCATCGGCATGATCCACCAGCATTTCATGCTGGTGGAGGCCATGACGGTGGCGGAAAACGTCATGCTGGGCTGGGATGCGGCCGGGCGCTGGCTGAAGCGCGGCGCCATGGCGACGGCGGTGCGGGACACCAGCGCCCGCTTCGGGCTCGACATCGACCCGGAGGCCCGGGTCGGCGACCTGTCGCTCGGCCGCCGGCAGCGCGTCGAGATCCTGAAGGCCCTGATGCGGGGCGTCGACCTGCTGATCCTCGACGAGCCGACCTCCAACCTCACGCCCGGCGAGGTCGCGGGCCTCTTCGGCGTCCTCCGCCAACTCAAGGCGCAGGGCAAGGGCGTGGTGCTGATCACCCACAAGCTGCACGAGATCCTCGAGATCACCGACGCCGTCGTCGTGCTGCGGGACGGGACGGTGAGCGGGCGCCGCCCGACCCGGGATGCGAGTGCCGGCGACCTTGCCCGCATGATGGTGGAGCGCGACGTCACGGCGGCGCTGCCCCGCATCGCCACGGGGCGGGGCGGGGCGCCGCTGCTGTCCGTCGTCGGCCTCACGGTCGCGGGCTCCGCCGGGGACGCGCTGGACGATGTCTCCTTCGACCTCGCTCCGGGCGAAGTGCTGGCCGTGGCGGGGATCGACGGCAACGGGCAGTCCGCCCTCGTCGAGGCCGTCGCGGGCCTGCGCCGGCCGGAGGCCGGGAGCATCGCGCTGCTCGGACGGGACGTGACGGGGGCGAGCGTCGCCGCCCGGGTGCGGGCGGGTCTCGCCTATATCCCGGCCGATCGCGGCATGACGAGCCTCGTCCAAGGCATGAGCATCGCCGAGAACCTCGCCCTGCGCGACATCGGGCGTGCCCCCCACTCGCGCCTGTCCTGGCTCCGGCGGGGCGGCATGGACCAGGAGGCGCGCCGCCGCATCCGCGACTTCGCCATCCGCACCGCCGGGCCGGCCGCGGCGGCCCGCGACCTGTCCGGCGGCAACCAGCAGAAGATCGTCATCGCCCGGGAGATGGACCGCCGCCCCCGCGTGCTGGTGGCGTTCCAGGCGACCTGGGGCCTCGATCCCGGCGCGGCCCGCTTCGTCCAGGAGCAGGTCATGGCGATGCGCAACGCCGGCCATGCCGTGCTCTACGTGGCCTCCGAACTCGACGAAGTGCTGGCGCTCGGCGACCGCATCGGGGTGCTCTGTGGAGGCCGCATGGTGGCCATCGTGCCGCGGGAGGCCGTCGACCTGCGCGAGATCGGCCTGATGATGGCGGGACACCCCGGCGGTGAGGTGACGGCATGACGGATGCCACCCAGACCCCGCGCGCGCGCCTCGCCCTGCTGCGGCCCGGCTCCTGGCGCCCGCTCGCCGGCCTCGGCCTCGCCTTCGCGATCGCGGCGGCGCTCATCGCGATCGCGGGCGCCAATCCCCTCACGGCCTTCGGGGCGGCGCTGTCCGGTGCCTTCGGCTCGCCCGGCCAGGTCGCCACCGCCCTCACCAAGGCGACCCCCTACCTGCTCTGCTCGACCGGCGTGGCGCTCTGCTTCCGGGCGGGCGTCATCAACATCGGCGGCGAGGGGCAGATCGCGCTCGGCGGCCTCGCCGCCACCGCCGCAGCCCTTGCCTGGCCCATCGCCGACCCGTTCGCCGCCACGGCGGCGGCGCTCGCCGCCGGGGCGCTCGGGGGGCTCGCCTGGGCCGCCCTCGCGGCGGTGCTCCATCTCACCCGGCGCGTCCACGAGGTGCTGATCACGCTGCTGATGAACTTCATCGCCCTGCTGATGGTGGGCGAAACCCTGCGCGAGGGCCTGGGGGAGGTCGGGGCGGGTTTTCCCCAGTCGCCGTTGCTGCCCCGCGCCGTGTGGCTGACGCGGCTCATGCCACCGACCAGCCTCAACGTCGGCGTTTTCATCGCCCTGGCGGTGGCGCTGCTCGCCGCCTTGCTGCTCTGGCGGACCACCTTCGGCTTCGCCATCCGGGCCACGGGCGCCAGCCGCCGTGCCGCCGCCTATGCGGGTTTCTCGGTGCCGGGCGTGGTCTTCGGCGTCATGTGCCTCGGCGGCGCGACGGCGGGCCTCGCCGGCGCCGTGCAGGTGATGGGCGTCCAGTACCGCCTGATCGAGGGCTATTCGACCGGCTTCGGCTTCATCTCGGTCGCCATCGCGCTGCTGGGCGGGCTCGACCCGCTGCTGCTGATCCCGGCGAGCGTCTTCTTCGGCTTCCTCGAGACCGGCATGGCGGCGATGCAGCGGCAGGTCGGGGTCCCGTCGGCGCTGGTCGGGGTCATCGAGGGGCTGGTGATGCTGACGGTGCTGGCCGGGACGGCCTCGGGCGCCCGCCAGGCGAGGGTGTGACGATGGATTGGGCCCACCTCCTCGACCTGCTGGCAGCGACGATCCGCATCGCGACGCCCCTCGCCTTTGCCGCCATGGGCGGCATCCTCTCCGAACGGGCCGGCGTCTTCGCCGTCGGGCTCGAGGGCATGATGCTGTCGGGGGCCTGCGGGGCGGCGGTGGGTGCCGTGCTGCTCGGCCCCGCCGCCGGCATCCTCGGGGCGGCGCTCTGCGGCGGCGCCATGGGGGCGGTGATCGCCACCGTGACGGTGCGCCATGGCGCCGACAACATGGTGACGGGCATCGCCGCCAACATCCTCGCCATCGGTCTGACGAACTTCCTGGTGCGGGTTCTGCTCGGCCACGGCGCCTCGCCCCGCATCCACATCGACCTCCTCGGGCCGGTGCGGATCCCGCTGCTCGCCGACCTGCCCGGCCTGGGGCCGCTGCTCTTCGATCAGCCCTGGCTCACCTATATGGCGGCGCTGGTCCCGCTGCCCCTGACGCTGTTCCTCTCCCGCAGCCGCTGGGGGCTGACGCTGCGGGCGGCGGGCGAGAACCCGCTGGCGGTCTTCGCGGTCGGCGGCGACCCGCTGGCGATCCGCTTCCGCGCCGTCGTGGCCTGCGGAGCTGTCGCAGGGATCGGCGGCGCCGTCCTGGTGCTGGGGCAGGTCGGCACCTTCACCGACAACATGACGGCCGGGCGCGGCTACCTCGCCCTCGCCGCCATCATCGTGGGCCGCTGGACGCCCTGGCCCACCATCGCGGCCTGCCTGCTCTTCGCCGCCGCCGACGCCCTGACCCTGCGCGTGCAGGTCTTCTCGCTGCCGGTCAGCTCCTACGTGGTGCAGATGCTGCCCTACGCCCTCGCCCTCGCCGTGCTGGTCGGCCTCGGCCACTCGGCCCGCCTCCCCGCCGCCGCCGGCACGACGTTCCGGCGCGGGGGCGGCTAGATGGGCGAGGTTCGGACCGGACGGCGGCCGGCGTCACCCCGGCACCGGCCCGCGGTTTCCGCCCAGCACCGCCATGGCGGCGTCGAGGCCGCCGGCCCCGATCGGGACGCCCGAAGCCCTGAGTCCCATCTCGACGCCCGACAGCGTCGCCAGCACGGCGAGGTCGTTGAAGTCGCCGAGGTGGCCGATGCGGAACACCCGGTCGGCCAGGGGGCCGAGCCCGTTGCCGAGCGACATGTCGGAGCGGGCCAGGACCTCGGCCCGCAGCGCGTCGGCGGAGTGTCCCTCGGGCATCCGCACCGCCGTCAGCGAGGCCGAGCAGGCGGACGGGACGCGGCACTGCAGGTCGAGGCTCCAGGCGGCGACGCAGGCCCGGGTCGCCGCCGCGGCTCGTGCGTGGCGGGCGAAGACGGCGTCGAGGCCCTCGTCGGCGAGGAGGTCCAGCGCGGCCTTGAGGCCCTGCAGGAGGTTGGTCGAGGGCGTGTAGGGGAAGAAGCCGTTGCGGTTCGCCGCCAGCATCTCGTCCCAGGCCCAGAAGGAGCGCGGGCTGCGCGACGTCTCGGAGGCGGCCAGCGCCCGGGGCGAGAGGGCGTTGAAGCTGAGGCCCGGCGGCAGCATCAGCCCCTTCTGCGAGCCTCCGACCGTGACGTCGACGCCCCACTCGTCGTGGCGATAGTCCATCGAGGCCAGGGACGAGATGGTGTCCACCAGCAGCAGCGCCGGGTGGCGGGCGGCGTCGATGGTGCGGCGCAGCGCAGCAATGTCCGACGCGACCCCGGTCGAGGTCTCGTTGTGGACGATGGCCACGGCCTTGATGCCGTGACGGCGATCGGCCGCCAGCGCCTCGGCGACGGCTTCCGCCCGCACGGGCGAGCGCCAGTCGCCCGGCAGGTTCTCGACGACGAAGCCGAGCCGCTCCGCCATGCGCCGCCAAAGCGAGGCGAACCAGCCCGTCTCGACCATCAGTACCCGGTCGCCGGGCGACAGCGTGTTGACCAGCGCGGCTTCCCAGGCGCCCGTGCCCGAGGCGGGGTAGATCACCACCGGGGACGCCGTCTTGAACACGGTCCGGATGCCGCCCAGCACGTCGAGCGCCAAGGCCCGGGAAGCGGGCCCGCGATGGTCGATGGTGGGGCGCGCGATGGCGTCCAGCACGGCCGCCGGCACGTTGGTGGGCCCCGGGATCTGAAGGGCGTGTCGCCCGGCCTGCCTGGTCATCCGTCGCGTTCTCCTCGCGCCGGCGGGCCGGCAGCTTGTGAGCAGATTGAATATTGTATTATAAAGCGAGCCGCGACAAGCCGGTGGGAGGAGGGCGCGTGACGCGCATCGTGGCGGACCTGAACCTCAACCGGCGCTATATCCACGACGAGGTGGCGGACCGGCTGCGGGGTCTCATCCTGTCGGGCGAGCTTCCGCCGCGCTCCCGCGTCAACGAACTCGAACTCGCGGAGCGGTTCGGCATCTCGCGCACGCCCCTGCGCGAGGCCATCAAGATCCTGGCCACGGAAGGGTTGCTCGAGCTCCTGCCGAACCGGGGCGCCCGCGTGGCGGTGCTGTCGGCCGCCGAGATCGACGACATGCTGCTGGTGATCGGCGGGCTCGAGGCCATGGCAGCGGAACTCGCCTGCGCGCGCATCACCGAGCCGGAAGTCGACGCCATCGCGGCGCACCATCGCGCCATGGTGGAGCATTGGCGGGCCGGCGAGGAATCGGCCTATTTCGCCCGCAACCGTGCCATCCACGAAGCCATCATGGAGGCGGGGCGCAACCCGGTGCTGGCGGGGCTTTACGCCAACCTGTCGGGCCGGATCGCCCGGGCGCGCTTCACCGCCCACAAGACGCCCGCGCAATGGGCCAAAGCCGTCGACGAGCACGAGCGCATGCTGGATTTGCTGCGCCGTCGCCAGGGTCCGCGGCTCGCCCGGTTGATGCGGGCCCACCTGCGCGGCAAGACCCCGGTGATCGCCGCCGCCTTCGGGCCGGAAGCGGCGGCCGGCGGCTCGGAAGAGGAGTGACCAGAATGGGGATCGGTGTCCACAAGGTCGCCATGGCGGCGCCGAGCGACGTTTCGGAACTGGAGCGGCTGATCGCGGCAGGAGCGGTTGATCCCGCCACCATCGTGGCATTCATCGGCAAGACGGAGGGCAACGGTGGCGCCAACGATTTCACCCGCGGCTTCGCAACTCTGTCGTACCAGCTGATGCTGGCGCGCCATCTCGGCTGCACGCCCGAGGAGGTCACGCGGCGCATCGCCTTCGTGTGGTCCGGCGGCTGCGAGGGCGTCCTGTCGCCCCACGCCACGGTCTTCACGCGGGGACCCGACGGGGCCCCCGCCGGCTCCGGCAAGCGCCTCGCGCTCGGCATCGCCGGCACCCGCGCCTTCGCCCCGGAGGAGATCGGCACCATGGCGGTGGTGGAGGCCGTAGCCGAGGCGGTCGACCGCGCGCGCCGGGAGGCTGGCATCGCCGATCCGCGGGACGTCCATTACGTCCAGGTCAAGGGTCCGCTCCTCACCCCCGCCGGCTTGGCCGATGCGGACCGGCGGGGCGTCGCGCTCGTGACGCGGGACCCCAACGGCTCGAAGGCCTTCGCGCGCGGCTCGACCGCGCTCGGGGTCGCGCTCGGCCTCGGCGAGGTGCCGGCCTCGGCCGTGACCCAAGAGGCCATCGCGACCCGCATGGACCTCTTCTCCGCGGTCGCTTCGACGTCGGCGGGCGGAGAGCTGAAGGCCTGCGAGATCCTGCTCTTCGGCAATGCCGAGGGCGCGGGCGGCGAGTTCCAGATCGGCCATGCCGTGCTGGAGGACGCGATCGACGCCGGGGGCGTCCGGGCCGCCCTCGCCGACGCGGGCCTACCGGACGCGGGCGGCTCCCCCGACACGGGCCGGATCGCGGCGGTCTTCGCCAAGGCCGAGGCGAGTCCCTCGGGGATGATCCGCGGCCGGCGCAATACCATGCTGTCGGACGCCGACATCAACTACGAGCGCCATGCCCGCGCGGCGCTCGGCGCCGTCATCGCCAGCATCACGGGCGATCCGGCCATCTTCGTGTCCGGCGGCACCGAGCATCAGTGCGCGCCCGGCTCGGCCCCGATCGCCGCCATCGTGCGGGCCCGGTCGTGAGCGTCGCCGCCGAACCGTGGCGGCTCGGCGTCGCCGACCTCGCGGCGGCGTTCGGGGCCGGCGACCTCGACCCCGAAACCCTGCTCGACGCGCTGCTCGACCGCATCGCGCGGCGCGACCCGGCCCTCAACACCCTCGTGGCGATCGATGCCCAGGGCGCGCGTGCCGCGGCCCGGGACAGCGCCGCCCGGTGGCGGGCCGGTGCTCCCCGATCCGCCATCGACGGCGTGCCGCTGACCGTCAAGGACAACCTGCTGATGGCGGGCCTGCCCGCCACCTGGGGGAGCCGGGCCTATGCGGGTTTCCTCCCCGCCGAGGACGAGGCGCCGGTGGCCCGGCTGCGCGCCGCCGGGGCAGTGCTGCTGGGCAAGACCAACGTCCCCGAACTCACGCTCGAAGGCTATACGTCGAACCTGCTCTTCGGCACGACGCGCAACCCGTGGGATCCCGCCCTGACGCCGGGCGGATCGAGCGGTGGCGCCGCGGCCGGCGTCGCGGCGGGCTTCGTGCCTGCCGCCATCGGTACCGACGGCGGCGGCTCCATCCGCCGGCCCGCCGCCCACACCGGCCTCGTGGGCTTCAAGCCCTCGATCGGCCGGATCCCGCGTGCCGGCGGCTTTCCCGAGACGCTGCACGACTTCGAGGTGATCGGCACGCTGACCCGCTCGGTCGGCGATGCGGCGCTGCTCGACGCCGTCCTGTCGGGCGAGGCGGCGCCCGCGCCCGCGCCGCGGCCGATGCGCATCCTCCACGTGCCGCGCTTCGGCGACGCGCCGCTCGACCCGGAGGTGGCGGCGGCCTGCGAGGCCGCGGCCGGCGCCCTGGCGGCGGCCGGCCACACCGTCGACACCGGGCCCGTCTTCTTCGACCGCGCCGCCGTCGACGAGATTTGGCGCGTGGTGGGCCGGGCAGGGGTGGCGCGCGTGGCACGGCTCACGGGCGGGCGCCTCCTCGCCGAGGGCGGGCCGACGATCCGCGCCATGGCGGAGGAGGGGGCGCGACTGTCGGGGGCCGATTATGCCGATGCCATGTCGGCCCTGGCGGCCTTCCGTCGCGCCGTCGCCCAACTTTTCGACCGGCACGACCTCGTCTTCATGCCGAGCGCCGCCGCCCTGCCGTGGCGGGCCGAGGAGGCCTACCCGGCCACGATCGACGGGCAGATTGTGGGCCCGCGCGGCCACGCCATCTACACGGGCTGGGTCAATGCCGCGGGCCTGCCCGCCATGGCGTTGCCGCTCGCCCCGTCCCGCGCGGGCCTGCCGATCGGCGGCCAGTTCGTCGCCGCTGCCGGCCGCGACGCCGATCTCCTGGCCTTCGCCGCCTCCGTCGCGCCGCGGCTCGCGACGCCGTCCTGGCCTGCCTTCGCAGAGGCCTGAATGAGCCGTACCAAGCCCAGGATCGTCGTCGTCGGGGCCGGGATCGCGGGCAGCCTCATCGTCTCGGGTCTGCGCGACCGGACGGATTGCGAGGTCGTCTGCCTCGAGCGGGCCGGTGCCGCCGATCATGCGGAAGCCGGCACGGGCCTCAACATCGGCCCCAACGCCATGGCGTGCCTCGACCTGCACCTGCCGCGCGAGGCGGCGGCCATCCGCGCCGCGAGCCTGCCCTGGAACCGCTGGACCGTGGCGCTGACGTCGGGCGAGGTCCTGATGGACCTGCCGCTCGCGCGCGTCGCCGACACGCCCGGCATCCGCATCCGCTGGGCGGAGCTTTACGCGCTGTTGCGGAGGCCGATCGCACCCTTCGTGACCTATGGGGCCGAGGTGACGGAGTGCGTGATGGCGGCCGGGGACCGGGCGGTGCGCTACCGCGACCGAACCACCGGGGAATCGCGGGAGATCCGCGACATCGATCTGCTCGTGGCGGGCGACGGGCGCTATTCCCTGGTGCGCCAAGCCGTGCTCGGCGGTCCCGAGGTGCCGCACATGCTCGACGTGTGCCTCTACCGCATCCTGTTTCCGGCCGGGCCCGTCTGCCCGATCGACGACTACGGCCAATGGTTCAACGGGCCGAACCGGCTGCTCGCCTTCCGGGTGCCGGGCGACCTCGTTTATTGCGCCGGCTCCTTCCCGATCCCGCCCGGCGCCGCGACGCCCGACCACATGAAGCGACCCGAAGCCCTGGCCGCCCGGTACCGGCCGGCTGGCCGGCCACCTTCGCGCGAGGCCGCCTACCTCATCGATGCCGTGGTGCGGAACGTCGATGCCATCCACTGGGCCCGGCTGCAGGAGGGCTGCGTCACGTTCAGCGGCACTCCGGGCGTGCTTCTGATGGGCGACGCTGCCCACCCCATGGTGCCGACGCTCGGGCAGGGGGCCACCCAGGCCTGCGAGGACGCCTGCGTGGCGGTGGACGAGATCGCGGCGGCTCTGTCGGCCGGCCAGCCTCTCGACCGCGTCCCGGCCTGGGTCGAGGAGCGCCGGGCCGAGCGGGCTCGCTTCGTCGTCTCCCTCTCCCGCGACGCCACCGACACGATGCTGGCCGGCGCCGATCCGGTGGCAGGCACTGCCCTGAAGGCGACACCGGCGTTCCAGGGCAGGTTGAGCCGGCTTTACCGCGACATCCCGGAGCGGCGGTCGGTCGGCCGAGCGAGGGATGTCGATTCGGTTGAATGATGGGCGAGTGCCCGAATGGCGGCGACCACCGGTTCGACGGCGGTTCTGCGAGCGCCCGTCGTCGACGGCGTCGGCACCCGCGGCGTCGTCCGCTCATGAGAAGAGGACGCCGCCGTTCACATCGATCGTCGCGCCGGTGATGTAGGTGCTGTCGGGCGAGGCGAGGAACGCGATGGCGGCGGCGATCTCGGCCGGCTCAGCGGCCCGTCCCAAGGGGATCTTGTCCCATTCGGCCTGCTTGATCGCTTCGAAGCTCGTGCCGCGCTGATCGGCTTCCTCCCGCAGGGCGGTGAAATGCATCGGGGTCGCGATGTTGCCGGGCGCGACCGAGTTGACGCGGATCCGATCGACCGCCAACTCTGCCGCGACACTCTGGGTCAGCGAGATCAAGCCGGCCTTCGAGGCGCAGTAGGCGCTGAACATCCCGTGGCCGCTGTGTCCGAACCAGCTCGAGACGGTGACGATCGAGGCACCGCGGGCTTGCCTGAGCGCGGGTATGAACCGCTTGATCATCAGAACGTTCGCCCGCAGGTTCACCGACATCACGCGGTCCCACTCGTCCATGTCGAGCGCCTCGATGGAGACGACCTGCTGTAACGTGCCGGCGACGAGACCCAGGAAGGTCAGGTGGCCGCCGAGGGATCTGACGGCCGCGTCGATCGCCTCGACGCCGGTGGACCCGGAGATGTCGGCCGCGACACCGATCACGCGGCCCTTGGCGTCCCTGCCGACCTCGTCGGCGATCGCCATGACGGCCGCGGTGATGTCGGTCAGGACCAGCGACCAGCCGTCCCGCGCGAAGCGCTCGGCCGCTGCTCGGCCGACGCCGCCGGCCGCACCCGTGATGATCCCGATACGATCCATGATAGGGCCCGGTTTGGTCGTGGATGGCGGAAGCGGCCGTCGCGCACCGAAAGGCGCCGAGGCGACGGCGGCCTCGTCGCCCGCTCCTGCGGTCAGGCGGCGCTGTACCCGGCGTCGACCATCATGAGCTGTCCCGTCATGCCGCTCGCGGCGTCGGACAGCAGGAAGGCGATGGCCGAGGCGATCTCCTCGCGCCGCAGCAGGCGGCCCATCGGGATGTCGTCGATCCATCGCTTCAGGACGGCCGGCTGCGTGCGGC
Organism: Lichenibacterium ramalinae; assembly: GCF_004137085.1. GTDB lineage: Bacteria > Pseudomonadota > Alphaproteobacteria > Rhizobiales > Beijerinckiaceae > Lichenihabitans > Lichenihabitans ramalinae. The sequence goes on from NZ_QYBC01000003.1 coordinate 281,942, forward strand.
CGACCTCCGCCAGCATCTCCGTGTCGGTGTAGCCCGGCCCGACCGCGTTGACCCGCACCCCGGCCGCAGCCCATTCGCAGCCGAGCACCCGGCACATGTGGGCGACACCCGCCTTGGCGACGTCGTAGCCGACATGGTGCTCGGGGCGGACGTATTTGACGCCGGCGATCGACGAGAGTGCCACGATGGCACCCTTCTTCTGCGCCACCATGTGGCGCCCGGCACGCCGGACCACGTAGAAGACGCCGTTGAGGTTGATGTCGAGGGCCTGGGACCAGTTCTCGTCGCTGTGGTCGACGCTGGCGTCCTCGTAGGACCAGCCCGCATTGGCCACCATGGCGTCGATGCGTCCGTGGCGCGCCACGACGCCATCCACGGCGTCATCGACGGCCGGTCGATCGGTGACGTCGAGGACGAGGCCCTCGGCCGCGATGCCCTCGCGCGCGAGGGCCGCCGCCGTTTCGTGGACGAGGGGGAGGCGGTCGGCGAGGACGACGGTGGCACCCAGCTGCCCCAGGACGCTGGCGATGCACTGGCCGATGCCGCGCGCCGCCCCCGTGACGACGGTGACGCGACCATCGAGACGGAAAAGGTGTTCGATGCTCATCCCGGCTCTCACGCTGCCGTCTTGACGAGGGCCGCCGTGCCTCCGCGTCCGATGCGGCGCATGACCAGACTGGCCGTCGAGCCCATTTTCCCCTCCATGCCGCGCTTGCCGCCTTGTGGCCGAGGCTGCCGGTTCGAAGGGTCTTTCCAAGGATGGCCCATGTCAAGGTTATTTTCCAAAATTCGTTAGGCGAACCCCACCGGGGCTCCGCGGGTCCGGCCCCGGTGCCGAGGCCGTGGCCATGTCCCGGTCTGAAGGCGGGTCGGCACTCTGCAGGGTGGCGGGTCGTCGACGGGGGTCTGCCGACGGCCCCGATGCCCCTCTGAACTTTCCACGTTTCGTGTCATAGGAGGGGAATGTCGGCTTGCCGGCGACGCCGACGTCCCTACGATCGACGGGGTCGCGCTGCGCGGCGCTGGCTCGCCGCCGCGTTGGAAGGCAAGTCGGGGAGCTGGGGCTGACGCAGTGAGGGACAAGGAAACCGGGCTCACCAGAGCGACGTCTGTCTACGACAGCATCCGGCGTGACATCATGCGCGGAGAGATCCGCCCGGGCGAGAAGCTCCTCTTCGATGTGTTGCGCGACAGGTACTCGAGCGGCATCAGCCCGCTGAGAGAGGCGCTGAACAGGCTCTATTCCGAGGGTTGGGTGGCGCGGGAGGAACAGCGAGGGTTCAGGGCCGCCGAAACATCCGAAGAAGAGCTGCGCAAACTGGTCGAGACGCGCGTCATGGTGGAGGGTGCGGCGATCACCTCGGCTCTCCAGTTGAAGGATGTGGCGGCAGAAGAGCATCTCGTTCTCGTCTTCCATCGACTCAGGAAGGCGCATCGTTTCGTGGACGGTCAGCGCTCGGAGAACTGGGAAAGACTTCACAAGGAGTTTCACGCCTCGCTGATCGCCGGCGCGAAGCTGCCCAGAGTGACGGCGTTCTGTTCGCAACTGTTCGACGTCGCCGAACGCTATAGAATACTCTACGCGTCCGGATATCCCGAACGCAACGAGCGGGACGAGCACGGTCGGATCCTGGACGCCTATCTGAACGGCGATGCGAACCTCACGGTGGAACTGCTGTCGGCTCACTACACCGTGACGCTGCATATGATCTTGGGCGCATCCTTCGAATCCAACGGCGCGCGCGGCCCCTGACATCACCGAGCGATCGGACGCGCCGCGGCGCGACACGCGATGGCCCCGGCTGACTTTCCAAAATATCCCTATCTTGCCTATCGAATGGAAAGACTGTCTCATGGGCGAGCCCCAGGGTCGACCCCTCGGGCGTGTCGTGCGGTCCCGACGTCGGGCGTCGGGAGCGCAGGCGGTGGGTCGGTGACGGGGCGTCGCGAAAGCCGACGGGCATGCGCGGGCGAGCGGGGAGGGGACGATGGCGTGGGACAGGACGGGCGGCCCGAGGATCGCGTTTCTCGGGACGGGTGCTCAGGGAGCTTCCATCGGGGCGGACTTCGTTTTGGCCGGCCTCGACGTGACCTTCATCGAACAATGGCCCGAACACGTCATGGCCATCCGCGAGAAGGGGATCACGGTCAACCTTCCGACGAGGTCGATCAATGCCAAGGTGCCTGCGCTGCACCTGTGCCAGGTCGCGGAGATCAAGGAACCGTTCGACCTCGTCTTCCTGGTCATGAAGGCTTACGACACGAAGTGGGCCTGTCAGCTCATCGAGCCCTGTCTGGCACCGGACGGCTTCATCGTCGGCCTTCAGAATGGCATGACGCACGACGAGATCGCCGAAGTCGTCGGACGTCGTCGCACCATCGGCGCCGTGATCGAGATCGCCTCCAACATGTTCGTGCCCGGCGTGACGAACCGCCAGAACGACCATGACGAATCGTGGTTCGCCCTGGGGGCCCTCGACCCCGCACGGCAGGGGCGCGTCGAAGAGGTCGCGAAGCTGCTGCGTCACAGCGGAACGGTCGAGGTGACGGACGACATCGTCTCGGCGAAGTGGATGAAGCTCGTGGTGAACGCTGCAGAGTTGATCCCGTCCGCCATCGTCGACCTGCCTCTGGCGGATGCCGCGCGCGCCCCCGGGATGCTCGACGTCATGCGCAGCGCCGGGTACGAGGCGATGCAGGCGGCGCTCTGCGACGGCGCCAAGATCGTCTCGATCATCGGCATGCCGCCGGTGATGTCGAACCATCCGGAACGTTACGTCGACCAGATCTTCGACGAAGTCCTCAAGACATTCTCGCGACCCGACACGTTGACCACGTCGCTGCAGGACTGGCGGAAGGGACGCAAGGCCGAGATCGACGACGTCAACGGATATGTCGTGAAGACGCTCCGGCGCCACGGGCAATCCGCTCCCGTCAACGAACGCGTCGTGGAGATGGCGCTGGAGATCGAGAGCGGAACGCTCCAGGCTCGGCCGGAGAATGCCAAGCGTCTCGGGGCGATCGGCTGATGCGAGCGCGGGCGGGTCGCGTCGCCGCCAGCCTCACTCGCGCTCCTGCTCCCGTGCCATCAGCCGGTCGACGGCACCTTGCGCTTCGACCAGGGCCTCGCCGTCGCTGCACTCGCGGCGGAGCGCACGATGCAGGACCTCGCCGAGGATGCTCTCGATCGCGGTGTATTGGGGGACCTCGGGCCGATGCCGCGTGCTGAGCAAACCGCGCTTGGCCAAACCATCCACGACGGAGATCAGGGGTGAGCCGGCCAGCACCTCCGGGTCTGCCGCGACGCTGAAGCGGGGCACGACGGGGAAGCCGTTCTTGGCGTGGACCCGCATGGCTTCGGGCGAGGCCATCGAGGCGATCGCTTCGAAGGCGCGTCGCGCGCGCGCTTCCGGGAGGTTCGACGGCACGGCGAGGAGAAAGCCGCCCATCGGCGTGATGTTGCTGCCGCCCGGGCCGGCCGGGTGCGGAAGATAGCGCACCTTGCGCTTCACCGCCGACTGGACGTCGTATTCGAAACGGGCCGCCCGCATGGTCCAAACGTACGACAGCGCGCTCTGCCCGTGGAGGAACAGGTCGAGCCCGCGCTTCCACTCCATGGTGAGCACGTCGGGAGGCGAGACTTCGACGAGCCGATGCATGTAGTCGAGCACCTCGCGCCCGGCGTGTCCGTCGATCTGGATGGGCGCCGCGCCCGAACCCCGGCCTGGACCGAAGATGCTCCGCCCGCAGGCACCGAGGAAGAACAGGAAGCTGTGGGCCAGCGGCATGCCCGGCGCGGCGTTCCACACGACGCCGAAGCGTTCGCGCTCGGGCGCGTGATAGGCACGGGCGACGCTCACGACCTCGTCGAAGGTGCGCGGCGGCGTCCGCCCGCTCTCCTCGAGCCAGTCGCGCCGCGCCGCCATGACCTCCACGGTGACGTAGATCGGGACCCCGAACTGCGTGCCCTGCCAGGCCCCCGTGTCCCAGACCATCGGCTGGAAGTCGGCCGGATTGATCAGGCTCGGCTCGTTGAAGTTCGCCAGCGGCGCCAGGGCGTGCTTGCTGGCGAATTCGGCGAGCCAGGGCATGTTGATGGTGATCACGTCGAAGGCCGAGACCTCCGCCCGCGCGTTGGCGGCGAGCCGCTCGTAGAGGTCCGGCAGGACCCTCATCTCGAAGTCGCGCCGGATCGCCCGGTTCGACCGGAAGTCGACCCACATGTTGCGCATCGAGGCGAAGTAATTGTCGTCGTGCAGCAGGAAACGCAGCCGCTCCCCGGCTCGACCCGGGTCGACCGGCGGGCTGCCGGGCACGCCACCGAAATAAACGTCGCTCTCGTCCTCGAGCGGCATGCTGCGGCCGAAGGTTTCGGCGAGCAGGCATTTGATCTGGCGAGCATAGGTTTCGAACCGCGCCCTCAGATCGGGGCTCGGATGGAGCGTGAAGCTCTTCCCGGTCGCGCTGCGGGACCTCTTGAGGATGAGGCCCTCGTCGATCATGCGATGCACGCGCCGCAGGGCCGTCGCGTAGGGCAGCTCCGAAACGTCGACCAGGGTCGAGACCGTCACGGGCTGCCCTCCGATCTCGCACTCGATGAGGTGGGTCACGATGTTCCACGCCGCATCCGGCTCGGGCGAGGCGACGAGCGACACGAAGGGCTGGCGCGTCCCCTTCAGGAACCGGATCACGCGCTGCAGTTCATATTCGTTCATCGCGGCTCGCCGGAGTTCGACACCATGGCGGGAAACCCGTTCATCGTCGGAGACGGAGATCCGACCCCTCGATCGCGGCGAGGGCTCCGAAGGCGAAGGCGCTCCCCTCAGGCCGCTCGGGCCAGCGCCTCGTGATAGTCCGCCTCCGTCTTGGCTCTGACCTCGGCGGCTTCGATGCCGGGTGCGAGTTCCACCAGGCGGACGCCGCCGGCCCGCCGGTCGATCTCGAAGACCGCCAGGTCGGTGATCACCACGTCGACGACGCCCTGGCCGGTGAGGGGGAGCGAGCATCGGTGCAGGAACTTCGGCCCGCCGGATTTGTCGACGTGGTCCATCACCACGACGACCCGCCGGACGCCCGCCACGAGGTCCATCGCTCCCCCCATGCCCTTGATCATCTTGCCCGGGATGGTCCAGTTGGCGAGATCCCCGGTCTCGGACACTTCCATGGCGCCCAGGACGGCGAGATCGATATGGCCGCCGCGGATCATCGCGAAGGAATCGGCCGAGGAGAAGAAGCTGGACGTCGGCAGGACCGAGACCGTCTGCTTGCCGGCATTGATGAGGTCGGGATCGACGTCCTCCCGATACGGGAACGGACCGATGCCCAGCATGCCGTTCTCGCTCTGAAGCGTCACGGTCTTGCCCGCCGCGACGTAGTTCGCCACCAGCGTCGGGATGCCGATGCCGAGGTTCACGTAGTCCCCGTCCTTGAGTTCGCGGGCGGCGCGGGCCGCCATCTCGTCGCGTGTCCAGGCCATCAGGTCAGCTCCGCCGTCGGGGCCGCCGCAGCGGGGCGCTCCCGCACCGTCAGCCGCTCGATCCGCTTCTCGTAGGACGGTCCCCGGATGACGCGATCGACGTAGATGCCGGGCGTGTGGATCCCGTCGGGATCGAGCTCGCCGGCCGCGACGACCTCCTCGACCTCGGCGATCGTGACCTTGGCGGCCGTGGCCATGTTGGGGTTGAAGTTGCGCGCCGTCCGCCGGTAGACGAGATTGCCCTCGGGGTCGCTTCGCCAGGCTTTGACGATGGCGAGATCGGCCCGGAGCCAGGTCTCGCGCAGGTAGGTTTCGCCGGCGAAGACCTCGGTCGGCTTGCCCTCGCCGACCACGGTGCCGACGCCCGTCTTGGTGTAAAAGGCCGGGATGCCGGCGCCACCGGCCCGGATCCGCTCCGCCAGCGTGCCCTGCGGGGTCAGTTCGAGCTCGAGGTCTCCCGACAGGTACAGGTCGGCGAAGAGCTTGTTCTCGCCCACGTAGGACGAGACCATCTTGCGGATCTGCCCGTTGTTCAGCAGCGTCCAGAGGCCGAAGCCGTCCGCTCCGCAATTGTTGGAGATGACGGTGAGGTCCTTCACCCCCGAACGCTTCAGGGCCTCGATCAGGTGCTCGGGATTGCCGGACAGGCCGAAGCCGCCGGACATGATCGTCATGCCGTCGAACAGCACGCCCGCGAGGGCCGCATCGGCATCGGCTTGGATCTTGTTGCGTGACATGGATCGCTTCGCTTCGCGCGTCAGATGATGGGGGCGTCGGGGACGGTGCCGGGTGCCTTGCGGGCCAGCGTGAAGTCCCAGCCGACGCGCCAGAACGGCTCCCCGATGCCGCTCTCGGCGATGGCCTCGGGGTCCTCCACCTTTCTGAAGTCGCCGATGAGGCTTTCCTTCACGCCGAAGACCGCGTCCTCCGTCAGGTAGGGACAATCGGGCGTGAAGATGTGGGTGATCACCGGGTCGAAGCCCGGAGCCGTGACGATGAAGTGGATGTGGGCGGCGCGGTTCGGGTGCCGGCCCAGCGCCCCGAGCATCTTGCCGACCGGGCCGTCGTCGGGGATCGGGTAGTGTCGCGGCTTGACGGAGCGGAACCAGTAACGGCCGTCGGCGTCGCTGCTGAAGACGCCGCGCAGGTTGAAGTCGGGCTGCACGCCTTTCTGCTGAACGTCGTAGAACCCGTCCTCGTTGGTCTGCCACACGTCGATCGTCGCGCCCGCGATCGGGCGCCCCTCGGTGTCGACCACGCGTCCCCGCACGATGGAAGGCTCGCCCTTGCCGTCGAGGCAGATGTTGGCGCCGTGCGGGTAGCGCGGCGCATCGGGCACGTAGAAGGGCCCCAGGATCGTGTTCTCGGTCGCGCCGTTCGGCCGGCGATGGTTGATGGAATCGACCAGCATGGAGACGCCCAGCGTGTCCGACAGTAGGATGAACTCCTGCCGCCAGTCCGTGCACATGTGGCCGGTCTCGGTCAGGAACTTGATGGCCGCCATCCACTCGTCGTGGGTGGGTTCGATCTCCTTCACGGCCGCATGGAGGTGCTTGACCACCGCCGTCATCACCTCGCGCAGCCGGGGGGACACCTCCGGACCCATGCGGGCGTTGACGACATCCTCGGACCCTTGCTCCTCGAAATAGGGAAAGGTCCGGGCGCGGGTCTCCGGTTTGGTCTCGGTCATGGGTCGTTTCCTCCGGCGGTCGTCGATTGCGCTTGTGGTTGGGTCAGGCCCGTTCGAGCGCCAGGGCGATGCCCTGCCCGACGCCGATGCACATGGTGGCGAGCGCCCGTTTCCCGCCCGACAGAGCCAGTTCGAGCGCGGCCGTGCCGGTGATCCTGGCGCCCGAGGCCCCGAGGGGGTGGCCGAGCGCGATGGCGCCGCCATTGGGGTTCACGAAAGCGGCATCGTCCGCGAGACCCAGGGCACGCAGCACCGCGAGCGCCTGCGAGGCGAAGGCCTCGTTGAGCTCGACGGTCTCGAAATCGCCGATCCCGAGGCCGAGGCGCGCCAGGAGCTTGGCGGTCGCCGGCGCCGGGCCGTACCCCATGATGCGCGGCGCCACCCCGGCCGTCGCGGCCCCGAGGACGCGCGCCAGGGGCACGAGGTCGTGCCGCTTCACCGCCGCCGCCGAGGCGACCAGCAGCACCGAGGCGCCGTCGTTGACGCCGGACGCGTTGCCGGCCGTGACGGTGCCGCCGGCGCGGAACGGCGTCGGCAGCTTGGCCAGGCTCTCCACCGTGGTGCCGGCCCGCGGATGCTCGTCGACGTCGACGACGCGCGCCTCGCCCTTGCGCTGCGGGATGCGCACGGGCGCGATCTCGCGCGCGAGGCGTCCGCTGGCCTGGGCCGCGACGGCGCGCGCCTGGCTCCGCGCCGCGAAGGCGTCCTGGTCCGCGCGCGAGATGCCGAAGGCTTCGGCGACGTTCTCGCCCGTCTCGGGCATGGAATCGACGCCCCACAGCTCCCGCATCGCCGGGTTGACGAAGCGCCAGCCGATCGTCGTGTCGTGGATCTCGGCCTGCCGCGAGAAGGCCGTCTCGGCCTTCGGCATCACGAAGGGCGCGCGGGACATGCTTTCCACGCCGCCCGCCACGATGAGATCGGCCTCGCCCGTCCTGATCTGCCGCGCCGCGATGGCCACCGCGTCCATCCCGGAGCCGCAGAGCCTGTTCACGGTCGTGCCCGGCACCGTCTCGGGCAGCCCGGCGAGCAGCGCCGCCATGCGGGCGACGTTGCGGTTGTCCTCGCCGGCCTGGTTGGCACAGCCCAGGATGACCTCGTCGATCAGCGACGTTTCGAGGCCGGGGTGGCGCGCCACGAGGGCGGCGATCGCCGTCGCGGCGAGGTCGTCGGGGCGGACGCTCGCCAGCGCGCCCCCGAAGCGGCCGATGGGAGTGCGGATGAAGTCGACGACATAGGCCTCGGTCATGGTGCTTCCGGCGGTCAGGAGCGGGGCGGCTCGCCCGCATGGGCCCGCGCGACGAGGTCGCGCAGCGCCGAGGGGTCGAGGGGCCGCGGGTTCCAGTAGGGGCTCTTCAGGGCGGCGGCGACGGCGGAGTCGATGCCGGCCTCCGGCATGCCGAGGTCGCGGAGCGCCACCGGCGCTCCCAGCCGCAGCGCCAGGTCGTAGAGGCCCCGGGCGGCGTCGGGCGCGCCGAGCGCGTCGGCGACGGTCCGCATCGCGTCCGGGGCGGCCGGCGCGTTGTAGGCCACGGCGTGGGGCAACACCGCCGTGTGGGTCTCGGCATGGGGCAGGTCGAAGGCGCCGCCCAGCGTGTGGCAGAGCTTGTGATGCAGCGCCATGCCGACGGCGCCGAGGCAGGTGCCGCAGAGCCAGGCGCCGTAGAGGGCGTCCGACCGGGCTCGGCGATCGTGCGGGTCGTCGACGATGACCGGCAGGGCGCGGGACAGCGCGCGGATGCCCTCGGCCGCCATCAGCGACACGATGGGGTTGCGCTCCTGCGCGTAGAGCGCCTCGACGGCATGCGCGATGGCGTTGATGCCGCTGACGGCGGACAGGCGCGGCGGCAGCGTCAGGGTGAGGTCGACGTCGTAGATCACGACCTCGGGGAGCACCTTGAGGCTCTTCAGCGTGGTCTTCGCGCCGCCCTCGGTCTGCCCGAGGATCGACGTCATCTCGGACCCCGCATAGGTGGTGGGGACGACGATCTGGGGCAGGTCGGTGCGGAGCGCGATGGCCTTCGACAGACCGATGGTCGAGCCGCCCCCGACCGCGACGAGACCGTCGATGCCGTCCCTCTCGACCAGGCGCATCGCCTCGGCGGTGACCTCGACCGGCGTGTGCATGCGCGCCCCGGCGAAGACGCCCGCGGCGCGCCGGCCGATGCGGTCGGCGAGGGCCGCGGCTTCGGCCTGCTGCTGGGAGGTCGCCAGGACCAGCACGCGCCCGAGCCCGAGCGCGTCGATCTCCGCCGGCAGGCTGCCGAGCGTCCCGGAACCGAAGACCACGCGCGCGGCCTGGGCCGCGTAGATGAAGGGCTCCATCGGTCAGCGTCTCCCTGCTGGACATCGATCCCCGGCGATCCACCGTTGACCGAGCTCATGTTGTGCGCTATCCGCACATTGTTATGTTATCGCACATTCCACCACCGCCGCCGGGCGGCGTCAAGTCCGGCTCCCTGTCCAGTCGGCGACGACGACCGTGACGGAGGAGCGCGCGGGCGACATGATGGGCGGCTTCGCCAAGGGGCTCGCGGTGCTGTCCTGCTTCGGTCAGGGGCATGAGCGACTGACCATCGCCGGGGTGGCGAAGCTGACGGGGCTCGACCGGGCCACGGCCCGACGCTGTCTCATCACGCTGGAGCGGCTCGGCTTCGCCAGCTTCGACGGCCGATGCTACGCGCTGACGGCGCGGGTCCTCTCGCTGGGCCACGCCTACCTGGCTTCGACACCGCTGCCCGAGCAGCTTCAGCCCTTCCTCGACCGATTGGCAGGGGCGATTCAGGAATCCTGTTCCTGCTCGATCCTCGACGGAACCGACATCGTCTACATCGCGCGGTCGGCGCAGCGTCGGGTGATGTCGATCAGCCTCGGCGTCGGGAGCCGGCTGCCCGCCTACTGCGCCTCGATGGGCCGCGTGCTCCTGGCGGCGATGGACGAGGACGAGGCCTGCGGCCTCCTCGACCGATCGACCTGCACACCTTTGACGCCGAAGACCCTCGTCACCCGCGACGCCCTCCGCACCGAGCTGGCCCGGGTGAGGCACCAGGGCTACTGCATCGTCGACGAGGAGCTTGAGATCGGGCTGAGGTCCGTCGCGGTGCCGATCCGCAGCCGATCCGGACGCGTGGTCGCGGCGCTCAACACCGGCGTCCAGACCAGCCGCGCCAGCGTCGCTCAGCTGCGAACCGAGCTGCTGCCCAAACTCCTCGAAACGCAGGGGCAGCTCGCGCCGCTCATCGTCTGATCGACGACTGCGACGATGGATCGATATATCCGGATCGGACATGTTTGCCCGCAGGAACACCGCGGGAAGCCTGACGGGATGGGCTCGATATGGTATTTCCTGACGCGATCGGTCCACAGAGACTGGCGAGCGAGGACATACGATGTCGTCGATGCTGATCTACATCCTCGATGCGCTCTGCCTGGCGGGGGAAGCCAACTGCGTGCAGCTCGACCAACTGTGGGGTGCTCAGTGTGCTTGGCGCCGACCTTTGAATCTGCGACGCCAGCGCGACGGCGCCCGGGTCCTGGCCAGGTCCTGACGAGGTCCTGACGAGCCTCTGATCGAGACCGGGCAGGCTCGCTCATCGCCGCACCTTCCACAAGGCTTTCGCGTTGTGCCGTGAACCCGCCCATGGCTGTCGGCGCCTGCGCCGCTCCATGACGGATGACCAGCGGTGGGTGCCGTGGCGCCAGGCGACCTGAGGTGACGGGATGGACGACCACGAACAGCATCGGCCTTCGTCTGCGCCGTGGTCCGCGTGATGGCGATGACGCCGCTTGAGCGCTTTCACCTTCGGCGGATTCGCTCCGGTTCCGGCTCGGGAGCAGTCTCATCGGCTCCGGTTCACCAAGGCGAATTCGAGAAAGCCGATGGTCCAGGAGCCCTGGACGACGCCGTGGACACCGCCGTCGACGATGCCGCGGGTCCCTCCTCGCGCCTCGTCGCCGTTCTGACGCTGGCAGCCGGGGCGCTCATCGCCAACCTCTACTATGCCCAACCCCTGGTGGCGGCGATCGGTCCCAGCGTCGGCATCAGCCGCGATCTCGCCGGCTCGATCGTCAGCATAACCCAGGTCGGCTACGGCATCGGCCTGTTCTTCATCGTCTCGTTGGCCGATTGCGTCGAGAACAAGCGACTGGTCCTGGTGACGCTGGGACTGACGGTGTTGGGCCTCGTCGGAGCGGCGACCGCCACCGGCCTGACCACCTTCTTCGCGGCGTCGCTGATGGTGGGCGTCTGCTCGACCGGCGCACAGGTGCTGTTGCCCTTCGTGGCCCATCTCATCCCGGCAGCCCGGCGCGGCCGAACGGTCGGCAAGGTCATGGCGGGCGTCCTGACCGGCATCATGTTGGCCCGGCCCATCGCGCTGTTCGTTTCCGCGGCCCTCGGGTGGCGCGCGGTCTTCCTGATCTCCGCCGCCGTCCTGGTGGCGATCGGCCTCTCGCTCCTGCGGATGATGCCGACCTACCGGCCGACGTCGGGCACCCCTTATCCCCGCGTCCTGTCGTCCATGCTGTCCGTCATGCGGACCATGCCGGCGGTGCGGTGGCGCGCCGCCTACCAATCGCTGATGTTCTGCGCCTTCAACATGTTCTGGACGGCCGCACCCCTGTTCCTCGCTGACCGCTTCCATCTCGGTGAGCGGGGCATCGGCGTCTTCGCCCTGGCGGGCTGCGGCGGAGCTCTCGTGGCGCCCATGGCAGGGCGCCTCGCCGACGCCGGACGCAGCCGTGTCACCACCGTCGCCGCCATGCTGGTGCTGATGCTGTCCTTCCTGGCGTCCCGCTGGGCGACGGAGGGCAGTGCCGCATTGATCGGCCTGACCCTTCTCGCCGTCCTGATCGATGCCGCGGTCCAGGCCAATCAGGTCGTCGGGCAGCGGGTCATCTACAGCGTGGCGGCGGAGCGCCGCGGCCGGGTCAACGCCATCTACATGACGCTCCTCTTCGTCGGCGCCCCCATCGGATCCGTGCTGGGCACGGCGACCTACCACCGGGGGGGCTGGCCGGCGACCGCCGGCACCGGGGTGGCGATCGGCGTTGCGATGCTGATCCTCGTGACGCTCGAACAGCGGCCGCAACGCCGATCCGCAGCGTCCAAGGTGTCCGAGGCCTGAGAGCCTTCACGAGACGCGGTGCGCGGTCGCCGACACGGCGCCCCGCACCAGCTTCGCCTTCCCTGACCAAGCGCGAAACCCGCCTTCAAAGCTCGATCCGCGTGCCCATCTCGACGACGCGTGGGGCCGGGATCAGGAAATAGTCCGAGGCGGTCGCCGAATTGTGGGTCAGGAACCCGAACAGCGCCTCCTGCCACGGCGACAGGTCCGGGCGCATCGACGGGACCGGGGTTTCCCGACCGATGAAGAACGAGGCCTCGTCCGGATCGAAGCCGATCTTCTCCTTGTGAGACCGCAGGGCCGACATGACGTCGGGCTTTTCGGCGAAGCCGAAGGTCAACGTCACCACGGAGAACCCGGCCGACCTCGCCTCGGTGGCGACGCGAGCATCCTCGCGGATCCTGGGGACGCGCTCTGTCGTCACCTTGAGCAGGACGACCCGGAGATGCACGACACCGTTGTGCCGGACGTTGAGGGCAAGCGCGGCGGGCACGATGTCGGACTGCTTGGTCAGGTAGACGGCCGTGCCGCGCATCCGCAACGGCGCATCCGGCTGCGCCAGGCTGGCGATGAAGTCCGGCAGCCGCGCGGCATCCTTGTCACGCTGGGTGAGAACGGCCTGCCGCCCCTTGCGCCACACCAGCATGACGGTGAGGGTCACGGTCCCGACCAGGATCGGGAACCACCCTCCGGCCGGGATCTTGTGGACGTTCGCCGACACGAAGGTCACGTCGAGCAGCAGGATGGCGCCCGCGACCGGGTAGACGAGGAGGGCGGGCCAGCGCCACAGCCCGATGGCCACGGTGGTCACCAGGAGCGTCGTGGCCAGCATGTCACCCGCCACCGCGATGCCGTAGGCGTTGGCGAGGGCGTCGGAGGACCGGAAGCCGAAGACGAGGCCCAGGACCACGATGGCGAGCAGCCAGTTGATCTGGGGCACGTAGACCTGCCCGGCGGATTCGTCCGATGTCTGCCTGACCTCGAGCCGCGGCACGGCGCCGAGTTGGATCGCCTGCTGCACGAGCGCGAAGGCGCCGGACAGCACGGCCTGGCTGGCGATGATCGTCGCCGCCGTGGTGAGCACGAGCGCCGGGATCAGGAGCCAGTTCGGGAAGAGCAGGAAGAACGGGTTGGCGGCCGCGGCAGGGTCGGCGAGCACGGACGCGCCCTGGCCGAGGTAGTTCAGCACCAGCGCCGGCATCACCAGGACGAACCAGTCCAGGCGGATGGGGGAGCGACCGAAGTGCCCCATGTCGGCGTAGAGCGCCTCGCCCCCGGTGAGGGCCAGGAACACGGAACCGAGAACCAGGAACGAGGTCGCCCCGCCCGCATGGCCGACATAGGCCAAGGCGTAGCGCGGATCGAGGGCCCATAGCACGGCGGGATGGGCCAGCAGGTGGGCCAGCCCCGACAGCGCCAGCACGGCGAACCACGCCGCCATCACCGGCCCGAACAGGAAGCCGACCGCGCCGCTGCCCCGCTTCTGGATGGTGAACAACGCCACGAGGATCACCGCCGCCAGGGGGACGACGTAGGGGGTGACGGCGGGAAGCGCGATCTCCAGACCCTCGACGGCGCTCAGCACCGAGATGGCCGGGGTGATCATGGCGTCGCCGAAGAACAGCGACGCGCCCGCGAGGCCGACGACGAGCAGCACGCCCTGGAGCCTGCCCGCCACCGGCAGGGCCAGCGACAGCAGCGACATCGTCCCGCCCTCGCCCTCGTTGTCGGCCCGCATCACGAAGATCACGTATTTGACGGCGACGATGAGGAAGATGGCCCAGAACATCATCGACAGCACGCCGAGCACGGTCGCCTCGGTCGAGGCGTCTCCCGCTGCCTTCAGGGACTCGCGGAAGGCGTAGATCGGACTGGTCCCGATATCCCCGAACACGACGCCCAGAGCCCCGAGGAGAAGGGCCGCCTGGGCGGGATGCCGCGCGGCTGCTGGCGTCGACGAAGCCTCGACCGAAACTTTCACAAGAATGTCCTCTCCCTCAGTCGTGACGGCACCGGCACCGAAATCTCGGGAGATCCCAAGCCGACCCCGTACACTGGGGCATCTTGATGTACCCTGGTCAACGACACCTCGTGGTGAAATCGCGTTCCGTCGCCGGCATCCTGCCGCCCGCGTCCCGGAGCCGATACCCTCCCCGAAGGACCGTGATCGTCGACAGCAAGCTGACGTGTCGCTAACTCAGACCGACGTGAACCCTTGGCGAGCATCCCGACCGTGACCGACGCAGAACAGGGCGAGGACTGGCGCGCCCACGTCGGGGAAGAGCCCGAGACCGCGGGCATCGCCACCGACCGCGACCGTGCCCGTGAGCCGGGCCGCGGCAGGGAGGCCGACGCGCCCGAAGAGATACCGGCGCGCGGGTGGCGGGACGTTCTCATCCGGATCGTCTGGGCGACCTCGGCCAACAGGGTCCTGTCGACGGCGGGCAGCGTCGCCTTCTTCACCCTGCTCGCCGTGTTCCCCGGCATCGCCGCCATCGTCTCGCTCTACGGGCTGTTCGCCGACGCGAGCACGATCAGCGGCCACCTGATCCTGCTGTCGGGCATCCTGCCGACCGGAGTGCTCGATCTCGTCGGCGACCAGATCAAACTGGTCGCCCAGAAGGGCAACGACACCCTGGGCGGCGCCTTCGCGATCTCGCTCGTCCTGGCGCTCTACAGCGCCAACTCGGGCGTCGTGGCCCTGTTCGACGCCTTGAACGTGGTCTACAACGAGAAGGAAGAGCGCCACCCCGTGCGCCTCTACGCCACGACCTTCGCCTTCACGCTCGCCGCCGTCGTCTTCGCCCTCCTGGCGCTGACCGGCGTCGTGGCCTTGCCGCTCGTCCTGAAGTTCGTCGGGCTCCCCACCGCCACGGGAACGCTGCTCGCCGCCGCACGCTGGCCGGTGCTCCTCGTCAGCATCACGGGCAGCCTCGCCGTGATCTACCGCTACGGACCGTCGCGGAACGGCGCGCGGTGGCGGTGGGTGACATGGGGCAGCGCCATCGCGGCTCTGTTCTGGATCGCGACGTCGATGCTCTTCTCCTGGTACGTGACGACCTTCGACAGCTACAACCGGATCTACGGGTCGCTCGGCGCGGGCGTGGGCTTCATGGTCTGGCTCTGGATCTCGACCGTCATCGTGCTGCTCGGGGGCGAACTCAATGCCGAGTTGGAGCACCAGACGGCGCGGGACACGACCAGGGGCGGCGGGAAGCCCCTGGGTCGAAGGGGCGCCGTGATGGCGGACCACGTCGGCAAGGCCCAGGGTTGAACGGGCATGCGTCACCTCAGCGCGCCCGCGAGGGGCGGGCGGCGTGTGGGAGCATGGAAATCTGCCGGACGACCGCCGGCCCGTCGCGTGCGGCCGGCGGCGCGGCGGCGATGGACCCGAACCGCCGCGGTGCGGGGCACGGCCGAGCGCCTGAAAAGACGGTGTCAGGTTCAGCCTGACGATCCCGCGCGCCGCAGGACTGCTATGGTCGCCGACCCCCGGGAGCCCTCCGAGGGCCGATGGAGTTCCCTCCCATGACGTTTCAGCGAGCCTCGCTCTGCGCCCTCCTCGTCCTCGCCCTGCCGGGCGTGGCCTCGGCCCGGCTCAGGTCCGACCGCGATCGCCTGCGCGCCGAGGCGGAGCACGCCTGCTATGGCGACGCCCAGCGCCTGTGCCCCGATGCCATGCCCAACGAGGCGAAGGTCGAAGCCTGCATGAAGACGAAGCGCGCCCTGCTCAGCCCGGCCTGCGGCAAGATCTTCGACCGCGGCATCAACCGTTAAAGCAGTATCGGCCTTCTCCGAGTCGCCTTGGCGACTCCAAGCCAAGGGAACTGCTCTCGGTTCGAAGCGGGAGCGAAGTCCCCGAAGGCGAAAGCGCTCTAGCTGTGAGCTTTCCATAGGTTGTCCATCCGATCCGAACCGAGGAAGCTGAGGTTGCGACGCTTCAGCCCCAAGGGAGGGACCGGATGAACATCCACAAGAATGCC
>NZ_QYBC01000024.1 GCF_004137085.1 Lichenibacterium ramalinae
CGCCGCCGTCGATGAGCGGTTTATAGAACCCACCAACCAAGCCCGTCAACGCCGAAATTCACAAAAGTGCAAAAATCAGCGGCAGCGTTCGGAGTTGCCGCGGGCGGGCCGGACTCGGCGGCCAGGGGGCAAGGGAATGACGGGACTCTCCCCCTGCCCTGCCCCGGGCCGAGGCGGCAGCCCGCCGGGGCGGCCCCCGTCCCCTCATCCGACCCCGCTGCGCGGGGCCACCTTTTCCCGCAGGCGGGAGAAGGGCAGCGCACGACGGGGCCGGGTTGTCGCGGCAGACGGGAGAAGGGGAAGTGCGATCAGCCGCCTTGCGTGGCCGCCGGGACGGCGCTGCGGCGCTCGGGACGGTCGCGCGCCTCGAAGCCCGCCAACACCTTGTCGAGCGTCAGAGGGTAGTCGCGGATGCGCACGCCGGTCGCGTTGTAGACGGCGTTGGCGACCGCGGCCCCTGCCCCGCAGATGCCGAGTTCTCCGATGCCCTTGCTCTTCAACGGGTTCGACTTGTCGTCGAGTTCCGGCAGAAAGACGGCATCGATGGCCGGGATGTCGGCGTGGACGGGCACGTGGTACTCGGCGAGGTTGTGGTTGACGAACATGCCGAAGCGCGGGTCGAGCGCCACGGCCTCCGTCAGCGCCGCCCCGACTCCGAAGATCATGCCGCCGATCGCCTGCGAGCGGGCCGTCTTGGCATTGAGGATGCGACCGGCCGTGAAGACGCCGAGCATGCGGCGCAGCCGGATCTCCCCGGTATCCATGTCGACGCCGACCTCGGCGAAATGGGCCCCGTAGCTCTGCTGCGAATAAAGCTTGTGCATGGTGCCGGGCTCGATGCCGCCGTCGGCCTCGATCCCGGACGGGCCGGCGAGGCTCGCCAGGGTGACGGAGCGGTTGCCCTCGGTGATGCGGCCGTCCCGGAAGGTCGCGCCATCCGACATGCCGGCCGCCGCCAGCAGCTTGCGGCGCATCACCAGGCAGGCGTCGTAGAGCGCCGATCCGGCACTGCCCGCCCCGAAGGAGCCACCGGAGCCCGACGACATCGGGAAGTCCGTGTCGCCGAGTTCCGTCCGCACCATCTCGGGCGGCAGCCCCAGGAGTTCGGAGGCGATCTGGGTCAGGATGGTGTAGGAGCCCGTCCCGATGTCCGTCATGGCGGCCCGCGTCGTCGCGATTCCGTCCGGCCCGATGCGCACCCAGGCCTTTGCGGGCTGCAGCGGGTTGCCGCGGCTCGCGGCCGCGACCCCGAGGCCCACGGTCCACTGACCGTCCCGCACGCCGCCCGGCGTGGCGACGCGCTTGTCCCAGCCGAACATCTCGGCGCCGTGGCGCAGGCACGGCACCATGGCGCGCGTCGAATAGGGGATCAGCTTGGTGGGGTCCTGGCTGGCGTCGTTGCGGATGCGCAACTCCACCGGGTCGAGCTTCAGCGCCTCGGCCAATTCGTCCATGGCGCATTCGATCGCCAGCATGCCGACGGCTTCGCCCGGGGCGCGCATGGCGGAGGCCGTGGGAATGTCGAGTTCTGCCAGGCGATGCTGCGTCAGGATATTGGGGGTGGCGTAGAGCGAGCGCGTCACCTCGGCGGCCGCCTCGAAGTTCTGCTCGCCGACCTGGTTGCCCGACCAGGAGCGATGCGCCACCGACACCAGCCGGCCGTCACGGGTCGCGCCGAGGCGGATCCGCTGCACCGTGTCCGACCGATGGAAGGTCGAGTGGAACACCTGCTGGCGGGTGAGGGCCAGCTTGACGGGCCGATCCACCACCTTGGACGCCAGCGCCGCCAGCACGGCGTCGGGGTGCGGCGTCAACTTGGCGCCGAAGCCACCGCCGACGTAGCGGCTGACGATGCGGATGTTGTCCTTGTTCATGTTGAGGACCGACGCCAGGATCGCCTGACCGCGGTTCGGCATCTGGTTGGCGGTGAACAGGATCAGCTGGCCGCGCCGCCAATAGGCCAGTGTGGCATGCGGTTCCATCATGGCATGGGTCTGCAGCGGGGTCGTGTACTGCACTTCCACCTTGACGGGCGCCGACGCGAAGGCGGCATCGGCGTCGCCGACCGACGTATCGGCCGGCGACGTGCCCCGGTCCTTGGGCTTCACGGCCCGGTCGAGGTTGGCGTCCAACGCGGCATTGACGGGGTCGGGCGCATAGCCGACCGCGACCGCATAGGCGGCGGCCCGCGCCTGCTCGAAGCTGTCCGCCACCACGCAGGCCACCGCCTGGCCGTAGTGGTCGATGCGGTCCGATGCCAGCTGCGGCTCGACCTGCTGGCTCGCCGAGCCCTGCTTCGGGGCGTTGCGGTAGGTCAACACCGCCACCACGCCCGGCATGGCTTCGGCTGCCGCGGTGTCGAGCGTAGCGATGCGGCCCCGGGCGATGGAAGCCGGCACGAGGTAGCCGTAGGCGATGTTCTCCGGCTCCCGGTACTCGTAGGCGTAGGTGGCGGTGCCGGTGACCTTGGACGGGCCGTCGACACGGTCGAGCGGCTTGCCGACGATGCCGTCCGTGATCGTGTCGAGCGGCGTGGTCCCGACGGGGTGCGTCATGTCCATGAAAGGCTCCTCACGCCTTGGTGACGTCGGCGACGACGGCCCGCAGCGTGCGGCGCGTCAGCGGGATCTTGAAGTCGTTGGAGCCGAAGCCGCGGGCACCGAGCAGCACGGCATCGGCGGCGGCGTCGACCGCATCCGGGCCGCCCTCGACGAGGGCCCGCTCGGCCTCGGGGACGCGCCAGGGCTTGTGGGCGAGGCCGCCGAAGGCCAGCCGTGCCGAGGCGATCCTGCCGGCCTTCGCCTGGATCACGGCCGCGACCGACACCAGGGCGAAAGCGTAGGAGGCGCGGTCCCGCACCTTGCGGTAGACATGCGTGCCGACGACAGGCTTCGGCAGCGTCACGCCGGTGACGAGCTCGCCGGGCTGCAGCACGGTCTCGACCTCGGGCGAGGAGCCCGGCAGCCGATGGAAGTCGGCGATCGGGATGGTGCGGGCGGTGCCGGCGGGCGTCAGCGTCTCGACCTCGGCGTCGAGCGCCCGCAGCGCCACGCACATGTCGGACGGGTTGGTGGCGATGCAGCGGTCGCTCGCCCCCACGATGGCGTGGATGCGGTTGAACCCGCCGATCGCCGAACAGCCGGAGCCCGGCTCGCGCTTGTTGCAGGGTTTGGACGTGTCGTAGAAATAATAGCAGCGCGTCCGCTGCAGCAGGTTGCCGGCCGTGGTGGCCTTGTTGCGAAGCTGGCCGGTGGCTCCGGACAGCAGCGCACGGCTCAGGACGGCATAGTCCCGGCGCACCCGCATGTCGGCGGCGAGGTCGCTGTTGCGCACCGATGCACCGATGCGCAGCCCGCCCTCCGCTGTCGCCTCGATGCGGTCGAGGCCGAGGCGGTTGACGTCGACGATGTGCGACGGCGTCTCGACCTCCAGCTTGGCGAGGTCGAGCAGGTTGGTGCCGCCGCCGATGAACTTGGCGCCGGCCTTGCCGGCCACCGCCGCGACGGCGGCCTGGGGCGTCGCCGCCCGCTCGAAGGTGAACTCCTTCACAGCGCGATCTCCCCGTCGGGGCCGACGCCCCCGCCATCCTTGATGGCCGCCACGATGTTGGGATAGGCGGCGCAGCGGCAAATGTTGCCGCTCATGCGCTCGCGGATCTCGACGTCCGACAGCCGCGGTGCCCCGGACAGGTCGGCCGTCACGACGCTGGGCATGCCGGCCTTGGCTTCGGCCAGCATGCCGATTGAGGAACAGATCTGCCCGGGCGTGCAATAACCGCACTGGAAGCCGTCGTGGTGGACGAAGGCGGCCTGGATGGGGTGGAGCGCCGCGCCCTCGGCGAAGCCCTCGATGGTCTGCACCCGGTCCCCCTCGTGCATGGCGGCGAGCGACAGGCAGGAATTGATGCGGCGGCCGTCCACCAGAACCGTGCAGGCCCCGCACTGGCCGTGGTCGCATCCCTTCTTCGACCCGGTCAGGCCGATGTGTTCCCGCAGAGCGTCGAGCAGCGTGGTGCGGGGGTCGAGTTCAAGCGCGTGGTCGAGGCCGTTGACGTTCAGCGTCACCGGCACTCGCACGGAAGAACTCGCATCCCGTCCGGGAGCCGCGGGCGTGGCGGCCCGCGCCGCCTCGGGCGCGACGCTGCCGAGAACGGCGAGGGCCGCCGTGCCTTCCAGCACGGTGCGGCGGGAGACCCGAAAGGGCCCTGTCGTGTCGTCCATGGGAATCCTCTTTCCGCGTGACGGCGGATCCGGCGAGACCGCGTGACGGCGGCCCGGCTCCCCTGCTCAACGCAGCGGCATGCCGCCCAGGTTCGGGGGTGCGGCATCGCAGCTTGGAACATGTCCAAGTCTTTAATCGGCGGTCCGCCGCCGCTCGCCGTCGGCGCCGCGCCCGACGGGCGTTTCCGGGGCCCGTCCGGCATGTTAGGCGGAACGCCAGGGCGCGGACCGACGCGCCGCCGGGGGCCGCCATGGACAACGTCACGATCGTCGCTCACCCGCTAGTGCAGCACAAGCTGACGCTGATGCGCGAGGAAGAACGATCCACCAAGGGGTTCCGCCAGCTCCTCAACGAGATCGGCATGCTGCTGTGCTACGAGGTCACGCGCGACCTGCCGGTCGAGCTGGTGGAGATCCGCACGCCGCTGCAGCCCATGATGGCGCCGCGCATCTCGGGCAAGAAGCTCGTCTTCGCCCCCATCCTGCGGGCCGGCGTCGGCTTCCTCGACGGCATGCTCGACCTCGTGCCCTCGGCCCGCGTCGCCCATATCGGGCTCTACCGGGACCCCGAAACGCTGCAGGCGGTGGAATATTACTTCAAGGCGCCGGTCGACATCGCCGACCGGCTGACCATCGTCATGGATCCCATGCTGGCCACGGCCAATTCCGCCATCGCCGCCATCGACCTCCTGAAGCAGCGCGGCGCGCGCGAGATCCGCTTCGTGTGCCTGCTGGCGGCCCCGGAGGGCGTGGCGAAGCTCCGGGCGTCCCACCCGGACGTGTCCATCTGGACGGCCTCGGTGGACGAGCGGCTGAACGAGCACGGCTACATCGTGCCGGGGCTCGGCGACGCCGGCGACCGGATGTTCGGGACCAAGTAGGACTCCCGCCATGGACTCGCTGTCGGCCCGGGAGGCGCGCCGGATCGCGCTGGCGGCACAGGGCTTCGACCGCGCGCGGCCAGAGGGCGGCGCCACGCCAAGGGCGCTGGCCGGGACGCTGGCGCGGCTGCACCTCCACCAGGTCGACAGCGTCAACGTGCTGGTGCGGGCGCATTACCTGCCGGCCTTCTCGCGGCTCGGCCCCTACGACCGCGGGCTCATCGACGCGGTGGCCTGGGGACCGTCGCGCGGGCGCAAGCTGTTCGAATATTGGGCGCACGAGTGTTCGCTGCTGCCGCTCGGCCTGCACCCCCTGCTCCGCTGGCGCATGGCGCGGGCCGACCGGGGGATCGGCTGCTACGGCGGGCTCCGGCATTTCGCCGGCGAGGCGCGGCCCGTCGCCCTGGCGGTGCTGCAGCGGATCCGCGCCGAGGGCGCCTTGTCGGCGGGCGACTTCGACGCGGGCAAGGGCAAGGGCGGCTGGTGGGGCTGGGGCGAGACCAAGGGTGCCCTCGAATGGCTGTTCTGGGCCGGCCACCTCACCACGGCGACGCGCCGCGGCACCTTCGAGCGCGTCTACGACCTGCCGGAGCGCGTGCTGCCCCCTGCCCTGCTCGCCCTGCCGACGCCCGGCGAGGCCGAGGCGCACCGGGCGCTGATCGCGCTGTCGGCGCGGGCGCTCGGCGTGGCGACGGCCGGCGACCTGCGCGACTATTTCCGGCTCGGGCCCGAGGACGCGCGCGGCGCCATCGCGGCGCTGGTCGACGAGGGCATGCTTCGGGCCGTCGCGGTCGAGGGCTGGCAGAAGCCGGGCTACCTCCACGCCGAGGCGCGGGTGCCGCGGCGGGTCGCGGCCCGGGCGCTGCTGGCGCCCTTCGATCCGCTGATCTGGGAGCGGGCCCGCACCGAGCGCCTGTTCGGGTTCCGCTACCGGATCGAGATCTACGTGCCGGCGGAGAAGCGCCAGCACGGCTATTACGTGCTGCCGTTCCTGTTCGGCGACCGGCTCGTGGCACGGGTGGACCTCAAGGCCGACCGCGCCGCCGGGCGTCTGCTCGTCAAGGCCGTGCATTGGGAGCCGGACCCGCCGCCCGAGGCCCCGGACGCGCTGCAGGCGGAGCTGGACGCCATGGCGAGGTGGCTGGGCCTCGCGCCCGAGGCGCCGACGGTTCCCGCCTGACACCGCGAAAGCGAAGCCGGGTGGGCGCGCGCCGCAACCCGCGTCGCGTCCCGCGCGTCGTTCCCTGGGCCGCGCCGCCCGCGCGGTCGCCGCGGAGACGCCCATGACCGGACACGCCGATCCCTTGCCCGATGCCCTGCCCGAAGGCCTCACGCCCGTCGACGACGGCCTGTGGACCGTCGAGGCCGAACCCATCCGGGCCGGCGGCATCCTGCCCCTGCCCCTTCGCATGGTGGTCATCCGCCTCCCCGACGGCGGCCTGCTCCTCTATTCGCCGACGCGCTTCACGCCGGCGTTGAAGCGCGCGGTCGAGGCCCGGGGACCGATCCGCCACCTCGTGGCGCCGAACGTCGCCCATTGGATGTTCCTGCCCGATTGGCAGCGTGCCTGTGCCGACGCCGTCGTGTGGGGCGCACCCGGCCTGCGGGACCGCGCCCAGGTGCGGGCGGCGGGCCTGCGGGTCGACCATGACCTCGGGCCGGTGGCGCCGGAGGCTTGGCGCGACGCGATCGAGCAGGTCCTGGTCAGGTCGGGGCCCTTCGCCGAGGTCGCCATGTTCCACAGGGCGAGCCGAACGCTGCTCGTCGCCGACCTCGTCCTCAACGTCCCGGGCGAGGGCATGCCGCCCCTGGCGCGCGGGTTCGGCGGGCTCGCCGGCATCCTGGCGCCGAACGGCAAGGCGCCGATCTACCTGCGCGCGCTGCTGAAGCTGAACGGGCGCGCCGTGGCGCGGGCCGCCGACCGGCTCGTGTCGCTGCAGCCCCGGCGCGTCGTCATGAGCCACGGGCAGCCCTTCGAGGACAGGGCGGCGGAACGGCTGGCGGCCTCGCTCGCGGACCTCCGCGGCACGGGCTCGGGTCCGTCGGCGGCGACGCTGGCGGGCCTCGCCGGTGCCGCGCTGCTCATCGGCCTGGGGCTGCGCCGGTGGCGGCGTCGCCGTGGCCGTCGCTGAGGGCCGCCACGCGCTCCATCAGGGCCAGCGCATCGTCGGGCGCGGCGCCCGCCGCCGTATTGTCATAGACCACCCAGGTCTCGGCCCCGGCCTCGGCCGCCGCCGCGGCCGCCCGGGCATGGCCCGCCACGGCCGCGGCGCCATAGGCCGACCAGTACATGGTGGGTGACCCGTGCAGGCGCGCATAGGCCAGGCCGGCCCAGCCGCCGGGGCGGGCCGCGGCCGGGACGGGCGCGGGATCGGCGGCGACGCGGGCCACGCGGTGGCGGACCAGCAGGGCTTTGGCCTCGGCGCCGAACCAGCTCGGGTGGCGGGGCTCGCAGGCGGCCGATCCGCCGACGATCGCGGCCAAGGCGGTGAGGAAGTCCTCGGCCGCCGCCGGGTCGAAGGCGAGGCTCGGCGGCAGCTGCACCAGGACCGGGCCGCGCCTGGCGCCCAGGCCGTCGACCTCCTCGGCGAATCGCGCCACGAGGTCGGCGCAGCCGACGAGGCGCCTTTCATGCGTGACGGCCTTGGGCAGCTTGACGGCGAAGCGGAAGTCCTCCGGCACGCTCGCGGCCCAGCGCGCGTAGGTGGCGCGGCGGTGCGGCCGGTAGAAGCTGGAATTGACCTCGACGCAGCGGAACCGCGCCGCATAGCGCTGGAGATGGCTGCCGGATGCCGGAAAGCGATCCGCCATGGCGGCCGGCACCGACCAGCCGGCGACGCCGACGCGGATCTCGGCGGAGGCCGCCGGGGTCGGGCCGGTCGCCGGAGGCGTCACGGCACCGGACCGTCGCGCCGCGGGCGGGCCGGCGCCGGACCCGTCCCGGAGGCCGGTCCCCTCACTCCCACTCGATCGTGCCGGGCGGCTTCGACGTGACGTCGTAGACGACGCGGTTGATGCCGCGGACCTCGTTGATGATGCGGGTGGCGGTACGGCCGAGGAACGTCATGTCGAAGGGGAAGAAATCCGCCGTCATGCCGTCGGTCGAGGTCACGGCCCGCAGGGCGCAGACCTGGTCGTAGGTGCGTCCGTCCCCCATCACCCCGACGGTGCGCACCGGCAGCAGCACCGCGAAGGCCTGCCAGATCGTGTCGTAGAGACCGGCGCGGCGGATCTCCTCGAGGTAGATGGCGTCGGCCTTGCGCAGGATGTCGAGTTTCTCCTGCGTCACCTCGCCGGGGCAGCGGATGGCGAGGCCCGGGCCCGGGAACGGGTGGCGGCCCACGAAGGCCGGCGGCAGGCCGAGCGTGCGGCCGAGCACCCGGACCTCGTCCTTGAACAGCGCGCGCAGCGGCTCGACGAGCTTCATCTTCATGCGCTCGGGCAGGCCGCCGACGTTGTGGTGCGACTTGATGGTGACGGCGGGGCCCCCGGTGGCCGACACGCTCTCGATCACGTCCGGATACAGCGTGCCCTGGGCCAGGAAATCGGCGCCGCCGAGCTTCTTCGCCTCGGCGTCGAAGACGTCGATGAACAGCCGCCCGATCGTCTTGCGCTTCGCCTCGGGGTCGGTGACGCCGGCGAGGGCGCCCAGGAACATGTCGGACACGTCGGCGTGGACGAGCGGGATGTTGTAGTGGTCGCGGAACAGACCCACGACCTCGCTGGCCTCGCCGGCGCGCAGCAGGCCGTGGTCGACGAAGACGCAGGTCAGCTGGTCCCCGATCGCCTCGTGGATCAGCACGGCGGCCACGGCCGAATCGACGCCGCCCGACAGGCCGCAGACGACCTTCGCGGAGCCGACCTGCTCGCGGATGGCGGCGATGGCCTCCTCGCGGAAGGCCGCCATGGTCCAGTCCGCCTTCACGCCGGCGACGCGGAACAGGAAGTTCTCGATCAGCCGGGCGCCGTCCGGCGTGTGCACGACCTCGGGGTGGAACATCAGGCCGTAGTAGTGGCGCGCCTCGTCGGCGATCACCGCATAGGGGGCGTTCTCGCTGGCTGCGACGACGTGGAACCCGTCCGGCAGCACCGTGATGCGGTCGCCATGGCTCATCCACACGGGGTGGCGGGCGCCGGGCTCCCACAGGCCGTCGGTGAGGGGGCTGCGGGCCGACACCTCGACGTCGGCGCGGCCGAACTCGCGGTGGTGGCCGCCCTCCACGACCCCGCCGAGCGCGTGGGCCATGGCCTGCTGGCCGTAGCAGATGCCCAGCACCGGCAGGCGGGACGCGAAGATGGCGGGCGCGGCCCTGGGCGAGCCTTCGTCCGTGATGGACGCCGGGCCGCCCGACAGGATCACGGCCCGGGGATTCAGTGCGGCCAGGGCCGCCTCCGCCTTGTCGAAGGGCACGATCTCGCAATAGACCCCGGCTTCGCGCACGCGCCGCGCGATCAGCTGCGTCACCTGGGAGCCGAAGTCGACGATCAGCACCTTGTCGTGCTGCGCCGCCGGACCGGGCTGCTCCATCCTGGAGGCCGAGCCTCCGCCACCCTGTGTCATCGATCCCGTCCCACCTCGGCCGCGCGGCTTCGGGGGGCGCGGCGCATCCCCGGTCCCGGCAGGCTATGCCCCCCAGGGTGAACGAAGATCAACAGTTTTTGCACGCGGCCTTTGACCCGGCGGCAAGGCGCGGCCCCTTATGGTGGCGGGACAGGAGATTCGCATGTCCGTCCTTCTTCGGCATCCCGCCACCGTGCCGGCCCTCTTCTCCCGCGCCATGGACGCCGAGCGCCCGTCGGAGCGCGAGATGCGGGCCTGGCGCAGGATGGCGTCGAGCGCGCCCTTCATCGCGGTCTCGGGCTGGGCCACCGTGATGCTCATCGACGTGCCGCTGGTGAAGGCCGCGACGCTGTTCGCGGGGCTCGGCTTTCCGCGCTGAGCCGGGCACGCCCACCGCGCTTGCCCGCCGGCTCCGGCCGCGCCACCTTCGCGACATGTCACCCCAAAGACCGCCGCCGGCCATCACGCCGCAGATCCTGCTCCGCGCCTATTCCATCGGGCTTTTCCCCATGGCGGAGGGCGCCGACGACCCTTCCCTGTTCTGGCTCGACCCCGAGTTGCGGGGCATCTTCCCCCTCGACGGCATGGTGGTGTCCCGCTCCCTCGCAAAGTCGATGCGGCGGGACCGTTTCGTCGTGACGGTCGACCGGGACTTCGACGCCGTCCTGGAGGGCTGTGCCGCCGCCGCCCCGGACCGGCCCGAGACCTGGATCAACGACCAGATCCGCGGGCTCTACCGTGACCTCTTCGACCTCGGCTACGCCCATACGGTCGAGGCCTACCGCGACGGCGCCCTCGTGGGCGGCCTCTACGGCGTCGCGCTCGGCGCGGCCTTCTTCGGCGAATCCATGTTCCATCGCGACACCGACGCTTCGAAGGTGTGCCTGCTGCATCTGGCGGCACGGCTGCGCGCCGGGGGATTCGAGCTCCTCGACACGCAGTTCGTCACGCCGCACCTCGCCACGCTCGGTGCCGTTGAGATCC
This sequence comes from Lichenibacterium ramalinae, assembly GCF_004137085.1. Taxonomy (GTDB): domain Bacteria; phylum Pseudomonadota; class Alphaproteobacteria; order Rhizobiales; family Beijerinckiaceae; genus Lichenihabitans; species Lichenihabitans ramalinae. The sequence goes on from NZ_QYBC01000024.1 coordinate 10,647, forward strand.
CGCGGGCCCGCTACCGCAAGCGCCTGGCCGAGGCCGTGAAGCGGCCCGCCCGGGCCGAAGCCTGGGCCTCGGCGCCCCTGGCGGGGAGCGACGTGCTCGACATCCTGAGCTGACGGGCCGGACGGCCCGGGCCGTCAGTGGCCGTTGCCGGCGGGGTCGCGCGGGGGCAGGTCGGACGGATATTGGCTCGCCGGGAAGAAGCGCTGCGTCGGCTCCTGGCGCGGCGCATCGGCCGGCTCCGGGCGCGGCACGGCTCGGGCGGCGCGCTTCGGCCTGGGCCTGGGTGCGACGGGTGCCGGGACCGTGCCGGGCGCCGGGACCGTGCCGGCTGCCGGCGCGGCCGCGCCCGGCACCGGGGGCGAACCCTCGGCCGGGGCCGTGGCCACGGCGGCGCCGTCGGCCTCGGCCGTCTGGGGCTGGTCCACCACGGTGTCGCCGGGCTGCTCGCACCCCGTGAGCCAGATGTCGTAGATGGGGTGTTCGAGCCCGTGCAGGCCGGGGCTGGCGGCGAACATCCAGCCCGAGAAGATACGCTTGAACTCGCGCTTGGCCGAAACTTCGTCGATCTCGACGAAGGTGTCGGTCTGCGGCGCCTCCTTGGCGGGCCGCGTGTAGCAGGCCCGCGCCGTGACCTGGAGGGAGCCGAACTGCACGGTCTCCCCCATGGCGGCCTTGAACGAGATGATGCGGCCGGTGATCTTGTCCAGGCCGGAGAAGACGGCGGTGCCGTTCTTGATCTTGTCGGCGCGGGCGGGCGCGGGGGCGACGAGCAGGGCGACCAGGGCGAGGCCGGCCGGGACCAAGCCTGCCGAGACCAGAGCGCCGCCGATGGTGGAGATGCGTGAAGCCGCCAAGGTGCTCGCCCGTTTTCGATAGCGCGACGCCCCGCGGTCGCCGCATTCCTGTCGCGCCCGCTTGTGGCGATACGAGGGCCCGACCCATGCGGCCGGGACAGCACGCCTTCGGTGGAAGGCCGGGCCATCCTCGTCCCGACGCGTCAGGATCGCTGGTGCGCCATCACCATGCCTGGACGACGCCCCTAGCCCGGCGTCCAGGCGTCGTAGTCGCCGCCGGTGCGGGGGCGCGTGCCATCCTTCAGCAGGGAGCCCGGCGGGCGATAGGCGGCGGGCGTCCCGGTCATGTTGGGGAGATAGGGCTTCTCCCAGGCCCGCGGCACGTAGTCGGAGCGGGTCGGGGGCTCGTCGGTCTGGTGGTGGAGCCAGCCGTACCATCCGGGCGGCGTCGCCGACCCCTCGCTCTCGCCCCGGTAGATGACCCAGCGCCGCTCGAACCCGAGCGCGGGATCGATGCGGCCGCCGATGGCGCGGTAATAGGTGTTGCCGAACTCGTCGTAGCCGACGACCTCGCCGTTGCGGCTGGTCCAGAAACGGGTGTTGACGGTGGCACCGGTCCACCAGGTCGCGAAGCGGAGGAAGCGCGTCTTGAATGTGACGCGCTCTTCGGGCGGGGCCGGATAGGACAAGGGGCAACTCGCTGTCGGGTTCGCTGACGACGGAATAGGGCGCCGGGCGCGCGGAGTAAAGGCGAGGCGCCCCCGCCGGGGCGCGGCACGGGGTCTGCCCGGCGGAGCGACAAGCCGGCCAAAGGTTTTTGCGGTTGATAAGTCGGCCGGCGTCGCGGCTGCCGCTGCGCCCGCGCCTGCGACGATGTTGCGGAAACGCCCCATTCCGCCGTCACTTATGGTTTTGCCCGCCGCGCCGGCCGGCCGGCTGCCGTAGCGCCCGGCGATTCGACTCAGGCCGGCGTGGTAGCCATATTGGTAACCCAGATGCCGATAGATCGGCTGCCGGTCTTCGGTGCGCGGCAGGGCCTCGGGCCCGCCGCGACCACGGGGTCCGACCTCGGCTCCCCGGCCTCCGGGTCGGGCCCCACGGGTCGCCGGCGCGCAGCGAACGGATAGAATCACCATGCAGATCGAGCGCCGCTACACCAAGGCCGTCGGCACCCCCTATGCCGAGATCCCGTTCAGATCGGCGAAGAGCGAGATCCGCAATCCCGACGGCTCGATCGTCTTCGCCCTCGAGAACTTCGACGTCCCGGCCGCCTGGAGCCAGGTCGCCTCCGACGTGCTGGCGCAGAAGTATTTCCGCAAGGCCGGCGTTCCGGCGCGGCTGAAGCGCGTCGAGGAGAACGACGTTCCCTCGTTCCTGTGGCGCTCGGTGCCCGACGAGGCGGCCCTCGCCGCCCTGCCCGAGGCGGAGCGCTTCGGCCCCGAGACCTCGGCCAAGCAGGTGTTCGACCGCCTCGTCGGCACCTGGACCTATTGGGCCTGGAAGGGCGGCTACTTCGGCGACGAGGCCGACGCGCATGCCTTCCACGACGAGCTGCGCTTCATGCTGGCCCGCCAGATGGCGGCGCCGAACTCCCCGCAATGGTTCAACACCGGCCTCCACTGGGCCTACGGCATCGACGGGCCCGGCCAGGGCCACCATTACGTCGACTACCGCACCGGGGCACTGGTGCGGTCGACCTCGGCCTACGAGCATCCGCAGCCCCACGCCTGCTTCATCCAGGGCGTGCAGGACGACCTCGTCAACGAGGGCGGCATCATGGACCTGTGGGTGCGCGAGGCGCGGCTGTTCAAGTACGGCTCGGGCACCGGCACCAACTTCTCGCGCCTGCGGGGCGAGAAGGAGAAGCTGTCGGGCGGCGGCAAGTCGTCGGGCCTGATGAGCTTTCTCAAGATCGGCGATCGCGCCGCCGGTGCCATCAAGTCGGGCGGCACCACGCGCCGCGCCGCCAAGATGGTGGTGGTGGACGCCGACCACCCCGACGTCGAGAGCTACATCGACTGGAAGGTCAAGGAGGAGGAGAAGGTCGCCGCGCTGGTCACGGGCTCGCGCCTGACGCGCCGCCACCTCAAGGCCGTGCTGCGGGCCTGCGTCAACTGCGAGGGCCCGGGCGACGATTGCTTCGAGCCCGAGAAGAACCCCGCGCTGAAGCGCGAGATCAAGGCCGCCCGCAAGGTCATGGTCTCGGACAACATGATCAAGCGCGTGATCCAGCTGGCGCGCCAGGGCCACACCGCCATCGACTTCGACGAGTTCACGGCCGACTGGGACTCGGAGGCCTACCTCACGGTGGCGGGCCAGAATTCCAACAATTCCGTCCGCATCACGGACGGGTTCCTCCACGCCGTCGAGGCCGACGGCCCGTGGTCGCTGATCCGCCGCACCGACGGCAAGGTCGCCAAGACGCTTCAGGCCCGCACGCTGTGGGACAAGATCGGCTATGCCGCCTGGGCCTCGGCCGACCCCGGCCTGCAGTTCCACACCACCATCAACGATTGGCACACCTGCCCGGCTTCGGGCGAGATCAGGGCCTCGAACCCCTGCTCCGAATACATGTTCCTCGACGATACGGCCTGCAACCTCGCGTCGCTGAACCTGATGCAGTTCAAGGGCCCGCGCGCCGGCACGCTGGACGTGGCCTCCTACGAGCACGCGGTGCGCCTCTGGACGCTGGTGCTCGAGACCTCCGTGCTGATGGCGCAGTTCCCCTCCGAGGAGATCGCGCGCCTGTCCTACGACTACCGCACGCTCGGCCTCGGCTTCGCCAACCTCGGCGGCTTCCTGATGTCGTCGGGCCTCGCCTATGACTCTGATGCCGGGCGAGCGATCTGCGGCGCGCTTTCGGCGCTGATGACGGGCGTGTGCTACGCGACCTCGGCCGAGATCGCCGGCGAGCGCGGCGCCTTCCCGGGCCACGCTCCCAATGCGGAATCCATGCTGCGGGTGATGCGCAACCATCGGCGCGCCGCCTATGGCGAGGTTTCGGGCTACGAGGCCCTGTCGGTCGCCCCGGTGGCGCTCGACCGGTCGGCGACGCCCGATCCCGACATGGTGGATGCCGCCCGCCGCGCCTGGGACCTCGCGATTTCGCTCGGCGAGCGGCACGGCTACCGCAACGCCCAGGTCTCCGTCGTGGCCCCCACCGGCACCATCGGCCTCGTGATGGACTGCGACACGACCGGCATCGAGCCCGACTTCGCGCTGGTCAAGTTCAAGAAGCTCGCTGGCGGCGGCTACTTCAAGGTGGTGAACCGCGCCGTGCCGGATGCCCTTCGGGCGCTCGGCTACCGCGAAAGCGACATCGCCGAGATCGAGGTCTATGCCGTCGGCCACGGCAACCTGCGCCAGGCGCCGGGCGTCACGGTGCCGGCCCTCAAGGCCCGGGGCTTCACCGATGCCAAGCTCGAAGCTCTCGACAAGGCGCTGGTTTCCGCCTTCGACATCAAGTTCGCCTTCAACAAGTGGACGCTGGGGTCGGACTTCCTGGTCGACGTGCTGAAGGTGCCGGCCGACCGGCTGGAGGAGCCGGGCTTCGAGCTCCTGCCCTTCCTGGGCTTCACCAAGGCCGACATCGAGGCCGCCAACATCCACGTCTGCGGAGCCATGACGCTGGAGGGGGCGCCGCACCTCAAGCGCGAGCACTACCACGTCTTCGATTGCGCCAACCCCTGCGGGCGCACCGGCAAGCGCTACCTGTCGGTCGAGAGCCACATCCGCATGATGGCGGCGTCGCAGCCCTTCATCTCGGGCGCGATCTCCAAGACCATCAACATGCCGAACGACGCGACCGTGGAGGGCTGCAAGGAGGCCTACATGCTGTCGTGGCGGCTGGGCCTCAAGGCCAACGCGCTCTACCGCGACGGCTCGAAGCTGTCGCAGCCGCTGAACTCGCAGCTCATCGCCGACGAGGAGGACGAGGACGGCCTCGACGAGCACCTCGCCGCCACCATGCCGGCGCGGGCCGCCGAGGTGGCGGAACGGATCGTCGAGCGCGTGGTGGAGCGGATCGAGCGCCAGCGCGAGCGCGAGAAGCTGCCGGCCCGCCGCAAGGGTTACACGCAGAAGGCCACGGTCGGTGGCCACAAGGTCTACCTGCGCACCGGCGAATATCCGGATGGGCGGCTCGGCGAGATCTTCGTCGACATGCACAAGGAGGGCGCCGCCTTCCGGTCGCTGATGAACAACTTCGCCATCGCGATCTCGCTCGGCCTGCAATACGGCGTGCCGCTGGACGAATACGTGGACGCCTTCACGTTCACCCGGTTCGAGCCGGCCGGTCCGGTCCAGGGCAACGACGCCATCAAGAACGCGACGTCGATCCTCGACTACGTGTTCCGCGAACTCGCCGTCTCCTACCTCGACCGCACGGACCTCGCCCATGTGGTGCCGAGCGACATCGGCTTCGACGTGCTCGGCACGGGCGAAACGGAGGGTCGCTCGGGCGGCGGCGAAGGCCGGGCCGCCCCGGTGGCGAGCCCCGTCTCCAAGGGCCTCGTCCGCTCGAAGACCGACAGGTTCATGCTGGTCGGCGGCACCACCCGCGCGGCTCCCGTTCCGGAAGCCCGCTCCGGCGCCGCTCCCCTGAAGGCCTACGGCGTCGAGGGGGCGACGGCCCTCAAGCGCGACGCCGAGCAACAGGCCACGACGGAGCTGTCGGCTCTCGCCTGGAGCGAGCCGCAGGGCTTCGCGGCGGCCAAGGCGGCGGTGGCGGACAAGAAGGCCGAAGCCCGTATGAAGGGCTATGTCGGCGAGGCCTGCCCGGAATGCGCCAACTTCACCATGGTGCGCAACGGCACCTGCCTGAAGTGCGAGACCTGCGGCGCCACTACGGGCTGCAGCTGACGCGGCCGGCCGCGACCGGGCGAGCGGAGACGGGCCTCGGCCCACCCGCTCGCCGCCGGGGGTTGAGTGGGGTTTGCCGCTGACGCCGTCGTCTGCGCTCACGCGGCCGCCGGAAGGTCCAGCGCGACCCTGAGCCCCCCGAGAGTCGAGCGCGACAGCGACACGGCACCGCCGTAGAGTTCCGCCAGCTCGCGGGTGATGGGCAGGCCGAAGCCGTGGCCGGGGGCGCTCTCGTCGATGCGCTGGCCGGGCTTGAGCATGTCGGCCTGGCGGTCCTCGGGGATGCCGGGCCCATCGTCCTCGACGGCGAGCCGGAGCCGCTGCCCATCCGTGCGGGCCGCGACCGCGACGCGCCCGGTCGCCCACTTGCTGGCATTGTCGAGAAGGTTGCCCAGCATCTCGTCGAGGTCCTGGGCCTCGACGGCGGCGGCGAGGCCGGGGTCGATATCGACCGCGACGGCGAGCCGTTTGTCGGCATAAAGCTTGGTGAAGACCGCCACGTGGCCGGCGACGGCCTCGGCCAGCGGCACCCGGGCCCGGCTGTGGGTCCCCAGGGCGGCCGCCCGGGCGCGGGCGAGGTGGTGGCGGATCAGCCGATCCATGCGGTCGACGAGCGGGCGCAGCTGCCCGTCCGGCACGCTCCCGGGCCGATCGATCGCCAGCGCCAGCGTCGCCAGCGGCGTCTTGAGCCCGTGAGCCAGGTTGGCCACGTTGCGTCGGGCGCGTTCGAGGTTGGCGTGGTTGTCGTCGAGAAGCTGGTTCAGCTCGGCCACCAGGGGCCGCACCTCGCGCGGTTGGGGGCCGCCGATCCGCTCGGCCCGGCCCGCCCGCACCCGGGCGAGCTCGGCGCGCAGCCGCCCGAGCGGGCGCAGGCCGAGGCGAACCTGCAGCAGCACGCCGAGCAGCAGCGCGGCGCCGAGCAGGCCCAGGATGCCGAGGACCGGCATCATGACGTCCCACAGCGGCCCCAGCACAGCTTCGAGGGGCGCGGCGGCCGCGACCGTCACGGCGCGGCCTTCGAGGTCGAGCCGCCGCAGCCGGACGCGCAGCCGGGCATCGTCCGGGCCCCTGCCATCGGCCGTCAGCGGCGCGCCCGGCGGACCATGCGGGGCGGCCTCCGCCGCCGCCACCGCGCGGGGAGGCCGGGACCGCGACGCCAGCACCGGCCCCGGCGCCAGCACCACCCAGGACCAGCCCGAGCCGGGGCGATCGAAAGGCGGGCCGTCGACGGACCGGTCGAGCACCCAGGCCCCGTCCGGTGCCGGCCGCAGCGCATCCGTGACGGTGATGATCTGGGTGTCGAGCCGCCCGTCCACCTGGCCCTGGATGAAGCGCCGCAGCGCCAACTCCATGGCGGCGCCCGTCGCGGCGAGGGCGAGCAGGATCACCGCCGTCGCGGCCAGCAACAGCCGGGCACCGAGCGAGGCCGGCAGCCAGGGCCGCGGCCCCGGGGCTCCCGGGCGCATCCGGCCCGGGACATCATCGGGCGCCGGTCCCGCATGCGGCGGCATCAGGCCGGCTCCGCCGAGAGACAATAGCCGCGCCCCCGCACCGTCTTGATGAGGGCCGGCCCGATCTTGCGGCGCAGCCGCGCGATGATGACCTCCATGGAGTTGGAATCGACGTCCGCGTCGCCGTCGTAGACGCGCTCCAGCAGGTCGAGCCGCTCGACCACGTGGCCGGCCCGCAGCATCAGGCAGGCGAGGACCCGCCATTCGAGCGCTGTGAGGCGCAGCGGCAGGCCGTCGAGTTCGAAGGTCCCGACCTGGGCGTCGAACGACAGGGCGCCGCAGTCGATGCGCGGCGAAGCGTGGCCGGCGGCACGGCGCACCATGGCGCGCACGCGCAGCACCAGCTCCTCGACCCGGAAGGGCTTCACGAGATAGTCGTCGGCGCCCGCCTTGAAGCCCGCGACCTTGTCGGACCAGTTGTCCCGCGCCGTCAGGATCAGCACGGGGAAGCCGAGGCCGGCGGCGCGCCAGGCCCGCAGCACCGCGGCGCCGTCCTTGAGCGGGAGGCCGAGGTCGAGCACGACGGCGTCGAGGCGCTCCGTTTCCCCGAGGTGCTGGCCGTCCTCGCCGTTCTCGGCGACGTCGACGACGAAATTCTCCTGGCGGAGATGGCGGGCGATGGCGGCCGACAACGAGCGGTCGTCCTCGACGAGCAGGATTCTCATGGCGGCGACGGGCTCCGGACGGCGCTGCGGTTACGCTCCCGCCTTAAACCGAAGCTGAACGGGCGGATTCAGCGTGGGTTCCCGGCAGCCCGGTACAAGACGGCATCCGAAGCGAGACGGGAACGCCGCCATGACCGAAGACGCCAACCCCACCACGACCGGTGGCACGAGACCATCCCGCTGGCCGGGGATGCGGGCCGGCCGGCCGGCCGTCGGTCGGAGGTCGCTGGCGCTCGTCGCCGCCCTGATCGGCGCGGCCGCGATCGGCGCCGGCGCCACCGCCCTGGCCCAGAGGGGACGCGTGACCCTGGTGGCGCTGGCACCGGCGCCGATCTCCGTCATGCGGGACGACAGCGCCGTCGCCATCAAGGGCCAGGTCGCCGACATCTTCGGCAACAAGTTCGTGGTGCAGGACCAGGGCGGTCGTGCCCTGGTGGACACCGGCCGTGCGGGCGAGGGCGGCGGGCTCGTCGCGCCTTCCGAGACCGTCATCGTCCAGGGCCGCTTCGAGCGCGGCTCCATCCATGCCGTCGCCGTGCAGCACGCCGATGGCCGGACCGACATGGTGGGGCCGCCCGGCCCCCCGCCCGGCCCCCCACTCGGCCCCTTGCCCGGCCGCCCACCCGGCCCCGTGGCCGGCGCCGCGCCCCCGGCGACCCCCGTTCCCGGCTCCCCGTGATGCCGTGGCCGAGCCGCGCGCCGTGACGGGCGCGGCCCGCGACGACCGGCCCGGCACGCCGCCGGGCCTTCCCCCCCGACCAGACCGGCATCACCCGATGCCGCCCCACCGGAGATCTCCATGAAAACCTTCCTGATGTCGGGCATCGCGCTCGCCGTGTTCGCCGGCGCCGCGCTGGCCCAGACCGCCGGTCCCGCACCCGCGGGCGCCGCCCCCACCCCGATGGCCGCCCCCGCGGCCGCTCCGGCCCCCGGCGCTCCGGGCACCCCTGGCGCTCCCGGCGCCCTGCAGCCCCAGCCGCCGCGCGGTCCGGCCGCCATGCTGCCGCCGCCCCCGCCGCCCCCGGGCGGTCCCGGCGCCATGATGCCCCCGCCGCCCCCGGGTGGTCCCGGCGCCATGATGCCCCCGCCGCCGCCGCCGCCGCCGCGCGGCGCCCACATCCACCTCCAGCGCGGCGACCTCGTGCTCGACGTGAAATGCCCCGACGACGAGGCCATGGGAACCTGCTCCGACGCGGCCCTGCGGCTGCTCGATCGGGTCCAGGCCGCTCCCGCGACCCGCTGAGATCCAGGGCCGCCCGGCGGGGCGGCCGCACGGGGACACCGGTGCGCGGGACGTCCCGCGCACTGGCCAGGGCGCCGGTTTTGGTCGACATAGGTCCTTGGGGCCGCCGTGACGGCGCCCGAGGGAGGTCGCGATGACGGACGGCAATGGCGCGGCGCCGGCGGGCCGCACGGTGGTGGACGACATGGTGTTGCACCGCGCCGTCGCGGCCCGGGCCTTGGCCTGCCTCGACCTCACGGACCTGTCGGACGCCTGCGACGCGGCCGCGGTGGAGGCGCTCTGCACCCGTGCCGCGACACGGCACGGGCCGGTCGCCGCCGTCTGCCTGTGGCCGCGGTTCGTCGCCCAGGCCCGCGGCATCCTCGGCCCGAACTCTGCGATCCGGATCGCCACCGTGGTGAACTTCCCGTCCGGCGACGGCACCATCGCCGGGACCGAGGCGGAAGCCCGGGCCGCCGTGGCGGCAGGTGCCGACGAGGTCGACGTCGTGATCCCCTATCGGGCGCTCATGGCGGGAAACGGCGGCGCCGTGGACGCCACCGTGGCGGCCGTGCGGGCCGCCTGCCCCACGGCCCTGATCAAGACCATCCTGGAGAGCGGCGTGTTGGCCGATGACGGCCTCATCGCCGAAGCCTCGCGCCGGGCCATCGCGGCGGGCGCCGACATGCTGAAGACGTCGACCGGCAAAGTGGCGGTCAACGCCACGCCCGAGGCGGTCGCCACCATGCTGCGGGCCATCCGCGAGGCCGGGCGGCCCATCGGCCTCAAGGCGGCGGGCGGCATCGGCACGACGGCGGTGGCGGGCCGCTACCTCGCCCTCGCCGACGACGCCATGGGGCCGAGCTGGGCGAAGCCCGCCACCTTCCGCTTCGGCGCATCGGGCCTCCTCGACGATCTCCTGGCCGTGCTCGACGGACGCCCGACGGGCCGTCCGGCGACGGGCTACTGAGGCTCGGCCAGGCCCGCCGTCTCCGATCGGCTCATGCCGCTACGGCGTGAGCCCAGCGAGCCCAGAGCCTCAGGACGGCGGCGCACCGCCCTCCTCCAGCGGCTTGACCGGCATGCCGGGGCCGATCTTCTGCAGGTTGCCGGTGATGACGCGGTCGCTCTCGCCGACCCCCTTCAGCACCGCCACGAGCGCGCCTTCGGACGGGCCCAGCACCACGGGACGCTGCTCGACCTTGTCGCCTTCCCCGGCGACCATGACGTATTTGCCGAGCTGGCTCGACCCCACCGCCACCTGCGGGACCAGCAGCGCGTCCGGCTGGTCGCGCAGGTGCACGCGCACCCGGACATATTGGCCCGGGAGCAGGCTGAGGTCGGCATTGGCGATGGTGGCCCGGGCCACGACGGTGCCGGTGGCACGGTCCACGCTGTTGTCGACGAAGCTGAGTTCGCCCTTGTGGTCCGGCACGGCCTCGCCCGGCACCGACACGTCGACCGAGACGGTTCCGGCGCGCCGGGCCTTCTGCAGCTCGACGAGGTCCGTCTCGCCTGGGTTGAAGGTGACGTAGACGGGGTCGATCTGCACCAGCGTGTTCAGCACCGTGGTGCCGGCCCCCGCCAGCGTGCCGATGGCGGCCTGGTTGCGGCCGAGCCGGCCCGGGAAGGGCGCGCGGATCTCGGTATAGGCGAGGTTCAGCTGGGCGGCGCGCTGCGCGGCCCGGTCGGCGACCAGCGCGGCCTCGGCCTGCCGCAGGCCGCTGCTGCGCTGGTCGAGGCTGTCCTTGGCGAGGTAACCGCTCTTCGACAGGGCGTCGCCGCGGTTGAAGCTCGCCGTCTGGTAGTCGAGCGAGGCCTGGTCGCGCTCGATGGCGGCATTGGCCTGGTCGAGGGCGACCTGGAAGTCGCGCGGGTCGAGGCGGTAGAGCAGGTCGCCGGCCTTGACGTCCGTGCCGTCGGGGACCCGCTGCTCGACGACATAGGCCGACACCTTGGCCTGGAGCGCGATGCCCCGCACCGCCTCGGTGCGGGCGGCATAGTCGAGCACCACCGGGATGGTGCGCTTCACCACGCGGGCGACCGGCACCGGCATGACGAAGGGCGGCGGGGCGGTCTGCGCCGCGGCGGGCGTGGCGCCCGCCGCGTGGAGGAAGGGCAGCCGGTCGACCAGGGTGGGGTCGGCCCGGTAGGCCAGGGCGGCGGCGACCGCGAGCGCGACGGCGCCGAGCGGCAGGTTGCGGAAACGCATGACGGGTCCTCTCACTCGGCGGCTTCGGCGCGCCGGGGCGGCATGACGGCGTGGTGATGGGCGGGCGGGGACGCCGCGTCGGCGCTGCGGCCCTCGCGCATGCGCTCGATGACGGCGTAGAACACCGGCACGAAGACGAGGGTGAGGCCCGTGGCGGCCAGCATGCCGCCGAACACGGTGGTGCCGATGGACTGGCGGCTCGCCGCGCCCGCCCCCGTCGCCACCACCAGCGGCAGCACGCCGAGGATGAAGGCGAAGGCCGTCATCAGGATGGGCCGCAGGCGCAGCCGGCCCGCCTCCATGGCGGCTTCCACGATGCCGGCCCCCTCCTCGCGCAGCCGCCGGGCGAACTCGACGATCAGGATGGCGTTCTTGGCCGCGAGCCCGATCAGCATGACGAAGCCGATCTGCGAATAGACGTCGATCTGCATGCCGCGGACGTAGAGGGCGAGCAGCGCGCCGAACAAGGCCAGCGGCACGGCGAGCAGCACCATGAAGGGCATGGTCCAGCTCTCGTACTGGGCCGCCAGGATCAGGAACACGAACAGGATGGCGAGGCCGAAGATGAGGCTCGCCGCCGAGCCCGCCTTCAGTTCCTGGAAGGTGATGCCGGTCCATTCATAGGCGAAGTCCCGCGGCAGCGCCGCTTCCGCGGCGCGCTGCATGGCTTCGACCGCCTGCCCCGAGCTGAAGCCCGGCGCCGCCGCGCCGTTGATCTTGGCGGCGGCGTAGTTGTCGTAGTGCGGCACCGTTTCCGGGCCCACCGTGGGCTTGAGGGTGCCGAGCGTCGACAGCGGGACCATGCCGCCGCTGCTGTTGCGCACGTAGAGCCGCGACAGCGCGGATGCGTCGGCCCGCGCCGCCTTGTCGGCCTGGATGGTGACCCGGAAGGTGCGGCCGAAGAGGTTGAAGTCGTTGACGTAGAGCGAGCCGAGATAGACCTGCAGGGTGTTGAACACGTCCGGCAGGCTGAGGCCGAGCAGTTTGGCCTTGTTGCGGTCGAGGTCGTAGTCGAAGGCCGGCGTGCCGGTGGAGAAGGAGGTGAAGAGCTGGCGCGGATCGAGCGCGGGCTGCTTGCGCGCTTCGGCGATCACCGCCTGGGTGGCGTCGTTCAGGGCCGCCGAGCCGCGGCCCGTGAGGTCCTCCACCTCGAACTCGAAGCCGCCGGTCGCGCCGAGGCCGGGGATCGACGGGGGATCGAACGACAGCGCGAAGGCGCCGGGGATGCCCATCAGCTTGGGCCGTACCGCCGCCACGATCCTGGACGCCTGCTGCTCGGGGGGACGCTCGTCCCAGGGCTTCAGGATGGCGAATTCCACGGCGGAATTCGACTGGGCGGCGCTGGTCAGGAAGTTCAGCCCGCTGATCGAGCCGACGATCTCGACGCCGGCCTCGGCCTGGAGCACGTCGCGGACCTGCTTGGCGACCGCGTCGGTGCGCTCCAGCGAGGCGCCGTCCGGCCCCTGGATGACGACGAAGAAATAGCCCTGGTCCTCGACGGGCAGGAAGGTCGACGGGATGCGCTCCCACAGGCTGTAGGTGCCGAACAGCATCAGGGCGAAGCCCGCCAGCAGCCCCCAGCGCAGCGCGATGAAGACCCGCACCATGCGGGCGTAGCCGTGCGACAGCCAGTCGAAGCCGGCGTTGAACCAGCGGAACAGCACGAAGGGCTGGCCGTGGCGGTGGCGCAGGAACACGGCGCTCAAGGCCGGGCTCAGCGTCAGCGAGTTGAAGGCCGAGATGCCGACCGAGATCGCCACCGTGAGGGCGAACTGGTTGTAGAGCCGGCCCGCCACGCCCGGGATGAAGGCCACCGGCACGAAGACCGCCATGAGCACGGCGGTGGTCGCCACGATGGGGCCCGTCACCTCGGCCATGGCACGACGCGTCGCCTCCATGGGCGGGTGTCCCATCTCGAGCTGGCGCTCGACGTTCTCCACCACCACGATGGCGTCGTCGACGACGAGGCCGATGGCCAGCACCATGCCGAGCAGGCTCAGCATGTTGAGCGAGAAGCCGCAGACCTCCATGACGGCCAGGGTCGCGATCAACGACACCGGGATCGCGATGGTCGGGATGATGGTGGTGCGCCAGCTCTGCAGGAAGACGTAGACCACCATGACGACGAGGATCAGCGCTTCGGCCAGCGTGATGACGACGTCGTGCATGGAGGCCGACACGAATTTCGTCGTGTCGTAGTGCATGGCGTAGTCGATCCCCTTGGGGAAGCGCGCCTTCAGCTTCTCCATCTGGTCCTTCACGGCCGCCTGGAGGGCGAGCGCGTTGGAGCCGGGCTGCTGGTAGACCGCCAGCACCACGGTGGGATCCTTGCCGAAATAGGCCGTGGACGCGTATTGCAGCGCCCCGAGTTCGATGCGGGCGACGTCGCGCAGCCGCACCACGGAGCCGCCCGACGGGTCGGCCCGGACCACGATGTCGCCGAACTCCTCGGGCGTCGACAGGCGGCCGATCGCGTTGACCTGCATCTCGAAGGCCGTGCCGGCGGGCGCCGGCGACTGGCCGATCTTGCCGGCCGCCACCTGGATGTTCTGTTCGGCGATGGCGCCCTGGACGTCGGTGGCGGTGATGCCGAGCTTGGCCAGCCTGTCGGGATCGAGCCAGACCCGCATCGAATAGCGGCGTTCGCCGAAGATCGACACGTCGCCGACGCCGGGCAGGCGCTTCAACGGGTCGACGATCTGCAGATAGGCGTAGTTGGAGAGCGCCACCGGATCCACCGAGCCGTCCGGCGAGGTCAGATTCACGATGAGGACGAAGTTGGGGTTCTGCTTCTTGATCGTCACGCCGGCCTGGTTGACGATGGCGGGCAGCGACGAGGACGCCTGCGACACGCGGTTCTGCACGTCGACCGCCGCGATGGCGAGGGGATAGCCGACGTCGAACGTCACCGTGATGGTGGAGGAGCCGTCGTTCGACGACGAGGACGACATGTAGGTCATCCCCTGCACGCCGTTGATCTGCTGTTCGAGCGGCGTCGTCACGGTGTCGGCCACCACCTGGGCGCTGGCGCCGGGATAGATGGCGCTGACGACGACCTGGGGCGGCGTGATGTCGGGGAACTGCGCGACGGGCAGCAGCACGTAGCTGATCGCCCCCGCCATGACCATGACGAGGGCGACGGCGGAGGCGAAGATCGGCCGCCGTGTGAAGAAACTTACCATACGGCGATGTCCGTGGGCGAGGCCGCGCGGGCGCGGGCGGGCGTTGAAGCGGTGGGCCGGGCCGCGGGGCCCCGCCGGCCGTCGAGACGCCGCGCCGTGGAGCGCAGCAGGGTCTCGAAGCCGCGGCGGTCGACGTGGTCGGCCCTGAGCACGGCGCCGATCATCGGGTCGGCCAGGGCTTCGTCGAGGGTCAGGTCGCGGGCGATGCAGCTCATGGTGGCCTCCTCGTCGGCGCGTCGGGGACGCCCGATCCGCGACGGCCGGGGCCGTCGCCCGCGGCTCCGGAGTCGTCGTTGACCCGGCTTCGCGGTTCTGTTACCGATCAGTAACAAGCCGGACGTTACCGGCCGGTAACAGAAGCGTCAAGGCCATGGGCGAGAAAATCGCGGCAGTTCTGGACCGGGCCACTTCCAAGCCCGGCGACCGGTCGCCCACCTCCGCATGCTGCTCCGACGGCAAGCCGAAACCGCGCGACCGCATCGTGGCGACGGCGCGCGACATGTTCCACCAGCACGGATTCCGGCCCGTCGGGGTCGAAGCCATCGCCGAAGCCGCCGGCACCAACAAGATGACGCTGTACCGCCATTTCGGCTCGAAGGACGAGCTGATCGTCGAATGCCTGAAGTCGGTGGCGGCCGAAGCCGAGGCCCAGTGGCGCGTGCTCGAGGCGCGGCACGCCGGGAACCCGCGGGCGCATCTCGTCGCCTGGGTGCGGGAGGCCGCCGATTGCGTGCTGGCCGACGGGCGGGGCTGCTCGCTGGCCAATGCCGCCGTGGAACTGACCGAGGCCCACCACCCTGCCCGCAGGCTGGTCGAGCTGTGCAAATCCGCCTACCGCGACCGCATGGTGGGGCTTTGCCGCTCCGCCGGCATCGCCCAGGCCGAGAACCTCGCCGACGCCCTCTCGCTGTTGCTCGAAGGCGCGCGCGTCAGCCGACAGAGTGTCGGGGCCGAGGGTCCCAGCGCCAAATTCGTCCGCACCGCCGAAGCCATGATCGCGGCCTTCGCCAGCGAGGAGGCCTGACGGCCGGTTTCGCCGGCCGTTAAACCTTTAGTGACCTCGTTTCGCCACCTTGGGCTCACGGCACCGCCACAGTCCGAGGACTTCGACACCCATGGCCTTGCAGGCTTCCATCACTCGCGCCGTCGCGATCGCCGCCGGCCTGGCCCTCGCCGCCGCCGCGACTCCTGCCGCGGCCGGGGAAAACTACGTCATCCCGTCGAGCGACGGCTACGGCATCAGCGACTGCATGCATTCGGGCGTCGACTGCGGCCGGGTCATCGCCGACAGCTGGTGCGAATCGCACGGCCACGCGCATGTGCTCGCCTACGGCACGGTCGACGACGTCACCGGGTCGGTCCAGGCCAGCACGAAGCCCGAGCCGGTCAAGGCCGCGCCGGGTGACATCGTGATCCGCTGCGGCGATTGAGGTCCGTCACCCCTTGAACGCATCCGCGCAGCGCGGCGGCTCGCCCGCCGCGCCCCAGGGCATGATGGGCACCGCCGAGGTCGAGTTCTTCGGCGAGCCCTCGATGAGCTTGTCCGAGTAGACCATGTAGACCAGCGTGTTGCGCTTGGCGTCGCAGCCCCGCACGATCTGCATGTGCTTGAAGAAGAACGAGCGCTTTTCCGAGAACATGACGTCGCCCTGGCCGAGCTTGTCCTTGATCCGGATCGGCCCGACCTGGCGGCAGGCCAGCGACACGTCGGACACTTCCTCGGCCACGCCGAGCGCCCCGGCGATGCCGCCCTTCTCCGGCACGGTATAGAAGCACGAGACCCCGTCGACCGCCGGGTCGTCCACCGCATAGGTGGCGAGCTTGTCGCTGGGCGTCAGCGCGCGCCACTTCGTGGATTCCTTGAAGATCAGGTCCGGTCCGTCGGCGGCCCGCGCCGGTGCGGCAGCCAGGGTCGCCAGGGTCGCCAAGGCGGCGCCGGCAGCGGCGATGAGGGCGGGAAAGCGCATCGGAACTCCTCGGCGACGCCGCGAGCCTCGCCGCGACCGGGCCTTGATGCACCGGATCGCGCCCGAGGTACACCGCGCCGCGGCCCCTCGACGGGCCGCCATCTTGTTTCGGCCAAGAATGTCGTCATCACTCGCGCCATGACCCGTGCTGGACCGCGCCGCCGCCCTGCCCCGCCCTTTGGCCCCTCGGCCCCGAACCTGCCCGTGCTGGGCTTCCTGGCCGCCTTGGCCGCCTTGGCCCTGCCCGCCGTCCCGGCCGGGGCCCAGGCGGTCGACTGCCCGGCCCTGCGGGCCGAGATCGACGGCGTCGGCCGGCCCGGCGACCCCGGCCGCTACGCGGTCGCGCTGCGCCAGCAGCAGGGGGACATCGCGCGGACGCGGGCCTATGCGGACCAGTCGGGCTGCGGCGACGGCCTCTTCGATGATCCGGACTCGCCCGAATGCCGGGCCCTGGCGCGACGGCTCGGGACCCTCGAGGACGGAATGCGGCGCCTGCAGGACCAGGCGGCCCGGGCCGCCGACGGCGGCGCCGAGGACCGGCGCCGCGCCCTGCTCGAATCCTACAATGCCGAATGCGGCATCGCCCGGACCGAAGCCGACGCGCCCCCCGCCACCCTGCCGGTCGACCCCGATGCGCCCTCCGTCAGCGACACGCCGGACGCCCCGGCGCCCGCCACGGCGGCGCGCTCCCCCGTCGTGCTCTGCGTCCGCCATTGCGACGGCGCCTACTACCCGCTCGCCACCGACGTGCGCCAGGACCGCCTGGCCGACATGGACAGGATCTGCCAGGCGCAATGCCCCGCCGCCACCGCGTCGGCCTATGCGGGGCGCGACGCCGACGACGTGGCCGACGCGCAGTCCACCGAGGGCACCCGCTACACGGACCTCGCCGCCGCCTTCAAGTTCCGCAAGGGCCCGACGGGGAGCTGCGCATGCCGGGCGCCGAACCAGAGCTGGGCCGACGCCCTCGCGGGCGCCGAGGCCATGCTGGAGCCGCACAAGGGCGACGTTACCGTGACGCCGGCACTGGCGGAATCCATGAGCCGCCCCGCGACCCCGCCCGCCGCGACGCCGGCCAGGACACTGCCGGCCAAGACGATGCCGGCCAAGACCACACCCGACAGGACCACGCCCGACAGGGCCACGCCCGCGCCGCGGAAGGCGGCCCGCAGGCCGGCCGCTCCCGACGCCATCCCGGTGCCAGACGCGCCTCAGCCGCCCGACGCGGCGCAGGACCTCACGCGGGAATTCCGGCGATCCGGGCCGACGCTCTAGCCCGGCCGATCAGGGGCAGCAGTGACTTCAGGTCGGGGCCCGCGTCCCGCCCCGTCAGCGCCAAACGCAACGGATGGAAGAGCGACCGTCCTTTGCGGCCGGTGTCGGTCCGGACGGCGGCCGTCCACGCCCCCCAGGTGTCGGCAGTCCACGGCTCCGGCGGCAACAGCGCGGCGGCGCGCTCCAGCAGAGCCTCGTCCTCGACGAGCGGCTGGACCATATCCTCGACGACGCCCCACCACTCGGCAGCCTCGGCGAAATGCGCGAGGTTGCCTCGCACCGCGTCCCAGAAGGGCTCGGCCTTGTCGCCGACGATCCCGAACAGCGCCAGCCGATCCGCCACGGCGGCGAAGGGCAGGCCGTGCAGGGTCTTGGCCGACAGGGCCTGGAGTTCGGCCTCGTCGAAGCGCGCCGGGGTCCGCGACAGCTGCCGGAGGTCGAACCCGGTGGCGAGGTCCTCGAGCGACGTCACGGGCCGCAGGGCCGCCGAGGAGCCGGTCAACACCGCCATGGCGGCCACCGCCAGGGCCTCGATGCCCGCGTCCCGCAGCGCCCCCACCGACAGGGCGCCGGAGCGTTTCGACAGCCCCTCGCCAGAAGCCGTGACGAGCAGGTTATGGTGGGCGAAGGCCGGCGACGCCGCGCGGCCCAGGGCTGCGAAGAGCTGGATCTGCACCGCCGTGTTGGTGACGTGGTCCTCGCCGCGGATGACGTGGGTGATGCCGAGGTCGATGTCGTCGACGACCGACGGCAACGTGTAGAGGAAGCTGCCGTCCTGGCGCACCAGCACGGGGTCGCTGAGGGACGCGCAATCGATGCTGCTCGGCCCGCGCACCAGGTCGTCCCAGAACACGATGCCGTCGTCGAGTCTGAAGCGCCAGTGGGGGCGCCGCCCCTCCGCCTCGAGGGCGGCGCGCTGCTCGGCCGACAGGGCCAAAGCCGCCCGGTCGTAGACGGGCGGCAGGCCGCGGGCCTGGAGGCGCTTGCGGCGCCGGTCGAGTTCCTCGGCGGTCTCGTAGGCCGGATAGAGCCGGCCGGAGCGCTTCAGCCGCTCGGTCGCCTCCCCGTAGAGCGCCGTGCGATCGGACTGCCGCACCACGAGGTCCGGCCGGATGCCGAGCCAGTGCAGGTCGGCCTCGATGGATTCGGCATATTCGGGCCGGGACCGCTCCGCATCGGTGTCGTCGAACCGCAGCACGAAGCGCCCGCCCGCGGCCCGGGCGAAGAGGACGTTGAGCAGCGCCGGCCGGGTGTTGCCGATGTGGATGCGCCCGGTGGGGGACGGGGCGAAGCGGACGACGGGAAGCGACATGCACCCTCCTATGGCGGAGGCGGCGAGGCGACGCAATGCGGCCGCGGCGCGGTCCCGTCACGGTCAGGCGAGGCGTCGAACCCGTGCCTGAACGCCCCCGACGACAGCCGAGCTTTCCCCGCGGCCTCCCGGCGAAGGGGCGTCCGCCCGGATCGCGTCAGTCCAACTCCACCACCAGGCCGTCCTGGAGCGTCACGCGCCGGTCCATGCGCGCCGCGAGGTTCATGTTGTGGGTGGCGATGAGGGCAGCCAGGCCCGTCGCCCGGATCAGCGACGTCAGGGTCGCGAAGACGTGGTCGGCGGTATGGGGGTCGAGGTTGCCGGTCGGCTCGTCGGCCAGCAGCATGCCGGGGGCGTTGGCGACCGCGCGGGCGATGGCGACGCGCTGCTGCTCTCCGCCCGACAGTTCCGCCGGGCGATGGTCGCAGCGCTGCCCGAGGCCCAGGAAGGTGAGGAGTTCGCGTCCCCGGTCCCCCGCCTCGCGGCGGCTGAGGCCCGCGATCATCTGCGGGATCACGACGTTCTCGAGCGCGGTGAACTCCGGCAGGAGGTGGTGCGCCTGGTAGACGAAGCCGATGGCGGTCCGCCGGAGCGCGGTGCGGTCCGGATCCGCCATGGCGGCGGTCGGTGCCGCGCCGACGTAGACCTCGCCGCCGTCGGGCTTCTCGAGCAGCCCCGCGACATGCAGCAGCGTCGACTTGCCGGCGCCCGACGGCGCGACCAGCGCCACGGACTGGCCGGGCCACAGCGTCAGGTCGGCGCCGCGCAGGATGCCGAGCGTCGTCTCGCCCTGGCGGTAGCTGCGCTTGACGCCGCTCAGCGTGAGGGCGGGTGCGGAGGCCATCATTCGTAGCGCAGCGCTTCGACGGGGTCGAGGTTGGCGGCCCGCCACGATGGATAGACGGTGGCGAGGAGCGACAGCGCCAGGGCCATGCCGGTCACCGCCAGCACGTCCCCGGGTTCGATGACGGAGGGCAGGTGGGACAGGAAGTAGAGCTCCGAGGGGAACAGGTCGGCGTGCATCAGGCTGTTGAGGGCGGTGCGGATGCGCTCGATGTTGCTGGCCACGAGGACTCCCAGGGCGAGCCCCGCGAAGGTGCCGCTGACGCCGATGGAGGCACCCGCGATGAGGAAGATGCGCAGGATGGAGCCGCGCGACGCCCCCATGGTGCGCAGGATGGCGATGTCCGAACTCTTGTCCTTCACCAGCATGATCAGGCCCGAGATGATGTTCAGCGCCGCCACCAGCACGATGAGCGTCAGGATGATGAACATCACGTTGCGCTCGACGTTGAGCGCGTCGAAGAAGGTCTTGTTGCGCTGGCGCCAGTCGGTCATCACGGCCGGCCGCTCGATGGCCCGGTCGAGCCGCAGGCGCACGGCGTCCATGTGGTCGGGATCGTCGACGAAGACCTCGATGACGGAGGCCTCGCCGTCCTTGTTGAAGTAGCTCTGCGCTTCCGCCATCGGCATGTAGACGAAGGACGAATCGAACTCCGACATGCCGATCTGGAAGATGGCCACCACCGGGTAGCTCTTGATGCGCGGCGCCACGCCGAAGGGCGTCTGGGCGCCCTTGGCGGTCAGCACCGAGACCTGATCGCCGAGGCTGAGACCCAGGGATTCGGCGAGTCGCTGGCCGATGGCGACGCCGCCGGACTTGTCAAAGTCGTCGAGCGTGCCCTGCACGACATGGCCTTCGATGCCGGGCAGGCGGCGCAGGTTGGGGCCCGCGATGCCGCGCACCAGCGCGCCGGATTGGTTGAAGGGCGAGGAGACGCCGGCCGCGCCCTCGATCATGGGGATGACCAGCTTGACGCCCGGCACGGCCTCGAGCCGCTTCGCCACCGCGTCGTAGTCGGTGAAGGGCGTGTCGGTGGCCTGCACGAAGACGTGGCCGTTGATGCCGACGATCTTGTTCAGGAGTTCCTGCCGGAAGCCGTTCATCACCGACATGACCACGATGAGCGTGGCCACGCCCAGCATGATGCCGGCGAAGGAGAACCCCGCGATCACCGACACGAAGCTCTTGGCGCGGCGCGCCCGCAGGTAGCGCAGCGCCACGATCCACTCGAACGGCGAGAAGGCCCGCGTCGCGCGGGCTCCCCCACGCGGGGCGGCGGCGGCTTCGGCGTGGGCCATCGTCATGCCGTGTTCCTCGTGGCGTTCAGCGGGCGGCCGGGACGGGCGCGAGCTGCGCGACCAACCGGTCCAGGACCTCCCCGGGGGCGAGCAGGTCCTTGGCGCCGGTGCGCCGGTGTTTCAGTTCCACCTTGCCGTCGGCCAGCCCCTTCGGCCCGACGAGGACCTGGTAGGGCACGCCGATGAGGTCCAGCGTCGCGAATTTGGCGCCCGGCCGCTCGTCGCGGTCGTCGTAGAGCGCGTCGATGCCGGCGGCGAGCAGGCCCCGGTAGAGGGTCTCGCAGGCGGCGTCCGTCTCGGCATTGCCGGTCTTGAGGTTGGCGATGCCGACCGTGAAGGGCGCGACCGAGTCGGGCCACAGGATGCCGGCCTCGTCGTGGCCGGCCTCGATCAGCGCCGCGACGACGCGCGAGGGGCCGATGCCGTAGGAGCCCATGTGGACCGGCACGGTCTTGCCGTCGGGCCCGCTCACCACGGCGTTCATCGGCTCCGAATATTTGGTGCCGAAGTAGAAGATGTGGCCCACCTCGATGCCCCGGGCGGACACGCGGTCCGCTTCCGGGACGGCGTCGAAGCCGGCCGCGTCGAACTTCTCGCTCGTGGCGGCGAAGCGCGACGTCCAATGGTCGACGACGCCCTGCAGGCCCGCGACATCGTCGAAATCGATGTCGGCGGGCGGCGGCGCGAAGCCGAGATAGTCCTTGTGGCAGAACACCTCGCTTTCGCCGGTCGACGCCAGGATGATGAACTCGTGGCTGAGGTCGCCCCCGATGGGGCCCGTGTCGGCCACCATCGGGATGGCGGTCACGCCGAGCCGCGCGAAGGTGCGCAGGTAGGCGACGAACATGCGGTTGTAGCTGTGCCGGGCGCCCGCGGCGTCGAGGTCGAAGGAGTAGGCGTCCTTCATCAGGAACTCGCGCGACCGCATGACGCCGAAGCGCGGCCGCACCTCGTCCCGGAACTTCCACTGGATGTGGTAGAGGTTCAGCGGCAGGTCCTTGTAGGACCGCACCGAGGCGCGGAAGATTTCCGTCACCATCTCCTCGTTGGTCGGCCCGTAGAGCATCTCGCGCTCGTGCCGGTCCTTGATGCGCAGCATCTCCTTGCCGTAGTCGTCGTAGCGGCCCGACTCGCGCCACAGGTCGGCGGACTGCACGGTCGGCATCTTGATCTCGATGGCGCCGGCGCGGTTCTGCTCCTCGCGCACGATGGCGTTGACCTTTTCCAGCACCCGCAGCCCGAGCGGCAGCCAGGCGTAGATGCCGGCCGCCTCCTGGCGGATCATGCCGGCCCGCAGCATCAGGCGATGCGACACGATCTCCGCTTCCTTCGGCGTTTCGCGCAGGATCGGCAGGAAGTATCGGCTGGAACGCATCAGGATCGTCTCTGGACTTGGGGCATCGGCACTCGCGGTGCTGGCGGACCCCGGAGCCGGCTAACAAACGCATAGGCGGGCAAAACACAAGGCGCGCCGCACCTCGTGCGGAGCTTGCCCCCTCGGTGCGAGCGGAAGCATGGCGTTTCCACGACAGTCCGGCGAAGGGGCGGCGTTCAGGACCCGAGCAGGGCCGCCGCGATCTCGTGCCATTCCGCCGCGAGCGGCGCCGTGGCGACCGGCCGGCCGGCGCGGCGGTACCAGTAGCGGGCGTTGCCGGCATCGCCCTCGCGGCGGTGCAGGTAGGCGTGGACCCAGGCGGCGTCCCGGCCCTCCTCGTCGGCCGCGGCCGCGGCATGGGCCCGGTCCCAGTCGCCCCTGCCGTCCCACCACAGCGCCAGCAGCGGCGGGGCGAGGCCGGGCGGCGGCACCGCGTCCTCCCGGGACGAGCGGGCGAAGTCGGCGGCGTTCATGCGGCGGGCTCGGCGGCCAGGGCGGCCTGCACGCCGCCGAGCGCCATGCGCAGGGCGGCGCCGTCATAGGGCTTGGACACCACCGGCACGGCGCGGAATCGCTCCGGCATCATGATGCTTTCGCCGTAGCCGGTGGCGAAGACGAAGGGCAGGCCCAGCGTCACCAGCCGATCCGCCACGCCGAAGCTGGTCTCGCCCGACAGGTTCACGTCGAGGACCGCGACGTCGAAACTGTCGACGCCGAGCAGGCGGTTGGCATCCGCGATGGTGCCCGCCACCTCCACGTCGAGGCCTTCCTCCGCCAGCATCGCCTGGGCGTCGAGCGCGATCATCATGCTGTCCTCGACGAGCAGAAGCCGCTTGGCGTTGAGGTCCGTCGCCGGCAGCACCACGACGTCGGGCTCGACCTCGCCGCCCTCGACCTCGCCGATATGCAGCGCCGGGATGAGGAAGGAGCCGTGCACCCCCTGGGTCAGGTATTCCACCCGCGCTTCGCCGCGCAGCTCGAACGGGATGGTCTGCTCGACGATGACGCTGCCGAAGCCCCGCCGCTCGGGCGGCTGGACCAGCGGGCCGCCGAGTTCCCGCCACTCGATGCGCAGGTCGCCACCGCCCTCGCGCGACCAGATCACGCTGAGGCGCCCCGCGCTGCGGCTCAGCGCGCCGTATTTCGCCGCGTTGGTCATCATCTCGTGGAACACCAGCGCCAGGGCCTGGTAGGCCCGCGAATCCAACGTCACGCCGGGCCCCACGAGGGACACGCGCTCGGGCGAATGGGTCCAGGCGCGGGCCTCGGCCTCGAGCAGGCGGCGCAGGGGCGCGCGGTGCCAGCCCGTCTGGGTCAGCTGGTCGTGGGCCAGCGCCAGGGCGCGGATGCGGTGTTCGAGGTCGCCGGCGAAGCCCTCCATGGTGAGGGCGTTCTGCCGGCTCTGGCGCACCAGGGAGCGGATCAGCGCCAGGATGTTCTTCACGCGGTGGTTCAGTTCGGCGATCAGCGTCGCCTGGCTTTCCTGCGCGGCCCGCCGCTCGCTGTTGACGATGTCGGCCCGGCGCAGGATGACGTCGAGCAGCGAGATGCGCAGCGTTTCGGCGATCTGCAGCTCGGCGGGCTGCCACGGCACCGATTGGCCCCGCACGGTTTCCTTCCAGGCGTCGAAGCTCGTCCGCGGCCCGATGCGGGCGCCCCCCTGCTCCACGATCACGGGCTTCGTGGGGTCGCCGCCCCAGGTCACGGTCTGGACGACCTCGGCGCGGAAGAACAGCAGGTATTCGCGCGGACGGCGCGAGAAGGGGATCGACAGCACGCCGCTGACGTCCGCCACATAGGCACCCGCCGACGCCAGCTCGCGCGACAGGGCCGCGGTGGCGTAGGGCTGCTGGGGGTCCCGCTCGCCGAGGTGGCGCACGAGGTCCGGCATGGCTTCGGGCGGGGGCGTGGTGCCGACCGCGATGAAGCCCTTCTCCGACCACACGCCGTATCCGTCGCAGGGGATCATCTCGACGACGAGGTCGCGGAAGCGCGCCGGGTCGTCGAAGATCGACACTTCCGCCGACATGGCCGCCATCAGCCGGTCGTGGGACTTGCGCAGCTCGTCGGTGAGCATGAGCTCGCGCGCCTGCTCCTTGGCCTCGATCTGCAGCGAAAAGATCTGTCCGAACAGCTCCGCGGCCGCGCAGGTCGACGAGGAGATGCGCCGCGGCGACGAGTGGTGGCAGGCGATGAGGCCCCACAGCGCGTCCCCCACCATCAGCGAGATGGTGAGCGTGGCATGCGAGTCCATGTTGCGCAGGTATTCGAGGTGGACGGGCGACACGCTGCGCAGCGCCGCGAGGCTGAGGTCGGCTTCCGCGGCCGCGCCCGAGCGGGCCAGCAGCGGCACCGGCTGATAGTTGACGTCCGGGATCAGGCGCAGCCACTGGCGGCGATACAGCGCCCGGGCCTGGGCCGGGATGTCGGACGCCGGGTAGCGCAGGCCCAGGAAGGGGGTGAGGCCCGAGCGCAGCGCCTCCGCCCGCACCTCGCCGGTGCCGTCGGGCAGGAACTTGTACACCATGACGCGGTCGAACCCCGTCACGGCCCGCACCTGGTGAGCGGCGAGGTGCAGGAAGCGTTCGAGCGTCGGGGCCCGCTTCAGCCGGCCCACCATGCTCTTCACCAGCGTGATGGGATCGGTGGCGAGCGTGTCGGCCCCCTTGCGCGGGATGATCTCGACCACGGCGTTCGACGCCGCCATGTGCACGGTGAGGTCGTAGCGGTCCGGCCCGTCGTCGATGGGCTGGTCGATCAGCCGCTCGGCTCCCCCCGAGACCATGGAGGCCTGGAGCACGTTGCGCAGGTCGTGCAGCGTTTTTTCGGGCAGCAGCGTGTCGAGCGTCGCGTCCAGCATGGCTTCGGCCTCGCGGCCGAGCAACTGGCCGGCATTGGCCGAGACGGCGCGCACCACCCAGGACGGCAGGGTGCAGAACAGCAGGCACCCATAGGGTTGGATGGCGCCCGGCATGTGGATCCGTTCCCGCTCGCAGGCCGACAGGTCCGGGAGCGGCGGGGGCACGGTGGGCGTCTCGGTTTGGTCCATCTGATCCGTTTCGAACGACGTCGCGCGCGAGGGGCGTCGACCTCTCTGATAGCCGAAACCCGACCCGGTGCCAAAGTCCTCGGCGCGGCGGGCCGCGGCATGGCGCCTCGCCTTGACCTCGCGGGCGTGCCGCCCGATAGGTGCGGGACCGCGCAGAAGGCTAAGGTCCCGTGCCGAGAGTCACCCTCGTCGACAATTACGACAGCTTCACCTGGAACCTGTTCCACGACCTCGGGGCGCTCGGCGCCGACGTCACGGTCGTGCGCAACGACGCCGCCACCGCCGAGGAGATCCTGGCGGCGGCGCCGGACGCCATCGTGCTGTCGCCGGGGCCCTGCACGCCGCGGGAGGCGGGCGTGTGCTGCGACCTGCTCCGCCAGGCCGGGGACAGCGTGCCGATCCTCGGCGTATGCCTCGGCCACCAGGCGATCGGGGACGTCTACGGGGGCGACGTCGTGCGGGCCAGGGTGCCGATGCACGGCAAGGTGTCCACCGTGGACCACGGGGGCCGCGCCGTGTTCCGCGGCATCAACGGCGCCTTCAAGGCGACGCGCTACCATTCCCTCGTGGTCGACGAGGCGACGCTTCCGGACGAGCTCGAGGTCACGGCCCGCTCCGAGGACGGCACCATCATGGGCCTGTCGCACCGCGCCCACCCGGTGCACGGCGTGCAGTTCCATCCCGAAAGCATCGCCTCCGAGAACGGCCGGGTCATCCTGAAGAACTTCCTCGACCTCGCCGAAGCCTGGAACGCGAGCCGGGCCGGCGCCGGCGAGGCGTCCCGGTGATGGACGGGTTCAAGCCGCTCCTCGGCAAGGTCGCGACCGGCGCCGCCCTCACCCGCGCCGAAGCCGAGGCCGCCTTCGACCACCTGCTGTCCGGCGAAGTGACGCCGGCCCAGACCGGTGCCTTCCTGATGGGCCTGCGCGTGCGCGGCGAGACCGTGGCGGAGATCACCGGCGCGGTCGCCGCCATGCGGGCCCGCATGGCCCGGGTTTCGGCGCCCGAGGGGGCCGTCGACATCGTCGGCACGGGCGGCGACGGCTCGGGCTCCTACAACGTGTCGACGCTGGCGGCGCTGATCGTGGCGGCCTGCGGCGTCCCCGTCGCCAAGCACGGCAACCGCGCGGCCTCGTCGCGCTCGGGCGCCAGCGACGTGCTGGCGGCGCTCGGCGTGCGGGTCGGCGGCACGCCGGCATCGGTCGAACATTGCCTCGCCGAGGCCGGCATCGGCTTCATGATGGCGGGGGCGCACCATGCCGCGATGCGCCACGTGGCTTCGGCCCGCGTGGAACTCGGCACCCGCACGATCTTCAACCTGCTCGGCCCGCTGTCCAACCCCGCGGGCGTGCGCCACCAGCTGCTCGGCGTGTTCTCGCGCGCCTGGCTGGAGCCGCTGGCCGAGGTGCTGCGCAACGCCGGGGCGGCGCGTGCCTGGGTGGTGCACGGCTCGGACGGGCTCGACGAGATGACCACGACGGGCCCGACGGAGGTGGCGGAGTTGCGCGACGGCGCCATCCGCCTCTTCGAGATCACGCCGGAGGAGGCCGGCCTGCCCCGCGCCGCCGCGGCGGAGCTGCGCGGCGGCGACCCGGCCCACAACGCAGCGGCCCTGCGCGCCGTGCTGGCCGGCGCCCGCACGCCGTATCGCGACATCGCGCTGCTCAACGCCGCCGGGGCGCTGCTGGTGGCGGACCGGGCCGGAACGCTTCGCGAAGGGGCGGCCCTGGCGGCCCGCGCCATCGACGACGGGCACGCCGCCGCCACGCTGGAGCGGCTCGTCGCCGCCTCGCAGCACGAAGCCCCCCTGACCCGGAGCGCCTGAGCGTGGCCGACATCCTCGAGCGCATCGAAACCTACAAGCGCGGCGAGATCGCCGAAGCCAAGGCGCGGGCGCCCCTCGCCGAACTGGCCCGCCGCGCCGCCGACGCGCCGCCGCCGCGCGGCTTCGCCCGCGCCCTCGCGGCCCGGCACGCCGAGGGCCGGCTGGCGCTCATCGCCGAGATCAAGAAGGCGAGCCCCTCGAAGGGGCTGATCCGCCCCGACTTCGTGCCCGCCGACCTCGCCCGCGCCTACCAGGCCGGCGGCGCCGCCTGCCTGTCCGTGCTCACCGACGCGCCCTCGTTCCAGGGCGCGCCCGCCTTCCTGCAGCAGGCACGCGACGCCTGCGGACTGCCGGTGCTGCGCAAGGACTTCATGTTCGACCCCTACCAATGCGTCGAGGCCCGGGCCTGGGGTGCCGACTGCATCCTCGTCATCATGGCGGCGCTGGACGACGCCACGGCGCGCGAGATCGCGGCGGCGGCGGACGACCTGGGCATGGACGTGCTGGTCGAGGTCCACACGGACGAGGAGCTCGACCGGGCGCTGGCCCTGCCCTGCCGCCTGCTGGGCGTGAACAACCGCGACCTGCGCAGCTTCGCCACCGACCTCGCCACGTCGGAACGATTGGCGCCGCGCATCCCGGCGGACCGCATCGCCGTCGGCGAGAGCGGCATCGCCACCCCCGCCGACTGTGCCCGGCTGGCGCGCGTCGGCATCCGCACCGTGCTGGTCGGCGAAAGCCTGATGCGGCAGGCCGACGTCGCGGCGGCGACGCGGGTTCTGCTGGCGGAAGGTCTTCCGGCGTGAGCGGCCTCACCCACATCGACGCCGCGGGCGAGGCCCGCATGGTCGAGGTCGGCGGCAAGGAGGTGACGGACCGCGTCGGCGTCGCCGGCGGCACCGTGCTGGTCGCGCCCGCCACGCTGGCGCTGATCCGGTCGGGCGACGCCAAGAAGGGCGACGTGCTCGGCACGGCGCGC
Source organism: Lichenibacterium ramalinae (assembly GCF_004137085.1). GTDB lineage: Bacteria > Pseudomonadota > Alphaproteobacteria > Rhizobiales > Beijerinckiaceae > Lichenihabitans > Lichenihabitans ramalinae. The sequence continues at coordinate 39,017 of NZ_QYBC01000024.1, forward strand.
ATCGCCGGCATCATGGCGGCCAAGCGCACCCACGACCTGATCCCGCTCTGCCACCCGCTGGCGCTGACCTCCGTCAAGGTGGACCTCGCCTGCGAGGCGGATCCCCCGCGCGTCACCGTCACCGCCACCGTCAAGACGTCCGGCCGCACCGGCATCGAGATGGAAGCGCTGACGGCCGTCTCGGTGGCCTGCCTCACCGTCTACGACATGGTGAAGGCCGTCGACCGCTCCATCCGCATCACCGACATCCGCCTGCTGGAGAAGCGCGGCGGCAAGTCCGGAGACTGGGTCGCCGACCCGGCCGCGCCGTGACGCTGCCGCCCCTGACGCCCGTCGCCGAGGCGCTCCGGCTGATCCTGGCCGGCGCCGCGCCGCCAGCCCAGGTCGACAGCGTCCCGCTGCGCCGTGCGGCGGCCCGCGTCCTGGCGCGACCGCTGGCGGCGCTGCGCACGCAGCCGCCCTGCGACGTGTCGGCCATGGACGGCTACGCGGTCCGGGCCGCCGACATCGCCGCCGTGCCGGCGACGCTCGGCGTGCTCGGGGAAAGTGCGGCCGGCCGGGCCTTCGCCGGGACGGTCACGCCCGGCGGCGCGGCCCGCATCTTCACGGGCGCTCCCGTGCCGCCCGGCGCCGACACGGTGGTGATCCAGGAGAACACCGAAGCCGGGGACGGGCGCGTGACGGTACGGCAGGCGGAGGCGCCCGGCCGGCACATCCGCCGGGCCGGGCAGGATTTCCGCGAGGGCGAGAGCCTCCTGGCCGCGGGCCGCCGCCTGGGTGCCGCCGACATCGCGCTCGCCGCCGCCATGAACCACCCGGCGCTGCCGGTGTTCCGCCGCCCGCGCGTCGCCGTGCTGGCCACGGGCGACGAACTGGTCGAACCCGGCCAGAATCCCGGCCCCGGGGAGATCGTCGCGTCGAACAGCTACGCCCTCATGGCGCTGGCCGAGGCCGCCGGCGCGGAGGTGATCGACCTCGGCATCGCGCGGGACGACATGGGCGCGCTGGCGGCCTCGTTCGCGCGGGCCCGCGAGGCCGGAGCCGACCTGCTGGTGACGCTCGGCGGCGCCTCGGTCGGCGACCACGATCTCGTGCAGCGGGCGCTGGTCGCCGAAGGCATGGACCTCGGCTTCTGGCGCGTGGCCATGCGGCCCGGCAAGCCGCTGATGCACGGGCGCCTCGGCCCCATCCAGGTGCTGGGCCTGCCCGGCAACCCGGTGTCGGCCATCGTCTGCGGGCTGCTCTTCGTCGTGCCGCTGGTGAAGGCGCTGTCGGGCGACCGCCATGCCGCCGAGGACATGGCCGAAGCCGCCGTCCTCGCCGGGCCGATGCCCGCCAACGACGCCCGGCAGGACTACATGCGCTCGCGCATCCTGGCGGCGGACGGCGGCATCGCCCGCGTGATGCCGGGCCCGCGCCAGGACTCCTCGCTCCTGAAGGCGCTGTCCGATTCGGATTGCCTCGTCGTCCGACCGCCGCACGCCCCCCCGGCGGCCGAAGGCGACGCCTGTCGCATCCTGAGGCTGTCGCGCCTCGGCGCCTGAGGCGCGGGCGTTTCGCGCCGCCTTCCTGTACCCGTCATCGATCCCTGGCGGCTGACATCGCTCCGTGGCGGGATTAAACGGGATATCAGGGGATTTCGCGGTTCGATTTCGTCCTCCGAGGGTGGCGGTCTGACTTCGCTCCGTCCAGCGCTGCGCCATGCGCTTCGTCCGAGCCTCCATCGTCGAGTGCTGCGGCGTGCCCCTCGGGCGCTTCCGCCTCTCTCGCCACCCCAGTCAGTTCAACACGCGCCGCCTCAGGCGACGCCGTGAAGTGAACAGGAGACGCGTAGGGCCCTGCCGAAAGGGTAGCGTTCACGACGGCGTTGCCGTCGACCATCGCGCGATATGCCGCGATGCGGTCGCCGACATCCAGATGGTCCAGCCCGGAGGCTTCGACGAGCTGCCCGATGGACAGCGTCCCGCCCTCGTGCAAACGGATGAGCAGGCCCATGCACCCTTCTGAGTTCGGCACCGGCCCGGCTTGCTCGACGTCCTCCTCCGGCAGCTCTTGCGCTGCCGCGTGGCGCAGCGCGTAGGCATAGGCCGAGGCCGGCACCGTCACCATCTCGACGCCGCCGATTGTCGTCACCAGTGGCTTGACGGTGACGAGATTGAACGCACCCCGGAGCGCGCGGTCCCCGAGGAAGGTGGCAGGGTCGAACTCCCGCACGACCACGACAGTCGGACCTGGCGCGTGGGCTGGCGGAGGCGGTTGACGGCCGTCGAGTAGGCTCGCCGGATCGAATGGTGCGCGGGTCGGCGGGCGGGCGGTGATGAGGTCGACCGCGCGGGCCGCCGGGTTCTGTTCGTCCATGGTCTACCTCGTGCGCTGGCGGAAGATGGTGATGCGCGTCAGCGACGGCGTGCGTGCCTCGCCGAAACGCTCGATGCAGGCGGCGCGTAGCTCCGCCACGGTCTTGTGCTGGCCGAACAGATCGCGGAGGAACGCCGCGACCTCCGCATCTCGCTCGATCGTCGATACGGGTCGGGTATTCGCCTTGAGGGCCGGCTTGGGCGGTGCGGTGCGCCGCGGGGCGACGCCGTCGAGGGCTGCCTGCACCAGGCGGCGGTATTCGTCGAGCGGCAGCACCGCCACCGGCTCGCCGCCGAGCGTTGCGAAAAACGGCGGCGCCTGCCCGTCCGCTGGAAGCGGCCCGAGAGGGTCGAGCGGTGCCAGCGTCAGGGCGTCGCTTCCCCGCTTGCGGACGCCTTCGGAGACCTTTCGAAGGGGCTTCGAAGCCATCTTACGCCCCCGGTGCAACGCAGTTCTGGATGAGGTAGCCGGCGTCCGGCGCCGTCACCAGCTCCCGCACCTGTTCCCCGACGCGGATCTTCATGCCGCCGCGGATGCCGATGTTCGGGTCCGGGATCGACCCGGCGATACGGGTGCCGAACTGTGCCGTCATGCCGAAGGTGGACGGGTCCTGGACGTTGGCCGCCTTGTTCACGTAGGTGAGAGCGAGGTTGTTGCCCCACACGCGCGTGAGCTGGACAGGCTGGCCCGGCCTCGCCGTGTTCACGAAGCTTTTCCCCACCAGCACCTTGTCCATGCCGAAGAGCTGGCGCAGCTCTTCCTGGCTGACGATACCCGAGCCTGTGACGTTGCCCTTCACGGCGTTGACGATCTTCGGGTGCGAGCGCAGCTGTGTGAAGACGCGGAAGCCCATCGTCATCGTGTTGTATTCGAAGAACCGATAGGCCGAAATCGCGCCCTGGATGGTCTTGATCGGGTCGCTGTCCGCATAGTCGTCGAACATGGACGCGGGCGGAAGCACGGCGCTCCCGGCATAGTTGGTCGGGTCCTGCCCGATCTTGGCGACCCGCACCTCCCGGTCCACCAGCATCAGATCGGCGAGGGTCAAGGTCGCGACCTGTTCGGGATCATAGGTGCTGAGCCCGCGCGTCCGAAGCGCCGTGGCTTCGTCCACGTCCGTCTGTGGGATGGGCGTGTCCAGCCCGTAATCGACGGTCTCGCTCGTCTCGCGCGTGCCCTCGAACTCGACCACGTTGGGGCGTCCGGTGCGGCCCACCCGCGTCTCGGGCACTGTGATGGACTGGCCGAGCGGCATGCGCTGCCAGCCGAAGCGCTCCCCGCCGACCGGCGTGCGGGGCAGGAAGTCATCGGCGATGTAGGACGCCTGGGGGTTGCGGTAGGAGACCACCAGGGCCGTGAGGATCGGGTCGGCTTGGAAGGGAAAGCGTGCCATCGGACTTGAACCTTCGGATTGAGGGAGAGAGGCTTGTAGGAAGAGGCGTCAGACCGCGGAGCGCTTCGCCACGGCGTTGATGGCCTCGGGCATGGTCACGAGGATGCCGAGCTGGGCCTTCTCGGCGACGTGCAGCCGGGCCGCGTCGATGATCTCCTGGACGGCTTGGGGGCCGTGGTCCTGCGGCGGCACCTTGCCGTCGAGGCCTGACGGCTGCAGCATCGGCGTGGTGGCCGCCATCAGCTCGCGGAAGTTCCCGACGCCCGCCTCGGTAGCGCACATCGCGAGGTAAATTGGGCGCTGGGCCGGGACGATTTTCATCTCTCGGACGGCGTCATCCACCAAGCGTTCGACGTCGGCCTTGCGGGTGGTTGCGGACAGGGCGGAAAGCCTGCCCGTCGTCTCCGTCAGGGCCGCAAGCGTCGCCTCGTGTGTCGCCTTCGGCACCATGCCGCCGATCGCCGCCAGGATCGCGGCTTCGTCGGCCGTCGCGGAAAGGCCGAGCGCGCCCGCGACCCCGGCGAGTTGCGCCGGGACGCCACCACCGCCGAGGCCCATGGCGGCCATCAGCGCCGGCATGTCGCCGAGTGCCGGCGCGGACACGAGCGCCACCGAATGAAGCCACGTCGCGTGGCCGGCGTCGTCGGTGTGGATCGTGGGGGAGACGTAGCGGTGCGTCCCGGCCGCCAACGCAGCCAGACCGGCCGCGTTCCACCCCACCCGCACATAGGTGCCGTCGTCCCGCGCCTCGACGGCCGAGGCATAGCCCACCGTCTTCGGCGTTTCGCCGCGGGCGCCGAGCAAGATGGTGGAGTGGTCGAGATCGACGGGGATCTGAACCTTGTCGGTCGCGAAGCGCGCGGCGAGGCGCGCCGGGTCGAAGGTGAAGCCGCGGCCATCGCGTGTCGTGACGTGGCCTTTCGGGGTGGCCTTGATCCACTCGGGCGCGGTCTGAGCGGTGTCGCCCGTCTGTATCGGCAGCTCGCTCGCGAGCGTCGACGTTATGTTGAGAGAGCGAAGGAAGTCGGCAGCGTTGGGGTTGTTCATGTAATCCTCGAATATTTGAAGGTGGATCGAATGCTTCAGGTCGCGCCCATGTGAGAGAAGTAATCTGTCAGAAGATTTTGTAGCTCGTCGTGGTTCTCCTGGGAGAGGCCGATAAACGGGCGCGCCGGAATAGTGACGCTATTTGCATGGGCTGTCCTGTTGCCGACCTTGAAGCGAAGGGCCCCCGCATTTTTCGGCGTGATGACGGCGCCCTCCTGGTGAATGTGTGCGAACTCCCAAGCCGCTCCCCACTCGGCTTCATCTTCGGTGGACGAGAAAGCCAGAGATGCGAGCAGGTTCAGCCCGGAACGCTGTAGGATCGAGGTGCCTTCCAAGTTCGGCTTCCACGGCGTCCCGTCAGGAGCGGTCTTTTCCTCAATGATGCGGCGTCGCGTCTGACTTTCGCCGAGCGTTGCTATGGCCTCCATGAGGTCACGACCGTCGAAGGACACGAGACTGTCGAGCTTGCTCAGAGCTTTTTCGAAGCTGGCGTCGTCGAGATGGATCGTGAGGCCGATACCGGAGATGCTCGTCATGCGGTCCGCCCGACGCTGTGTAGGGCGCGCGCCTGGCTGCGGCGCACCTCGCGGTTCTGCTCCATCATCGCCATGCGGGCCGTCTGCGCCGGATCGTGGTTGCCGTAGAAGTTCTGGACCGGAGCGGGGCCGACCGCGGCGGGCGCGGCCCCTGCGCCGGCCGGCCTCGACGCGCCACCGCCGGCCGAGCGCGCCGGCGTCTTCATGCGCGGATCGGTAAAGCGAGGGGAGTGCGGTTCGGCCGAGGAAGCGTCGGCGCGCCGAGCACGGGTCGCGCGATCTTCGCCATTCGCTACGGCAGTCGCTGAGGGGTCCCGCGCGTGCCAGGACGGCGGCAGGTGACCCGTCTCGATGACGGACGCCTCCTCCAACCGGCGCTGCCGGTTGACGCCGTTGTTATGACCCTGCAGGCCGCGGACGGCGGAGGCGATCCTGCCCTTGTCGCCCGACGCGATTGCGCTGCGGAGCCCAGGCAGCTTGGCGAAACTGCCGTAATTATAGCCCACCGACGTGAGGGCGCCCCGCGTGGCGGGGTCGAGCCGGTCCCAGTTCGCCGCACCGACCTCCTTCCGCAACCTGCCGCCGAACTCCCCGACGCGGCGCTTGAGGTCGCGCTCGGCTTCTTCTTTCGTGACGGTGTCGCCGCGATGCACTTCATGCACGCTGCCGTCGGCGCGAGTGATTGTGTCGGACCCGTAGCCGACCCGCTCGTGATTTACGTCCCAGTAGGAGTGGGCAGCGAACTTTTCCTTTGGACGGAGGATTGCGGCCGCCCAGTCCGATCCAGAACCGCCACCCGAGGGCTGCGCGCTTTCGTCAGAGTTCGCGCCAAGACTGCCGGCTCGGCCAGGCGTGTGGCGATAGCCGCCGCTGGCGTGTCCATGCGGGCCGCGAGCAACGGCGCCCGGCGTGTCGCGATAGCCACCACCGCCGGCGCGCCCGTAACGCATGTTCGGGAGAGCCGCTGCGCGCGGTGCGCGTCCGTAACGCATGTTCGGCGCGCCGGAACCACCGCGGTGAACGGCGCCACCGCCATCGGAGCTTGCGCCCAGGTCCCCGGTCTCGTAGCTGGCGTTCAGCACGCTGCCACCCGAGCCTCCGGCCCCGCCGCGCAGCTCCATGAACTCGCGCATCCCCTCGACCACGCCCTGTTTCGTCGCGGCCGCCATCACCTCGCGCAGGGCATCGGTGGCGCCGCCGCGCCCGGCCGGGCGCTCGTCGCCGTCGGTGAAGCTCGCGCGGTGGATCATCGACGGGTCGACCAGCGAGGCGTGCTTGTCGGGCGCCGCCCGTAGCTCCTCGTCTTTCGGCCGCTCGGGATAGGTCGAGCGGTAGTCCTTGCGCGCCTCGTCGGCCATGCCCCGGATTTGCGGATCGTTACCGTTCTCCCGGGCGGACCGGTCGAGGTCCTGGATCGTGCCGAGCGCCTTCAGCCGGTCGCTTTCCCGCTTCGCCGCCGTGCCGGCCGGGTCGCGGTCCTGGCCGACATAGGCCCGGAGCGTCGGATGCTTGTCGAGGTCGGCCTGCTGCTCCGGCGTGGGCGCCTTGCCCTCGCCCTGCCGGTCGAGGATGGCCTTGGCCTCGCCTGACAGCTCGAGATACTTCGAGCCGGCGTCGAAGGCGCGCGCCATGGCGTCGGCGCTGTTGCCCACCGCCGGGGCGAACAGCTTGCCGATGTCGACCGCCAGCTTGGCGGCCGAGGCCGACATCTTGTCGAGCTTGGCTCTGGTGGTGTCGTCGAAGATCTTGAAGGACCGCTCCAGTGCGCCGTGGCGCTCGGCTTGGTCCTCGACGAGGCCGAGCGTGCGCTTCAGCCCGTCGAGGTGGTCGACCACGCGGCCGATATCGCGCCCGCCCTCGGGCCCGAACATGCGCTCCAGCATCGGCACGCGCTGCATGTCGGGCAGCGCCTTCAGACGGTCGAGGACGTCGACCATCTGGCGCGTCGGGTCCGTCCGCATGCCGACGCGGGCCTGGCTCGGCCCAACCCCGAGGCGCGCCAGGTCCGCCTCGAAAGGCTGCCCGGCCTTCTGCGGGTTGGCGAGCTTCTCGCTGAAGTCGCCGAAGGTGCCCTCGGCCTGCGACGGGTCGAGACCGGCCCCCTGGAAGCCGGCGCCGAAGGCTGCGACCTGGCGGGCCGACATGCCGCGCTCGCGCAGGTTGGAGAAGCGGTTGGTGAAGTCGAGCACCCCGCCGGCGCGGGCGCCGGTGCGCTCGGAGGCCAGCGCGATGGCGTCCGACGTGTCCTCGATCCCTGCCTCGTCCTTCCCCCAGGTGCGGCCGAGCTGCACGAGCTTGTCGCCCGCCTCGCCGACCTTCAGCCCCATCACGTTGGCGGCCTTGGCGCCCAGCTCCAGGAAGCGCGGCAGGTCCGCCACCGGCCGGCCGGCGCGGGTCGCCGCCGCCGCCATGCCGGCGAGGTCCTCTTTCGAGGTGCCCGTGGCCCGGCTGACGTCGAGGATGGTGCTTTCCAGGCGCTTCACGCCCTCGGCCGGCATGTTGCCGGCGGCGCGACGCACCTCGACCATGGCGGCCTCGAAGGCGATGGCCTGGTCGGTCGCGTCCTTGATCTCGCGGCCGATCGCGGCGACGCCGAGGCCTCCGGCCAGCCCGGCGGCGCCGATCGGCGTGAAGGCCGACATCACCAGGCGCTCCATGTGCAGCGGCCGAGCCGCCGCGATGGCGGCGCCGCGCAGCCCGCCCGGGCCTCCATGGCCGCCGCCCGCAGCGACGCCGGCCCCACCGCCGTGTTCACCGCCGCCGCCGCCCGACGCCGACGCGGTGCGGCCCATGCGCTCCATGTCGCGTTCGGCCGTGCGGGCGGCGGTCGCGACGTCGTCGATATGGCGGCGCGCCTCGGTGGCGGCCGGCGTCACAGCCGCGACGCTCTCCGCCAATCGGGCCGGCCCGGCGCCACCGAGCTTGTCGGCCGCCTTTTCCAGGGCTCCGACCTCGCCCCGGCCGCTCTTAATTTGGGCTTCGAAGGCCTGCATGGCGGCCTGCGCCTGGGCCGGGCTCCAGGCGTTCAGCTCGGCGCCGGACGCCAGGAGGGCGTCGATCTGGCGGTCGAGGTCGCCAGCCGCCTTGGCGGCCTGTTCCATGCCTGCCGTCATAGCGGCGGGCGCCGGCGCGGCGGCGAGGCGCCCGGCCGCGGCAGCCGTGTCGGCGATGGCGCGGCGGGCGGCGACGGCCTCCGTCGACAGGGTGCTGAGGCCGTCGCCCGAGATGGCGCCGACGGCGCGGCCGAGCCCGGCCGCCGCGGTGCTGACGCCAGCGAGCTCGCGCCGGGCATCCGCGGCCGGCCTGGCGATGCCCGCCACAGCGGAAGACAAGCGCGCGCTGCCGCCGCTCGCCGCCGACAGGCGCGAGCCGGCCTGGGCGAGGTCGTCGAGGCTGGCCTTCGCGACGGCGGCGCCCTTGCCGAGGTCGGCAAGGTGGCGGGCCGACTGCAGGATGCCCTGCTGTGAGCCGAGGCGCTGTGCCCCGGCGCGGATGGCCTCGATGTCGGCCACGGCCGCCTTGGCGCCGCCGGCCGCCTCATAGGCGAGCTTGACCCGGAGGGAGACGTCCAGAGGCTCGGTCACGGGTCGACCTCATCGGCTGGCGGCTGGGCAGCGCCTTGCTGCTGGCCGACCTGGGCCAGAGAGGGAAAGGCGCTGGGCTTGATCTGGCCCGAAGCAAAGAGCACCTTCCGCCGCGTGCGGACGAACGGCAGACCTACCTGCGCCTTCGCTGCGATTTGTTTGTTGCTCCACCGTTCGAGCAACAAGGCATCCACCTCAGCCGTCTTGTACTGCCAGTTGCGTTTTCTGGCGTACTTAGATGCGCTGGAGTAAGTCGTCGCATTCGTTCTGCGAGACTGATCGGGAGTGAGTGTCTTTACGATCGACCCTTCTGTGATCAGGGCCGCAAACTGCCTACTGACCTGCCGTTCGGAAACCCTCACCAGCTTCGTAGTTTCCCTCACGCTCAAACCCGACAGAAGAGCATCCCTGATCTCTCGATTGACGTTCTCCCTGAACTCGTCTTCCCGAGAGCGCCGGAAGCCCACGTAGCATTTCAGGCCGCAACTCGGCTTTCCATCGGCGTCAATGACCGTCAAGCGGCGACAGATCTCCTGGGCCTCACTATGGCCGAAGACCTTGCTCATCCAGTGATCGGGTGATGGATCGACCGGGATCCAGACCTCTGTTCCGGCCTTCTCTGCATCCAGCGCTTTCAGGCCAGCCTCACCCGCGACGTCGCGGATGGTGCGCATCACCAATCTCTGTTCGGAGCTTCCGGACATTGCGCCTGGTCTTCTGAGACACGAGGCTATGGTCTAGTGTTTCCACGTGCGCATTTACCCGTGACGCCCGTCACGGAGAGGGGAGCCGGCGGAAGGTCGGGGAAGACAGGTGTGGCCGGGAGGCAGTGCCGATGATCCGTGGTCGCCTCGACCGCGGCAAGAGCTTTCCTGCCCGCTTCGCAAAATCTGCCCGTGGATGCTGGTTTCGCCCTTCGGGCCGCCGTTGTACCGGCGCCGCTCGGAACCGCACTCCAAGGGCTTCAATGGTGCTTTAACGTCGATCCTGCTGGGTTGGGGTCGGGTCAGATTGGTCCGGCTGCCTCAGAAGCCCCGTGACTACCGAAACGCGGGCCGAAGCTGTCATCATGGCTTGGGCGCCGAAAACCTCGCCCAGGGGCTTCGATGGTGCTTTGACGGCGATCCTGCGCGGGCAGGATCGGGTCGCATCAGCAGCGATGCGGCCAACTTCGCGCGCGCGGGCGAGCGCACGCCCGTGATGATGGTCACGGGGGGATCGAATGCCCGATTGGCCGATGGTGGCCGGGTCGAAGCGTTCCGGGTCGAGAAGTCCATGCCGGCCGGGCTCGCCTCGGCGGCGGGGCGGCCTTCCTGGGGTTGGGCCGCCCCGCTTCAACCCCAGTCGCCCCATCGGACCTCCATCATGCAGTCAGGCTTCATCAAGAGCCGCGTCGCCGCGGGCGCTATCGCGCCCTGGTCCATTGCGGCCTTCACCGGCAACCGCAACGAGGTCGCACAAGCGACCGGCAGCACCACCGGCCTCGCCGGCATCACGGACTACCTCGGGATCGACGCGGTGTGCGCCGACCGCATGGTCGACCTCCAGCTCACGGAAGTGGCGGACGTGAAGGCCGGCGGTACGATCGCGCCCGGAGATCCTATCACGTCCGACGCCAACGGCGCCGCGATCAAGGCCGTGAAGGCGGTCGGCGCCGAGGTGTTCTGCATCGGTATCGCCCAGGAGCCCGCCGTGGTCGGCGACGTGTTCGGCGTGTTGGTGAGCCCCTTCGTCATCACAGCCTGACGAGATCGGGTCGGCGTGTTACAAGCACGTCGGCCTGTGCGGGGTCTGCATCCCCGCGAGCCGGGTCCGGGTCGACGCCATGCGGCCCGGCCCCGGCTCTTTCCACGGCGCTTCGAGTGCCTTGACCGCTATTTGGCATCGTGAACCTATTCACAACGGGGGCGACGATCCGGTCGCCCCCGTCTTAGGGGCTATGGCGTCGCGCCGTCATCGTCTCCAAACTGCTTTGCGGGAGCGGAGTGAGTCGTGAGTGGCGTCTCCATGCCTCCTGATCAGGCAGGCTTGGGACCGACATGATGCTCCGAGACAGCGACCTTGACACGTTTGTCCAGCTTTTCACCGCTTCTCGCGCTGAAGCTGATGATCCCGAAGCCACTCCGTTGGCAGCGTTGCAAATAGCCGAGGGAGGTCTTTCCTCCACTGAGGTATGGCGGCTTTCGCGCTCCTTACAAATTGCAGCTGTAATGGGCAAAGTGGCGACGGAGGTTGCCGTTGCGGCGACGACCATAGCTGAAGCGTTGAAGGGCGTTCGATGTCGATCTTTGGACGAGGATAGCGCTTGGGTTCAGGCAATAACTCTGGCTCGTTCCTCGCCAGCAACCGATCTACATCAGGGGGTTAATCGCGACTAGTACATGCGTCAGCGTCAGGTTGGAGAAGCGTGTTTGCGACTTCGTGATCGCGGGTACGAAGTTAATGTGGGTGCTTACGGACCAGAAGTTACGCAAGACGCGCAGCGTTCTATTGCAGAAGAAATTAACGGTCTGGTTTCTCAGATAGGGGGCGCGCACGCCTTAGTGCAGATCTGCTCAATCTTCAGAGAAGATAAATTTATTCATGACGGAATGTGGATGATGGGAAACATCGTCCCTGGCATTCACCAAAACGGTAATCCTGCGGCTCCCTGGGGATGGGTTATGTCTCTGGCAATCCGAAACATCTCCAAAGCGCAGACGGCATCTAACCCCAAAGAGCTTTGGCGCGAGATGATTTTGCTAGCCATAGATTTGGCTGCCGTCTTTGACTGCCAGCGCTACGGGCAATTTGAAGATCTAAATCTTCCACCAAGTGAAATACATCGTGCTTTAAAAGACTCTCTTATTTGGAGGGAGGCCTTCACCTTAGAACAGGTGCCGCCGAAGTTTCTCCCAGTTCTTTTCAACGCTCTACTTGCGAACATGGATGAAAACGATCATTCGAAATTCAAGTTTCCAATAAGGCAGTTGCTTGGAGAAATCGATCAGGCTCTCAGACAGGCCCAGCCTGACAAAGTTAAGCTACATACTTCAGGTCCTGTGAGTGCCGCCTCGCCTCTCCTTTGGAGCCTTGCGCGGGGCAAGATAGGCGAGGTCAACGCTGCTTATCTGGGGCCCCTTCATGCTGATGCAAGAAACCAAAGCGATTTCATCTTCTATGAAGTCGACAGCGATATGGTATTAATTCTTCCATCTCCCTTTTTAGCCTCTTCGGCTTGTCAGATCGTATTCAAGGCAGTATGGAAACACCTTGGCAGGACAAGAGGCGCAGAGTTAGTTGGAAAGTCATTCGAAGATGCAATTCACGCGAGCTGTATCGGCAAATCACCTATTGTACTAGCACGTCGTTCTTATCATTCTGACGGTAAAAATCTCGAAATGGATGTAGCGACTCGCGACGGCGATCGATTTGTTCTCTTCGAGACTAAAGGTAAATCGCTCACATCGACTGCGCGTGCTGGCGACATGATGGCTTATTTCAACGATTACGCCGATAGCTATCTCCTCCTAGTCAAGCAGCTGGCCGTACATGATAAAAATTTGCGGGAAGGCAGAACACCACTCGCTGAGGGGGAGACTTTAACTATCGGCAGTCACTCGATCAAGGTCGCTGTCTCCCCACTGAGCTATGGGTCGATGAGTGACAAGTCATTCGCTATCAGCCTTTTAGCAGCGCTATCGCAGGTAAAATTTACGGCCATCTTAAACGATAAGAAACACCTTGAGATTGTAGAGAAGTTAAACGAACATAAGGACAACGCACTTCGGGAGATTTCCACAGTTGCAGGGCTGAAGGATGGGAAGATGGATCTCCACTCCTATCTGATCAACGTTTTTTGGCTCGATCTCGGACAGCTGTTCTACATTTTAGGTAGAGGCATCACTGTGTTTGACGCGTTTCGTCCGCTGAAGAATATGACATTCAGCACTCGGGACTTTTGGACGGAAGTGGCACTTGCAGACCGTCAAGGTCTCACATCGAGTGCTTGGAGCGCCCTCGCATAGCGTCGAGCGCTTATTAAGAAGGCCGGCGTCACCGCCGGCCTCCGTTCCTTTGGCGCCTTGCGCCCCTGCCCTGGTGCTCTTCTGCCCCGTCTTGCCCGGTGGACGGGCTTCTGTCTGGCGGGTCTCTGGCCGCCTCAGCCGCGCGCCGGTCAGTCAGCCGCGGAACCATGAAGCGGTCGATGATCGCCGCCGCGCCGCGCCGCGTCAGGGTCACGAGGCCGCCGCCGGCGCCGAGCAAGCTACCGATCGCCGCGTCAAGCGCGGCCGGCGACATGTCGCCTTTCCAACCGCCGACGTCGACCCACAGCCGCCACAGCAGGTTCGCCTGAGCCTGTGTCACCATGCCGGGGTCGCCGGGCACGCGCGGGGCTGGCGCCGAGCGCATGAAGCCGCGAGCCTGGAACATCAGGGCCAGCCTCACGAAGGCTTGCTCGTCGAGCTGCGAGGCGCGCAGAACGCCGCCGACCTCGGCCAGCACCGTCACCAGCATGCCGGCATCCATGCCCTGCTGATAGGCGGCTTCGTGGACGGTGCGCACCATCACACGCGACATAAAGCCGTGGCCTGGCACCGGCACAATCACTCCGGCGCGTGCCAACCACCCCCAAACAGCGAGGAAGCCGGCCCCATCCAAGCGATGGCGGCTCGCCACCCCGCCGATCCGACGTACCAGGCCGACGAAGCCGCGATCATCTATGCCGAGGGCGCGCCGCATCTCGTCGAGCGTCGCGAGCTGTACCGCCGTTACCATCGGCACCGCCGGGTGCCGGAAGCCGCCCGCAACGAAGCGGTTCATCAGGTCCGCCCATCCCTTGCGCGTCAGCCGCTCGGGAGCCTCGCACCCGGTGACGCCGACCATCAGCGCGGCGACTTGTTCGGCCGACATGCCAGCCCACTGCGCGGCCTCGATCAACGCCCGGCCCTGGTCGAGCGTGATCCGGTCGCCGTCGCGCTGGCGAGCCGCGGCCGTCATGCCGTCACCTTCGACGGCTCTGTCGCTCGGCTCTTCATGGCCTTCAGCGCCGTGATGGCCTTGGAGGCGTTCGCGGCCGACAGGAAGCGGAGCGCTGACACACGATAGTAGCGCTCCAGCCAGGCGTTCAGCGCCGCCGCGTCCGTGTTGCCCGCCCACTCAGCCCAGAGCGTCTGGACGAGAGCAACCTGCCGCGGCGAAGCGAAGCCGGGACGACCAGCCAGGCCGGGGTCTGTCGTGTCCAGCCCGGGGGTGCTGAACCCCATGCCTTCTAGACAGAGGATCGACAGCTCGTAGCCTCGGTCATCGAGATCCGATGCCGAGTTCACGCCGCTGTAGCGTTGGATCAGCCGGTAGTAGCTGAAGTCGCTGATCTCCGTCACTTTCCGGGCCATGCCGAGCGTCTTCAGCTGGCCGGGCTTGATGGTGCGCCGCTCCGCCTTGAACCGCTCGATGTCGATGCCTCGCACCTCCATGAGTGCCATGAGGTCGAGCAAGCATTGCCCATCGAGGTCACGGATGTCGGCAACGCCCTGCCGCCTCAAGTCCGTGTCCAAGACGAACTTCGAGAGGCCCCGGTCGGAGTAAGCCTTTCCGATCAAGTCGCGCGTGTCGGCCGACAGGATGGGCCGATGGCGTGTGCGGAACCCCTGCAGGATGAAGTGGTCGACCAAGCGCTGATAGCCGCCGACCTTCAGATCCTCGAGGCGCTGGACGCGACCCCAACGCTGGAGGAGCCCATGCCGAGCCGCTGTGTCGATTGCCAGCGTAGCGCAGGCCTGCTCCACCACCTTCAAATGGAGGGCACGGATCATCGCGCTCCTCCTGCCGCAAGGTGGTTTCGGCGCTCTCGTGCATACTCAGCGTTGGCGTCCAGTCTCTTCGCCATCCCCTCGATGCATTCTCCAACGATGCGGAGCGCGGCGTCTTCTGCGACGGAGAGGTTGGTGCAATCGACCTCGAAGATGCCGCTCAAGAGCTTCGAAAGGCCGCGAAGGTCGTCCGCGATCAAGGCGGCCTGGTCGACGAAGCCGAGCATCTCGTCGGCTGCCTTGTTGGTCCACTGCGGGGGCAGCGCCGCGCGCCTCCGCGGCGCGGGCCTGGTTTGGTCCGTGCCTGTCGCTGAGGCGCGGCTGTCCGTGTCTTCAAACGTCATTTGAAGGTGCCTTTCAGGATAGGGAAATTATCCCGCGCCGGCCTCGGCGGCGGGTACGCGTACCAGGAGGCGAAGCGGCCGGGGGCCGCCCGCCTCAAGCTGGGGAGAGGCGCAGAACGCCGTCGCGGCCGGTGCCGCTCCGTAGGAAGCCCTCGGCCTCGCGGAGGTCGGCCAGCTCGATCGGCGCCTCGGCGCCTCCGATCTTCAATGCGGCCTGGAGCACTTGCGTGACGTGGCGCAGCGACGTCTTGAGGCCGAGCTGCACCAGAGCGTCACGTGTCGTTTTGTCGGCGATGTTGCAGGCCGCCGCGAATGCCGCGAAGTCCTCCGCCACCGGATCGCCAAGCCGCACCGTCTTCCAGATCCGGTCGCTGATCTGCTCGTAGGTGCCGGCGTCGGCCGACACGCGGCGCAACCGCTTCTCATTGCCGACGAAGACGATCGGAAGTCGGAAGTGGTCGGAGAACCGCAGAACGCTGCGGATCGCTTCCAGGTCGTAATTCTGGTATTCGTCGAGCAACAGGAAGCAACCGCGCTCCGCCATGGCGGAGGCGCATCGCTCGCACGCCTCCTCCAGCTCGAAGCCTGTCCGGTGATAGTGGCTCCAGCCATCAGCCTCCATGATCGCGATGTGCAGGCCTTTAGTCGTGCGATAGCGCGCCCGGTATTCGACGTAGACGGCCCGCGGGTCGCGTCGGGCGATGTGCTCCAGCGTGGCCGTCTTGCCGATGCCGGGGCGTCCGACCACAACAGCGGTGCCGTGGATGGAAAGGGCAAAGGCGATCGTCTCGTTGATCGCCAGCGCGATCGACGTCTCGACGAAGGGGACGCGTGGGGCGTCGTGGTCCTCGATCATGTGAGCCTCGGCATTTTGGCGTCGGCCATGAACTTGGCCGCGGTTTTCGAATGGCGCGCGTTGCGAGCCTTATCCTCGGCCTCGCGGTTGCGCCGGTCGGTTTCGACCTTGGTCAGGAGGTCGGCCGAACTCGCTTTGCGGTCCTCGGCGATGGTCTTCGCGTCGTCCGACGCATCAAGGGTCGCGCCGACCGGCACCTTGGGCGCGGCAGGGAACGTCGCGATGAGCTTGTCGCGCTCGGCCAGCGGGTCGACGTCGGGCACCGATCGGTCGAGCGCCTGGACGCCTTGGCGGCTGGCCCGCTCACGCTCGCCGGCCTCTACGGCGCCTTCAGGCGCCAGCATCGCATAGGGCTTGTCTCGCTCCAGGAAGCCCCGGAGCGCTCCCGTTTCATCCTTCCAGGGCAGGCGATCGAAGTGATCGTATTTCGGCACCAGCAGCTCGACAGTGTCGCCTTGGTAGGCCTGCAACGCCCGTGAGGTCCAAGGGCCCTTGAGCTTCACGCGGCCCTGGTGGACGTCGACAACCTTGGAGGTGGAGAACGCCACCAGGAAGGCACCATCCTCGACATCGACCCTCTGCCAGCCATCGCTGATGAAAGCGCGAAGAGCGTCGTTCGGCGACTTGCCGCCGAGGGCGCTGCCGAACTGCGGCGTCTCCGCATAGAGCACGTCCACATAGCGGTTCAGCAGCTCGCGCAGCTCGGCGAAGGTGCCCGGGAACGGCTCCGGCTCGCGCCCGACGTTGGCGCTCTTCTTCCGCGTTCGGTCGCCCGCCACCCATCCGGGGATGACGTGAAAATACTTGCGCTCCAGAACGCCGAAGATGCCCTCGATCGGCTTGGCCGGCGCGTTGTAGGCGCGAGCCCGAACGATGTTGGAGCGGCGCTCCTCCCAGGTCCCGAGGTCTGGGATGAGGCGCCGGCCGTCGCGGTCCATGAGCTTCAGGGCGTCGTCGATGAACTCCAGCCAGCGATATTCGGACCCGTTGTCCCCGTAGACTGCCCGCGGGCCGCCCCAAATTCGTATCGTCGCTGTGGTGTGGGCGATGACGTGGCGAGCGGTGATCCCCTTACCTTCGTCGAGCAGCACCCAATCGACGCGGATGCGGTTTGTGGCGAGGTCCAGCGTCGCGATCCCGCGGGGATAGGCGATGGTGCCGTTCTCGCGCCGGCACCCGATATCGAGCGGATGCACGTCGACCACCCACACGTCGTTGGGCAGGAGGCCAGCACGGGTGCGCGAGATGCGGGAGCGAGCGTCTTCGTGCGCCTTGCGGTCCGTCTTGAAGCGGTGGACCTTGCGAAGGTCCTTCGCCCGGCGAATGAGGTGCACGGGGATGGCACAGGCGGCGAGCAGCGCTTCCGTCGACAGGTCGGAGCCCGCCTGTCGGGTTAGCTCAAGCAGGTGCTCTCTCGCGAGCCGCAGGATGATGGACGGGCTCTCCCCCGCCTTCACAAGCCCGCCGATGTAGCCTGCCAGTTCGGTGGCGATGGTGTGGGCGGCAGCCTTGGGAAGTTTCACAGCCTTGTCCCAGGCACGGGAGACGACTGCGGCGCGCTCGCCGGCCCCCTTCCGCTTCCGGCGCGTTAGGCCGGCGAAGCCCTCCGCCTCGTGCTTCTCCGCCCACCGCTGGATGGAGCGCTCTGAGGCCGCGAAGGGTTTCCCGTCGAGGTGGAACACCTCGGCCGCGCGGGCCTTCGTCGCCACGGCCCGCTCGGGCGTGCCCGGCTTCGTCTTGAGCACCGGGCCGATGATGTGGAACCGCATGTTGCGGACCGACGCCTCGGCGTCGTCGAGCTTCAAGGCGAGTTGGACAGGCGTCTTAGGCGTTAGGAGAGCAGCTTGAACGGCCGGTGGAAGGCTCTTGACCTCGATATACAGAACCTGACCAGAGCGCCCACCGGACCCGCCTCCCTCGCGAACCACAAGCACGCTGTCCTGCCAAGGCCTCTCACGCCCTAGTAGAAATTGACGAGCGATTTTGTGGGAGGCCTGCCGAGAGATCCCAGCCACGTCGGCCAACACTGGGACGGTGATCTCGGCAACCACTACGCTTCTCCGCCGACCTGCAGCGTCTCGGCAATGAGCTGGTCGACGAGTGCCCTGCTCTTTCTGCTATGGCGAAGCCCCTTGAGGGCTTTTTCCACCGTTTGCCGGTTCACCCCCTTCGCGTTACACCATGCGTTCAAGGTGGTGCCTTGTGTCACAAGCGCTCCGCGCACGACCCTATAAAGGTCGTCGGAGGCGATGATGGCGACGGGGAGAGTGCGCTGGAGCTGGTGCATGGTTGATAAGAATGCGCTTAAACAAGCGCATGTCAAGCTACTCTCCGACGAGGAGATGCTTGCGCGGCTGCGCGACGCGCTTAAGCGCAAGAGCGTTTCGCTTCGCCATCTCAGCCAAGCGCTAGGCGTTCCGTACCGGTCCGTCCAAAATTACCTTGGCGGCGAGACGAGAATGCCCGCCTCATTCCTCATCAACGTTTGTGGTTATGTCGGCTTAGAGCCAAGCTTCTTGTACAATGGCGACTTCCGACCACACTATCACGACTTGAAGGATGCTGTAGCCAAGGCCTGTCAGGTACTGGACATTCCTCGACAGGAGGATGCGCAGCTTGTGGACGGCATACTTCGATCAGGTGAGACGCCACAACGCGTCTTTGTGGATCGTGCTACGGAACTCATCAGTGAGAATTACGACCGTTTCCGCCACGAGTGGCTGAACCGGCGAACTGCCGCCTTCGGCTTCCGGGGCGATCCCTTTGTTGACGATCACTCCGACAAACAGGTTGACCAGTCTGGTTTACCAGTACCACCGCTCGACCCTGCCCGTGATATAGACGGTTGACCAGAAAGCTGGGGTATATCAGTCCTGTCATCGATACGTGGCGGAAGCCATTCTCGGTTCCTGCTGTTGCGGACTGGTAAACCAGCTAAGTTGTTGCTGTTGCTGAATAAATGGCTTCACTCCCGCCAAATATCGATGACGGCGCCCGCCAAAGAGCGAAAATGCGCCCACCACCCCCCATCGTCGCAGGCCGCTTGCGGAACGCACAGGGAACATGTAGCTCTCGTTCATGTTTTGTTTTAGTCGAGTCGGTAAGGGGCCCCGGCCGGGGGCCGGCCGGGTCGGCGCCGCGCCGCGAGGCCTACCATGCTGACCGAAAAACAGAGCGAACTGCTCCGTTTCATCCACGCCCGCCTGCAGAAGACCGGGGTGCCGCCCTCCTTCGACGAGATGAAGGACGCGCTGGACCTGAAGTCGAAGTCAGGCATCCACCGGCTCATCATGGCGCTGGAGGAGCGGGGCTTCATCCGGCGGCTGCCGAACCGGGCCCGGGCGCTCGAAGTGCTGCGCCTGCCCGAACAGGCCGCCGCCGAGGTCGCCAAGCCGAAGGGCTTCACGCCGACGCTGGTGAAGGGCGGCAAGCCCGCGCCCAAGCCCGGCCTCGCCACGCCGCGGTCCGAGCCGACGCGGGACCTGCCGGGCGCCTACGAGATCCCCGTCATGGGACGCATCGCGGCCGGCACGCCGATCTCGGCGATCCAGACCCAGAGCCATACGATCGCGATCTCGGCCGATTTCCTGGCCTCGGGCGAGCATTTCGCCCTGGAGGTGCGGGGCGACTCGATGGTCGAGGCCGGCATCCTCGACAACGACACCGTGATCATCCGCCGGCAGGAGACCGCCAACACGGGCGACATCGTGGTGGCGCTGGTCGACGACGAGGAGGCGACGCTGAAGCGACTGCGGCGGCGGGGCGCCTCCGTGGCGCTCGAGCCTGCCAATGCTGCCTACGAGACCCGCATCTTCGGGCCGGAGCGCGTCAAGGTGCAGGGCGTCCTGGTCAGCCTGTTCCGCCGCTACTGACCGGCGCCGCCCTCAGCGCCAATGCTCCGCCACCCAGGGCACGGGTGGCAGGGAGCGGTAGAACTTCTTGTACCACTTGGCCGGCCAGCGGCCCCGCATGGCCTCGTCGGGCCGCGGATGGCCGGTGAAGACCACGACGCGCGCCTCCGGCGGCAGGGCCGGCGCCTTCACGAGATAGAGCGGCCAGGGCGGCAACAGCCCGTGTTTGAAGCTCGGGCACCAAGCTTCCGGCCAGAACGCGACCGGCAGCCGCGATGCCTTGGTGACGTAGATCTGCTCGTTGTCGAAGCGGTGGGACATCCGCACCGCGTCGGCCTCGAAATCGGCCACGAGATGCGGCGCCGAGCCGGCTCGAAAGCGCATCACCGACGAATTGCCGATGCCGTCGCGCCGTCCCTGCGTCGGGTTACGCACCAGCACCAACTGGCCGGGCGCGTGGTCGAAGAGCGCGTCGAGCGGCCCGGTGACGAGGATGTCGAGGTCGAGGAACAGCAAGTCGCCGCCGAGGCCCCCGAGGCCTCCCGCGGCGTCGGCGGTCCAGAGCGCCAGCTTGCGCCAGGGTCCCGGCTTCAGGCCGGGCGGCAGGTGGATGTCGGGGATCGGGCGCGCGTCGATCGCGGCGTCGAGCCCGTCGATCGGGTCCGTGAAGGCGACGAACCGCGTCGGCCGCGCGACGTTGCGCATGACGGCGCGATGCAGCCGATTGACGTAATCGGCTCCATACTCGCTGCCCCAGCGGATGCAGACGACGGTCTGCACGGGCGGGCGCTCCCGCGGCCGGCTCAGGCGCCGTGCGGCGACACCAGGGCGTCGGGATCGGCCTCCGGCTTCGGCCCGGCGGAGGGCGGCGTCGCGGTCGAGCGGATGTGCAGTTCGCGCAGCTGCTTCGGGGTCGCCGGGGCCGGGGCTCCCATCAGCAGGTCCTCGGCGCGCTGGTTCATGGGGAACAGCACGACCTCGCGCAGGTTCTCCTCCCCGGCCAGCAGCATGACGATGCGGTCGACGCCGGGCGCGATGCCGCCGTGCGGCGGCGCCCCGTACTGGAAGGCGCGGTACATGCCGCCGAACCGCTCTTCCAGCACGGATTCCTCGTAGCCCGCGATGGCGAAGGCCTTGCGCATCACGTCGGGACGGTGGTTCCGGATGGCGCCGGAGGACAGTTCGATGCCGTTGCAGACGATGTCGTACTGGTAGGCCAGGATGTCGAGCGGATCCATCGTCTCCAGCGCCTCGAGCCCGCCTTGCGGCATCGAGAACGGGTTGTGGGAGAAGTCGACCTTCTTGTCGTCGTCGTTGTACTCGTACATCGGGAAGTCGACGATCCAGCACAGCTCGAACTTGTCCTCGTCGAGGAGCTTCAGCTCGCGGCCGATGCGGGTGCGGGCGAGGCCGGCGAGTCGGGCTGCTTTGGCCTCGGTGTCGGCGGCGAAGAACACGGCGTCGCCGGGCCCCACCTTGGCGTCCGCGCAGATGCGGGCCAGCACCTCGGGCGGGATGAACTTGGCGATCGGCCCCTTGCCGACGGGCGCCCCGGCCTCGCCGTCGAGGATCACGTAGCCGAGGCCGGCCGCGCCCTCGGTGCGGGCCCAGTCGTTCAGCTTGTCGAAGAACGAGCGCGGCTGCGCGCCAGCGCCCGGTGCCGGGATGGCCCGCACCACGCCGCCGTTGGCCACCACGCTCTTGAAGGCCTTGAAGGTGACGCTGTCGTCGGCGAAGGCCTGGCTGACGTCGGCGATGATCAGCGGGTTGCGCAGGTCGGGCTTGTCGTTGCCGTATTTCAGCATCGACTCGCGGTAGGGGATGCGGGTGAATTTCTGGGTGACGGGCCGGCCACCGCCGAACTCCTCGAAGATGCCGCGCAACACCGGCTCCACCGTGTCGAACACGTCGTCCTGCGTGACGAAGCTCATCTCGATGTCGAGCTGGTAGAACTCGCCGGGCGAACGGTCGGCGCGGGCGTCCTCGTCGCGGAAGCAGGGCGCGATCTGGAAGTAGCGGTCGAAGCCCGCCACCATGATGAGCTGCTTGAACTGCTGGGGCGCCTGCGGCAGCGCGTAGAACTTGCCCGGGTGGACGCGGGACGGCACGAGGTAGTCGCGCGCACCCTCGGGCGAGGAGGCCGTGAGGATGGGCGTCTGGAACTCGGTGAAGCCCTGCCCCTTCATGCGGCCGCGCAGGCTGTCAATGACGCGCGAGCGCATGATGATGTTGTTGTGCAGCCGCTCGCGGCGCAGGTCGAGGAAGCGGTACTTGAGCCGGATCTCCTCCGGGTACTCCTGGTCGCCCGCCACCGGCATGGGCAGCTCGGCGGCCGGGCCCAGCACCTCGATCTCGGCGGCGTAGAGTTCCACCTGCCCGGTCGCCATCTCGGCGTTCTCGGTGCCGGCGGGGCGGCGGCGCACCGGCCCGTCGACCCTCACCACCCATTCGGAGCGGAGCTTCTCGGCCTGGGCGAAGGCGGGCGAATCGGGATCGATGACCACCTGCGTCATGCCGTAATGGTCGCGCAGGTCGATGAACAGCACGCCGCCATGGTCGCGGATCCGGTTGCACCAGCCGGCCAGGCGAACGTCGGTGCCGATGTCGGCTTCGCTCAGGGCGCCGCAGGTGTGGGTGCGGTAGCGGTGCATGGCATCAACTCTCGGGACGGAGGCTGCGGGCGTGGGACGCCCAGGGCTCGCGGCTCGGGGTAGGAGCCGCGGCGGCGCACCGCGTTTGTCACCATTTCCGGCAGACTGTCAAAACATCCGGCGCCGCCACGGTCCTGCGACGGCCCTGCGGCGGCTCGGTCCCGCCATCGCGGCCTTTCGTTGACTCTGCACCCAGCCCCGGCTCGCAACGCGCGCGCGCTTGCGTTAAGGGAGCCGCATGACACTGATCACCACCACCGAAGAGCTCGCGGCGGTCTGCCGTCGCCTCGCCCGGCATCCGTTCGTCACCGTCGACACCGAGTTCCTGCGCGAGACGACCTTCTGGCCGAAGCTCTGCGTGCTGCAGCTCGCCTCCGACGAGGAGGCCGTGGTGGTGGATGCGCTGGCGCCCGAGATCGACCTCATCCCGTTCCTCGACCTCATGGCGAACCGCGACGTCGTCAAGGTCTTCCACGCGGCGCGCCAGGACCTCGAGATCATCTGGAAGATGTCGGGCCGCCTGCCCGACCCGCTGTTCGACACGCAGGTCGCCGCCATGGTCTGCGGCTTCGGCGACCAGGTGTCCTACAGCGAGCTCGCCCAGACCCTGTGCCGGGTGACGATCGACAAGTCGTCGCGCTTCACCGATTGGGCGCGCCGGCCTCTGAGCGCCGCCCAGGTCACCTACGCGCTCGCCGACGTCACCCACCTGCGCGACATCTACCGGGTGCTGCTGGGCCAGCTCGAGGCCTCCAAGCGCACCGGGTGGCTCGCCGACGAGATGCGGACGCTCCTGTCGCCCGCCACCTACGAG
Source organism: Lichenibacterium ramalinae (assembly GCF_004137085.1). Taxonomy (GTDB): domain Bacteria; phylum Pseudomonadota; class Alphaproteobacteria; order Rhizobiales; family Beijerinckiaceae; genus Lichenihabitans; species Lichenihabitans ramalinae. The sequence continues at coordinate 62,243 of NZ_QYBC01000024.1, forward strand.
CAGCACCCCGACCAGGCCTGGGAGCGCTTCCGCTCGAAGCTGCGCAAGCCCCGCGACCTCGCCGTGATGATGGATCTGGCGGCCTGGCGGGAATCCGAGGCGCAGAGCCGCGACGTGCCGCGCTCGCGCATCCTCAAGGACGACGCCTTGATCGAGGTGGCGACGGCGGCGCCGCGCTCGCTCGAGGCCCTGGGCGATCTCCGGGCCGTGCCGCGCGGCATGGACAAGTCCCGGCTCGGCCCCGACATGCTGGCCGCGGTCGAGCGCGGGCTCGCCCGCGACCCCAAGACCCTGCCCCGCATCGAGCGCGACCGCCGCGGCAACGGCGGCGGCGGCGGGGCCACAGTGGAACTCCTCAAGGTCCTGCTGCGGCAGGTGGCCGATGCCCACGGCGTCGCCGCCAAGCTGATCGCCAGCGTCGACGACCTCGAAGCCATCGCGGCCAGCGACACCGCCGAGGTCCCGGCCCTCGAGGGCTGGCGGCGCGCGATGTTCGGCAGCAAGGCGCTGGACCTCAAGCACAGCCGCCTCGCCCTCACGGTCGAGAACGGCAAGGTCATCGCCCTCGAATGGCAGGACGGCGAACCGCCGGCAGCCTGACGCGGCCGTTCCCGCGGCTGCGGCCGGAGGATCACGACCTGCCCGGCGCCGGGCAGGTCGTCCGGCGGCGGATCGTCCCGTCCGTCACTCCACCTTCACGTCGGCTTCGCGGCCGAGGAGCTTGGCGAGCTGCTTCAGGCGCGCCAGGCAGCGCTCGCTGGCGAGGTCGGCGAGGTCGGGCGGCAAGGCCAGCGTGAGGCGCGCCTTGGTGCAGCGCAGAGCCGTCCGGGGCAGCACGCCGCCCATGGCGGCCGAGATCAGGTAGGCGACGCGCATCGCGGCGCCGAGCAGCCGCGCCCGTTCGAGGGCCTGGGGCGTCAGCAGGGCCCGCAGGCCGGTTTGCGCGTCGCCGTCGCCGCCCCCGTGGCGATAAGCGACGGCCAGCGCCAGAAAGGCCCGCCCGGGGTGGTCCACCCCCGCGAAGGTGCCGTTGGCGACGGCGTTCAGCGCGTGGTCGCCGCGGGAATCGGGATGCGCCCGCCAGGCGATGTCGGCCATCAGGCAGGCGACATGGCGCAACCGCGTCTCGGCGACGCTTTCCGCCAGGCCGGCCGCCGCGTAGAGCACGTCCGTCCAGGCGCAGAGGTCGGGCCCATGGTCGGCACTGCGGGATCCCTGCGCGTTGATCTCCCGCGCCGCCGCGACGAGCGGGTCGTCCCGGCGCTGCTCGGCCGCCAGGCGCTCGAACAGCAGGCCTTCCCGCACCCCCATGGCGGAGATCACGATCTCGCGCGGGCGGCCGAGCCTTATGACCTCCTCGAGCACCGCGGCGCCGTAGGCGAGAAGCGGGCGGCGCGCCGACGCCACGGCCGCGATGGCGCCGGGGTCCTCGGCGTCGGCGCGCTCCACCAGGGCGCCCAGCCCCAGCGCATCCGCCGCCGGCATGCTGTAGCCGTGCATGACGGTGAGGGGGTACCCCCGGCTCTTCATGTGCAGCTTGGCGAGCGCCCGCCAGGTGCCGCCGACGGCGAAGAAGGTGCGGCCCTCCAGCGCCTTCAGGGCGGTGGCTCGCCCGAGGTGGTCGCGCGCGATCCGCCCGGCCCGCTTGGGCGAGCCCTTGCTGGCATCGAGCAGAGCGAGGCCGCCGAGCGGCAGCGACACGCCGCGGCCGAGGGCGCTGCGCCGCATGTCGATGAGTTCGAGGGAACCGCCGCCCATGTCGCCCACGACACCGTCGGCCTCGTGAAAGCCGGAGGACACGCCGAGCGCCGACAGTTCGGCCTCGCGGGTGCCGCCGATCAGCTCGATGTCGGCGCCCACGGCGGCGGCGGCGGCGTCGAGGAAGGCGGGACCGTTGCGGGCGTCCCGCGCCGCCGCGGTGGCGAGGACGTGGACGTCGGCGACCCCGAGGTTGCGGCACAGGACCCTGAAGGCGCGCAGCGCCGACAGCGCGCGGTCCATCGCCTCGGTTCCGAGCATCCCCGTGGTGGCGACGCCCTTGCCGAGCCCGCAGAGCACTTTCTCGTTGAAGATCGGCGTCGGGGCGCGCGACAGGCGCTCGTAGGCGACCAGCCGGACGGAGTTGGAGCCGATGTCGACGATGGCGACCGGCCGTCCCGCTTCGTTTCGGTCGGGCGTCACGACGGCCCTCCGACCAGCCTCAACGCCGGGATTCGAGCCGTCGGAGAAGTGTCTTGGGGCTGGATTCGCGTAGGGATTTGCCACGTCCTGAGAGACTCGGGTTCGTCATGAAGTAATTGTGGGCATTGAACGGCTCTTCCCCGTCCGCCGGGGCCATGCGCTCGCTGCCGCCGTCGGGCAGTACACGGTAGCTCTGCTGGTTGTCGATGAGGTTGGCGATCATGATCTGGTTCAGCACCTGGTCATGCACAGTCGGATTGGTGATGGGCAGCAGGGCTTCGACGCGCCGGTCGAGGTTGCGCGACATGAGGTCGGCGGAGGAGATGTAGACCCGGGCCTTGTTGTGGGGCAGGCCGTAGCCGCCGCCGAAGGCGTAGACGCGGGCGTGTTCGAGGAAGCGCCCGATGATGGATTTCACCTGGATGTTGTCGGACAGGCCCGGCACGCCGGGCCGCAGGCAGCAGATGCCGCGCACCACCAGGGTCACCTGCACGCCGGCGCGGCTCGCCGCGTAGAGCGCGTCGATGATCTCGGCATCCACCAGCGAGTTGCACTTGCCCCAGAAGGCCGCGGGCTTGCCGGCTTCGGCGAAGGCGATCTCCTCGGCGATGTGCTGGAGCAGCCGCGCCTTCAGGGTGAGGGGTGACACCGCCATGCGCTCGAGGCCCGCCGGTTCGGCATAGCCGGTGATGAAGTTGAAGATGCGCGACACGTCCCGGGCGATGATCGGGTCCGCCGTGAAGAAGGAGATGTCGGTGTAGATCCGCGCCGTCTGCGGGTGGTAGTTGCCGGTGCCGACGTGGCAGTAGGTGACGAGGTTGCCGGCCTCGCGCCGCACCACCATGGACAGCTTGGCATGCGTCTTCAGCTCGATGAAGCCGAAGACGACCTGCACGCCGGCGCGCTCGAGGTCCCGCGCCCAGCGGATGTTGGCCTCCTCGTCGAACCGCGCCTTCAGCTCGACCAGCGCCGTCACGGACTTGCCGGCTTCCGCCGCCTCGATCAGCGCCCGGACGATGGGGCTGTCCTTCGAGGTGCGGTAGAGCGTCTGTTTGATGGCGATGACGTTGGGGTCGTGCGCCGCCTGGGTGATGAACTGCACCACCACGTCGAACGACTCGTAGGGATGGTGGACGACGAGGTCCTTCTGACGGATCGCCGCGAAGCAATCGCCGGAATTGTCGCGCACGCGTTCGGGGAAGCGGGCGTTGTAGGGCTTGAACTTGAGGTCGGGCCGGTCGATGCCGACGAGCTCCGACAGGTCGTTCAGGGCCAGCAACCCGTCGATGGTGAAGCTCTGGTCCGTGGCGGTGTCGAGCTCGTCGGCGATGAGCAGCCGCAGCTTCTCGGGCATGCCGGCGTCGATCTCGAGGCGGATAACCGAGCCGCGGCGGCGGCGCTTCAGGGCGCTCTCGAAGAACAGCATGAGGTCTTCGGCCTCTTCCTCGACCTCGAGGTCCGAATCGCGGATCACGCGGAACACGCCCTGCCCGTGTACCTCGTAGCCCGGGAAGAGCCGCGGGATGTGCATGGCGACGAGCGTTTCCAGCGTCACGAAATGCGCGGCGCCGCCCGTCAGGCCATCGGGCACGCGGACGAAGCGCTCGCCCTTGGCGGGGAGGCGCACGAGGGCGTGGAGTTCCCGGGCGTCGGACTTGCGCTTCAGGTCCAGCGCCAGCGTGAAGCCGAGGTTCGGGATGAACGGGAAGGGATGGGCGGGGTCGACGGCGAGCGGCGTCAGCACGGGAAAGATGTGCTGCAGGAAATAGTCCTGGAGCCATTCGCGCTCCGGCTTCGACAGGTCGAACGGATCGACGATGTGGATGCCCTCGGCGGCGAGTTCCTGGCGCAGCGCCTGGGTGCGGCGCTGCTGTTCGCCGACCAGCGCCTTGGCCCGCTCGCCGATGCGCAGCATCTGCTCGGCCGGCGAGAGACCGTCCTGCGACACGGTCGTCACGCCCGAGCGCACCTGGCCGTAGAGGCCGGCGACCCGGACCATGAAGAACTCGTCGAGGTTGTTGGCCGAGATGGACAGGAAGCGCAGCCGCTCCAGCAGCGGGTGGTTGCGGTTCGACGCCTCTTCGAGGACGCGCCGATTGAACTCCAGCCAGGACAGCTCTCGGTTGATGAAACGGCCGGGCTGGTCGAGGAGGGGCGGTCGCGGGGCGGGAGCCTCTTGGGCGCGCGGCGGGGCCGGGGTTTCCTCGATCAGGGACATGGTTCCGAACTCCTGCCGCGACCCGCGACTCTGTCGTCCTCGGCTGTGTCGGGACGATGACAGGGGCTCACTCCCCGTCAAGGCGGCGTTCGCCGAAGAGACCCGCGGCGAGCTGGCGGGTGATGCGGCGGCTGGCGTCGAGGCTGGCGCGGTCGAGGGCGGCGACGGCGCGGCTCGCCGCGTCGAGCGAGCGGTCGAGCCGCAATGCCAGGTAGTCGACGAGGCTCGCGTCGACGGCGAGCTGGCGGTCGGCGAACAGCTTCACCAGCACGGCCCGCATCAGGGCATCGTCCGGGGGCGCGATGGCGACGGCGGGCGCGAGGCGCAGCCGCGACACGAGGTCGGGCGTTGCCAGCGCCCAGGCGCCGGGCAGCTGGCGGGCGGTGAGCAGGAGCGACAGGCCGCGCTCGCGCACGAGGTTCAGGTAGTGGAACAGGGCCGCCTCGGGGACGGCGGCCCGGTCCGCGTCCTCGATCACGGCATTGCCGCGGGCGAGGCCGTCGATGTCCCCGCCGAAAGCCTCGGCCGACAGCAGGACGGCCCCGGCCCGCGCGGCCCAGATGCGGGCGAGGTGGCTCTTGCCCGACCCTTCCGGCCCCACCAGCAGCAGCACGCGGTCCGGCCAGTCGGGCCAGCGCGACACCGCCGCCAGCGCGGGGGCGTTCGAATCGGACGGCATGAAGTCGTCGAGGCCGAAGCGCGGCGCGTGGCCGAAGGGCAGCGGCAGCTGGCTCAATCGCGGCCCGCCTCGACGATCCGCGGCTCGAACGTGACGGTGGCGCGCCCGGCCGCGGGCTCGCCGGTGTAGACCGGGCTCGCCAGGTAGCTGCGCAGGGCGAAGCGCGCCAGCACGCCGAGCGCGGCCGCGAGCGGCACCGCGATGAGCAGCCCCGGGAAGCCGAACAGCGTCGAGCAGATGACCAGGGCGAGCATGAGCCACACCGGGTGCAGCCCGATGGAATGGCCGACGAGATAGGGCGACAGCACGTTGCCCTCGAGGAACTGGCCCGACAGCACCACGGCCAGCGTGACCAGGATCAGGCGCCATTCCGGCCAACCCTGCACCACGGCGACGGACGTCGACACGATGAGCACGGCGAGGGAGCCCAGGAACGGCACGAAGGACAGGAAGCCGCCCGTGATGCCGATGAGGAAGCCGAAGTTCAGCCCCGCCATCGTCAAGCCCACGGCGTACCAGCTGCCGAGGATCAGCGACACGACCGACTGGCCGCGCACGAAGCCGGCGAGCGCCCGGTCGATGTCGCGCGCGATGGCGCGCACGGCCGCCCGGTGGCGGGCCGGCACCCAGCTGTCGATGGCGCCGGTCATGCGGCGCCAGTCGAGCAGGATGTAGAAGGCCACCACCGGGGTGACGACGAGGATCGAGAACAGGCCAAACAGCGCGCGGCTGCCCGACCACAGCGAGTTCAGGAAACCGATGATGTAGTTGATGGCCTGGCCCACCACCGAGCCGATGGAACTCTGCATGTCGGCCGGCGTCAGCGGCGCGTCGATGCCGAGCTTGCGCAGCGTTTCGCCGCCGTAATGCTCGACGAGCTTGCCGCCTTCGAGGATCACGAGGTCCTGGAGGCGGGCCGCGATGCCGGGCAGGCTCAGCACGAAGGCGGTGAGCTGGCGCGTCAGCACCGGCACCAGCACCACGAGGATCAGCAGGATTGCGGCGACGAAGAGGGCCAGGATGAGGGCCGAGGCGCCGAGCCGGTTGAGCCCCAGCCGCTCCAGCTTGCAGGCCAGCGGATCCAACAGGTAGGCGATGGCGATGCCGGCGGCGAAGGGCATCAGCACGCCCGACAGCGCGACGAGCGCGTAGACCGCGAGGGCGAGCACGGCGATCCAGATCAGGATCTGGCGCTGGAGGCTCATGGCCCGATCATCCTCTTGAACACGCGACCGGAGCCGGGCTGCCCCGCTCCGGCGGACCACCATAGGGCAGGACGGCGCGGAAGACGAGATCGGGGACGGCCGGGACGGGGCTCCCGGCGGCGCCACGCTGCTGGTCGACTCGCCGGCCCGAGATCGCTTAAATCAACCCGACAGATCCCCGAACCCGGCCGGAGCCATGGCGCATCCCACCAACGGACTGACCTATGCCGATGCCGGCGTCGACATCGACGCCGGGAACCGCACCGTCGACCTCATCAAGGAGTCCGTCCGCTCGACGCGCCGCCCCGGCGCCGACGCCGAGATCGGCGGCTTCGGCGGGCTGTTCGACCTCAAGGCGGCCGGCTTCAAGGACCCGATCCTGGTGGCGGCCAACGACGGCGTCGGCACCAAGGTGAAGATCGCCTACGAGAGCGGACGCAACGACACGGTCGGCATCGACCTCGTGGCCATGTGCGTCAACGACCTCGTCGTGCAGGGCGCCGAGCCGCTGTTCTTTCTCGACTATTACGCCACCGGCCAGCTCGACCCCGAGGTCGCCGCCGGCGTCGTGGCGGGCATCGCCGAGGGCTGCCGGCAGGCGGGCTGCGCGCTGATCGGCGGCGAGACGGCGGAGATGCCCGGCATCTACGCGGGCAAGGCCTACGACCTCGCGGGCTTCTCGGTCGGCGCCGCCGAGCGCGGCACGCTGCTGCCGCGCGGCGTGGCCGAGGGCGACGTCATCCTGGGCCTCGCCTCTTCGGGGCTGCATTCGAACGGGTTCTCGCTGGTCCGCAAGGTCGTGACCCGCACGGGCCTCGGCTGGGGCGCCCCCTGCCCCTTCGCGCCCGGCATCAGCCTCGCCGAAGCGCTGCTGGTGCCGACGCGCATCTACGTCCGGACGTTGCTGGCGGCGCTCAGGCGCAGCGACGCCATCCGGGCCCTGGCCCACATCACGGGCGGGGGCTTCGTCGACAACCTGCCCCGGGTGCTGCCCGACGGGCTCGGCTGCGTGCTCGACCTCGACGCCGTGGCGGTGCTGCCGGTGTTCAAATGGCTCGCCGCGGAGGGCGGCATCGCGCCGGCCGAGATGGCCCGCACCTTCAACTGCGGGATCGGCATGGCGGTCGTGGTGGCGGGCGAGGCGGTCGCCGCCGTCGAGGCCATCTTCGCCGACCTCGGCGAGCCGGCGGTCCGCATCGGTGCCGTCGTGGCGGCCGCGGACGGGGGCGAGCGCGTCGCCATTCGGCGGGACCTCGTGCTGTGACGGAGCCCCGGCGCCGGACCGCGATCCTGATCTCGGGCCGCGGCTCCAACATGGCGGCCCTGCTGGCCGCCGCCGCGGCTCCCGCCTTTCCGGCCGAAATCGTGCTGGTCTTCGCCAACCGGACGGATGCGGCCGGGCTCGACACGGCCCGGGCGGCCGGCATCGAGGCGGCGGCGCTGAGCCACCGCGCCTATCCGGGTCGGGAAGACTTCGACCGGGCCGTGGATGCCGAGTTGCGGGCGCGGAACGTCGACCTCGTCTGCCTGGCGGGCTTCATGCGGGTCGTCAGCCCGTGGTTCTGCGAGCGCTGGCTCGGCCGCATGATCAGCATCCACCCGGCGCTGCTGCCGTCCTTCAAGGGGCTCGACACCCATGCGCGGGCGCTCGACGCCGGCGTGAAGATCCACGGCGCCAGCGTGCATTTCGTGGTGCCGGAGCTCGATGCCGGGCCCATCATCGCCCAGGCCGCCGTGCCGGTGCTGGAGGACGACACCCCCGACAGCCTCGCGGCGCGCGTGCTCCGGCAGGAGCACGTCATCTATCCACGGGCGCTGCAACTGGTGGCCTCGGGCCGCGTGCGGCTCGAAGCGGGGCGAACCGTGTCGGAAGCGCGGACGAGCGCCGACGTCGCCCTGGCGGTGCCGGACGCCTGAACCCCCTGCCGCCGGGCGGGAGGGGGTCCGCGGGTCGCGTCAGCCGACGATTTCGTCCGGCTTGAAGAACTGCGCGATCTCCTGCTTGGCGGTCTCGGGCGCGTCCGAGCCGTGGGCGGAGTTCTCGCCCATCGACAGCGCGAAGGTCTTGCGAATCGTGCCCTCGTCGGCCTTCTCGGGGTTGGTGGCGCCCATCACTTCGCGGTACTTGGCGATGGCGTTCTCGCCCTCGAGGACCTGCACCACCACGGGGGCCGAGGTCATCATCTCGACGAGTTCGCCGAAGAAGGGGCGCTCCTTGTGGACGCCGTAGAACTCCTCGGCCTGGGGCCGGCTCATCTTGATGCGCTTCTGCGCCACGATGCGCAGGCCGGACTTCTCGATCAAGGCATTGACCGCGCCCGTGAGGTTGCGGCGCGTCACGTCCGGCTTCAGGATGGAGAAGGTATGCTCGACGGCCATGACACGGGCTCACTGTGGGCTGAAAGGCGGGCCGGGGCCCGGACGCGCCCCTCATAGCGGCGCGCCCCCGGCCCGACAAGGTCACGCCGGTGCCACGGTGGCGGCATAGACCTTGCCTCGCCGGACCCGTCGCGCCACAAGGGCAGCATGCTCCACATCTCCGACCTCACGTACCGGCTCGGGCCGCGCATGCTGTTCGACCAGGCTTCGGCGGCGATCCCGACCGGCGCCCGGACGGGCTTCGTCGGCCGCAACGGCACGGGCAAGACGACGCTGTTCCGCATGGTGGCGGGCGACCTCCATCCCGAATCGGGCACGCTGCAGATCCCCGCCCGCATGCGGCTCGGCCAGGTCGAGCAGGAAGCGCCGGGCGGCCCGACGACGCTGATCGACTTCGTGCTCGAGGCCGACAAGGAGCGCGCCGCCCTGCTGACGGAGGCCGAGACCGCCGCCGACCCCAACCGCATCGCCGAGATCCACACCCGGCTCGTCGACATCGACGCCCATGCGGCGCCCTCGCGGGCCGCCACCATCCTCCAGGGCCTCGGCTTCGACGAGGCGGCGCAGAACCGGGCCCTGTCGGAGTTCTCCGGCGGCTGGCGGATGCGCGTCGCCCTGGCCGCCGTGCTCTTCACCCAGCCCGACCTGCTGCTGCTCGACGAGCCCACCAATTACCTCGACATGGAAGGGACTCTCTGGCTGATCGACTACCTCGCCACCTATCCGGCGACGGTGCTGATCATCAGCCACGACCGCGACCTGCTCGACGCCGTCTGCGACCACATCCTGCACCTCGACCAGGCCAAGCTGACGCTGTGGCGGGGCAATTACGAGAGCTTCGAGACGCAGCGCCGCGAGCAGCAGGCCATCGCGCAGAAGCACATCAAGAAGCAGGAGGAGCAGCGCAAGCATCTGCAGAGCTTCGTCGACCGGTTCCGGGCCAGCGCCACCAAGGCCAGCCAGGCGCAGTCGCGCCTCAAGATGCTGGAGCGCATGAAGCCCATCTCGGCCATCGTCGACAGCCAGGTGATGCCCTTCCACCTGCCCTCGCCGCAGCGGGCGCTGAGCCCACCCATCGTTGCCATGGACGGCGCCTCGACGGGCTACGACGACAGGCCCGTGCTGACGCGGCTCAGCCTCAACATCTCCAACGACGACCGCATCGGCCTGCTCGGCTCCAACGGCAACGGCAAATCCACCTTCGCCAAGCTGGTGGCGGGCCGCATGCCGGTGCTGGCCGGCGCGCTGCGCAAGTCCTCCAAGATGACGGTGGGCTTCTTCGCCCAGCACCAGGTGGACGAGCTCGGCGAGGGCCTGACGCCCTATGCCGCCGTGGCGGAACGGATGAAGGACGGCACCGAAAGCCGCATCCGGGGAAAATGCGCCCAGCTCGGCTTCCCCGCCACCAAGGCCGACACCGCGGTGGCGCAGCTGTCGGGCGGCGAGAAGGCGCGGCTGATGATGGGCCTCGCGGCCTTCGACGGCCCGCACCTGCTGATCCTCGACGAGCCCACCAACCACCTCGACATCGACAGCCGCGCGGCGCTGATCGAGGCCATCAACGCCTACGAGGGCGCCATCATCATCATCGCGCATGATCGCTACCTGATCGACGCCTGCGCGGACCGGCTGTGGCTCGTGGACGGCGGCTCGGTGAAGGCCTTCGACGGCGACATGGACGACTACAAGTCGCTGGTGCTGAGCCGCGCCGGCGGCGGCCCGCCGGGCCGCAAGCCCGCCAAGGCCGAGAAGGCCCCGCCCGCCGAGCGCACGCCCTCGCCCGGCAAGGCCCTGCATCAGGCGAAGAAGCAGATCGCGGCGCTCGACGAGAAGATCCGCAAGCTGACCGACCTCGTCACCCGCATCGACGCCGCCCTGGTCGACCCCAACGCCTATTCGCGCGACAAGAACAAGGCGGCCCAGCTGGCCCAGCAGCGCAAGGACCTGCAGCGCGCGCTCGAGACCGCCGAGGACGAGTGGCTGGCGCTGACGACGCAGTTCGAGGACGCCGCGGAATAGCGGCGCCGCGCGGGCGACCTCACCGCCGGGGGCGCGTGGCGCGCTCGACGAGGTCGGCGGCCCGGGCGACGCCGCCGGCGGCCGCGATCTCGTCGCGCAGCGCTTCGGCACGGGCGCGGTAGGACGGCCGCTCCAGCAGCGCGGCCAGCGCCTCGGCCAGGGCCGATGCCGTGAAGCGCCGCCGCGGTATGACGATCCCGGCCCCGCTGCGCTCGACCCGCGCCGCGATGGCGCCCTGCTCGAAGGCCAGCGGCACCACGACGAGCGGCACGCCGGCCGCCAGCGCGTCCAGGACCGTGTTGAGGCCGCCGTGGGTCACCACCGCCGCGACGGTGCGCAGCACGGCCCGCTGCGGCACGAAGGCCTCGACGCGCGGCGCCCCCGGCAGGCCGGCACGGCGCGCCTCGTCGAGCCTGCCGCCATGCGCGATGGTGAGCGGCAGGCCGAGCCGGGCGCAGGCCGCCGCGACAGCCTCGAAGATCGCGGCGCGGGCCCCCTGCAGGGTGCCGAGCGAGCAGAACACATTGGGACCGCCGGGCCGCGGCTCCCAGCTCCGGGACTCCGGCAGGCGCAGCGGCCCGCAATGCTGCAGGGCGGCCGGCGGGGCGACCCGGGGAAAGTCGAAGCCCGCCACGCTTTGGCTGATCTCCAGCGTCGGCGACAGGCAATCCTCCAGCGTCTCGATCCCCGGCAGGCTCCAGGCGCGGGCCCGGCGGTCGATGGTTTCGAGCAGCGGCCGCATCATCCAATCGGCCACGCGGTGGCCGCCGAGGTTGCGCTTCACACCCCGCGGCGAGGGATCGTAACGCCAGCCCACGAAGGCAGGCGGGATGGTGGGTTCGCGGTCGATCAGCAGGGCATTGGCGACAGACACGAGCGGCAGGCCGACATGGCGGGCCACGAGGCCGCCGGCCGGCTCCGTCTGGTCGGCGATCACGGCCCCGGCGTGGATCTGTCGCAGCACGCCCGGCACCTCGACGCACAGCATGTCGGTCGTGTCCGCCATGTCGCGGATGACGCCGCCGATGCCGAAGAGGCCCGTGGTGCCGCCGAGCCGCGCCGTCATGCGGGCGAGCCGGCCGGGCGGATGGCTGCGGGCGCCGACGGCCGCGAAGCCGATCCCGGGCCGCTCCACCTTGGGGCCGACATCGGCCTGGGCCACGAAGGTGACGCGGTGCCCGCGGTCGACGAGGGTGCGCGCCAGGGCCAGCATCGGGTTGAGGTGACCCGCATAGGGCGGCGTCAGGATGGCGAAATGGGTCAAGGCACCGCGCACCGCACTCGGACTCCGGCCCGAAGCCCGGCCGCACGGTGTTTATGTCGCCCCCTGCGGCCCGGTTCCACCCCGGCGCCCGCGGGCGCCCGAGGCGACCCGGGGGTTCCCGCTTCAGTGCAGGATCTGGCCGAGGAACAGCCGGGTGCGCTCGTGCCGGGGGTTGGAGAAGAACTGGTCGGGCGTGTTCATCTCGACGATCTCGCCGGCGTCCATGAAGACCACGCGGTCGGCGACCTGGCGGGCGAAGCCCATCTCGTGGGTGACGCAGAGCATCGTCATGCCCTCGTTGGCGAGCGACACCATGGTGTCGAGGACCTCCTTGACCATCTCGGGGTCGAGCGCCGAGGTCGGCTCGTCGAACAGCATGATCTTGGGGTTCATGCACAGCGAACGCGCGATGGCGACGCGCTGCTGCTGCCCGCCCGACAGCTGGCCGGGGTATTTGTTGGCCTGCTCGGGGATGCGCACGCGCGTGAGATACTTCATGGCGATCTCTTCGGCGTCCTTCTTGGGCATCTTGCGGACCCAGATCGGCGCCAGCGTGCAGTTCTCGAGGATGGTCAGGTGCGGGAACAGGTTGAAGTGCTGGAAGCACATGCCGACCTCGCGCCGCACCTCGTCGATGCGGCGCAGGTCGTTGGTCAGTTCGGTGCCGTTGACTACGATGTTGCCCTTCTGGTGCTCCTCCAGCCGGTTGATGCAGCGGATCATGGTGGACTTGCCGGAGCCCGACGGGCCGCAGATGACGATCTTCTCGCCCTTGCGGACCCGGAGGTTGACGTCCCGCAGGACGTGGAACGCCCCGTACCATTTGTGGACGCCGGCCAGTTCGACGGCGTAGTCGCTGCCGGTGCGGGCGGCGGGGGAGGCTGCAACGGCGCTCATGGTCAAGGTCCCGTCGGGTTTCATCAATGGCGGCGGCCGGCGCGGAGACGGCGCTCCACGCCCTGCGAATAGCGCGACATACCGAAGCAGAAGACCCAGTAGAACGCCGCGGCCGTGATCAGGCCGGTCGCCGACGTGGTGGGAGAGGTCCAGTTCGGGTCGTTGTAGGCCGTCTCGATCGTGCGCAGGAAGTCGAAGATGCCCACGATGGCGACGAGGGTGGTGTCCTTGAACAGGCTGATGAAGTTCGACACGATGCCGGGGATCACCAGCGCCAGCGCCTGCGGCAGGATGATGAGCCGCATGGTCTGCCAATAGCCGAGCCCCACCGACGCCGCGCCCTCGTACTGTCCCTTGGGCATGGCCTGCATGCCGCCGCGCACCACTTCCGCCATGTAGGCGGCGGCGAAGAGCGCCGTGCCGACCAGCGGCCGCAGCAGGCGGTCCGGCGTCCAGCCTTCGGGCAGGAACAGCGGCAGCATGAAGTTCGCCATGAACAACACGATGATGAAGGGAACGCCGCGCACGATCTCGATGAAACCCGTGCAGATCGCGTTCACGATCGGCAGCTTCGACCTGCGGCCGAGCGCCAGCAACACGCCGAGCGGGAGCGAGAACACGATGCCGACGAGCGACACCAGCAGCGTGACGAGGACGCCGCCCCACAGGTCCGTCGTGACGACCGGGAGGCCGAGCCAGTCGGACCCGCGCAGCAGGACGAAGGACAGGATCGGGAAGGCGACGAAGAACAGCAGCGCCGCGACGTTGCGCTTCGGCGCGCCCTGCCACAGCAGCCACACGATGAGCGCGGCGCCCACGACCTCGACGAGGTCGACGCGCCAGTGCTGGCTTTCCGGATAGGGCCCGTACCAGAAGAACGATGCCTTGGCCCAGATGAAGGGCCAGCAGGCCCCGCCCTGGTTGGCGCGGCAGACCTCGCCGCTGTCGGCGTGCCAGACCGCGTCGGTGATCAGGAACCGCACGAGGCCCGGGATCACCCACACCAGGAAGGCGATCGACGCCAGCGTCAGGAGGGCGGAGACGGGGCCGGAGAAGAGGTTCTGGCGCGCCCAGGCCACCGGGCCCTGGGCGAGGGCCGGCGGCGGCTCGGCCGGGGCCGGCGTGGTGCGGAGATAGGCGGTCTGGTTCGCGTAGGTCGCGTCGCTCACGGCGTCACCTTTCCACGAGCGCGACGCGCTTGTTGTAGACGTTCATGACGGTCGACAGCACGAGCGAGATCGCCAGGTACACGAAACCCGTCAGCGCCATGCATTGGATCGCCGCGCCGGTCTGGTTCAGCACGGTCCCGGCGAAGACCTGGACGAGGTCCGGATAGCCGATGAACACCGCCAGGGACGAGTTCTTGACGAGGTTGAGGTATTGGTTGGTCAGCGGCGGAACGATCACCCGCATGGCCTGCGGGATGACGACGCGGCGCATGGTGACGTTGGAGCGGATACCCAGCGCCGACGCGGCCTCGTGCTGGCCGCGGCCGACCGCCATGATGCCGGCGCGCACGATCTCCGAGATGAAGGCGCCGGTGTAGATCGACAGGCCGAGCAGCAGGGCCGCCAATTCGGGGAAGATCTGCCGCCCGCCGGAGAAGTTGAAGCCGCGGAGCACCGGCATCTCGAGGCCGATCGGCATGCCGGCCAGCAGATAGGCCAGGACCGGCAGGCCGAGCAAGAGACCGAGGCTGACCCAGAGCACCGGCGATTGCTGGCCCGTGGCGGCCTGGCGACGCCGGCCATAGACCGAGAACGCGATGGTGAGGACGACGCCGGCGACCAGCGCCCAACCCACCACGGCGGCGTTGTCGTGGAAGACGGCATTGGGGACGACGAGGCCCCGCGTGTTGAGGAACACGGCGCCGAACACCGACACCGACTGGCGCGGTTGCGGCAGCGACTTCAGCACCACCGTGTACCAGAACACGAGTTGCAGCAGTAGGGGGATGTTGCGGAACAACTCGACGTAGACCGTGGCGAGCTTGGACACGATCCAGTTCGGGGACAGGCGCAGCACCGCGACCACGAAGCCGATGATCGTGGCGAAGACGATGCCGAAGGCGCCGACCAGCAGCGTGTTGTAGAGCCCGACCCAGAAGGCCTGACCGTAGGTCGACAGCGCCGAATACGAGACCAGCGTCTGGTTGATCTCGAAGCCGGCGGTCTGGTTCCAGAAGTCGAAGTTCAGCGGGATGCCGAGCCGCGCCATGTTGGCGACGGCGTAGCTCGACGCCGTCCACACCAGGGCGACCAGGGCGGCCAGCAGAAGGACCTGATAGACGATCCCGCGCAATCTGGGATCATAGAGGCTGAATCCAGCCTTCGGCGCGTCGTGTCCCGCCGTCTGCACCGTCATCTGTGGTCAGCCCCTCGCTTCGTCCACTCCGCCGCCCGCTCGGGCGGGCCGGACCGTGCAATCCGCAGGCCATGCCCGCCTGGAGCGCTTTCGCCTTCGGCGACAGCGCTCCGGTTTTGAAGCGAGAGCAGTACCGTCGGCCCGGACGCGCCGAGGCGTTTCCGAGACAGCCGATACCGCTCCAGCATCAGCGGATCGGCATGCCGTATTGGATGCCGCCCTTGTTCCACAGGGCGTTCACGCCCCGCTTGATCTTCAGCGGCGAGCCTTCGCCGACGTTGCGGTCGAAGACTTCCCCGTAGTTACCGACCTGCTTGATGATGTTGTAGGCCCAGTCGTTGGTGAGGCCGAAGCCCTTGCCCTGGTCGCCCTCGACGCCGAGCAGGCGGCGGATGTTGGGGTTGTCGGACTTCTTCATGTCGTCGACGTTCTTCGACGTCACGCCGAGCTCTTCGGCGTCCAGCATGGCGTAGACCGTGTAGGTCATCACGTCGTACCACTGGTCGTCGCCCTGCCGGACCGACGGGGCCAGCGGCTCCTTGGAGATGATCTCGGGCAGGACGATGTTCTCGTCCGGGTTGGCGAGGCGCAGGCGCTCGGCATAAAGGCCGGACGCATCCGTCGTGAAGGCGTCGCAGCGACCCGACTCGAAGGCCTTGAGCGTCTCGTCTTCGCTTTGGAAGGCGACCGACTCGTACTTCATGTTGTTGGAGCGGAAATAGTCGGCGAGGTTCAGCTCGGTGGTGGTGCCCTGCTGCACGCAGATGGAGGCGCCGTTGAGGTCCTTGGCGGAGGACACGTTCAGCTTCTTCTTCACGAGGAAGCCCTGGCCGTCGTAGTAGGTCACCGGCCCGAAGATGATGCCGAGCGTGCTGGCGCGCGACGAGGTCGCGGTGGTGTTGCGCGACAGCACGTCCACCTCGCCGGACTGCAGCGCCGTGAAGCGGTTCTTCGCGTCGAGGCCGACGAACTTCACCTTCTTGGCGTCGCCCAGCACGGCGGCGGCCATGGCGCGGCAGACGTCGACGTCGAGACCGGTCCACTGGCCCTTGTCGTCCGGGATGCCGAAGCCGCCGAGGCCGGTGTTGGCGCCGCAGGTGAGCTGGCCCTTGCCCTTCACGGTATCGAGCGTGCCGGCAGCGGCGGCCGAGGCCATGAGGCCGAGGGCACAAGTCGCCAGGAGGCCCGCCAGAGCCTTGCTTCGCAGTTTCATCTCTTCCCCGATCCGGTGGTTGCGGGCATGGTGGGGCACGTGCCCCGGCCCAGACATGCTTGGTCCTTGGGCATCACACAACGCTTTCTCGCGAGCGGTCAAGGCTCACGGGACCGAACGAATGTTGATGGCCCGAAGCTGCCTCGCGGGTCGCCACCTTGACCACAGAGCCGGCAGTACGACGGGAGCCGATGAGCAAACTTTCCGCACAAACGCGCGCCGGCCTCCGGTCGCGCAGCCGCCTCGTGCACGCGGGCCGCGACCCGCAGGAACAGCACGGATTCGTCAACACGCCGATCTACCGCGGCTCGACGGTGCTGGCCGACACGATCGACGATTACCAGGGCGGCCGCAACCGCTATACCTACGGGACGCATGGCACGCCGACCACCGATGCCCTGACTTCGGCCTGGTCGGAACTCGCCGGCGCCGCCGGAACCGTGCTGACGCCCTCGGGCCTCGCCGCCATCACGGTGGCGCTGCTCGCCGTGCTCCGGGCGGGCGACCACCTCCTCGTGACCGACTCGGCCTATTTCCCGACGCGCCGCTTCTGCGACGGCACGTTGAAGCGGTTCGGCGTCGAGACGACCTATTACGATCCCGCGCTCGGTGCCGGCATCGCCGAGCTGTTCCGGCCCAACACCCGTGCCGTGCTGGTAGAAGCACCCGGGTCGCAGAGCTTCGAGATGCAGGACATCCCGGCCATCTCCGACGCCGCGCGGCCGCGCGACATCTGCGTCATCATGGACAACACCTGGGCGACGCCGCTGTTCTTTCCGCCGCATGCGCGGGGCGTCGACATCGCCATCGAGGCCGGGACGAAATACCTGTCGGGGCATTCCGACCTGCTGCTCGGCCTCACCAGCGCCAATGCCCGCTACTGGCCGGCGCTGAACCGCTGCTTCACCGAATTCGCCATCTGCGCCGGGCCCGAGGACGTGTTCCTGGCGCTGCGCGGCCTTCGCACGATGGAATTGCGGCTGCGCGAAGCGGAGCGCCAGGGGCTCGCCATGGCGCGCTGGCTCGACGCCCGACCCGAAGTGCTGCGGGTGCTCCACCCGGGCCTTCCGGACGACCCGGGCCACGCCACCTGGAAGCGCGACTTCCTGGGCTCCTCGGGCCTGTTCTCCATCATCCTGAAACCCGTGCCCCGCGCCGCCGTGGCGGCGATGGTGGACGGGTTGGAGCTGTTCGGCATCGGCGCCTCCTGGGGCGGCTACGAGAGCCTGGTCATCCCCTTCGACTGCAGCCCCTACCGCACCGCGACGGCCTGGGCGCCGGGCGGGCCCGCCCTGCGGCTGTCGATCGGCCTCGAGGACGCGGAGGACCTCAAGGCCGACCTCGACGGCGGCTTCGCCCGGCTGCGGGCCGCCAGCTGAGGTCGCCGGCATCGGCCGGGGCGCCGTCGGCGCCGCGCCGCAGCGGCTTCATCACGGTGCGGCCGCCCCGCGCCGTGAAGGCGATGCCGCGCAGCGCGAAGCTGCGGGCCATGGCGAGCGCCACGACGCTGCCCAGCGTCGCGCCGCCCACCACGTCGCTGGGGTAATGCGCCCCGACGAGGACGCGCGACACGCCGATGGCGACCGCGCCGGCCAGCAGCCACCGCCGCCAGTCCGGGCGCATGTAGCCGAGCGCGACGGCCGCCGCGAAGGCCGAGGTGGTGTGGCCCGAGGGGAAACTCGCCAGGGCATTGCGGATCGAGAAGAACTCGAAGTGGTAGGCGCCGTCGGCGGCGAGCAGCACGGGGCGCGCCCGGCCGACGATGTGCTTGATGACCTGGGCCAGGATGCCCGACACCGCGACGACGGCGAAGAAATACAGGGCCCGCTCGGCGATGAGACGCAGGGAGCCGCCGTGCCACGTCCGGTGGCCGCGGCCCATGGCGACGATGGCCACGAGGGCGATCAGCGCCGAGAAGGCGAACATGTATTCCGACGTGCCGAAGCCGGTGACGAAGCGCCCGATGACCACGAGGGACGGCGGGGCGCGGCCGGCGTCGCCGGCGAGGGTGGCGTCCCCGAGGGCGGCCGCCCCCAGGGCGAAGGCGAAGGCGATGAGCGCGGCGGCGAGGCGGGCACGGGGGATGGGTGCGGGCAGGGTCATGGGCCGATCCAGTGACGCAGGGCGCCGCCGATGTCGAGCGGAGTGGCGGTTGGCGGGCCGCCGAGGTCGGGAGGCAGGGCGGCGGCCGGCCGCATCCGCCCGCGGCCCGGACCTGATACGCTGACGGCCGAGGAGACCGCCATGACGCCGAAACCGATCCCCCCGGGCCCGAACCAGGAAAGCGTGTGGGACTATCCCCGGCCGCCCCGGCTCGAACGCGTCGCCGAGCGGATCCGGATCCGGTTTGGCGGCCTGGTGCTGGCCGACAGCGTGGCGGCCTGGCGCGTTCTGGAGACCAGCCACCCGCCCACCTATTACCTACCGCCGGGCGACATCGTGGCGGGAGCGCTCGTGCCGGCCGGGCAAGGCTCGGTCTGCGAGTGGAAAGGGCCGGCGCGCTATTTCGACGTGACGTCGGGCGGACGACGGGCGGAGCGCGCGGCCTGGACCTACCCCGCCCCCCTGCCCGGCTTCGCGCCACTGGCAGATTACGTGGCTTTCTATGCCGGGGCGATGGAGGCCTGTTTCGTGGGCGAGGAGCGGGCCGAACCGCAGCCCGGCGGCTTCTACGGCGGCTGGGTGACGAGCCGTGTCGTCGGCCCCTTCAAGGGCGGGCCGGGAAGCTGGGGCTGGTGAGGCAACGGATGTGTCACCCATGAACGATGCGCAACGCCTGGCCCGCCTCGTCTACGTCCTGGTCTGGATCGGCATCGCGGCGGCACTGCTGCTGGTGCTGCGCGGGGCCGTCACCGGCGCCTTCACGACGCGGGTCGATCCCGAGACCGGAACGGCCGGGCTTCTGGTCGAGACCGACCGCGGCACCGGTTGCCAATACATCGTGACGCCCTGGGGCGGCATCGTCCCCCGCACCGGACCGGACGGCCGCGCCATCTGCGGCCTCAAGCGCTGAAGGCCGCGGACAGGCGCGCGTTCGGGAAACGGCGGGTGCCGGCAACGCCATGACGCACGCCGGTGCAACCCGCACCTGTGCGGTTCGGCCCCAGCGCGGCGCCCGAACCCGACGATCGCGGCCGCGTTGCCCCGGCGCGACCGTCGCGGCAGGGGCCGGACGCGATCGCCGAAGGGAACGGGCATGGTCGACGACGCCAACGAGGCCGGACGCAAGAAGGTCCTGGGCCTGATCGACACGATCGACTACGCGCTCTTCACGACCCGCGGCACGGACGGCGCCCCGTTGCACGCGCGCCCGATGGCGTATCGCAAGGTCGAGGGAGACGGGGACCTGTGGTTCTTCACCAAGCGGGACTCCCGCAAGGCGGAGGAAATCGCGGCCGAGCCGCGCTGCCTTGTGGCCTTCGCCGACCCGCGCCAACAGACCTTCGTGTCGATCGCGGGACGCAGCACGATCGTGGCCGACCGCGACAAGGTGACGGCGCTCTGGAATGAGATCTACCGAGCCTGGTTCCCGGGCGGGCCGTCGGACGACAACGTCGTCCTGATCCGCGTCGAGGCCGAGAGCGCCGAATATTGGGACACGCCGACCAGCGCCGTCGTCTACGCCTTCGGCTACCTCAAGGCGCTGGCGACCGGCAAACCCTCGCATGCCGGCGAGGTCGGGACGGTCGAGTTGGCGTGAGACCCCGGCCGGGGCCGGCCGCGATGTCCCGTTTCAGAACAGCAGGACCCAGATCACGACCGCCGTCGCGACGCAGACCAGTCCCGTCCAGCACACGATGAACCAGCTCATCCAGCCGATCTGCCGCCGGAGCCCGTCCTGCAGGGCGGCATCGGCGGCGGCCTGCCCGTCGCGCTGCCGCCGGTAGGCGTCGTACCACTCGGCCCAAGGATCTCCCGCCATGGCTCCTCCGTCCCGGCCCTGCCCCGCCGGTGCGGTCCCGCCGACAGATGCCGGAACCGGACCTCGGGGAGGCTGCGCACCGCCTCGCTGACTCGCGCCGAGCGGCGGCGGCACCAGCGTGACGCGATCCGGCCCGCCCGGTGACGGCGTTGGGTAGGGCAGCGACCTGTCGAGCGGAAGAGCCGCGACGTCGCACCTCGGCCGAGCCGGCGGCTCCGACGCGCCCGGCGGCGTGGGGCGAGGATCCTGTCGGTTGCAAAAGGTGGTGCCGATCCTGCAGGCCGAGGAAGCCGCAACAGGATTCCGTCCCATGTCTGACCGTCCCGATACGAATCCGCTCCGAGATGGGCCACCGGTCGTCTTCAGCGCGGACGAGCGGATCGCATTGGTCGCCATGGCCCTCGGCACCATCGGCATCCTGGCCGTCATATTCCTCGGCCTGAGATGCGCCATGCATCGCGTCGAAGCCACGCTCGCCTTCCTGATGTCGTGACGGGAGGCGCGGCGTGACGACGGCGCCCCGTCCCGGCAACCTCCCGAGATCGGCCGGCAGGTGCTAAAGGTGAGCCTGCCGGGGAGCGCCGGCGGGGACAACGGGCGCCGCCGGCCGGAGGTCGTCGATGTATTTGAAGCTCCAATCCTTCTTGCCGTTGTCGGCGGCGTAGGCGAAACGCAGGCTGCTGCAGCGAGCCGTCAGGGGGCCCATCTCGGGCCGCCTGGGCGCGTGCATGTTGGGGAGGCGGATCGACCAGTTCGCCACGTAGGAAACGAGTTCCGTCAGGTGCGAGACGATGTCCAGCGGGCCGTCGGCATAGACAGGATTGGGGATGATCAGCCGCGACCTGACCCGCCCGTTGGCGGTCTTGGCGAAATAGTCGACGATCTCGCCGGATGCGACGTAGGTCTGTCCCCGCGGTTGCCGCGGCAGCACGATCAGCCCGGCACAGGTCCCGGCCCTGCTCTTCAGGAAATGGTAGTATCGCTCCAGCAGGAACCCATAGTCCTTGCGGAGCCGGTCCTCGAAGCGGGTCGGTATGGCGTCGGCGGGAAAAAACATCGCGAAGGCGATAGCGCCGAAATCGCGCGCCAGGGAGAGGGCACAGTCGCAGTAGGCGATCTTGGCCTGAGCCAGCGCGGCGCTGACCTGCGAATTCGTGAGTCTCGCCTGCGGCCCGAAACCGCTCGCCAAGGAACAGCTCAGATCATCGGAGCGCGGATGTAGGGCTGCGCTCTCATAGACCTTGAGGCCGAGCAGCGCACGAGCTTCGGCATAGCGCCCATCGTGATCGATCAGTTGCTGACCGAAGAACTGTTGCTGGGCGTCTTTCAATCGCTGCGACAACGACCAGACGTGGACATCCTCCACCGCCAGGCCCGTCAACACGCCATACGGCGAACTTACCTGCCGATCGCTGGGTTCGTCGACGAACAACAACCAGCTCATCGCGCTTCTCGTCTATCGGGGAAGACGTCAGGACGGCTGCACGAAGGCGGGGGTGGGACTCGGCGGCGAGCCGCCGAGTCCCGGTTTGTGCGAGGCCGATCTCAGAAGTCGCGCTCGACACGGAGGCGAGCCTCGAAGGCATCGGGGTTCTTGGAGATGCCGACCGGCAGGGCCGAGGCGGCCTGGCCGGGGTTGTGGGCGAGGGTCTGGTCGAGATGGGCGTAGAACACCTCGACGCCGAACTCGAGGTTCTTCACGGGATCCCAAAGGAACTGGTTGCCGACGCGATACTGGCTCATGTCGCCGAGGCCGCCGAGCGTCCAGTCGATGTTCTTCGCGCGGCCGTAGCTCGACTCTTCATAGGAGGCGAACAGCACGTCGTGGAAGTTGGGCGTGAAGTAGTGGTTGATGGCGGCCATGACCGAGAAACCGCTGCTCTTCTCGAGCGAGTAGCCACCGGCACTGCCAGGAACGCCGATCGCGATGGCATCGCGGTCGACATGCTGGAAGCCGCCGAGCAGGCGGGAGTTGAAGCCCGAGTTCGCGTAGCCGACCGAGTCCTGGTAGAGGTAGGCACCGTTCTGGTAGGCACCCTGCACCCACAGATCGTCACCGGCAGCGAGCATCGGCAGCTTCAGCCGGATACCGCCCTGCACGGCGAAACCGTCGTCGTCCTTCTTGGCGAAGCCCTGACCGTTGGTGCCAGCGAAGGCGCCTGCAACGGTGTTGATCTGGTGGTAGGCAGCGCTCAGCTGCGCGGCGCCCCAGGCCTGGTCGACCCGGAGCTGGCCGACGAGATCCGGGACGGTCTCACCGCCGTACTGGGCGGCGGAGGCCACCGCGAACCGACCGCCCGAGATCGAGCCGATACCATCGTTACGGACGTTGTGATCTTCGACCGAGAACGTCGCCGAGAAGCCGCCGTTGCCGTTGTAGGTATAGGCGAAGACTTCGTTGCTCAAGTCGGAGTTGGCGATGCCTTCGTAGTTGTAGTTGTCGGCATAGAAATCGAAGAACGACTGGACGCGACCGGCCGTGATGCCGGCGAACTGGATGAAGCCCTTGTCCAGGTAAGTCAGGTTGCCGCCCTGGTTGGCGAAGGAGTTGGCGCCGCCGGCGAGGCCGCCACCCTGATAGAGGCCCTGGTAACGATCGGCCTGGATGGCGATGAAGCTTCGGAGCGTGCCATAGGCGGTCTGGGTGCGGACGTCGGTCGTCAGCTGGCCGCGGGCGAAGAAGCCCGACTGATCCTGGTTCCGACCCACAACGATCAAGCCGGTATCGGGCCGGAAGATGCGGCCTGCACTGATGAAGGCGCCTTCGACGCGCACCAGGCCACCGATCTTCAAGCAGGTATCGGTGCCAGGAATGTAGAAATACCCTGTGCCGGTCCAGTCGCAGACCCGAACATAGTCGACGGGAGCGGCTTTTCTGACCGGAAGATCGGCGGCGTGCGCGCCAGCAACCGTCATCGTTGCCGCCGACATCAGGATGAGACGTTTAAATTGCATCGAAAGCCACCATTGTTGTCGTGCCTTGCAATGCAACAGGCACCGCGGTTGAGGCAAACTATTCATATCCTTGTCACGTCACGCCGCCAACCGGGATCGATGCCTTACAGGCCGATCCCAACTCTCTAAATGGCGCATGAGATAAATCTGCAACAACAGAATACATTGCTGAACCAGTCTGTGTTGGTCACATCCTTCCCCAGCGAAAATCCCGGGAGCCTGATGCTTGCCTCAACATCTTTGCCTCGTGTTCCGCAACGGGATCAGCCATGGCGGCGAAGACCATTCGGATGACCACCGGAACCGAAGCGGGAAATGTGGCTCGCAGTGCGTTGGTTTCGGCCGAGGCGGGGGACAGAGTGGCAGAACCAAGCTCCGCGACTGGGCTGGCGAGCATCGACGACTTCGTCGATCATCGGACCGAGACGTCGCATCCGCTTCGATCGGTTTGGAACCGCTGCCCCGAGGGCACGTTGGGCTCCTCACGAGCCGGAGCCGGAGGCCCGTCTCGACGGCCACCAGCGCTCTGCGTCTGATCCGCCGTTGAACCGTTCCGAGTCGCCACTCCGGGTTCGGCGAGGCTCGGCCCGGTCGCCGCGCCGAGGCAGGGCGGTCGAGCATGCAAGGGGATGTCGGCCGGAACGAACTAGGCGGGAACGAAGACGGCTGAATGCGACAAGCGCCGCCCCACCCTTTCGGGCAGGGCGGCGCTCTGGCAATGGTGCCCTGCCGTGGGTGGGGCGAAGATGCGCGGTGAAGCCGGCAGGGCCTACGGCATCATGGCCCCCGGCGGGCGGGCATCAGGACCGGATGCGGTGCACCGGCGCTCCACAGCAGGATCGGCCTTCTTCGAGGCGCCTTGGCGGTTCCAAGCCGATCAGACTGCTCACGCTTCGACGTCGGAGTGAATTCGCCGAAGGCGAAAGCGCTCTAGGAGTGGAAGGAAAAGCTGTGCGAACCTGACGACAGGAGGGCCGTCGTGCTTGTCGCGTTTACACTACCGTCGTAGGTGATGCCGTTCACATACAGATTGCGGTCCGTGCTGGGCGTGCCCGCATAAGCATCGTTGAGGAAATTCACCGCGACTTGATGCGTTCCCGCACCCCAGTTTCCATAGACGTCGAGCAGGTCGGACTTCTTCGACCCCTGTGCAGCTCCGGCTGTCAGCGTTCCTCCGACCTGATGGCCGTCCACCGAAACCGTGTACTGGGCATCTCCCTTATAGGCGTCCTCGCCTATGGCGAGCTGGAGCTGATCTTTACCGCTGCCGATCGACTGGTTCTGACCGCCGTCGCTGACGGGGGTGACGTCCGTGTAGTTGAACGACTGCATGCCCCCCGATAACAGCGCCAGCGTGCCGGCATGCACGCTCGCCCCGTCGAAGGTGGCACCGTCGACATAAAGGTTGCGATCCGTACTCGGCGTGCCCGCGTAGGCATCGTTCAGGAAGTTGACGCCTACGGCGTGGCTGCCCGCGCCCCAGTTACCGTAGATCGTCAGCGTATCATCTGCACCCGCCGCGTGCGCAGCTCCGGCCGTCAGTGTTCCGGTGACCTGCTTGCCATCCACCGAAACAGCATATTGCGCGTTTCCCTGATAGGCATCCTCGCTGATCGACAGCACGAGCTTGTCGAGCCCGCTACCCGTCGTCGTCGAACCCGACGACGGCGTGCTGCCCGTCGTCGCAGTCGAGCCGCCCGTCGAGGAACTCGACGACATGCCAGAGCCGCTCGGCGTGGTCGAGACGGTCGGGGTTGAAACGTTGGGGGTGGTCGGGACGGCAGGGGTCGTCGACACGGTCGGGGTGGTCGACACGGTCGGGGTGGTCGACACGGTCGGGGCGCTGCTGCTCGAGGACGAGTTCGACGAGGTCGCCGCACCGACCTGAACGATCAGCGGATGATCGGTCACCTGGAGTTGGACGGAACTCGTGCTCGCGTAGGTGGCGATCGGTGCCGTTCCGGACAGCAGGTCGTAGACCGAAACCTGATGCGCGCCATCGAGGTTCACCGTCTCGGTCGTGGTCGGGGCCGCGACCTCGCTCTTGGTGCTGGCGTTCCACAGCGGCGGCTCGGCCCAGACCGCGATATCGGTCGTGCCGTCCGACTTGCCGATCTCCAGGCTGTTACCGGTCGAAGGCTGACCCGACACGCTGTAATTCAGGACCGAAAGCGAGAAGCTGGATGCGTTCGCCCCCTTGTCCGCCAGGATCGCCGTCAGGTTATGGATCCCCGTCGCGGCAAGCTTCGGGTTGTTGTTTTCGTCGAAGAGGCCGTAGCCGTCGTCTCCCTGCGGGGAGCCCGGCTTGTAAGCGTCGAGGAGTTGGTAGAGGTCCGTGCCGGAGGAGCCGTCCTTGGCGGCGTCCATCAGCAGGTCGAGCGTGTATTTCCCCTGAACGGTGGCGTCGACGCCGTTCACGTCGGATAGGTTGGTCGTGTAGCCCGCTTCCGTATAGACGAACTTGCCTCGAGCGCCGGTCTCGTTGCCCAGCGCCGCCGCGGGATCGACCCAGGAGGCCGGGGCCTGCCCGCCCTGCGGATAGGGGTGTTGGTTGTCGTAGTCGGCGAGGCCGGCCGTCGTGCTCGGGTTCGGACCGGCGGCAAAGCCCACCGTGTTGTAGCCGGTGAAGTAATCCACCGAGACGCCTGCCAGCGCGGGCGTGCTCTTGACGGTCTGGTACAGGTACTGCTGGAGCGCCGTCGCGCCCTGCAGGCCGCCGACGCCGTTGAACGTCAGGCTCTGATTGTTGATCTCGTTCGGGCCCTCGATCGCTTTGACGCTGCCCGGCACGGCGGCTTCGAGCTGCCCGATCGTGTTCAGCGTCGACTGGACCGAGGCGGTCGTCGACGCATCCCCACCCACGACGAACGTGAATTGCTCGCCCGCCTTGGCGAGCTGGATGTAGGACGCGAGCGGGGCCGACCCGTTCTGACCGTTGGAAATGCCGTCCCGCAGTTCCGACAGGCCAAGGTATTTGATGTCCGCCTGCACGTTGGATAAGTTTGCATACCCGCCGTCCGTGTAGGCAATGTGAGTGGCTACTCCGACATCGTTAACGAAATCTGAAGCCCTGATTGCTGATACGGTCATAATGCAAATCCCAGATCACCGCGCAACGATACTTCGCGGGGCTGGCGCGAGGCCTGCGGCGACGCTGCTTCCCCTACGGCTAGACGATGTCATGGAAGCGGACGACGGTGTGCGAGAGGTTCGATGCCGGTATAGCGGGCATCTGCTCGAAAGCGGACGTGGTCGGTGGGCGTCTCGTTCGGCGGCAGCGCGAGGCAGCAGTCCTACCGTAGGGTCCGAGCCCGACCGCGCGCGAACGGCCCCATGGCCCCGACGTCCTCTCGGGCAGCGGGGCGGATCGTCGGCACGCTGCCAGCTTCGGAGGTCGTCGAACCTCGGCGGGGCCGCCTGCCGGTCATGGTGCGGCGCCGGCCCGTGCACGAGCGTTTCCATGTCGTGCAGGTCGGTCCGCGTGAGCGTCAACGGCACGCCCATGCCGACCCAAGCGCCGCTCTCGACCCAGCGCTGCGGCGGCACCTGCTCGTCGCGGGCACAGGGTTCGAGAAGGTTTCGGGCGAGGGCGTGCTCGCGCGCCGTTTCGCCGTCCGCCCGGACGCGACCGGCCACGCCGCCATCCTGGCGCTGTGGACGGGCCGGCGGCAGCGGAGGGTGCAGACGTGCAGGCCACGGACCGGCTCGAGGTGCCGAGATGGCTGGCGACTCCGGAAGGGCTCGAACCTTCGACCTGCCGCTTAGAAGGCGGCTGCTCTATCCAACTGAGCTACGGAGCCTCACACCGCCGGGCTGCGACGGCATGCAGGGGATGGACGCGGGATCAGTGGGTCCAGGGACCCATGCGCGTCGATTTGAAATTGTCGGAGTAGGACAGGCCACGCCGTACCTGCTCGGGGGCCGGGTCTTCGACCTCGAAGGCGATGCCACGCTTCTCGGCGAAGGCGATCGCCTCCTCCCGCGTGTCGAACGGCACCTTGACTTGGCGCTCGGTCTCCGACGAGCCGGTCCAACCCATCAGCGGCTCGATCTCGACGGGCTCGAGGCGCTCGTATTCCAGCAGCCAGGCCTTGGTGCGGGCATGCCCGGACTGGGTCGCGCCACGGGTCGGCCGATAGATGCGGGCGATGGTCAAGATACACCTCGGGTAGCGGCGGACGGGCACCCGATCCGGGCCCCGACCCAAACTGCGGCGATCGACTGGTCGGGGCGGCAGGATTCGAACCTGCGACCCTCTGCTCCCAAAGCAGATGCGCTACCAGGCTGCGCTACACCCCGATCGACTGACGATCCCCGACGGCGCCAGGGCTAACATGGTGGGGCCGCCCCGACAAGGTCAGGGCTTGAACATGGGGTCGCTCACGCGGTCGCCCGGCTTCACGCCGATGCGCGCCGCCGTGCCGGCATTCACCTCCAGCACGCCGAGCACGTCGCCGCCCGACGGGATGATGGTTTCCGACAGGGGTTCGGCATTCCGCTTCACCGAAACGACCCGGCCGTCGGCCGCGATGAACACCATGTCGAGCGGCAGATAGGTGTTCTTCATCCACATGCTGACGGGCTGCGACGTGCCGAAGTCGAACAGCATGCCCCGGTCGGCATCGAGTTGCCGGCGGAACATGAGGCCGCGTTCGAGTTCGTCCCGGGTCCGCATCACGTCGACGGCGAAGTGATGGGCGCCGCTGGACGTGGCGATCACGAGGTCGTCGGTCGCCGCCCGGGAGGGCGCCGGGGCGAGGCAGCATGCCGTCGCCATGGCGGCGACGGCGAGGGTCGCGAAGGAGAGGACGGGTCTGGCGTTTCGAGGCATGGCGGCGATCCGGGGGCGGGCGCACCCCGCGTCTGCGGGGCGCTCGCCGTGGCTGCTCAATGCGACGAGGCCGATCCGGTTTCAAGGGGACGCACTTCGGCCGCCATGAGGCCCTTCGGCCCATCGCCGAACCGCACCAGCACGCTCTCGCCCGGCTTGAGCTCCGTCATGCCGAAACGCCGCATGATCTCGATATGGACGAAGATGTCCTCCGTCCCCTCCCCGCGGGACACGAAGCCGAAGCCCCGCACGCGGTTGAACCACTTCACGACCGCGATCTCGAAGCCGCCCGTCGGCACGATCTGCACATGCGTGCGGGCCGGCGGCGTCTGGGATGGGTGGATGGCGGTGGACAGGTCGAGCGACAGCACGCGGAACACCTGGAGGCCCTTGGTTCGCCGCAACACCTCGCAGACCACGCGCGCGCCCTCGCGGGCCGCCTGGAAGCCGTCGCGCCGCAGGGTCGTCACGTGGATCAACACGTCCGGGAGGCCGTTGTCGGGCACGATGAAGCCGTAACCCTTGGATACGTCGAACCACTTGATCTCGCCCGCGATCTCCACGAGATCGAGCGGCGCGTCGCCGGCGTCCGCAAGGTCCGACTGCAGGTCCAAGGCCTGATCTTTGCTGCCCAACACGACCACCCTGTCCAGAAGCGCCGGCATGCCGATCCGCAACGCCGCAGTGACCTCGGCTGCGATGCGAATCAATCCCGACCCGCGGCGTCCCCGACATTAGCACCGGCGGAATCGCATCAAAGGCGAAATTGCGCCGCGCCCGACAAGATTATGAAATGTGTGTTGAGCCGAGGGCCGCGGCCGCCGCGGCTTGCCGTCACAGGGGGGGGCGCCGGCCCGCATCGGGACGCTAGAGTCTGTCAGGCACTTTTGGAACCATACCCTGTATGTCTGATGTAGGCGGCACATTCCTCGGGTGAGAACATG
>NZ_QYBC01000025.1 GCF_004137085.1 Lichenibacterium ramalinae
ATCGCCTTCGCCTGCGGCTTCAGCAGCCAGAGCCACCTGACGCGCGCCTTCAAGGCCGCCACGGGCGTGACGCCGGGGGCCTATCGGGGGCTGCTGTGAGAGGGCGGGACGGGCCGGTGGAGACGGCCGCGACGGGTCTTGAACCGATGAGAACTGGCCTGCCCGCATTCCGTTGATCGTGGAGCGCGGCCGGCCTGCGCCGGTTGCCTTCCGGCCGCTTCGACCCCAATCCTGCGGGAAGCGGGGGCGGATAGCGATGCGGGAGATCGGCGGTATTCAGGTGCTGCGAGGCGTCGCGGCGCTCGGCGTGGTGGCGTTCCATGCCCAGCAGGAACTGACGTGGCGCCACCTCCCCTTGTGGCTGCCGGATCTGCTCATCGGGGCGGCCGGGGTCGACGTTTTTTTCGTCGTGTCGGGCTTCATCATCCTCTACGCATCGGCCCCCCTGTTCGGTCGCGCGGCGTCGGTCATCCTCTTTGCCCGGCGGCGCGTGGCGCGGATCGTCCCTCTGTATTGGCTGACCCTGGCGGTTTACGCGCTCTACGCCGCCGCGTACCACCTGCCCCCCTACGACCTCCACGCCATCGAGCGCGGGCTGGTGCTGTCGATGCTGTTCGTTCCAGCCCACGACAACGCGCCACTGCTGACGACCGGGTGGACGTTGAACTTCGAGATGTTCTTTTACACGCTCTTCGCACTCGCGTTGCCGTTCGAGCGCCGCCGCGCGGTGGCGGCTTTGTCGGCGGGGCTCGTCGCCTACGGGGTTGCGGGAGTGCTCGGCTGGCTGCCCGGATGGGGCTCGGCCTTGGCAAGCTCACTCCTCTTCGAATTCGTGGCGGGCTTGTGGATTGCCGAGGTCTGCCTATCGGGGGTGCGGCTGTCACGCGTGGGTTCGGTCGCACTGGTCGGGGGCGGTGTTTTCGCCTTTGCCGTGATCGCGGCCTTCGACTTCGCATCCTATCAGCTGTGGCGCGGGGTCGTGTGGGGTCTGCCCGCCACGGCGCTCGTGGCAGGATGTGCCTTGGCCACGGGGAGGCAGGCCGGGCGGGTGCGCCGCATCTTCGAGCGGCTCGGGGACGTGTCCTATGCGCTCTACATCGTGCACTACGTCCTGTTTGGCTTCCTCTCACGCGTGGCGCTGCCGTGGTTCCCAACCGGGCGGCTCGGGGTGATGGCCTACTTCGCCCTGCTGATGGTGGCGGCGCTCGGCGCAGGGTGGCTCATCCACATCGCCCTTGAGCGGCCGATGTACCGTTGGATGACAGGCCGCCGGCTCCGCCCCACTGGGCCGAAACTGCCCGAAAGGGGCGCTCTCACCGACCTCGCGCTACCCCGAGTTGGTTTAGAGCGTATTTGAGAAGGGTTCCCTTGGGGGCTCGGGCGTGATTCGTGAGGGGTCGGATCGACCCTGTGAGCCGCTGATGATGCCAAGGATGAAGCTGCCGAGAAGGCGGGTCTACGACACCGATCTGAGTGACGGCCAGTGGGCGCTGATCGAGCCGATGATCCCACTGGCCGCACCTGGCGGTCGTCCGCGCAAAGCCGCGACGCGGGATCTCGTCGACGCCATTCTCTATGTCCTGCGTGCCGGCGGTAGCTGGCGCCTGCTGCCACACGATCTCCCACCATGGCAGACGGTCTACCACTACCTCCGCCGTTGGCAGCGGGAAGGCGTGTGGAACCGGGTCCACCATGCGCTGGTGATGGCGGATCGCGAACGGGTCGGCCGCGAGCCCTCGCCAAGCGCGGCCATCCTCGACAGCCAGTCGGTTCGCACCGCCGATCAAAGGGGAGGTCGAAAGGCTATGACGCCGGCAAGAAAATCAGCGGACGCAAGCGCCACATCCTGACCGACACCGACGGCCACCTGCTCGCCGTACATGTCCATGGCGCCGACATCCAGGACCGGGACGGCAGCAAAGGCGCGCTGAAGCGCTCGCGAGCGCGTTTCCCTTCGTGCAGCGTGTCTATGCCGATGGCGGCTATGCGGGGCGCCTCGTCGGATGGGCAAAGGACAAGACCTTCATCGTCCTGGAGATCATTCGCCGGAAGGCGATGGTCAAGAGCTTCGAGGTTCTGCCGCGCCGCTGGGTCGTCGAACGGACCTTCGCCTGGATCATGAAGAACCGCCGCTTCGCGCGCGACTGCGAGCGACCCACCAGCGTTGCTGAAACGCTCATCGTCATCGCGGCCTGCGCCACGCTCGTCAGGCGTTGGACGTGACAAGAAGCGGCCTTCTCAAACGCTCTCAGGTGGACGCTCCATGGGCCAGGGTCTCCACGGAAGCGCCACGACGACAGAGGCAGTCCCTCGCGCGATCCAATGACGTCAAAAGAGCGTGAGGGCCTTGGCCTGTCCGGCGGTCAGAAGCGGTAGCCGATGCCGCCGGTCACCAGTACGATGTCGCTGTGCAGACGCGTCTTGAGCGGCAGGACCGCTGGACCGCCCGGGACAGGTGCGGCGAGCCCCGACATGCGCTGTGCGACCCAGGCGTCCTTGATGTCGACGAACAGGCTCCATCGATCGTCGAGGTCGACGTCGACACCCCCGACCACGGCGCCCCCGACGCCGTCACGCAGGACGGGTTGGGCGATGGCGCCCGGGGCGTTGTGGAACACGACCGCGTAGGCCAAGCCGCCGCCGAGGTAGGGGTGGAGCCGGCCGTAGTCGAAGTGATAATGAGCCGTCGTCGTGATCGCGCCGACCCGCTCCCGCGCCAGGGTTCCGAAAGGAGCCAGCACGCCGGTGCCTTTCTCGGCGAGTTTCGGGGGCCAGCCACCCGAGATCGAGACCGCGATCTGCCGCGTGAAGAAATAGCCCGCTTCGGCGGCTGCGGTCACGACCGGACCCGTCTTCAGGCCACCGCCGATCACGGGCTGGCCAGCGATGCTGGCTCCGCCCAGGCCCTGGTCGAAGAAGGCGCCGGTCGCGCCGAGACGCACGAACACCGGACGGAACGGAGCCGGCGCGTCGGAGGCGATCGCCATCTGTGCCGGAACGTCGGCGGCCTGCGCGGGGCGGTCGAAACTGGCCGAGCCCATCAGCAACAAGACAGCCAGCCGCGAATGGGCTTTGGGACGTCGGACCATGAACAAGCCTGAAGTTGTCTGCGGTTCGCGCGACCCGACGCACCGGGCCCACGCGCCAGATGTGAAGAACCAGAAGTCTTAAGATGCAGCGTAGGTCGCCGAACCTGTCCCAGGCCTTTGCCGGACCTCGACAGGCCAGAGCCTTCGCGTCGGTCACGGCTGCGGTCGACACCCCTGCGACCGAGCGACGGGCGGTTGTCCGTCGCCCATCCCGGCCTTGCATTCGCAACGGCTGGACGGGGCGCATGCGGCCTTGGCCCGCGCCGTCTCCGGACAGCGTCTTCACGCCGCAGACCAAGAGCAGATCGCGATCAGGTCGCGTCACCTGATCGCGTGAAGGTGATCGCAAAACATGCCACTAGAGCTGAAGTCGCGAGCCAAGGCGAGCGGCGACGGCTCTAGCCCGCTCCGGGCGTCGCCGTCACCGCGACGGTGCGAGTTCTTTACGCTTGCCGCGTAAGGTCCTGGCGACCCACCGACGCCTCCTCGCACCTGTTCATCTCATGCCTTGTCCAAGAAGCTTGATCAGCGGTCTCGTGCTGTCCACGGTCTGGTTCGGCAGTTGCGCGGCCGGCACAGCGGGTGCGGAAGGCGTCTGGACGCGCGAGGACGGCGCGGGCAGCGTGCGGATCGCCCGCTGCGGGGACGCGCTCTGCGGGCACATCGTCTGGCTCAGGGATGCCGCCGGGCCGGGCCGCATGGGCGATCGGGTCTTCTACGACATGAAGGCGTCGGCAGCCGATCGGTGGTCGGGCTCGGCCCACAACCCGGAGGATGGACGCGACTACGCCGGGACCATGGTCCTGGCGGGCGATCGGCTCGTGACGGAAGGCTGTGCTCTCGGCGGCCTCGTCTGCAAGACCGTGCGCTTCCTCCGCCGGCCCTGAACCCGACGACGAGGGCGAAGCCTCGATCGGTCCCTGGCCCGCGCGACGCAGGCCGCTGAAAGGTCCACCATGTTGCTTTCCGCCGGCAAGCTTCAGGTTTGCTCGACACGTTCCACGACGCCGCTGGCGCAGGTCGGCGCGATCGCTCGGCTGCCCATGCAGATCGCCACGATGGTGCGAAGCCTCATCGACGTGTGGCCGGACGCGGTCTACTCGAAGGCGCTGGTCGAGACGCGACTGCTGGGGCGCACCACCGTCTTCGTCACGGACCCTCGGCTGATCCGGACCTTGCTGGTCGACCACGCGGATGCGCTGGCACGGGAGGAGGTCGCCCAGCGGGCCCTGGTGCCGGCGCTGGGGAATGGCATCCTCACCAGCGATGGGGCCGCTTGGCGCCTGCAGAGACGCACCGTCGCTTCGGCCTTCAGGCCGGACTGCATCCGCGCGCTGGTGCCTCGCATGCATGAGGCCGCCCGAAGGACCAGCGAGCGCTGGTCGCGCCGCAGCCCGCACGAACCGTTCGACCTGCTCAAGGACATGATGCGGACAGCGCTCGACATCGTCCTGGCGGCCCTCGTGTCGGGCGACAGCGCGCTCGACGTCGATGCCTTCGAGCAGGCGCTGGAGACCTACATCGGCACCACCAACTGGAAGATGGCCTATGCCATGGTGGGCGTGCCATCCTGGGTCCCGCATCCCCGCCAGGGGACGGGGGCCGAGGCGGCGGCGGCCTCCCGGGCCGCGATGGCCGCCATCGTGGCACGTCGGAGGACCTCGGGCGTGCAGGGCACGGACCTGCTCGGGATGCTGCTCGGGGCCCGCGACCCGGAGACCGGCACGCCGATGGACGACGCCGCCATCGTCGACAATCTCCTGACGTTCATCGCCGCCGGCCACGAAACGACGGCCCTCGCGCTCACCTGGACCTTGCGGCTGCTGCACGACCATCCGGAGGTCGAGCGGCGGGTCCTGGACGAGATCGAGGTGATCCGCCCCGATTTCACCGGCGATCCCGCCTGCGTCGATCGCCTCGTCTACACCCGGCAGGTGCTGATGGAGAGCATGCGGCTGTTTCCTCCCGCGCCGTTGATCGTTCGCCGGACGACCCGCCCGGTGCCGCTGGACGGGACGACCGTGCAGGCCGGCAGCTCGGTCCACATCCCGATCTACGCCCTCCACCGCCAGGAACGCCTGTGGCCCCGTGCCCAGACCTTCGACCCCGATCGTTTCGCGCCCGGTCCTGCGGCCGAACGGGAGCGCTTCGCCTACATGCCCTTCGGCGCGGGGCCGCGGGTGTGCATCGGCGCCGGGCTGGCGATGACGGAAGCCCTGGTCGTGCTGGCCAGCCTCCTCCCGAGCTACCGGCTGCGCCCCCGGCAGGCTACGCCGCCCCGCCCAGAGATGCGCATCACGTTGCGCCCCGCGGGTGGCATGTCGGTCACGATCGCGCGTCGCGGGTCCAGCCATGGGTAAGCCGGACCGACACGAGACGCCGATCCTGGCGGCGCTCGTCCACGAGACCGTGGTGGTGGCGAACTATTCCTCGATCGCCCACGTCGCCATCGCCCTGTCGATGAGCGTCTTCTTCTGGCAGAGCGCGCCCAAGCCCTATCTGATCTTCCTGGCGGCGGCCATGAGCGTCACCAATGCCGTCACGATCGCGCTCGCGATCAAGTTCAAGGACGCCATCCCCCAATCCAGTCCCTCGACGATCGAGCGCGGACGCCGCTTCGCGATCGGCCTCGCCTTCACGGTGGGGGCGATCTGGTCGACGATGCCCTACGCGCTGTTCAAGGATGCCGACGGTGGGCACCAACAGATCGTGATCGCCACCGCGGCGGGTCTCGTGTCCGACGCCTTCGTCGTCGGCCCCCTGCTGGCCGTCTCCATGGCCCTGGTGATCCCCATCGTGGCCGGCTCGGCCATAACTCTGTGCGTGCTGCAGCCGCCCTATTTCGAATACATCTCCGTCCTGCTGGCCATCTACGCGATCTTCGTCTTCGCCAGCCAGCGTCGCCTCGCGCGCTACGCCCGGGAGCGGATCCACGATCGCCTGCTGGTCGCCGAACAGGGCCAGACCATCGCGTTGCTCCTCAACGACTTCGAGGAAGGCGCGAGCGACTGGCTGTGGGAAACCGACGTCGAAGGCCGCCTGAGACACGCGCCCGCCCGCATGGCGGCCGCGCTGGGGTGCCGGATCGAGGACATCCAGGGCCAGGTCCTCGTCGCGGTCCTTGCGCGGCACACCCGCGGTGGTGACCCCGATGGCACGGTCGCGGCCGTCGCCCGGGCCATGGCCGGCCGCGACGCCCTCCAGGCCGCGACGCTGGCGTTGCGGATCGAGGGGATCGATCGCTGGTGGACCTTGAACGGCAAGCCGTACTTCTCCCTCGGCGGGGAATTCCGGGGCTATCGCGGCGTGGGATCCGACGTGACCCGCGATCGCGAGGCGGAGCTCCGCATCGGCTATATCGCGACCCATGACGTGCTGACCGGCCTGTCCAATCGCGCGGCCTTCCAGGACGCGCTCGCCACGGCCTGCGAGAGCGCCGATACCTGCGCGGCCGCGCTGCTCTGCATCGACCTCGACGGGTTCAAGGCCGTGAACGACCGGTACGGGCACGGCACCGGGGACATGCTGCTGGTTTCGGTCGCGAAGCTGCTGCAGGAACTCGCCCCGCGGGACGCCATGGTGAGCAGGCTCGGCGGCGATGAGTTCGCCATCCTGCTGACGGGCCAGGGACGGGGCGAGGCCGAAGCGCTCGCCACGGCCCTGGTGGCCCGCGTCGGCATGCCGTTTCGCATCGAGACCGAGCTTCTGGCCATCGGGGCGAGCGTCGGCGTCGCGGTCGCGCCCGAGGACGCGACCGATGCCGCGAAGCTCCTGGCGCGCGCCGATCTCGCCCTCTACAGCGCGAAGCAGGCGGGGAAGGGCCGGGCGGAGCACTACGACGTCATGCTCGATGAGCGCCTCGCGCGGCGCCGGCGCCTGGACCGGGACATGCGCCAAGCTTTGACCGACGGCGGCTTCGAGCTCCACTACCAGCCGCAGATCCGCCTGTCGGACGAGAGCGTCAAGGGCTTCGAGGCGCTGCTGCGCTGGCACCACGACGCCGAAGGCTGGATCTCCCCGGCCGAGATCATCCCGATCGCCGAGGCGACTGGCTTCATCGTCGAGATCGGGCGCTGGGCGCTGCATAAGGCCTGCGTGGATGCCCTGGCGTGGCAGGGTCGGCGCGTCGCCGTCAACATATCGTCCAATCACTTCAAGCTCCCCGACTTCGTCGAGAACGTCTTCGAGGTGCTCGACGTCACCGGATTGTCCCCACAACTGCTCGAGATCGAAATCACCGAGTCCATTCTGTTGGATCGCAGCTACGACGTCCTGGGTAACCTGGCACGCTTGCGGGTCCGCGGGGTGCGGATCGCGCTCGACGATTTCGGAACGGGATATTCGTCGCTGAGCTACCTCACGAGCTTCTCGTTCGACACGATCAAGATCGATCAGTCGTTCATCCGCAACCTTCGCGACCGTCCGGAAAGCGCCGCCGTGGTGGAAGCCGTCACGCTGATGGCTCGGGCCCTCTCCATGGAGGTCACGGCCGAAGGGGTCGAAGACGTCGAGCAGTTGAACCTGCTCCTGTCCAAGCGGTGCGACAACGTCCAAGGGTACCTCTACGGACGCGCCCAGCCCCTGTGCGCGCTGCCCCAAACCCTGCTGCAGATCCCGCAATATAGACAGGACGCCCGCTGGGTCGAGATGCCCGCCGTCGATGACCTGAATGCGCGGGTCGTTCGAAGCGCCTAGAGCAGTGTCGGCTTGCTCCGAGTCGCCGTGGCGACTCCGAGCCGACGACACTGCTCTCGATTCGAGAGCTGGAGCGAAAGCGCTCCAGGCGTCGACCGTGAACCGGCGACCACTGTGGATATCGTGTCGGAGCCGGCAGGCCCCAAGTCGCGCGGCGCAGCATGACACGAGCGCATCTCGTGACGGCCGGACCAGCCACGGAGCGGACCCACCGAGCGCGGTCCCTCTGAACCGTTCCGACCGGGAAGGCGCGCCGGTCGTGATGGTCCTCGGCAACGGCGTCATGACCGGCGAGACCTTGCCCATGGGTCGCGGCGCACGCTGGGTTCGACCTGCCCGATCCGCGACCACGCTCCACGGCGCTGACCGGCCAAGGCCCGCTTCCGGGAACGCCGCGAGTGGGCGTGTCCGACGACGTCGGGTCGATCGCCGAATGCGACGACGGGACGGCGTCACCGTCCCACAGTCGTCCCATGCGGCGGCCCTGGCCGGGCTTATGAGGCGGCCTGACGATCAGGCCGACGCTTTGGGTTTCCGAGCGCCCCGGCGACGAGTTTCGGGCCCGAGCACCAGCCACGCAGGCGCGTGATCGCTCGCGCCGGCTTTCCCTCTCACGTCGCGACTGACGTCGGCCTCGGTCAGGCGAAACGCCAGGTTGGGGCTGAGGAGCAGGTGGTCGAGTCGCATGCCCTTGTCGTTCGGCCAGCGCTGGTGGAGGTAGGCCCAGAAGGTCCAGAGCCGCCCCTCGGGGTGTCGTTGCCGCAAGGCGTCCGTCCAACCCTGGTCCACGAGCCGTGCGAATGCCGACCGGCTCTGCCCTGCCAGCAGGGCATTCTCCTTCTCGCGGTGCCCGGGATAGATGTCGGCCTCGGTCGGCACCACGTTGTAGTCGCCGGCGAGCACGACCGGCACGCCGGCAGCCATCAGCTCCGCCGCATGGGCGATGAGGCGCTCGAACCAGGCGAGCTTGTCGTCGAACTTGGGTCCGGGCCGGGGATTGCCGTTCGGCAGATACAGCGAGGCGACGAGGACGCCGTCCACCGCGGCCTCGATGTAGCGGGCCTGCGCGTCGTCGGGATCGCCGGGCAGCCTGCGGCGGGTGAGGACGGGGGTGGCGCCGCGGGCGAGGATGGCGACGCCGTTCCAGCTCCGCTGGCCCTGCCACACGGCGCCGTAGCCGGCAGCCTCGAGGGCCGCGAGCGGGAAGGCGTGCTGGTCGGCCTTCAACTCCTGCAGGCAGACGACGTCGGGTCGCTCGGCCTCGAGCCACTGCAGCAGGTTCGGCAGCCGCGTGTTGATGCCGTTGACGTTGAACGTCGCGATCCTCATCGCAGGCGGCCCCTGACCGGACCGAGCCTCTCGACGGCCTCGGCCAGGGATCGTTCGCCGTCGTCGTAGTCCGCCCACGCCTTGAGCTTGCGCACCAGAGCCGGGACGGTCCTGATCGTGTAGCGGGCCGGATCGAGCCCCTTCTTCACCTCCCTCCAGGTGATCGGCATGGAGACCGGCGCGCCCGGGCGCCCGCGTGGCGAGAAGGGCGCGACGGCGGTCGCCGTGCGGTCGTTGCGGAGGTAGTCGAGGAAGATGCGACCCGTCCGCTCCTTCTTGGCCATGGTGGTCAGGAAGCGCGTCGGGGCGTCCGCCGCCATGATTCTGCACACGTCCCGCGCGAAGGCCTTGGCGGCCGGCCAGTCGATACCCTCGGCCGACACCGGGGTGACGACGTGCAGTCCCTTGCCGCCCGTGGTCTTGCAGAAGCTGACGAGGCCGAGGAGGTCGAGG
The DNA here is from genome assembly GCF_004137085.1 of Lichenibacterium ramalinae. Taxonomy (GTDB): domain Bacteria; phylum Pseudomonadota; class Alphaproteobacteria; order Rhizobiales; family Beijerinckiaceae; genus Lichenihabitans; species Lichenihabitans ramalinae. The sequence continues at coordinate 9,567 of NZ_QYBC01000025.1, forward strand.
AGGTCGCGCAACTCCTTGGCGGCGGCGATCACCTCGGCGAAGTCCACGTCCGGCGCGGGGTCGAGGTCGAACACCAGCCGCCCCGGCTGCTCGGGGCGGGAGGCTTCGCAGTTCCAGGGGTGCAGTTCGACGGCTCCGGCCTGGGCCGCCGCGATGAGCGCCTCGACGCTGTCGAGTTCGATATAGGCCTCGCGTTCTCCCGGGATGGTCACCTCGGTGATCAGGGGAGACTGGTTCTGGCCGGTGTGGCGCTGGAAGAACTTCTGGTGCCCGTCGATGCCGTCCGGCATGCGGACGATGGAGCAGGGTCGGCCCTGGATATGGCGCAGGAGCCGGCCGCCGACCGCCTCGTAGTAGCGGGCGAGGTCGAGCTTGGTGACGGGTTTGCCGTCGCCGTCGTCGGGCCAGAGCGGCTTGTCGGCATGGGAAACGGTGACGCCCATCACGGGCACGGAACCGCGCGGCACGACGGTCCTGGCCTGGACCGTGCCCGCCACCGGCACGCGAGGCGCGGTGGCGGCCTCCGGCACCGGTGCTTCAGCCTCGACCTCCTCTGCGGGCTTGTCCTCGCGCAGGCCCTTGAAGGAGGCCTGGCGGGTCATGCCGTCCGCGGTGAAGCCGGCATGGTGGATCTCCGCCACCAGCTCCGGCCGAACCCAGTGGGCGCCGGCCGCCTTCTTCGGCGCGCCTCGGCCCGCGAAGGGGCTGTGCTCGGCCTCGACCGCCTTCAGTCGTGGCAGGATCACGTCGACGACGTCGCGCCCGAATCCGGTGCCGATCCGGCCCACGTAGACCAGGTCGCCGTCGCGGTAGACCCCGGCGAGCAGAGAACGGAAGTCCTGGCCCGTGGTGGTCCAGCCGCCGATCACCACCTCCTGGCCCTCCCGGGTCTTCGCCTTGCCCCAGCTCTCGCTCCGCCCGGACTGGTAGGGCGCGTCGAGGCGCTTCGAGATGATGCCCTCGAGACCCATGCGGCTGACCGACTCGAGCATCTCCTCGCCGGCCGTGACGAAATGCTCGACGTAGCGGACGTTGGGCGGCGCGCCCTCGACCAAGGCCTGCAGCCGGGTCTTGCGCTCCGACAGCGGCAGGGACCGCAGGTCGGCCTTGCCGGCGAAGAGCAGGTCGAAGACGAAGTAGGTCAGGCCGGCCGTCCTGCCGTCCGAGATGGCCGCCTGCAGGGCCGAGAAGCTCGGGGCACCCGCGTGGTCCAGCGCCACGACCTCGCCGTCGACGATGCCGTCCGGCAGGCTGGCGCCGGAAGCCACGATCTCCGGGAACCTGGCCGACCAGTCCAGCCCCTTCCGGGTCAGGAGGACGGCCTTGCCGCGCTCCACGCGCAACTGCATGCGGTAGCCGTCGAACTTGATCTCGTGGGCCCAGTTCGGGCCCGACGGCGGCTTCGACAGCGACTGGGCCAGCTGCGGCGCGACGAAGTCCGGCAGGCGGGACACGGTCGCGGCCTTCGCCGCCGCGGCCTTGGCCGGCGCCTTCCCGGCCCGCGTCGTGGCGCCGGCCCCGGTGTTCCTCTCTCCGCGATCGCCCTGCCATTCGGCCCCGGCATCGGCGCCCCCGGCGGTCATGAACGGCTTCGCGGCGTTTCCCGTGCCGGCGGTGATCTCGGGCATGGTTCGGCCGGACGCGACCGACCGGTCGGCGTCCGTCGGACCGGTGGCGTCGCCCTCGACCGCGGCCTCGTCGCGGTGCTTGATGAGGAGCCAGGCTTTCCCGGGCTTGTCGCTGCCCTTGCCCTTCATGCGCACCAGCACCCAGGAGCCGTGCATCCGCTCGCCCTCCATGACGAACTTCAGCTCGCCCTTCCGGAGCGCGGCCCCGACGTCCTCGAAGCCCGGCTCCGGCGCCCAGAAGCCGCGGTCCCACAGCATGACGGTGCCGCCACCGTACTGGCCCTTGGGGATGGTGCCCTCGAAGTCGCCGTAGTCGAGCGGGTGGTCCTCGACCTCCATCGCCATGCGGCGGTCCTTGGGGTCGAGCGACGGCGCCTTGGGGACGGCCCAGGAGCGGAACGTGCCCTCGGACTCCAGCCGCAGGTCGAAGTGGAGGTGGCTGGCGGCGTGCTTCTGGATCACGAAGCGCAGCGCCTTCGACGGCACCACCCGCGCGTCCTTTCCCGACGGCTCGCTCGTCCGGGAGAAGTCCCGCATGCTCTGGTAGGACTGAAGCTTCGTCGCCGTCATGGTCGCTCCGACCCGGGGTCAGTACCCCTAACGGACGTGCGGGCCGGCGTGATCCGGGCCGACCCAGGGCTTGGTGAATCCTTTCTCGGCGCGAGCGCGTTGACGAAAGGCAGGGAGACGCCAGCATGACAGAGGCAACCGAACAGACCCGCCGCTTCAGCGTGCAGGCCCGCCACGTCGACGCCCACCACGCCAGGGTGCTCGAGGAGACGTCCTTCGAGGCTGCCGCGGTCGCCTACGCCGAGGAGTTCGGCCTTCCCTTCGCGGACGAGCACGAGATGAGCGTCGTCGTGCGCGACCTCGACAACGGTCACCAGCACTCGTTCCGGATCGACCTCGACACGGGCGACACGACCGCCACCGGCTGACCGGAGCCACGTCGCTCGAACGATCCTTCCTCGGGATCGTTGTGACCCCGAGGAAGCGCATGATCCGCTTCGCCCGAGGGACATCGACATGGCGTATCGCCCGAGCTGGCAAGGTCATCTCAAGCTGTCGCTCGTGACCTGTCCCGTCGCGCTCTACACGGCGACCAGCGCCGGCGGAGACGTGCACTTCCACCTGATCAACCCGGACACCAACAACCGCATCAAGATGATCACGACCGATCCCGAGACCGGGCCGATCGAGCGGTCGAAGCTGGTGAAGGGCTACGAGGTTTCGAAGGGCGAGTATGTCCTGCTGACCCCCGAGGACATCGCCTCGGTCAAGCTCGAGAGCACGCGGACGATCGAGATCGAGCGGTTCGTGTCCGAATCGGAGATCGATCGCCTCTATTGGGACAACCCCTACTTCATCGCGCCGGACGGCACGCTCGCCCAGGAGGCCTTCGGGGTCATCCGCACCGCGATGGAGAAGACGGGACAGATCGCCCTCGGCCGCATCGTCCTGGCGACGCGCGAGCGCATCGTCGCGCTGGAGCCGCGCGGCAAGGGCATCCTCGCCTACACGATCCGCTCGGACGCCGAGGTGCGCAAGTCCGACGACATCTTCAAGGACATCGACGACGGCCACCCCGACCCGGCGATGATCGCCATCGCCGAGAAGATCATCGAGCAGAAGGAAGGGCCATTCGACCCGAGCCAGTTCGTCGACCGATACGAGGAGGCCCTCAAGGCGCTGATCGAGGACAAGAGGAAGGGCCATGCCTCGGCCAAGGTCGAGGAGCCCGAAGCCTCGAACGTGATCGACCTGATGGCGGCCCTGCGGGCGAGCCTCGCAGGCAAGCAGGAAACCGCGGCGAAGAAGCCGGCGCCCAAGGCCAAGCCCGCCGCCAAGGCGAAACCCGAGAAGGCCAAGGCGGCCGCCAAGCCGAAGGCCCGCAAGGCGGGCTGAAGGCCCGCAAGGCGGGCTGAAGGCCCGCAAGGCGGGCTGAAGGCCCGCAAGGCGGGCCGGACCGGCTCAGGCCCTTCCGGCCTTTCCATAGGCCGTGCGGGCGTCGAGGAGCGCCTGGGCGGCGGCCTTGTGACGCTCGACGTAGGAGGCCTGGGCGGCCCTGCGCTCGGCATCGAGTTCGTCCTGACGCCGCCGGAAGTCGGTCTCCTCCGACTTCCGCTCATCGTCGAGGTTGCGCAGGGCCGCCTCCGCCGCGTCGAGCGCCGACCGGTCCGGGGGCGGTTTCGGCGGCGGCGAGGGCTTGCCGCTCGGCTTGGCCCCGGTCCTCCTCGGTGCGTCCGGCACCTTGGGCAGGCTGACGGATTCGCGCGCGAAGGGATCGCCCGATCCCACGGCGCGCTTGAGCGGGACTTCCGGATGGGCCAGTGCCGCCTCGACAGCCTGCGGGTCGTCGGTGACGCGCGCCTGCCCGTCGGCGAACAGGTTCTGATGCGTCCCCCAGGCGCGCAGGGCCGCGGCCTGGCTCGGCGCGGCCACGACGGTGTCGAAGAACCCGAGGTGGGTTTGGAACACCTTCAGTCGGCGTCCCGTGGCCTGGGTCATGGGAACCTCCCGTGTCGTCCGAGCGTCGCGGGACGCCGCGGCACAACAGCGATCCGCGTCATCTCTCAGACCCCAGCGCCCGTCAACGCGGATCGGTCGACGCCGACAGCCTGGACGTCGTTGTCGGACATCAAGCCGATACAAGGTCTGCTGCGGAAGCGTGTGATCCTCGATCAGCCGGTCGCCGCAGCCCCGCTCGCCGTCGATCCGGGCCCCGGCTGCCGCAGGCTTGTCGATGTTTCGGTACAGCGAGCGAACGGAGACGCCAGCCTCCTGCGCGAGCCGTGCGGCCATCACGGGTGTGGGCAGCGTGCTCATCGCCTGGAGGAGGCAAAAGAGGCGGTCGCCCCGCGCCGTCAGCCTACTGCCGGTTTCTGTCAGGTCGGCGTTGGTCCATCCCGGTGACGGGGCACGACGACATGCCCCGCCTATCGGAGACTGCCGTGACCGTTCAGACGACGACCCACCTCGACTTCCGCGGGCAGGCCCGCGCGGCTCTCGACTGCTACTGCTCCGTCCTTGGGGGCGAGCGGACGATCGTCACCTATGGAGACCTTGGGGCGACGCAGGGCGTCGGGCAGGCCGAGCACATGATCTGAGGCCAGGCGGCTTCCGTTGAGGGGTTCCGGATCATGGCCTATGACATGCAGCCGGAGAAGCCTTTGAATTCCGGCGAGAACGCGTCCTACGTGTCGGTCCGCGGCGACCCGTCCGAGGAGATCGCGGCGCACTGGGAGAAGCTCCGCATGGACGCGTCGGTTCTGCAGCCGCTCGGCCCCTCGGCCTGGTCCCGCTCGACGGGATGGTGGACGATCGGTTCGGGGTGACCTGGGTCATCGATTCGATGATCGCCTGAGCTGACATGCCGATTGGCGGACAATCAAACGTCCAGCCGCTTTCCGGCATCAAAGCCGGAATCGTGGGCGACCGGGTCGGGTCGGCAGGAGCCGTCGGGCCTGAGCGTCGGTGGATCGGCTCGATCGCCTCGCGACCCGGCGCCGGGCACCCTGCGGAGGGCGCCTGGCGATCCTCGATTTCACCGGGCCTGTGTCGGCGCGCCGAGAGTCCATGTCGGGGTGACGCCCACGCTGTTCACGGTGGCCTTCAGCGCCCGCCGTTGCCTCCGGAAGGGCCGTCGAGCATGTGAGGCGATGGCCACCACGAAATCGTAAAAGCCTTGTAGGATGAAGCGCCGAGAGCTCGAGTGCCTGAAGGATCCATGTCGTATCGCCTGTTCCCGATCATCGTCGCCCTGGCACTCACGTCGAGCCCCGGGGTCGCCCAGACCCCTGATACCGTCTGGCTCGAGGGATTGACCTGGACCGAGCTGCGCGACCGCATCCAGAGCGGCACCACCACAGCCATGATCCCCATCGGAGGTGTCGAGCAGAGCGGGCCGGACATCGCGCTCGGCAAGCACGACGCGCGCGCCAAGGTGCTGGCGGAGCGGATCGCACGCGAACTCGGGCACACACTGGTCGCACCCGTCGTGGCCTACGTGCCCGAAGGCGGCATCGAGCCGCCGACCTCGCACATGCGCTTCCCTGGCACCCTCACGGTGCCGTCCAGCGTCTTCCGCGCCACCATCGAATCCATTGGCGCCAGCCTCAAGCTGCACGGGTTCAAGACCGTGGTGTTGATCGGCGAGCACGGCAGCTACCAGGGCGACCTCGCCTTCGTGGCGGCCGATCTCAACCGAAAATGGGCTGCGACCTCCGCGAGGGCCTATTTCGTGCCGGAATATTACCGGGCCGCGACAGTCGGGTTCAAATCCGTGCTGCGGAGCCATGGGTTTTCAGACGCCGAGATCGGCACCCATGCGGGCGTGGCCGACACCTCGCTGACGATGAGCTTGGCCCCGGACGACGTCCGTCAGGAGGGCCTCAAGTCCGGGGTCGATCTCGATGCCGCTCATGGTGTCTACGGCGAGCCGCGACGGTCCAATGCCGAGGTCGGCAAGCTCGGGGCAGACGACATCGTGCAGAAGACGGTCGCGGCCATCAGGGCCGACCTTTCGCGTGGAGCACGCCCATGACGATCACGCGACATCCCCTGCAGTCGCGCCGCGGCCGGCCGCTCGGCGTCCGCCCGCCGAGACGCCCTCTTCGGATCGGTCTGTGTGCCGTTGCGCTGGCGCTGTCGGGCTTGAGCACGGCGACTGCCGCCAGGGCCGGAGAGGCCGACAGGCCGGCGGATTTGCCGGAATGGCGGCTGATGCGCGAGGCCGCGATGGCTCCCGTCAACGTCTATGCGCTCACGACGGCCGGTCACCTCGCCGACGCGGTCGCCGGCATGCCCGAGCGCGTCTACGTGCCGAACATCAAGTCGCGGGACGTTTACGTGATCGATCCCGCGAACCTGAAGGTGGTCGATCACTACGGCGTCGGCCGGGCTCCCCAACACATCGTACCCTCCTGGGATCTGAAGACGCTTTGGGTGACGGGCAGTGCCGAGAGCGCCACGCTCTGGGGGAGCCTCGCCGCGATCGATCCCCGGACCGGCAAGCTGGCCGAGACGCTCCCGATCGAGGATGCCTACAACATGTATTTCACGCCGGACGGCGCGTCCGCCATCGTCGTGGCCGAGTCGCGCCGACGCCTGGAGTACCGCGACCCACACGCCATGACGTTGCAGGGCTCGCTGACGATCCCGGAGTGCGTCGGGCTCAACCACGCCGATTTCTCGGCCGACGGCCGCACGGCCGTCTTCACCTGCGAGTTCTCCGGCTCGCTCGCCCGCGTCGATGTCGCCAACCGCAAGCTGCTCGGGCTTCTCAAGCTGAAAAAGGGCGGCATGCCCCAGGACATCCGCATCTCGCCCGACGGTCGGCTGTTCTATGTCGCCAACATGATGACCGACGGCGTGCACCTGATCGATGCCGACACCTTCGAGGAAGTCGGCTTCATCCCGACCGGGATCGGCACGCATGGCCTTTATCCGAGCCGTGACGGCACCAAGCTCTATGTGGCGAACCGCGGCACCCACGTGGCCGGCGGTCCGCCTCATGGCCCGGGCAGCGTGTCGGTGATCGACTTCGCGACCCGCGCCGTGGTGGCGACATGGCCCATCCCCGGCGGAGGCAGCCCCGACATGGGCAACGTCAGCGCGGATGGTGCCCACCTGTGGCTGTCGGGTCGCTTCGATGGGGTCGCCTACCGCTTCGACACCGCGACAGGCGAGGTCGCCAAGATAAAAGTGGGCACCCAGCCGCACGGGCTGACGATCTGGCCTCAACCGGGGCGCTACTCGCTGGGGCATACCGGGGTCATGCGGTGATCGCCCAGACGAGACGCGCTCACCGTCGGTGCGGGATCGACCCCAGGCGTGGCGATCGTCACGCTCTCGCCCGGTGTGTCTTGTTCTTCAGAACGGTAGCGATGCCGGTCCGATGTCCCGTTCCGGCAGGATCATCCTCCGGAGTGCGTTGCATTCAGACGAATTCCTTCCAGGGTGCTCCATGAACAAGATGCCATATTTGCTACTGGTTCTCGTCGTCATGGCGAACGCGGCTCAGGCTGGCGAGATCGTGAGGACGGTCCCTTCCGGGAAAAACCAGCGCATCGACTTCCTGGCAAGCGTGAACCCGGACTGTTCGTCGATGGGCACACCGACTGTCCGCCTCGTCGAGGGACCGAACAACGGGGTCGTGACGACCGACAAGGCCAAGGATTTCCTACCCTTTCCCAAGGGGAATGTCCGCTCCAGGTGCAACGGCAGGCGCGTGTCGGGGTTGAAGATCTTCTACCAGTCGACGGTCGAGTTCTTCGGTGTCGACCGCGTGCGATTGCTGGTGATTTCAGCGTCAGGTGGGGAGCGTGAGGCCACCTACGTCATCCAGGTGAAGTGACGTCGTAACCTCATCCAAAACCCCTCGAGGCCACCGCCGGAAGGGTGGAGAGCGGAACGGCTGCTTTCAAGCGAAAGACCAACCAAGGCGGACCCTCGCGCTCCGGCAAGTCCTGGCCGAAAGTGAAGGATATGGTGTTGCCTTGGCTTCCCGCATCGGGTCGATGGCTAGGTCGCTCACGCTCCCGATCGGCATGAATCTACCGCCAGGTAGCTAAGGGCGAGACTCTTCGCGTCATCCTCGACAGTTGGGATCATGATCTTAGGCGGAACGCTCAGCCCGTCGCGTGCGGCGCGGATCGCCGGCGCGGCCTCGGCGTAGATGTTCGCGAAAGCCTCCAGATAGCCTTCGGGATGGCCGCCCGGCACGCGAGAAAAGCTGTGTTTCGTGCGTCAGCACCGGCGCTATTCTTTGTCGTTGCCCCCGCTGCGCCTTGCGTTGCATCGATCGGTACTGACCGAGCATCCGGCAAACGCAACGCCCGGACATGTTAAGCACGTCACGGACCTGCTCGAGGCCAACGCGTCGGCGCGCGCGGGGCTCATCAGTTTCCCCGGGATGCCTCTTGCAGGATCAGCATGACGAGCGTGAGATCAGCAGCCGTCCCAAGAAGCTGGCTAGAGCCGTCGCCGCTCGCCTTGACTCGCGACTTCAGCTCTAGTGCCATGTTTTTGCGAGCATCTTCACGCGATCAGGCGACTCGACCTGATCGCGATCTGCTCTAGAACCGTCGCCGCTCGCCTTGGCTCGCGACTTCAGCTCTAGTGCCATACTTTTGAGATCATCTTCACGCGATCAGATGACTCGACCTGATCGCGATCTGCTCTAGTCTCGATCTTGAGGTCCTTCAGCCGCGTGACCTGGTCCGACGTCAGCCGGCCGATCTTCTGCCGCCAACGATAGTACGTGACGTCCGGTGCCCCGTCCAGGATCGGCATAGCCAGCTGCGGCATGGCAGGGCGCGTCGACCGTTCGGACAACCCGAACGACGAGGCACCGAGCGGCTTGACGTGTCACATTCGGATGATACGAATGGCGCACTGAACGTGATTTCAAAACGCGTCAGTACCCAAGCATCACACAGGATGATGGTGGGCCGGGGAGGAAGTCGCGGAATGCCGGTGCAGACCGACGAATCGAACAGTTCTGAGGCGGGCCTGCGACCCGATGGGCCCAAGCCCGCGCTCGCGTTCAACCGGCTCTGCAAGAGCTTCGACGGTATCCCGGTGCTGCGCGAGATCACGGCGCGCTTCATGCCCGGGACCGTCAACGTGCTGGCCGGCGAGAACGGCGCAGGCAAGTCGACGCTGTTCAAGATCATCTCGGGCCAACTCGCGCCCGACAGCGGCATCCTCGTCGTCAAGGGCGCGCCGGTCCTGACCTTCGATCCGCGCCACGCCCGTGGGCTCGGCGTCTCGATCATCCCCCAGGAGCTGCTGCCGATCCCGGACATGAAGGTTTGGCAGAACCTTCTCGTCGGGCGCGAGCGCGTCTCGGCACTCGGCTTTCTGAAACGACGCGAGATGATGGCCGAGGCCCGGCGGCTGCTCGAAGAGTTTCACCTCGACATCGATCCGGAGGCGCCGATGCGCCGCCTCGGCGTGGCCGCCACTCAGATGATCGAGATCATCAAGGCGACGTCGCGCGACAGCGACGTCGTGCTGATGGACGAACCGAGCTCGTCGCTGAGTTCGCGCGAGACAGAGGAACTGTTTCGCGCCATCCGGCTCCTGCGGGCGCGAGGCGCCTGCATCCTCTACACGAGCCATCGCATGGAGGAGATCGAGCAGATCTCCGACACCGTCGCGATCATGCGGGACGGTGCCTTCATCCGCCAGGCGCCGACATCGACCCTCACGGAACGTCAGATCATCACCGACATGGTCGGCCGCGACATCGAGGATCTGTTCCCCAACCGGGTGATCGGCGCGAACCGGACGCCCGTCCTGGAGGTCCGGGACTTCAAGGTCGCGGGTTACCCGGCCAGCACATCCTTCACGGTCCACGCCGGCGAGATCCTGGGGCTCGGCGGCCTCGTGGGCGCGGGCCGCAGCGAATTACTGGAAGCGATCTTCGGCCTGCGCAAGGCGGATGGGGATATCCGGCTCGATGGCGCCCCAGTGGCGGGTTCCTCGCCGGCGAAATCGATCCGGCGCGGCATCGCCTTCGTGCCGGAGGATCGCAAGCTCGCCGGCGTACTCACCTCGCTGTCGATCCTCGACAACGTCACGCTGCCGCATCTTGCCGGCTTCACGGGCGGAGCCGGTTTCGTCGACAATGCCGCCCGCCGCGCCCGGACGCTCGACGTCCTGAGGCGGACGCGGACCAAGTATGCCCGCCTCGGCCAGATCGTGGCGCATCTCAGCGGCGGCAACCAGCAGAAGATCGCCCTGGCCCGCTGGCTCGTGACCGGCACGCCCCGACTGCTGATCCTCGACGAGCCGACGCGCGGCATCGATGTCGGGGCCCGCAGCGAGATCTACCAATTGATCCACGATCTCGCGGCCTCGGGCGTCGCGGTGCTGCTCGCCTCCTCCGACATGCCCGAGCTCATCAACCTCAGCCATCGCATCCTGGTCATGCGGGGCGGCGCCATCGCGGGAGAACTCACGCGGGACGCCGTCAACCAGGAAGGCATCCTGCGGCTCGCCATGGGAAAGACCAAAGATGCAGCCTGATCGCGCCACCATCCCGTCCGGGGATCTCGCCGCGCCGACGCCCGTGAGGACACGGGTGGACGTCCGGGCGCTGCTCTTGCGCTACGCCCTGGTCATCGTCCTCTTCGTCTTCGTCGGCGTGCTCGGGGTGTCGAACGCCAGCTTCTTCACGCTGTCGAACTTCAACGTCGTCCTGCTCCAGGTCTCGACCAACGCGCTGCTGGCCACGGGGGCCACCTATGTGATCCTGACCGGCGGCATCGATCTTTCGGTGGGCAGCGTCGTCGGCATGTCGGGCGTCGTGGCCGCCATGGTGGCGCAGCGTGACGGCCTCCCCTGGTCGACGGCGGCGGTCGCGGCCGGCGTCGCGGCGGGCGGCGCGGTCGGGCTGCTCAACGGTTCCCTGGTCGCGGTGGCCCGCGTGCCCGCCTTCGTGGCGACACTCGGGACCATGACGATCGCACTCGGCATCGCTTACGTGCTGAGCGACGGCCAGCCGATCTCCGGCCTGTCGGACGCCTTTCTGGCGGTCAGCGACCACTTCTACGGTTTCCCCGTGCCGGTCTTGCTGATGGTGGCGGCCGTGGTGGTGTCCTGGCTGCTGCTGTCGCGCACGCGGCTCGGGCTGCACATCTATGCGACCGGCGGCAATCCGCAGGCCGCGCGCGTGGCGGGCGTGAACCTCCGCGCGATCCGCCTCACCGTCTACACCATCAGCGGCCTGCTCGCGGGTCTCGCCGGCGTGGTCCTGGCCTCCCGGGCCACCGCCGGCATCGCCACGACGGGCACCGGCTACGAGCTCAACGCCATCGCGGCGGCCGTGATCGGCGGCATCAGCCTGATGGGCGGCCGCGGTTCCATCTTCGGCACCGTGTTCGGCTTCATGATCATCGGTGTTCTGGATAACGGCCTGAACATCCTCAATGTCTCGCCCTTCTACCAGCTCATCATCAAGGGCGCGATCATCATCGGCGCAGTCTTCATCGACTCGACGCTGAACCGGAAGGACGACTGAGCCTCGTCCCATCCGAGACACAAGGCTCACGAGAGGAAACAACCATGAAAGTCTCGAAGCGTTCCGGCCTGCGGACCGTTCTCGCCGCCACCGCGGCATTGCTCGCCGCCACGCCGGCTTTCGCCGACAAGGCCAAGCCCGTGATCGGTTTCACGGTCTACGACATGTCCTCGTTCATCGCCTGGGGCAAGCAGGGCGCCGAAGCCATCACCAAGGCCATCAACGGCACGCTGCTCTGGCAGAGCGCCCACAACGACGTCAACGCGCAGATCTCCCAGATCCAGCAGTTCATCAACCAGAAGGTCGACGTCATCATCATCGCGGCGGTGAATTCCGCCACGCTCGGCCCGCAGATCGAACAGGCCACCAAGGCGGGCATCCCCGTCATCGCCACCAATCTTTCGATCTCGGGGCCGGAAGCCGCGAAGCTCGTCTCCTACGTGGGGCCGAACGATGTCGGGGCGGGCGAGCAGGAAGCTCAGGCGGTCGTCGACGCGTTGAAGGGCAAGGGCAACGTCGTCATCATGCAGGGCCCCGTGGGTCAGTCGGGCGCCATCGACCGCACCAAGGGCATCCAGAACATCCTGGCCAAGAATCCCGGCATCAAGGTGCTCGCCATGCAGCCCGCCAACTGGGAGCGCACCCAAGCCTATAAGCTGATGCAGGACTGGCTGTCGCGCTACAACGGCCAGATCGACGGCCTCATCTCCGAGAACGACGACATGGCCATCGGCTCCATCCAGGCGCTGAAGGAGAAGGGCCTCGCCGGCAAGATCCCGGTCTCGGGCGTCGACGCCATCAAAGACGGCCTGCGCGCCATCCGCTCGGGCGACATCATCGAGACCAACCTGCAAAACGGCGCGCTGGAGCTCGGCATGGCGGTCCAGGTCGCGGTCGACCACCTCCAAGGCAAGCCCGTGCCCAAGGAGGCCATGCTGCAGATGCCCGCCATCACCAAGGCCAATGTCGACAAATTCTACGACCAGCTCTTCGATCATTCGGATAAGTTCATCGAAGGCCTGCCCGAACTGATCAAACAGAATATGGCGTCCGGGCAATATGCCAACGAGTGAAGGCGGCTCCACCGCCGAGTGAGGCTGGATGAGCGACGTCACGCCCCAAGGCACCGACCCGATCCGCAGCGCGCGCGCCATCGAGAACCGGCGCAAGCTCATGCTGGAGCAGATCATCCGATCCGGGTCGGCGCAGGTCGAGGATCTGGCGTCGCGGTTCGGGGTGAGCCGCATGACGGTCCACCGCGATCTGGACGCCTTGGTGGAGCGGGGCACCGTTCGCAAGCAGCACGGCGGCGTCACGCTGCACGAGACGGGTTCGGTGGAGAGCAGCTTCAGCTACCGGATTCACCTCGCCGAACGCCAGAAGGCCGCCATCGCCCGCGCGGCGGCGGCGCTCATCCAGCCCGGCCAGTCCGTCATCCTCGACGAGTCCACCACGACGCTGTGCATGGTTCCCCATCTGTCGAGCAAGACGCCGCTGACCGTGATCACCAATGGCATCGCAATGGTCGACGCGCTGAAGGAGGCTCACGGCATCCGCCTGGTCGGCCTCGGCGGTACCTACAACACGCGGCTCAACGCCTTTTTCGGCCTGATCTGCGAGACGACAGTGGCCTCCTTGAGGGCCGGCCTCCTGTTCATGTCCACCTCCTCGATCATCGACGGCTTTGTCCATCATCAGGACGAGGAGGTTCTCAAGACCAAGCGTGCCTTCATGGCCAGCGCGGCCCGCAGCGTCCTCATCGCCGACAGCTCCAAATTCGGCGCCACGGCGCTGAACCGCATGGCGGGGCTCGATGCCTTCCACGCCGTCATCACCGATTCCGGCTTGGCCGAACCCGTTCGCCAGCAGATGCGAGAGGCCGGTGCGGCCCTGACCATCGTCGACTGCTGACCCCCTCATCAGAAGTCCAAGGAGATGTCTCCCGTGCCCGAACTATCCACGACCTCGAAGGGCTTCTCGCTGGCGGGGCTCACCGCTCTCGTCACCGGAGGGGCGAGCGGCATCGGCCTGTCGATCGCAAGGGCCTTTGCCGACAGCGGCGCCCGCCTGGCCCTGGTCGACCGCGATCCCGGCGTCGCGGCGGCAGCCAGCGCTCTCGGTCCGGATCATGTCGGACTGGTGGTCGATGTCGCGGCCGACGGGGCTCCGAGCCGGACGGTCGACGAGGTGATCCGACGTCTCGGGTCGATCGACATCCTGGTCAACAATGCCGGCATCGTCCGGCTCGCCCCGGCCGTCGCGGCGAGCCGTTCCGATTGGGACGCGACGCTGGCCGTGAACCTGACGGCACCCTTCCTCTTCGCGCAGGCGGCGGGCGCCCACATGGTGGCGCGCGGCCGAGGCCGCATCATCAACATGGCGTCACAAGCTGCCAGCGTCGCCTTGCAGTCCCATGTCGCCTATTGCAGCAGCAAGGCCGCCATCGTCGGCATGACCAAGGTCCTGGCGCTGGAATGGGGCCCGCACGGCGTCACCGTCAACGCGATCAGCCCCACCGTCGTCGAGACCGATCTCGGGCGCCAGGCCTGGGCGGGCGAGGTCGGCGAGGCGATGAAGAAGCTGATCCCGTCGCGCCGTTTCGCCCAGCCGGAGGAGATCGCCCTCGCGGCCGTCTACCTCGCGAGTCCGGCTGCCGCCATGGTGAACGGCGCCGACCTCGCCATCGACGGCGGCTACACCATCCAATAAGGACGCCCACTCATGAACAGGATCATCAACGATCCCGACGACGTCGTCGAGGACGCGCTCAAGGGTCTCACGGCGGCGCATCCCGACCTCCTCGCCGGCACCGCCCATCCCCGCGTCATCCGGGTGGCCGGCGCCGGCGCCGTGGGGCGGGTCGGCGTCGTGACGGGCGGCGGTTCGGGCCACGAGCCGGCCTTCGTCGGCTATGTCGGGCCGGGCCTGCTCGACGCCGTCGCGATCGGCGAGGTCTTCGCCTCGCCGACGGCCCGCGCCTTCGAGGCGGCCTTCAAGGCCGCCGATGGCGGGCGCGGTGTCGCCTGCCTCTACGGCAATTACGCTGGCGACAACATGAACGTGAAGATGGCGGTCCGGCTCGCGGCGCGGGACGGGCTCGCGGTCAGGACGGTCGTGGCCAACGACGATGCCGCCTCGGCGCCCCCCGACGAGCGCGGCAAGCGCCGCGGGGTCGCGGGCGAGATCCTGATGTGGAAGACCGCGGCGGCGCTGGCGGCCGAAGGCGCCGACCTCGAAACCGTAATCGCGGTGGCGCAGAAGACCATCGACGCCACCCGCAGCGTCGGCATCGGCCTCTCGGCCTGCACCATCCCGGCCGCCGGCAAGCCGAACTTCAGCATCGCGGACGGCACCATGGAGGTCGGCATCGGCCATCACGGCGAGCCGGGTATCGCGGTCCGGCCGATCGCGCCGGCCCGGGCCATGGCGGCCACCATGATGGAGACGATCCTCGCCGATCTGCCCTTCGCCCGCGGCGACGACGTCGCCGTGCTGGTGTCGGGCCTCGGCGCGACGCCGGTGATGGAACTCTACATCCTTTACGCTCATGTCGCCGAGATCCTGGCCGAGGCCGGGATCCGCGTGCGGCATCGGTTCGTAGGCAATTACTTCACCTCGCTCGAGATGATGGGCGCCTCGGTGACGCTCACCCGGCTCGACGCAGAACTCGACCGCCTGCTCGGCGCCAAGGCGCGCTCGATCGGCCTCACCGTGACGGGAGACGCCTGATGTCGGACACGATCGATCTCGCGGCCGCCGGCCCGATCCTCCACGATATGATCAAGGTCATCGTGGACAACGCGGCACTGCTCAACGATCTCGACGGCGCCGTCGGCGACGGCGACCATGGGGTCAACATGAGCAAGGGCTTCCGCCGCACGGGGCAGAAGCTCGACGCCGCGCCCACCGGCCTCGGTGAAGGCTTCGGCGTCTTGGCCGAGACGCTTCTCGACGAGATCGGCGGCTCGATGGGGCCGCTCTATGGCAGCTTCTTCCTCGACATGTCGACGTTCCTTCGAGGCCGCACCACGCTCGATCGCGACGGCTTCGCCGCGATGTTGCGCGCCGGCGTCGCGGCGGTGGTCGACCTCGGCGAGGGTAGGCTCGGCGACAAGAGCCTCGTCGACGTGCTGGTGCCGGCGAGGGACGCCTTCGACGCCGCAGCGGGCCGGGGCGAAGACTTCTCCGCCTGCCTCGGCTCGCTCGACGACGCCGCTGAACGGGGCTTCGCATCGACCCGCGACCTCGTGGCGAAGATCGGCAGAGCCAGCCGCCTCGGCGAGCGTTCGCGCGGCCACCTCGACGCAGGCGCGGCCTCCTGCCGAATGTTGCTTCATGCCCTGGCGGATGGATTGCGGAGACAGTTGGACGACTGAGAACCCAAGAAGCGATCGAATATCGCGGTTGTCTCTCAGAAGCCTGCCTGCAGCCAGTCGCCGGCTCGTGGCGCCGCCGTCGGTGATCCGTCGCTCCATGGCCTGGCGCGCCGCGACAGCGTCGCGCGCCAGGCCTTTGTCGACCCGCACGAGAGAACCACTAGAGCCGTCGCCGCTCGCCTTGGCTCGCGACTTCAGCTCTAGTGCCATGTTTTTGCGAGCATCTTCACGCGATCAGGTGACTCGACCTGATCGCGATCTGCTCTAAGCGAAGCTCAGTCGAACACCTCCTCGAGTTCCACCAGCGTCCCGTGCAGGTCCTTCGGGTGGAGGAACAGCACCGGGTTGCCGTGGGCGCCGGTCTGCGGCTCGCCGGTGCCCAGCACGCGCAGGCCCTGGGCGACGAGCCTGTCGCGCGCGGCGCGAAGGTCGGGGACCTCGAAGCAGACGTGGTGCATCCCGCCGGCCGGGTTGCGGGCGAGGAACCCCGCCACCGGCGAGGCCGGGCCGAGCGGCGCCATCAGTTCCACCTTGGCGTTGGGCAGCGCCACGAACACCACCGTCACGCCGTGCTCCGGCAGGTCCCGCGGGGGCGAGACGGTTGCGCCGAGCCCCTCGGCATAGGTCCGCGCCGCGGCGGCGAGGTCCGGCACCACGATGGCGACGTGGTTGAGCCGCCCGATCATGCCGCGCTTCCCGCATAGGCGGCCGGGTCCTTCTGGACGTAGCCGAAGCGCTCCTCCAGGGCGGCCAGCAGCGCTTCGGCCGCCTCCGCCACCACCGTGCCGGGCGGGAACACCGCCGCCACGCCCGCCGCCCTCACGGCCGCGACGTCGTCCGGCGGGATGACGCCGCCGACCACCAGCAGGATGTCGGCACGCCCGGCGGCGTCGAGCGCGGCCCGCACCGCCGGCACCAGCGTCAGGTGCCCGGCCGCCAGCGACGACACGCCCACGATGTCGACCCCTTCCGCCACGGCCCGCGCCGCCACCTCGCCCGGCGTGGCGAAGAGGTCGCCGACCGTCACGGCGAAGCCGAGGTCGGCGAAGGCCGAGGCGATGACCTTCTGGCCGCGGTCGTGCCCGTCCTGGCCGACCTTGGCGACGAGGATGCGGGGCTTGGCGCCGTGGTCCTCCGTGAAGTCCGCCACCCTGCGCGAGACCCGCGCCACCGCGGGGCTGTCGCCGGCGGCGCGCCGGTAGACGCCGGAGATCAGCTGCCCGGTCGCGGCATGCCGGCCGAAGGCGGCTTCGAGCGCCGCCGAGATCTCGCCCACAGTCGCCTGGGCCCGGGCGGCGTCGACGGCGAGCGCCAGAAGGTTGCCGGTGCCGTCCCGCGCCGCGCCCGTCAGCGCCGCGAGGCTGCCGGAGACGGCGGCCCCGTCGCGCCCGGCCCGGAGCCGGGCCAGCTTGGCGAGCTGGGCCTCGCGCACCGCGGCATTGTCGATGCGCAGCACGTCGAGCGGCGGCTCGGCGGCGGGGCGGTGACGGTTGACGCCCACCACGGCCTGGGTGCCGGCGTCGATGCGGGCCTGCGTTTCCGCCGCCGCCTCCTCGATGCGCCGCTTGGGCAGGCCCGCCTCGATGGCGCGGGCCATGCCGCCCAGCGCCTCGACCTCGGCGATATGGGCGGTGGCGCGGGCCGCGAGGTCGGCCGTCAGCCGCTCGACGAAGAAGGACCCGCCCCAGGGGTCGATGACGCGGGTCGTGCCGCTTTCGCGCTGCAGCACCAGCTGGGTGTTGCGGGCGATGCGGGCCGACATGTCGGTCGGCAGCGCCAGCGCCTCGTCGAGCGCGTTGGTGTGGAGCGACTGGGTGCCGCCCTGCGTCGCCGCCATCGCCTCCACCATGGTGCGGGTGACGTTGTTCCACACGTCCTGCGCGGTCAGCGACCAGCCCGAGGTCTGGCAATGGGTGCGCAGCGCCAGCGACTTGTCGGAGCGCGGCGCGAAGGGCGCGACGAGGCGCGACCACAGCAGCCGCGCGGCCCTGAGCTTCGCCACCTCGGTGAAGAAATCCATGCCGACGGCGAAGAAGAAGGACAGGCGCGGGGCGAAGTCGTCGATCTTCAGCCCGGCCGCCAGTCCCGCCCGGATGTAGTCGACGCCGTCCGCCAGCGTATAGGCGAGTTCGAGGTCGGCCGTCGCCCCGGCCTCCTGCATGTGGTAGCCGGAGATCGAGATGGAGTTGAAGCGCGGCATGCGCGTCGACGTGTAGGCGAAGATGTCCGACACGATCCGCATGGAGGGCCCGGGCGGGTAGATGTAGGTGTTGCGCACCATGAATTCTTTGAGGATGTCGTTCTGGATGGTGCCGGCGAGCTGTTCGGGCGCGACGCCCTGCTCCTCGGCCGCCACGATGTAGAGCGCCATGATGGGCAGCACGGCGCCGTTCATGGTCATCGACACGCTCATCCGGTCGAGCGGGATGCCGTCGAAGAGCTGGCGCATGTCGAGGATGGAATCGATGGCGACGCCCGCCATGCCGACGTCGCCGGCGACGCGGGGATGGTCGCTGTCGTAGCCCCGGTGGGTGGCGAGGTCGAAGGCCACCGACAGGCCCTTCTGGCCGGCCGCGAGGTTGCGCCGGTAGAAGGCGTTGGAGGCTTCCGCCGTGGAGAAGCCGGCATATTGCCGGACCGTCCAGGGCTGGGTGGCATACATGGTGGGATAGGGGCCGCGCAGGAACGGCGCCTGGCCGGGGAAGCCGTCGATGCCGGCGAGCCCGGTGCGGTCCTCCGGTCCGTAGCTGGGCCGGATGGCGATGCCCTCGGGCGCGATGCGGGGCGTGCCGGTGCGGCCCGAGCCCGGCGCGGCGGCCGGGCGCCACGGCAGGGCGGCGAAATCCGGGATGGCGCTCATGGCAGGGCTCCCTCGGGGCCGACGAGCTGGTCGTCGCGCAGGCACGGCAGGGCGGCGGGCGCGCGGGGCGCGGCGCGCGGCATCGGGCGCAGCACGGCGGGCGGCGGCTCCGCGTCGAGCGGATAGGCGGTGGTGCCGACGAGGGTGCGGGCGCCGGAGGCGAAGTCGGCGATGCGCCGCCCCTGCGTCACGGCGAGCCGCAGCGCCCAGGAGCCGTCGGCCAGGGCCGCCGGCAGGCCGCCGGCCCGCTCGGTGGCGGCGAGAACGTCCCAGGCGGCCGCGCAGAGGCCCTCGGTCAAGGCTTCGAAGGCGCCCGCGCCGGCGGCGGGGTCGGCGACGCGGTCGAGCCCCGCCTCGTCGCGCAGCACGAGGGCGGTGTTGCGGGCGAGCCGGCGCGCGCCGGCCTCCGGCAGGCCCAGCGCCGCCGTGTGGGGCAGCACCGTGACGCCGTCCGCCCCGCCCAGCATGGCGCCGGCGACGGCGAGGGCGTTGCGCAGCAGGTTGGTGGGCGGGTCGCGCCGCGCCAGCATGCGCCAGGACGTCTCGGCCTGGAGGCGGATCGGCGCGGGATCGAGCCCGCAATCCGCCTCGACCCGGGCCCAGAGCCGGCGCAGCGCACGGAACTTGGCGATCGTGAGGATCTTGTCGGCGTCGGCCGGGAGCAGGAAGGACAGGCTGCGCCGGGCCGCGTCGAGCGGCGTGCCGGCGGCCTCCAGCAGGCGCAGGTAGGCGAGGCCGGTGCCCAGCACGGCGGCGAGCTCCTGCGCCTCGGAGGCGCCGGCCTCGTGGTGGGGCCGGCCATCGGCCAGCAGGAGCGGCCCCGCGAGGCCGCGGCCGCGCACCGCCGCCACGACCTCGGCGACGAGGCCGGACAGGACCCGCCAGGGCTCCGGGGCCTCGCCGGTGCGCGCCATGGCGCCCAGGGGATCGATGCCGGCGTCGAGGTCGAGCGCGGCGGCGTCGACGCGGCGGGCATCCGCCAGTTCGAGCAGCGCCCGCACGGCTTCGAGCCCGCCGTAGGGCGCGGGTTCGAGCCGCAGCGGCAGGTGCGCGATGGCGACGCCCTCCAGCGCCGGCGCCAGCGCGGCGGGCTCGAGCCCGAAGCCCCGGGCCGTGCCGGCCCCGGCGAAGACCAGCACGAGGGCGTCGGCGCCGTTCTCGACGTCGTCGAGGGGCGAAACCTCGTCGGCGTCGAGCCGCGCCGCCACCGTGCAGGGCGGCCTCGCGCCGGACGGCCCGGGGGCGGCGGCGGGCGGGTAGAGCGGCGCGACCGGGATGCCGTCGAGGGTCCGGCCGACGAGGCGCTCGGCCGCGTCCTCGCCCTTGAGCACCTTGGCGACGGCGGCGCGCCACGCGGCCTCGCCTGCAGGGTCGGGAAAGGCGTGGTTGGGAGAAGCGGGGTCGGGCGCGGTCATGCGGGCTCCCTCACGCGAATTCGAGGATCACGGCTTCGAAGCCGAGGCTGTCGCCGGGTTTGACGAGGATCTTCGCCACCGTGCCGTCGCGCTCGGCCTTGAGCACGTTCTCCATCTTCATGGCCTCAACCACCGCCAGCGACTCGCCCGTCTTGACGGCCTGGCCTTCGCCCACCAGCACCTCGCGCAGGAGGCCCGGCATGGGACACAGCACCTGCTTGCCGGAGCCGCCCGCCACCTTCTCGGGCATCAGCCGGGCGAGTTCCGCCTCGCGCATCGTGTAGACGCGGGCGTCCGCGAAGGCGCCGGCATGGGACAGGAGGGCGCCGTTCGGCACCGGCACCACGCCGACCGCGATGCGCTCGCCCGCCACCGTGCCGTGCCACACGGGTTCGCCCGGCCGCCACGCGCCCTCGACCGCCACCGGCCCGCCGCCCTCGACGTGCAGGGTCCAGCGGTCGCCGCCCCCCTCGCCGCTCTCGATTGTGAAGACGATGTCGCGCCCCCCGATCGCCACGGTGCGGCGGCGCTCGAAGACCACGGGGCGCGCCACCGGCATCTGGCCCGAGATGCGCCGCTTGCGGTCGTTGAGCTTGGCGTCCACCGCCGCCGCCACGGCGGCGAGCCGCAGCGCCACGGCGCCGGTGGGGACGGGGTTGACGAACTCGGCCCCGAACTCCTCGGCGATGAAGCCCGTCGACAGCCGGGCCTCCTTCCAGCGCGGATGCGCCATGAGGGCGGACAGGAAGGGGATGTTGTGGCGGATGCCCTGGATGGCGAAACTGTCGAGCGCGTGGGACTGAGCCGCCACGGCCTCGTCGCGCGTCGGCGCGTGGGTGACGAGCTTGGCGATCATGGGATCGTAGAAGATCGAGATGGCGCCGCCCTCGCCCACCCCCGTGTCGACCCGCACCGTGGCGCCGTCCCGGGTGCCGGTGGCGGGCGGCCGGTAGGTGGTGAGGCGGCCCGTCGAGGGCAGGAAGCCGCGCGTCGGGTCCTCGGCGTAGATCCGGGCCTCCACGGCCCAGCCCCGCATCCGCACGTCCTCCTGGCGGATCGCCAGGGGCTCGCCGGCGGCGATGCGGATCATCTGCTCGACGATGTCGATGCCGGTGACGAGTTCGGTCACGGGATGCTCGACCTGCAGCCGCGTGTTCATCTCGAGGAAGAAGAAGCTCTTGTCCTGCCCCGCCACGAACTCGACCGTGCCGGCGGAATCGTAGTCGACCGCCCTGGCGAGGGCCACGGCCTGGGCCCCCATCAGCGCCCGGGTCTCGGGGTCGAGCAGGGGCGAGGGCGCCTCCTCCAGGACCTTCTGGTTGCGGCGCTGGATCGAGCATTCGCGCTCGCCGAGGTGGATGACGTTGCCGTGCCGGTCGCCCAGCACCTGGATCTCGATGTGGCGCGGGTTCTCGATGAACTTCTCGATGAAGACCCGGTCGTCGCCGAAGGAGGCGGCGGCTTCCGACGTGGCGCGGGCGAAGCCGTCCGCCACCTCCGACGACGCGTGGGCGATCCGCATGCCCTTGCCGCCGCCCCCGGCGCTGGCCTTGATCATCACGGGATAGCCGATGGCCTCGGCGATGGCGACGGCGTGGGCGGCGTCGCGGACCACGTCGAGGTTGCCCGGCACGGTGGAAACGCCGGCGGCGCGGGCGAAGCGCTTCGACGCGATCTTGTCGCCCATGGCGGCGATGGCGTGCGGGTTGGGGCCGATGAACGCGATGCCGGCGGCGCGCAGCGCTTCGGCGAAGGCTTCGCGCTCGCTGAGGAAGCCGTAGCCCGGGTGGACGGCCTCGGCCCGGGTCGCCCGGCAGGCCTCCACGATGGCGTCGATCACGAGGTAGGATTGCGCCGCCGGGCTCGGCCCGATGGCGACGGCCTCGTCGGCCATCTCGACGTGCAGCGCATCCCGGTCCGCCTCCGAATGGACCGCCACGGTGGCGATGCCCATCGCCCGCGCCGTGCGGATGATGCGGCAGGCGATCTCGCCCCGGTTGGCGATGAGGATCTTCTTGAACATGGGCGCGGATCCGTCGTCGTCACAGGGGGATGTTGTCGTGCTTGCGCCAGGGCTTCTCGGCCGCCTTCGATCGCAGCATGGCGAAGGCCCGGGCGACGCGCCGGCGCGTCGAGCGCGGGCGGATCACCTCGTCGATGTAGCCGCGCTCGGCCGCCACGAAGGGCGACAGGAACCGCTCCTCGTAGTCCCGCGTGCGCCCGGCGATCTTGCCCGGATCGCCGATGTCCTGGCGGAAGATGATCTCGACCGCGCCCTTGGCGCCCATCACGGCGATCTGGGCGGTGGGCCAGGCGTAGTTCACGTCGGCGCCGACGTGTTTCGACGCCATCACGTCGTAGGCGCCGCCGAAGGCCTTGCGGGTGATCACCGTCACCATCGGCACCGTCGCCTGCGAATAGGCGAAGAGCAGCTTCGCCCCGTGCTTGATGAGCCCGCCGTATTCCTGCGCGGTGCCGGGCAGGAAGCCCGGCACGTCGACGATGGTGAGGATGGGGATCTCGAAGCTGTCGCAGAAGCGCACGAAGCGGGCGGCCTTGCGCGAAGCGTCGCTGTCGAGCACGCCCGCCAGCACCAGGGGCTGGTTCGCCACCACGCCGACCGTGCGGCCGCCGATGCGGGCGAAGCCCGTCACGATGTTGCGGGCGAAGGCGCCCTGGATCTCGAACAGGTCGCCCTCGTCGACGACCTTCGCCACCAGCTCCTTGATGTCGTAGGGCGTGTTGGGGTTCTCGGGCACCAAGGTGTCGAGCGCGTCCTCGCGCCGCTCGACATCGTCGAAGGAGGGCCATTCGGGGACGCCCGCCCGGTTGTTGGCGGGCAGGAAGTCGACGAGCCGCCGCACCTGCAGCAGCGCCTCGACGTCGTCGTCGAAGGCCATGTCGGCGATGGAGCTCCGGGTGGTGTGCACCCGGGCGCCGCCGAGGTCCTCGGCCGAGACGCTCTCGTTGGTGACGGTCTTCACGACGTCCGGGCCGGTCACGAACATGTAGCTGGTGTCCCGCACCATGACGATGAAGTCCGTCATGGCGGGGGAATACACGTCGCCGCCCGCGCAGGGGCCCATGATGACGGAGATCTGCGGGATGACGCCGGACGCCTCGGCGTTGCGGCGGAACACCTCGCCGTAGCCGCCCAGCGCCGCCACCCCCTCCTGGATGCGGGCGCCGCCGGCATCGAACAGGCCGATGATGGGGGCCCGGATCTTCATGGCGAGATCCTGCACCTTGGTGATCTTGCCGGCATGCGTCTCGCTGAGCGAGCCGCCGAAGACCGTGAAGTCCTTCGAGAAGACCACGACGGCGCGGCCGTTGACGGTGCCCCAGCCCGTCACGACCCCGTCGCCCGGGATCCTGGTCTTCTCCATGCCGAAGTCGACCGACCGGTGCTCGACGAAGGTGTCGTATTCCTCGAAGGAGCCGGGGTCGAGCAGCAGTTCGATGCGCTCGCGCGCCGTCAGCTTGCCCTTGGCGTGCTGCGCCGCCACGCGCCGCTCGCCCCCGCCCGCCGCCGCCTCGGCGCGCCGCCGATCCAGGTCGACCAGAACATGTCGCATGCGAGACTCTCGGTGGAGGGGCGCGCCGGCCGGGCGCGTCCCGTTGTGCGTCCAATGGGACCGACCGGCGTGGCGTTGCAAAGGCTTTCGCGCTAACTTGCAAATCTGTTAACGACGCGGATCCACAAATGAAGCGTAAGATCTTCGTCGGGAGCCTCATCCGCGAACGCCGCGAGGCCGCCGGCATCAGCCAGGCCGACCTGGCGCGGCGCCTCGGCATCTCGCCGAGCTACCTGAACCAGATCGAGGGCAACCAGCGCGCCCTGACGGCGGTGCTGCTCGTGGACGTGGCGCGGGCGCTGCGCATCGAGGTCGCCGAACTCTCGGACGACGGGGCCGAACGGCTGGCGGCGCACCTGCGCGAGATGCTGGCCGATCCCCTGTTCTCCGGGCTGGCGGTGGGGCCGCGCGAACTGCGAACCCTCGCCGTGTCGGCCCCCAAGCTCGGCCGCGCCATCCTCGACCTCCACGCCGTCTACCGCAGGACGGAGGAGAAGCTGCGCGACCTCGACGCCGTGATCGACGGCGGGCGCTCCGACGGGTCGGCGCACCTCCCCTTCCCGTTCGACGAGGTCCGGGACTATTTCCACGACGTCGGCAACTACATCGACGCGCTCGACCGCAGCGCCGAGGCGCTGGCCGCCTCGCTCTGGGGCGAGGCGGGCGTGTCCTACGACGGCCTCGTCGGCTACCTCGCCACGGACCTGCGCACCCGCGTGTCGACCGTCGGGGTCGCCGACGCGGGGGGTGACCGCAGCCGCTTCGACCCCGTCGAGCGGCACCTGCGGCTCAGCCGGGGCGAGAGCCTGCCGTCCCGCAAGTTCCTGCTCGCCTGCCACATCGCCGCCGAAACGCAGGGCGACATCATCGAGCGCGAGATCGCCTCGGCGCCCTTCCGCACCGAGGCCGCACGGGCCGTCGCCCGCCTGGCGCTCGAGAACTTCTTCGCCGGCGCGCTGCTGATGCCCTACCGCCGCTTCCGCGAGGAGGCCGCGCGCCAGCGCCACGACGTGGAGGTCCTGTCCGACACGTTCGGCGTCAGCGTCGAGCAGGTATGCCACCGGCTTTCGACGCTGCAGCGGCCGGCGCACGAGGGCGTGCCGTTCTACTTCCTGCGGATCGACCGGGCCGGCAACATCACCAAGCGCCACAGCGCGACCCGGCTGCAGTTCGCCCGCACCGGCGGGGCCTGCCCGCTGTGGAACGTGCACGAGGCCTTCGAACGGCCCGGCCACTTCCTGGTGCAGGTCGTCGAGATGCCGGACGGGGTGCGCTACCTGTCGGTCGCCCACGCCATCACCAAGGCCGGCGGCGCCTTCGGCGCCATGCGGCGGCACTATGCCGTGGGGTTCGGCTGCGAACTGACCCATGCGGGCGCGCTGGTCTACGCCGACGGCATCGACCAGCGCGCCCCCGCCGAGGTGGCGCTGATCGGCACCAACTGCCGGCTCTGCGAGCGCGCCGATTGCCACCAGCGCGCGGTGCCGCCCTACGACGGCACCATCGGCGTTCCCTCCGGCCGGCGCGGCGTCCTGCCCTACGGCATGGTGCGGCGCTGAGCCGGGTACGGGCCACCGGCTCCCCGCCTCAATAAACCAGGCGCGCCCGCATCGTGCCGTCGATGGCACGCAGCTGCTCCAGCAGGCTTTCCGAGCGCTCGCCGAGGTCCACGGCCTCGACCACCACGTAGCCGACGTCCCCGTCGGTCTGCAGGAACTGGCCCGTGATGTTGATGTCGCGCGAGGAGAACACCTCGTTGATCTTGCGCAGCATGCCGGGCAGGTTCTGGTGGACGTGGATGAAGCGCGTGCCGTTGGGCCGGGGCGGCAGCTGCACCTGCGGGAAGTTCACCGCCCCCACCGTCGAGCCGCCGTCCGAATATTCGACGAGCTTGCGGGCCACCTCGGCACCGATGCGCTCCTGCGCTTCCAGCGTCGAGCCGCCGACATGCGGCGTCAGGATCACGTTGTCGAGGCTCTGGAGCGGCGAGGTGAAACGCTCGGCGTTGGACCCCGGCTCCACCGGGAACACGTCGACGGCCGCGCCGTGCAGGTGCCCGTCGCGCAGGGCGCGGGCCAGCGCGTCGATGTCCACCACGGTGCCGCGGCTGTTGTTGATGAGGTAGGCGCCGGGCTTCATGGCCCGCAGTTCGCTTTCGCCGATCATGTTGTGGGTGGCGGGCGTCTCGGGCACGTGCAGGCTGACGACGTCGCTCTGGGCCAGCAGCTCGCCGAGGCTGTCGACCGGGTCGGTGTTGCCGTGGCGCAGCTTGTCGGACGTGTCGAAATACACCACCCGCATGCCCATGGCCTCGGCGAGGTTCGACAGCTGCGTGCCGATGTTGCCGTAGCCCACGATGCCCAGCACCTTGCCCCGCACCTCGTGGCTGAAGGTGGCGGACTTGTCCCAGCCGCCCTCGTGCGCCGCGACCGAGCGCGGGAACACGCGGCGCAGCAGCATCACGATCTCGCCGATCACGAGTTCGGCGACCGAGCGCGTGTTGGAGAAGGGCGCGTTGAACACCGGGATGCCGACCTCGCGGGCGGCGTCGAGGTCGATCTGGTTGGTGCCGACGCTGAAGCAGCCCACCGCCATCAGCCGGTCGGCCGCCGCCGTCATGGCCCGCGTCATCTGGGTGCGGGAGCGGATGCCGAGGATGTGGGTGCCCTGCAGGGCTTCCACGAGCTTCTCGCCGTCGAGCGCGGTCTTGAGGCGCGTCACGTTCGTGTAGCCGGCCTGGGTGAAGAGGTCGACGGCGGTCTGGCTGATGCCCTCCAGAAGGAGGACGCGGACCTTGTCCTTCGACAGGGAGTAGCGCGGAATCATCGGATCTCTCGTGTGCCTCGGGCGGGCGCGGGCCGGGCCCGTCCGGCGGCAGGGCTAGCCGAGAGGCGACGCCGCGTCGACCCATTTCGACGTGGGGTCAGCATCGTGGACCGCGCATCGGCGGGAACGCCGGACACGACGGCGCGTTGCGCTTGGCACCCCCGACCCGGGCCGCAGCGGAACGGAGCCGCCGCCATGATCATGATCCTCATCTGCTTTCTCGCCCCCTGGCTGGCCATGTTCCTGCGCGGCCACGCCGTCCAGGGCGTCCTGTGCATCCTGCTCCACCTCAGCCTGATCGGCTGGATCCCGGCGACGATCTGGGCCCTCATCGTGTGCCGCGACCGGCAGGCCGCCTGAGACTCCACCGATGTCGGCCTTCCCCCCGACGGCGATCCGGGCCAAGCTCCCGCTTCCGGGCCGAAGGTGCGCCGGAGGTCGAGGGGAGGATGCATGCCGGGCGACGGCTTGACGGCGGAGCTGCGCGGCCGCGTCGCCCTGGTGACGGGGGCTTCGGGCGGGCTCGGCGCGCATTTCGCGGGGGTGCTGGCGCGCGCCGGCGCCAGCGTGGCGGTGGCGGCCCGGCGGCACGAGGCCTGCGGGGCGGTGTGCGACGCCATCGCGGCGGGGGGCGGCGAGGCCGCGCCCTTCGCCCTCGACGTCGCCGACGCGGCCTCGGTGCGGGCCGCCGTCGCGGCCGTGGCGCAGCGCTGGGGCCGGCTCGACATCCTGGTCAACAATGCCGGCATCGCCACGACGGCGCCCGCCCTCGACCTCGCCGAGGCCGATTGGGACGCCGTGGTGGACACCAACCTCAAGGGCGCCTTCCTGGCGGCACAGGCCGCCGCCGGGCTGATGAAGGGCGCGGGCGGGGGCAGCATCGTCAACGTCGCGTCGATCCTGGGCCTGCGCGTCGCCGGCGGCGTCGCCGCCTATGCGGCGTCCAAGGCCGGCCTCCTGCAGCTCACCCGGGCGCTGGCGCTCGAATGGGCGCGGCACGGCGTGCGGGTCAACGCGCTCTGCCCCGGCTACATCGAGACCGACATCAACCGCGACTTCTTCCGCTCCGAGGCCGGCGCCGCCATGCTGAAGCGCGTGCCGCAGCGGCGGCTCGGCCAGCCCGGGGACCTCGACGGCCCCCTGCTGCTGCTGTGCTCGGGGGCGTCGCGCTACATGACGGGTGCCGAGATCGCGGTCGACGGCGGCCACCTCGTCTCGTCGCTCTGAGGAGGACACCATGGACTTCACGATCCCGCCCGAGCTCGACCGGCTGCGCGCCCGCATCGCGGATTTCGTGGCGGACCGGCTGCTGCCGCTCGAAGCCGATCCCGCCTCCTTCGACGCCCACGAGAACATCGACCTCGCCCTGCTGGCGCGGCTGCGGGCCGAAGCCCGGGCCGAGGGCCTGTGGTGCCTGCAGCTCCGCCCCGAGACCGGCGGCCTCGGCGTCGGGCGGGTCGGCATGGCGGTCTGCTACGAGGCCATGAACCGCTCGATCTTCGGGCCCGTCGTGTTCAACGCGGCGGCGCCCGACGACGGCAACATGATGATGCTCGAAGCGATCGGCACGCCGGACCAGAAGGCGCGCTGGCTGGAGCCGCTGGTGCGGGGCGAGGTGCGCTCCGCCTTCGCCATGACGGAGCCGCACCCGGGCGGGGGCTCCGACCCCTCCATGATCCGCACCCGCGCCGAGCGCCAGCCGGACGGCTCCTACCGGATCACCGGGCACAAGTGGTACATCACGGGCGCGGCCGAGGCGACGCACTTCACCCTCATGGCCCGCACGTCGGACGACCCGCGCCGGGGCCTCACCGCCTTCCAGTTCCACCGGGACCAGCCCGGCTGGCGCATCCTGCGCCGCATCCCCATCATGGGGCCGGAGGAGCACGGCGGCCATTGCGAGCTCGCCTTCGACGGCCTCGTGGTGCCGCCCGAGGACGTGCTGCTCGGCGAGGGCGACGGCCTCAAGGTGACGCAGATCCGCCTCGGGCCGGCGCGCCTCACCCATTGCATGCGCTGGCTCGGGCTCGCCAAGCGCTGCGTCGAGATCGCCGAAGCCTATGCGGCGGAGCGCACCGGCTTCGGGGTGCGGCTCGCCGACCGGGAAAGCGTGCAGCTGATGCTGGGCGGCCTCGCCATGGAGATCGAGATCGGCCGCCTGCTGGTGATGAAGGCCGCCTGGGAGCTCGACCGCGGCGGCTTCGCCAGGGTGGAGGTGTCGATGGCCAAGGTGCAATGCGCCGGCGTGCTGCACCGCGCCGCCGACACCGGCATCCAGATCACCGGCGCCAAGGGCTATTCCAAGGACACGGTCCTCGAATGGATCTACCGCTATGCCCGGCAGGCCCGCCTCGTCGACGGGGCCGACGAGGTCCACCGCATGGTGCTGAACCGTGCCCTGCAGGCGGAGGGTCGGGATTTCTGGCGCTGGCCGGTGGCGGGGGCGGCCGGAGGGGCCTGAGCTCTGCGCGGAGCCGGAGGACGGCTTCGAGAAGCTCGTGAGGGGCCTCCCCTATCGTCTAGAGCCGTCGCCGCTCGCCTTGGCTCGCGACTTCAGCTCTAGTGCCATGTTTTTGCGAGCATCTTCACGCGATCAGGTGACGCGACCTGATCGCGATCTGCTCTAGCCTATGATATCGTGGCGACGCCGAACGGCGACGACGGGCGTATCATCGTCCTTCACGTCATCCACGCCGCCCGGAACCGGCGTCCGGACCATTGGCCACCGGCGTGAACGCGGCCTCGCCTGCAGGGAACGAGCAATGGTCGCCGAAGATCGCGCCCTGGAATTCGAACCCGCCCGGCTCGACGCCTACCTGCGGGCCCACATCCCCGGCCTCGCCGGCCCCCTGCGCCTCGCCCGCATCGCCGGCGGGCAGTCCAACCCCACCTTCTTCGTCACCACCGACACCCACCGCCTCGTACTCCGCAAGCAGCCGCCCGGGACCCTCCTGCCCTCGGCCCATGCGGTCGACCGCGAATACCGCGTCGTGTCGGGCCTGCGCGGCAGCCCCGTGCCGGTGCCCGACGCGCTGCACTTCTGCCACGACCGGAGCGTCGTCGGCACGCCCTTCTACGTCATGGCGCGGCTCGACGGCCGGGTGTTCCACGATTGCGCCCTGCCGGGCTGCGCCCCGGCGGAGCGCCGCGCCATCTACCGCGCCATGGCGGAGACCTTGGCGGCGCTGCATGCCGTCGACCCCGCCGCCCACGGCCTCGGCGACTATGGCCGGCCGGCGGGCTTCTACCCCCGGCAGGTGCGGCGCTGGTCCGAGCAGTGGCGAACGGTGCGGACGCGCGAGGATCCCGCCATCGAACGGCTGATCGCCTGGCTGCCGGGCAGCATCCCGGAGGATCCCCGCGGCGGCATCGCCCACGGCGACTACCGGCTCGGCAACCTGATGGTCGCGCCCGACGCCCCCCGCGTCGCCGCCGTGCTCGACTGGGAGCTGTCGACGCTGGGGCCGCCGCTGTCCGACCTCGCCCATTCCTGCATCGCCTGGCATTCGGCGCCGGACCAGTACGGCGGGTTGCTCGGCCTCGACCTCGTCGCCCTGGGCATCCCGAGCCAGGCCGAATACGAGGCCGACTATTACGCGGCGCTCGGCCGCCACGGGGTCGCGGCGAGGCCCCGGCTGTCGCGCTTCCACATGGCCTTCGCGCTGTTCCGCTGGTCCATGATCTTCGAGGGGATCGCGGCCCGGGCGAAGAACGGCACCGCATCGGCGTCCGACGCCGGCAGCGTCGGCGGCCTCGCGGCGAGTTTCGCGGCGCGGGCCGCCGCTTTCATCGCCTGACGCCGGCCCGGGACCTTCTGCGGCGGCCGTCGACGGCCGAGCCCCCATCCCGGCGCAGCAGCGCACCGCCGGGCTCGAAGCCATCCTCGCCTGGACCCGCAGTCCCGCCGGCTGCTAGACCGGCCGCGTCCGGAGACCGCCATGAACCCATCGCATCCCGTCACCTACGCCGACGTCGAGCGGGCCGCCGGCCGCATCGCCGGCGCCGCCCACCGCACCCCGGTGATGACGTCCCGCACGGCGGACGCGCTCACCGGGGCCGAGCTGTTCTTCAAATGCGAGAACCTGCAGCGCGTCGGCGCCTTCAAGTTCCGCGGCGCCTACAACGCCATCGCGGCGCTGGACGCGGGCCAGCGCGCCCGCGGCGCCGTGGCCTTCTCCTCCGGCAACCACGCCCAGGCCATGGCGCTGGCCGGCCGGCTGCAGGGCGCGCCGGTGGTCATCGTCATGCCCGAGGACGCGCCGGCGGCGAAGATCGCGGCGACGCGCGGCTACGGCGCCGAGGTCGTGCTCTACGACCGCTACACGGCCGACCGCGAGGTCCTCGGCCGCCGGATCGCCGAGGAGCGCGGGCTCGCCCTGATCCCGCCCTACGACCATCCCGAGGTCATCGCCGGCCAGGGCACGGCCGCGAAGGAGCTGATCGAGGAGGTCGGGCCGCTCGACCTGCTGCTGGTCTGCCTCGGCGGCGGCGGCCTGCTGGCGGGCTCGGCCCTCGCCGCCGAGACGCTGGCGCCGGGCTGCCGGGTGATCGGCGTGGAACCCGAGGCCGGGAACGACGGGCAGCGCTCGTTCCGCTCGGGCGCCATCGTCCACATCCCGGTGCCCCGCACCATCGCGGACGGCGCCCAGACGCAGCACCTCGGGCAGATCACCTTCCCGATCATCCGCCGCCTCGTCGCCGACGTCGTCACGGTGCCGGACCCGGCGCTGGTCGACGCCATGCGGTTCTTCGCCGAACGCATGCGGATCGTGGTGGAGCCGACGGGCTGCCTGGCGGCCGCGGCGGCCCTGTCGGGCGCCGTCGAGGTCCGGGGCCGGCGCGTCGGGGTGCTGGTGACGGGCGGCAACGTCGACCTCGCGCGCTTCGCCGCGCTGGTGGGCGGGGCGGGGTGAGGGCGCCGATCAGCCGCGACGCGGCCATGGCGGGGCGCGTCGCCTCGCCTCAGCCGTGCATCACCCCCTTCAGCACCTCCGTGACGCCGCCGAGCGTGATCTGGGTGCCGATGCACAGCAGCAGGAAGGCCGACAGCCGCGACATCACCCGCGCCCCCGCCGGGCCGAGCCAGCCGAGGATGCGGTCGGTCGAGCCATAGGCGATCCACACCAGGGCGGCCACGGCGAGGGCCGCCGCCGAGGAGCCCAGGATGAAGGGCAGCATGCGGGGCGAGCCGACGGGCAGGTTCGAGCCCAGCGCGATCGCCACCGACATGGTGCCGGGCCCGGTGGTGAACGGCATGGTGAGGGGGAAGAAGGCCACGTCCGGCGCGCCGGAGGCCTGCGCGGCCTGGCCTTCCTTGCGCTCCTCGTGGTCCTCGGCCGCCGCCAGCATGGTCCAGGCCTGGCCCGCCACGACGGCACCGCCCGCGATGCGCAGGGCCGAGAGCGAGATGCCGAAGAAGTCGAGCACGTAGGCGCCGCCCCACAGCGACACCAGCATGACGAGGGCCGAATAGACCCCGACGCGCCGGGCGAGGTCGAGCCGCTCGGCATGGCTCCGCTCCGCCGTC
The DNA here is from genome assembly GCF_004137085.1 of Lichenibacterium ramalinae. Lineage (GTDB taxonomy): Bacteria > Pseudomonadota > Alphaproteobacteria > Rhizobiales > Beijerinckiaceae > Lichenihabitans > Lichenihabitans ramalinae. The sequence goes on from NZ_QYBC01000025.1 coordinate 41,801, forward strand.
ACCCGGGCGAAGATCAGCGCGGCCCCGATCGGGTTGACGATGGAGAACAGCGCCGAAAGCGCGAGGAGGAAGTTCTGCAGACCGCTGCCGACCGTCGCCATGCCGTCTCCCCCGTCGTGTCGCTGGCCCGGCCGCGCACCCCGCAGCGACATGTCGGCGCGTGTCCCGGACTGTAGGTCGCCGAGCCGTCGAGGTCGTGGGAAATCCCCGGCGACGCGCGGCCGAGTGCGATCGATCGGCGCCGACAGTGGTGCCGTCCCATCGCGCCCGCCGCCGCACCGCAGCATACGTCATTCGACGTATGTCCCCCCGCCGAACCCCGCACCAAAGTGCCGCCGGCTCAACGCGGCACCGGCCGCCCGACACGGGGACCACCATGGATCGCTTCTCGATGAACCGCCGCCAGGCGCTGCTCGGTGGCTCGGCGCTTGCCGCGAGCGCGACGCTCGGCGGCGTGTCGCGCGCCTTCGCGGCGGACGAGACCGTCAAGGTCGGCGTGCTGCATTCGCTGTCCGGCACCATGGCGATCAGCGAGACGACCCTGAAGGACGTCATGCTGATGCTCATCGAAGAGCAGAACAGACGCGGCGGCGTGCTGGGCAGGAAGCTCGAGGCCGTCGTGGTCGACCCCGCCTCCAACTGGCCGCTCTTCGCCGAGAAGGCCCGCGAGCTGATCTCCAAGGACAATGTCGCGGCCTGCTTCGGCTGCTGGACCTCCGTGTCGCGCAAGTCGGTGCTGCCGGTGTTCAAGGAACTCGACAACATCCTGTTCTACCCCGTCCAGTACGAGGGCGAGGAATGCGAACGCAACGTGTTCTACACGGGCGCGGCGCCGAACCAGCAGGCCATTCCCGCCGTCGACTACCTGATGAGCGCCGACGGCGGCAACGTGAAGCGCTGGGTGCTGGCCGGCACCGACTACGTCTATCCGCGCACGACCAACAAGATCCTCGAAGCCTACCTGAAGCTCAAGGGCGTCAAGCCCGAAGACATCATGATCAACTACACGCCCTTCGGCCAGTCCGATTGGCAGACGATCGTCTCCGACATCAAGAAGTTCGGCTCGGCCGGCAAGAAGACCGCCGTGGTGTCGACCATCAACGGCGACGCCAACGTGCCCTTCTACAAGGAACTCGGCAACCAGAACATCAAGGCGACGGACATCCCGGTGGTGGCCTTCTCGGTCGGCGAGGAAGAGCTGGCCGGCATGGACACGAAGCCGCTGGTCGGCCACCTCACGGCGTGGAACTACTTCGAGTCGATCGACACGCCCGAGAACAAGGCGTTCATCGACAAGTGGCACGCCTTCACCAAGAACCCGAAGCGCACCACCAACGACCCGATGGAAGCCCACTACATCGGCTTCAATGCCTGGGTGAAGGCGGTCGAGAAGGCCGGCACCTTCAAGGCCGACCCCGTGATCGACGCGCTGATCGGCGTCTCGGTGCCGAACCTGTCGGGCGGCTACGCCACCGTGATGCCGAACCACCACATCACCAAGCCGGTCTACATCGGCGAGATCGGGGCCGACGGCCAGATGAACACCGTGTGGCAGACGCCCGGCCTCGTCGTGGCGCAGGAATGGTCGCCCTATCTCGAAGGCTCCAAGGACCTGATCGGCGATTGGCGCTCGCCCATGAGCTGCGGCAACTACAACGTCAAGCTCGGCAAGTGCGGCGGCGCGGCCTGACCATGGCTTAGAGCAGTATCGGCTTTCTCCGAGTCGCCTTGGCGACTCCAAGCCGACGACACTGCTCTCGATCGGGAGCCGGAGCGAGTTCGCCGAAGGCGAAAGCGCTCCAGCGCGTGTCTCGTCGATCCCGACACACGCCCGATCCCGAACCCGGGCCTGTCCGCAGGCTCGGGTCGATGCTCCGCTTCGACGACGGCCCGGCGGGCTTCCGAACAGGCCCCGCCTGCCCCGCAGGCCGGCGGGGGAGATCCAAACGCCCCGGCTCGAGGAGCCCGTCCATGCCCCGCAAGCGGATGCCCAGCACCCGGATCGTCGCGGCCCTGCTCGCCCTGCTGGCCGGGATCGGGGCCGGCCTCGGCGCCGCCCGGGCCGCGCCGGTCGACGACGCCCTGGCGCATTTCGCCGCCGACAAGTTCCCCGAGACCGACGTCGGCATCGACGCGCTCGTGGCCAGCGGCGCCCCGACGGCCCCGGCCGTGCTCGGCGCCCTGTCGGACGGGCGGCTGTTCTTCGATCCCGGCAGCCGCAAGGTCTACGTCGTCGACGCCGCCGGCACGCTCGACGATGCCGCAACGGGCGCGAAGGCCGCCGACGTGACGCAGGGCGGGCTGAAGAAGGTCCGGCTCAACAACGCCATCCGCTCCAAGATCGCCGCCGCGGTCGGGGGCCTCGACCTCGTCTCGCCCGACCGGACGAAGCGGCTCGCCGCCGCCGACACGGCCTTCGCGGCGCATGACGCCAAGGCCCGGGGCGCCGTCGAGGCCGCCCTCGCCAAGGAGGAGGATCCCGCCATCAAGGCCATGCTGGTGCAGGCGCGGGCCGCCATCGTGGCGGCCTCCGGCACGGGCCCCGAGGCGGAGCGGCTCGACGCCATCGCGACGCTGAAGGCGCGGGGCGACGGCGACGCGCTGAACCTCGTCGACCAGGCGGGCGCCGCCCCGGACGCGTCGCCGGCCGTCAAGGCCGCGGCGGCCTCGGCCGCGGCCGCCATCCGCTTCACCCTCGCGGTGTGGCAGGCGCTGCAGAACGCCTGGTACGGCCTGTCGCTCGGCTCGGTTCTGCTGCTCGCCGCCATCGGCCTCGCCATCACCTTCGGCGTGATGGGCATCATCAACATGGCCCACGGCGAGATGGTGATGATCGGCGCCTACACGACCTACGTGGTGCAGCAGGCCCTCGCGTCGTCGGCGCTCGGCGGCGCCTCGCTCCTCGTCGCCGTGCCGGCCGCCTTCCTGGTCGCGGGCGCCGTCGGCATCGCCATCGAGCGGCTCATCATCCGCCACCTCTACGGCCGGCCGCTCGAAACGCTGCTCGCCACCTGGGGCGTGTCGCTGATCCTGCAGCAGCTCGTCCGCACGGTCTTCGGGGCCGACAACCGCCCCGTGGCGGCGCCGGCCTTCATGGCGGGGTCCTTCCACGTCGGCGGGCTCGAGATCACGGCGGGCCGCATGTGGATCGTGGTCTTCACCGTCGGGGTCTTCGCGGCCCTGCAGATCGTGCTGCGCGCCACGCCCTTCGGGCTGCGCATGCGGGCCGTGACGCAGAACCGCCGCATGGCCTCGGCCATGGGCATCTCCACGGGGCGCATCGACGCGCTCGCCTTCGGCCTCGGCTCGGGCATCGCCGGCATCGCCGGGGTGGCGCTCTCGCAGATCGACAACGTGTCGCCGAACCTCGGCCAGAGCTACATCATCGACAGCTTCATGGTGGTGGTGTTCGGCGGCGTCGGCAACCTGTGGGGCACGCTGGTGGCGGCCCTGTCGCTCGGCGTCGCCGACAAGTTCCTGGAGCCCTTCGCCGGCGCCGTCCTGGCCAAGATCGCCATCCTGGTCTTCATCGTGCTGTTCATCCAGAAGCGCCCGCGCGGGCTCTTCGCCCTCAGGGGCCGGGCGGTGGAGGCCTGACATGCCGAGCCAACGCATCCTGTCCGGGCGCGGCCTCGTCTTCCTCGCCGTGCTGGTCGCCGCCGCCGTGCTGGTGCCGGTCCTGTCGCTGGCCGTGCCGCCCGCCTCGCCCTTCCACCTGTCCGCCTATGCGGTGACGCTGGTCGGCAAGTACCTGTGCTACGCGCTTCTGGCGCTCGCGCTCGACCTCGTCTGGGGCTATTGCGGCATCCTGAGCCTCGGCCACGGCGCCTTCTTCGCCCTCGGCGGCTACGCCATGGGCATGTATCTCATGCGGCAGATCGGCGCCCGCGGCACCTATGCCAACCCGAACCTTCCGGACTTCATGGTCTTCCTCAACTGGCACGACCTGCCGGTGACCTGGTGGGGCTTCTCGTCCTTCACCTATGCCATGGCCATGGTGCTGCTGGTGCCGGGGCTGCTCGCCCTGGTGTTCGGTTACTTCGCCTTCCGGTCGCGCGTGACCGGCGTCTACCTGTCGATCATCACCCAGGCGCTGACCTACGCGCTGCTGCTCGCCTTCTTCCGCAACGAGATGGGTTTCGGCGGCAACAACGGCCTCACCGACTTCAAGGACATCCTGGGCTTCGACATCCAGTCGGCCGGCACGCGCGCCGCCCTCTTCTCGGCCTCCTGCGCGGCGCTGGCGCTGGGATACGTCGTGGCGGCCGCCGTCACGGCGTCGAAGTTCGGCCAGGTGCTGGTGGCGATCCGCGACGCCGAAAGCCGAACGCGCTTCCTCGGCTACCGGGTCGAAACCTACAAGGCGGCGGTCTTCACCCTGTCCGCCATGATGGCGGGCGTCGCCGGCGCCCTCTACGTGCCGCAGGTCGGCATCATCAACCCGGGAGAGTTCGCCCCCGCCAATTCCATCGAGGCCGTCATCTGGGTCGCGGTCGGCGGGCGCGGCACGCTGGTGGGGGCGGCGCTCGGCGCCGTGCTGGTCAACTGGGGCAAGACGTTCTTCACCGGCGTCTTCCCGGAATATTGGCTGTTCCTGCTCGGCGGGCTCTTCGTCGGCGTGACGCTGTTCCTGCCGCAGGGCATCCTGGGCCTCGTCGACCGGCTCACCGCCCCCCGCCGCCCCGAGCCGCCGGCCGAGCGGCCGGTGGCGCCCGACGAACAGGTCCTGCCGGCGCCGGTGGCGGAGTGACCCCATGACCGACCCCGTCCTCACCTCGTCGCTGCTGTATCTCGACGACGTGCGCGTCTCCTTCGACGGCTACAAGGCGCTGCGCGGCCTCTCGCTCGTGCTGGCGCCGAACGAGATGCGCGCCATCATCGGCCCCAACGGCGCCGGCAAGACCACCATGATGGACGTCATCACGGGCAAGACGCGGCCCGACACCGGCACGGTGTTCTTCGGCGGCAGCGTCGACCTCACCAAGCGGGACGAGGCCGAGATCGCCAATCTCGGCATCGGCCGCAAGTTCCAGAAGCCCACGGTCTTCGAGAACCACAGCGTCGACACCAACGTGCTGCTCGCCCTGAAGGCGCCCCGCGGCGCCTTCGACACGCTGTTCGGCAGGGCCGCCCGCGACAGGCGCGAGCGCATCGACGGCATCCTGCGCCGCATCCGCCTGTGGGACCACCGCGCCCGCCGCGCCGGCGACCTCAGCCACGGCCAGAAGCAGTGGCTGGAGATCGGCATGCTGCTGGCCCAGGACCCGAAGCTGCTCCTCGTCGACGAGCCCGTGGCCGGCATGACGGACAGCGAGACGGCGACGACGGCCGAACTGCTGCGCGAGATCGCCCGCGACCACGCCGTCGTGGTGGTCGAGCACGACATGGCCTTCGTGCGCGACCTCGGCGTCAAGGTGACGGTGCTGCACGAGGGTGCCGTGCTGGCCGAGGGGCCGCTCGACCAGGTCTCGGCCGACCCGCGGGTGGTGGAAGTATATCTCGGGCGGTGACCCCCACGCCGTTCTCCGGCCCGCGGGAGACGCCATCCCGCGCCAAAACCTGCGAGGTCCGACCGGCATGTTGAACGTCGATTCCATCGACCTTTTCTACGGTGCCGCGCAGGCGCTGCGGAAAGTGTCGCTGACGGCCGAACTCGGCCGCGTCACCTGCGTGCTCGGGCGCAACGGCGTCGGCAAGTCCTCGCTGCTGCGCGCCATCGTGGGCCAGCAGCCGATCCGCGGCGGCACCGTCAGCCTCGCCGGCGAGGACGTGTCGCGCCTGCCGACCCATGCGCGGGCCAGGCGCGGCATCGGCTACGTGCCGCAGGGGCGCGAGATCTTTCCGCTGCTCACCGTGAAGGAGAACCTCCACACCGGTTTCGCGCCGGTCGGCCGGGCGCTGCGCCACGTGCCCGAGGAAGTCTTCGACCTCTTCCCGGTGCTGAAGACCATGATGCACCGGCGCGGCGGCGACCTGTCGGGCGGGCAGCAGCAGCAGCTCGCCATCGGCCGCGCCCTGGTGACGCGGCCGAAGCTCCTCGTCCTCGACGAACCGACCGAGGGCATCCAACCCTCCGTCATCAAGGACATCGGCCGCGCCATCGACTACCTGCGCGGCCGCGGCGACATGGCCATCGTGCTGGTCGAGCAGTATTTCGAGTTCGCCCGCGACCTCGCCGACAGCTTCGCCGTGATGGACCGCGGCGCCGTGGTCCTGGCGGGCGCCAGGGCCGACATGGTGGAGCACGAGGTCCGGGCCCACCTCAGCGTGTGAGGGGTTGGGCGGCGGCGCGGCGCGGCAGCATGAGGATCAGCGCCGAGCCGAGCACCGCCGAGACCGCCAGCGCGTAGAGGCTGGCGGACGGCACCCCGAAGGCGGCTTCGGCCCAGACGCGCAGGTTCGGCGCCAGGAACCCGCCGAGGTTGCCGACCGAGTTGATCAGCGCGATGCCGCCCGCCGCCGCGACCCCGGACAGGTAGTTGGTGGGGAAGGTCCAGAAGATCGGCTGCGCCGAGGCGAGGCCCGCCGTCGTGATGCACAGGGCCGCGATGGCGAGGAGCGGGGGCGCCGAGGCCGCGATGACGAGGCCGAACGCGATGGCGAAGACCGAGATGGCGCCGTAGAGCCGCTCGCGGCCGCTCGTCACCGCCATGTGGGGCCAGACCGCCATGGCGAGCAGCGCCACCGCCCAGGGGATGGCCGACACGAAGCCCACGAGCGGCCCGACCTTGACGCCGAGCAGCGCCGAGACCTGGGTCGGCAGGTAGAAGGCGACGCCGTAGCTGCCGACCTGCATCAGGAAGTAGATCACGACGAAATGCAGCATGCGGGGGTCCGCGAAGGCCGCCTTGAGCGAGGCCGGGCCGTGGCTGGCCTTGTCCTCCTCCTCCTGGGCGATCTGGCGCGCCACGGCGGCGCGCTCGCCGTCGTCGAGCCAGGTCGCCTGTTCGGGCCGGTCGGTCAGGACGAAATAGGCGAGCACGCCGACCGCCGAGGCCGCCAGGCCCTCGATCAGGTACATCCACTGCCAGCCGTGCAGGCCGAGCGCGCCGTCCAGCACCAGCAGCAGCCCGCTGGCCGGGCTGCCGAACATGAGGGACAGGGGATAGCCGAAGTAGAACATCCCCAGGATGCGGCCGCGCTCGCGCCGGGGGAACCAATAGGTCACGAAAAGGATCACGCCCGGGAAGAAGCCTGCCTCGGCCATGCCGAGCAGCACGCGCAGCACGTAGAAGGACGTGTCGCCGGTCGCCAGCATCATGCCGGCCGCCACGATGCCCCAGGTCACCATGATGCGGCACAGCCAGCGCCGGGCGCCGACCCGGTGCATGATGAGGTTCGACGGGATCTCGAGCAGCGCATAGCCCACGAAGAACAGCCCCGCCCCGAAGGCGAAGGCGGCGTCGCTGACGCCCGTGTCGGCCTGGAACGCCTGTTTGGCGAAGCCGACGTTGGATCGGTCGAGGAAGGCCATGGTGTACATGAGGATCAGGAAGGGCACGAGCCGCGCCCGCGCCTTGGCCACCGCCGAGGCGAGATCGCCCCCGGCCCCCAGCCGGGCCGCCTCCCCCGTGAGAGCCGTCATGTCCTGTCCTCCCCAGATCTGGCCGCGTCTTCGCGGTCCGGTTTCGGCGAGTATGACGGGCGGAACGCCGGGCGCAAGCGGGGAGCCGCGCCCCCGTCAGTGTTTCGCCGGGTCGAGCCCCATCCTGGCCATCACGGGGGCGGCGGCGGGCGACGCCATGTAGGCGACGAGGGCGCGGCCGGCCGCCGGATGGCGGGCCGCGACGGCGATCCCGGCCGAGAAGACCGTGTTCTTCTGCACGGCCTCCGGCAGCTTGCCGGCGAAGGCGATGCCGGGCACGGGCAGCAGTTCCGCCACCTGCTGGAAGCCGAGCTCGGCCTCGCCCCGCGCCACGATCTCCGCCACCGGCGTCGCCGGGATCATGCGGGCCTTGCCCTGCATCTCGGCCTCGATCCCGAGCCGTTTGAACAGTTCGTCCCGGATGTAGACGCCGCTGGCGCTGTCCGAATAGGCGACGGATCGCGCCGCCAGCAGGGCGGCCCTGAGCTTGTCGACCGTGCCGATGTCGGGCACGGGTGCGCCCGCCTTGACCGCCATGCCGATGGGCGACAGCGCGAGGTCGACCCTGCTGCCGGGCACGGCCTTGCCGTCGGCCACGAGCGCGTCGAGGGCGCTGCCCACCATGATGAGCACGTCGTCGGGTTCGCCCCGGGCGAGGCGCTGCGGGATGGCGTCGTGCGTCGTCCCCATGGACGGGCCGGGCAGCGTCGTCACGTGGTCGCCGCTCGCCGCCTCGAATCCCGGCAGCAGGGCCTGGTAGGTGGATTTGAAGCCGCCGGAGATCATCACGGCGACGTCATCGGCCTTGGCCCCGGTGCAGGACAGGAGCAGGGCGGCGAGGGCGAGAGGGCGCAGGACAGGGGTCATCCGATGGTCTCCGGTGGATGGGAACCGCCATGCCACGTCCGGCACGGCGCCGGAAGGCACGACGCCACAAGACACGGGGCCACAAGACACGACGCCACAAGACATGGGGCCACAAGACATGAGGCCGACACCGGATCCGGCGGCGCGGTCGCGGGTCGACGACCCGAAACCGGCCGGTTGCCGTCCATGACCTCGACCACGCTCCGCCCCCTGTGCCGGCCCATGGGGGGACACGCGCAGCACCATCCCGCGCACCCGCGCCATGATCGTCCAGTCGCGCCGCGCGTGCGCCGGGCGCAGGCGTGGGGCGGGCCGGAGCGTCACCGCCCCGATTTCAGGAACAGCTCGAAGGCGTCGAGCGTCGCCGCCGAGACGTGGTGCTCGATGCCTTCGGCGTCGATCTCGGCGGCTTCGGGCGGCACGCCCACGGCGACCAGCAGCTTGACCACGGTGCGGTGGCGGGCGCGGCAGCGTTCCGCCATGGCCTGGCCGGCCGCCGTCAGGAACACGCCGCGGTAGGGCTTCGAGGTGGCCAGGCCCTCGCGCTTCAGCCGGGCGATCGCCTTGTTGGCGGTGGGATGGGTGACGCCGAGCGCGCGGGCGATGTCGGTCGTGCGGGCCTCGCCCTGCCCCGCCTGGAGGTCGGCGATCAGTTCCGTGTAGTCTTCCAGCACGGCCGAGGAGCGGGCCGAGCGGGCCTTGCCGAAGCGGTCCGCCGCCGCGCCGTCATCCCCCTCGTCCGCGGCCGGCACCGCTTCGTCCGCCATGGATCCCCGTCCCGTCAGCGTCATCTCCCGCCCGGTTTGGGCCGTTTCACCTCCGGCCGTCAATCGATGAAGCCCGTTGACGATGGTGTAGCCGAGGCTACATCTAGACCGTCGCAGGATGGACGGACGATGGGGGCACGGGATGGTGGCGCGGGACGCGACGGCGGTGGCCGGCATGGGTGAGCGGACCGACGCCGCCATCCGCGAGGTCCTGGCGGGCCGACGGCGCGGCATCGGGTCGACCCTGGTGATGGTGGGGCCGGCGGTCGTGGCGTCGATCGCCTACATGGACCCCGGCAACTTCGCCACCAACATCCAGGCCGGTGCCCGGTTCGGCTATGCCCTGCTCTGGGTGGTGGTGGCGGCCAACCTCGTCGCCATGCTGTTCCAGGCGCTGTCGGCCAAGCTCGGCATCGTCACGGGATCGAACCTCGCCGAACTGTGCCGCCGCCACCTCCCGCCCTGGGCCGTGGTGCCGATGTGGCTCGCCAGCGAGGTGGCCGCCATGGCGACGGACCTCGCCGAGTTCCTCGGGGGGGCCATCGGCCTGTCGCTTCTGGCCGGCATCCCGTTGCTGGCCGGCATGGTGGTGACGGGCCTCGCCACCTATGCCCTGCTGATGCTGGAGCGCCGCGGCTACCGCTCGCTCGAGATCGGCATCGCCGTGCTGGTCGGGGTGATCGGGCTGTCGTATCTCGCCGAGGTGCTGATCGCGCCGGTCGACTGGGCGGCGGCGGGCCTCGGCGTGGTGGTGCCGCGCATCCCGTCGCCCGAAGCCCTGACGGTCGCGGTCGGCATCATCGGCGCCACCGTCATGCCGCACGCGCTCTACCTCCATTCCGGCCTGACCCAGAACCGCGCCCCGGCACGGAACGACGACGAGCGCGCCGCCCTGGTGCGCTACTCCAACGGCGAGGTGCTGGTGGCGCTGTCGGTCGCCGGCCTCATCAACATGGCCATGGTGGTGATGGCGGCGGCGGCCTTCCACCTCGGCCACGACGACGTCGCCGAGATCGGCACGGCCTATCACACGCTGACGCCCCTGCTCGGGCCGGCGGCGGCGGGCCTCTTCCTGGTGTCGCTGCTGGCTTCGGGCCTGTCCTCCTCCGCCGTCGGCACCATGGCGGGGCAGATGATCATGCAGGGCTTCGTGGGCTTCGCCATCCCGCTCTGGGCGCGGCGGCTCGTCACCATGGTGCCGGCCTTCGTGGTGGTCTGGCTCGGCATCGACAGCACCAAGGCGCTGGTGCTGAGCCAGGTGGTGCTGAGCTTCGTGCTGCCCCTGCCCATGATCGCGCTGGTGAGCTTCACCCGGCGCCGCGACATCATGGGCCGCTTCGCCACCCCGCCGCTCGTCCATGCCGCGGCCGTGCTGGGCACGGCCGTGATCGTGGCGCTGAACGTCGTCCTGGTCATGCAGGTGCTCGGCGTGCCGATCCCCTTCCTGCCCGACGCCGGCTGACGGGGCTCGGCCGGCGGGGTTCGGCGCCGGTCACCGCCGCCGCCGCCGCCGCTCCTCCACGCGCCGCCGCAGCGCCAGCGAGGGGTCGGCATCGAAGGCCAGGGCGCTGGCGTCCTGCAAATCGAGGCGGGTCAGGCCCATGTCGCGCAACTCGTGGTCGCCCAGGCTGCCGAGCTGCAGCATGATCCGCCGGGCCTCGTAGACCCGCAGCGGCCAGGCCAGGGCACGAAGCAGGGCACGGGCCAGGGCGTGGCCGCATCGCGCCCAGAGCCGGCGCGCCCGGCCGGTTCCTAGACCGGCCCCAAGGCCGACCCCAAGGCCGACCCCAAGACCGGCCTCGCCCCGCCCTATTCCCGAACTCTCCGTCGAACTCGTCATGGCGATCCCTCCCGATGCCACGCAGGATGGGGGGAAACGGCTGGCCAGGACAGGGACAGTCCCGTACACTTCGGCCGAACTGTCCGGCCGAAGGTCCATCACAGATGCCGCTCCCGGTCCCTCCGATGCCGCTGCGCGCCGCGGCGACGCGGGTCGACGCCGTCATGGGCGAGATCCGCGCCCGCATCGCGTCGCGGCGGCTGGCGCCCGGGGCACGGCTGCCCTCGGTGCGGGACTTCGCCGAAAGCGCCGGCGTGTCGAAATCGACCGTGGTGGACGCCTACGAGCGGCTGGTGGCGGAGGGCGCCGTCACGTCGCGCCGCGGCTCCGGCTTCTTCGTCGCGGGGGCGACCCGGCCCCTGTCGCTGCAGAGCCTGCACCCGGACCTCGACCGCGCCATCGACCCGCTGTGGGTCACGCGCCAAAGCCTCAGCTGCGGCCCGCAGGTGCTGAAGCCCGGCTGGGGCATCCTGCCCGAAAGCTACTCACCCGACGTTTCGGTGCAGCGGGCGCTGCGGAGCCTTGCCCGCGAGGGCGCGGCCGGCGACCGCTTGAGCTATGCCAGCCCGCTCGGCCATCCGCCCCTGCGCGCGCTGATCGCGCTGCGGCTCGGCGAACGCGGCGTCGCCCTGGATCCCGGGCAGATCATGCTCACCGACTCGGCGACCCAGGGCCTCGACCTGCTGCTGCGCCTGCTCATCGAGCCGGGCGACACGGTGCTGGTCGACGACCCCTGCTACTTCAACTTCCTCGCCATGCTGCTCAGCCACCGGGCGACGGTCGTGGGCGTGCCCTTCGGGCCGGCCGGCGTCGACGTGGACGCGCTGGAGCGTGCCATGGCGGCCGGCCGTCCGCGCATCTACCTCACCACCGCGGGACCGCAGAACCCCACGGGCGCCGTGACGTCGGCCGCCACCGCCCACCGCGTCCTGACGCTGGCGGAGCGCCACGACGTGATCGTCATCGAGGACGACACGTTCGCGGATTTCGAGACCGAACCCTCGCCCCGCCTCGCCGGGCTCGACGGGCTCGCCCGCGTGGTGGGGACGGGCTGCTACTCGAAGACGGTGTCGGCCGCGATACGGTGCGGCTACGTCATCGCCAGGCCGGACTGGATCGAGGCGCTGGTCGACCTCAAGCTGTCGACCAGCCACGGCAACGGCCACATGGCCTCGGTGCTGCTCCACACGGTTCTCACCGGCGGGACCTACAAGCGCCACGTCGAGGCGCTGAGGACCAAGCTCGCCCGCGACAGGGGAGAGACGCTCGGCCGGTTGCGGGCCTTCGGGCTCACGCCGCTGATCGAGCCTCGGGCCGGCATGTTCGTCTGGGCGGAACTGCCGGACGGCCTCGACGCCGCCGCCGTGGCGCGGCGCGCCCTGGCGGAGGATGTGCTCTTCGCCCCCGGAAACGTGTTCAGCGCCTCGCATCGGGTCGCGGGATTTCTGCGCTTCAATGTCGCAGGCAGCGCCGACCCGCGCATCTTCGACGTGCTCGACCGCACGATGCGGGCCTGCCGCGCCGGAAAATAGTCACGCTCAAGCCGGGTCAACCTATGATCGGAACGGTCCGGCGCTCTACATTGCGAGGGGCTGGTCCCACGATCCTCCGTGGCCCGGCCCACACGAGGAAACACCCATGAAGACCCTGAGAATCGCCGCCGCCGCGGTCGCCGTCGCGCTCTCGCTCGGCGCTGCCGCGCCGGCCCTGGCCGCCGACATGCCCGGCCCCGGCCCCATGATGGCGGCGCCGATGATGCACCACGGCATGATGCACCGTCCGATGATGCGTCACGGCATGATGCACCGGTCCATGATGCACCGGTCCATGATGCGTCACCACATGATGCGTCATCACATGATGCGTCACGGCATGATGCACCACGGCATGATGCACCACATGGCCCGCCCGATGCACCACGGCATGACGCGCCCGATGTGATGCCGCGCCGGTCCGCCGCCCGGCGGACCGGCACCCCCGTCGGCCCGGTCAGGCCGGCGCCGTGCCCCGTCCCGCCAGGAACGCCACGTGATCGGCGATGAGCCCGCCGTCGAGCGCCCGGCGGATCAGCGCACGGGTTTGCGGGATGCCGTAGAGCACCGCGAAGGACCCGAAGCGCGGCCCCCGCTCCTCGCCCAGCAGCACCTGGTAGAGGGTGTTGAACCATTCGTTCGACACGCCCGGCCGCTCCGGCGTCGCCGTCTTGGCCTTGAAGTCCTGGTACCGGGGGATGGGACGCGCCACGTCGTAGAGTGCGGTCTGCACCTCCTCGGCGCTCGCGCCCTCCGGCAGGGCCGCCAGGGCGGCGTCGAGGCCGAGCAGCGCATCGCGCTCGATGTCGTCGGGCGCACGGTAGCGCTTCGCCGGCCGCACGAAATCGCGGTAGTAGCGCACCGCGTAGCCGACGAGCCCGTCGAGCCGGGGATGGGTGGCGGGCGACACGCCCGGCGCGTAGCGGCGCAGGAAGGCCCAGAGCACCGCCGGGTCCTCGCTGTTGGCCACGGCGGCGAGGTTCAGCAGCATGGCGAAGGACAGGGTCGTGCCCGCCCCGCCCTCGGGCTGCAGCTTCTCGGCCGCCGGCGGCTCGCCCGCATGGACGTGCCACACGGGATTGCCGAGCTTCTCCTTGTCGGCCTGGCGCGGGAAGGCGTCGAGGAAACCCAGGTAGTCGTCGACGGCGCGCGGGATGACGTCGAAATACAGGCGCTTCGCCGCCGACGGCTTCTGGAACATGAACAGCGACAGGCTTTCCGGCGAAGCATAGCGCAGCCAGTCGTCGATGCTGAGGCCGTTACCCTTGGACTTCGAGATCTTCTGGCCGTTCTGGTCGAGGAAGAGCTCGTAGTTGAAGCCTTCGGGCGGCTCGGAGCCGAGCGCCCGCACGATCTGGCCCGACAGCTTCACCGAATCGATAAGGTCCTTGCCGGCCATCTCGTAATCGACGCCGAGCGCGTGCCAGCGCATCGCCCAATCGGGCTTCCACTGCAGCTTGCAGTGCCCGCCCGTGACGGGCGTCTCGAACAGCGCGGCGGTGGCGGGGTCGCGCCACGAGATGGTGCCGGCGGCGACGTCGTGCGACACGAGCGGCACCTGCATGACGACGCCGCTTTCGGGGTGGATGGGCAGGAAGGGACAATAGGTGGCGGCCCGCTCCGCCCCGAGGCTCGGCACCATGATGGCCATCACGGCCTCGAGCCGCTCCAGCATCAGCCGCAGCGCCGCGTCGAAGCGCCCGCCCCTGTAGAGCGCCGTCGAGGACACGAACTCGTAGTCGAAGCCGAAGCGGTCGAGAAAGGCGCGCAGCCGGGCGTTGTTGGCGTGGCCGAAGCTGATGCCGGGCTCGATGGGGTCCGGCACCTCGGTCAGCGGCCGGCCGAGGTGCCGCCGGAGCAGGTCCTGGTTCGGCACGTTGTCGGGCACCTTGCGCAGCCCGTCCATGTCGTCCGAGAAGCACACGAGCCGCGTCGGAATGCGGTCGCCGGTCAGCACCCGGAAGGCGTGGCGCACCATGGAGGTGCGGGCCACCTCGCCGAAGGTGCCGATGTGGGGCAGGCCGGACGGCCCGTAGCCGGTCTCGAACAGCACGCTCCCCTGGCCGGTGCGCTCGACGCGCTTGACCAGCTTGCGGGCCTCCTCGAAGGGCCAGGCGGAAGCGGCGCCGATGATGTCGGCCGGCATGTCGAGGGGCGGCATGGTGTTCTGACCTCGTTCGATCCCAGGGGGTCCCCGCCGGGGTGGCGGCCGGACCCGACCGGGCGTCACAAACACGGCCTCGGCGGCAAAGCAATGGCGGATGGTGCCGGGGCGGGCGCCGGTCCCCGCCGGCCCCGGTCCCCCGACAGGGGGCGCAACCGTCGTGGTGACGCCCGTTACGACGCCTTTCTAGCTCAAACCGGCTAGACGGACAGGAATATTGACCTATTTTAGCTCATAACGCAGAACGGTCTAGTGGCGCGGGGTTGAGGCCAAGTCGATGCATGCAATGCAGAGCCGGAGCGACAAGGATGTGCTCGACGCCAGCACGGCCGAGCGATTGAGCACGCGCCTGCGCCTGGCGCGCCACATGCGCGGCATGACGCTCAAGGTCCTGGCCGATGCGGCGGGCTGCTCCGAAAGCCTGCTGTCCAAGATCGAGAACAGCAAGGCCTATCCCTCGCTGCCGATGCTCAACCGGCTGGTGCAGGTGCTCGGCATCGGCATGGGCTGGATGTTCGAGGACCGGGACGGGCGCGACCCCGTCATCGCCCGGGCCGGGCAGCGCTCCGCCGCAGCCCTGGAGGCGGCGGGCCGCCGCATCACGGTCGAGGTCGTCATCCCGGACAGCGGCGAGCACCTGCTCCAGTGCAACATCCTCCACGTCGAGGCGGGCGCCTCGAGCCCGGGGGAACAGCAGCATGCGGGCGAGGAGGCGGGCTACCTGCTCGACGGGCGGCTGGAGCTCACCATCGCCGGGCGGGCGCATCAGCTGAGCGCCGGCGACGCCTTCGCGTTCCGGTCCGACCAGCCGCACAGCTTCCGCAACACCGGCCCGACGCGGGCCAGCATCTTCTGGGTCAGCACGCCCCCGCTCACCTGAAGCGGCCCCCCGGGCGGCGTCGACGGGCGGCGGCGCGCCTGCCATGGTGCGGCATCACCGGAGCCGCGCCATGACCGAGCCCGCCGACCTCAGCGCCGTGGACCTGCTGGCGGGCTTCGCCTCCGGGGCGCTGTCCCCGAGCGAATGCTGGGACTCGGTCGAGCGCCGCATCGCCGCCTGGGAGCCGACGGTCGCGGCGCTCTACGCCTACGACCCCGAGGGCGCGCGCCGCGAGGCCGCCGCCGCGACGGAGCGCTGGGCCCGGGGCGCGCCGAAGGGACGGCTCGACGGCCTGCCCGTCTCCGTCAAGGAGCTGATCGCCACCCGCGGCGTGCCGGTGCCGCGCGGCTGCGCCGCCACCAAGCTCGTGCCGGCCGCGGCGGACGCGCCCCCGGCGGCGCGGCTGCGCGAGGACGGCGCCGTGATCTTCGCCAAGACCACATGCCCGGACCACGGCATGCTGACCTCGGGCCTGTCCTCCTTCCACCCGCTGACGCGCAACCCGTGGGACCCCGCGCTCAACCCGGGCGGTTCGAGTTCGGGCGCGGGCGCGGCGGCGGCGGCGGGCTACGGGCCGCTTCATGTCGGCACCGACATCGGCGGCTCGATCCGCCTGCCGGCCGCCCTCACCGGCACGGTCGGGTTCAAGCCCAGCAACGGCCGGATCCCGATCGACCCCTACTACCTCGGCCGCTGCGCCGGCCCGATGACGCGCGGCGTCGCCGATGCCGCCCTCGCCATGGCCACGCTGGCGCGCCCCGACGGGCGCGACCACACCGCCCTGCCGCCGGAAGCCCTGGCCTGGGATGCACTCGACATGGACGTCGGCGGCCTCCGCATCGGCCTCATGCGGGACGCCGGCTGCGGCCTGGCGGTCGATGCCGAGACCGATGCCGCCGTCGTGGCGGCGGCCCGGGTCTTCGCGGCAGCCGGTGCCCGGATCGAGCCGGTGGGCCCCGTGCTGACCCGCGCCATGCTGGACGGGCTCGACGTCTTCTGGCGCGCCCGCGCCTGGGGGGAGATCGGGCCGCTGCCGGCCACCGAGCGCGACAGGATCCTGCCCTACATCCTGGCCTGGGCCGAGGGCGGCGCGCGGGTCTCCGGCGTGGAGGCGCTGGCGGGCCTCGACGCCACCTACGCCATGCGCCGGGCCTGCGGCCGGCTGTTCGACGGGGTGGACGTCGTGCTGTCGCCGACCATCCCGGTCCCGTCCTACCCGGCCGAATGGGCCTCGCCGCTCGACGACCCCGCCCGCCCCTTCGAGCATATCGCCTTCACGGTGCCGTGGAACATGTCGGAACAGCCCGCCCTGTCGCTGCCCTGCGGCAGCTCGGCGGCGGGCCTGCCGCTCGGGTTGCAGATCGTCGGCCCGCGCTTCGCCGACCTCGCGGTGCTCCGCCTCGGGGCCTTCTACGAGGCGGCACGGGGGCCGATGCCGCCCTGGCCGAGCCCGTGACGCGCCATGCGAGCGCCCGAACCGCGGCACGACCGCGTCCGATCCCTGTCGAAGCCGTTCATGTGCCGTTGGGGTGCGGCGCACCATGAAGGCCGCGAGCTGCCCGTGGGCCGTCGCATCGGCGTGCGACCTCCGGGTGGCATCCGACCGGCCCTCGCGCGTCCCCGGGCGCAGCGACGGGCCGGCCGGACGTCTCCCGCCGGAGAGTGACATGAGCCGCAGCACCGTCGTGATCGTGGAGGACGAGCCGCTCGTCCGCCTCACCGCCTCCTCGCTCTTCGCCGAAGCCGGCATCACCGTGGTGGAGTTCGCCGACGGGGATGCCGCCATCGACTACATCCGCGACCACCAGGGCGACGTCGCCGCCATCTTCACCGACGTCTACCTGCCGGGCGAGACCACGGGGCTCGAACTGGCCGGCATCGTCTCGCAGGTCTGCCCCGACATCGCCGTGCTGGTCACATCCGGCACCCATCTCGGCACGCCGCGGGACCTCGGGCCGCGCGTGCGCTACGTGCCCAAGCCCTGGCACCCCACCGACGTGCTGAGGACGGTGAGGGACGCAGTGCTGGCCGCCGCCTGAGGGTCGGTGGCCGCGGGCCGGTTCGCCCGATGGTTTCGGAAGGCGGTCGGGCCCGCGATCGGCCCCTCCGCCGGCACTGAGCGCCGGCTCCCCCGGGACCGAGGTTTACCGGCCGGCCGGATCGGTGCAGGAAGGCGCCATGGCTGGGGCCGGGGCGCGGCGCGTGTTCCGCCCCCGGCGTCGCGCGCGGCCTCGCGCCCCGTCCCGCCGGAAGGCTGCCCGTGCTCGATCGGTTCAACGCCCGCCTCACCACGCTGCCGCTCCGCACCGCCATCGCCCTCGCCTTCACGCTGATCCTGCTGTTGTCCGGCGGCAGCCTGATCTGGCTCGACCAGCGGGCGACGCTGCACCTGCTGCAGCAGCAGGTCGACGGGCAGTTCGACGGGCTGGTGTCGGGGGTGACGTCGCGCATCTCCCTGCAGTTCGCCAGCGCCGACGCGGTGCTGGACACGCTGGCCATGGCGCCGCCCGCGACGGAGGATGCACAGGCGGCCGGGCTGGTGCTGGCGCGCGTCCTCGCCAACCTCGGCGAGACCGCCCCTGCCGTGCGCTCGATCGTCACCGCCCGAGGCGACGGGCATTACATCATGGCGCAGCGCGACATCCAGCGCGCCAACGGCCGCCGTTCCAACGCCGCCTATACGGTGCGGATCGGGGAGGAGGCCGGGGGCACCGCCACCGAAACCGTGCTGCGGATCGACGCCGGCTTCGCCGTCCTGTCCCGCGGCGGGCCGCAGGCCGTCGCCTACGACGCGCGCCTGCGGCCCTGGTACACGATGGCGGCCGCCGTGCCGCGCGCCGTGACGACGCCCCTGTATCCCTTCCGCAGCGGCCGCCACTACGGCTTCACGCTCAGCCGCCGGGCCCAGACCGACGCCGCCCGCGTGTTCGGCATCGACATCCGGCTCGACAGCCTGTCGGCGAGCCTCGAAAGCGCGCTGGCGGTGCCGGGCGAGCATGTGGCGATCTTCTCGCCCGACGGCGCCCTGCTGGGCGATTCCGACAGGCTGCAGATCGACCGGCCCCTCGACGCCGCCGAGCCGCCCGAGGGCACGCAGCTGACGGCCTGGCACATCGACACCGCCATCTTCGCCGCCTACCGGCGGGACCCGGCATCGCGCGACGTCGCCATCGTGGTGGAAGGGCAGCCGCTCTACGCCAACATCGCCCGCATCACCGTCAACGGGGCCGATATGGTGGTGGCCAGCACGGTGCCGGCGGCGCGGTTCGAGGCCCCCGCGACGCGGCTCCTGCTCTGGTCGCTGCTGGTGCAGGCCGCCGTGGTGGCGCTGGCCTTCCTGCTCGTGTCGCTGGCGTCGCGGTCCATCGCCCGCCCCATCGTGGCACTGGCGACCGACGTCGAGCACATCGTGCAGTTCCGCTTTCCCGAGCGAGGGCCGCCCGAAAGCCGCATCCGGGAAATCCGCCGCCTCGCCGGGGCCGTCGACATGCTGGCCCTCACCCTGCGGACCTTCTCGACCTACCTGCCGCAGGGCTTCGTCCGCACCATCGTGGCGGGCGGCCGGGCCCCGGGGCTGGGAGGCCGGCGGCAGCCCATCGCCGTGATGTTCACCGACATCGACGGCTTCACGGGCCTGTCGGAGGCCCTGGCGCCCGACGAACTCCTGTCGCAGCTGTCGCGCTATTTCGCCGAGATCAGCGACGAGATCCTGGCGTCGGGCGGCACGCTCGACAAGTTCATCGGGGACAGCGTCATGGCCTTCTGGCCGCTGCCGCCGGAGGGGCCGGGGCGGGCCGGCGCGGTGTGCCGGTCGGTCGTGGCGGCGGCCCGGCGCGTCGAGGCGCTGAACGCCGCCTTCGCCGCCGAAGGCCGCCCGGTGCTGTCCACCCGCTTCGGCCTCCACCTCGGCGAGGCGCTGGTGGGCAGCGTCGGCACGCCGGACCGCATGAACTACACGGTGCTGGGCCACACCGTGAACGTCGCGTCCCGGATCGAACAGCTGAACAAGGACTACGGCACCCGCATCCTGGTCAGCGGCGCATTGCGCGACGCCGCCGGCCCGGCCTTCGCGTTCCGCCACGTCGCCGCGAGACCGGTGCGCGGCACGCAGGACAGCATCGACCTCTACGAACTCCTCGACGCGGTGCCCCCGGCCGAAGCGCCTCGGGACGAAGAGCCTCGGGCCGAAGCGGCACCCGAGAGCTGACGCGCCCTTCGGCCGGAACCCGCGCCGCCGCGCGTCTCAGCGCGGGGTGTCGTCGCCGAGGTAGGAGCGAACGCGCGTGCGGCCGTGGCTGAGGTCCCGGGTGACGATCGAGACGCCGGGGGTCGAACCGGTGGGTTCCGGTTGGCGGCTGCCCGGCATGGCGGTGGACTCGTCCGCCTGCGCGGCGAGGCCCGGCGCCGCGGCGGCATAAGCGGTGTCGGGGGCACCGGCGGCGCCACGGGGCGCGTCGTCCCGCCCTTCGGGCACCACCGAGCCGGGCTCGATGGCGGCCGTGTCCATCGGGCCGTCGAACAGGGGCTGATCGGCCCGGCTGGCGGCGAAGCCGCCGGTGCCGCTGCCCGCCGGCGCATAGGCCATCTCGCGCTCGCCGCGGCTTTCGCCGCCGCCGAAGGCGCTCCAGCCCTCGTCGCGCCACCCGGCGGCCCGCTCCTCCATGTCGACCGCCCCGTCGCGGTCGAGGATGTCGAGCACCGATTGGTAGGCGGCGCTGTCGGTCTGCACCGAGACCGCGATGCCGCCGCGGCGCAGGCCCTCGGCATACATGTGGCGGTCCTCGTCGGGCATGAAGAACTCCCGCAGCGAATCCCAGAAGCCGTGCGGGTGGGCCGGCTCGGCCACGGCGGTCTCGCCCCCGGCGACGCGCACGTCGCCGCTCGGCACGCCCGCCCGCACGAGGTCCTGCCGGGCCTGGTCGGCCGCGTCCGGCGTGTCGAAGAAGGCCGTGACGGACCGCGGCGAGGCCGCCCGCCCGGTGTCGAGGTCGTCGTAGGCCATGGCGCCGCTCCCTGCCGGGCCGAGGCCCGCCGCGGACCCGTCGCCCGCGGCGGGAAAACGGGCGGTCGGGCCCGGGGTTCCACGGCCGAGAGCGCCGGCGCCATCGGCGGCGAAGGCTGCGCCGGCGAAGGCCGCGCCGGCACGCCGCCGAGGATCAGTCCGGCCCCGTCCCCCCGCCCGGGCGGGCCGTGCCGGCGCGGGCCGGCGCGGGCTCGTCCGGCGCCCGCAGCCGGTAGCCGACGCCCGTCTCGGTGAGGATGTAGCGGGGCCGCTCCGGCACGGGCTCGATCTTCTGGCGCAGCTGGCGGACGTAGACCCGCAGGTACTGGGCGTCGGTGGAGCCGCCCCACACGTCGCGCAGGATGTGGGCGTGGGTCAGCACCTTGCCGGCATGCAGCACCATGAGGCGGAGCACCTCGTATTCCTTCGGCGACAGCCTGATGTCCTGCTCGCCCATCCTGACGAGCCGGCGCACGAGGTCGACCGACAGGTTCTCCACGCGGAAGACCGGCCGCTCGCCCTGCACGGCGAGCTGGTGGCGCAGCGCGGCGCGCAGCCGCGCCAGCAGCTCGTTCATGCCGAAGGGCTTGGTGACGTCGTCGTCCGCGCCGAGGTCGAAGGCCTCGACCTTGCCGGTCTCGTCGCCCCGGTCGGGACGAGGGGCCGGCACGGAGAAGGCGAGGGTGAAGGCCGCCCCGGCCCGGTCGGTGCGGTTCGAGGCCGTGAGGGTGCCGCCCATGGCTTCCACGAAGCCGCGCGCGATGGCGAGGCCCAGCCCCGTGCCGGCCCGCACGCGGTCGCCCTTCCGGGCGCGGTAGAACTTGTCGAAGATGCGCTCGACGTCGCCGGCCGGGATGCCGTCGCCCTCGTCGAGCACCTGCAGCACCAGGCGGCGGCCGTCCTGCCAGCTCCGCAGCCGGATCGCCGTGCCCTCGGGCGCGTATTTGGCGGCATTGTCGAGCAGGTCGAACAGGGCCTGTTCGAACAGCACGGCGTCGAGCGCGAGGGGTGGCAGGTCGGGCGCGGTCTCGACCTCGACGCGGTGGGCCGTGAGGATCTTGGCGGCACGGCGCAGGGCGGCTTCGACGATCTCGCCGACGTCGGTCTCGGCGCGGTTCGGCGCCACCGCGCCCGCTTCGAGCCGCGTCATGTCGAGCAGGTCGGCGATGAAGCGGTTCAGGCGCTCCGCCTCGTCGATCACGGTGCCGAGGAGATCGAGCTTGGCCTCGGGATCCAGCGCGCCGTCGAGGTCGCGCGCGAAGCCGCGGATCAGCGCGACCGCCAGGGCGATGCCGGCGACCCGGTAGAGCCCCCGCTCGAACGGCCACAGCACCGGGGACAGGATCGTCCGCTCCCCGGTGAACACACGGGTCATGTAGAGCCCGAGCGGTTTGGCGAGGGCGACCTTGCCGGCGCCGACCCAGGCGCCCGGCGGGCCGCCGGCTCAGCCGATCGTCCGGCTCAGCCGGTGCCGGGATCCACCTCGCCGTCTTCGGCGCCGTCGGGCAGCGCGCCCGTGCCGGGGGTCGATCCGTCCGACGTCAGCGTCGCCGTCGCATGCGGGCCCGCCGCCGGGCCGTCGCCCTCTCCGGCCTGCCGGGCGGCGTCGGCTCCGCCGGTGCGGCCCTCGACGGCGTCCTGCCCGGCCCGGTCGAAGGCCGCGGCGTCCGGAGCGGCGGAAGGGGAAGGCGTGTCGTCGGCCATGGCATCGTCTCCGGGCCGCATCCCGCCGGCCCCAAGTTCATTGTAGGCCGCGCGGGGCCGCGATCCAGCGCCGCGGCGGCACCGCGCCGGGCGGCCGCGTCACTCCGCCGGCTCGGCCACGCCGCCGCCCGTGGGGACGGGCGACATGGCCTCGAACACCCCGTCGCGCCGCACCAGGGCGTGGAACAGCCCCGCCGCGATATGGACCAGGATCAGGGCGAAGAACAGGAAGGCGATGGCGCGGTGCGCGTTCCACAGCAGCGTGTGCAGGCCGTCGTTCTGCGGCAGGATGGCGGGCAGGGTCACGCCCAGCACCTGCACGGGATAGGCGGCCGCCGACACCATGCCCCAGCCGATGAGCGGCATGGCGATCATGGCGGCGTAGAGGGCGTAGTGCGAGAGCTGCGCGGCGAGCTTCATCGGCCGGGGCAGGTCCCGCGGCAGGCCCGGCGTGCCGACGCGCAGCCGCACGGCGAGCCGCACCAGCGCCAGGACCAGGATGGCGAGGCCGAGCGGCTTGTGGATCGACACCAGCGTCAGGTAGTCGGGCCGGATGGTCGACACCATGCCGACGCCGATGAACAGCATGGCCACGATGGCGAGCGCCATGGACCAGTGCAGGACGCGCTGCAGCGGCGTGAAGCGGTGGGCGGCGGTCATGGCTTGGCTCCCGGCACGGCGTCGCGGGGGTAGTCGCCGGCCTCGGCGGTGCGGCGGTTGTAGGAGACCGCGTAGGCGGCGGACCGCGCCGCCGGGAACGGGTCGTCGGAGGTCCGCATGCCGCCCGGCAGCACGGTCGGGTCGTAGTTGATGTCGCGGCACGGCCCGTCCGCCTCGGCCACGATCCTGTCCACCGTGAGGGTGCCGGCCTCGACGGTGCGGCGGCCCTCGGGCCAGGCCTTGCTCGGGTCGGCCGTGGGGTCGCCGGGCTCGGCTACCGTGATGGCGAGGAGCCAGCTCTGCGGGCCGGCGGCGACGCGCTTGGCGATCTCGCCCTCGAGATAGTCGGGTCCCCGCGCCTTGAGGGCGTCGGCCGACAGCGCTTCGGGCTGGGCGGCCGGCAGGAAGGACCAGCGCACCACGTGGTCGGCCCCTGCGGCGTCCGTGAAGACGAAGCTGTTCAGGCTGTTGTAGCGCTCCTCGGCGTAGCTGGCCGTGAAGGGCGCGCTCCTGGCCCAGGCCCCGAAGGCGCCGATCTCGGGATGGGCCGCGGCGAACACCTTCATGGCGTCCGGGTCGTCCTTGCGGCCGGACGCGACGAGCAGGTCGTAGAAGGCCTGCGGGGTCGAGACCGGGAAGAACGGCACGTCGATCATGGCGGTGCGCCACGGCTGCCCGTCGGCGGGCTCGATGTCGAGGCTGAGCCCGCGCACCCGCACGTCGCCGTCCGGGGTGCCGGGGTCGGGCGTGCCGAGGTTGAAGCGCCCGATGACCGGGTAGGTTCCCTTGGCGAGGACCTGGGCGCGGCTGAGGGCGGAACCCGCCCCGGTGGCGGTGAAGGAGCCGAGGAAGCAGATGCCCTTGGCGTGGTTGCGCCGGTGGCCCAGCACAGGACCGGTGGGCGGCGCCAGCGCGTCGACCAGCTTGGCGGGCGTCAGGCGGCCCGGGATCAGGAAACCGCCCGTATAGGCGAAGGCCGCCGCGCCCCCGGCCACCACGGCCGCGATCAGCACGAGGGACCCGACGTGGCTGCCGGGGGAGGATGGGCGTTGCACGGCGACGATCACTCCGAAACGGTCGATGCCGCCCTTACGTCGGCGGGCCGCGGGACGTTACCGCGGCTGTGGATGGGGGAGCGGCACGGCGATGCGGCCTCACCCCGTCAGCATGGTGCCGTCGACCTCGCCGTAGCTGGCCAGGATGGTGGGCTCGCCGAACTCGCCGCTGTCGGGGTCGCCCGTGCGGCTGAACGCGATGGCGCCGGCGTGCTTGGTCGCGGCGGCCTGGGCCCGGCGCCGGGCGCTCTCGCCGTTCGGCGCTTCCAGCGGCTCCAGCGGCACGAGGTCGCCGTCCTCGCCGCGGCCGAAGGGCACGACGACATAGTAGGTGATGGCCATCGGATCGTGCTTTCATGCCGGCCACGGAGAGGGCATCAGATCAGGCAGGACGATGGCGATCAAGTACGTGGATATCGAGCCCGGCGAGGCGGCGAAGACCAAGGCGCGGCCGGCGCCCAAGGCCCCCGGGGCCGAGCCTGCCGGAAAGGCCGCCGAGGCCCCGCCGGAGGGGGACCGGGAACCCCTGCCCGCCCTTCCCTTGGCGAAGCCGACGCCCAAGCCCCGGGGGCGCAAGAAGCCGCTGACATGAGAAGCCGTGCGTGAATGCCCCGTGGTCCGAGACCGAAGCGGAGGTCTTCGAGGTGTCGGGAGGGCATTCGGGCCCGAGTGCGATGCCCTCGCAGACCTGACCGGCCCCGTCGCCGGGCGACGGGGCCGGTCGCGCCCGCCCGGGACGGGTCAGGCGGCCTTCTGCGCCAGATAGGCCTGGACCAGGGCCGGGATATGGCTGCCGAGCCAGTCGCCCATCTCCTGCTCCTCCTTCATGGATTGTTCCAGCACGCCCTTGTCCTCGGATGCGCCGGCGGCCTCGGCCAGGGCCGACAGGGCCTTGTAGGAGGCGATCTCGTAGGCCTTGTAGCCGGTGGCGGCGAGCACGTTCTTAATGACGTCGTCGTCGGACCCGACGTGGGCGAAGCCCGCCACGGTGCCGACCAGGCCCACCACGGCTTCCTTGGCGGCGGATTTCGCCGAACCGTGCCGGGCGAGCAGGTCGTCGAGGCGCGCGGCCTGCGTTTCCGAGCGCTCCTTGTCGGTCTTCATCCTGGCGTGCAGGTCCGGGTAGGCCTGCATGTGGGTGAGCTGGTTCTGGATGGTCCCGATCGCCTGGGTTTCCACGGCGTGCTGGTTGCGCAGCCCGGTCAGGTAGACGTCCATCGCGGCATTCGATCCTGCCATTGTCATCCCTCGCTTGTGTCGGGTCGCCGCGGGTTCGCGGCCCCGAGCCGACATCGCGTGGCAGGCGGCACGATCAACTGCGACCAAGCGAACCGCGGCAGATCCGCCGCAGCCGCCGAGGTGGCCCGGCGGGCGGCGATGGGCTGGACAGGCAGCCGTCACCGCGCCAGCGACAGGCGCGCCGCGATCTCGGCGTCCAGCACGAGGTCGTCGCGCGAACCCAGCACCCAAAGCTCCCGAACGGCGACGCGCAGCAGCACGCGCCGCCACCACCGGGCGATGCAGCCCGCGAGGGCCTCGGCCTCGGACGGATCGAGGCCGTCGACGAAGTTCCACAGGCCCGCGACATAGAGGTCGGTGACGGGGCGGCCGAGCGCGCGCTGCACGGCGTGGAACAGGTTCTCGCCACCACGCCGCTCGGGATAGACCCGAAGATAGAGCCGCCCGTGGTTCACGGTGCCGGAAAACGGGCCTCGGACCTCGACGGTGACGGGCCCGAGACGCGCCAGCGCCTCGAGGGCCTCCGGCGCGATGGCGGGCACGGTGGGCCCCAGCCCGCCGCACAGGGTCGCGTGCAGCCGCCCTCGCCGCCGGTCGAGCATGGGCCAGGCCACCTTCGCGGCGAAGGGCGCGGCGCGGAGCTCGGCATCCAGCGCCCGGTAGGCCGGCGAAGCGTCGAGCGCGTCGGCCGGCAGCGGGAGCACCACGGAATGGGCGGTCGGGTGCCGACCCCGCTCGTAGGGCGTCCCCGCCCGGGTCGCGATCACGCCGGGATGGCCCGGGGCCACCAGCGGCAGGTGGGCGAGGCGATAGGCGTCGTCGAGCGGCAGGCCGCATCCCGGCGCGAAGCGGGTGCGGCTGCGGTCGTAGGCGAGGTCGTCGTCCGAACAGAAGGCGATGGTCACGATGGGCTCCGTCGGGCTCGGGATGCGGCGGACAGCATGGGGCGAGTCGCGGCGCCCCCGGTGCTTGCATCGCTGGCATGCCAGTGTCATCATCGTGGCAGGCGCCGGCGAGCGCCGGAGGGGACGGGATGCGCGACGCGGCACCTGCGGCGGAGACGACGAGGCGGAGCCCCATGCCGGGTGCCCTGTCGGCCCGCGGACGGCCGCGGCCCGTGCCGGCCGCCGTGACCATCCGGGACGACCTGCGCGACGCCATCGCCTCGCTCCGCCTGGAGCCGGGCGCCCCCATCCTCGAAAAGGACCTGGCCCAGACCTACGGCGTCAGCCGGACGCCGGTGCGCGAGGCCATGGCGAAGCTCGTGCAGGAGGGGCTCGTCAGCGTGTTCCCGCAAGCCGGGAGCTTCGTGTCCCGCATCCCCTTCCACGCCCTGCCCGAAGCCCTCGTCATCCGCCGCTCGCTGGAGGAGACCGCTGCCCGCCTGGCTGCCGCCGAGGGGAGCCGGGACGCCGTGGCCGGGATCGCGGCGGCGCTGGCCGAAGGCCGCACCGCGGCCGATGCCGGGGACGGGGACGCGTTCCACGCGGCGGACGAGCGCTTCCACGCCGCCGTCGCGGCGGCGGCCGGCTACCCCGGGCTGTGGCGCGTGGTCCAGCAGGTCAAGGTGCAGGTCGACCGCTTCCGCCGCCTGACGCTGCCGCAGCCCGGGCGGTTCGCCCGCGTCCTCGCCGAACACGAGGGCGTGCTGCGGGCCGTCGCGGCGCACGACCCGGAGGCGGCCGCGGCCGGCATGGGGGCGCATATCGGCGGCCTGCTGGCGGATCTCGGCGCCATCGCGGCCGCCCATCCCGACCGTTTCGACATGGCGCCGCGCCCGGACCTCGGCGCCCGCCCCATCCCCCCAGCCGGACACCTCCCATGACGATCGACATCCGCCAGGCCAGCCACCCCGAGGCGGTGCGCCGCTACGACACCGCGCAGCTGCGCCGGCACTTCCTGGTCGAGGACCTGTTCCGCCCCGATGCCGTGTCGCTCACCTACAGCCACTACGAGCGCTTCGTGATCGGCGGCGCGGTGCCGACCGGCGCGCCGCTCGCCCTGCCCTGCCCGAAGCCGCTCGGCACCGCCTCGTTCCTGGAGCGGCGGGAACTCGGCGTCTTCAACATCGGCGGGCCCGGGCTGGTGACGGTGGGGGCGACGCATCACCGGCTCGCCCACCGCGACGCGCTCTATGCCGGCATGGGGGCCGGCGACGTCGCCTTCGCCAGCGAGGATCCCGCTGACCCGGCCCGGTTCTACCTCCTGTCGACGCCCGCCCACGCCGCCTACGAGACCGTGGTGGTGCCGCTCGCCCAGGCCAGGACGATGTCGCCGGGCGACCAGGCGACGGGCAACCGCCGCACCATCCACCAGATGATCCACCCGGCCGTGTGCCGCACCTGCCAGCTCGTCATGGGGATGACGCAGCTCGAGGACGGCAATCTGTGGAACACGATGCCGACGCACGTCCACGACCGGCGCTCGGAAGTCTACCTCTACTTCGGCCTCGCCGCCGACGCGCGCGTCGTCCACCTCATGGGCGAACCGACCGAGACGCGCCACCTCGTGGTGGCCGACGGGGACGCCGTCATCTCGCCGAACTGGTCGATCCATTCGGGCGTCGGGACGCGGGCCTACGCCTTCATCTGGGGCATGGGCGGCGACAACGTCGACTATACCGACATGGACGCGGTCGCCATGGAGGCGTTGCGGTGACGGCGCGCTTCGACCTCACCGGCAAGACCGCCGTCGTCACCGGCGCCAACACCGGGCTCGGCCAGGCGATCGCGGTGGCGCTGGCCGAGGCCGGCGCCGGCATCGTGGCGGTCGGCCGCTCGGCGATGGACGGGACGGAGGCGCTGGTCGGGGCGACCGGGCGGCCGTTCCGGGCGGTGACGGCCGACCTCGCCACGCTGGAGCCGATCGACAGGGTCGTGGCCGAGGCCGCCGGGCTCGGCCGCATCGACATCCTGGTCAACAATGCCGGCATCATCCGGCGGGCCGACGCCATCGACTTCACCGAGCAGGACTGGGACGCCGTGCTCGACGTCAACCTGAAATCGGTCTTCTTCCTGAGCCAGGCCGTGGCCCGGCGCATGCTGGCGGACGGGCGCGGCGGCAAGATCGTCAACGTCGCCTCGCTGCTGTCCGTCCAGGGCGGGCTCCGCGTCGCCTCCTACACGGCCGCGAAGAGCGGGCTCGCCGGGTTGACGCGGCTTCTGGCCTGCGAATGGGCCTCCAAGGGCATCAACGTCAACGCCATCGCGCCCGGCTATTTCCGCACCAACAACACCCAGGCCCTGCAGGACGACCCCGAGCGCTCGGCCGCCATCCTGGCCCGCATCCCGGCGGGCCACTGGGGCAGGCCGGAGGAACTGGGCGGCGCGGCCGTGTTCCTGGCCTCGGCGGCCGCCGACTACGTGCACGGGATCGTGCTGCCCGTCGACGGCGGCTGGCTCGCCCGCTGAAGCTTCCGGCGCGCGGCCCCCCGCGGACCGCGCGCCCACCGGAACCGTCGACCTCGCGTCGCGGCCCATAAAAACCGAAACAGAGGAGGACGTTCCCATGAGGATCAAGCATGCGATGGACCGGATCCCCGGAGGCCTGATGCTGGTGCCGCTGCTGCTCGGCGCCCTGTGCAAGACCTTCGCGCCGACGGCCCCGGCCTATTTCAAGGGCTTCACGCAGGGCATCATGACGGGCGTGATCCCGATCCTGGCGGTCTGGTTCTTCTGCATGGGCGCCTCGATCAAGCTCAGCGCCACCGGCACGGTGCTGCGCAAATCCGGCACGCTGGTGGTGACCAAGCTGCTAGCGGCCTGGGCCATCGTGCTGGTGGCGTCGCTCGTCATCCCGACCGAGGGCATCCACGCGGGCTTCTTCGCCGGCCTGTCCATCCTGGCCATCGTCTGCGCCATGGACATGACCAACGGCGGTCTCTACGCCTCGCTGATGCAGAGCTACGGGACGCGGGAAGAGGCCGGCGCCTTCGTCCTGACGTCGATCGAATCCGGCCCGCTGATGAGCATGATCATCCTGGGCGCGTCCGGCGCCGCCCATTTCGAGCCGCAGATCTTCATCGGCGCGGTGCTGCCCTTCCTGGTCGGCTTCCTGCTCGGCAACCTCGACCCGAAGCTGCGCGAGTTCTTCACGCCCGGCGGGCAGCTGATGATCCCGTTCTTCGCCTTCGCGCTCGGCAACACGATCGACCTCGGCACGCTGCTCTCGCCCCTGGCGGCGCTCGGCGTGGCGCTGGCACTCGCCGTGATCGTGCTGACCGCCATCCCGCTGATCCTGGCTGACAGGTTCATCGGCGGCGGCACCGGCACGGCCGGCATCGCGGCCTCCTCGACGGCCGGCGCCGCCGCCGCGAACCCGCTGGCGATCGCCGCCGTGGCGCCGCAGTTCGACGCCGTGGCCCGGGACGCGACCGTGCTGGTGGCGATCTGCATCGTCGTCACCTCCCTGGTGGTGCCGATCATCACGGGCCTGTGGTACCGCGCCTTCGGCCGCGGCATGGCGGAAACAGCGCGGCAGGACGACCGGCGCCTCGCCGCCGCCCTGGGCGAGCGCGGGCACCTCGTCGAGGGCTAGGGTGGACCGGCCGTCTCGGGACCGCCTCGGCGATCCGGAGCCGGTGGATCCGCCGTCGGCTCGACGAGCGGAGCGTATTCGCCGAGGGCGAATGCGCTCTGGCCCCGACCTTCCGCAGCGTCGTCCACGGCCTGTTGTTGACCGGGACGCAACTTATGCCGGCGATACTGCTCTCGTGCGGGCCGAGGGGGCCGGCGATCGAGCGTTTCGGCCATGGCCCAACCCATCAGCATCAAGATCAGGATTCTCGCGGCCGTGCTGCTGATGGCGACGGTCGCGGCGGGCGGGGCGCTCTATGCCAGCGCCGCCATGACGACCATCGGCAGCCAGTACGGGGCGCTGCTCGACCACGACGAGGTCGGCCTGCTGCAGAGCTCGCGCTTCAGCCGCTTCGTCGTGAGCCAGGCCTATTCGGTCTACAAGCTCATGGAGGCCAAGGGCTCCGTCCAGGACGGCGACTATGCCAAGATGCTGCAGAAGGCCAAGGCCGACTACGACGAGAACAAGGCCAAGACGCTCGACACCCTGACCGTCGCGCGCCGCCACCTGCCGGGCTTCGGCGCCGAACTGGACCAGACCGCCGCCGACTACAGGGCCGTCTCCGAGAAGCTCGACAGCGCGCTCGACCTCGTGATGAAGGACGACATCACCGATGCCACGGTGGTGATGGCCGATGCCGACGCGAAGATCACCGCCATGACGGCGGCCAACGGCGCCCGGATCGCGGCGCTGACGGACCGCATCCAGGCCAAGGCGGCGGCCCTCGCCACCGACACGGCCGCGACCGGCCGCACGACGCTCGCCATCATCACCGCGGCGGCCGTCCTCGTCGGCTTCGGCGCCATGCTAATGGCGGGGCGGACCATCACGGGGCCGCTCAACGCGCTGCGGGACGCCATGGCGCGGCTGGCGCGGGGCGAACTCGACGTCGCCGTGCCGGGGCTCGGGCGGCGCGACGAGGTGGGCCAGATGGCCGGCACCGTGGGGGTGTTCCGCGACAACGCGCTGCGGGCGCGGGCGCTGGAGGCCGAGGCCGGCGAGGCCCGCCGGGCCGCTGACGCGGAGCGCGCCCGCGCCGAGGCGGACCGGGCCGAGGCGGCCCACCAGCAGGCCGAGGTGGTGGGCGCCATCGCGGACGGGCTCGACCGCCTCGCCCACGGCGACCTCGTGTCCCGCCTCGACCGGGCCTTCTCGCCCGAATACGAGAAGCTGCGGGGCGACTTCAACGGCGCGCTCGCCCAGCTGCAGCAGACCCTGGCCGTGGTGGCGCAGAACGGCGGCGCCATCCGCTCCGGCACGGGCGAGATCTCGACGGCGGCCGACGACCTCAGCCGCCGCACCGAGCAGCAGGCGGCCTCGCTCGAGGAGACGGCGGCGGCACTCGACGAGATTACCGCAACGGTGCGCAAGACCGCCGAGGGCGCCCGCCACGCCGATGCGGCGGTGCGCAAGGCCAAGGCCGGCGCGGAAGATTCCGGGCGCGTCGTGCGCCAGGCCGTGGAGGCCATGAACGGCAT
>NZ_QYBC01000026.1 GCF_004137085.1 Lichenibacterium ramalinae
ACCGGCGCAAGCCATCGTTGCACAAAGGCGCTATCTACCCGACTCCGGTCACCTCACGCCACCCCGTGGGTAATTACTCGAGCAGAGCCTCGCCGCCCTGGCGCCGTTCGGCCGCGTCGTGGTGTACGGCACCGGAGGTGGCGAGACCTCGTTCTCGCCACGGTCCTTGCTCGGCAGGAACCAGACCGTCACCGGCTACTACGTCTCCCATTGGTTCCAGACCCGTCCCAAGCAGTCGATGGAAGCCTTCCGAGCGCTGGTCGATCTGATCACGTCGGGGAGGATCCCCGACCCGGTCGCGCTCCGCCTGCCGCTCGAGAGGGTCGGCGAGGCGCACCGAATGATGCAGGCGCGCGAGGCCCTCGGGAAACTGGTGCTCGATCCCTGGTTCTGAACGGCCGGATGCTAGGCCGGCCCTGAGCGATCGGTCCCTGGCACGGCGAGCCTCCGCTCGCCGTGCCGGCGCTCCCGGGCGGTAGCGGGTGGCGGCGCCATTCCGCCGTCACGGTGACCCGGGCGAGTGTCATGCCCAACGACGGTTTCCGGACGAGCAACGGCCCAGCATGCCGAAGAAGCGGATCTCGGCCGATAGGGTGGCGCTCATCATCAGTGGCGAACGCCGATCGGGTCACGGGCCGCCAGGGGGCGCTTGGCCCCGCGATCGCGATCGTCGTCCTCGACAGCTGCGCTCCGGGCAAGAAGTCCCTCGGCGTGGAGGATCTATCCCGGGGCGCCGCACGGCCTCTGTTCGACGCACAAGAACGACGTCAACGCCGATCACCTGGCGTTCGCGAGAGGCTGAGCCCCTCCCGGTCGCGCCGGCTCACCCGAGCCGTCGCTTCCGCGCGCTACTGAACCGCGGGAGAGACAGCTATCGCAGCAGGGGCGGTGAACTGGGGATGCGCAGAGCCGTTGGAGAAGTTCAACGTGTTCCTGTCCCCAGGCTGAATCGCAGTGGACGGGGTGTTGCGGGGAAGCCGTGTCACCGAATGACCGACCAACGCCTGACCAGCCTTGACGGTCTGTCCAGGCTCGATCGACCCTTCTTGCGCCGCTGCCATGCCTACGAGCAGCGCAAGGAATGCCGTCGTGCAGAGTGAGCGCATCGCAGTACCCTCCAGAACACGATAGGTAGCGGTTCGTTCGACTTTGTAAAGGGTCTAAGGCCTACTTGTACGAAGGCAGGTCGATGGGCGTCTTGGTGCTGATCTTCGAATTCCCTGTCTTGGCACCGTTGACCATCAACGCGTTCGGCGTGTTAAACACCAGTTGCACATTGGTGATGTGGTCCAGGGACGTATTGAGTTCGGGAACGTATCCGCTCGCCGAGGCTAGGAGTGTGTACTTCAAATCAACCCCGAGCTTGGCGTCTAAGGTGAATTGCGGGAAGAACTCACCTAGTACGACGACATTGGACGGTTCGAATATGGTATGGGTCTTGCTAACCCAATCTGCAGCCTTGATTTGGAACCACTCTGCGAGGGTGCTGTTCTAGATGTATATCCTATCGAAGTTGACGAACTTCGCGAGCCTGTTCGAGTTGAGCAGCAGATCCTGTACGTCCTTGGCCGCGTCCTCCTTCGTCACGCTCGTCTCGAGCGGATAGAGGGACTTGTAGCAGTAAAATCCAGCGTCTTCCTCAGGTATCTGATTATATACGGTAGAATACCTTACCGCTCTCGGAACGTCAGGGTCATTCCTATTGATCAAACTCTCTTTCGGCCCGAGATCACTGTACTGCGCGACGCCGATCGGCGTGCCGAACTCGGCCGTCAAGGTGTCGACGTACGACGGGCCGAAGTGAGCATCCCGCAGATCTCCGGAGCGGAGCAGTTGCCCCAATGTCGTTCCCTTCGGATCGGACGAAGGCTTCTTCCAGTCGAGCCCGAAGCTGGCATTGTTTACGATAATATTCTTGGTATCCATGAAGACATATGATAGCTGCTTCGAATCTAGGGCGATATTCGCGTTGCTGCGAATGATGTCCACGTGCCTGTGATAGGAATTAGGGCTATCGAGAAACTCCGACTTCAGATTACGCGAAGCCTCCTCTGTTATGAGGCCCCTCAGCTTATTCTCTACGATGAATGTCGTGATCTCGCACCGAAGAGACTTGACGTAATCAGGATACCTTGGATGTTGTCCGTATAGAGGAATGTTACTCGGATCGGGGATCCTGTAAGGATCCAGCGCGCACGCGGAGATCGACAGAGACAGGGTCAAGGCGAAAAACAGTGCTGGCTTCATGGCAGCGACTCAATAAAAAAGGCGAGTATAGGACGATGTCTGTAGGTCCGCTGTGGCGTCCACGCCACACTTGGTAGAGATTATGGTTCGTCGTGCGGTCGAACTGGGCGCCGCATGACGACGCCGCCTTCCGATGAGGCCGATCCCATTCGCGTCCTCCCGACCCGATGCCGGCCGTCGCCGGCACCGTGCGAAGAGGCGCCATCGGCTGAGCCCCGGCCGCGTCGCGCCCGATCCTCCGCCGCGCCGAGATCGGCATGCACCATGACGTCGCCGGGCCCTACCTCGCCAACCACCCGCTGGAGATGGCCAGGCGCAAGGATGCCAGGCGGATCGACAACGGCATTTAGGTGCCGCTGTCGATAGCCGCCGGACAGACGACCGCCCCTTCGTCGTTCCGCGGCTACTCTCTCTCTGGTGTCGGAGAGACTTGGAGACCCTCCTGGTCACCTCCGTCAGGAGCCTTCGGTCGGGACATCGTCGCCCCTCCGCGCGAGGATGTCGTTGGCCAGTGCACGCGACGTCAGGACCGTCGGCGTCCCCCATCTCGCGCATCGAAGGCGCTCGTGAGCTCGCCCTGGGCGAAGATGACCTCGCGCTTCTGGCGTGGCATCACGGCGTCGAGGTCTCCGGTGTGTATCAGCGCCGAACTTTGACCCCACTCCTTACCCGCGCCAAGCCGCTGTAATGGCACAAGAAAACCATGTTGGGATGGGGTCACGATCGGCGCCGATCGTGACCCCATCCTAAAAGGCGAATCTACGAACTTTTACAGAAGGTTGAACGTGGAACTGAGAGGGGTCAAAGTTCGGCGCTTATTTACAACCTGCGGCCAGCCACGCTCAAGGCCGGCCGGCTCCAGACGCGCCGGAGGCCGGACGTCGAGGCTGCGGCACTCGGGGCACCGCCCGCAGCGCGGCGGGTCGGCCCCGGGCTCGATCGTCCCGAAGACGCCCGTCATCAGACACTCGCGACGCCGCCCCGCCATGAGGGCGAGGAAGGATCCGAACTCACGCGCGGCCTCGGCGACCTCCCTCGACCGCACGGCGAAGATCCGATCCCACGCCGCGGCGAGTTCCGAGCCCTGCCCGAGCAGGGCGTCGTCGAGCAGCACGAGGTCCCAGGAGGGTGGGCCGGCCTCGCGCTCGCCGACGGAGTCGACCCTCAGCGCCCCGGCGCGTTGCATTAGAGCAAGCAGGCTCCGGTTCCAGCGCCGGTTCTTCTCGCCCGTGCGCCTGCCGAGGCCCTCCCTCGCGGCGTCGAGCGGAAGTCGCAGGCGGCGGCGGTCGCGGTCCCACGACGCCGTCGCGGCCGCGGCCAGCGCCTGCCACCGGGCCTCTGCCAGGTCACGCGTGAGCCAGGACGACCTCGCCATGCGGGAGGCGTCCTCCTCGTCGCTGCCGTCGACCCCGGCCACCGTGCGCGTCCACAGCGTCACCGACACGCCCTGGTGACCGTCGCGCGACGCGCGCCCGACCTCCTGGTACCAGCGCGCGGGAGACTCCGGCAAGCACGCGTGGACCACGCTCCGCACCCCCGCCTTGTCGATGCCGAGGCCGAAGGCCGAGGTGGCGACCACGAGGTCCAGGCGGTCCGCCGCCCAGTCCTCGATGATCCGACGCCGCGCCGCGGGATCGGCGAGTTCGCCCGTGAACAGGGCCATCCGCTCGTAGCCCCGCTCGTCCCGGAGGCGATCGTGCAGCGCCTCCGCGTGCGTCACGCGGGTCGTGTAGACGATCGCCGGCCGGGGCACGAGGTCGATCGTCGCCAGGAGGGCCGCGTCGCGGGCCTCGGCGGCGTCGAACGGCGCCACGACCAGGTCGAAGTCGTACCGGGGGACGCGGGCGTGGATCTCGCGCCACTCGCCGTGCCCGTAGGCCTGACGCAGCGTTCTGCGGGCACCGTCGCCCAGCGTCGCAGACAGGAGCACCGTCCGGATTTCGGGGTTGCGGGCGCGGAGGGCCTCGACGAGCCCCGGGAGACGCTGGAAGTCGGGTCGGAACGAGCGGCCCCAACTCTCGACGACATGGGCCTCGTCGACGTAGACGGCGACCAGGCGGCCCGCGAGGCCGAACTTGTCCGCGGCCGGCGACGAGGCCTCGATCAACGCGTCGCGCGCGGCGCCGAACGCCGTCTCGGGCGAGAGCAGCAGGACGGGCACCTCGCCCCGCCGGAAGGCGTCCACGACCTGCGTCCGCGCGGCCGGGCCCATGTCGCCCGTGAGGCAGCGGCTGCCCTCGAGTCCGGGGATCCCGCCGAGGGTCCGCGCGTGGTCCTCGGCCAGGGCGATGGTCGGCGTGATCACGATGGCGCACGCGCCGGGGTCGGTCAGCCGCCACCAGGTCGGCCCCAACTGGAACAGGAGGCTCTTGCCCGTGCCGGTGGGCATGCTCACCAGCATCGAGGCGCCTCCAGGCATCGTCAGGAGGGCCCCGACGGCCGCCCGTTGCGTCTCGCTCCGGTAGGAGGCGTGTCCCGAGGCCCTTCTCAGGGCCGCGTCGGCGAGCGCGTCCGAGAAGGTGGTGCGGACGGTGGGGTCGACGCGAAGGGCCGTCGCGAGGCCGGGGGCGACGTCGGCGAGGCCCTCCTCGACGAGGCGCACCGCGCGGCCGCCGTCGGCCTGCGCCAGATGAAAGCGGCGCAGCGCCGCGAACTCGGGGGGCCGCAGCGCGAGGCCCTCGACGGCGAGGTCGCTCCGCCCGCCCGAGAGCCTCGCGATCTCCCTCAGGAGCGCCAGCCTGTCCCCGACCGCGGTCGCCGCCGCCATCGCCGACCGCGCGCGGGTCAGCGAACGCTCAAGCCACTCCGCCGCGGGGCTCAATCGGCTGGCCCCGTCCCGCGACCCGCTTGGCACCGCTCCGGGCGGTGCCAAGCGGGCGACGCGGACGTCGTCGCCTTGAGGCTCGGCGCGGGACCGTAACCGCCGCACTGCGCTTCCTGACCGATCAGGCGATCTATTCGTCCCATGCTCTCCGGCACCCGACCCTTCTCTGCCGCAGCATCCATCCGCAAACCCTACGAAACGGTAGCGCTGCGGACCAGGGCCCAACGTTAACGTGTGTAAAATCCAGAAACGTGAGACCGTCTGCGGGACAGCGCCGCGTGCTCGTGATCCCGGCTGCCGTGCCTCTGTCGAGCGTCGTACAGGCATGCCTGAGCAGATGACATATTGAAACAGCCTTGGCATCGGCCTGTTTAAGGGCTGGATGGCCCCGGTCAGGACGAGGTCCTGTGAGGCTCGGCGTCGAGCGGTGTCAAGCGCCATCCAAAACTGAATTTTGAGGAAACAAGGAACTGACCTTCGTGTATATCCCTCAGGTTAGGCAGATAAAGGTTAAAGCTAAGCACTTTTTGAGAGTATTTTGCTACGCTGTTTCCAGCGGAGTTGATAGTTATCACCGCGAATGGTGATCACAAAACTATTAACGTGGGCGGTCCAGAAGCGCTGCCGTGCTTCTCGCGAGTTTCCCGGAAAGCTGGGTTACGCGTCGCAAGATCACGCCGGACACCCAAAGCGGGTTAGTCGATGGAAGTCCCCACAGCAATGAATTCCTCGCGCTGGTTATCGATTTCATTCGTTTGTTCTTCATCTCCGCACTCACCCTCGAGGTACGTCTCGTCATTCAGGTCAATATCCTGATTATAAAATTCCTCGATGAAATATCCTTCGAGCGGCTTGTCTTTAGCTTCTAGTATCGGCTTAGTTACTCCAAAAAATGGAAGAACAAAGGGCTCGCCCCTCAATATACGGGCCTGCATTTTGCCCTCAGCGCGGTTTGCGTTTCGTTTCCACTTGACGACGTGTATATCAACGATCGGGACGCGAGTGGGAGGCGCTTCGGCTGTAGGCGCAGCGGCCGATTTTTGCGGCCGATGTAATCCAGCTGCCTTCGTGACTCTCGTCTTAATTAAGACGTCACCGGGTCGTATCTTCTGATATTCATTTGAACTCTGTTCGTTCAAAGTCCAGAGAAAATCGACATATAGGCGATCGTTGCCACCATAGTCATCAGGGTTAAGGTCTTCCTGCTCTTTCGTTACCCTCTCCGGCCTAGAGAGATCGAGATCGATTTGGGAGACAACATCTCGGTTGAATTCGCCATCGCGCTTGGTATAATTCGGCGCGATTATTGACCTGAAATAAAATCTTGGCATCACAATCCATAAACGCCCCCCGACTCGACCCCAAGTACCTTCGGCACAGTACCCCATGGTCATTAAATAAAATCGCAACCCGTACATCGATTTCATAGATAATAACGTCTTGAGATTGATGTGCGAATATTTGTCCTCACCCAATATCGCTTGGTACAAAGGACGTGACAGGCTGAATTCCAGTTCGCCCGCTTCTAGCCCAGCTTTAAGGATGAGTGGCGTAGCGGACTTAATTTTCTTTTGCGGACAGATCACGTCCTGGGTCGCTGTGATGCTTGTTGAAATCAGGCGCGTCAAAGATGCGTTCAACCTCTGACGGTTACCATGGAAGAGTTTGTGTATCAGCGGCTTGAACGGCACTTTCCATGTCAGATGACTCGGTGCGTCAGCGTCCGATTGCCATGTGGAACCGGCGATCTCCTGATCGGACATAAACTCATTGCAAATCGCCGCGAGCTTGAAGAATAGCACAAGGTCTCTTGTATTGGCGCCGCCCCTTAAAATGAGACTCCGCAGAAGCCACCCGGGGAAGGGAACCTCTATCGAATCATTGTCATGCGTATCGTCAGTAGGGTGAAAAAGAACGCCTCGAATTCGGGGTATACCGAACCTGAAAGTTGCCTTTCGATTGATTATTATCCGACGTTCAACTGCCCTAGCCAGTGACAGGATCTTGTCCGCATCCCAACCCGCGAAGCCGGTGGCTACGGCGCCAGGCTCGATGGACTCGCTGTCTAGCGGGAATGACATCAGGAATTGTCGTGCCGTTTCGCCGTCCCTGGGTGAAGGGGGCAGTGCGTCGTGGGCGGAGATTTGCGTGCTGCCGGGATAAGGACGACGGTGCGGCCGACGCAACCGGCCCCGTAAAGGCGGGAGGGAGGGAAAGGGACGTACATGATCCAACGGTCGACACTCTGGGATGAATGGACGAAAACGGCTTCGGTCGCGCATCATCCCGCGAATTGCAGGTCTCGTCGAGGTCGTCGCGAGATACACTCTCCTGGATGTGACCCACGTGAGGAACGATCCTGCCCGGCACGTAGGTGCGACGCAACGGACGCAGGTGCGACTCCGCGCTCAAAAGCGAGGCGGAATGCGGACCATCCATAAGTTGCATAAACAGGTAGAAAGCGGCCGATCCGAGTTGTCTGAACAAACTCTCTCATCGTATCCCTCATGCCGCGTCGAAATACCTTCGGAATAACCTTGGAGTTTTATGATCATTGCGGGAGGTAAGTGCCTTCGTACCCTCCGACGGGCTGTGGGATTTTGTAAGCGAGGGGGAGGACGGAAGGCTCGCCGGTTTATAGCGGCCCATTGCCCGGCGAGGCAGTTGCCGCGATTTACCTGCACCGGGTGAGCGGTGATAGCGGCCACAACCGATTGATAACAAGGCCGATGCGCGACGACGCGGGAAAGGGCCATCCCGGAAACTCCTTGCCTTGGTTCGGGTCGGTTCGAACAAAGTGGCTCACCTCCATCCACGCTGGAGGTGAAGTTAGCTCCTGAATGGCCTCAACGATCTTTGCTTAATTCCGGGGGTAATTGGCCTAAGCTTCTCGCGCTAGCATGTGAAAGTTTGTGTTAAATCGTGAGGCATGACTCTCGCTCCCGTGGTTCGGGCAGTTGGGCCTCGTTCGTGCCCTTCAGGCCGCGCCAGTCGGAAGGTACTGGTCCGCTCGTCTACGAGGCGCAGCGTCGATGCGCAGACCCGGAGACTTCGAAGCCGACATGGCCTACGGCCGAGTCTGATCATGGTGATCGTCCACTAGCAGGGAACGCGCGCCGCAAACTCACCCGGATGTCACGCCGCGATGGCGTTGTCCTCCTCGTAGATGACGGGCTCCCACGAGCATGTCGTCTCGCCATGCATGGAGCGACCCAACTCCACTTTAATAAGACGGTCACCGACAAAGGTGGGGCTGAGTTCAAGGGCGAGGTATTCAAACAGGGCTCGATCATGCACGGCGAGAACAACGCGCCGTCCGTGTTGTCGCTTCAATGTCCTGAGCAGCGCAGCGAATTGCGAGATATGTACATCATCCATGTTCTGCACTGGGTCGTCGATCAGCAACCAGGGAAGATCCGGCTCAACAGATAGATTGAGCGCCAGGAACAGCGTAAGGGCCGCGGTGTTGAGATTGCCCGCGCTCAGCATCGCCTTGGGATTTCCGCCCTTCCTACCCTGGCGATAGATGGTCTCCAGCTTGGCTTCCATGACT
Source organism: Lichenibacterium ramalinae (assembly GCF_004137085.1). Taxonomy (GTDB): domain Bacteria; phylum Pseudomonadota; class Alphaproteobacteria; order Rhizobiales; family Beijerinckiaceae; genus Lichenihabitans; species Lichenihabitans ramalinae. Next base: position 8,625 of record NZ_QYBC01000026.1, read on the forward strand.
GTGCCGATCCTGCTGGGCATCGCGAAGGCGGGGACGAAGGGCTCTTCTGGTGCCAGGCGGATGAAGAGTTCCCGCCAGACCGCGTTCAGCCGTTCGTCGAAGACCTTTCGCACGATACGCGAGCGGCTCTCGTTGACCGTCCTGATCAGGCCCTTGGCCAACTCGATACGGCGGTCGGCCTCGTCCTTTGCCTTCTCAAGCCGGTCAAAGGCTCGTTGCTGGGTCTCAAGGGCTTCCCTTGCCGACTTGAGCTTCGCATCGATCGCCCGAAGCGAGACGAGCGCGAGCGTAGCCTTGCGGCGGCTCTCCTGTCGTTCGGCGAGCGAGGCCTCACGCTGAGCCACGGTTGATGCAAGTTGGGACAGCGCGTCGCCGATGGCGTCGTCCGTGCCCAGCGGCGCCTCGCCCGCTTGGACCGCGAGATCGGACGCGATCTCCCGCAACGTCGAGACGGCATTGTCGCGTCCGGCAAACTCGGCGAGGCGCTTCTCGGACGCCTGCGCCTTCGAGCGAAGCCTGTCACCCTCCGCCGCCTCGACCATCCGTGACTCGAGCGCCAGCCTGGCTTCCGACAGCGTCGCCCTACGCTCCTTCAAGGCGTCCCTGACGCCGTCCTCCACAAGTCGACCTGAGACCGCATCACGCTCCCGTTCGGCTTGCAGGAGCGCGCTCGCCGTCGTCGAACGATCCTTCGCCACGGCCTCAAGTCGCCCAGCCTCCTGTGTCAAGGCCGCGATACGTCTGGACAGGTGCGCAGCCAACGGCACGGACGAGACCTCTCGAAAGTTCCGGCCACAAACCGGGCAGTCGTCTTCATGCACATGGGGCACGACCTGAGTCAGAGCGCGGGCGAGTTGCTGGGCTACTCCCACGCTCTCCCCGACGGATCGGTCGAGCAAGGCGAGCCTGGCCTGGCCGCTGCGGATGTCCGAGGCGATCTGCTCCAACCGCGTATGATCGATGTCGTGTCCGTTTAGAACCTCGGTGCATCGAGCAACTTCTGCATCCACGCGAGCCGACGCGACCCGACATGCGTGCTGGTAGGTGACATCGGCCGGGTTTTCGGCGATGCCAAGGGCTCTCCCGATGTGGCCGAGCACATTTTCGAGTTCGCCACCGACCCCGTCGCGCCAAGCTCTTAAGGCCGAGTCGTTGGCACGGTGTTCCGCCTGCACGACGGTCAACGCAATCATGGCATCGGCACCCGACAGAACGCCCCACTCCTCCATCGCGACTGCTATCCGCCGACGCAACCTCGCCTGCTGCAACAGCGACGGCTCCTCGGATTGCTCCTTCAGGCGCTGAGCGAGGCGTTCGCGATCGTCGAGCAAGATCGTCAAACCCTCGTCGATCCCGGCGATGAACAGGCGCAGTTGTTCCTTCGCGAGTTCCAGGTCCGCTTCCGACGCGGCGACCCCGGCCCGGTCCGCGCGCAGCCTGTCACGTAGCCTGGGAATTTCGTCCTTGGCCGCAGCATACTGGGGCACCGGTTCGCGAAGACGGAGGACGTTCCCCGCAGTCCGCAGGCCGTCCGTAAGGGCATCGAGGCGGTCGAGGCCGAGAAGGTCCTTGACGAACCGCTGCAGGGCCGAGGGGCCCGACTTGCCATCGGGCGCCTCGTAAATCTCCAGCAACCGACCCAGCGTGGCCTGGGACAGGTAACAGCGTTCGCCATAGAACCTGGCAAGCCGGCCGCCGAGCGCAGGGGCACCTTCCACGCCGGCGGACGTGACCTTCAGCGACGTCTCGCCGATCCCGCCCGCCATCCGGGTCCGCAAACGCACCGAACCCGTGCCAACGGCCTGGTGCGGCAGGTACTTCAAATAATCCGGCTCCACCCGACTCATGGACGGCACGTCCCCCGTCAACGCGAGTTCGATGGCCGCCATGAGGCTCGTCTTGCCGGTCCCGTTCTGGCCATGGATCAAGACTACCGGTGCGTCGAGGGAAAGTGAGACGTGACCGCGAATGCTGCGGAAGTCCTCGACCGTCAGGTGTTCGATGGCGGACGTCACGAGGAGCCGCCCCGGTCGTGCCAAGCTTCCGCGAACGGTTCCGCGACGAGCGAGTGGAGCAGCCTCGCGACCGCAGCCTCCCCTCGCAGCGACGCGGCAACCAGGGCGGCAGACATCTCATCGTGCGTCTCCGGGACGGCGTCGCCGCCGGCCAGGACGTCATCTGCCGCGGGGTCGGGCAACCGGAGGGGCAGGAGAACGGCCAAGCGGTTGCGTAGGTCCGCCTCGTCCAATAAGTGTTCCACGGGTAGGACGCGGCAAACCCGGGCCATCCCCGACAGGTCCTCGGCACTAGGACGGCTTCCGACCACGACCGTGGTCAAGGGCCGGCGGGAGCCCATGACGTCCAGCGCCCTAGCGACCCCTTCAACCTTCTGCCTTGCTCTTTTGTCGAGGCCGGTCCCCATTTCCACGACCAAGACCAAATCGGTCGAGTGATTGCCGCCGAGTAGGGCCGCCGTGAAGTCGAAGTCGATCCCTCCGACTTTTATAGGCATTTTCTGGGGGCGATATCCTGCTTCCGCAAGAAGCCTGACCACTTGTTCGGCAGGTGTCGTCGCCATCATAATGCGGTCTCCTCCCGAAACCTGACCATGAGCATGTCAGCATCCCGGTTGGACGCAAGCAAGGCGCCGATGCTCACCTCGCGCACCCATGTCTTCCCTCGCCGGCCAAAAGAGCCACTCGGCGACCGCACCGAGGTCGGTGGGAGGGCCGAGCTGTGGACGATGATGGCATCGTCTTTGTCCTCCACGATTCCTAAGGCGCGCAACTGGATCGCGGACTCCGCGGTCGCCGAAAAGTAGATCCGCGCGGAACCGGTGCCGCTTTTCAGGACGGCTGCGGCGGCCTTTGGTAGGACCGGGTCGTCCGATGTTATGCTCCAATCGCCGGCCTCCAACCCCATCCCGAGAAGCCCGGCGCCGACTGACGCCTCCGGCAGCCCCGACGCCCGAACGTCGGCGTCATCCATGAACTGCTGGACCGGCGTGCTGGTGATGGGCTTGTAAATCCCTTCGCTTGGGCGGCGTCCTCTTCCCATGTGCAGCAAGGACATGACGTACCCGACCCTTCGGAGGAAGGATTTCGTCGACCCGTCATCCCACGCGTTGGATGACGCGATCTCATCCCTGAGCCTTGCCAAGCCCGCGGCGATCCGGGCCCCTTCCGGCCCAGGCAGCCGCGCCTCAGCCAAGTCGGCCAAGAAGCGCGCCTTCGTCGTGAGCACGTGGAGGAGGAGCGCCGGCAGGAGGCGGGACGCGTATGCGCGGACGAGTGCCTGCTCCTTAATGGCCGCCCTGGTGTAAGGTTTATATGCAGCCCCGTAGACGTTTTGAAGGAGCGCTTCCTGGTTCAGTCCGAGGGCCTGCTCGGAGAAGGCGTACGCCGGCGGGTCGCACGGCCATCCCCAGGCCATGTCCTTGGCCCCCGCCACGAACAGGTCCTGAATGTCGGCGTCCTGCGCCGAGAGCCCAAGCATTAGAGTGTGGCGGGTCGTCGCCAGTCCGACGAGGCAGTTTCGCATCGGGGCCGCCGGGTGGGGGAACGCGGTGACCTGCGGCTGCCTGCCGATTAATGCTTCCCTGTAACGGGCCGGGTCAGCCTTGGCCTTCACCGCGCAGCCATGAAACTTGTAGAGGTTCGCCCGAAGCGGCGTCTGCCGAAGGTCCATGGAGTCGGCGTGCGTCCGCATGACCAGGGCGGCCCCGACGAGTTCGGCCAGCGCCTTCTCCACGAGCCCATCCCAGTTCGCGCTGACGACCTCGGACGCCACGCCCTCCACGATCAGGGTCGCGACGCAGAGATGCTCGACATCCGGTTCCTTGCCGGGATCCGCATAGGTGTTGGGCACGTCGACGGCTTCCCAGAGCAGGTAGTCCTGGGGCTCGCCGTCGACCTCGACGTTCAGCATCTGCGCATACTGGTTGACTAGCCTTCCGGCGATGACGTCGAGGTCGGGCCAGGTGGCTGGGTCAGCATCGAGGTCGCAGCGGGCAAGCTCGTCCTTGGTCGGCCCGGCGACTGCCAGGACCCGGCCCAGCGCATCCCTGAACCGGCAGGCCGGGTTGCCCAGCTCGACCCGGGACTGGAGGAACCCGATGACCTTCTTCGTCACCGCCCTCAGGCCGGGCAAGCGATTCAAAGAGATCCCTGATCCCAACCACAAGGCGTAGTGGTCATGCGCCACGGCTTCAGCCAAGCCCACATGCGGGCCGTCCAGAAGGGTAAGCATCTCGGGAATGGTGATCGTTGCTGCTGTCGGAGGCATGACGGTCGGGTGAGGCCGCCCTGGAAAACCAGCGACGGCTTGGCTATGGATACGCCATTATATCGAAGGTTGTGCGGGTCAGGCCAGCCCTCGTATCCAAACTATCGATGTACCCGGTGGCTCGAAAGCTGCGGCACGCACGCCGCGATCTGCCATGCGGGCGCAAGGTCCACGCGAGCCAAGTCCGCGCCACTGGTCGATGTAGGCCGATGATCCCATCTTAATCGATCCGGCGAATGGTCTAGGAGCGAGAGCGTGATCCGCATCCTCCACACCGCCGATTTGCACATCGGGGCAACTCTCCGCAGACACGGCAGGGAGAGTGAGCAGTGTGCCGTGCTCGACTTCGTGGTCCCGGACCTGCGCAAGGCGCACACCGACGCGGCGCACGGGATCGCCGACCTGTCCAAACCGCGAGGGCTTGCCACGCCCATCTCGCGGCGACGCGCGACGTCCTGAATAGCAGACATCATCGGCAACGTGGGGCTCCGCCGTGACGACGCTCAGCGCATCTCCGAGGGCCGCTTCACCCGGGTCGAGGCCGACGTCGATCGCTTGCAGGGCGCCATCGTGCCCCGGGGCGAGCACGACGCCCACTGGGCCGACCAGCGCTCCAGGCACACCGAGATCCAGCGCCAGGTCGACGATCTCAGGGGCCGGATGGAGGGCATCTACTCGCCCAAGGACCAGATTCAGAGCATGCAGCGGCACATCGAGGACCTGGAGGCGAGCCGGGCGCGAGGGCGGTGAATAAAAGCTAAGCGGACGTAGCTTTCCTTTACTCCGCCTACAGTGACCCAGCGCGCATCGTCGCCCGCACCCCAGCGACCACGGCTTCGGCGGCCACCGGCGCCATGGATTGCATGTCGACGCCGACATCGATCCGGAATGCATCCTGGTGCGGTAGCCTGGAATTGCTCGGCGTCCCGTGGACGTGGCCATGGCACATAATACTCGTCACCGTTGCAGGTTGGCCCGAGACATGGTGCTGCCCGTTGTACGACGACCCTGGCCAAGACAGCATAGGGTAGTGGCACAGGACGAGTTTAACCCCATCCACGCGCTGAGACGCCATGTCGTGCACGCTGGCCCAAGCGCACCTCTTCACGTCATCGCCATCGTGGTTGCCGACGATCAGGTGCTTCGACCCGTTCAAGCGGCGGAACACCCGCTCGGCCGTCCCTTTCGGGCCGAGCGCGAAATCGCCCAGGTGCCACACCGTGTCTTTGCGGCCGACGACCGAGTTCCAGATCGAGATCAGGCCCTCGTCCATCGCGGCCACGTCGGCGAAGGGCCGGTCGCACATCGCAAGTACGCCAGCATGTCCGAAATGGGTGTCGCTCGTCAGGTAGATCGTCACGGTGTCAGATCCTGATAACGGCCACGGCGGCCTGCGCGGGTCGTGGTGTTTCCGGCCGCCGTCCGCTCGGGCGCCGGTCGCGGGCCGTCCACAACCGCACGCACCTCCGCCGCATCGAGGAAGCGCTGCTCCTGGAGGACGCCGGCCAGCCGCACCACCGCCTCCCTGCTCTCCGCGACGAGCGCCGTCGCCCTGGCATGGGCAGCTCTGAGTATCGCCTCCACCGCCGCCTCGATCCCCGGGTCGCTCAGGGCGTTGGCTACGGTATGCGCCCTCAGAGTCTCGCCCATGCCCCACATCGCCTGGGCCGAGGCGGCGAGGTTCGTGGCCTGGTGCAGGTCGATCTGCACAGTGGATCCGTGATCGCCGAGCAGCATGACCTCGGCCGCCATCGCCGCGAGCAAGACCGTCAGTTGCCTCTCGACGCCATCGCGCGTCGACAAGGGAAACGAGCGCGTGCACATTTCGCCTTCGTCGACGTCGAGATGGACGAGCGTGTGCGGGTCGGTCTGCAGGAGAGCCACCGCGTGACCGGCCTCGTGGATCGCAACTCGCCTATCGACCTCCGCCATACCCGGCCTTTGCAATCTCTCGATGCGCCGAGCCGTTAAAACGCTCACCAGATCACCTGGAGTGACGCGCCTCGCGTAGGTACGCCGCGCCAATCTCCTGGCATCACGCGAGGCCTGCTCGACCTCGGCCGGAGACATCCCCCGGCAAACTCTCGCCGCGCGGGCCAACTCCCCGTCGTCGATCACCGCATCGGGCCCGAGATGATGCCTGACGATGCCGACCATCGCCGCAGCGTCCGGGTAAGGCAGCACGACGTGACGATCGAGACGGCCAGGCCGCAACAGGGCCGGGTCGATCCGATCCGGGTGGTTCGTCGCCGCGACGACGATGATGCCGTTGCGCGGTACGGCCCCGTCGAGGAAAGCGAGCCAGGCATTGATGATGCTGCCATACCAAGAGTCATTCTGCGCGTTCAAACCTCTCACGCCCATTGTGTCGATCTCGTCGACAAACAGGACGAACGGGCCTTCCTTCGCTTTCTTGCGCCACGTGTCGAAGAATTTGGTCAGGCCCTTGGACATGCTGTCGCCGATGCTGCCACCCGCCGACGACCACTCCGTGTATGTCGTCGTGACCAGATCGACGCCGGCCTCCATCGCGAAGGCGCGGGCGAACGTGGTCTTGCCCGAGCCGGGCGGGCCGGAAATGAGGATGCCCCTGTCAACCTCGCTCCACGCCAACTGCCCGGCCGCATAGGCCCGCACGTCGACGGCGGCTTGCTTCCCCCATTCCCCGGCCGCGCCGAAGCCGGTCATCTCCGACAGGCGCTTGACCACGCCACTCGCGGCCCGACCCAGGGGCGCGGGCTCGTCGAGGCGACGCATCTCGTCCTCGACGGACTCGCGCTCGTCGTCGCGGGCCTTCGAAACGAGCTTGTATAATCGGCTGGCGCAGGTGATCGCGGTGCTGCCCTTGGCGATGCAGGCAACCGCATCCGAGAAACACACCGGAGGCCAATGGTCCTCAAGCTCGACGTGCTCGCCCGTGACCATGCGGATCGCCGCTTCCAGTCCTTCGGGGTGGTAGCGGTCCAGCAGCGGGACATATCGATCGGCGGTCACGGCGGCCTGCGCGGGGTGCACGTCGGAGATCTCGCCGACAATGACGACCGCCGGACGGCCCGTGTCCGACGCATCCTGCCGCCAGCCCGCGTGCCGCTTGCACTCGCGGACGATGACGACCGCCTCCTCGACGGGCACGTCGGGCCACCCCGAGGGGATGCGGCGACCGGAGTCGAGGACGGCCAGGATCAGGGACTCGATCGCCTCGCGCATGGGAGCCGCCATCGACGTGATGATCGTCACGCCCGCCATCAGTTCCTCAACCGAGATCTCCGCGTCGTCGAGCGCCACGGCGGCGAGGCACAGTGAGGGCCTGAGCAACTTTTCGTTGCGTTCTGTGGCGGCCATCAATGCGGGGACCCAGGCGCTCATATCGCTCTCCGTCGATTGTCGAGCGATAGATTGGCATGGAACGATTCAAGAACGGTTTCGGGCTTCGAACACGAACGCTTAATTCGACTCAACCAAAAATTTATATTGGTCGACTTGTAACCAAATCATTGTCGCTGGCTAGTGCCGGCCGGATCATCACTCCAACGCAGGAGTGGAGATCGGGCAATGGACGGTTCGGAGGCAAGGTCGGGCGACCACAACGACGCCGAGATCGACATCATCTCGCTCGCGATGGGTTGGGCCTGCCTCGGCCTGACGAGCGGCGTCCTCGCCGAGGGCCGGCTCAACGGCGCGCTCGACATCTCATGGGTGACCGTCGTGCTGCCGGTCCTGCTGCCGCTCTCCATGGCGATGGCGTACGCGACCGTGCTCACGCTGCGTGACCTCAGGGCGGCCCGCGCATGAGCATCACCGTGCAGCCCATTGAGACGGACGGCGCCCTCACGAAGGACGAGCGCGACCTGATCGCCGACGCACAGGCGGACGTTCTCGCCACGTTCCTTCGCCATCCGCTCGACCTCAATGGCGACATCGCGGTCCTCTCGGCCGTGGTCGGCTATCACCAACGCCGCCCGGACGACCGTCGACATGCTCCGCTACCGCGAGGGACTCGGCGAAGAGCCTGCCCCGGCAGCCTTGCTGGACTGGCGCGAGAGGGGCACCGACGAGGAACTGCTCGACATCGCCCGCGTCCTCGGGTGCGAAGAGCGGATCAGGGATGACCTCGACCACGTACCGCCCCGCGGCATGTGCTGGCGGTACTGACGCCGCGCAAATCGTTTGCCCTATTCGGGTAGCAGATCGACCATCCAACGTGCCCCATCGTGGGGCCAGGAGTTATTCATGTCCGAACGATCGCTCCGCATGCTGCCCGGTACCTCGCCCGATATGGTCATCGCCGCGTTCAACGCCCTGGCCGATCGCGTGGACGCCCTGGAGGCCAATGGCGAGGCCCACGAGGGCGGCGGGTCACTTCCTCTCACCCCCGAAGACGTCCGCCACGCAGCCGAGCACGCGGCGCACGAAACCCGTACCGCCTGCCCCGACTTCACCGCGCCTTGGACGCTGCACCTCGCGCCGGGATGCATCGCGGAGAACACCGAGAGCGGCAATCGTTTCGCCGTCGAGGCGACCGCGATCGTGCTGCGGGACCAGGTGAAGACCCAAGTGCTCAACCAAGCACTGGAGATGATCGACCCGGACGCGAAGGCGCGATGGGAGCCCGACCTCTATCGCACCCGCGAAGTCCGCAACGCGGTGGCCAACCTGCAACGCGTGCTCGGAATGGCCGAGAATGGTCTTGTGGATCGGCACACGGTCGACGCCGTGTTGCTCCTCGCTGAACTCGCCAAGCGTTGACGCCCTCGTCCCAGCCGGCGGTGGCCACTCAGTAACACCGGCAGTCCGCACGGCGCTCCATCAAGGCGCCAGGTGCGGGCAGAGCGCGACACTCAGGGGCCCGGAGACCACGGCCATGGTCCGGGCCCTTTCCGAAAACACCCAGAATATTGGCCATTCCGGCCCGATCCGCCCCGAATACCCAACTCTGGGTGTTCCGCCGGGAGCAGGGTATAAATAAGCGCCGAACTTTGACCCCGCTCCTTACCCAAGCCAAGCCGCTGTAATAGTAGAAGAAAACCATGTTGGGATGGGGTTACGATCGGCGCAGATCGTGACCCCATTTTAAAAGGCGAATCTACGAGCTTTTACAGAAGGTTGAACGTGGAACTGAGAGGGGTCAAAGTTCGGCGCTTATTTACAGTGGACGGCGTGTTCCGCACCCGGGGCCATCCCGACACCCACACGGCGTTCGCGTTCCAGGACGTCGACGAGGTCCGCGACCCCCTGGGCGGCATCCTGGCGACCACCATGATGGAGGCAGACTGACATGAAATCTTACCCGTACCTCGTGCTCGGCGAGACCAAGCACGAGTTCTTTCACGACGCTCTCACGAACACGTGGTGGGTGGAGGCGACCAGCACGGCGTGGGCCGTCGAAAGCGACGGCTCGAAGGGGGTGGCGCTCCGGGAGAGTCGGGGCACTCGGTCTGCCGACATCCGCCAGGCGATCGCCGAGGCAACCGACGCCGCCGTCAAGGCGAGGGCCACTGCGCTCCTCGCGGGTCCGTGGGCCGATGATTACCGTCAGATCATCGCCGACCCCACCCTGGTCGACGCGGCGGAGAAGACAGTATGAGGCCGCCTTCCAGCATCCGTCCGATCCCCATCGTGGTCCAGGCCTTCAGCACGTCAGCCGATCGGGCCGCACATGAGTTCGTGACGTCGACCACGAACCTCACCCCCGAGGAGCGCCGGAGGTCGACCGCGTACAACGGCAGAACCTCGCCCGGGCCCGTGAGGACCTCGCAGCCGCCGTCCGGGCCCAGGACCGTAACCGGCACTTCCAGGGAAAGAAGGAAAGCCCCGCGGTCTTCGCGGCCTACGACGCGGTGCGCGCGGCCGAGATGGCTATCGCGCGGCTGGAGAAGCAAAGGAGGGCGGCATGAAGGGGACACGCTGGACAAAACAGGATGTTGCGACGCTGACCCGCATGCACTCCGAGGGACGTACCGACATCAAGATCGGCGCGGCCATTGGCCGGATGAATAAGGCTGTCCATGCCCAGATCCATCGCCTCAAGGCTCACGGGGACGGCGAGGAGATCGAGAGCCACAAGCGGCGCTCGACGTGGACGCCGGCGAACATCGCCGAGGCTCATCGCCTTATAGCCGAGGGACAGACGCAGATGCAGGTCGCACGTCGTCTCGGCACGACCGAGTAATATGTGCGCAAAATGCTGGCCACCGCCGCCGACTCGGTGCCGGACGAGCCCGTGTCCGTCACCCGCATGGGACCCCGGCAGGTCTTCCGCGAACTGGAACAGGCCCGGGCGTCGATAACCTGGGCCGAGCGCAGGTACGCGGAGATGATGGCACCCGCCTACCAGGCGCTCGGGGATGCTCTCGATGTCGTCCACCAGATGTCCTCGCCCCAGCGCGATGCCGCGGCGGACATCTGCGCTTCACTGAGGGATCGCGGCTTCACGATGGTCGAGGCGTCGCGGGCCTGAGGAACAAGGAATGTTGCCGGTTGGCGAAATTGGATGTCCTTGAGCCCGAATGTTGCCGATCGGCGGCAGCGCCCTGACCACTCCCTACCGAATCATTTGTCGAATGCGACATGCCGCCTGACCCTGATCGTGCCCCGTGAGGCCAGCAGGGACGCCAACTGATGAGCAAGCACAGGACCCACAAGTTCGAGGATAACATCCGCCGGAATGTCCTCGCCGAGCAGCCGACCGCGCCGTCCGAAGTCGTGAAGGGCGAGGTCCGTCACCGGCTAGGACAGGAAGCCTTGAAAATGCGTCGGAACGGCGTGCCGCTGGCCATTGTCTCTACGGTCATCGGGTACAGCCGGACCTACCTGCATAGCGTCATCCTGGCAGTCGCGGAGCGACGCGCCGACCTCGCAACGAAATTCGTTCCACCGCTTGAAGCTTGGCTCGCCACCGACGCCGCGCACGAGCCCGCGCCGGAGCCCGAGGTGGCCTTCGAGCCCAGGGTCCGCTCGATTAGCTTCGAGGTGAAGAGCGAGTCAGAACCGACGGTCGCGGAACTGAAGGCTCGCATTAAGGCGCTCATGGATGAGGGTGAGGACAACGACGCCCCCCGGCGGAAGGTCAAGGCCAAGGACGAGAACGACGACGGTGAAGGACCCCGACCGGTGTACGCCTTGACGCCCCACACCCACTATGTCGTCCGTGATGCCGAGTTCGTGGTTGTCGACCATATGCACTGGCTCAAGCCGGGCGCCCAGGTCAGCTTCATGGCGGGCGGGTTGTTCGGACCCCGCCCGGTCCGTCGAACGGTGCTCTCGATTCAGGGAATGTATAGGTCCCGATGCCTGTCCCTGCAGGTCGGGGAGCCGGACCGGACATGACGGATGTGATGGACGGCCGCCTCCACCTCGTCGACGACCTTCTCGCCGCCGGCTTCGCGCTTTCGGACCTGCGGGCTGAGGAGCGGGCCGAGAAGGTCGTCGAGTACGTCTCAGGCGTGTGGATATCTCACCAGGCCTGGATGACCATTGGAAACGGCCTCGACCAAGCCGCGGCGACGCTTCTGCATCCCGGCGCGATCGTCTGTTTCCACTCCGCGATGCTGTGGCACCTTCTCGGGGACGATGACCCGCCGCGAGTATTCACCTCGGCGATCCCTGTTCCAGGCGTCGATTGGAACGAAGTCGACCGAACCGTTGGCGTGGACGTATTGGAGATCGCCGGCGTCACAGTGCGCGTCACCAGCGCCGCCCGGACTGTTGTCGACATGCTCCGGTTTCGAGAGGTCCTCTGCGAGGAGTCGGCCCGAGCCGCCCTGGTAGACTGGCGCGAGCGTGGTTCGGACGAGGACCTGCTCGACATCGCCCGCATCCTCGGGTGCGAAGAGCGGATCAAGGATGACCTTGAACACGTACCGCCGCTCGGCATGTGCTGGCGGTACTGACGCGGAGCAAATCATTGTCGCTGCCCGCTGACTAGCCGACTCTGACCCTGTGCCCGAACCGCCGACCAAGTCGAAACACACAGAATATTGGCTATTCCGGCCCGCCATGCCCCGAACACCCAAAATTTTGGGTGTTCCTCCGGGAGGTCGGGCCCTCACCCATCGTGGAGGACGAAATGCAGGACGACATGCGGTTGACGCTGCCGGCGAGCGGGCCGGAGCCGAAGGGTGCGCCGGCCGAGGTGCGCGTCATGCTGTGGGACGACGGATCGGAGGGAGGGCGAGGACGCTGCTACGTGTCGCTCTATGCCGAACCTGGGCACCCGTTGGTTATCGATCCCAGGGACTACGTGCCAAAGGCCCAGCCCGAGGACGAGCGCGTCATGATCCGCGCCGTATCGCCCGGGTGGCCGGGGCCCGACGACGACTCGGACACCTGGGTGCTCAACCCGAACGCTACGGGACACCGCGCACCGTTCTTCGCTGGCGACCTCGTGGTCGAGGCGAGCGGCTACAGGGGCATCCACCAGGTCGTCGCCGTCTCGGTGGACCCCGACGCCCCGACCCACCGTAGGCTCCGCCTCACGGTCAGGCGTACCGATGTGGTCGTCGACGCGGACGAGTTCTGACGGCTCCGATTATACCGCTCGTTATAATTTCGCGTCCAACCGCCCGAATTAGCCCGAGCGGTATAATTAGAGGCCCGCCCCGGAATATCGGCGATCGGCAACATCTCGACGTTTGGACCCGAATGTCGCCGCTCGGCGACATTTCGGCACCCGAGACCCGACTTCGCCGCTCGGCGAATTTTCACCTCCGGACCCCTGAAATTCGCCGAGCGGCGAAGTCGGCCCGGAACGCCACGGAACGGAATGCGGCCCGCTGCAGGGATGCCTCGGGCGGGCCTGACATAGGGAGCGAGGATCATGGACGAATTCGGCCCCTTCGCCCGCTGGCCCGACCCGCGGGCCTACGACCTCATCGCCGGGTACAACTGGGGACCTTTCCAGCGGGCGCTCCTGCTCGGCCAGGAGACCTGGGATCGAAGCGGGATGACGACGTCTCAGGCGCGGGCCCACGATACTGTGGTCGAGTGCCTGACCGAGCGCGGCTACGTGATTGCCCCCTCACCGGAGCACACCTCCGACGTCGTCACGATCAGCCTGCCCGGCCTCCCCGGCTACGATTCCAACCTGGATGCGATGATCGAGGCTTGGGGGATCCGGTCCGATCGCATCGTGCTCCTCCGCCTGGTCGGGCCTGTCGAGTACGTGGGCACACATCGGGTGCCCATCCTCCAGGGGACCACGTTCGGCGCGATCGAGGGCCAGACCGGCAAGCGGGCCATCGGCCTGCAGCGGGACGTGTACATCGTCGGCAGGATGGACGTGCGCGAGACGCCCGGGTTCGCACCGTATCGCAGCATCGGGGACCAGCGGTCCCGCGTCCGCACCACCCTTCGGCGGGCGCGCAACACGGCCCTGGTCGTCGACGAATGGATCCCGCACTGGGACGAACACGTGGCTGACCTGGCCCGCAAGGCGGAGGAGAAGCGCCTGGCCGAGGAACGGGCGCGGATCGAGGTCGAGCCGGTGGACGAGGACTTGGCAGCGTTCATGCCGTGACGGAACGGAACGGCCCGTGAAACACCGTCCCCGTGTCCCACTGTCCCCGGCACTGTCCCCGAACGCGAAACGGGCGACCCGTGGGCCGCCCGTTTTCGATGGTCAATAGAGGAAAAAGTGTGGTCGGAGTGATAGGATTCGAACCTACGACCCCCTCGTCCCGAACGAGGTGCGCTACCAGGCTGCGCTACACTCCGACACAACCGGGAACGCCGTCCCGGTGCGGCGTGTATAGCGGAGGCCCGGGCGCATCGCAAGCCCGCGAGCATGCGGGACGCGCGGTTTCGGCGCCCGAAGGAGAATCACGGCGCGCGGTAGGCGGAACCGTCCTCGGCGCGGGCCGGATGGTCGCGGTAGCGGCCCCGGGCGGGGCGGGCCACGGCGTCGAAGTCCCGGGCGAGAGCGTCGAGCGCGGCGCGCATCTCCGGGCCCTGCATGGCGCGGCCGTGCCCCGTGATGGCGAGGTCGGGGGCGAGATGGGCCAGGGCCTGCACCGAGGCCCGGGCCGCGTCCCAGTCCACCGTGTAGTAGCGCGGCGGCCCGTGCAGTTCGGGCGCCTGGACGGCCGTGGCATAGGCGGATTCCGCCGCCGTCGTCACCACGGCGTCGCCGGCGATCAGCGCGCGGTCGCCCTCGCGCCACAGCGACACGTGCCCGGCGGAATGGCCGGGCGTGTGAATCCAGCGCCAGCCGGGCAGGGGCGGCACACCCCCGTCCGCCGGCAAGGTCCGCAGGCGTGCCGACACGTCGACGGGCTTCGTCGGGTACAACGGCGACAGGGCCGCCATCAGGCCGCCGCCCACCGTCGGGTCGCCGGGCGGATAGGCGGCACGGCCGTCGAGGTAGGGGATCTCGTCGGCATGGGCGTAGACGGGCGCGTCCCAGGCCTCGGCGAGGTCCTCGAGCACGCCGACATGGTCGAAATGGCCGTGCGTCAACACGATGGCGGCGGGGCGGGCGCCGGGCCCGAACCGCGCCGCCGCGGCCGCCTCGATGAGGCGGCGCGTGCCGAACACCCCCGCGTCGACCAGCACCCAGCCGCGGTCGCCCGCGCCGGGCCGGCCGACGAACACGACGTTGGCGATGAGGGTGCGCAGATAGGCGATGTCGCCGGCGATCTCGCGGGTGCCGTCGTCGCCCGGCGCGTCGTCGACGCGGGCCCCCTCGTCGACCGGTTCCTGCTGGGCCATGGCGTTCCTCCTCCGAAGTCCCCCGTCAACGCGCCGCCGTCAGACGGGGTGCCGCGCGGGTTTCAGCGCCGCTTGCGCCGCAGTTGGTCGAAGTAGACGATCACGATGATCAGCCCGCCCGTGATGATGCGCTGCCAGAACGGGTTCACGGCGAGGAGGTTGGCGCCGTTGTTGATGGTGGTGAGGATGAAGGAGCCGAGCAGCGGCCCCTGGACGGAGCCGACGGCGCCGAAGAGGCTCGTGCCGCCGATCACCGAGGAGGCGATGGCCTGCAGCTCCCACCCCTCGCCCTGGGTGGCGTTGCCGATGCCGATCCGCGCCGCCAGCAGCACGCCCACCACGGCGGCGAGGCCGGCCGACACCATGTAGGCGAGGTAGATCATGCCCTTGACGTCGACGCCGGTGAGCCGCGCGGCTTCCGCGTTGGAGCCGATGGCGTAGAGGTAGCGACCCCAGCGCGTGTGCTGCAGCAGCACGTAGGCCGGCACCGCCACCAGGATCACCATCCAGAACAGCGATGGGATGCCGAGGAAGCTCGACAACGAGAAATCCGTGAAGGATCCCGGCAGGCCCGAGATCGTGGCGCCGTTGGTGACGAGAAGCCCGATGCCGCGCAGCGCCGTCAGGGTCGCCAGCGTCATGATGAAGGGCGGCAGCCCGAGCTGCACGATGCCGAAGCCGTGGAAGGCCCCGATGGCGACGCCCATCAGCACCGTCAGCGCCACGGCGCCGGCGATGCCGAAGCCGTGCACCATCATGAGCGACACGGCGACGCTCGACACGCCGACCACCGCCCCCACCGACAGGTCGATTCCGGCCGTGATGATGACGAAGGTCTGGCCGACCGCGATGATCGCCACCATGGCGCCCTGGCGCATCAGGTTGGACAGGTTGCGCTCGGTGAGGAACGTCTCGGTCGAGATCGACAGCGCGATCCACAGGACGAGCAGCAGGCCGAACAGCGTGAGGCTGAGCACGAGGCCCATGCGGGCCCCGCGCGGCGCCCGCGGCGAGGGCGGGGCGGCGGTCGAGAGCGGGTCCTGGGTCTGGACGGTCATGACGGAATCCTCGGAAGGGAGATCACGCGCCGATGGCCTCGGTGAGGACGGCTTCGGGGTCGGGCTTGGCGCCGGAATGGCTCGCCACCAGCCGGCCGCGGCGGAAGACGTGCAGCGTGTCGGCGAGGTCGTAGACTTCGGGAAGGTAGGACGAGATCAGGATGATGGCGGCGCCGCCCTGCAGCAGGCGGGCGAAGATGCGGTAGATCTCGGCCTTGGTGCCGACGTCGACCCCGACGGTGGGCTCGTCGAAGATGTAGAGCTTGGCGCCGTGGGCCAGCCACTTGCCCACGACGATCTTCTGCTGGTTGCCGCCGGACAGGCTGGACGCATTGGCGTCGCGCGACGCGGTCTTGATCTGCATGTCGCGGATCTGCCGGTCGGCGGCGGCGCGTTCCGCGCCCCGGTCGAGCAGGGCACCGCGCACGAGCCGGTCGTAGATGGCGAGGTTGACGTTCAGCCCGACGCCGAGGTTGAGGCACAGGCCCTGGTCGCGCCGGCTTTCGGGCACGAGCGCGATGCCGCGGCGGATCGCGTCGGCCTCGTTGCGGATCGCGACGGGCACGCCGTCGAGCACCATGCGGCCGCCCGTCCTGGCGTGGCGGCCGAAGACCGTCTGGACGAATTCGCTGCGGCCGGCCCCGATGAGGCCGTAGAGCCCCACCACCTCGCCGGCCCGGACCGTCATCGACACGTCGGAGAAGCCCGGCCCGGACAGGTTCTCGACGCGCAGCACCTCGGGGCCGAAGGCCACCGCCTCCTTGTAGTGGACCTGCGCCACCGAGCGGTTGATCATGCCCCGGATGAGGCTCGCCTCGTCGGTGTCGGCGACGCGCTGGGTCGACACGAGCGCGCCGTCGCGCAGGATCGAGACGCGGTCGGCGAGCTCGAAGACCTCCTCGAGCCGATGGCTGATGTACACCACCGTCACGCCCTCGGCCTTGAGCCGGCGGATGAGCGTGAAGAGCTGGGCGGCCTCCTGGCGCGTGAGGTATCCGGTCGGCTCGTCGAAGATGAGGAACCGGGTGCCGCGCGTCGCCGCGCGGGCCGTGGCGACGAGCTGCTGCTGGCCGATCGTCAGGTCCGACAGGGTCGCGTCGGCCCGCAGCTTGAACCCGAGGTCGTCGAGCACGGCCTGGCCGGCCCTGACCATGGCGCGGTGCCGCAGAAGGCCGAAGCGCGTCGTCTCGTCGCCGAGGAACAGGTTGGCGGCCACGCTGAGGTGGCGGCACAGCACCACCTCCTGGTGCACGGCGTTGATGCCGAGCGCCAGCGCCTCCTGGGGCGAGCCGAGCGGGACCGGGCGGCCCTCCCACAGCAGCTCGCCGCCGCTGCGGCGGTGCACGCCCGTCAGCAGCTTGATCAGCGTGGACTTGCCGGCGCCGTTCTCGCCCACGATGGCGTGGATTTCGCCGGGCGCGAAGTCGAGGTCGACGGCCTTCAGCGCATGGGTGGCGCCGAAGCGCTTGTCGAGCTTCTGCAGCGCCAGCACCGGAACCGCCGCGGCGGGCTCGGCCGGCGCGTCGGGGGAGGCCGCATCGATGAGGGCCGCGTCGGTCATGGGGCGGTCTCGCGGGAGGGCAGGGGCGAGACCGGCCCGGCGGGGCCGGGCCGGTGGTGTGGCGCGGGGCCCGGCGGGGCCGGGCCGGTGGTGTGGCGCAAGGCCCGGCGGGGCCGGGCCTGGTGGGGACCTCAGTTCAGCTTGGGGTCCAGCAGCTCCTGGCTGCGGGCCGAACCCATGTTGGCCTTGGTGATGACGTTGACGCCCGTGTCGACGTCGGCCGGGACCTTCTCGCCCTTGGAGGCGGCGAGGGCGGTCTTGATGCCGTCGTAGCCCATGCGGAACGGGTCCTGCACCACGAGGCCGTAGATGGCGCCGTCCTTGAGCAGGCCGACCAGCTTCGGGTCGGAGTCGAAGCCGATCAGCGTCAGCTTGTCGCCGAGCTTGTTCTCCGCCACCGCCTGGCTCGCGCCCTGCGCCATGATGAGGTTGGACGCGAAGACGCCGACGAGCTTGGGGTCGGCGGTGAGGATGTCGGTCATGATGTTGAGGCCGGTCGTGGCCTGGCCGTCCGCCACCTTGTCCTGGGTGAGCTTCAGGCCGGGATACTTCTTCAGCTCCTCCTTGAAGCCCTGGGCGCGCTGGTCGAGCGAGCCCACGCCCGGCAGCGAGGTGATGAGCGCCACGTCGCCCTCGGCCTTGCCGGTCTTGGCCTTGACGCCTTCGGCCAGAGCGTCGGCGGCGGCGCGCCCGCCCTGGACGTTGTCGGTCGTCAGGAAGGACGTGAAGGCCTTCGAATCGGCGCCGGAATCGATGCCGATGATCTTCACCGACTTGGCCGCCTCGGTGACGGGCTTGCCGAGCGCGGCGAACTGGGTCGGCGAGATGACCACGGCGGCCGGTTTGCCCGAGACGGCGTTCTCGAGGATCGTGATCTGGCCGTCGATGTCGGATTCCGACTGGGCGCCGAGTTCCGGGACCTTCACGCCGAGGTCCTTGCCGGCCTTGCGGGCGCCGGCCAGGACGATCTGCCAGTAGTTCGAGGTCGTGTCCTTGACGATGATCGGGATGGTGGTGTCGGCGGCGCGGGCCTGGGAGCCCGCCAGGGGCGCCAGGGCGGCGGACAGGATCAGGGCGGCGGCGAAAGCGGTCTTCATGGTGTCCTCCGGTGTGTGTCGATCGGCCGGGGCGCTCTCACGGCGCCCTCGACGGTGTCCGGGGCGCCCTCACGGCGCCCTGTTCGATGCCGGCGCCCTCACGGCGCCTCTTTCTGTGCGGGCGCTCTGCGGCGCCTTGGCGGGGTGGACCCCGCGGGACGGGGATCGGCCCGGTTCAGTGTCCGGCGGGGACCGGCGAGGCGGGGTCGAGCAGGCCGTCGCGGGCCAGCGCGGCCCAGAATTCGGCCGGGATCGACCGCTCGAAATCCGCCACGTTGGCGCGCAGTTGCCCGGGCGACTGCGCGCCCGCCACGACGGACACGACGGCGGGATGGGCCAGCGGGAACTGCAGCGCCGCGGCCGTCAGGGGCACGGCGAAACGCGCGCAGGCGTCCCGCAGCGCCGTCACGCGCGCGACGACCTCGTGCGGCGCCGCCGCGTAGTCGAAGGTCGCGCCGCCGGCCAGGATGCCGGAATTGAAGGGGCCCGCCGCGACGACGGCGGTGCCGGCCCGGGCGCAGGCGTCGAGCAGCGGCAGTGCCCGCTGTTCCAGCAGCGTGTGGCGGCCCGCCAGCAGCACGGCGTCGAGCTCCGCCTCGTTCAAGGCGTCGGCGACGACGGCGGCCTCGTTGACGCCGAGCCCGATGCCGCCGACGCGGCCCTCGCGCCGCAGCCGTTCCAGCGCCCGGAACCCGCCGCCGCGGGTCAGCGCCTCCCAATGCAGGTCGTGCGCCGCGCCATGGGTGTAGCGGCCGATGTCGTGGACGTAGAGGAGGTCGACCCGCGGGATGCCGAGCCGCTGCTGGCTGTCCTCGAAGGACCGCAGGATGGCGTCGTGGCCGTAATCGTAGCGGGCCGGGAAGGGCAGGGGCGCCACATAGCCGAACTCCTCGGCCGCCACCGCCTCGGCCGGCACCATCAGGCGCCCGACCTTGGTGCTCACCCGGTAGGCGGTGCGCTCCCGCTCGGCGAGATAGACGCCGACGCGGCGCTCCGAGCGCGTGTAGCCGTAGTAGGGGGCGGTGTCGAAGTAGCGGATGCCGGCGTCCCAGGCGGCGTCGAGGACAGCGACGGCGGTGTCGAGCGGCATGGGCTGGAACAGGCCGCCGATCTGCGCGCAGCCGAGGCCGAGGGCCGTGACGGCCAGGCCCCCGCGCGGCAGCGCGCGAAGCGTCGACGCCTTCAGCGGCTCGCATGCCGGCACCGCAGCGCCCATCCCGACCTCCCGCAGCCGCTCGCCATGTGGTCTGGCCAATACGACGACCGCAGGCTGGATCAATCGCCAACGGCTGTCAAGGCGGGGCGGGTTGACCTGTCGCCGGCCCCGGCGCCATCATCGGCACCAAGGTCCGGTCAGGCCAATATCGGGGGAAACGGCATGGGCAGGGCGCGCGACGGCGGGGAAGTGCGCCGCCTCTACCAGGATGTGGCGGACGAGATCCGCGCCCTGATCCGCGCCGGGCAGTTCCCGCCCCAGACCCGCCTTCCGGCCGAACGCGACCTCGCCCAGCAGCTGAACGTGTCGCGTCCTTCGCTGCGCGAAGCCTTGATCGCGCTCGAGATCGACGGCACGGTCGAGATCCGCATGGGCTCGGGCGTCTACGTGCTGGAGCCGACCGACCGCGGCCCCACCCTGACCCGCGCGCTCGGCGAAAGCCCGACGGAGTTGATGCAGGCCCGCGTCGCCGTGGAGGGCGCGGTGGCGCTGCTCGCCTGCGCCCGCGTGTCGCCGGCCTTCCTCGACCGGCTCGGCACGGTCGGCACCGCCATGCTGGGCGCGGTCGAGGCCGGGGTCGACCCCATGGCGCAGGACCGGGCCTTCCACATGGCGATCGCCGAACAGACCGGCAATTCCGTGCTGTCCCGCATCGTCGCCTCGCTGTTCGACGAACGTTACAGCCGCATCTCGGCCCGCCTGAGCTCGCGCTACGAGGACCGCCGGTCGTGGATGGCGGCCGCCGAGGAACATGCCGCCGTCCTGCGGGCGCTCGCGGCGCGCGACAGCCTCGCCGCCCAGGCCGCCATGACGCGGCACCTGCAGCTGTCGGCCGAGCGCTGGATCGACCCGTGACGGCCCCGCGCCGGCGGAACACGCCTTGCATGCGACCCGGCGCCGGCCGGGCCCGCCGGGCCCGGCGAAAGGATCCCGCGTCGCCCCATGCTCGCCCGTCTCGCCCCCGCCGCCCTCCACCCGCCCTTCGCCCGCTATGCCCACGGCGTCGCCGTGCCCGCCGGCGCCAGGACCGTCTTCTGCTCGGGCCAGCTCGGCATCGCGCCCGACGGCGCCGTGCCGGCCGACGTCGAGGGCCAGGCGGCGCTCTGCTTCGCCGCCATCGCCGCCATCCTGGCCGAAGCCGGCATGGGGCTCGCCGACCTCGTGCGCCTCAACGCCTATGTGACGCGGCGCCAGGACATGGCGGGCTACATGGCGGCGCGCGACCGGGCCCTGCCGGGCGATGCGCCGCCGCCCGCCTCGACGCTGATGATCGTCGGCGGCTTCACGCGGCCGGAGTTCCTCGTCGAGGTCGAGGCCGTCGCGGCCCGGCTGGATTGAGGGCGCGGATCATGGCGTTCCGCACCAAGTTCTGGGCCGAGATGACCTGGACGGACTTCCGCGAGGCCGACATGGCCTCGGCCATCGCGGTGCTGCCGGTGGCGGCCATCGAGCAGCATGGGCCGCATCTCCCGGTCGGCGTCGACACGTTCATCATGGAGGGTTACCTCGCCGCCGCCGTGGCGCGGCTGCCGGACGACCTTCCGGCGCTGGTGCTGCCCGTCCAGGCGGTGGCCAAGTCGAACGAGCACCTCGCCTTCCCCGGCACCCTCACCTTCTCGGCCGAGACCGTGATCCGGGCCTGGCGCGAGATCGGCGAAAGCGTGCACCGGGCGGGGGTGCGCAAGCTCGTCATCGTCAATTCCCACGGCGGCAACATCCCGCCGCTCGACATCGTGGCGCGCGAACTGCGGGTGCGGCTCGGCATGCTGGTGGTGGTGGCGAGCTGGAGCCGCTTCGGCTACCCGGCCGGCCTCTACGGGCCGGGGGAAGCCGTGCACGGCATCCACGGCGGCGAGGCCGAGACGTCGCTGATGCTGGCCTTCCGGCCCGAGCTCGTGCGCCGCGAGGCGGTGCGCAACTTCGTGCCCAACTCGGTCGCCATCGCCGAGGAGTTCACCTGGCTGCGCGTCACCCAGCCGGTCGGCTTCGGTTGGATGGCGCAGGACAATTCCGCCGAGGGCGCCATGGGCGATGCCGCGAGCGCCACGGCCGAGAAGGGCGTCGCCACCGCCGACAACGGCGCCGCCGCCTTCATCGCCCTGCTGCGGGACGTCCAGCGCTTCGACGTCGCCCGCCTGGCGCAGGGTCCGCTCGCCCCGGAGCCGTGAGGGCCGGCCATCGCGCGACTGCCGGGCTCGCCGTGCTGGCGCTTTGCGGTGCGGCGCTGTAGGGGCGGGCCGGGGACCGGGCGAAGAGCCGGGGCCTCGCCGCTCCCGTCCGGGCCGCGGCGGGGGGCGGCGATGGCGAGCAGATGAAGAGACCGACGGGCACGGCGACCGACGCCGCGCTGCCGCTCTATGCCGGCGTGAAGCAGTGGATCGCCGGGCGGATCCGCAGCGGCGAATGGCCCCCGCGCCACCGCATCCCTTCCGAGAGCGAACTCGTCGACGCCCTCAAGGTCAGCCGCATGACGGTCAACCGCGCGCTCCGCGAACTGTCGCTCGAAGGGCTGCTGGTGCGGATGCAGGGCCTCGGCTCCTTCGTGGCCGAGGACAAGCAGCCGCTCGACGTCTTCGAGGTGCGCGACATCGCCGAGGAGATCGTGGCGCGCGGCCGCGCCCATTCGGCGACGGTGGTGGGGCTGGAACGGGTGCAGGCCTCCGCCGACATCGCCGAATCGCTCGGCGTGGCGGTCGCCGCCGCGGTGTTCCGCTCGATCCTGGTGCACCGCGAGGACGGCGTCCCCGTCCAGCTCGAGACCCGGCACGTCAACCCGGCCGTGGCGCCGCACTACCTCGACCAGGACTTCGCCCGCGTCACCCCGAGCCAGGTGCTGACCGGCGTCGGGCGCTGGACCGAGGCCGAGCACCGCGTCGAGGCCGTGCTGCCGACCGCCTGGGAGAGCCGGCTGCTCGGCATCTCGCGGGCCGAGCCCTGCCTCCTCATCCGGCGCCGTACCTGGATCGGCGACAGCGTGGCCTCCAGCGTCCGCCTCGTCTTCCCGGGCGGGCGCTACAGGATCGAGAACCGGCAGCGCTCGCCGGCGACCTGACACTGCGGGCCACGTCTCGAGGCGGGGCGGCTTTGACCCACCGGTATATGACTAAATAAAAGGCATATTGGGTCCATAATGCACAAACAGTAAGCGCTAGATGTGCAACATAGCTCCGTCGATGGGCATTATGCTTCCATAGCGTTCATGCATCCAGCGGCATCGCCGGGCCGGGATCAGCAGGGAACGCAACCGGGAGTGCAACATGGACAGGTCGAAGCGCGACGCGAGGACCACGGGGCAGGCGGTGGCGCCGGGGACGGAGGGCGGCAAGGTCCTCAAGTTCACCCCGCGCTTGCCCAAGCCAGCCTTCACCGATTACGGCAGCGGATGGTATCATCAGGCCGCGATCGACGGGGCCGATCAGGGGGGAAGCGCCCAGCGCTGATCCGGCCTCCCGGGCCGGCGAGGCTCAGCCCGCGCCGCCGAGGAGCCGGTCGGAGATCGCCCGCACGGCCGCGCGGGTTTCGCCGAGTTGGGCCGCCAGCGTGGCGAAGTCGGGCAGGCCGGACGCACCCGCGATACGGCGCCGGAGTCCCTCGCCGGCCAGGGTCGGGTCGAACGGGCCGTCGACCGCGAGCCGCACCCGCTGCAGGACGTCGCCGAACAGCGTCGAGGCTTCGGCCAGCGCCGCGGCGTCTCCCGGAGAGAGGAGCCGAAGAGCGCGTGCCGCCTCGAAGACCGCTGTCGTCGGCAGGCCGATCAGCGCCGGATGGGCGGCGGCATGGCGCAGGACGACGAACTGGGCGAGGAACTCGACGTCGAGCTGGCCGCCCGCCGCGAGCTTGAGATCCCAGGGACCGGCCGCCGGTTTGCCGCGCGCCACGAGGACCCTCAGCGCCGCGATGGCGGGGCCGAGGGCGTCGCCGCGCGGGCGCATGAGGCTGTCGTGCACGGCCGCGGCGACGCGTTGCCCGAGCCCGGCGTCGCCCGCCACGACGCGCGCCCGCGTCAGCGCCATCCGCTCCCAGGTCTCGGCGTCCCCGGCCTGGTAGTGCACGAAACCGCGGAACTGCGTGGCAACGGGTCCCTGCGTGCCGGACGGGCGCAGCCGCATGTCGACGGCGTAGAGCGGCCCGCGCCGCGTGGCGGCGGTCAGCGCCGCGATCAGCCGCTGCGTCAGACGGATGTAGTAGCGCGAGGCCGCGAGCGGGCGCGGGCCGTCGCTTTCCGGCCCGGCCGGGTCGGCGTCGTAGATCACCATGAGGTCGAGGTCGGAGGCGGCCGTCATCTCGCGCGAGCCAAGCTTGCCGAGCGCGACGACCGCGAGCGTGCCACCCGGCACCCGGCCGTGGTCGTCCGCGAAATCCCGCTCGACCCGGGCCAGCAGCCCGCGCAGCACGGCCCCGGCGAGGTCCGCATAGCGTTCCCCGGCACGGCGCGGCGCGATGGCGCCCGAAAGCAGGCCGAGGCCGATGAGGAAGGACTCCTCGCGCGCGATGTCGCGGGCCCGGTCGAGCACCTCCTCGGTGGTGCCGGGGGCGTCGGCGATGCGGGCCGCGACCTCGGCCGGCGCGGCCTCGCGCTGCAGGGCGGGGTCGATGGCGGCATCGAGCAGGTGCGGGCGCGACGCCACCGTGGCGGCGAGGCGGGGCGCCACGCCCAGCATGTCCGCATAGAGCTGGCGCAGCGCCGCGTTGGACCGCAGGATGCTGAAGAGTTCCGTCGCGGCCGGCATGCGGCTCAGCGCGGCGTCGAAGCCCGTCAGCGCGGCATCGGGGTCGCCGGAGCGCGAGAAGGCCGCCAGCAGGTCCGGCACGAGATCGGTCAGGACCTCGCGGGCGCGCGGGCCGCGGACCGCCGGGCGACGCCCGAAGTGCCAGCCCCGCACGGTCTCGACCGCCTCCGCGGCGCGGGCGAACCCCATGCGGCGCAGCGTCTCCACCGTGCCGGGGTCGATGGCGTCACCCGAGAAGACGAGGCTGCCGGCGGCGGCGTCGAGCCCGGGGGCATGTTCGAAGAGCCGCGCGTAATGGGCCTCGACGGTGGACAGCGCGGCGACGAGCGCGGTTTCGAAGCCGGCGCGGTCGGCGAAGCCCGCGAAGAGGCCGATGCGGCGCAGGCCGTCGGCGTCGGTGGGCAGGCGCTGGGTCTGCTCGTCGTCGACCATCTGCAGGCGGTGTTCGAGCCGGCGCAGCAGGCGGTAGGCGCCGGCCAGGTCCTCGGCGGCGGCGGCGTCGATCCAGCCGTCCCCGGCGAGGGCCGCCAGCATGTCGAGCGTGCGCGGGCCGCGCAGCTCCGGCCGCCGGCCGCCGAAGATCAACTGCTGGGTCTGGACGAAGAACTCGATCTCGCGGATGCCGCCGCGCCCGACCTTGAGGTCGTGGCCCGCCACCGCGACGGCGGCATGGCCGCGCACGGCGTGGATCTGCCGCTTCATGGCATGGATGTCGGCGATGGCGGCGTAGTCGAAGTAGCGGCGCCACACGAAGGGCGCGAGTTCGTCGAGGACGCGGCGCCCCAGCGCGAGGTCGCCGGCGACGGGCCGCGCCTTGATGTAGGCGGCCCGCTCCCAGTTCTGGCCCAGGGCCTCGTAATAGGTGAAGGCCGCCGGCAGCGACACCGCAACCCCGGTGGAGCCGGGGTCGGGCCGCAGGCGGAGGTCGACGCGCAGCACGTAGCCGTCGCCGGTGCGCTCGCCGAGCAGCTTGACCAAGCCCTTGGTGAGCCGGACGTAGAAGCTCGACGGCACGGCGCCGGCCATCAGCCGCGGCGCGTCGGGGTCGTAGAAGACCACGAGGTCGATGTCGCTCGAATAGTTGAGTTCGCCCGCGCCGCCCTTGCCCATGGCCAGCACGGCGAGGCCGCAGCCTTCCGCGCCCCGCCCGGGACCGAGCCGGCCCGCCGCCACCGCCTCCCGCAGCAGCACGTCGAGCGCGGCCGACACGGCGCCGTCGGCGAAGCGCGTCAGCGCCGCCACGACCGCGTCGACGTCCCAGACGCCGCCGAGGTCGGCCAGCGCGACCAGCAGGGCCACCTCGGCCTTGGCGTGGCGCAGCGGCGCGGCGGCGGCGGCCGGCGTCGCGGCCGCCGCGCAATCCGCCGCCATGCCGCGGAGGCAGGCGTCGAGCGTCTCCGCGGGCGGGCCGCCCAGGATGCGGGCGAGCCGCGCCGGGTCGGTGCGGACCAGGCGCCATAGGTAGGGGGAATGGTCCGCCACCGCCGCCAGCAGGGGCGGCACGCCGGGCTCCGCCAGCAGCGGCCCGAGCCCGTGGTCGCCCGTCAGGCCCGCGACCCAGTCGGCGACGCGGTCCGCCGCCGCCTCCGGCCGGTCCGGCCGCGGGGCCGTGGCGAGGCACCGCGCGAGGCTCCCCTCCGGCGCCCGATCCTGCCCGTGCTCGCCCATGGCGGGTCGCCTCCCATCGTCCAAGCGGCCGGGCGGGCCGGTGGCCGGTCCGGTCCCGCCCACAGTGCGCCGTTCAGCGCGCCTCGGCCGGCCGCCGGCCATAGCCGCCGCCGGTCGGGGTGCGGATCGTGATGGCGTCTCCGGCTTCGAGCTTCGTCTGCGCGCAGCCCCCGAGATGCTCCTCCGACCCGTCCCGCCGCCGCACGACATTGTCGCCGAGTTCGCCCGGCTCGCCCCCGTCGAGGCCGAAGGGCCTGATCCGCCTGTGGCCGGACAGGACGGCGCAATCCATGGGCTGGAGGAACCGGATGGTGCGCTCGGTGCCGTCGCCGGCGTTCCAGCGCCCGCGCCCGCCCGAGCCCCGGCGGATGTGGAAGTCTTCCAGCACCACCGGGTAGCGCAGCTCCAGGATTTCGGGGTCGGTGAGCCGGGAGTTGGTCATGTGGGTGTGGATGCCGTCCACCCCCGAGAAGCCGGGCCCCGCCGGCGCGCCCGAACAGATCGTTTCGTAATATTGATAGGTGGCGTCGCCGAACGTCACGTTGTTCATCGTGCCCTGGGCGGCCGCCAGCGTGCCGAGGGCGCCGAACAGGCAGTTGGTGACGGCCTGGCTCACCTCGACGTTGCCCGCCACCACGGCCGCGGGGTGGCGCGGCGACAGCATGGTGCCGTCCGGCACGACGATGCGCACGGGGCGCAGGCAGCCGGCGTTCATGGGGATGGCGCCCTGGACCAGCACGCGGAAGACGTAGAGCACGGCCGCCCGGGTCACGGGGCTCGGGGCGTTGAAGTTGTCGTCGCGCTGGGGCGACGTCCCGGTGAAGTCCACCGTCGCGACGCGGGCCGCGCGGTCCACCGTGATGGCGACCCGGATGTGGCAGCCCTGGTCCATCTCGAGGTCGAACCGCCCGTCGGCGAGGGTCGCCACCACGCGGGCGACGCTTTCGGCGGCATTGTCCTGCACGTGGCCCATGTAGGCCCGCACGACGTCGAGGCCGAAATGCCCCACCATGCGGCCGAGCTCGGCGACGCCCTTGGCGTTGGCGGCGATCTGCGCCTTGAGGTCGTTGACGTTCTGCACGACGTTGCGGACCGGGTAGGGCCCGGAGGTCAGGAGCTGCACGAGTTCGGCTTCGCGGAAGCGGCCGCGGTCGACGAGCTTGAAATTGTCGATGTAGACGCCTTCCTCCGCGATGGTGCGGGCCAGCGGCGACATCGAGCCCGGCGCCGTGCCGCCGATGTCGGCGTGGTGCCCGCGCGACGCGACGAAGAACAGGAGTTCGTCGGCCTCGCCGAAGACCGGCGTCACCACGGTGATGTCCGGCAGGTGCGTGCCGCCGTTGTAGGGAGCGTTCAGGGCGAAGACGTCGCCCCGCCCCATGGCGCCGCCGAAGGCGTCGATGACGCTGCGGACCGACATGTCCATGGAGCCGAGGTGCACGGGCATGTGGGGGGCGTTGGCGACCAGCGACCCGTCGCGGTTGAAGACCGCGCAGGAGAAGTCGAGCCGCTCCTTGATGTTCACCGAATAGGCGGTGTTCTGCAGCGTCAGGCCCATCTGCTCGGCGATGGACATGAAGAGGTTGTTGAAGACCTCCAACAGCACCGGGTCGGCATCGGTGCCGGCCGGCGCCGCGGCGGCGAGGGCCGCGACGCGCTGCAGGATGACGTGGTCGCGCGCCGAAACCTCGAGCTGCCAGCCGGGCTCGACCACCACGGTCTGGTTGGGCTCGATCAGCAGTGCCGGCCCCGCCACCCTGGCGCCGGGCCCGACTTCGGCCCGGAAGAACACCGGCGCGTCGTGCCAGGCACCCTGGGAGAAGAACCGCGTCCGCTCGGCCGGCGCGGGAGGGGCGGCGTCGGTCGGCCGCTCCGGCTCCTCCGCCGAGCCGCCGCCGCCCACCGCCTCGGCGACCAGCGCGTCGAAGGCGAGCGGCTTGTCGGCGTCGACGAATCCGAAGCGGGCGAGATGGGCGGCGTCGAAGGCGGCCCGCATGTCGGCCACCGCCCCGAAGGGCACCGCCAGTGCCGTGTCGGTGCCGGCATAGCGCAGGTGCGCCTCGCGCCGCAGCGCGATGTCGGCGGCCGGCACGCCCTGGCGGGCCACCTCGTCTCGCGCGTCCTCCGCCAGCGCCGCCAGGCCGGCCTCCGCCGCCTCCCGGCCCGCCTCGGCGAGCGGGGCATGGAAGGTGCGCTGGCGCGTCGCCCGGATGGCGGCCAGCCCCATGCCATAGGCCGAGAGCACGCCGGACAGCGGGTGCAGCATCACGGTGCGCATGCCGAGCGCGTCCGCCACGAGGCACGCATGCTGGCCGCCGGCGCCGCCGAAACACTGGAGCGCGTAGCGGGTGACGTCGTAGCCGCGCTGCACCGAGATCTTCTTGATGGCCGAGGCCATGTTCTCGACCGCGATGCGCACGAAGCCGTCGGCCACGGCCTCCGGGCCGCGGTCCCCCGCCATGCCGGCGGCGAGGTCGGCGAACTGCGCCTCGACCCCGGCGCGGTCCAGCGGTTCGCGGCCCTCGGGCCCGAAGATCTTCGGGAAGAAGGCCGGCTGCAGCTTGCCCAGCATGACGTTGGCGTCCGTCACGGTGAGGGGGCCACCGCGCCGGTAGGCGGCCGGGCCGGGGCTGGCGCCGGCCGAATCCGGGCCGACCGTGAAGCGCGCGCCGTCGTAGTGCAGGACCGAACCGCCGCCCGCCGCCACCGTGTGGATCAGCATCATGGGGGCGCGCATCCTGACGCCCGCCACCTCGGTCTCGAAGGCGCGCTCGTAGTCGCCGGCGAAATGCGACACGTCCGTCGAGGTGCCGCCCATGTCGAAGCCGATGACGCGGTCGAAGCCGGCGAGGCCCGCCGTCTCGATGCAGCCCACGACGCCGCCCGCCGGCCCCGACAGGATGGCGTCGCGCCCCTGGAACAGCTCCGCCGCCGTGAGGCCGCCAGAGGACGCCATGAACATCAGGCGGCAGCCGCCGGCCTCGCCGCCGAGCTCGGCCGCCACCCGGTCGACGTAGCGCCGCAGGATGGGGGACAGGTAGGCGTCGACCACCGCCGTGTCGCCGCGCCCGACGAGCTTCACCAGCGGGCTCACGGCGTGCGACGGCGACACCTGGGTGAAGCCGATGGCGCGCGCGATCTCCGCCACGGCGGCCTCGTGCGCCGGAAAGGCGTAGCCGTGCATGAACACGATGGCGCAGGCGCGAATGCCGTCGGCATAGGCCGCCTCCAGCGCCTGCCGGGCCGCCTCGGCGTCGAGCGGCAGTTCCACGGCGCCGTCGGCGCGGACCCGCTCGGCGACCTCGACGACGCGCTCGTAGAGCTGTTCGGGCTTCTCGATCTTCTGGGCGAAGATGTCGGCCCGGGCCTGGTAGCCGATGCGGAGCGCGTCGCGGAAGCCGCGCGTCGTCACCAGAAGGGTCCGGTCGCCCTTGCGTTCGAGCAGGGCGTTGGTGGCGACCGTGGTGCCCATCTTCACGGCGGCGATGCGCTCGGCCGGGATCGGGGCGCCGGGCGCCACGCCGAGGACGTCGCGGATGCCCTGCAGGGCCGCGTCGGGGTAGCGTTCGGGGTTCTCGGACAGCAGCTTGCGCGCCACGAGCCGCCCGTCGGGGTCGCGGGCCACGACATCCGTGAAGGTACCGCCGCGATCGATCCAGAATTCCCACTTGGTCACGGCCGCACTCCCGCTGTTCAGCCCGGCCAATGTCGACGAAACATCGACAAAGTGTCAATGTCGCGGTGTGGGGACCGGCGGGGGCGGGCCGGGAAGGCGGGAGAAGCACCGTGGCGGAGCAGGGCAGCGCGTTCGACGGGCCGGTGGTGTCGTCGGCTCATCTCGCGGCGGGCGCCATGCCGGCGCTGTCGGAATTCGAGTTCGGCACCATCCTGGTGTCGCACGCCTTCGAGCGCTGGATGGTTCGCTGCATGGCGGCGGCCGGCGTGCCGGACCTGTCGCCGGTGGACGTGCTGGTGCTGCACGCGGCCCATCACCGCGACCGGCCCAAACGCATGGCCGACCTCTGCCTCGTGCTGAACATCGAGGACACCCACGTGGTGAGCTACGCGGTGAAGAAATTGGCCCGGCTCGGCCTCGTGGCGACCCGCCTGCAGGGCAAGGAGAAGCTCGTCGCCGCGACCCCGGCGGGGGCGGAGGCCTGCCGGCGCTACGGCGAGATCCGCGAAGCGCTCCTCGTCCGGTCCGTCGCCGCCCTGGGCCTCGACCGCGCGGCCCTGTCGACCCTGGCCGCCCAGATGCGGGTGCTGTCGGGCCATTACGATCAGGCGGCCCGGGCGGCGGCCTCGCTGTGAGGCCGGCGCGCGGGCCCGCCATCAGGCGGTGCCGGCCCCCTGCTTCGCCCGGATCGCCCGCCAGATGCGCGCCGGGGTCGCCGGCATGTCGAGGTGGTCGATGCCGAGCGGTGCCAGCGCGTCGATGAGGGCGTTCATCACCGTCTGGGGCGCCGCGATGGCGCCGGCCTGCCCGGCACCCTTGACGCCGAGCGGGTTGGCGTGGCTCGGGACCGGGAGGGAGGCGAGCTCGAACCCCGGGAGGTCGGCGGCCCGCGGCAGCTGGTAGTCCATGAAGGACGCGCTGAGCAGCTGTCCCGCGGCATCGTAGACGGTGTGTTCGAACAGCGCCTGGCCGATGCCCTGGGCGAGGCCGCCGTGCACCTGGCCGGCCACCAGCAGCGGGTTCACCAGCGTGCCGAAATCGTCGACCGCCACGTAGCGCTCCAGCGTCGCCCGGCCGGTCTCGGGGTCGACCTCGATCTCGGCGGCGTGGCATCCGTTGGGGAACGTGATGGCGTCGAGCGCCGTGTCGACCAGGACGGCGAGGCCGTCCCGGCCGCCGCCGGCCGCCAGCTCCGGGTCGCGGGCGGCTTCCGCCACGGCGTCGAGCGTGACGGACCCGCCCGGCGCCGCGAAGGCGCCGTCGGCGAAGCGCAGCGCCGCGCCCTCGCATTGCAGCAGCTGCGCCGCGATGGCGCGGGCCCGGTCGAGCAGGGTTTCGATGGCCTCGACCAGGGCGGCGCCGCCCTGGTGGAGCGAGCGGGCACCGCCGTGGCCCTTGCCGCGCGGCACGCGGCGCGTATCGGCCTGCACCAGCCGGAACCGTTCGACCGGCAGGCCGAGGCGGTCGGCGGCGACCTGGGCGAAGCTCGTCTCGTGGCCCTGGCCGTTCGACTGGGTGCCGACGAGCAGGCTGACGCTGCCGTCCCGCTCGAAACGCAGGCCCGCGCATTCGCCCGGCCGGCCGCGGGCCGTCTCGAGGTAGCAGGCGAAGCCGAGCCCGCGCAGCCGGCCCCGCCGGGCGGCCTCGGCCCGGCGCTCCGGAAAGCCCGCGGCATCGGCACGCGCCGCGGCGGCATCCAGCGTCGCCGCGAAGGCGCCGCGCTCGACCGCGACGCCGAGCGCGCCCCGGTGCGGGAAGACCGACAGGATGTTGCGGCGGCGCAGCTCCAGCGGCGGCATCCCGAGGCGCCGGGCGGCGATGTCGACGAGGCGCTCGACGAGGTAGTTGGCTTCGGGCTTGCCGGCGCCCCGGTAGGCGTCGACCGGCACGGTGTTGGTGAAGACGCCCCTGACCACGACGGAGATGGCCGGGATGGCGTAGACGCCGCCCATGGCGCTCGCCGCCGCGGCCGTGGGCACGAGCGGGCCCAGGGCCGACAGGTAGGCCCCCATGTCGGCCGCCGTCTCGACCTCCAGCGCCAGGAAGCGCCCGTCGCGGTCGAGCCCCAGCCGGGCCCGCGTGCGGTTGTCGCGTGCCTGGGCCGAGGTGAGGAAATCCTCGCTGCGGCTCGACGTCCACCGCACCGGGCGCCCGAGCCGCCGCGCCGCGGCCAGCACCAGAACGTATTCGGGATGCAGCACGTTCTTCGGGCCGAAGCCGCCGCCGACGTCGGGGGCCGAAACGTGCACGGCATCCTCGGGCAGGGCGAAGACGCTGCCGGCCAGCTGGCGGCGCATCTCGTGGACGCCCTGGCCGCTGAGGAGCAGGTCGAACGCGCCCGAGGCCGGATCGTGACGCCCGACGGCGGCCCGCGGCTCCAGGGGCGCCGCCACGAGACGGTTGTTGTCGAGCGTGAGGTCCACCACGGTCTCGGCCCGGGCCATCGCCGCCGCCACGGCCTCGGCGTCGCCGCGGCGGTCCAGGAAGGCGAGGTTGCCGGGCGCCTCGTCCCAGATCCGGGGCGCTTCCGGACTGAGGGCCGCCTCGACGCCGACCGCGGCCGGCAGGTGCTCGTAGGCGACCGCCACGGCCTCGGCGCCGTCCTGCGCGGCCTCGCGCGTCGTCGCCACCACGAAGGCGACGGGGTCGCCGACGTGGCGCACGCGCCCGCGCGCCAGGGCGGGCCGCGGCGGCACGCGGAGCGACGCCGCCTCGGGCAGTTCGACGTCGCACGGAAGGTCGCCGACCCCGTCCGCGGCGAGGTCCGCCTCGGTGAGCACCGCCACGACGCCCGCCGTCGCCAGCGCCGCCGCGACGTCGATGGACAGGATGAGGCCGTGGGCCAAGGGCGAGCGCACGGCGCAGCCGAAGAGCTCTCCCGCCACCGGCATGTCGTCGATGTAGCGCCCCTGTCCGGTCAGGAAGCGTCCGTCCTCGAGCCGGGGGCGCGGGCGGCCGACCTCGGGCGGCCGCGCGGCCGGCCGCGTCGCGTCCTCGTCCGGCGTCACGCGGCGGATCCGCGCCGTCGCCGCGATGCCATGGCGCGGCCCTCAGGCGGGAAGCGGGATGAACTCGCCGCGGTCGTCCGGCGGGAGGTCGAAGAGCCCCTGACCCCAGCCTCCACCCTGCTCCTGCCCCCAGGTGCCGCGGCGCCACTCCTCCTTGGCAGCCTCGATCCTGTCGAGGCTCGACGAGACGAAGTTCCACCAGACGTGGCGCGGGCCGTTCAGCGTGGCCCCGCCGAGCGCGACGAGCCGGGCACCCGCCGCCCCGGCCGAGACCGTGATGGGGTCGCCGGGACGGAACACCATCATGCGGCCGGCCTCGAACGACTGCCCGGCGACCGCGATGGACCCCTCGACGACGTAGATGCCCCGATCCTCGTGGTCGACCGGCAGCGGGAAGCGGGCCTGCGGGGCGAGCGTGACGTCGAGGTAGAAGGTGTCGCTGTGGAGCCGGGCCGGGGCGGTCTCGCCATAGGCGCGGCCGAGCACGAGCCGGGCCGAAACACCCTCGGCCTCGATCACCGGCAGGGTGTCCCGGCCGTGGTGCTCGAAGCTCGGCGCGATCTCCTCCTTGTCCTCGGGCAGGGCGATCCAGGTCTGGATGCCGAAGAGCGCATGGGGCGACTGCCGGGTTTCCGGGCTGGTCCGCTCCGAATGCGTCACGCCCCGGCCCGCCACCATCCAGTTGACGGCGCCGGGCAGGATGATCTGGTTCGACCCGATGCTGTCGCGGTGGTGGAACTCGCCGCGGTACAGGTAGGTGACGGTGCCGAGCCCGATATGCGGGTGGGGCCGGATGTCGATGCCCTTGCCGGTCAGGAACTCGGCCGGTCCCGCCTGGTCGAAGAACACGAAGGGACCGACCATCTGGCGCTGGGGCGCGGGCAGGGCGCGGCGCACCTCGAAGCCGCCGAGGTCGCGCGCCCGCGGCACGATGACGGTCTCGATGGCGTCGACGGTCGTGGCATCGGGGTAGCCGGCGGCCAAAGACGGGTTCCAGCTCATCTCAGCGCTCTCCGTGATCGCGCGGGACTATGCGACGGCGCTTCGGGCAGGTCCACCGCAGCGCTGCCGCAGCCTGCGGCGCCATGGCCTGCCCCGCGACCTCCCGTCCAGACTCGCCCCCGGCAGAGCCGGACCGGATCCGACGCAGCGTTCTTCGCGCCGTGCAGTAAGGGAACGGTAGTCAAAGCGACAGGAATGCCCGGGCAACCCGCGCGAATCGACCGCGAAGCCGGCATCGCGCCCGCGGCCGCCAGCCCCTGTTAACGGACGCGACGCCATGACGGACGCAAAGGCCGTCATGCCGCGTCCGGGATCACCGTGCTCACAGACCTGACCAAACGACCGGAGGGAGCCCGACCGACAGAGCCCGCAGGCGGCCGTGCGGCGGACGTCCCGCGCGCCGGCATGCGGTCCGGACCCTTCGGCCGCCTGGCGCGAGACAGGCGCGGCGCCGCCGCCGTCGAATTCGCGCTGGTGGGCAGCGCGCTCGTCATGACGATCGTGTTCCTCATGATGGTCGGCTTGTTCCTCTACATCAACCAGGCCCTGGACCGTGCGACCGACCTCGCGGCCCGGCAGATCATGATCGGCACGGTCCAGAAGGCCAACCTGAGTCAGGCCGCCTTCCGCACCACGGTCGTGTGCCCGGCGCTCCCGGCCCCGATCAACTGCGACGACGTGATCGTCAACGTGCAGACCTTGGCCAAGGCCGCCCAGCCGGGCGGCTATTACGCGCTCGTCAACGCCAACCAGACCGGCCTCGTCGTGCCGGCGCTGTCCAACGCGACCGCGCAGTTCAACCCCGGGACACAGGGCGCCTACGTCTACCTGCAGGTCGTGTATCCGCTGACCATCCTGCCGGCCTTCATGACGTCCATGCTGGGGGCGAACTACAGCTACAAGGGCGCCCCGGCCTACCTCACGGTGGCGACGGCCGCCTTCCGGAACGAGCAGTACTGATGCGCCGCCCCGGCCCGCTTCCCCGCCGGTTCCTGGCCGCCGAGGCCGGCACGTCGGCCATCGAATTCGCCCTGGTCCTGCCGGTGCTGGCGCTTCTGTTGCTGGCCGGACTCCAGGTGGTGCTCTACGTCAACGCCACCCGCAGGGTCGAGCTGGTGGCCAATTCCATCAGCCAGATGATTTCCCAGGCGGCGCCGGCCACCCCCAGCAGCACGACCGCGACCGTGAACGCGCTCGACCTGCACTTCAGCTACGATTCCGCGCTGGTCCTGTTCCCGTACCTGATGCGCGACGCCAGCCGCCAGGGCGTCGCCTGGTGGCAGGACATCACCATCGACTATGCCTCGATCCAGTTCACCCAGACCAGCCAGAGCTGTTCCGGCGCGACCGACCAGAGCGCCTGTTACGTCGCCAACGTGGTCTGGACCAGCACGGGCACGGCCGGCAACAGGAACCGACCCTGCGTCGTCGCGCAGGCCGCCGCCGACGACACCGCCGCTCCCTCGCCCAAAACCCTGCCGCGCTCCGTGTTCGGGTCGGGATCCATC
Organism: Lichenibacterium ramalinae; assembly: GCF_004137085.1. Lineage (GTDB taxonomy): Bacteria > Pseudomonadota > Alphaproteobacteria > Rhizobiales > Beijerinckiaceae > Lichenihabitans > Lichenihabitans ramalinae. The sequence continues at coordinate 44,137 of NZ_QYBC01000026.1, forward strand.
ATCGCGGTCGACGTGTCCTTCACCTTCGTGCCGACCTTCGGGTCGCAGTTCCTGCAGCCGATCCAGATCACCCGGTCGGTCTTCGTGCAGCCTCGCTACGCCTCGCTGATCAAGTTCGACACCTCCGGCAACGACGGGATCGCATCGACATGCCCAGGCTTCTGACCCGACGCGCGCGGCACAGGGCCCGCTTCGAGCGCTTCCGCCGGTCCGAAGGCGGGAATGTCGCCATCGTGTTCGCCGTCTGCCTGCTGCCGCTCGTCGGGCTCGTGGGGCTCGGCATCGACTACGGCGTCGCGCTCAGCGCGAAATCCAAGCTCGACAACGCCGCCGACGCCGCCGCGATCGCCGCCGTGGCGACGGCGAAGGCCTATGTGGCGGCCAACCCGAACGACGCGAACCTCACCGCCAACGCCATCGCGGCCGGCAAGGACCGGGCGAACCGCGCCTTCGCCGTCAATGCCGCCAGGGTCCCGTTCACGACCGTGCAGGTCCCCGCCATCACGCTCACACGCAGCGCCCAGACCTTCTCGGCATCGGTGCAGTACCAGGCCGTGGCGCGGAACAACTTCGGCCAGATCTTCAGGCAGGCCTCGACCAACCTCGGCGGCAACACGGCCGCGGCGGCGGACATCCCGAGCTACCTCGACTTCTACCTGCTGGTCGACGTGTCGGCGTCGATGGGCCTGCCGTCGACGCTGAGCGGGCAGAACTACCTCGCCGCCAACAACGGCAATTGCCAGTTCGCCTGCCACTTCCCCGACCAGGTCGGCGGCTACAATTTCGCCGTGAGCCACAACATCCAGCTGCGCTCCGGCGCCGTCAACAGCGCGGTGTGCGGTCTCCTGGGGCTCGCCAGGACGCCGAGCGTGCCGAACCAGTATAGGGTCGGTCTCTATCCCTTCGTGACCCAGATGGCGACGCTGTCGCCGCTGTCGTCGAACTACGCGGCGCTGTGGTCTGCCGCCACCTGCGACCAGGCCAATCCCACCGCGTTCACGACGCTGCTCGATTCGGGCGCCACCCAGCTGTCGACCTTCGGCGACACCAGCACGGGCGACGGCAGCGGCGGCACGCATTTCGAGACCAGCCTCGCCAGCATCCAGGCGACGATCGGCCCCTACGGCGACGGCTCGTCGGCCACGAAGTCGAAGCCCTTCGTCTTCCTCATCACCGACGGCATGGAGAACACGCAGCAGTTCGCCCTGTCATCCGGCAACAAGTGGTACTACCCGGGGGGCTCGTCCATCTCGCAGCAGAGGAACCGCTCCTGGTGGACCGGGACCAACCCCGTCGCCATCGACCCGAACCTGTGCGCGGCCCTGAAGGCGGCCGGGGCGACGGTGTCGATCCTCTACATCCCCTACACGACGCTGACGGTGACGGACCAGAATACCTGGGAAACGCAGCAGGCCAATGCCGCATCCGCCAACATCCCCTCGGTGCTTCCGCAATGCGCGACGCCGGGCTTCTTCCAGACCGCCAACACCCCCGCCGACATCAACAACGCCTTGGCGGCCATGTTCAACCAGGCCATCCAGGTGGCGCATCTGCTGAAGTGACGGACGGATCGGCGCCGGGCCGACGCGCGGTCCCGGCGCGGTACGCCCGCCCGCCGCAACGGCAGGCCGGCCTCGACCAGCAACGGCGCGATGGGACGTTACGACAAGTTATCGGGACGCTCAGGCATGGCGGCCCGATCGACCTTGCCGCAAGGTGACGGGACTGGCCCTGGAGCTTCAGGGCTGGCGTAGCCTACGGGTCACGGCTTCGCCCCTCAGCAGGGGCGCGCTTACCGGGCGAAGCCGTGAGACGGTTCCGGCCCCTTTCGAGGCCGGTCGTCCCCCGTGATGCACCACAAGTGGGCAGCCGGTGCAAGCGGCATCGCGCCGCCCTGGCGTGCAAATCACCGACCGCGCCGGCCCTTTTGCCACCGGTCCATCATCGCGGCGCCGACGGTGCGAAACCGCGCTTGCTCCCGCCGACGGCCTCATGGCGTCGATCCGCCGGGCCCGCTTGCGTCACGCCGCGGGGCGACGGCGGCGGCGCTCCAGCCTGGCGATCGCCAGCAGCGCCGGGATCGAGACGGCGGCATAGAGCAGGGCGGCCAGCAGCAGCACGGGGACGCCGGCCCCCTCCGCCCGCCCGGCTCCCTGCAGCGCCCGCCCCGTGAGTTCCGGCAGCCCGACCGCCACGGCGAGCGAACTGGCCTGGAACAGCAGCAAGGCGACGCCGATGAGGCCCGGGACGGCGAGCCGCAGCCCCTGCGGCAGCAGCACGAACCGCAGGACGTCCCCGAACGGAAGACCCATGGCGGCGGCGGCTTCGCGCTGGTCCGCCGGGACCGCGTCGAGGCCGGCCCGGATGACCGTCCCGGCGCCGGCGCAGGCCGCCCAGCCGAGCGCGAGGCTGGCGGCGGCGAAAGGGGACAGCGGCATTCCGGCGGCGGGCAGGCCGAGCCCCGCGGCCTGCAGCAGGATCAGCACCGGTGCGCCGCGGCCGGCGCCGGCCACGGCCAGGGCCGCCCAGCGCAGGGCGAGGTCGCGCGCGCCGAGGCCGAGCGCCAGGACGAGGCCGAGCGGCAGGCCGGCGAGCAGCGACACGCCGGTGACGGCCAGGCTGAGTTCCAGCCCGTCGAGCAGCGCCGGCAGGGCGTCGCGCCAGATCGTCAGCGATGCGGTCATCGGGCCGCCGCGGCCCGCAGGTGCAGGGCCGCCCGGCGCCCCACGGCGGCGACCGCCAGGCCGAGGACGAGGTAGAGCGCGCCCGCCGCCGCGAAGCTCGCCAGCGGACCGGCGCCCGCCCGCGCGGCACGGTCCGCCTCGGCGGCGATGCCGCTCACGCCGAGGAGGGACGCGATGGCGGAATCGCGCAGCAGCCCCGCCGCGAGCCCGGCGGCGGCCGGCAGGGCGGCGGCCAGGAGTTGCGGCGCCAGCACGTCGCGGATGCGGGAGTGCCGCGGCAGGCCCAGCGCCGCCGCGGCCTCCCACTGGGCGGCGGCGACGGCGGACAGCGCCCGGCGGTAGATCTCGGCCATCTCGGCGGCCGCGACCAGGCCGAGGCCCGCCACGGCCGCCGCCCAGGGGGCGATCGGCAGGTCGGCGGCGGCAGCGACGGCGCCGGCGAGCAACAGCCAGAGCAGCGGCGGGACCGCCCGCAGGAGCAAGATGACGAGGCCGGCGAGGAGCCGCGGCAGCGGGACCCGCGACAGCCGCAGCGCGCAGAGCCCGAGCCCCAGCACTGCGCCGGCCAGCCAGGACAGCGTCGCGACGCCGAGGCTCCACGGGAGACCGGAGGCGAGCGCCGCCAGCAGGCTGCCGGTCATCGGTTCAGCACGGCGTCGAGGAAGCGGCGGGCGCGATCGCTGCGCGGGTCGTGGATCACCTGTCGGCTCGCCCCCTGCTCGACGACGCGCCCCTCGGCCATCACGACCACGCGGTCCGAAACCGTCTCGGCGAACTGCAGCTCGTGCGTGGCGACCAGCATGGTCATGCCGTCGTCGGCGAGGCTGCGCATCAGCGCCAGCACCTCGCGCCCGGGCTCGGGATCGAGCGCCGCCGTGGGCTCGTCGAACAGCATCAGGCGCGGCTCGATCGCCAGGGCGCGGGCGATGGCGATGCGCTGCTGCTCGCCGTCCGAGCAGCGCGACGGCGTGTGATGCGCCCGGCCGGCGAGCCCGACGCGCTCGAGCAGGGCGAGGCCGCGTGCTTCCGCTTCGACCCGCCCACGCCCCAGGACGCGCTCCAGCGCCAGGCTGACGTTGCGCAGCACCGTGAGGTGCGGGAACAGGCCGGGCGAGCGGAACACCATGCCGACCATGCGGCGCAGGTCCGACAGTTCCGCCCGGGTCGGGGGATGGCCGGCCTCGATGGACAGGCCGCCCACCCGCACGCGGCCACTGGTCGGCGGCTCGAGCTGGTCGATACAGCGCAGCAACGTGCTCCTGCCCGACCCGCCCGGCCCGATCAGCGACACGACCTCGCCGGCGCGCAGGGTGAGGTTGATGTCGTCCAGGACCACGAGCGCGCCGAACCGTTTCCCGACGGCGTCGAGCCGCAGGACCGGTTCGCGCGCCAGTACGGTGACGCCGGCGGCCCGCATCCCGGAATCGAGGTTCATCGCGCTCGGAGGCTCCCTAGAGGCGTCCCGGCCTCGTCCCGGAAGCTGGAGCGAATCCGGCGGCCGCGCAAGCGCTTCGCGCGACGCGGCCGGCCCGCGGATTGAGCCCCGCCGTGCCGTGGAGCGGATCAAGGTCGAAGCGCCCTGGCCGGGTCGCCCGGCGCTCCCAGGTGGACCCCGTCGAGTCTGGGCCCCTTCAGCGCCTCCAGGCCGACGCCGCGGCTGTGCTCGATCCTGAACCGGAGCGACGGCGAAAGCGCCCCAGGTCGCGTCCGAGGGATGGGGTCGCGGCTGCTATGCCGGGCCGCCGTCCCTACATGGTGGCGCCGATCTGCCAGGGCACGAATTCTGCGTCGCCATAGCCCAGCGCTTCCGACTTCGACTGCTCGCCCGACGCCACGGCCAGGATGCGGTCGAAGATCTGGCGGCCCTTGTCGGCGATCGACACGCCGTCGAGCACGTCGCCGCAATCGATGTCCATGTCGTCCGTCATGTGCCTCGCCATGTCGGAATTGGTGGCGAGCTTGATCGAGGGCGTCGGCTTGCAGCCGTAGGCGGAGCCGCGGCCGGTGGTGAAGCACAGGACGTTGGCGCCGCCCGCGACCTGACCGGTCGCCGAGACGGGGTCGTAGCCCGGCGTGTCCATGAAGACGAAGCCATGGTCGGCCACGCGCTCGGCATAGCGGTACACGGCGGCGAGGTTGCGGGTGCCGCCCTTGGCGGCGGCGCCGAGCGACTTCTCCAGGATGGTGGTGAGGCCGCCCGCCTTGTTGCCCGGCGACGGGTTGTTGTTCATCTCGCCGCCGTTGCGGCGCGTGTAGGCTTCCCACCAGTGGATCGTATCGACGAGCTTCTCGCCCACCGCCCGGTCGACGGCGCGACGGGTGAGCAGGTGCTCGGCGCCGTAGATCTCGGGCGTTTCGGACAGGATGGCGGTGCCGCCGTTGTCGACGAGCAGGTCGGCGGCGGCGCCGAGCGCCGGGTTGGCGGTGATGCCCGAATAGCCGTCCGAGCCGCCGCACTGGAGCGCCAGCACGAGTTCGGAGGCCGGGATGGCTTCGCGGCGGGCGGAGGCGGCGCTGGGCATCATCTCGCGCAGGCGCGCCACCCCGGCCTCGACGGTGCGGCGCGTGCCGCCCTCGTCCTGGATCGTCATGGTACGGAAGCGCTCGCCCTCGACGAGTCCGTATTCGGACTTCATGCGGCCGATCTGGAACACCTCGCAGCCGAGGCCGACCAGCAGCACGCCGGCGATGTTGGGGTTGGTGGCGTAGCCCCACTGGGTGCGCTTCAGCGCCTCGAAGCCCTCGCCCTTGTCGGCCATGCCGCAGCCGGTGCCGTGCACCAGCGGGATCACGCCGTCGATCGTGGGGTAGTCGGCGAGGATGCCGGAGCGTTCGACCTCCTTGGCGATGAACCGCGCCACCGAGGCCGAGCAGTTCACCGAGGTCAGGATGGCGAGGTAGTTGCGGGTGCCGGCGCGGCCGTCGGCGCGGCGGAACCCCTGGAAGGTGGCGCGCTCGGCCTCGGGCAGCAGCGTGTCGGGCCGCACGCCTTCGCCGAAGCGGTAGTCGCGGTCGAAATCCTCGCCCATGGCGAGGTTGTGCTCGTGCACCCAGTCGCCGGGAGCGATGGCCTTGGTGGCGAAGCCGATGATCTGGCCGAACTTCAGCACCGGGGCGCCGGGCGCTATCGCGGCCGTGGCCATCTTGTGCCCCTTGGGCACGCGCGCCGCCGCCACGACGCCGGACGAGGTGGCGTCGCCGGGCTGGGCGACGTCGATCGTCACGACGACATTGTCCTCCGGCTGGAGGCGCAGGGTGCGGGCGGGGCTGGACATCATGGCACTCCGAAGCGGGCGACCGCCGCGGCGGCGCCCTCGCGCATCAAACCCGACAGCGCGGCCGTGACGGCCCCGGTGAAGCGCTGGTCGGCGGGAAGGTCGCGGCCGAAGACGGCGTCGAGACCCAGCAGAGAATCGGCGATCGCCGCCGCATCTTCAAGGCCCGCGGTGCGGCGGCGCAACTCGTCCGCCAGGGGGTCGCGCAGGTCGATGGCCTCGCCCCGCTCGTCCCGGCCCGTCGCGTAGCGCATCCAGGCCGCGACGCCGAGCGCCAGCCGGTCGATCGCGGCGCCCGCCGCCAGCCTGTCCCGCACCGTGCCGAGCAGGCGCTGCGGCAGCTTCTGCGTCCCGTCCATGGCGATCTGCCACGTGCGGTGGCGCAGCGCCGGGTTGCGGAAGCGCGCGACGAGCGAGTCCGCATAGGCGGCGACGTCGAGCCCCGGCACCGGCGGCAGGGTGAGGGCGGCTTCCTCCAGCATCAGCCCGCGCACCAGCGCGGCGAACCCCGGCGCCGCCATCGTGTCGGCGACGGTCTCGTGGCCGGCGAGATAGCCGAGATAGGCCAGGGTGGAATGGCTGCCGTTGAGCATGCGCAGCTTGGCGAGCTCGAAGGGCGCCACGTCGGCCACGAAGGTGGCGCCGGCGCGGGCCCAATCCGGGCGGTCGCGCGCGAAGTCGTCCTCGATGACCCATTGGGTGAAGGGCTCGGTGGCGATCGGCCAGGCGTCGTCGAGGCCGAGCGCCTCCGCGATGCCGGCGCGGTCCCGGTCGGTGGTGGCCGGAACGATGCGGTCCACCATGGTGGAGGGGCAGCGCAGCTCCGCCTCGAGCGCGCGGCCGAGCGCCGGGTCGCGCAGGGTGGCGAAGCGCACCAGCACGCGGCGCAGCGTGGCGCCGTTGTGGGGAAGGTTGTCGCAGCACAAAGCCGTGAAGAAGGGCAGGCCGGCGGCGCGGCGGCGGCGCAGCGCCTCGACGATGAAGCCCGGCGCCGAGCGCGGCGCCCCGGGGTGGGCGAGGTCGTGCACCACGTCGGGGTGGCGTTCGTCGAGCTCGCCCGTGGCGGGCGAGTGGCAATAGCCCTTCTCGGTCACGGTGAGCGACACGATGCGGGTTTCCGGCGCGCTCATGGCGGCCAGCAACGCATCCGGGTCCTCGGGCGCGACGAGGAGGCGGGTGACGCTGCCCACCACCTGCAGGCGCTCGCCCGAGGCGTCCCGCACGGCGAGGGCGTAGAGCCCGTCCTGCGGCGCCAGCGCGTCGCGGGTGTCGGGCGAGCGCAGCGAGGCGCCGAGGATGCCCCAGCGGGGGTCGCCGCCGGCCAGCACGGCATCCGTGTAGGCCGCCATATGGGCGCGGTGGAAGGCGCCGATGCCGAGGTGGACGATGCCGGTGGTCAGCGCGGCGCGGTCGTAGCCCGGGCGGGCGACGGCGCCGGGCAGGCCGCCGAGCGTGGCGGCGGAAAGGCGTTCGGCCATCGTCAATGCGCTCCTTGCGTCTTGGACCGGGCGACGATCTGCGTCGGGTTGACGAAGCGCAGCGCCAGCAGGAGCCACACCAGCGTCGTCACCATGTAGACCACCGCCATCACGTCCACCTCCTGGCCGGCGCGCACGCCCGACGCGAAGACCGCGTAGTAGAGCGCCACCACCAGCGTCTGGCTGGTGGGCCCCGCGGTGAGGAAGGTCAGCTCGAACATCGCCACCGTCCGCACCAGCACTAGCAGCAGCGCCGCCAGCACGCCCGGCAGCAGCAGCGGCAGGAGCACCCGCGCGAAGAGCTGCGGGGTGGAAGCGCCGAAGACCCGGGCCGCGGCCTCGACCCGCGGGTCGATCTGCTCGATGAAGGGGATCATCACCAGCACCACGAAGGGCACGGCCGGCACGAGGTTGGCCAGCACCACGCCCCAGAAGGAGCCGCCGAGGCCGACGCGGTAGAGCAGCGTCGCCATCGGGATGCCGTAGGTGAGCGGCGGCACCAGCAACGGCAGCAGGAACACCAGGGTGGCGGCCCGCTTGCCCGGGAAATCGCGCCGCGCCAGCGCATAGGCGGCGGTGACGCCGAGGGCGCCCGAGATCAGCACCACGGCGCCCACCACCTCGAAGGTGACGACGAGCACGTCCGTCAGGCCGAACTCGTCCCAGGCGTCGGCGTACCAGTGGGTGGTGAAGCCGGCCGGCAGCCAGGTGCCGAGCCAGCGCGTCGAGAGCGAGTCGATCACCACCGTGGCGATCAGCGCCAGGAGGTTCAGCACGAAGACCGCCACGACGGCCCAGACGGCCGTGCGCCAGAGCTTCGATCCGATGCCTGAATCGCGGATCATCCCTTCGTCCCCCCGACCGGGCCACGGTAGAACAGCGAGCGCAGCCCCAGGGCCGCCAGCACGACGACGAGCTGCACGGCGCCCATGATCATGGCGATGGCGGAGCCGAGCGAGGCGTCGTACCGCTCGAAGGCCGCCTGGTAGGCCGCGATGGAGATGACGTGGGTCGAGCCCGCCGGGGCGCCGAGCAGCACCGCCGACGGGAAGACCGCGAAGGCCTGGACGAAGCTCAGGCAGAAGGTGACGGCGAGGCCCGGCACCAGCAAGGGCAGGAAGACGCGGGCGAAGCGCCGCGCCGCGCCCGCGCCCAGCGTCGCCGCCGCCTGTTCGAGCGCCGGGTCGATGCCGCTGACGTAGGACAGCGTCAACAGGAAGGTGAAGGGGAAGCCGGTGATCACCAGCGAGGCGAAGACGCCCCAGTAGTTGTTGGTGAGCTTCATCGGCGAGCCGATGACGTGCAGCCACAGCAGGACGCGGTTGAACCAGCCCTGCGGGCCGAGGTAGGTCAGCAGCCCCTGCGCCACCAGCACGGTGCCGAGCGTCACCGGCAGCACCAGGATGGTGGTGAGCAGCCGCTGGTGGCGCATGAGCCGCACCCGGAAGGCGATCGGCACGGCGAGCAGCAGGTTGAAGAGCGTCGTCGGCACCGCCAGGATCAGCGTGTTCCACACCGTCTCGCGCAGGAACGGGTCGCTGAAGAACGTGGCGTAGCTTCCGTAGAAGGGGCCGGCCTTGGGCGCCAGGGACAGCGCCAGCCCGTAAAGGAACGGGTAGACGAAGAGGCCCAGGATGGCGAGCAGCGCCGGGACCACCAGCAGCGTCGTGCCGTCGATGCCGCGCGCGGCGAGGCGCAGGCGCAGCGGCACGCCCGGGCTCGCCGGGGAAGCGAGCGCCGTCATGCCTCGTCCCCCGGAAAGACGAGGATCTGGTCGGGCCGGGCGCCGAGCGTGACGCGCTCGCCCGCCGACACCGGCCGGTCGCTGCGGAAGAACAGCTCGGTGCCGTCGATGGCCTGGGCGGCGCCGAAGAAGGCCCGGCCGCGGTATTCGCTGATCCGCACCGTCGCGACGATGCCGGAGCTTCCCGCCACGAGGTCCTCGGGGCGCACCATCAGGGTCACGGGCTGGCCGGCCGCGACGGGTTGGCGCGCCTGGACCTCGACGCGCGAGCCGCAGGCTTCGACGGTTGTGCGGCCCGCGGCCGTGCCGGCGACGCGCCCGGGGAGCTTCGAGCGATAGCCCATGAACTCGGCGACGTCGGCGTGTTCGGGCCGCTCGTAGAGGTCCTCGGGCGTGCCGGTCTGGCGGATCAGGCCGTCGCGCATCACGACGATCCGGTCGGCCATGGACAGGGCCTCGTCCTGATCGTGGGTGACGTAGACGGTGGTCGACCCGATGGCCTCGTGGATGCGGCGGATCTCGGCCCGCATCTCGAGGCGCAGCTTGGCGTCGAGGTTCGACAGCGGCTCGTCCATCAGCACGACGGGCGGACGGATGACGATGGCGCGCGCGATGGCGACGCGCTGTTGCTGGCCGCCCGACATCTGCCCCGGTAGCTTGTCGGCCTGGGCGGACAGCCGCACCAGCGCCAGCGCCTCGTCGATGCGCTTGTCGGCTTCGCGGCGGGGCACCCTCTGCATGTCGAGCCCGAAGCCGACGTTGCGGCGCGCGCTCATGTGGGGAAAGAGCGCGTAGCTCTGGAACACCATGCCGAAGCCGCGCTTCTCGGGCGGCAGTTCGTCGATCCGGCGCTCGCCGAGCGAGATGGTGCCGCCCGACAGGGGCTGAAGCCCGGCGATGCAGTTCAGCGCCGTGGTCTTGCCGCAGCCCGAGGGACCCAGCAGGGCGATGAACTCGCCGGGCCGGATCACGAGATCGAGCCCTTTCAGGGCCTGGAAGCCGCCGAAGTCGCGCCGGAGTCCGGCGAGGCGCAGGGCTTCGCCGGAGGGGGCCGGACGCGGCGTGGACGGGTCGCGGTTGGTCGCCATCGACATGGTCATGAGGTTCGAACCCTTGGCGGTGCGGTGTCGGCCGGATCAGCCCTTGCCGGCGCCGATGCGCTGGTCCCAGAGCCCGAAGGCCGAAACCATGCTCTTCGCGTCGAGCGGCACTTCGAGCGGGTGGTCGGCGATGAGCGCGTCGTATTCGGGGCGCCCGAAGGTCTTGATGGCCTCCTGCGAGTCTTCTGGCGCCATGGCGAGCGTCACGCCCTTCACGGCCGGGCCGGGATAGAAGTAGCCCTGGTCGTAGGCATAGGCCTGGCTCTTCGGCTGCAGCATGAAGCCCATGAGGTCGATCAGCACGGCGAGCTTGTCGTCGGCGACGCCCTTCGGCACCACCATGTAATGGGCGTCCGTCACCCAGTGGAACCCCTGCAGGGCGCCGATGGCGGCCTCCTTCGGCACGATGCCGAGGACGCGCGGGTTGATGTCCCAGCCGGTGGTCGAGACGATGATGTCGCGCGTGCCCTCGCCGAGCTCCTTCATCGTCTGGGTGGTGCCGGCGGGGTAGTATTCGATGTTCTCGCCCAGCGCCTTCAGGTAGTCCCACGTCTTGGACCAGCCGTTGACGGGGTCGAGCGGCGCGGAATCGCCCAGGATGTAGGGCAGGCCCATCAGCCAGGTGCGGCCCGGGCCGGAGTTCGACGGGCGCGCGTAGATGAACTTGTTCTTGTTCTGCTTGGTGTAGTCGAGCAGCTCGGCGGCGCTCTTGGGCATGGCCTTGACTCGGTCGGGCATGTATTCGAGCAGCGGGCCCGACGGGTAGTAGCTGACGACGCGGCCGTGGTCGGCCGCGATGGCCTGCATCTTCAGCGCCTGGGGCAGGTAGACGGAGGCCGGGTCGGGCAGGTCGGCCGCATAGGGCTTGAGATCGAGCCAGATCCCCTGGTCGAGCCCGGCCGACAGGGCGTCGGGCCCCGTCAGCACGAGGTCGATGTCCATGTGGCTCGCGTCCTGCTGCGCCTTGATCTTGGCGGGCAGTTCGGGCGCCGGCGCCTTGGTGAAGACGAAACGCGACACGGCGTCGGGCTTGGCCTTGCGGTAGGACTCGATGGCCTTCTGGGTGAGGGCGAGATTGCCGGCGACGTCCACCACCGTGATGGTGACGGGGCTCTTGGGCATGGGCAGCGCCGCGAAGGCGCGGGCCGGGGCGAGGCCGGCGAGCGATGCGGCGCCGAGGCCGCCGAGAACCTGTCTGCGATCCACCATTCTGGTCTCTCCCTGTGCGGTTTCTTGGCGTCGTGAGGCCGGACCCGGCGTCACAGCCGGTAGGCCCGTTTGGCGAGCCCGTAGGCGAGGTCCTGGGCGAGGTCATGCGCCTCGTCCTCGTCGAGCCGGTGTTCGGCGACGAGCCGCGCCAGGTAGTTGCAGTCGATGCGGCGCGCCATGTCGTGGCGGGCCGGGATCGACAGGTAGGCGCGGGTGTCGTCGTTGAAGCCGACCGTATTGGCGAAGCCCGCCGTCTCGGTGGCGATCTCGCGGAAGCGCAGCATGCCCTCGGGGCTGTCGAAGAACCACCAGGGCGGCCCGAGCCGCAGAGCCGGGTAGTGGCCGGCCAGGGGGGCGAGCTCGCGCCCGTACTGCGCCTCGTCGAGCGTGAACAGGATCAGCGTCAGGCGCGGGTCGTTGCCGAAGCGGTCGAGCAGCGGCTTCAGCGCATGCACGTAGCCGGTCGGCTGCGGGATGTCGGCGCCCTTGTCGGGTCCGAAGCGCTCGAAGACCAGCGGGTTGTGGTTGCGCACCGATCCCGGATGCAGCTGCATGACGAGCCCGTCCTCGACGCTCAGGGCCGCCATCTCGGTCAGCATCTGGGCGCGGAAGAGGTCCGCGTCGGCGGGCGAGGCGGGGCCGCGCACGACGCGGTCGAACAGGGCCGCGGCTTCGCCGGGCGGCAGGTCGGCCGTGCGGGCCGAGGGGTGGCCGTGGTCGGTGGCGGTGGCGCCGAGCGCCTTGAAGGCGGCGCGGCGCGCCCGGTGCGCCGCGAGATACCCGGTCCAGCTCACGGCCTCTCCGGCGAGGGCGCAGAAGCGCTCGACGTTGTCGCGGAAGCCGGTCCGGTCGGGGTCCACGACGGCGTCGGGACGGTAGGTCGGCACGACCCGGCCGTGCCAGCCCGACTGGCGCATCGCCCGGTGATGGCCGAGGTCGTCGAGCGCCGAATCCGTGGTGGCGATGGCCTCGATGTTGAAGCGGTCGTAGAGGGCGCGGGGCCGCATCTCGGGGCGCCCCAGTGTGTCGGCGATCCGGTCGTAGAGCCGGTCGGCGTTGCTGTCCGTCAGCCGCTCGTCGATGCCGAACACCGATTCCAGCGCATGCTCGAACCACAGCCGCGTCGGCGTGCCGCGGAACAGCGGGAAGTGGTGGGCGAACAGGCGCCAGATCGTGCGCCCGTCCGCCTCGGTCGGGCCGCCGTCGCGCCGCGGCACGCCGAGCGCTTCCAGGGGCACGCCCTGCGAATACAGCATGCGGAACACATAATGGTCCGGCACGACGAAGAGCTGGGCCGGGTCCGGGAAGGGCTTGTCCTCGGCGTACCAGGCCGGCTCGGTGTGGCCGTGGGGCGAGATGATCGGCAGGTTCGCCACCGCACCGTAGAGCCGGCGCGCGATGCCGCGGGTTCCGGGGTCGGCGGGGAACAGCCTGTCGGGGTGGAGGGCCATGGAGCGTTTCCGGTGCGGAAGGTGTCGATCCGCTTGGCGCCCATCATCAACTGATATACTAGTATGTCAATAGGGGAGGGCCATGGACCGGACGGGAGCGAGATCCGACACCGCCGCGCCGCGCATCCGGCGCCCGGACGTGCCGCGTCCGGCGACCCGCATGGCGGTGTCGCCGTCGGGCGCCGTCACGGCGGCGGGCGCTATCGCGGCGGCCCTGCGGGACGAGATCGCCGGCATGGTGCTGCTGCCCCGCACGCCCCTGCGCGACGCCGTGCTCTGCGAGCGCTTCGGCACCAGCCGCACCCCGGTGCGGGAAGCCCTGATCCGGCTCGGCGAGGAAGGCCTCGTCGACATCGTGCCGCAGTCCGGCACCTTCGTGTCGCGCATCCCGGTGGACGCCATCCCGGAGGCCGTGCTGGTGCGCCAGGCGCTCGAGGGCGTCACCGTGGAGGCGGCGGCACGGGCCCCGTCCGGCGACCTGGCCCGCGTCGATGCGGCGCTCGACCTCCAGCGCACCCTGGCGCACCGCCGCGACACGCGGGCCTTCCACGAGGCCGACGAGGCCTTTCACGAGGCCCTGGCCCTGCTCGCCGGCCATCCCAACATCTGGCGCCTGCTGCGGCAGGTGAAGGTGCAGCTCGACCGGGCCCGGCGTCTGACGCTGCCGGCGCTGGGCCGCATGGACCAGGTGGTGTGCGAACACGTGGCGATCCGCGACGCCGTCGCGGCCGGCGACGCCGCCGCGGCCCGGGCCGCCATGACGCTGCACCTCAGCGTCGTCCTCCCCGATGTGGTCCGCCTGCGCGAGACCCATCCCGATTACTTCGTCTGAAAGGAACTCGCATGCGCCAGGGTTGGAGATGGTACGGGCCGGACGCCTACGTGTCGCTCGACGACGTGCGCCAGGCGGGCGCCACCGACATCGTGTCGGCGCTGCACCAGGTGCCGATCGGCGAGGCCTGGACGCGCGAGGCTGTGGCGGAGCGCAAGCATCTCGTCGAGGCGACGCCGCCCGGCCGCACCCCGCTCGTGTGGTCCTGCGTCGAGAGCATCCCGATCCCCGATGCCGTGAAGCGTCGCGGCCGCGCCGCCAAGGCCGAGATCGAGGCCTGGATCGCCAGCCTCGAGGCCGTGGCGGACTGCGACATCGCCACCATCTGCTACAACTTCATGCCGGTGGTGGACTGGACCCGCACCGACATCGACCATCCGCTGCCGACCGGCGCCACCGCCATGGCCTTCGACCAGGACCGTTTCGCGGCCTTCGACCTGCACGTGCTGGAGCGGCCCGGCGCCGCGGCGGACTATTCCGACGAGGACCGTCGACGCGCGCGCGCGACGTTCGACGCCATGAGCGAGGGCGAGGTCGCCGACATCACCCGCACCATCGCGTCCGCCCTGCCGGGCTCGACCAGCGAGCCCATGACGATCCCGGGGTTCCGCGACAAGCTCGACCAGTACCGCGAGATCGATGCCGCGCGGCTGCGCCGCCACCTCGTCGAGTTCCTGGAGGCCGTGACGCCGGCGGCCGAGGCGCGCGGCGTGACGCTGACGCTGCACCCCGACGATCCGCCGCGGCCGCTGTTCGGCCTGCCGCGCATCGCATCGACGGGCGACGATTACGCGGCGCTCTTCGACGCCGTGCCGTCGCGCGCCAACGGCATGTGCTTCTGCACGGGCTCGCTCGGCGTGCGGCCCGACAACGACCTGCCCGCCATCGCGCGCCGCTTCGCCGAGCGGATCGGCTTCGTCCACCTGCGGGCGACGAAACGCACCGGCGACGGCCGCAGCTTCCATGAATCGGACCATCTCGGCGGGGACGTCGACATGGTGGCGGTGCTGCGCGAGCTCGTGGCGGCGGACCGGACGCGGCCGCCCGGGCGGTCGATCCTGTTCCGGCCCGACCACGGCCACCGCATGCTCGACGACCTCGACAAGACCGTCAGCCCCGGCTACCCGGCCATCGGGCGCCTCAAGGGCCTGGCGGAGCTCCGCGGCATCCTCTACGCCCTCGGCGCCCCGCCGGACTGAGGACGGGGTTCCGTCGTCCTCTCGTTGCACTGGCGGCGGCACCCGACGGGCGGCCGGACGGCTGGCCGGTTCTGGTTCCGATAGAGACAGCGTCTGCAGCGGTGCGACGCGATCAGGCGCCCGGCCGATGCGCGTGACGGGCCCACCGTTCGGCGACGTGCGTGCTTTACCTCATCCGCTCAACGGTGTAGGTTTTAGCGTCGATCGCGAGCCGGCATGGTCAAGCTGCACTTCATCGGCAACATCGCCTTTCGGGTCTATGGCAACGACCATCGTCCGGCGCATTTCCACGTCGTTGCGCCGGACTTCAAGGCCATGGTCGAGATCGACACCCTGTCGTTGATTCGGGGTACGATCCCGGCACGCGACCGCCGCGCCGTGATGGACTGGGCCGAACAGCACCGAGCCGAGATCATCGCGGCCTGGAACCTGCTCAACCCGGACCTCGCCATCTGAGGAAGCACCACCATGCGGGACGTCGCGCATATTCGAGCCGTCGCAGCCACCGGACCCAGCACCCTTGCCGTCACCTGGGGGGACGGCTCCATGTCCCACGTCGACCTCGCGGGTTGGATCGCCCGCGGCGGCCGTCGTTTCGCCGTGCTGGGCAACGCCCTCGTCTTCGCTGCCGCTACGGTCGGGCTCCACGGTGGCAACGTGACTTGGGACGACGACGAGGGAGACCTCGCCATCGACAGCGAGCATCTGCGCATGCTGGCCGAGCACCAGGCGCCGTTCGACGCCGCGATGGCGACGTGCTGGCAGGACGACATGCGGGTTTCGAACGTCGAGGCGGCCGATCTCCTCGGGATCGCGCCCAGCACCTGGGCC
This sequence comes from Lichenibacterium ramalinae, assembly GCF_004137085.1. Classification (GTDB taxonomy): domain Bacteria; phylum Pseudomonadota; class Alphaproteobacteria; order Rhizobiales; family Beijerinckiaceae; genus Lichenihabitans; species Lichenihabitans ramalinae. The sequence continues at coordinate 59,940 of NZ_QYBC01000026.1, forward strand.
GCCTACAAGGCCGGTACCACCATTCCGGCGACGATCGCGCGCTTGTGCAGGGCGATGCGGAGCGAACCCACGGCCCTGTCGGCCCATCTCCGTCCGCGGGTCGCCGGCCGTCCGGGGAAGGAGCCCATCCATGTCGATGAGGCTGATCGCGCCGAGTTACGCGTGAGCGGCGAGGTCAAGCCGTTCGCTCACGTGCAGGGTGCCGTGATCGCATTCTATGGACTACCCGACGAACAGCAGTCACGCGCCTCCATCGCGATCCCGGAGCGGGGAGCCGTCTACAGGTCCGCCGCTATCAGGCGCCTCAAGGGTTTGGCATCGACGCGCGGAATGCTTCAAGCCCTCGGCGCCCCGCCGGACTGAGCGGAGCCCGGGCCGCCAGCGCCGCCGTTTCCCCTGACGGGCGACCCCGTCAGGCCAGGGGCAGCGCGGCGCGGCGATCGACGCGGGCGAGGCGGCGGAGCAGGAACTCGACCTCGGCCTTGGCCGTCGCATCGAGCGTGCCGCCGGGCTTGCGCTGGTGGTCGCCCGCGATGATGCCGCGGCGGGCCATGACGTATTTGCGCACCGCGAGGCCGATGCCGGGCTGCTGCTCGTAGCGCAGCAGCGGCAGGTGGGCGTCGAACAGGTCGTGGGCGGCGTCGCGCTCCCCGGCGGCCGTCATCCGCACCACGTCGACCAGCATGTCCGGGAAGGCATAGCCCGTCATGGCGCCGTCGGCGCCGCGCTCGCCCTCGAAGTCGAGGAACAGCCCGCCGTTGCCGCACAGGATCGAGATGCGCCGCATCGCGCCCGCGTCCGACCAGCGCCGCAGCGCCGAGATCTTGTCGAGGCCCGGCCAGTCCTCGTGCTTGAGCATGACGCAGCTCGGGTTCTCCTCCACGATGCGGCGGATGACGCCGGGCGTCATCACCACCGTGAAGGTCAGCGGGAAGTCCTGCAGGACGAACGGCACGTCGGCGCCGATCGCTTCGACGGCCTGGCGGTAGTAGGCCACGATGGAATCGTCCGTGCGCAGGCTGTTGGGCGGCGCGATCATCACGCCCGCCGCGCCGGCCTCCATGGCGGAAAGCGCCAGCGCCCGCATGGCGGCGAAGCCCGGGGCCGAGACGCCCACCACGACGGGCAGGGCGCCGGCGCGGCGGATGAAGCGCGCCGCCAGCGCGGCCGATTCCCCGGCGTCGAGCTTGGGCGCCTCGCCCATCACGCCCAGCACGGTGAGGCCCGTCGCCCCGGCCGCCGCATAGACGTCGACCATGCGGTCCACGGAGGTCCAGTCGATGGCGCCTTCGGCCGTGAAGGGCGTCGGCGCGATGGGGAAGACGCCGCGGGCCGTCTCGTCGAGCCTCATGGCGCCGTGCTCCCCTGGCGATAGGCTTCGGCGTCGAGCCCGTGCGGCGCGCCGGCGGCCTTCAGGCTGTCCCACACCTCGTCGGTGAGGGGAACGCCCTCGGCGAGGCGGCGGGTGCGGGTGTCGCGTTCCACGTCGCCGGGCGCCAGCACCTTGCCGCCGGCCTCGGCCGGGCGGGCGTCGAGGTAGAAGGCGAGATAGTCGCGCACCTCGGTGGCGAAGCTCGCGTCCGAGCCGCCGATGTCGGGCGCGATGTAGATGGACAGCATGCCGTTGCAGAAGCGCCGCGGCGGCGGGCCGGCGCAGCCCGAGCCCGTCAGCGCGCCGGCGAGGAGTTCGCACATCATGGCGAGGCCCGAGCCCTTGTGCTCGCCGAAGGCCCGGATGGCGCCCCGCCCGCTGTAGAGCGTGTCGGGGTCGCGGCTGAGGCTCCCGTCGGGCTCGATCAGGCTCCCCTCGGGCACGGGCTTGCCGCCCTTGGACGCCACCAGCACCTTGCCTTCGGCGACCAGCGAGGTCGCGAAATCCAGCACGACCGGCGGGCCGCCCGCCACCGGCACGGCGGCGGCGAAGGGGGCGGTCGAGAAGCGCCGGTCGACGCCGCCGAAGGGCGCCACCAGCAGGCTGCCCGCCACGTTGACGAAGTGGATCGAGACGAGGCCGGCTTCGGCCGCCTGTTCGGCCCATTCGCCGATGCGCCCGAGATGGCCCGCATGGCGCAGCGCCACCACCGACACGCCGTGTCGCTTGGCGCGCGCGATGCCTTCGGCCAACGCCATGGGTCCGGCGCTCTGCCCGAAGCCGTAATGGGCGTCGATCAACGCGAAGGCGCCCCCGTCCGTCACGAGTTCCGGCACCTGTCCGGCCAGCACCGTGCCGTCGCGCAGCCAGCCGACGTAGCGGGGCACGCGGATCACGCCGTGGCTGTCGTGGCCGGTGAGGTTGGCGCCCACGAGGTAGCGCCCGATCCTGCCGCCCTCGTCCTCGTCGCACCCCTCGTGCACGAACACGTCGCGCACGTAGCGCTCCAGGGCGGCCGCACCGATCAGCATGGGTCAACTCCGCTTGCCAGGACGGGCCGCGCCTGCGGCCTCGCGGCTTTCGACGTCCGGCTGCCTCGCGGCACCGAACGCAAAGAGCGCGGCGGACAGGGTCCGGCCGCGCTCTTTGCTGGAAATCCCGGGCTCGAGATCCCGGGCCGCCGCGCCCGACGCGGTCAGGCGGCGGCCGGGGGGCTCACTTGCCCTTTTTGGTGCCGTAGAGCGAGCGGGACTGCTTGCGGTCCTTGACCGCCTGGGTGTCGAGCACGCCGCGCACGATGGAATAGCGCACGCCCGGAAGATCGTTCGGGCCGCCGCCACGGATCAGGACCACGGAATGTTCCTGGAGGTTGTGGCCCTCGCCCGGGATGTAGGCGATCACTTCGTTCTTGTTGGTCAGGCGGAGCTTGGCGACCTTGCGGAGCGCCGAGTTGGGCTTGCGCGGAGTGGTGGTGTAGACGCGCGTGCAGACGCCACGCGCCTGCGGGCTACCCTCCAGGCCCTTGGTGCGCACCTTGACGGGCGGCTTCTTCCGGGGCTTCCTGATCAGCTGATTGACTGTTGGCATTTCGAACTTCACCTCTCTCACGAGGCCGTTAAGCGAGCTCGCCGCCCGAGTCAAGGCTCGTCGCGCCCGCGGCCCGGCGCCGACGCTCCCGATCAGGCGGCCTGCAGGGCCACATCGGTGCCGGCGATGCCGCGCCCGATCCGCTCGGCGTGGAAGCGCAGCAGCGTGTCGTCGGGATGGAGGTCCAGCAGGGCCAGGATGGCTTCCGGGCCGCCGGGCTCCCCCCGCGCCAGGCGGCCGAAGGCGTCGCCGTAGCGTTCGGCCCACCCGGCTTCGGCCGAGGCGCGGGCGGCGGGCGCGAAGACTTCCACCCGGTGCGCCTTGCCCTTCAGCTCCAGCGCGCCGATCGGCCGAAAGGTGAGGGCCGCGGCGGGGCCCACGGCATCCACCGTGGCCCGGGCCGCGCAGATCCTCGTGCCGAGCCGTTTGTTGGCGGCTTCGAGCCGCGCCGCCGTGTTGATGGCATCGCCGTGGGCCGTGTAGTCGAAGCGGCGGCTCCCCCCGAAATTGCCCACCACGGCCCGCCCGGTGTTGATGCCGATCCGGGTCGTGCCGAACGGCCGGTCGCGGCCGGCCACCCGCGCGAAGTCCTGCGCGAAGGCGTCGATGGCGAGCGCGCAGCGCACCGCGCGCTCGGCGTGGTCGGGCTGGTCGAGGGGAGCGTTGAACATGACGTGGACGGCGTCGCCCACGATCTTGTCGATCGTGCCGCCGTGGTCGAGCACAAGGGCGCAGACGCCGTCGAGGTAGCGGTTCAGCGTCGCCACCAGCAGGGCCGGCTCGGCCGCCTCGGCGAAGGCCGTGAAGCCTTCGAGGTCGGTGAACAGGAACGTCATCTCCCGGTCCTCGCCGCCGAGCCTCAACGTGTCCGGGTCCCGCGCCAGCCTGTCGACGAGCTCCGGCGACAGATAGGTGCCGAAGGCCGCCCGCAGCGCGCCGGCCCGCCGCTCCGTCGCGAGGTAGCGCACCGCCAGCGCCGCCACGAAGCAGAGCGCGCCGGCGATGACGACCGGGCTCGCGTCGAAGAGCAGCGCGCCGCGGCCGAAGAGCAGCAGCGCCCCCCCGGCCGCGGCGAGGCTGCCGAGGACCAGGACGGCGGCGCCCCAGGTCGCCCCGCCGCACACGAGCGCCATGGCGACGGCGAGGCCGAACAGGGCCGCGACGCGCCGCTCAACACCGGCGGCCCAGAAGGGACGGGTCAGGACGTCGCCGGCCAGGATCTGCTCGACGCCGGCAGCGTGGATGGCCACCCCGGGCTGGAACGCGGCGAGCGGCGTCGAGCGCAGGTCCGACAGGCCGAGGGCACTGGTGCCGACCAGCACGATGCGGCCCGAAACCGCTGCCCGCAGCGTGGCGGCATCCTCGTCCAGCACGCGGTGGGCCGGGAGCGTCCGGGCCGGGTCCCGCGCGCCGAAGTGGATCCACATGCCGCCGTGCGGGTCGATCGGCACGATGCGGTCGCCGATCCGGGCGGTGTAGCCGGTGGTGCCGCCCAGCCAGCCGCCGCCGCGCTCCTCGCGCAGCCCGACCTCGGCGTCATCGCCCTGCGCGACCCGCACCGCCTCGACGGCCAGCGACGGCAGGATCGCGCCGTCGAGTTCGGAGAAGAGCGGCAGTCGCCGCACGGTCTGGTCTTCGGAAACGTCGGCGATGCTGAAGCTGCCCTGGCCGGCGGCGGCGAGGTCGAAGGCCTTGAGGTTCGGCACCGCGCCTCTGTAGTCGTCGAGGTTGGGCGGTGCCCCGGCCCCCAGCATCGACACGCCGTTGGCCACCTCCGGCGCGCGGCCGTTGGCGACCGGCAGGAGCGCGTAGCCCGTGACGACGCGGCCGCGGGCCATCGTGCGGGCGAGTTCGGCGTCGTAGTCGGGCAGGGTCCCGCCCGGCCCGGTGACGGACAGGCCGGCGTTTCGCGCCCAGCCCGGGGCCAGGGCCGCAGGCGAGCTGCGGTCGGGCTCGGCGAAGAGCAGATCGAGGCCGATCGCCGCCGCCCCGGCATCCTGCAGCCGCCGGATCAGCGCCGCCACGTCGGTGCGGGGCCAGGGCCATTGGCCGAGCCTGGCGAGGCTCGCCTCGTCGATGTCGACCACCACGACGCCGGTGCCCGGCGCGACCCTGTCGGCATCCGGCCGCGGTGCGGCGTGCTGAAGCGCATCGAAGGCGGCATGCCGCAGCTTGACGAACGGGTCCGCCTCGTCGGCATGGAAGGCGAGCAGCGGCACCAGCACGACGGCGGCGGCCGTCAGTGGCGCGCCGAACCGCAGCCAGGCGGACCGTAACACCCACCTGACGTTGCGGAGAATCGCCATGATGGTCCCGACCTGCGCTGAATGGCGCCGACCCTGCCCAAAAGTCGTCAAGATTTTCGCTACGGCAGCTGAGGTTGCGGATGGATATTGACCGTCGGTTAAGGCTCGACAAGCAGGCTTGTCAGCGGAGATGCTGATGACCCTGCCGCTCGACTGCCTCTTCCTGCCGACCGGGACGGTGCTGTTCTCGGAGGGGGATCCCGGCGACCACGCTTATCTGATCCAGTCCGGCGCCATCGATATCCTGGTCGAGCGCGAGGGACAGGAGATCGTGCTGGCCCGCCGTGGCACCGGCGAGATCATCGGCGAGATGGCGCTGCTCGACCACGGCACCCGCTCCGCCACGGCGCGGGTGTCCGCCCCCACCGAGGTGATCGCCATCACCAAGCGGCAGTTGGACCAGCGCATCAGCGAGACGGACCCGGTCCTGCGCATGTGCCTCGGCGTCGTCATCGAGCGCTATCGCGAGACGCTGAAGATGGTGCGGCCGGATGCCGTGGCGCCGCCGCCCACCACGGTCCGCAGCCTGCCGGGGCCCGCCTTCGATGCCGCCGTCGCCGTGCTGGCGCTGGAGCGCGAGATCGAACGCGGCCTGCTCCGCGCAGAGTTCGAGCTGTTCCTGCAGCCCATCGTGGCGCTCCGCGACCGCAGGCTGGCGGGCTTCGAGGCGCTGATCCGCTGGAACCACCCGGTGCGCGGCCTGCTGGCGCCCGCAGCCTTCATCCCGGTGGCGGAAAGCAGCGGCCTCGTCGTGCAGATCACGGACCGGATGCTGCGCGAAGCCGTCTCGGCCGTGCGGGTGCTGCTCGCCGCCCGGGGGGCGGGCGAGGGCTGCGCCGACGAGCCCCTGTTCGTCAGCGTCAACGTGTCGGGGCACGACCTCGTCCAGCCGGGCTTCGCCGACGGCGTGATGCAGATCCTGGCCGAGGCGGCGCTGCCGCCCCACCACCTCAAGCTCGAGGTCACGGAAAGCATGCTGATGAAGGACCCCGCCCGGGCCGGCAGCATCCTCGACACCTGCCGGCGCCACGGCATGGGCATCGCGGTCGACGATTTCGGCACCGGCTATTCGAGCCTCAGCCACCTCAGCACGCTGCCCATCACCACGCTGAAGATCGACCGCTGCTTCGTGCAGGCCATGCTGGGCGACCCGACGAGCCGCAAGATCGTGAACACCATCCGCCTCCTCGCCCGCGAGCTCGCCATCCCGATCGTGGCCGAGGGCATCGAGCGCGAGGCCGAAGCCGCCGCGCTGGACGCGATCGGCTGCGAATACGGCCAGGGCTACCTGTTCGGCCGCCCCATGCCGGTGACGGAGGCCATCGTCTTCCTGCGCGCCATGCCGGTGCCGCGGATCCAGGCGCTGCGCGCCTATGCCTGACAACGCCACTCCATGAGGATCGCGATCTTGCGCTGCCCCCCGTCACCCCCATCCCGCTCCCGCGCCCTGTCCCTCCTGGCGCTTTCGGCGCTGCTGCTCGGCAGTGCCGCGGCCGCGGCCGCGCCCGCCACGGTCGGCGCCGTCGACAAGGCGCAGGGGCAGGTCGAGGCCAGCCAGGCCGGCGTCCCGCGCGACCTCGCCGTCGCCGCCCCGGTGCTGTTCGGGGACCGGCTGCGCACCGGCCCGGCCGCGCGGCTCGAGGCCAAGCTCGCCGACGGCACCGTGCTGACGCTCGGCGAGAAGGGCCGGCTGACGGTCGACAAGTTCGTCTACGATCCGGACCGCGACGGCGGCAGGCTGGCCCTGACGGTGAAAAGCGGCGCCTTCCTGTTCGTCGGTGGCAGGATCGAGGGCCCGACCGGTGGCCACGTCGACATCCACACGCCCGTGGGGACGCTGGGGGTGCGCGGCACGACGGTGTGGGGCGGCCATATCGACGGGGGCTTCGGCGTGCTGGTCCTGAGCGGCGAAGTGTCGCTGAAGACGCCGCGCGGCACCGTGACAATGCGCAAGGGCCAGGGCACCATGGTGTACGACGGCAAGGCGCCGAGCGGCGCCGCGCCCTGGCCGGACGACAGGGTCAATCGCGCCGTCGCCACGATCTCGTTCGACCCCGCGACCGCATCCGAGCCCGCCGCGTCCGAGCCGCTGACCTTCGACCGCCTCCTGCACGACGTGCTGCCGGCCCGCTAGATGTGGAGCCTCAATAGGTTGTCCTTGTCGAGTGCGAGGCGGCTGACGGGTGGTTTTGCGCCGAGGCTCGTGTGTGGC
>NZ_QYBC01000027.1 GCF_004137085.1 Lichenibacterium ramalinae
GCGGGGTGGAGCAGCCCGGTAGCTCGTCAGGCTCATAACCTGAAGGCCGCAGGTTCAAATCCTGCCCCCGCAACCACATCACCGAACCGACCCTTCAGCCCCGCGCCCGACAGCGCGGGGCTGAAGGCGTTCGGGACACGGCATGTGGGGGAGGGCGCTCGCACCCGCGGCGGCGCGGTCTCCATGGGAGGGACGGCCGAAGGCCTGCGGCTGATCCGCCGGCCAGCTCTCGTTTCCCGCCAAACGTCCCGCGCGCCGGACGGGCGGCCCCACCCCCCGAACCGCGGCAGTCACCGCGGACACGCTCACCGTCGGACATCATGGGTCTTGCAGGACACCGCCCGGACTGCTACGCAAAACTAGTCAACAAGTTCGCAGGACCCAGAGCATGGTGTCGATCGTCGTCGACGAGCCTCTTCACCTCCGCGTCGCGCCCGGCACGGATCCGACCGGCGCGCCGGCATCGGGGCACGTGATCCTGCGCGTCCTCCGCGCGGGCATCTGCGGGTCCGACCTCCACATCCTGCACGGGTCGAACCCGTTCGCCCGCTACCCTCGCGTCATCGGGCACGAGTTCGCCGGCGTGATCGAGGAGGTCGGCGCGGGCGTCGAAGCCCTGCGGGCCGGGCAGCGGGTCGTGGTGGATCCCGTCGTCGCCTGCGGCCACTGCTACCCGTGCCGCATCGGGCGCTCCAACGTTTGTGGCAACCTCGAGGTCTTCGGCGTTCACCGGGACGGGGGCTTCCGCGATCGCCTCGCCGTCCCGGCGGCCAACTGCGTCCCGGTTCCGGACGGCGTCTCCACCGAGGTGGCGACGCTGGCCGAACCCCTGTCCATCGCCGCCAACGTCCTGGCGCGGACCGGCATCGACGCGATCGACACCGTGCTGATCTACGGCGCCGGCACGGTCGGGCTGACGGTGCTGCAGGTGGCCAAGCTGCATGGCGCCCGTTGCCTTGTGGCCGACATCGACGCGGCGCGTCTCGAGCGGGCGCGCGGCTTCGGGGCCGACGTGGTGATCGATTCGTCCCGCGACGACGTCCCGGCCCGTGTCGCGGCCGAGAACGACGGCCTCGGCCCGACCCTGGTCATCGACGGGGCGGGCGTGCCGGCGCTGCTCGCGGAAGCCTGCCGCGTGGCCAGCCCGGCCGGGCGGATCGGCATCCTGGGCTTCTCGCCGGCACCCAGCCCGGTCAGCCAGCAGGAGATCGTCAAGAAGGAACTGGCGCTGTTCGGCTCGCGCCTCAACAGGAAGCTCCTACCGCGGGTCATGGACTGGTTGGCGTCGGGGCGGCTCGCGCCGGGTGCCATGATCACCCAGACATTCGCGGCCCGGGACGCGCGCGAGGCCTTCGACCTCGTCGAGCGCCACCCGGAGCGCACCGTCAAGGTGCATCTCGACTTCGCCGGCTGAGCGGAGCCGCCGCCGATGCGTTCGCGCGCCTCCCGGAATGCCTGACGACATGGCGTCGTCCCCTCCTCCCGCCCTCGGGCCGGCGCCCGGCACGGCGCCGACCTCCCCATCGCGCCCCGGCGTGCTCGGGTCCTCGCCCCCGCCGACGACGCGCGCCATCTACGCGGCCCTTCGCCGCGAGATCGTCACACTGGCCCTGATGCCGGGCACGAAGCTGTCGGAAAACGAACTCTCCCTGCGCTTCGGCACGAGCCGCGGCCCCGTGCGCGAGGCCTTGATCCGGCTCGGCGAGGACGGGCTGATCGAGGTCCTGCCCCAGCGCGGCAGCTTCGTCGGTCGGCTGTCCCTGCCCGCCATCGAGCGGGCCCGCTTCGTGCGGGAGGCGCTCGAGATCGCGGTCGTGCGCCGCGCCGCCGAACTGGGCCTGTCGCCCGGACAGGGCCGGCGGGCCGAGGCTTCCCTCGACGCCCAGGGCGAGGCAGGCATCGATGCCGAGCACTTCATCGACCTCGACGACGCCTTCCACGCGGGCTTCGCCGAGGGGATCGGCCTCGGCGGCGTTTGGGCCATCATCGAACGCGAGAAGACCCAGTTCGACCGGATCCGCTTCCTCAGCCTGCCGGCCGCGACACCGATCGACGTCCTCATCGACCAACACCGCGCCATCCTGCGCGCCGTGCTCGACCGCGACCCCGCGGCGGGCGAGCGGGCCGTGCGCGACCACATGGCGGAAGTGCTGAAGATCGTCAGCGACCTGCCGACGCGCCACCCCGACCTGTTCTGAACCCCGCACCGAGACGGAGACCCCCCATGGAGCAGACGTGGCGCTGGTTCGGACCACGGGACGGCGTGACCCTGGCCGAGGCCAGGCAGGCAGGCGCCACCGGCATCGTCACGGCCCTGCACGACATCCCCTACGGGGTCGTGTGGAGCGTCGAGGAGATCCGGGCCCGTCAGGCCGAGATCGCGCGCGACCCCGCGCTCGGGCTCACCTGGAGCGTCGCCGAGAGCCTGCCGGTGCACGAGGCGATCAAGATCGGCGACGGCGACCTCGAACCCCTCTTCGAGGCCTACCGCACCTCGCTGCGCAACCTCGCCACCTGCGGCGTCCGCACCATCTGCTACAACTTCATGCCGGTGCTCGACTGGGCCCGGACGGAGCTTCGGCACCGCCTGCCGCACGGCGGGCTCGCCCTGCGGTTCAATGCCCACGAATTCGCGGCCTTCGACTGCTTCATGCTGGAGCGGCCCGGTGCAGGCGACGACCATCCGCCGGAGGTGGTGGACCGCGCGCGGGCGTGGTTCGACCGGAGCACGGCGGCCGACCGGGACCAGCTGCTCGCCACCGTGATGGCCGGCCTGCCGGGTGCCTTCGACCGTTACGACATCGAGGGGCTCCGGCGCATGCTGGCGCTCTACAGCGGCGTGACGTCGGACCGCCTGCGCGAGAACCTCGTGCGCTTCCTCGAAGCCGTGATCCCGGCCGCGGAGGACGCCGGGATGCGCATGGCGATCCACCCCGACGATCCGCCGCGCCCGCTCCTCGGCCTGCCCCGCATCGTGTCGAGCGCCGAGGACCTCGCCTTCATCACCGGCGCGGTCGACAGCGTCGCCAACGGCATCACGCTGTGCAGCGGATCGCTCGGGGCCGGGCCGGACAACGACGTCGTGGCGATCGCCCGCCGGTTCGCGCCGCGCATCCACTTCGCCCACCTGCGCAACGTCTCGAACGAGCCGGACGGCTCGTTCATGGAGGCCGACCACCTCGAGGGCGACACCGACATGGTCGCCCTCGTCGAGGTGCTGCTCGACGAGCAGGGTCGCCGGCATGCGGCGGGAGACACGCGCTGGCGTATCCCGATGCGTCCCGACCATGGCCACGAACTCCTCGGCGACATCGGCCGGACGGGACATCACCCGGGCTACTCGGCGACCGGTCGCCTGAAGGGTCTGGCGGAACTTCGGGGGGCCATGCGCGCGCTGTCGCGCCTGCGCGGCCTGCCGCTGTGAGACGAGGCCCGACCGCGGACAAGCGCGGCGGGTGACGGAACGACAACAGGGAGGATCAGACCATGGCACAGCTACGGACTTCGGTGGGGAGCACCGCGCTCGGCGCCCTTCTCCTCGCCGGCACCGCGATGATGCCGGCCGGCGCGCGCGCGGCCGACGGGCTCGCCAAGGGCGACACCAGCGACAAGACCATCGCGTTCAGCAACTCCTATGCGGGCAACTCCTTCCGCCAGGTGATGATCAAGAGCTTCGAAGAGGCTGGCGCTCAGGCGGCCAAGGACCACGTCATCAAGGGCACGACGGTGGTCAGCGCCAACAACTCGGTCACCGAGCAGGCCGCCCAGATGCAGAACCTGATCCTGCAGGGCTACAGCGCCATCATCGTGCTGGCGGGCTCGGACACGGCGCTCAACGGCGTCGTCAAGGATGCCTGCGATGCCGGCATCGTCGTGGTGGCCTTCGCCAGCGGCGTGACCGAGCCCTGCGCGTATCGCGTCGACTACGACCTCGACAGCTACGGCAAGGCGGAGCTCGACTATCTCGCGGGCCGCATCGGCGACAAGAGCGCGAACCTGCTCGAGATCCGCGGTGCGGCGGGCGACGGCTTCGACAAGCGGCTGCATGCCGGCGTCGAGAAGGCCATGAAGGACCACCCGAGCTACAAGATCGCCAACGAGGTCTACGGCGCCTGGACGGCCGCGGTCGCCCAGAAGGAAGTTTCGGGCGTGCTTCCGTCCCTCCCCAAGATCGATGGCGTTCTGACCCAGGGGGGCGACGGCTACGGGGCCGCCATGGCCTTCGAAAGCGCCGGCCGGCCGCTGCCCGTCATCATCATGGGCAATCGCCAGGACGAGTTGGCGCTCTGGAAGAAGCAGCACCAGGCGAACGGCTACGAGACCATGTCGCTCGGCGCGACCCCGAGCGTGTCACAGGTCGCCTTCTGGGTCGCCCAGCAGATCCTGGCCGGCAAGAAGGTCCCCAAGTTCGTCGAGGTGCCCCTGCTCCGCATCGATCAGCCGGACCTCGATGCTTGGCTCGCCAAGGTCCCGGAGGGCGGCGTCGTCAACGCGACCTACGATCAGAAGCTCGCCGGCGACATCATCGACGCCAACATCGACCACAAGCCGCTGCCCGGCGTGCCGGCCCCGAAATGAGCGCGGCGGCCCTCCTCTCGGCTGGTGCTGCTGCCCGGGCGGAAGGGTCCGGGCCGCCCTTCGTGCAGGTCCGCGCCCTGCACAAGCACTACGGCGCCGTCCAGGCCCTGCGCGGCGTGGACTTCGCGGTCGGGCCCGGCGAGGTCGTCGGCCTCGTCGGCCACAACGGCGCCGGCAAGTCGACGCTCATGAACGTGCTCGCCGGCACCGTTCAGCGCACCGGCGGCGACTTCTCCGTCGCCGGGGCCCCGGTGGAGGCCTGGAGCCCGCACCGGGCCCAGGCACAGGGCCTGCGCTGCGTCTTCCAGGAACTCTCGCTGTGCGCCAACCTGACCCTGGCCGAGAACACGCGCGTGATGCACCGCGCGCTCCGCGGCTTCGGCTGGCGCCGGCGGGCCGAGCGGGTGATCGGCCAAACGCTCGACGCGATCTTCCCGGGCCACGGCATCCCGGCCGGGGCGCGCGTCGCCGACCTGCCGATCGGGGCGCGGCAGATGGCGGAGATCGCCCGCGCCTTCAGCGTCACCGACGAGCCTTTGCGCTGCGTCATCCTCGACGAGCCCACCTCGGCGCTCGGACACGAGGCGGCCGAACAGCTCCTGGCCTACATCCGCAAGGTGTCGACCGAGGGCGTCGCCTGCATCCTCATCACCCATCGCCTCGACGAGATCATGGCGGTCTGCCACCGGGCCGTGGTGATGGTCGACGGTCTCGTCACGGCCGAGCGGCCGATCGTCGACCTGTCGCGCGCCACCCTGGTGAGCCTGATGGGGACCATCGAGGCCCCACGGGAGCGGGAGCGCGCCGCCAAGTCCGACCTGACATCGACCGGCCTGACATCGATCGGCCTCGTCGTCGACGATCCGGGGCGAGGCGCCGGAGACCTGCCGATCAGGGCCGCGGCGGGGGACATCATCGGGTTCGCGGGGCTCGACGGCCACGGCCAGCGCGAGCGCCTGCGCGCCCTGTACGCCAAGGGCCGCGGCGGGCCCCATCCCGTCGCCTACGTGGCGGGCGACCGCGGCACCGAGGGCGTCTTCGCACTCTGGTCCATCGCCGACAACCTGACGATCCGCAGCCTCGACGCGCTTCGCCGCGGCGGCCTCCTGTCGCGGTCGGCCGAGCGTGCGCTGGCCCAGACCTGGGCGGAGCGCCTCAAGGTCAAGGCGCCTTCGGTCGACACGCCGATCCTGAGCCTCAGTGGCGGCAACCAGCAGAAGGTGCTCTTCGCCCGGGCGCTGGCCTCCGACGCCGTCGTCATCTTCCTCGACGACCCCATGCGGGGCGTCGACGTCAACACCAAGCAGGACGTCTACCGCCTGATCCGGAGCGAGGCCGCCAAGGGCCGATGCTTCGTCTGGTACACCACCGAACTCGAGGAGCTGAACAATTGCGAGCGCCTCTACGTGTTCCGCGAGGGCCGTGCCGAAACGATGTTGTCGGGCGCCGAGATCGAACCGTCCCGCGTCCTCGAAGCCTCGTTCGGAGGCGGCCATGAGTGACGCCGTCGACGTCGGCCGGGCCTCCGCGGCGCGGCGCGGCGCGCCGGCGCGCCCGGCCTGGCTGCGGGATGCGATCGGGGTGGGCCTGCCGGCCCTGGCACTCGCCGCCATGCTGGCCGTCATCCTCCACATCCGCCCCTCGGCCATGAGCTACTTCGGCTTCACGCTGCTGTTCAAGCTCGCGACGCCGCTCGTCTTCGCCGCCCTGTCGCAGATGCTCGTCATCATGCTGGGCGACATCGACCTCTCGAATGGCAGCTTCGTCGGCCTCGTCACCTGCGTGACGGCCCTCTACCTTTCCGACGCGCCGGGCGAAGCCGTGCTGATCTACGCCCTGGCGATCGCCGCCTATGCGGGTTTCGGCCTGCTCATCTACGTGCAGCGCCTGCCCTCGATCATCGTGACGCTGGGCATGTCGTTCATCTGGCTCGGCACGGCGGTGATCCTGTTGCCGGCTCCGGGCGGCGCGGCGCCGGACTGGCTGCATGGGTTCATGAACTGGAAGCCGCCGCTCGTGCCGCTGCCGATCTGGATCGCCGCCCTGGCGGCGGGGGCGGGGCACCTGATCGTGACGCGCTCGTCCTACGGTGCCGTGCTGCGGGGTGCCGGCGCCAACCCCCGGGCCGTCGAGCGGGCCGGCTGGTCCCTGCTCGGCATCCGGGCCGCGGTCTACGCGGCTGCCGGTCTCCTGGCGGTGCTCAGCGGCCTCGCCCTGACGGGACTCACGACCTCCGGCGACGCCAACATCGCACCCGCCTACACGCTGCTCGGCGTCGGTGCCGTGATCCTCGGCGGAGGCTCGTTCACCGGCGGGATGGTGTCGCCTGTCGGGACCGTCGTGGGCACCCTCACCCTGTCGTTGGCCGGCTCGCTGCTGAGCTTCCTCCAGGTCCCGCCGACCTGGCAGATCGGCGCGCAGGGCGTGATCCTGTTCCTGGTGCTGGCGGGTCGCGTCGTCGTCGCGGAGAAGACCCCATGAGCCCGCTCGCCGGTCGCCGCTCCCTCGGCCGCCTGTCCCTCGCGCCCTGGACCTACGGGTTCGTCGTCGCCCTGGCCATGTGGATCGCCACCACGGCCTATGCGGGCCTCGGCAGCGCCGGTGCCACCGCCGCCTCGGCCCTGGCCTTCGGGGCCTTCAGCGTCGTGGTGGGCACCGGCCAGATGCTGGTGATCGCGTCGGGCCCCGGCAACATCGACCTGTCGGTGCCCTCCGTCCTGACGCTCGCCGCCTATGTCGCCATGGCGGTGATGCACGGCAGCGACGGGCTGATCCTGCCCGGCCTGGCCGCCGCGCTCGCCGTCGGGGCGGTGGCGGGCGCCCTCAACTACCTCGCCATCACGGCGCTGCGCCTGCCCCCCATCATCGCGACGCTCGCCTGGAGCTTCGTCTTCCAATCGTTCGCCTACAACTTCGGCGGCGACGCCACCCTGAAGCCGCCTGCCGTCCTGTCGTCCTTCACGGCGCTTCGGATCGGCGACGTCCAGGTGATGCCGCTCGCCGTCATGGTGTTGACGGGAGTCGCCGTCGTGCTGCTGCGGCGGACCCTGTTCGGCCGTCGCCTGCTCGCCACCGGGCAGAGCGAGCGCGCCGCGAACCTCGCCGGGGTCCGGGTCGGCCGCGTCCGCCTTCTGGCCTACATGCTCTGCGGCACCGCCGCGGCGTTGACGGGCTTCCTCCTGTCGGGCTTCACCGGGGGGGCGTCGCTCAACATGGGTGACGCCTACCTCATGGAATCCATCGCCGTCGTCGTGCTGGGCGGCACCAGCGTGGCCGGCGGGCAGGCCAATGCGGTGGGGATCTGGGGCGCCGCGCTGTTCTTCAACCTGATGGCGACGATGCTGAACACGTTCCACTTCCAGGCAGGCGTGCGGTTCCTGCTCACCGGGACGCTGATCATCCTCATCGTCGCCATCGTCCCTCGCCCTCGCGCCGTCTGAGGTTGCCATGACCATGCCGCCGGACCGGCCCGAGCCGGTCGACCTGCTCCTCGACGCCGTCGGGCGCTCCGACCTCGTCGACCTCACTCACCCGCTCGTTTCCGGCATGCCGGTGTGGCCGGGGCACCCCGACTTCTGTCAGACCGCCATGTCGTCGCTGGCGCGGGGCGACGCCAGTTGCTGGCATGCGCTCTCGCTCGGCGAGCATACGGGCACGCACTTCGATGCGCCGTCCCACTTCGTGGAAGGCGGCTGGTCGATCGCGCAGGCGCCGCTCGGGCGGTTCTTCGGTCGCATGGTCACCATCCCGGCCAACGGCCTCGCACCCTGCTCGGCCGTGCCGGCCGACGCCATCGTCGCCTGGGAGGCAGAGCACGGGCCGATCGCGCCGGGCGACGCGGTCTTCTTCCACTTCGGGTGGGATCGGTTCTGGACGGCCGAGCCCGAGGCCTTCCTGGCCGGCTGGCCGGGCCTGTCGCGCGGCGCGGCCGAGCTTCTCGTCGAGCGCGCGGCTCGCATCGTCGGCTCCGACTGCCTGTCCGTCGATCCCTTCGGCAGTCCCGACTTTCCGGCCCACCTGACCCTGCTCGGAGCCGGCATCCTGATCGGCGAGAACTTCGCCCGGCTCGGCACCCTGCCGCCGGTCTGCTCGCTGGCGGCGCTGCCGTTGCCCATCGTGGACGGCTCCGGTTCCCCGCTCCGCGCCATCGCCTTCGTGCCTCGACGGGAGTGACCGGAGGATCCGGTGACGCGCAGCGGGGACCGCTGCCGGAGCCGGCGGGGCACGGCACGAAAACCACAAGACAGTCAGGGGAGAAGGCCATGAAGAAACGCCATCAGGTGCTGCTGCTGCTCTTCGTGGCCGGCATCATCAACTACCTCGACAGGTCGGCCCTGTCGGTGGCGGCACCGCTGCTGCAGAAGGATCTCGGCCTCTCGTCGGCCGACCTCGGCTTCGTGTTCTCGAGCTTCTTCGTCGGCTACGCGGTCTTCAACTTCGTGGGAGGCTGGGCGGCGGACCGGTTCGGCGGCAAGCGCGTCTACGTCGCGTCGATGGCCGGCTGGTCGCTCTTCTGTGCGCTCACGGCCGCGGCGACCGGCCTCGCCTCGCTCCTCGTCATCCGCGTCCTGTTCGGGATGGGCGAAGGACCGCTGTCGGCGACCAACAACAAGATCGTGTTCACCTGGTTCCCCAAACGCGAGGCGGCGAGCGCGGTGGGCATCGCCAATTGCGGGACGCCGCTCGGGGGCGCCATCGCGGGCCCGATCGTCGGCTTCGCGGCCCTGGCCTATGGCTGGCAAGCCGCCTTCGTGGCGGCGGGCCTGCTCGGCCTTCTCTGGCTCGTCGCCTGGCAGCTCGTCTCGTCCGAGACGCCGGCGACCCATCCCACCATCTCGGACGGCGAGCGTCACGCCATCGCGGTGGACCGTGTCGAACCGAGCGCCGCGAGCGACGCCGTGCCGCTCGGCTACTACCTGCGCCAGCCGACCGTGCTGGCGACCGCCATGGCCTTCTTCGGCTACAACTACATCCTGTTCTTCTTCCTGACGTGGTTCCCGAGCTACCTGACGCAGGCGCGTCACCTCAGCATCAAGGACATGAGCCTCGCCAGCGTGCTGCCCTGGGTTCTCGGGTTCGTCGGCCTCGCCCTCAGCGGGATCCTGTCCGACGCGATCTTCCGCCGGACCGGCCGGGCGCTGCAGGCGCGCAAGCTCGTCCTGTGCGTCTGCCTCGGCATCGCGGGCGTGTCGGTGGCGCTCGCCGGGCTCGTCGAGACGACCGGAAGCGCGCTGGCCCTGATGTCCTGCGCGGTGTTCTTCCTCTACCTCACCGGCGGAACATACTGGGCCATCATCCAGGACACGGTGCCGGGAGCCCGCATCGGCAGCGTGGGGGGCTTCGTCCACGCTTTGGCCAATTGTGCCGGGATCATCGGCCCGACCGTCACGGGCCTCCTGGTGCAGGGCACGGGCGCCTTCACCAGCGCGTTCGTGCTCGCCGGCGGGGTCGCGGCAGTGGGGGTCGCGGCAGTCGTCGTGTGCGTTCATCCGATCGCGGGCTCGGGAGGGCTCGAACCGGCGGCGTCCTATCGGCGTGCGACCGTCTGATGGACGCGCGGCGCTCGCGTCGGCCCCGCGACCGGCGAGGGCCGCCGAGCCTTTCCGGAAAAGACCTGTGGCGTGCCCGGACCTTGCGCGGCCGACGGCCCGGCACGATCGGCGTCGGGGCTCGTGTCGAGCCGTCCCTGGACTGGCACCGGCCTTCTCGGAACCGCCTCGGCGGTTCCAAGCCGTGAACTGCTCTCGACGCGCGTCGGCAAAGCGAAAACAGCCTCGCCGCCCATCACGGCGCGAGCGGTCGCGCCTATCAGACGGGTTCGTCGCCGGCGCTTGCCGGTCCCAGCCGCGTCCATGATCCTCCCGCGGTCGAGGAGCGAACGGCAGCGTCGATGAACGCGAGGCCGGCGACGCCGTCCGTCACGGACGGAAACGGCGGCTCGCCCGGGGCCGACGACCCGGTCCGCGCCGCCACGATCGCGTCCGCGGCATCGGAGTAGATGGTGGCGAAACCTTCGAGATAGCCTTCCGGGTGGCCGGCCGGCACGCGGGAGGCCCGCCGATTGGCCTCGCCGGCCCCTGCGCCGTTGCGGGTGAGGATCTGCCGGACGCCGCCGAGCGGCGTGTAGGCGAGCCGGTTCGCGTCGCTCTGGCACCAGTCGAGCCCGCCCGCCGTGCCGTAGACGCGCAGTCGGACCTCGTTCTCCTCGCCCACCGCGACCTGGCTGGCCCAGAGCGCCCCGCGCGCGCCGCCGGCGTAGCGCAGCATGGCCCTGACGTCATCGTCGAGCCGTCGCCCCGGCACGAAGGTGGTCAGCTCGGCGCTGACCTCCTCGGCGGCAAGGCCCGTCACGAAGGCGGCGAGGTTGAAGGCATGGGTCCCGATATCTCCGATGCAGCCGCCGGCCCCGGCCCTGGCGGGATCGGTGCGCCAGCCCGCCTGCTTGTTGCCGGTGTCCTCGAAGGGCTCGGCGAGCCAGTCCTGGGCATATTCGACCTGCACGACCCGAAGGGTGCCGAGCTTCCCCGCGCGGACCATCTCACGGGCCTGCCGCACCATCGGGTAGCCGGTGTAGTTGTGGGTGAGGGCGAAGACGAGGCCGGAGCGGCGGGCGTGGTCGGCGAGGGCGCGGGCCTCCTCCAGCGTCGTCGTCAGCGGCTTGTCGCAGATGACGTGGATGCCGGCGTCGAGGAAGGCGTGGGAGGCGGCGGCATGGAGGTGGTTCGGCGTGACGATCGACACCGCCTCGATGCCGTCGGGGTGGGCGGCCTCCTCCCGTGCCATGCTGGCGAAGTCGGGATAGGAACGGGCGAGTCCGAGCGCCGCGGCCGAGCGGGCGGATTTGTCCGGAGTGGAGGACAGCGCGCCTGCCACGAGGTCGTAGCGGTCGTCGAGCCGCGCCGCGATGCGGTGCACGGCGCCGATGAAGGCGCCCTCGCCGCCGCCCACCATGCCGAGCCGGATGCGCCGGCCGTCGTGCTTGACTGTCATGGTCGTATGTCGCTTCCGGTTCGGGTCAATCGAGGCCCAGCATGCGGCGGTTCCGCCCCTCGTCGGGAGCCGACCCGGCGAAGTCGTCGAAGGCGCGCTCCGTCACCCGAATGATGTGGGCCGCGATGAAGGCCGCGCCCTCTCGCGCGCCGTCCTCCGGGTGCTTCAGGCAGCACTCCCATTCGAGCACAGCCCAGGACGCGTAGCCATGCTGCGCGAGCTTCGCGAAGATGCCGCCGAAGTCGACCTGCCCGTCGCCGAGCGAGCGGAACCGCGCCGCGCGCTCGATCCAGGGCCGGAAGCCCGAATAGAAGCCCTGCCGTCCCGTCGGGTTGAACTCGGCGTCCTTGACGTGGAAGGCGCGGATCCGCTCGTGGTAGATGTCGATGAAGGCGAGGTAGTCGAGGCCCTGCAGCAGGAAATGCGACGGGTCGTAGTTGATGGCGAGCCTCCGGTGCCCGCCCGCCGCCTCGAGGAACTGCTCGAAGGTCGCGCCGTCGAAGACGTCTTCGCCCGGATGCAGCTCGAAGCAGAGGTCGCAGCCGTTCTCGTCATAGGCGTCGAGGATCGGCCGCCAGCGGCGCGCCAATTCGGTGAAGCCCGTCTCGACGAGGCCGGCCGGGCGCTGCGGCCACGGGTAGACAAAGGGCCAGGCCAGCGCCCCCGTGAAGGAGACGCTGGCGTCGAGCCCGAGCCGGCGCGACGCCCGTGCCGCCATCGTCACCTGCCCGACCGCCCAGGCCTGTCGGGCTCGCGGGTCGCCCCGCAGGCTTTCGGGCGCGAAGGCGTCGAAGGCCGCGTCATAGGCCGGGTTCACGGCCACGAGCTGGCCCTGCAGATGCGTCGAAAGCTCGGTGATGGCGAGCCCATGCGCCGCCACCGTCCCGGCGATCTCGTCGCAGTAGGTCTGCGATTCCGCGGCGCGCGCGAGGTCGAACAGGCGCCGGTCCCAGGTCGGGATCTGCACGCCCTTGTAGCCGAGTGCCGCCGCCCAGCCGCAGATCCCGTCGAGCGTGTCGAAGGGGGCGGCATCGCCGGCGAACTGGGCCAGGAACAGGCCGGGGCCTTTCAGGGTGGTGGGCATGGAGGCTCCCGTCCGTTTCACTGCGGCGGCTGCAGGACGCCGCGGTCGATCGACCCGGCCATGGCGCGAGCGGCGGCGGCGTCGGGGTGGATGCCGGCGGCGGCGAGGAGCCTCGGGTGGCGGCGTGTCATGACGATGTCCTCGCCGAGGGGGCGCCGCGCCGGGCCACGATATGCTCGGCGACGCGCCAGGCATTGGCCATGATGGTCAGCGTCGGGTTGGCGCCGGTGCCGGTCGGGAAGGGCGAGCCGTCCACGGCATAAAGGTTCGGCACCGCATGGGCGCGACACCAGCGGTCGAGCACCGACGTATCGGGGTCGTCGCCCATCCGCGCCGTGCCGTGCTGGTGCGAACAATTGCCCGTCACCCGGTCGGCGTAGACCTTTGTCACGGATCGGGCGCCGCTGGCTTCCAAGATGTCGGCGCCGCGGTCGATGAGGTAGCGGCCTTGCGCGAGGTCGTTGGCGTGAGGCTTCAACGTGGTGCGGGCCACCGGCAGCCCCCAGGCGTCGACGAGGCTGTCGTCGAGGTCGATGCGGTTGGAATGCTGGGGCATGTCGTGCAGCACCATGGCGACGGCGAGGGAGTGCGAGTAATGCTCGCGGTCGATGCGCTTGGCTTCCGCACCCCAGGCTGGCGTGCCGGGCAGGCGCCAGTTGATGGGCAGCGGGATGCCGACGCCCGCCACGGCGATATGCCCACCGCTGACGAAGCCACGCGCGGCGTCGTGGCCGTAGTGCTGGAACGTCGAGGCGCTGACATAGCCGCCCCCGGCCCAGGCATAGACGGGGTCGTCGTAGAGGCCCACGGCCGCCGAATATTCGTGGAACGTGACGTTGCGGCCGACGAGGTCGGAATCGTTGGCGAGGCCGTTCGGAAAGCGTCCCGAGCGCGACAGCAGCATCAGGCGCGCCGTCTCCATGGCGCCGCAGGCGAGGATGAAGACGTCGGCTTCCTGCTCGAACACGCCGCCGTCCTCGTCCTGGTAGACGGCGGCCCGGATCCTGCCGTCGCCGTCGAGCACCAACTCGCCGACGGTGCTGTTCGGTCTCAGGTCGTAATTGCCGGTCGCGACCGCGTCCGGCACGAAGACGTTGAGCGCCGAGGACCGCGTCCCCGTCGGGTCGCCGTGCTGCTGCGCGAAGGCCGACACCACGGTGGCGCGCCGTCCGTTGAAGGGGCGCGACAGGGCCGCCTGCGGGGTCGGGAAGGAGTTCCAGCCGAGCGCGTCGCAACCCTGCCGGAACTTCTGCGCGTAGCGCGACACCGGCATGGGGGGACAAGGATAGCCGCCGGAGCGGTGCGACTCGAAGGCGTTGGCGCCGGCCTCGCCCGACACGCCGAAGGCCCACTCGACCTTGAGGTAATAGGGTTCGAGCTCGTCGTAGGTGATGGGCCAGTCGGCCAGCGATGCGCCCGGCAGGTCGCCCGCGACCGTCCGCATGCGGAAGTCGTCGGCGGTGAAGCGCGGCAGCCAGCCCTGCCAGTGGACCGTGCCTCCCCCCACCATCTGCGGCACGGGGCAGAACATCTCCTCGCGCGCCGCATCGTCCTCGGTTTCGCGCCAAGTGCGCGGGTTGAGGAGCGGGTCCGGCCACAGGTTGTAGCGGTTGATGTTGGCGAGTTCATCGCCCCCGAAACTTTCCCGCCGGCGCCACGGGCCCTTCTCCAGGGCCACCACCTTCACGCCGGCCTCGCACAGGACCTTGGCGGCGGCGGCGCCCGAGGCACCCGCGCCGATGATGCAGACGTCGGCCCGTCGCGGCTTGGTTTCAAAGGCCATCGTGGAATTCCTTGACCTTCTCGGCCTCGCCCTCGGCGAAGTAGCGCAACGTCGTGTAGGTGCCGTCGTGCACCGCCTTCAGGGAGGCCGGCCCGGGAAAGCCGATCACGTCCCAGCCGACCCGTCCGCGGTTGCCGCCGTAGATCGGGTCCGCGTAGAAGCCCTGGCGCGTGTGGGTGACGAGCAGCGGCAGGAAGTCGAGGTCGGTCTCGGTCGAGGTCTGCTGCAGCGCCGGCTCGGCCGACACGGGACCGGCGAGCCCGGTCGATACCGTCGCGGTGGTGGGGGCGGCAGCCGCGTCGCGCTCGACGGCGCGCAGGACCTCGTCCTGCCGCTCGGGATCGAGGCTCGCGAAGTCGCGCGCGCCGAGGCCTTCGGCGCGCGCGTCGAGGTCGCGGATGCCGTCGGCGTATTTGGTCCGCATGATGTCGAGGCGCGTCTGCCACGCCCGCGCGCTGCGGCCCTCCAGCACCTCGAAGCCGGAACCGTCGGGCTTGGCGAACAGGTAGTCGAGGCCCGACAGGGTGCGCTCGAGGAAATCGATGCAGCCCGCCTCGCGGGCGCCGGGCGTGTCGTCCGTCGGGATGATGCGCGCCATGGCGGCCTCGATCGTCGAGCGCTGGTGGGGGTCGAAGAACGTGTCGGGCATGATGGCTCCGGCTCGTGGGGAGAGAAGGATCGGACGGGAGGAAGGTCGTCAGCGCTTGCGGGTCTGGCTGATCGCCACCGCGACGATGATGATGGCGCCGCGCGCGATGAGCTGCTGCGAGAATTCCAGCCCCATCAGCACGAGGCCGTTGTTGATGAGGCCGATCAGCAGCGCGCCCATGATCGAGCCCACCACCGTGCCGGCCCCGCCGAACAGGCTGGTGCCGCCCAGCACCGCCGCGGCGATGACCGACAGCTCGTCGCCTTCGCCGAACTGGAAGCGGCCCGAGTGGAGGCGGCCCGCGTAGAGCATGCCGGCCAGCGCCGCCGCGACCGACGACAGCATCAGCACCTTGAACTTGATCGCAGCCGTGTCGACGCCCGAATAGCGCGCCGAGGTCTCGTTGCCGCCCGTCGCCAGCACGCGCCGCCCGAAGGTGGTCCGCCGCAGCACCACATGCCCGACCGCGCCGACGGCGACCATCCACAGCAGCAGGCTCGGCACCGGGCCGAGGTTGCCGCCGCCGAACACCGCCGCATAGGGCTTGTCCAGGATGGGGATCGCCGCCGTGGCGCTGATCCACATGGCGACGCCGCGCGCGATGCCCATCATGGCCAGCGTCGTCAGGAAGGACGGGATGCCGATGCCGGTGGTGAGCCAGCCGTTGACCGCGCCCACCGCCACGCCCGTGCCGATGCCGCACAGGATGCCGCCCGCGACCCCGAAGTGGTCCATCCCCATGGCGGTGGCGACCGAGGCCAGGCCCGCGACGGCGCCCACCGACAGGTCGATCTCGGCCGTCCCGAGCACGAACGTCATGGCGACCGACACGACCGCGATGATGGCGGTCTGGCGCACGATGTTCAGGAGGTTGTTGGGGTCGAGGAAGCCCCGGTCGCCCAGCGTGGCGGCGAAGACGGCGAAGATCACCACGAAGCCGATGTAGATGATGAACTCGCGCCAGGCGGCCAGCGGCGATGGCCCCTTGCGGGCGGGAACGGCTGCGGCGTCGGTCATCGGTCGGGCCCTCCCCGGGCTTCCTGCATGGCTTGGTTGAGCTTCTGTTCGGCGTGCTGGAGGGCGTCGACCGGGTCCGGGTTCTCCGGATCGTCGAGCTCGTGGCGGGCGATGTCGCGCACCACGCGCCCGTCCGACATGACCAGGATGCGGTCGCAGGCGGCCAGCAGCTCCTGGAGTTCGGAGGACAGGACCAGCACGGCCTTGCCGGAGCGGGCGAGGTCGCGGATCAGCGTCACGATCTCGGACTTCGAGCCGATGTCGATGCCCGCCGTGGGCTCGTCAAGGATGAGCACGTCCGGCTCGGTGGCGAGCCACTTCGCGATGACGACCTTCTGGGCGTTGCCGCCGGACAGCGTCCTGACCGCGGCACGGCGCGAATCCGTCTTGATGCGCAGCCGCTTGATCGCCGCCTCGGCGAGCGCCGCCACCCGGCCGCGATCGACGAGGCCGCCCTTCGACACCGCGCCGAGGTTCGGCAGGGCGATGTTGTTCTCGACCGAGTGGAAGGCCACGAAGCCCTGGCGGGCGCGGTCCTCCGGCACCAGCGCGATGCCGGCTCTGATCGCGTCGCGCGGGCTCGCGATGGTGACGGGCCGCCCCCTGACGCGGATCTCGCCCGAGGCAGCCGGCTGCACACCGCAGAGCAGCCGCGCCAAGGACGACCGGCCCGAGCCGAGCAGCCCCGCCACGCCGACGACCTCGCCGCGGTGCAGCGCGAGATCGACGTTTCGCGGCTTCGCCGCGCCCGACAGGCCCCGGGCCTCGAGCAGCGCCTCGCCGACCGCGGCCGCGCCCCGCGCCACATCGGAGAAGCCGCGCGAGCGCCGGCCGATGATGGCGGCGATCATGCTGTCGAGCGTGAAGTCCGCGAGCGGCGCCGTGACGACGTGCACCCCGTCGCGCAGCACCGTGGCACGGTCCGCGATGCGGAAGATCTCGTCCATGCGGTGCGACACGTAGACGATCGCGACCCCGCGCGAGCGGAGCTGGCGCACGTAGTCGAACAGCCGCGTCACCTCGTCGACCGACAGCGCCGTCGTCGGCTCGTCGAGCACCAGGACCTTGCAGGGCTGGGAGGTCGCCTTGACGATCTCGGTGAGCTGGCGGTGCCCGGCGGGGATGTCGGCGACGCGCCGGGTCGGGTCGATGTCGACCCCCATGGCGGCGAACAGCTTCCGGCTGCTGGCGATCAGCGCCCGGTCGTCGATCAGGGCGCCGCGCTTGATCTCCCGGTCGAGGAAGACGTTCTGGGCGACGGTGAGCGTCGGCACGAGGCTCATCTCCTGGAACGCCATGGCGACGCCCGCGGCGCGCGCGGCCTCGGCCGTGAAGGTGGTGAGCGGCACCCCGCCGATCGCCACCGCGCCGGAGGTCGGCGGCTGCACGCCGCGCAGGATCTTCAGGATGGTGGACTTGCCGGCGCCGTTCTCGCCGAGCAGCGCGTGGACTTCGCCGGGCCGCACGTCGAGGCTGACGCCGTCGAGGGCCCGCACGCCGCCGAAATGTTTCGAAACGTCGGTCATGCGGACGGCATCGGGGAGGGCTGTCGCGGTCATGGGGACGTCTCGGTATGGGGAAATCCTGCCGGCCCTCCTTCCGTGCGGAAGCAGGGCCGGCGCCGCCTCACATGCTCTTCTTGATCTTCGCCGTGACGGGTTGGTGGTAGACCTGGCTCCAGGCCTCGGCGAGGTTGGCCTTGGTGACCGGCAGGGCGGGAAGCGCCACGTAGGCCGGCGCCGCCTTGCCCAGCAGCCCGTAGCCGGCCAGCATCGCCTCCGTGACGCCCTGGTCGTAGGGGCGCTGGGCCGACAGGCCCTTGATGACCCCGTCCGACGCCATGGTGATGGCGACGTTCTCACCGAGGTCGCAGTTGGTGACGATCAGGTCGTCGCGGCCGTTGGTCGAGGCCGCCGCGACCACGCCCTCGGCCGGCACGTCCCACACCGCCCAGATGCCCTTGATGGAGCGGTGGCTCACCAGCATGGCGCCGGCCGCCTTCTCGGCGTCGCCCGCGAAGTCGGGGCCTCCGATGCCCTGCTCCGCCACCACGTGGATGTCGGGGAAGGATTCGGCGAGGGTCTTCTTCACGGCGTCGTAGCGCTGCTTCGTCACGAAGAAGTCGGCCGCGTGATAGATGAGGCCGACGTCGCCCTTGCCGCCCATCGCCTGGCCGAGCAGCAGCGCGGAAGCGACGCCGTTGCCGTAATTGTCGGCCGACACGACGCTGACGTAGTCCACCCCCGCCTTCATGCCCTTCGGCACGTTGTCCATGAAGACGAGCTTCACGCCGGCCGCGGCGGCCGCCTTGTACTCGTTGGCGGTGGCGGTGGGGTCGCTCGGGATCGACACGATGATGTCGGGCTTCTGCGCCAGCACGGTCTCGATGTCGCTGACCTGCTTGTCGGGCTTGAAGCCCGCGTCGGTGACGGCGATCACGTCGATCCCCATCTTGGCGAACTCGGCCTTGAGGCCCTGGATCTGTGCCTGCGACCAGTCGTTGCCGGCGTAGTGCATCACGATGGCGGCCCTGGCGTGCTTGCCCTTGATGGCGGCGAGTTCGCCGTCGGTCAGCGAGACCGAGGAGGCCGGCTCCGGCTTCTCGCCGTTGGGCCCGAGGCTCATCACGTGGTCGCCGACGGCCGTGAGGGCCGCGGCCGCGTCGGCGGCGCGGGCTGCGCCGGAAGCCGACAGGGCGAGCGCGAGCCCGAGCGCAGTGGTGGCGAGAAGCCGGTGGTGGCGCATGCGTCGTCTCCCTTTATGGTTCTGGTTCGGCGGCTTCAGAGCGCCGCCATCTCGCCGTCCACGAAGGCCCGGCTCTGCCGTGCGCCCTCGGCCGGATCGGGCCAGGCGTCGAGTTCGTTGCAGATCCAGCCGGCGTAGCCGATCTCGCCGAGCGCCCGGATCACCGCGGCATTGTCGCAATCCCCGGTCCCGACCGGCGTGAAGGCGAAGGGCTGGCGCCGCCACCCCTTGAGGTGGACGTAGGAGATGCGATCGGCGTGCTCGCGCACCAGGGCGGCGGGATCGCCGCCCGCGGCGGCGAGATGCGCCGTGTCGGGGCAGAAGCCGATGCCGGTGCGGGCGAAGATCCGGCGCGCCTCCTCGGGCGTCTCGACGATCGTCGACAGGTGCGGGTGGTAATGGGCGGCGAGGCCCCGCGCCCGGGCGATCTCGACCACGCGGTCGAGCCCGGCAGCCAGCGCGTCGTAGTCGGCGTCGCGGGTGCCGTCGAACCGCCGGGCGCCACCGCCCACCACCAGATGCTCGGCGCCCAGCGCCCGCGCGGCGTCGGCGGCCCGCGCGATGCGATGCAGCTCTTCGGGCAGCACGTCGGGGAAGATGAAATTGGCGCCGCTGTAGACGGCGACGAGCGACAGGCCGGTGTCCGTCAGGGTCCGGCGAAGAGCGGAAAAGCCGTCGGCTTCGCCGTCGAGCACATTGCCGTCGAAGAGCTCGATCCCCTCGTAGCCGGCGTCGGCGATGTCGCGCGCCGCGGCAGCCATGTCGCCGAACGTCCGGTAGCCCAGGCGGGAAATCGACGTCACCCCGACGGCGTCGCCTCCGAGCGGCCCCCAGCAATTGGCGTGGTAGGCGAGCCTCCAACGCGCCATGGCGTCTTCTCCCCCGATGCCGCATCCGTCGCGGTGTTTCGCCCGGACTTGGGTCCGGTTGTCGCGATCCCTTATGAAACCGGTTTCATAAGCCGTCAACAGCTGAATGGTAACGGTTTCATTTTCGGTCGTCCTGCGCTCGTAAGCGCAGTAGCTTGGCGGTGCGGCAGGAGGCATGGGATGCGGGGCAAGGTCGGTCCGGCCACGATGCGCGAGGTGGCAGAGCGCGCCGGCGTGGCGCTCACCACGGTGAGCCGGGCTTTCTCGAACCCCGACAAGCTGTCGCCCGACACGCTGCGGCGCATCGCCGACGCCAGCGCCGAACTCCAGTACACGGTGAACCTCAGCGCCCGGTCCCTGCGCAAAAGGTCGTCCGGCATGCTGCTCGTGCTGCTGCCCGACATCGGCAACCCGTTCTTCTCGCTCGTGCTGAAAGGCATCGAGGAAGGCGCACGGGAGGGCGGTCGCGTGCTGCTGATCGGCGACACCGGTTCGGACGCGACGTTAGCCGACGCCTATGCCGGGCAGCTCGACGCCGGCACGGTCGACGGCATGATCCTGATCGACGGCCGGGTGCCGTTCCCGCACGGCTCGCCCGCGCGGGCGCGGCTCATGCGGGCGCCGGTGGTGGCGTTGAGCGAGCACGTCGACGATCCCTCGATCCCCTTCGTCGGCATCGACAACCGGGCGGCGGGGCGCGACGTCGCCCATCTTCTGGCCGACCTCGGCCATCGCCGGCTCGGCCATATCGCCGGCCCGGCGGCGAACGGCCTGACGACGCTGCGGGAGCAGGGCTTCGCCGAAGGCGCGCGCGAGCGCGGCTGCGACCTGCTGGGCACGGCGACGGGCGACTGGTCGATCGGCTCCGGTCAGGCGGCGGCGGCCGACATCCTGTCCTGGCCCCATCGTCCGACCGCGATCTTCGCCGCCAACGACGAGATGGCGATCGGCGCTGTCCATGCCCTCGCGGCTGCGGGCGTGTCGGTGCCGGGCGAGCTGTCGGTGGTGGGCTTCGACGACATCGATTTCGCGGCCGTGGGGTCGCCGGCGCTCACCACCATCCGCCAGCCCCGCTTCGCCATGGGCCGGGCCGCCGTCGAGGCCGTCACGGCGCGGATCGAGGGCCGGACGACGGCCGAGCCGGCCAGGATCCTGCCGTTCGAGCGCGTCATGCGGGCCAGCACGGGTCCGCTCGGTTCCGGGCAGACCGCTGCGGGGCGCGGCTGACATCGCCTCGGCGTTCGGAGCGCCGGGCGACGCGCCGGACGGGTCAGTAGGTGGCGCGTCCGCCGGACACGTCGAAGACCGCGCCGGTGCTGAAGGAACATTCCGCGCTGGCCAGCCAGGCCACCAGGGCCGTCACCTCCGCGATCGCGCCGAACCGGCCGAGCGGGATCTTGGACAGCATGAAGTCGATGTGGGCCTGGGACATCTGGTCGAAGATGGCGGTGCGCACCGCGGCCGGCGTGACGCAGTTGACCCGGATGTCCGATTTGGCCAGCTCCTTGCCGAGCGACTTCGTGAAGCCGATCACCCCGGCTTTCGAGGCGCTGTAGGCCGAGGCCGTGGGGTTGCCCTCCTTGCCGGCGACGGAGGCGATGTTGACGATGCGCCCGTAGCCGCCGCGCTCCATCACGGGTACGGCGGCCCGGTTGCAGTAGAACAGGCCGTTGAGGTTGACGTCGATGACCCGCCGCCAGGCGTCGACCGGATAGTCGCGCACCGGGGTGTTGGGGCCCGTGATGCCGGCGCTGCAGACCAGCACGTCGAGCGTCCCGCCGAGGGCCGCCACGCTCTCGTCCATGGCCCGGGCGACCTCGCCGGCGTCCGAAATGTCGAGCGCCCGGGTGTGGTGGGCGCCGGCCTTGGCCTTGGCCTCCGCCAGCACGCCCGCGTCGAGGTCCCACAGCGACACCGTGGCGCCCTCGGCGGCGAGCCGGGCGGCGAGGTCGAGCCCGATGCCGGAGGCGCCTCCCGTCACGATGGCGGTGCGGTCGCGGAAACGTTCGGGGAACAGCATGTCGTAACCTCCATCTTGCGCCAGCGCTCGCCATCCTGCCGACGTTCGCCCGGGCCGTCGATCCCGGCCCGCCACATCACCCGCGCCGCGCGCGGGTGATGTGGCGGGCAGACGTGTCGGGATCCGCCTTCGGGGCCTGGCCGGGGTGGCGACATCCGCCCGGGCGGAGCCAGGATGGCATCGCGGCGCGGCCGCCGAGTGCGGCGCCAGGGACGGCGCATCGCATCGACGGCGGTGCGGACGAGCGAACCGAGAGGGAGCCGCACGGCTTCGGCCGAAGCCCCTTGTCCGAAGCCCCTTGTCCGAAGCCCCTCGGCCGAACCCTGGACTTCGGCGGACCCCGCCATTATCATCTCCCCGTGACGTCGGATCGGGCGATCCGGGACAGGCCAAGGGTCGGGACGCATCGCCGCCTTCCGCCGTTCCGTCGTCGAAACCCGCATGTCACGCGCCGTCGCCGGACCGCCTCGCAGGCGCGCACCGTCCGGAACCCGCCGTCGAGGTCATGCTCGCGGGCGGGTCGGGCGCCCCGGCACGGCGCTATGCTTGTCCCGTTTGCCCAGCCGGTGGAACACGATGGCCGACCTGATCCGTTACGACCTGCTCGTCCAGGACGCCCTGCGCGGGGTCGTGCGTCAGGTCCTGACCGACGTCGCCCGCAACGGGTTGCAGGGCGAGCACCACTTCTTCATCACCTTCAAGACCGCCACGGCCGGCCTGCGCCTGTCCAACCGCATGCGCGAGCGCTATCCGGACGAGATGACGGTCATCCTGCAGCACCAGTTCTGGGGGCTGACCGTCACCGAGGCGGGGTTCGAGGTCGGGCTCTCGTTCAACAACATGCCCGAGCGGCTCTTCGTCCCCTTCGCCGCCATCACCATGTTCCAGGACCCTTCGGTCACCTTCGGGCTGAAGTTCGACGTCAAGGACGGCGACGGCGCGGCGGAGGGTTCCGCCAAGCCGGGCGCGGAGACGCCCCGGCCCGCCCTGGCCGAGGCTCCGAAGGGGCTGCGCGCGCTCGCCACCGTCGACACCAACCTGCCGGCCCGGATCGGCGACGGCACCCCCAAGGGCGAGGATCGCAAGGACAGGGCCGCCGACAAACCCAAGGCCGACAAGCCGAAACCCGTGCTCGCCAAGGTCGAGGACGAGGAGGAGGACGACAAGGGCGGCGGCACCGACAAGGGCGCCGGCACCAAGGTCGTCTCCATCGACGCCTTCCGCAAGAAGCCCTGAGCCGCCGGGAGGCCGCCCGTGGGAGAGGTCGTCAACCTCCGGCGCGCCCGCAAGGCGCGGGACCGGCTCGTCAGGGCCGAGGAGGCGTCCCGCAATCGCGCGGCCTCCGGCCGCTCCGCGGTCGAGCGGGCCGGCGCCGCCGAGGAACGGGCGCGCCGCGACGCGGCGCTCGACCGGCACCGCATCGAGGCGCCCGGCGATGGACCGACCGACTGAAGCGGCGGCGACCGTCGCCAAGCGGTCCCTGAGCATCGCGGGGCACCGCACCAGCGTGTCGCTCGAGGATGATTTCTGGACCGCCCTCGCCGAGATCGCCCGGGCGCGCGGCCTGTCGCTCGCCGCGCTCGTGTCCGAGATCGACAGGGGGCGAGGCGACGCCAACCTGTCGTCGGCCATCCGGGTCTTCGCGCTGCGCTTCTTTCGCGCGGGCGGCGCCTCCGGCCCGCGCGCCGGGGCGCCCGAGGGCGGAGAGCCGACCGGGCATCCCCGGCCTGCCGCGTCCTGAGCCGGATCGGCCCGACCGAGCCGCCGACCGCCGGCCCGCATGTCCCGGCTTCCCGCACGGCACGCGGCGTGCAATGCTCGGCGCGAGACGGCCCCGACGGGGCGGGCCACGCGAGGGAAGTCACCATGGCGACGGGCAGGTTTGCGGCACTTCTGGCGAGCGCCAGCCTCCTGGTCTCGGGGGCGGCCCTGGCCGCCGACATCAAGCCGGCCCTGATCTACGACATCGGCGGCAAGTTCGACAAAAGCTTCAACGAGGGGGCCTTCGACGGCGCGGAGAAGTTCAAGAAGGAGACCGGGGTCTCGTTCCGCGACTTCGAGATCCAGAACGACGCCCAGCGCGAGCAGGCCATGCGCAAGTTCGCCAAGGACGGCATGACGCCCATCGTGGCGATCGGCTTCAGCCAGGCCAGCGCCATGGAGAAGGTGGCGGCCGAGTTCCCCAAGACGCAGTTCGTCATCGTCGACGCCGTGGTCGACAAACCCAACGTCCAGTCGGTGCTGTTCAAGGAGGGCGAGGGCTCGTTCCTGGTCGGGCTGCTCGCCGCCAAGGCGTCCAAGACCGGCAAGATCGGCTTCGTCGGCGGCATGGACATCCCGCTGATCCACAAGTTCTCCTGCGGCTACGTCCAGGGTGCCAAATACGCCGACCCGAAGGTCGAGGTGCTGCAGAACATGACCGGCACGACCGGCGCCGCCTGGACCGACCCGGTGAAGGGCGGCGAACTCGCCAAGTCGCAGATGGACCGCGGCGCGGACGTCATCTACCACGCGGCCGGCGCCACCGGCGTGGGCGTGCTGCGGGCCGCAGCGGATGCCGGCAAACTGGGCATCGGCGTCGATTCCGACCAGAACGGCCTGTTCCCCGGCCACGTCCTGACCTCCATGCTGAAACACGTCGACGTCGCCGTGGAGGACACGTTCAAGGCCGCCAAGGCCGGCACCTGGAAGCCCGGCATCCTGGTGCTGGGCCTCAAGGAGGACGGCGTCTCCTACGCCCAGGACCAGTACAACAAGAGCCTGCTGACCCCCGACATGCTCAAGGCCGCCAAGGCCGCGGCAGACGACATCGAATCGGGCAAGATCAGCGTGCACGACTATATGGCCGACAACGCCTGCCCCAGCTGAGCGCCGGTGAATGGATGCCCTTCTGCTCGAAAACCAAGGGAGCTTTTCCGATGTTTTCAGGGGGCATCCGGGCACGCGTTCGATACGGTCTCGGCGTCTGAACCATCCGAGGCCGATGAGCACGCCGTCCCGCACCCGGACGCCCGAGGCGCGGCCGCGACCCGGTGCCGCCCGAGCGCTTTCGCCGTCGGCGGATCCGCTTCCGCTCCGCATCGAGGCCCGGCCCGCGTGACCGCCCCGGCGCTCGACCTCGTCGGCATCGCCAAGAGCTTCGGCCCGGTGCAGGCCAACCGGGACGTCGACCTGTCGGTGGCGGCCGGCACGATCCACGGCATCGTGGGCGAGAACGGCGCCGGCAAGTCGACGCTGATGTCCATCGTCTACGGCTTCTACGAGGCCGATGCCGGCGAGATCCGCGTCAAGGGCCGGCCGGTCCGCATCGCCTCCTCGCGCGATTCCATCCGCCACGGCATCGGCATGGTCCACCAGCACTTCATGCTGGTCGACACGCTGAGCGTGCTCGACAACGTCATGCTGGGCGCCGAGGGCGGGCCCTTGCTGCGGCGCGGCGCCGCCGGGATCCGCGCCCGCATGGCGGGGCTGGCGCGCGATTACGGCCTCGCCGTGGACCCCGACGCCCGCGTCGGCGACCTCGGCGTCGGCCTGCAGCAACGCGTCGAGATCGTGAAGGCGCTGCTGCGCGGCGCCGACGTGCTCATCCTCGACGAGCCCACGGCCGTGCTGACGCCGGCCGAGGCGGACGGCCTCTTCGACATGCTGCGCACGCTGCGGCGCCAGGGCGTCACCGTGGTGCTGATCACCCACAAGCTGCGCGAGATCATGGCGGTGACGGACCGCGTGTCGGTGATGCGGCGGGGCACGATCGTCGAGACCGTGGACACGGCCGCCACCACGCCGGCGCGGCTCGCCGACGCCATGGTGGGTCGCCGCGTCGCCCTCACGGTGGCGCGGAGCCCGGCCCGGCCCGGGCCGCCGCGCCTCGAGGCCCGCAACGTCACGGCGATCGACGCCCACGGCGTCAAGCTGCTCGACGACGTGTCGTTCACGCTGCATGCCGGCGAGATCGCCGGCCTCGCCGGCGTGGCGGGCAACGGCCAGTCGGAACTCCTCGAAGTCCTGGCCGGCCTCCGCCCCCTGGCGGGGGGCGAGATCCTGATCGACGGCCGCCCCGTCGCGCCCGCCGACCGCGCGCCGCGCGCCCTCGGCCGCCTCGGCCTCGTCCACATCCCGGAGGATCGGCACCGCATGGGGCTGGTCACGGCGTTCGAGGCCGCGGAAAGCGCCATCCTGGGCATCCACCGCGAGCCGCGGTTCGGCCGCGGGCCCTTCCTCAGCCGGCGGGCCGTGCTCGGCGACATGGCGCGCAAGATGGCCGACTACGACGTCCGCCCGGCGGCGCCGCGGCTCAAGACCGCGAATTTCTCCGGCGGCAACCAGCAGAAGATCGTGCTGGCCCGCGAGATGGAGCGCGAGCCCCGCATCGTGCTCTGCGGCCAGCCGACCCGCGGGGTCGACATCGGCGCCATCGAATTCATCCACCGCCGCCTCGTGGCGCTGCGCGACCGGGGGGTTGCCATCCTGGTCGTGTCGGTGGAACTCGACGAGGTGCTGGCTCTCGGCGACCTGATCCTCGTCATGTGCGGCGGGCGGATCACCGGGCGGCGTCGGCCGCCGCCCGGCGCCGCCGACGACCCCGCCATCGTGAGCGCGCTCGGCCTGATGATGGCGGGCGTCGAGGACGGGACGGCCGGGGCGGCCGAGCCATGAGGGCGTCGAAGGCGAGCATGACACGACACACGGACGCGACACCGAAGCCGCCACGGCGCGGGGTCTCCTGATGGACCAGCGCATCACCATCGTGACGCTCGGCGTGGCCTCGGTGCCGACGGCGCGGCGCTTCTACGAGGCGCTGGGCTGGACGGCGTCGAGCGCCAGCCAGGGCGACGACGTGGCTTTCTTCCAGATGAACGGCATGGCGCTGTCGCTCTTCGGCCGGGCGGCGCTGGCGGCCGACGCGGCCGTGGTCGACCCGCAGCCGGGCTTCCCGGGGATCTCGCTCGCCCAGAACCTCGCCAGCCCGGACGCCGTGGACGCCGCCTTCGCCAAGGCGCTGGCGGCCGGCGCGCGGGTGCTCAAGGCCCCCGAGACGGCCTTCTGGGGCGGCTATTCGGGCTATTTCGCCGACCCGGACGGCCACATCTGGGAACTGGCCCACAACCCCTTCTTCCCGCTCGACCCCGCCGGCAACCTGGTGCTGCCCGCATGAGCGGCATCGGTCGCGCGCGGCCGCGCCCCGCAGGGCCGGGGAGGCGCGCCTGAGCGCCGCCCGCACCCTTCCGGCCTGGGCCGACATCGTGCTCGTGCCGCTGCTCAGCGTCGCCACCGCCTTCCTGGCGGGCGGCCTCGTGCTCGGCGCCATCGGGGTCGATCCGTGGAACGCCCTGCGCGAACTCGTCGGCGGCAGCCTCGGCTCCGGCGAGGGCCTGGGCTTCACGCTCTACTACGCCACCGACTTCATCTTCACGGGGCTGGCCGTGAGCCTGGCCTTCCAGGGCGGCCTGTTCAACATCGGCGCCGACGGGCAGGCCTATATCGGGGGGCTCGGCTGCGCGCTCGTGTGCCTGCACGGCGGCGCCCTGCCGCCCTGGCTGGTGATCCCGGCGGGCATCGCGGCGGCCGCCGCCTTCGGCGCCGCCTGGGCCACCGTGCCGGCCGTGCTGCAGGCGCGGCGCGGCAGCCACATCGTCATCACCACCATCATGTTCAACTTCCTGGCCTCGACCCTGATGGCCTACGTGCTGGTGAACCTGCTGCGGCCGACGGGCGACATGCAGGCCGAATCGGCGGCCTTCCCGCCCGCCGCCATCGTGCCCTCGCTGCAGTCCGTGCTGGCCGCGGTGGGGATCGCGGCCCCGACGACGCCGCTGAACCTCAGCTTCGTCCTGGCGCTCGCCTGCGCGCTCGCCGTGTGGGTCTTCGTGTGGCGCACCCGCACCGGCTACGAGATCCGCACCGTCGGGCAGAACCCGCAGGCGGCCGTCTACGGCGGCATCTCGCCGGCCCGCGTCACCGTGCTGGCCATGGCGCTGTCGGGCGCGCTCGCCGGCGGCGTGGCGGTCAACGAAATCATGGGCGTGCAGGGCCGCCTGCTGCTCGACTTCACCTCCGGCTACGGCTTCGTCGGCATCGCGGTGGCGCTGATGGGCCGGGGCCACCCGCTCGGCGTGGTGCTGGCCTCGTTCCTGTTCGGCATGCTCTACCAGGGCGGCGCCGAACTCGCCTTCGACGAGCCCAAGGTGACGCGCGACATGATCGTGGTGGTGCAGGGCCTGGTGGTGTTCTTCGCCGGCGCCCTCGAAGGGCTGTTCCGCCGCGGCCTCGCCCGGCTGTTCGACGCCGGCCTCCGGCCGCGCGACACGGGCGAGACCAGCCTGCCGCCCCGCGTCGCCGAACCCGGCGGGGAGATCCCGTGATGGCGGATGCCGTCGCGGCCGCGGCCCTCATCCTCGCCTCCAGCCTGCGCCTGTCGGTGCCGCTGATCTTCGCCTGCCTGGCCGGGCTCTGGTCCGAGCGCGCCGGCATCTTCGACATCGGCCTCGAAGGCAAGATGCTGGCGGCCGCCTTCGCCGCCGCCGCCGCCGCGGACGCGTCCGGCAGCGCGGCGGTGGGGTTGGCGGCCGGCATCGCGGCCTCGCTGGCCTTCGCCCTGGCCCACGGTTTCGCCTCCATCGACGCGCGGGGCAACCAGATCGTCTCGGGCGCCGCCGTCAACATGCTGGCGGCGGGGCTCACGGCCGCGGTCGGCAACGCCTGGTACGGCCAGGGCGGCCGCACCCCGCAGCTCACCGCGCCCGCCTCGCGCTTCGGCGACATCGCCTGGCCGGGGGCCGAGGCTGTGCGCGCCGTGCCGGTGCTGGGGCCGCTCTACCGCGACCTCGTTTCGGGCCACGACGTCCTGACCTATCTCGCCCTCGCGGCCGTGCCGCTGACGGCCTTCGTGCTCTACCGTACCCGGTTCGGACTCCGGCTGCGGGCCACGGGCGAGAACCCCGCGGCGGTCGACACGGCCGGCGTCTCGGTGCGGGGCATCCGCTACGCCGCCGTGCTCATCGCGGGCGTGCTCTGCGGCTTCGCCGGCACCTACCTGTCGGTCGGCCAGGCCGCCGGTTTCCTCACCGGCATGACGGCCGGCAAGGGCTTCATCGCGCTCGCCGCGCTGGTCTTCGCCAAATGGCGGCCCTGGCCGGCGCTGGCGACCTGCTTCCTGTTCGGCTTCCTCGATGCCGCCGCCATCCGGCTGCAGGGCACGGTGCTGCCGGGCATCGGCGAAGTCCCGGTCCAGGCCATCCAGGCGCTGCCCTATCTCTTGACCGTGGTGCTTCTCGCAGGCTTCATCGGCCGGGCGGTGCCGCCGCGGGCGGGCGGCATCCCCTACACCAAGGAGCGGTGATGGCCGTCATCGAGGACCTGTTCGCGGCGGCGCGCGCCGCGCAGGAGAATGCCTACGCGCCCTATTCGCGCTTCCGGGTCGGCGCCGCCGTGCTGACGCCGTCGGGCCGCATCTTCCCGGGCTGCAACGTCGAGAATGCCGCCTACCCGCAGGGCTCCTGCGCCGAGGCCGGCGCCATCGCCGCCATGGCCCTGGCGGGGGAGCGCGCCATCGCGGCCGTGATGGTGGTGGGCGACGGGGACGCGCTCGTCACCCCCTGCGGCGGCTGCCGCCAGCGCATCCGCGAGTTCGCCGCGCCCGGCACGCCCATCCACATCGCCGGGCCGGAGGGGCCGCGCCGCAGCTTCACACTCGACGAGCTCCTGCCGGCGAGCTTCGGGCCGGACCATCTCGCGGCGGGAGCCTGACACCCATGGACGACACCGACACCGCCCTCGCCGCCCTCGCCGGACGGGGCATCACGGGGCCGTTCGAGACCGCCGTGGTGCTGGGCACCGGGCTCGGCACCATCGCGGAAGCGCTGGAGGGCGCCATCGCCGTGCCCTACGGCGACCTCCCGGGCTTCCCGGCGGCCGGCGTTTCGGGCCACGGCGGCCGCCTCGTCGCCGGAACCTGGGAAGGCTCGCGCGTCCTCGTGCTGCAGGGGCGCAGCCATTATTACGAGACCGGGAACCCCGCCGCCATGCGGGTGCCGCTGGAGGTCGTGGCCCGGCTCGGCACCCACCACCTGCTCCTGACCAATTCGGCGGGGTCCCTCCACCCCGATTGGTACCCGGGCTCGATGGCGCTGATCTCCGACCACATCAACTTCTCGGGCCTGAACCCGCTGGTCGGCATGGCGGGCGACGACCGCTTCGTGCCGCTGGCCGATGCCTACGACCGCCACATCCGCCTGCGCCTCAAGCGCGCCGCCGTGCAGGCGGGCGTCACGGCGCTGCGGGAAGGCGTCTACATGTGGTTCTCCGGCCCGTCCTTCGAGACGGCCGCCGAGGTGAAGATGGCCAAGCTGCTCGGCGCCGACCTCGTCGGCATGTCGACCGTGCCCGAGGTCATCCTGGCGCGGCGCCTCGGGCTGCGCGTCGCGGGGCTTTCGGTCATCACCAACTTCGCGACCGGCATCGGCAGCGGCAACCCCAGCCACGGCGAAACCAAGGAGGTGGCGCTCGGCGGCTCCATCGGGCTGAAGCGGCTGCTGCGCAGCTACTTCCGGGCGCGGGACGATGCCTGACCCGTCGCGGCCCTCGGCCCTGCCGAGCGAGATCATCCGCCGCAAGCGGGACGGCGCCGCGCTGGCCCCCGTCGAGATCGAGCGTTTCGTGGCCGGCATCGCCGACGGCAGCATCGGCGCCGAGCAGATCGGCGCCTTCGCCATGGCGGTCTATTGGCGCGGCATGGACCGGGCCGAGACGGTGGCGCTGACGGAAAGCATGACGCTGTCGGGCGCCGTGCTGGACTGGCGCGCCTGCCGGCTCGGCGGCCCCGTCCTCGACAAGCATTCCACCGGCGGCATCGGCGACAACGTCAGCCTCATCCTGGCGCCGGCGCTGGCCGCCTGCGGCGCCTTCGTGCCGATGATCTCGGGCCGCGGCCTCGGCCACACCGGCGGCACGCTCGACAAGCTCGAAGCCATCCCGGGGTTCCGCACCGCCATCGACGTGCCGGAACTGCAGGAGATCGTGTGCGGCTGCGGCTGCGCCATCGTGGGCGCCACGGCCGATGTCGCGCCGGCCGATGCGCGGCTCTACGCCGTGCGGGACGTCACCGCCACGGTCGAATCCGTCCCGCTCATCACGGCCTCCATCCTGTCGAAGAAGCGGGCCGCGGGCCTCGACGCCCTGGTGATGGACGTGAAGACCGGTTCGGGCGCCTTCATGACGGACCCCGAGGACGCCCGCGCCCTGGCGCAAAGCCTCGTCGCGGTGGCGGCGGGCGCCGGCCTGCCCACCACCGCGCTGCTCACCGACATGGACCAGCCGCTCGCCGACGCCGCCGGCAACGCCCTCGAGGTCCGCCACGCCGTCGCGGTGCTGACGCAGGGCCGCTTCGATCCCCGGGTCGACGCCGTGGTGACGGCGCTCGGCGGCGAGGCCCTGGCGCTCGGCGGGCTCGCCGACGACCCCGCCGACGGCGCCCGCCGCATCGCCGAGGCGCTGCGCTCCGGCCGGGCGGCCGAGCGCTTCGCCGCCATGGTGCGGGCCCAGGGCGGCCCCTCCGACCTGCTGTCGCGGCCCGACCACCACCTGCCCCGCGCCCCGGTGTGCCGCGACGTCTTCGCCGACACCCATGGATCGCTCGCCGCCATCGACGTGCGCCTGGTCGGCATGGCGGTCGTGGGCCTCGGCGGCGGCAGGACGCGGGCCGGCGAGGCCGTCGACCCCTCGGTGGGCTTCTCGGGCCTGGCGCCGCTCGGCGCCACGGTCGGGCCCGGGGGGCGCCCGCTCGGCACCGTGATGGCGCGTTCGGAAGCCTCGGCCGATGTGGCGGCGGCGCTGCTGCGGCGCGCCTGCCGCATCGGCGAGGCACCGCCGGCCCGCGCGCCCGTGATGGGGCGCATCGGCGCCGATGCCGTGGGAGCTCGCCCATGACCCCGGACGTGCTGCTGGTGTCGGTCGGCGGCGACCGCCGCGAGGCCGTTCCCTGGATCGAGGCCTTCGGCCGCCGCCTGCCCGGCCTCGCCGTGGCGGCGCTGGGCGACGCGGTCGACCCGGCGGCCGTCCGCTACGTCGCGGCCTGGAAGCACCCGCACGGCAGCCTCGCCGGCCTGCCCGCGCTGGACGCCGTCTTCTCGCTCGGCGCCGGGGTGGATCACCTGCTGGCCGATGCCGCGCTGCCGGCCGGCGTGCCGGTGGCGCGCGTCGTCGACCCGGATCTGACGAACCGCATGAGCGAATGGGTCCTGCTGCAGGTGCTGGCCCATCACCGGCAGGCGCGGCGCTACGCACGCCAGCAGGCGGAGGCGCGCTGGGCCGACGATCCCCACCAGCCGGCGGCCCGGGCCGTGCGGGTGGGCGTGATGGGGCTCGGCGTGCTCGGCATCGACGCCGCGACCAAGCTCGCCATGGTGGGCTTCGACGTCGCGGGCTGGAGCCGGTCGCCGCGCGACGTGCCGGGCCTCGCCTGCTACGCGGGCACCGGCGCGCTCGACGCCTTCCTGGCGCGCACCGACATCCTCGTCGTGTTGCTGCCGCTGACGCCGGACACGGAGGGCCTGCTCGATGCGCGCCTCTTCGGCAAGCTGGCGCGGGGCGGCCGGCTCGGCGGCCCGGTCCTGGTCAATGCGGGCCGCGGCGGGCTGCAGCGCGAGGACGACATCCTCGCCTGCCTCGACGACGGCACGCTCAGGGCCGCGACGCTCGACGTCTTCACCCGCGAACCGCTCGAGCGCGCCTCGCCGCTGTGGCGCCATCCCGGCGTGACGGTCACGCCCCACAACGCCGCGCTGTCCGACCCCGAGGCCATCGCCGACCTCATCGCCGGCCAGATCCTGGCGCATCGGCGCGGCGAGCCGTTGCGCCATCTCGTCGACCGCGACCGCGCCTATTAGGCGCCGGCCCGGCACCGTCCCATGATGGTCTCATGAACGCCTTCGCCCTCCACCCCCGCCTCGCCGCCGACACCCTGCCGGTCGGCGACCTGCCGCTGTGCCGCCTGCTGCTGATGGGCGACGCCCGGTTTCCCTGGCTGATCCTGGTGCCGCGCCGGCCGGAGCTGCGCGAGTTCACCGACCTGCCGCCCGGCGAGCGGGCCGTGTTGATGGAGGAGATCGCCCTGGCGTCGCAGGCGCTCGCGCGGGAGACCGGCGCCGAGAAGCTGAACGTCGGGGCGCTCGGCAACGTCGTGTCCCAGCTCCACGTCCACGTGGTGGCCCGATCCGCCGGCGACGCCGCCTGGCCCGGCCCCGTCTGGGGCCACGGGACCCCCCTGCCCTATCCGCCCGGTGCGGCACGGGCGCTCGCCGGCCGGATCGGCGCGGCCGTCGGCTTTCCCGGCGGGGAATGAGCCGATAGAAAGCCGGCAGACCGCACGTCGTCGAAGGACCCGCATGACCCCCGCCGATTTCGCGAAGAGTTCAGCCTCCCTCGGCTTCGCCCACAACGCGCTGGACCGCCTGGCCAACCGTCGCGACGACGAGGACTTCCAGCGCGACGCCGCGACCGCCCCGGGCGCCCGGACCCTCGCGGTCCTGGGCGAGAGCGTCGCGGTCAAGCGCGGGGCCGGCAGCGCGCTGGACCTCTGGTTCGGCTTCGGCGAGGCGGAGGCCCTGGGCCGCACGGGCCAGCGCGTCTTCCTCGGCACGGACGCGCGCGGCCCGGCCTTCGCCGTTCAGGTCGAGAGCGAGACCGAGGCGCCGCTCGCCGCGCAGGACGGCCTCGAACTCCTCAACCTCCGCCAGGTCGCGGCCGAGGGTGGCGTCGCGCCGGACGACGTCGGCGCCCTGGCCGAGGGCAAGTCGCTCCTGTCCTGGCATGCGAGCCATCGGTTCTGCGGCCGTTGCGGCACCGCCACGGAGAGTTCCACCAGCGGCTGGAAGCGCATCTGCCTCCAGTGCGGGCTGCACCATTTCCCCCGCACCGACCCGGTCGTCATCATGCTGGCGGTCGACGGCGAGCGGTGCCTGCTGGGCCGCCAGCCGCGCTTCCCGGCCGGCATGTATTCGTGCCTGGCGGGCTTTCTCGAGCCCGGCGAAACCATCGAGGAGGCGGTGCGGCGCGAGATCGGCGAGGAGGCGGGCATCCGCTGCGGCGCCGTGACCTATCTCGGCTGCCAGCCCTGGCCCTTCCCCTCCTCGCTGATGATCGGCTGCGTCGTGGAGGCGGCCTCGACCGAGATCACGATCGACCGGGACGAGCTGGAGGACGCCCGCTGGTTCACCCGCGACGCCGTTCGGGCGATGCTGGACGGCCGGCATCCCGAGGGCCTCACCTGCCCCATGCCCATGGCCATCGCGCACCAC
Organism: Lichenibacterium ramalinae; assembly: GCF_004137085.1. GTDB lineage: Bacteria > Pseudomonadota > Alphaproteobacteria > Rhizobiales > Beijerinckiaceae > Lichenihabitans > Lichenihabitans ramalinae. Next base: position 34,029 of record NZ_QYBC01000027.1, read on the forward strand.
ATCGTGCTGGCGTGGGCCGGGGACTGATCCCGCCGGCCGGGGCGCTCGGGTCCTCGGTGACGTCGCTCCGGCGGGTGTGAGGCCGCCGCCGGCGATCGCCGTCTCGCCATGGCGAGCCTGTTCGCGGGCTCCGGCCCGGACACCGGGAGCGGTGCCCACCGGGTCGGGATCAGGGCGGCGCCGGTTCGCCTTCGGCGTAGGTGGGGGGCTCGACCCAGGCCCCGTCCAGCGTCAGCGACACCACGTAGCGGACGCGCCGCTCACGGCATTTGACCACGGCCTTGAACGTGTGGTGGTCGCCGTCGGGCAGCACGTCCCGGGCGACGTCGGGCAGCAGCGCGATAGCCTGGTCCCGGGCCGCGTAGAGGCTTTCCAGCTCGATGCCGTAGTCGTCCTGGAACAGGTTCTCGTTGTCGTAGATGTCGAAGTAGTATCGGGGCACGGCTGAGGCCCTTCCGTTCCTGGCGCGAGCTCGGGGATGTCTTCGATGCGGAAACGGCAGCCGCGCGGCCCCGCCTCCGTCACGCCTCGGACGCGCCCGGAGATCTGATCCCAACGCGCCGGCCTTTTCAAGCCGCGCGGCGGCGCCGGATCCGGGTCTTCACATCGACAGGGCCTTGAGGCCGCCCCGGATCAGCGCCGCCGTGGCGGCCTCGGCCCCGAGCGACGCGACGGCGGCGGCGACCGCCCCCGCCGCCTGCGGACGGCCGTAGCCGAGGTTGACCAGGGCCGACACGGCATCCTCGACGTTCTGCGGCAGGGGGGAGCCGGGCTCGTGGCCGGGCATGACGATGGCGTCCGCGGCGCCGCCCGGCCCCTTGTCCTTGAGCTCGAGGACGATGCGGGCGGCGAGCTTCGGCCCGACGCCCGGGGCCCGTGCCACCGCCGCCTTGTCGCCGCCCGCCACCGCCTGGGCCAGGGCGCCCGTGGATAGCACGCCGAGGATCGCCAGCGCGAGCCGGGCACCGACGCCCTGGACGCCCTGCATGAGCCGGAACCATTCCCGCTCGGCCTCGGTGACGAAGCCGTAGAGGCGGATCATGTCCTCGCGGACGTGGGTGTCGACCAGCAGCGACACGGGCTCGCCCGGCGCCGGCAGGGCCGAAAGCGTGCGGGGCGAGCAATGGACGAGGTAGCCGACCCCGCCGACGTCGAGCACCACGGATTCGACGCCGGCGCTGTCGACGGTGCCGCGCAGCTTGCCGATCATCGCCCGCCCGCCACGGCCCGCACGATGGCGGCCTGCACGCTGGCGGGGCGACGGTGGTTGGCGTGGGTGATGGCCACCGCCAGCGCATCGGCGGCGTCCGGCGTCGCGGCGTGGCTGCGCGGCAGCAGCACCTTCAACATGGCGGCCACCTGCGCCTTCTCGGCATGACCGGTCCCGGTCACGGCCTTCTTGACGATGTTGTTGGGATATTCGGCGACCGGCAGGCCCGCCAGCGCCGGCACCACCATGGCGATGCCGCGCGCCTGGCCGAGCTTCAAGGCGCCGCGCGGATCGCTGTTGACGAAGGTCTCCTCCACGGCGGCCTCGTCGGGCCATTCGGCCTCGATGACCTGGCTGAGCCCGACGTGGAGCACCCGCAGGCGCTCGCTGAGCGGTGCGTCGGCCTCGGTGTGGATGGCGCCGGAGGCCACGTAGGAGAGGCGCGACCCTTCGGCCGTGATGACGCCCCAGCCCGTGTGGCGCAGGCCGGGGTCGATGCCGAGGATGCGGACGGGGTTGGCCAAGCGGTCAGGCGTTCATCTTGGCGACGAGCGCGTCCGACACCTCGAAGTTGGCGTAGACGTTCTGGACATCGTCGTTGTCCTCGAGCGCGCCGACGAGCTTCAGGATCTTCTCCCCCGCCTCGTCGTCCACCGCGATCGAGGTCTGCGGCCGCCACACCAGGGCGGAGCGGCGCGGCGCCCCGAGCGGGCCTTCGAGCGCCTTCTCGACATCGCGCAGCGCTTCGAGCGAGGTCAGGACCTCGAACCCGTCCTCGCCCGTCACGACGTCGTCGGCGCCGGCCTCGATGGCCGCCTCCATCACGACGTCCTCCGAGCCGGCCTCGCGCGCATATTCGATGCGGCCCACGTGGTCGAACATGAAGGACACGGCCCCGGTCTCCGCCATGGCGCCGCCCGCCTTGGTGAAGTAGGAGCGAACCTCGCCGGCCGTGCGGTTGCGGTTGTCGGTCAGGGCTTCGATGATGATGGCGACGCCGCCCGGGGCGTAACCCTCGTAGCGCACCTCGTCGTAGTTCTCGGCATCGGCACCGGACGCCTTCTTGATGGCCCGGTCGATGTTGTCCTTCGGCATGTTCTCCTGGCGGGCCGCGATCACGGCCGAGCGCAGGCGGGCGTTCATGGCGGGATCCGGCAGGCCGAGCTTCGCCGCCACGGTGATCTCGCGGGCCAGCTTGGAGAAGAGCTTGGAGCGGACGGCGTCCTGCTTGCCCTTCTTGTGCATGATGTTCTTGAACTGGCTATGGCCGGCCATTCTCGGGGTCTCGCAGCGGTGGGCCGGGGGGTGCCGGGAGGCACCCGCGCCCGGGGCGTGAAAGGGGGACCCCGTCCTTACATCCCTTGGGGCGGAGAGGGAACCGGCAAGCGCGTGTCACGCCGGGGCCGACACACACACCGGCCCTGAGACGCGAAGCCCGTCGCGGGCCGAGGCCGAAGCTCGGCGTCGGCGACCGCCCGGCGGGCTCGGGACAGCGTCGCGCCCCGCGTCAGTGCCGGCCGCGGGGCCGGTTGCGCAGCTTGGCGGTGGCGGCGAGCGGGTCGGGCGCGCGCCGCTTGGGCTTCAGTCCGTCCATCACGCGTTCCGCCTGGACCCTGAACTCGTCGCGCGCCTTGCGGGCCTTGAGCCGGATCACGAGCTTCAACCGGTCGCGCTTCTCGTCCCCGCGCGGGTCGGGGCGGGACGCGAGTTCGAGCCGCACCTTGGCGCCGTCGCGCGCCCGGATCAGCGCCGGCGTCTCGGCGGCCCGGTAGATCCAGACGCGGGCCGGCGGCAGGTTGAGCCACACCGGGGGCGAGACTTCGGCCTCGAAGCAGGGATGGTGGCCGGCGCGCAGCGGCATGGGCGAGGCGATGCCGTAGGTGAACTGGACGAAGCTGCCGCCGGGCTGCAGCACCGCGAAGGCCTGCTCCAGCAGCGACAGGCGATGGCGTTCGGGCTGGTTGCGCAGGGGCAGGCTGGACACGACGGTGGCGGCGGGCGCGTCGAGCACCCCCTCCAGCGTCGCGGCGAGGTCGTAGGCGTCGCCCTGGATGACGGTGGCGCCGGGGTAGCGCCGCTGCAGCAGCTTGCAGAACTGCGGATCGAACTCCACCAGGACGAGGCGCTCGGGCGCGATGCCCCGCGCGATCAGCGCATCCGTGACGGGGCCGGTGCCGGGGCCGAGTTCGACGACCGGGCCGGGACGTTCGGGGTCGACCGCCCGCGCCATGGCCCGGGCCAGGTAGCGGCCCGACGGGGAGACGGCCCCGGTGCCGACCGGGTTTTCCAGCCAGGTCCTGATGAAGCGGGCCTCGTCGGCCAGGCGTTCGTCGAGCGGCTTCTTGTGACGGGCCGAGGGCATTCCCCGGGGTTCAAAGCGCAATGTGACCCTCGGCCATGGTTCCACCCTGCGGTTCTGAACGCTCAGGTCCCGCTTCGGGTTCTGGCGTGCTGGCTTTGTGGGTCATTGAACGGTCATAATCAAGGCAGGGCGCGCGCGGGCGCCCCCCTTCCGCCCCCTCCCCCGCCGTCAGGTGCTGAGGTTGTCGAAGAAGTCCCGCATCTTGCCGAAGAAGCCGGCCGCCTCGGGATGGGTCTTCTGCGACGAGATCGACTCGAACTCCTGGAGCAGTTCGCGCTGGCGCTTCGTCAGGCTCTGCGGCGTCTCGACGACCGCCTGGATGTAGAGGTCGCCGACATCGCGCGAGCGGAGCACCGGCATGCCCTTGTGCTTGATGCGGAACTGCTTGCCCGACTGGGTGCCCTCGGGGATCTTCACCTTGGCGTCGGTGCCGTCGAGCGTCGGGACGCTGAAGTCTCCGCCGAGCGCCGCCTGGATGAAGGAGATGGGCACGCGGCAATAGAGGTCGGCCCCGTCGCGCTGGAAGAACGGATGGGGTTTCACCGACAGAAAGATGTATAGGTCCCCCGCCGGGCCGCCGCGCAGCCCCGCCTCCCCTTCCCCGGCCAGCCGGATGCGGGTGCCGTCCTCGACGCCGGCCGGCACGTTGACGGACAGGGCCCGCTCGCGCGTGACGCGGCCGGTGCCGGCGCAGGCCGGGCACGGGTTGTCGATGACTTCGCCGCGGCCGCCGCAGGCCGGGCAGGTGCGCTCGATGGCGAAGAAGCCCTGCTGGGCGCGGACGCGGCCGTGGCCCGCGCAGGTCGCGCAGGTGCGGGGCTTCGATCCCGGCTTGGCGCCCGAGCCCGAGCAATTGTCGCAGGCGACCGAGATCGGCATCTTCACCGTGGCGGTCTTGCCCTTGAACGCGTCCTCGAGGCTGATCTCGAGATTGTAGCGCAGGTCCGAGCCGCGCTCGCGCCCACCGCTGGCCCGCCCGCGCGAGCGGCCCATCATGTCGCCGAAGAGGTCGTCGAAGATGTCGGCCATGGAGGACGGGAACCCGTCGCCCCCGCCGCCGCCACCGCCGCCCCCATGCTCGAAGGCGGCATGGCCGAAGCGGTCGTAGGCGGCGCGCTTCTGCCCGTCCGACAGCACCTGATAGGCTTCGTTGACCTCCTTGAACTTGGCTTCCGCGTCCTTGTCGCCCGGGTTGCGGTCCGGATGGCACTGGAGGGCGGCCTTGCGGAAGGCGGATTTGAGCTCGGCATCCGTCGCCGTCTTGCTCACGCCCAGGAGGTCGTAGAAATCGCGTTTGGCCATCGAAGGCGGATCCAGGTCGGAGGTCGCGCGGCCACCGGGCACGGCGCGACGAGATCACGGAGAAAGTTCCGGCGGACGAGGAAAAAGACCCGCTCAGCCTCAGGTGGCATGTGCGGCGGCGAGCGGCAAGGGCGCCGTTCCCACCGAAGGGCGGGCCGTGGTCGCCCGGACACGCGACCGGCCCGGACGGGGCCGGGCCGGTGCTTGTCGACCGTGTTCGGGAGGGGCGGGCCGCCGGCCCGCCCCGGAAAGCCCCGTCAGGCGCGACGCTTCTTGTCGTCCTCGCCCACTTCCTTGAAGTCGGCGTCGATGACGTCGTCGTTGCCGCCCGCGGCCTGGGGCTCGGCGCCGCCCTCGGCGCTGCTGGCCTTGTACATGGCCTCGCCGAGCTTCATCGAAGCCTGCATGAGGTCGTTGGTGCGGGCCTTGATGGCTTCCACGTCCTCGCCTTCGAGGACCGGACGCAGGGCCGCGACCGCGCCTTCCACGGCCGAGCGGTCGGCCGCCGAAACCTTGTCGCCGTAATCCGCCATCGACTTCTCGGTCGAGTGGATCATGGCCTCGGCCTGGTTCTTGGCATCGATCAGCTCGCGCCGCTTCTTGTCATCGGCGGCATGCAGTTCGGCATCCTTGACCATCTTGTCGATGTCGGCGTCCGACAGGCCCCCCGAGGCCTGGATGCGGATCTGCTGCTCCTTGTTGGTGGCCTTGTCCTTCGCCGTCACGTTGACGATGCCGTTGGCGTCGATGTCGAACGTCACCTCGATCTGCGGCACGCCGCGCGGCGCCGACGGAATGCCGACGAGGTCGAACTGGCCGAGGATCTTGTTGTCGGCCGCCATCTCGCGCTCGCCCTGGAACACCCGGATCGTCACGGCGGTCTGGTTGTCCTCGGCGGTCGAGAAGACCTGGCTCTTCTTCGTCGGGATCGTGGTGTTGCGCTCGATGAGGCGCGTGAACACGCCGCCGAGCGTCTCGATGCCGAGCGACAGCGGGGTCACGTCGAGCAGCAGCACGTCCTTGACGTCGCCCTGCAGCACGCCGGCCTGGACGGCGGCGCCGATGGCCACGACCTCGTCCGGGTTGACGCCCTTGTGGGGCTCCTTGCCGAAGAACTGCTTCACGATCTCCTGCACCTTCGGCATGCGGGTCATGCCGCCGACCAGGACCACCTCGTCGATCTCGCCCGCCGACAGGCCGGCGTCCTTGAGGGCCTTGCGGCAGGGCTCGACGGTGCGCTGGATCAGGTCCTCGACCAGGGCTTCGAGCTTGGCGCGCGTCAGCTTCAGGGTGAGGTGCTTCGGGCCCGAGGCGTCCGCCGTGATGTAGGGCAGGTTGATCTCGGTCTGGGTGGCCGAGGAGAGCTCGATCTTGGCCTTCTCGGCCGCCTCCTTCAGGCGCTGGAGGGCCAGCTTGTCCTTGCGCAGGTCGACGGTGTTCTCCTTGCGGAACTCGTCGGCCAGGTATTCCACGATGCGGTTGTCGAAGTCCTCGCCGCCGAGGAACGTGTCGCCGTTCGTCGACTTCACCTCGAAGACGCCGTCGCCGATCTCCAGCACCGAAACGTCGAACGTGCCGCCGCCGAGGTCATAGACGGCGATCGTGCCGGCGGTGCGCTTGTCGAGCCCATAGGCGAGGGCCGCCGCGGTCGGCTCGTTGATGATGCGCAGGACTTCGAGACCGGCGATCTTGCCGGCGTCCTTGGTGGCCTGGCGCTGGGCATCGTTGAAATAGGCCGGCACCGTGATGACGGCCTGAGTGACGGTGGAGCCCAGGAAGGCTTCCGCGGTCTCCTTCATCTTCTGCAGGGTGAAGGCCGAGATCTGCGAGGGCGAATAGGACTTGTCGCCCGACTGCACCCAGGCGTCGCCGTTGGGGGCCCGCACGATCCGGTAGGGGACGAGGCCCATGTCCTTCTTGGTCATCGGGTCCTCGAAGGGACGGCCGATGAGGCGCTTGATGGCGAAGAAGGTGCGCTCCGGATTGGTGACGCCCTGCCGCTTGGCGGGCTGGCCGACGAGCCGCTCGCCGTCCTCGGTGAAGGCGACGATGGAGGGCGTGGTGCGGGCCCCTTCCGCATTCTCGATCACCTTGGGCGTCGACCCTTCCATCACGGCGACGCAGGAGTTGGTGGTGCCGAGGTCGATGCCGATAACTTTAGCCATTGGGATGATGTCCTTTCCTTCGCGAGACCACCGGGTCCCGTAGCGACCCGGCTCCTGGGCGGTGGGGCCGAAAGGTCGTTTCCGCCGCCGGCGAGGCCCGAAGCCTTTCCCGGCGCCGCGAAACACCCTCGGACGGCCCGCCTCCGCCCGGTCCCCGATTGCCATTTTGAGATTGTGTCGACGTCCCCGCCGCGCAAGTTCGCGGCCGATATAGGGGCGCGAAAAATAGCGCGCAAGCCACGGCCGGCCGCGGGCCGGGCTTCCCGCGGCGGGTGGCACTTGCGGCCCCGCGGGCCCGCGTCCAAGCTCGGGCCGGGCCGTGGCGGTCCGGCGGGAGCGCATATGACGGCGGCAGTGATCGGCATCATCGGGGGCTCGGGCGTCTACGACCTTCCCGGGCTCGAGGACGCCCGCGAGGAGCGGGTGTCGACGCCCTGGGGCGAGCCGTCGGACGTGCTGCGCTTCGGGCGGATCGGCGGGCGCGACGCCGTGTTCCTGCCGCGCCACGGGCGCGGCCACCGCCTGTCGCCCTCCGGCATCGACTATCGCGCCAACATCGCGGCCCTGAAGGCGGCGGGGGTGACGGACCTCGTCTCCGTGTCGGCCTGCGGCTCGTTCCGGGCCGAGTTCTACCCCGGGCTGTTCGTGCTGGTGGACCAGTTCGTGGACCGCACCGTGGGCCGGGCCTCGTCCTTCTTCGGCGACGGCTGCGTGGCCCACGTGTCCATGGCCCATCCCGTGGCGCCGCTCCTGGTGGACCGCATCGCGGCCGCGGCCCGGGAGGAGGACATCGCCTTCGTCAAGGGCGGCACCTACGTGTGCATGGAGGGGCCGCAGTTCTCCTCCCGCGCCGAGTCGCTCGGCTACAAGGCGCAGGGCTACGACGTGATCGGCATGACGGCGATGCCGGAGGCCAAGCTGGCCCGCGAGGCCGAGATCTCCTACGCGACCATCGCCATGGTGACGGATTTCGACTGCTGGCATCCCGAACACGACGAGGTGGACGTCGCGGCCGTCGTCAAGGTGGTGCGCGAGAACGCCGGCAAGGCCGCGGCCCTGCTGGCGCGCGTCATCGGCGGCTTCCCGGCCGAGCACGAGCCCTGCCCGGTCCGCTCCGACCGCGCCCTCGACAACGCCATCATGACGGCCCCGGCGATGCGCGACCCCGCGCTGGTCGAGAAGCTCAGGGGGATCGCGGGCCGGGTCCTGTGACGCCGGGCCTGCCCGCCGCACCGGCCCCGCCGCAGGGTGGCCAAGGGCCTGCGGCGGAGCCGGACAGATGGCGGTCCGCCAACCATCTGCGGCGACGGAATCACGCCGGCCCTGCGATGCGCTATGGCGATCGGGCCACAGGTGAGGCCGATGCGGCACCGGTCCACCGGAACCGGCGGCCGCGCGTGCGATGAGGGCGGCCGGGCCGAAAAGCTCGCGTGATCAGGACGGATCCACTAAACCCTGTCGCCGAACCCCGGCCCGAGGCCCTCGATGTCCAGCGACCTGCGCTCCTCCATCCGCTCCATCCCGGATTATCCGAAGCCCGGGATCGTCTTCCGCGACATCACCACCCTGCTGGGCGACGCCCGCGCCTTCCGCCGCGCCATCGACGAATTGGTGCAGCCCTGGGCCGGCACCAAGGTCGACAAGGTGGCGGGCATCGAGGCGCGCGGCTTCATCCTCGGCGGCGCGGTGGCGCACCAGCTATCGGCCGGCTTCGTGCCGATCCGCAAGAAGGGCAAGCTGCCCCACGCCACCGTGTCGATCGCCTATTCGCTCGAATACGGCATCGACGAGATGGAGATGCACGAGGATGCCGTGGCGCCGGGCGAACGGGTGATCCTCGTCGACGACCTCATCGCCACCGGCGGCACCGCCACGGCGGCGGTGGCGCTCCTGAAGCGCATCGGCGCCGAGGTCGAGGCCGCCTGCTTCGTCATCGACCTGCCCGACCTCGGCGGCGCCCGCAAGATCCGGGACCTCGGCGTGCCGGTGCGCACCCTGATGGAGTTCGCGGGCCACTGACGGGCTTCGCCTGGCGAATGCCAGGCCGTCGCCGACACGCGCCAGCCCTGCCATCCGCGCCTTCGACGCCATGGCGGCGCGCGCATTCCACCCCATCCCCAGGCCGCACGCCGGTGTCGCCGTGATGGAGCAGGACTGCCCGTTCCCCGCATCGCGGGCCGCGATCCCGCGGCGCGGGTGCCGGGCAGGCGCGGCGCTCGGAAACCTTCGGCACATCACGGCCATGGTCGATTCGAACGCGTCGGCGTGCAAGGCTCAGAAATGTCCCCGGGGATGCCTCCTGCTTCGATCAGCTTGTCGAACGTGAGATCCGCGATCGCCTCGAGATGCCGGCTGTCCTCGATTTCCAGTTTCTTCATCAGCTCAGCATGGTCTTCAGCCCACCATGCTTCTGCCGCCAACGACAGTACGTGACCTCCATCACCCCGATGCTGCGGCAACTCGTCTTGGAGGTGGACGTGGAGGTGGACGTAGAGGTCGACGTCTGAAGCGTCGTCGGACAATCCAGTCGTGAGCGACCCTCCCGAAGCAACGGCCCCCACCTGTGATGATCGGCAAGCTGGCGGGCCAGACTGCCTGCTACGTCCAGGTGGATCGGATCGGGCCTCCGGTCACCTTTCGACGTCGTGAGCCGATCCCAGCGCAATGACCGAGGCCACCACGCGGCCTGGTGAGCCTCCCGTGGATCACCCATCTGGTTCTCACCGAGGTAGTGGGGGTTGCGAAGCTCCAGTGCCACGGGAGGTAGCGGATCGGCCTGCACAAGACTGCCCGTTCGACACCCATCGGTCGAGAGCGACTGGTACGGCTGATGGGGAGCGGACAGACGCCGGAGGCCGCCGCACAGGCCGCAGGCGGCTGGCCGACACCCCGCGGAGGACGTTCCTCTGCACGCCCTCGTCGTGCTGGTGGCTCGATCCTGTCGAGGCCTCGCTGTCCAGGCTGACCTGTCAGGCGCTCCCGGCGCGGCAGCGCGCGCTGGCCGCTCGGGCCAGCGCATATGTTTGCCCGGGCGAACGACGCTCCTGTGGCCAGCACCGCTTTCGCTGACCCCGCTATCTTCATGTGCCCAAGCAGTGCTAGTTGGCGCGCGTGCAGGGGTCGACGCCACGCGCAACGCCCACGTCAGCCGAACGGCCGCGGACCGAGGATCGTGCTGCAGTGAACCGATCACGGGCGCCGCTGGTTCGAGGAACGGTGACGGGAGACGGCATGCTAAGAGGATATGAGCGCCCTGTGCCGTCCGTCGCGTCATCGTCCCGACCGTCCTGGAAGGCGGCATTCGCATCAGCGCCGTCGCGGCCTCATCCCAGCGGGGTTGATGCTGCCGTGTGCCGGACGCCGCATGCATTTCGGATACCCGGTTGCGTTTCGGCCATCGTCCCGGTCGGGCTGCCGAAGCGTCCCAGGCATCGGGCCGCAGTCTGAAGACCGCCGTCCTTCGCACGGCCTGCCGGTTTTCCTTCGCCTTGCGCAACTTGCCTCTCACCACAAGACCTTCAGGTAGACACCCCTATGTCGATGCCGGATCAAGACTACGTGCAGTGGCTGGTGGACCAGTCCATGCTGAGGAACGCCAAGCTGAGTGCCAGGAAGTATGCGGGACAGAGCCGTCAATGGCAGCGTCCCTACGGGGAGGCGAAGGCCCGTGCGGCCACGGCCATCGCTTCGGTCTGGTTCAATGCCTACCCACCGTCCATCGTCACGGAGAAGGGCGCCTCCGTCCTGAAAACCCTCGGAGATGCCAAGCTCTGGGACGCGCTCGCCTCGCTCGGGATCCAGGCCATCCACACGGGTCCGACCAAGCGCGCAGGCGGGATCGTGGGACGTGAGTTCACGCCGAGCATCGATGGCAATTTCGACCGCATCGGCCTGGATATCGACGCGAAGTTCGGCACGACGGAACAGTACGTCGCCATGAGTCGGATGGCATCCGCCCACAATGCGATCGTCATCGACGACGTCGTTCCTTCCCATTCCGGCAAGGGAGCCGACTTCCGCCTGGCCGAGATGGCCTATGAGGACTATCCCGGCATCTATCACATGGTGGAGATCCGGGAGGCGGACTGGAACCTTCTTCCGCTTCTGCAAGACGGGCAGGAGGTCGTGAACCTTTCGCCCCCCGCGGTGGACGCGCTTGCGAAGAAGGGCTACATCGTCGGGCAGCTTCAGCGGGTGATATTCTTCGAACCGGGCGTCAAGGAGACGGACTGGAGCGCAACGGGCCCGATCGTCGGCGTGGATGGGCATACCCGCCGCTGGGTCTACCTGCACTACTTCAAGGCCGGGCAACCGTCCCTGAACTGGCTGGACCCGACCTTCGCGGCGCAACAGATGATCATCGGCGACGCGCTGCATGCCATCGACAGCTTGGGCGCCGTCGGGCTTCGGCTCGACGCGAACGGTTTCCTCGGGGTGGAGGTCAGAACGGGCGGCCTCGCATGGTCCGAAGGGCATCCCCTGTCGTTGGTGGGCAACAGTCTCCTGGCAGGAGCGATCCGGAAGGCGGGCGGCTTCAGCTTCCAGGAGTTGAACCTGACCGTGGACGACATCGCGGCGATGTCCCAGGGAGGCGCGGACCTTTCCTATGATTTCATCACTCGGCCCGCCTATCATCATGCGATCCTGACCGGGGATACCGAGTTCCTGCGTCTCATGCTGCGGACCATGCATGAGTTCAAGATCGATCCGGCAAGCCTCATCCATGGACTCCAGAATCATGATGAGCTGACATTGGAGCTGGTGCACTTCTGGACACTCCATGCCGACGAGATCTACACCTTCCAAGGCAAGACGTGGCAAGGCCGCACGCTCCGCACGCACCTGCGTGAGACGATGTACTCCAAGCTGTCGGGCGAACATGCGCCCTACAACCAGAAATTCGTCACCAACGGCGTCGCCTGCACGACGGCGAGCGTGATCGCCGCTGCTCTGGCGATCAGGAACCTCGACGAGATCAGCGAGGAGCAGATCGCCCAGATCCAGAAGATCCATCTGCTGCTGGCGATGTACAATGCCTTCCAGCCGGGTGTTTTCGCGCTCTCGGGCTGGGACATGATCGGAGCCCTTCCCCTCCCGGCATCCGAGGTGGAAGACATGATGCAGGATGGCGACACGCGCTGGATCCAGAGAGGTGCCTACGACCTGATGGACGTCAATGCGGATGCACGCGTCTCGTCGGAGGGCATGCCGAAGTGCCGGTCGCTCTACGGTTCATTGGCCGAGCAACTCAAGCGGCCGGACTCGTTCATCTCGCAGCTCAAGCATCTCCTTTCCGTCCGGCAATCGTACGGCATAGCGGGCAGCCATCAAACTGCCGTGCCGGACGTGAAGGCAGCAGGCCTGCTCATCATGATCCACGAGCTCCCCGATGGGCGTGGGACCCAGATCACCGCCCTGAATTTCGGGGCAGACGAGATCGACGAGGTGCTTGCCATGCCCGAGATCCCGCGGGGTCCGATCGTCGACATGCTGCATGGTGTCCCGGCCGGCGACGTCTCCGAGGAGGGCGAGATCCAGATCCAGCTGGCCCCGTACGAAGGCAAGTCACTCCGTATCGTGACGCACTATCACGCTCCCACGTGAGCTGAAGGCCATCGCAGCAAGCCTCCTTGCCGACGACGCATGGGAATCGCATTTGAGATTTTGGGGTAGCGTTTCGAGGCATCGAGTGGTTGGGAGACGGCCAAGGGAGGCCGTCGCTGAATGTTCTGATCTCGATGCATCGGGACGTTCCCGACCCGCGCACCGGCAACGGGACGCGCCACAGCCTGCTCGATGTGCTGACGATCGCGCTCGTGGCGTCGATCTGCGGCTGCGAGAGCTGCGTCGACGTCGCTGACTTTGCCGAAGACCGAGAAGAGCTGTTCCGCCAGTTTCTGGAGCTGAGCCACGGCATTGCGACCCTGGGCGTGTCGGCACGAGTTGCGAGACGCACCGTCGGAAGCTCGAAAAACGAGTAGAATGGGTAGTTGGACTCTTTCGCATTCCATAGAATAGATTATGTTGCGAATGTGATTTGGAACGAGAAACTGTAAGCCGCTCGACTCGGTGAAGCCTACCGGACTGGAATCTGAAAGCCGGACACCCGGAAAACGTACTGTTCTGCTGTTCAAGCCAGGTCGGAGGCGCATGGCCAAGCTTGCAGGCGACGACGCTCCGCCCGAGCGTGGCGACCTTATCGAAGCGAATGATACCAGCGGTAAAAGTTTTGACCGCTGGCGAGTGGGAACGCGCGCCGCCGCTCCTGCGGCGCAACGTGACGGAGATGCATCAGCATTTCCGTCGCCTGTATGACTGAAGGGACCTCCAGGCCTGTTCCGGGATGCGGAGCCAAAGGTGCCATGTCGGATCCGGTCCAGGGCCGCGAAGTGATGAAGCACATCACAAGATCCTGCCGCCGATCATTGTCACGTGGATCACGGCGGCAGCATCGGCCAGCACCACATGCACGTCCCCGTCAGGCCACGTCAAAGCGTCAACAGCATCGGAGAAGCTGCACGAACCGCTCGCCGATGGCGTGGGTCCCTGCACCCCAGCACGGTACCCGGTCAAACGCACGGGCACGGTCCATGCAGCTTTCAACCTTGACGGTTTCACTCGCCGTCAAAGGGAGCGCGGTCAGATGTCGGCACCGAAACGAGAGACGGCCCCCTCGGACAGGGACTGACGACAGCGACCGAGAGCGGTATCGGCTTTCTCCGAGTCGCCTTGGCGACTCCAAGCCGGTGAAACTGCTCTCGATTCGAAGCTGGAGCGAATTCGCCCAAGGCGAAAGCGCTCCAGCGGCGAGCGGGAATCGAATATTTGAAACGATGAGATGCGGTGCACCGCAGAGCTGAAACGCTCGCTCATATCGACTACAAGCCCGTCCCGTCCGGCGTTCAACCGGCCCACGTTCTCACCTTCCACACGTCGAGGTGGGTGAACCCGTCGTAGAGCCCGATGCCACCGCGCGCGAAGAACGAGGCCGCGAGCGCGATCGCGCGCGGGCTGTAGCCCGGCGCCCGGAGGTCCGCCGCATAGCCGTAAAGGTGCATCGAGTTGCGGGCCGCGCCTTCCAGCGCGGCGTTGTGGGCTGGTGTCCGATAGCCGCTGAGCAGCACGAGCGGAAGCGGCCCGCCGTGCACCAGCGACATGCCCGACTGCACGGCCGCCACGAGGTCGAACAGCCGCGGCTCGATCCACACGGCGCGATCCGCGTCGACCAGATCCCGCATGAACCAGGACAGCATCAGCACCTGCGCGGCGTCGAAGCCGTCCGCGCCTCGGAAGCGCGCTTCCACCTCGGCGCCGGTCGTGCGCCGGAGCCACAGCCGGTCGCGGCCGACGCGCGCCGGCTCCGCCACGGCGGCCCGCGCCGCCTCGGCCGCGAAGGCCCGCTCGATGGGGCTCGCCCCGGCGAACAGCGCCGCCGCGCCCGCGCAGGCGGCGCGGCGCGTGAAGGTCGACGCCGTCACCGATAGGCCTTGGGCAGCGCGGCGCGGAAGCGCGGCGACACTTCCAGCGTGACGATCTGCTCGCCCACGAAGGCCCGCCGGCCGTCCGCCGCCACCCGCACCGCTTGGCGCGAGCGCGCGAGGGTCGGCACGCTGAGCGCGCCCTGCGCGGCCAGATGGTGGTACAGCTGCATGCCGACATAATCCCGCTCCAGCCGGTCGAGATCCTCCTCGAACGAGGCGCGGGCTTCTCCGACGCCGACCGCCACGCCTTCCGCGTAACTGGCATCGTAGATCTTCTGCTCGTCGCCGCCGTCCGGCTTCAGTGCCGGCTGGATCGCACGATGGTCGGAGGGCGCGAGGTCGAGGTAGTCGCGCCAGTCGGGCGGCGACAGCACCAGCCGGGCCTGCACCACGATCTGGTAGGCGCCGAGCGTGAGGTAGAGCAGGCGGCTGCTCCCGAGCTGCTTCACGTCCTTCAGCTCGCCGATCACGGGTGGCACGAGGTTGGCGCCGATCATCATGCGCCGGAAATCGTAGCGCGCGTCGAGCCGGGTCGCTTCCCCGTCGAGGGCGGCGACGAGCCGCGCGTTCTCGTCGAGGAAGCCCTGCCGGATGCCCTCGCCCCGGGCGTGCTGGGCCAGCACCTGCGGGCGCAGCTCCGACGTCTCCGGCTTGACACCCTCGTAGCGGTGGTAGACCGGCGAGCGCGGGTCGCGCATCAGCTCGTAGGACGCGTCCGGCGGCGCGCTGCCGCCCGCCTGGGGCACGGCGCCGTTGTTCGAGCCTCCTCCGCCGCCCCCTCCGCCGCCGGCTTGAGAGCCGCCGCCCGTCATCGAGGGAAGCTGGCTTTGGCCGGGCTGGGCGGGCTGCGAGCCCGGCGGCGGGCTGGCGATGGTCTGCACCGCCTGATTGTTGTTGCCATAGGGAGACGGAGGGTAGCCGCCGTAGGAGCTCAGCCCGTAGCCGCCGTAACCGGCATATCCACCATAAACCGGCAGTCCGAAATTGATGTTGGTGCCGTAGGTCGGCTGGGCCGTGGCCGACACCGTTTGGGCCCGGCACGGTGCGACGAGCAGGACCGCGCCGAGCAGGACCGCGCCGAGCAGTGCCGTGGCGGCCTGCAGCCGAGGGGGAGGGGCGCTCACAGCCCGTGCCGCTCCAGCTGTCGATGGACGAAGGCGACTGTCCCCTCCCGCGAACCCTCGGTCTCGCCGGCGCAGGCCGCCAAGCAGAGCATGCAGAGCAGAAGCAGGATCGTGCGCGTCACCGGCATGGATGCTGCTCCGACAGACCCCGTGACGGGACGGGGCAGGCGATGAGCGGATCGTCAAACATCGGCTGCCTACTGGATCGAGATTGGTCAGACGGTTCCAGTCCATGCCAATAATACGCCGGACGTTACGTCAGATCGACAAGCTTTGATGGAGGCAGGATGAGGCCGGTCCACCGTCGAGTCCAGGGTGAGACTGTTCACGCCCCGTCAGATACAGACGTTATGTGACAAGCTTGCCACAAGCCCGGTGCTTTCAGCTGTTCGCCCCCGCTTCCTGGCCGATGGGCATGTAGACGCGGAGTTGCACATGGGTTAGCCCTGGGTCGCGGATCCTCCGCGTGCAGTTCAAAGGGCGATCGATGCCGACGCAGCGATCCAGTATTGACGGTCGAAGGCCGATGTATCGCCTCGTCGTCACGACGGCTTCGGTAGCTTCCCTTCTTGCCGCCCCTGCCCTCCTTGCCGCCCCTGCCCTCGCGGGCGGACCCGTCACCCTGGCGTCGCTGATCCCGGGCGCGGCGACGATCCTGCCGTCTGGGCCCGCCATGTCCGCGCCACCCGGCTCCGCTCCACCCGTCTCCGCTCCACCGGTATCGGCTGCGGCCGCTCGGCGCCCGAAGCCGGTCCGCCAAGCCCAGGCCGTCCCGGCGCCGTCCCCCGCCGTTGCACCCGCCGCTGCACCCGCCGCTGCGCCCGCCGCACCATCCCCCACTCGGCCCGTGCCGGCCGCCCAGGCGGCAGCCCGCGCCTCGGCGGGGGGCTCGCCGCCGCCGCCGCGCGAGCTGACGCCCGCCGAGATCACCGCGCTGCAGGGCATCATGGCGGACCGCGCGCGCGGCGCGGTCTTGAGCCCCGGCAACGCCGACGCCATCCGCGACCGGGTGCTCGACGCGCAGCGGGGCGCCCTCCAGTCCGGCTACGGCACCGCGGCGCCACAGCCCCGCCCCCGCATGATGACGGTGGACCCGCAGGTGCTGCTGTCGACGCCCCCCAGCCTGCAGCTGGCGCTCGGCGTCGTCACGCCGATCACCTTTCTCGACGAGCGGGGCCGCGCCTGGCCGGTGGAGTCGGTGGCCTTCGACCCGCGCATGTTCGCCCAAGACGGCGTCGGCTGCGGATCGGGCGGGGGCGGGGTCGCCGTGATGGCTATGGGCGAACGGCCCTCCACCATCAACATCATGCCGTGCCGCCTCACCACCTGGGGCAACATTTCCGTCAAGCTGCAGGACTACCCCTTGCCCGTGGTGCTGATGGCGCGCAGCGGCGCCGGCGGGGCGGCCGTGGACCTGCCCGTGACGGTGCGGGTGCAGGGGCGCTCGCCCGGCACCCCGGCGCAGCCCTACGACACCATGGCGGCCTACGTGCCGCCGCCGATCCGAACCGCCGCCGCGCCCCGCCGCGCCCCTGGGCGCCGCGGCGAGGCGGAATCCGCGGGCTTCGAGGGCGGCCGCATGGTGCCGGACAGGCTGCTCGACGCCTTCGGGGCCGGCGCGCCGCCGAAGGGCGCCGAGCGCGTCGCGGTCGACGACCCCTCGGTCAGCGCCTGGACGCTCGACGGGCGCCTCTACCTGCGCGGCGCCGTGACGGTGATCAACCCGGCCCACGACGCCGAGGGCGAAAGCTTCGGCGGCATGAAGGTTTGGCGCTTCGACCACCCCGTGCCCCGGGTCTACGTGGTCGACCGCGCCGGCGCCGAGCGCGCCCTGACGATGCAGTTCTGACGGAGGCGGCGATGACACGGATCTCCCTCGTATTCGCGCTCGCCGCCGCGCTCGCCGCCGCGCTCGCCGCGGCGCCGGCCGCCGTCGCGGCCGAAGCCGGCGCGCCCCGCGGCGGCCTGCCGTCCGACGCCGTGCCCTCGGCCGGCGGGCGCTACGACCCGGCCATGTCGCCCGAAGCGCTGGCCCAGGCCCGCATCGAGGCGCAGATCGACGCGCTGCTCACCCCGCCCTCGGGCGGCTTCAGCATGAACTATTATCCCCGGCCCGCGCCGCCGCCGGCCGCGTCCGGCGCACAAGGCCAGCCGACCCCCCAGGCCGCGGCCCAAGCGAAGCTCGAGGCCGAGCGAGAGGCGCGCTCCCAGCCCAAGCTTTACGTCATCGCCAAGCCGGGCGACGCCACCTACGCGACGATCGACCGGGCTTTCGACTCGGACGATCCGCAGGGCCCCATCTTCGCCACTGTGCACGACATCGACGCCCGCGGCATGCGCGGCCCGCTCGACGGCGTGCGCCTGCTCGGTGCCATCACCTATTCTTCGTCGCAAGCCGCGCTGCAGTTCAACCAGGCCTACCTGCGGGACGGGCGCACGCTGCAGCTCCACGCCCTCGCGATCTCCGAGGACGATGCCCGCACCGGCGTCGCCAAGGACGTCGACCAGCACACGATCCAGCGCTACGGCTCGCTGCTCCTCGCGGGCCTGATCCAGGGCGCCGGCCAGGCCGGCCAGCAGCTGCTCCAGAACAACCAGCAGGTTTCGACCGACCCGACCACCGGCGCCGTCGCGGCGAGCGAGAACGTCGTGCCCTACCAGGTGGCGCTGACGGCGCTGCAGCCCGTCGGGCAGGTGCTCACCGCCGCGGCGGCGCGCAACTTCAACCAGCCCGCCACCATGACGGGGCCGGCCGGCATGGGCATCGGTGTCGTCTTTCTCGACCCCGTCGCGGTGCCGGGCGACCTGATCTTCCGGCGCTGAGGGGTTCGGCGTGGGCTTGGTGCTGAGGGCACTCGACGGCGACGGCGGCGAGCGGGCTGTCCCGGGCGGCAAGCCGTTCCTCATGGGCCGCGGGCCGGACAACGATTGGGTGCTCGACGACCCCGCGCGCGAGATCTCCAAGGTGCATTGCCGCATCGACGAGGACGGCCGCGCCCATCTCATCACGGACCTGTCGATCAACGGCGTCCACCTGGAGCGCGAGGGTCGCGTGCTCGGCCGCGGCAACCGCCACCGCCTCGCCGTCGGCGACGTGTTCGCGGTGGGGCCGCACCGCTTCGCCGTGGCCGAGGCCGACGCGGGGCGGGCGGAGCCGGCGCCTGGCGACACGCCGGGCGCGGTCGGCGACATCCTCGGCGGCCGCGGGGCCGGCGCGGAGGCGCGGGCCGCCGCGGCCCTGTCGGGCGAGGCGGAGGGCTGGCTCGGCGCATTGCCGGTGAAAGCCGCCGACGCGGGGCTCGCCCGCCCGCTCGGCTGGGACGGGCCGCCCGCGGCCGGGAGCGCGCACCTGCCCGCCGACTTCGACGCCCCCGCGAGCCCCTTGGCCGACGCGGCCGAACACGCGCCCGCGACCTCCACCGCGCTCCATGCGCCGCGGCCGGCGCAGGTCCCGCCGGCACAGTTCCTGCCGGCGGACTGGCTCGACGGTGCCGAGGACGGCTCCACGCCGGCCCACGCGCCGCCGCCCGCCTCGGCGATGCGTGACGCCGCCCCGGCCGCCGACGCCGGAGCGGCGCGGCGCGGCCTGCTCGAAGGCGCGCGGGTCGACCCCGCCGCACTGTCGGCCGCGCGCGACCCCGCGCTCTTCGGGCGGGCGGGCAGGCTGCTGCGGGCGCTGCTCGACGGGCTCGACGGGCTGGAAGCCGCGCAGGCCGCGGCCGAGCACGGCCTCGGCATCGCCCCGCCGCCGGACGCGTCGCTGTGGAACGATGTGCTGTCGTCGGCGCGGGACCCCATCGTGAAGCTGCTGTCGGACGACGAGGAGGACGCCCTCGGGGGCCTCGCGCGCCGGCTCGGCGCTTTGGCGGACCGCCAGCGCGCGCTCGGCGCCGCCATGGCCGAGGCGGCCGGCATCTGGGACCACCGGCTGGGTCCCGGCGCCCTCGCCGACGTCCCCGTGCCCTGGTTTGCGGCCGGCCCGATCGGGCGCGCGGCACTGTGGGACCGCTACGCCGAGGCCCATGCCGCGCTCTGCCGCGACGCCGCCGGCCCGGACGGCGCCGAGCCGGGCCATCCCCTCGCGGGGCTCGTGCGGCGCGCCTTCGCGCGCCGGCTGTCGGAAAGGTAGGGGGCGCATGCTGGAGGAGAACCGGGTCGCCTGGACCGAGGGCATGTTCCTCCGTGTCCACCATTTCCAGCAGGCGGACCGCTGGACCGAGCGGGTGGTGCGCGCCACCACGCGCGAGCTGCAGCCCTATCCCTGGGGCTTCGCCGAATGCGCGGTCGACCGCGAATCTCTCGCGGTGGGCCGCTTCGCCCTGTCCTACGCGCGGGGCCTGTTCGCCGACGGCACGAGCTTCGAGGCGCCCGGCGACGCCGACCTGCCGCCCCCGCTGGAGCTGGTCGAGGGCGCCCGCGACGTGCTGGTCCACCTCGCCCTCCCGTCGCGCCAGCCCGGCGTCGCCGAAATGGGCGACGGCCGCCCGGCCGACACCGGCACGCGCTACCGCCGCTCCGACTACGCGGCGGCGGACGCCAACGCCGACAGCTTCCTCGATTCGGACATCGCGGTGGGGAGGCTGCGCCTGAGCTTCGCGCCCTCGACCGGCCCGCTCGCGGGCCTGGAAAAGCTCCCCGTCGCGAGGATCGTCGAGGTCCGCTCGGACCTCGCGGTGGTGCTCGACGACAAGTTCATCGCCCCCGCGCTCAACTGCGCCGCCCAGGCGCCGCTCGCCGCCCTGCTCGGCGAGCTGCAGGGGCTGGTGTCGCACCGCGCCGAGGCCATCGCGGCCCGCATCGCCGACCCCACCGTGCGGGGCACGGCCGAGATCGCCGACTTCCTGCTGCTGCAGACCCTGAACCGCTACGACCCGCCGCTGCGCCACCTCGCCGCCCAGGCGGCCCGCATCCACCCGGAGGAGTTCTACCGCTTCTGCCTCGCGGCGGCGGGCGAGCTCAGCACCTTCACGGCGGCGTCCAAGCGCGCGTCGCGCTACCCGGACTACCGCCACGACGACCTCCGGGCGAGCTTCGCGGCCGTCTACGCCGACCTGCGCGCCTCGCTCAGCGCCGTGCTGGAGCAGACCGCAGTGCCCATCGAGCTGCAGGAGCGCCGCCACGGTGTGCGGGTCGGCACGGTGGAGGACCGCTCGCTGATCCTGCAAGCCGGTTTCGTCTTGGCCGTGCGGGCCAACATGCCGGCCGAGCAGCTGCGCCGACAGCTGCCGAACCAGATCAAGGTCGGCCCCGTCGAGCAGATCGCCCAGCTGGTCAACGTGGCGCTGCCCGGCGTGCCGGTGCGGCCGCTGTCGGTGGCGCCGCGCCAGCTGCCCTACCGCAACGGCACCGTCTATTTCGAGCTCGACACGGCCGCGGCCCTGTGGCGCGAGCTGGCCGCCTCGGGCGCGCTGGCCATCCACGTCGCAGGCTCGTTTCCCGAGATCGAGCTCGAGCTCTGGGCCATCAGGGGCTAGCCGATGTCGATCGAAGCGCGGCCCCCCGGCTCCGACACCACGGTCATCAAGCCGGGGGGCGCGCCCCGCCGCGCGCCGGTGCTGTCGATCCGCGGCGGCGCCCGCGCCCGTCGGCCGGAGCCCGGGCCGCAGCCGGCGCCGACGGGCGCCGGGGCGGCGCGCGGCGTGCCGCCGCTGGTGTCGGCGGCGCTGCCGCTCCTCAACGTGACGGCGCGGCTGCGCGAGCCCGGCGAGGCGCCCGACATCGAGGGACTGCGCGCCCGCACGGTCGCGGCCGTGAAGCTGTTCGAACAGCGCTCGCTCGGCGCCGGCGTTCCGATCGAGCGCGGTCGCGCCGCCCATTATGCGCTCTGCGCGACCGTCGACGACGTGGTGCTGAACTCCGCCTGGGGCTCCTACAGCGTGTGGGCGCGCCAGAGCATGGTGTCGACCTTCCACGGCGACGTGACGGGCGGCGAGCGCTTCTTCGACCTGCTGTCCCACCTCCACAAGGCCCCCGGCACCAACCGCGACGTGCTGCTGCTGATGTACATGTGCCTGTCGATCGGCTTCGAGGGCCGCATGCGGGTCCACCCGCAGGGGCACCTGGAGATCGGGCGGATCCGCGAAGGCCTGTACCGGACGCTGCGGGGCGAGGGCGAGCGCGAGCTGTCGCCGGACTGGCGCGGCGTCGACGCACGGCACCGGCCGCTGTCGACCCCGCTGGTGCTGTGGACCGCGGCGGCGCTCGCGGTGCTGATCCTCACGGGCGCGTGGTTCGGGCTCGGCGGCGCACTCGACCGCCGCTCGGACGCGACCTTCGCGGCCCTGCTGGCCGCGCCCCCGCGCGGCACGCCGAGCCTGCTGCGCTCGCCGGCCGAGAAGGCGAAGGACGCGGCCGCCGCGGCGGCCGACAGCTCGCTCGGGCCGCTCAGGGCGGCCCTGGCGCCCGAGGTCGCCCAGGGGCTGCTCGACGTCGAGAAGACGGACGGCGGCACGCTGATCCGCCTCCACAACAAGGGCCTGTTCGCCACCGGCAGCGCCACGGTGTCGACCGAGTTCGCCGGCCTCCTCGACCGCATCGGCCGCACCCTGAAGGGCCAGGCCGCCCAGGTCCTGGTGATCGGCTACACCGACGACGTGCCGATCCGCACCGCGCGCTTCCCGTCCAACTACGAGCTGTCGGTGGCGCGGGCCGAGGCGGTGTCGAAGCTCCTCGGCGCCGAGGTGGACCCCGCCATCCTCCGCGCGGAGGGGCGCGGCCAGGCGCAGCCCGTCGCCGACAACGGCACCGCGGACGGGCGCGAACAGAACCGCCGCACCGAAATCACCGTGTTCGACCGCAGGGGGGCGCCCCAGCCATGATGGTGCTGAACTGGTTCTACGAGATCCGCAGCTACATCGGCGCCTACGGCCAGCACATCAAGGCGCGCTGGCTGCTGTCGCTGGTGTGGGTCCTCGCCATCTCGGCGATGATCTGGTTCTACGGCGACACGCTGTCCTTCGGCACGTGGCGGCCGCTGGAAGCGCAGCGCGCGCGGCTGGTCGCGATCGGGATCGCCTTCGCGGTCTGGCTGGCGATCCTGCTCGTGCGCCTCGTGCGGGCGCGCCGCGCCGACGCGGCCCTCAGCGACGCCGTGACGGCGGACGGCAGGGCCGACCCGGCCCGCGCCGCCGCCGACGACGTGGCCGAGATCCGCGCCCGCCTGCGGACGGCCTTGAAGGAGCTGCGCGGCAAGCTCCGCCGCGGCTCGGTCTATTCGCTGCCCTGGTACGCGCTGATCGGGCCGCCGGGCGCCGGCAAGACGACCGCGCTGACCAACTCGGGTCTGAACTTCCCCCTCGCCGACACGATCGGCGACGGGCCGGTGGAGGGCGTCGGCGGCACGCGCCACTGCGACTGGTGGTTCACCGAGGACAGCATCCTCATCGATACGGCCGGCCGCTACACCGCGCAGGACAACGAGCCCGAGGTCGAGCGGGCGAGCTGGCAGGGTTTCCTCGCGCTGCTGAAGAAGCACCGGCCGCGCCAGCCGCTGAACGGCGCGCTGGTGATGGTGGGGCTCGACGACATCCTGCGCGCCGAGCCGGCCGAACGGCTGCGGCAGGCGCGCACGATCCGCAAGCGGCTGCGCGAGCTCGACGAAGCGTTCCGCCTGCGCGTGCCCGCCTACCTCGTGCTGACCAAGGCGGACCGGCTGGCGGGTTTCTCGGCCTTCTTCGAGCACCTCGACCGGCCGGCGCGCGAGCAGGTGTGGGGCGTGACCTTCCCCCTGCCGGCCCCGGGCCGGGGCGGCGAGGGCGGCCTCGCGGCCCGCTTCGCGTCCGGCCTCGACGGGCTGGTGGAGCGGCTGAACGGCCTGCTGCTCGACCGCCTCCAGGCCGAGGCCGACCCGCAGCGCCGGGCCGAAATCTTCGCCTTCCCGAGCCAGGTCGCGCTGCTCGCCGAGCCGCTCCACGAGATCATGGGCGAGATCGGCTCCGATTCGCGCTTCGACCCGGCCCCGCGCGTGCGCGGCGTCTACTTCGCGTCCGCCCACCAGGACCGCGCCTCGCTCGACTTCGTGAGCGAGACCACGCGCAGCCAGTTCGGGGTCGCGGCGCCCGACCGGGCCGGCGAGGGCGACGGGACCTTGGAGGCCGGCAAGAGCTACTTCCTGGCGCGCCTGCTGCGCGACGTGGTGTTCAACGAGGCCAGCCTCGTGTCGACCGACCCCGTGCGCGAGCGGCGGCGGCGGATCGCCCGCTGGGCCGGCGCCGGCGCCTTCGCGGCGCTGGTGCTGGCGCTGTCCGGCGCTTGGCTGCTCGACTATTTCGGCCAGGAGCGCCGCCTCGCCGACACCGAGGCGCGGCTCGGCGTCTATGCCGCCGCGGCCGCCGCCATCCCCGTCGCGGACGTGCGCGACGCCGACATCGGCCGCGCCCTGCCGGCGCTGGACGAGGCCGCCGCGCTGGTGCCGCCGCCCGAGGAGGGCTGGCGCTGGGCCGCGCTTCACCTGCCCGACCAGGAGCCCAAGGTGCGGGCGGGCGCGAACGACGTGTACCGCCGGGCGCTGAACGGCTTCCTCCTGCCGCGCCTCCTCGTCGCCGTCGAGGGCGACCTCAAGCGCGGCGGCGACGCCGCGGCGACCGCGGACGCGCTGCGGCTCTACCCGATGCTCGGCGCGCGGGCCGCGGTCGACGCGCCCTTCGCCACCAAGGCCCTCGCGGGGGACATCGACGGCGCGCTGCCGGGAGACGGCAGGGCGCCCGAAAGGGCGGACGCGGGCCGCAAGATCGCGGCGCTTCTGTCCGGGCCGCTGACCCCCATAGCTCTCGACCCCGGCGCGGTCGCCCAGGCGCAGGCGGCCGGGCGGGTGCGCGAGCGCATGGCGGCCTGGGACAAGAGCGGCGGCGCCCTGTGCCGCGGCGCCTTCGAGGGTCACTACCCAGCCCGCGCCGCCGCCGACGCCGGCATATCGCAGGAGGACTTCACCGCGCTGTTCGGCCCGAACGGCCGCTTCGACAGCTTCTTCCGCGAAACGCTGGCGCCGCTGGTCGACACCGGCGCCCACCCGTGGCGCTGGAAGGACGCGCGGCCGGGGGCGGCCGGGGCGCGCGACGGGCTGGAGGCTTTCGAGCGGGCCGCGGCGATCCGCGACGGCTTCTTCGGCGGGGCGAACGGCGCCCTGGGCATCACCTTCGACGCCACGCCCGTGTCGGTCGCGGGGGCGTCCTCGGTGTCGATGGTGCTGGACGGCCAGCAGCTCGACTACGCGACCGGCGACCGCGGCGGGCCGCGGCCCGTCGCCCTGTCGTGGCCGAGCGACGCGGGCAGCGCCGGCGCCGAGGTGTCGTTCCGCCCCGGCGGGCCCGACGCCGTGCTGGAGCACCGCGGGCTGTGGGCGCCGTTCCACCTGCTCGACGCCGCGCAGGTACAGCCTTCCGGGACGGGGGGGGCGCGCGTGGTCTTCTCGGCCGGCGCGCGGCAGGCGACCTTCGACCTGCACGCCGAGACGGCCGCCAACCCCTTCGACCTGGCGACCCTACACGGCTTCAACTGCCCGAGGGCGCTGTGACGGACGGCGCCGCGCCGGGCTTCTTCGGCAAGATCGCGGCGAGGGGCGACTTCGTGTCCCGGCGGATCGACGGCCCGGCGCGGGCCGCGCTCGACGCCTGGCTGTCGGCCGCCGTGGTGGCGAGCCGGCGGGCGCTCGGCGGGAGCTGGCTCGGCCATTACGCCGCCGCCCCCGCTTGGCGCTTCGCGCTGGCCGCGGGGGCGGCGGGGCCGGAGCCGCTCGCCGGCGTGATGGTGGCGAGCCAGGACGGGGCGGGCCGCCAGTTCCCGCTGGTGATCGCCGCGCGCCTGCCCGGGGACGCCTCGCTCTACGCCCTGTGCCGTCACGCCGCCGCCTGGTTCGACGTCGCGGAGGAGGCTGCCGCCGCCGCACGCTCCAAGACGCTCGACCTCGACGCCTTCGACGCCCGGGTGGCGGCGCTGGGCGGCCCGCCCGCGGCCCCGCCGGGCGAGGTGGAAGCGCGGCGCCTGCCCTTCGGCGGCGACGTCGCGCGGGCCGCGGCCCTCGCCGACGCGCTGGAACTCGCTTTGGTCGGCCGCCCTGCCCCCGAGGGCCCGCCTGCGACCCTGTGGTGGACGCGCGAGGGCGGCCCCGCGCCGGCCTCGCTGCTGCTCCACGCCGGCCTGCCCGCGCCGGACCGCTTCGCCGCCCTGCTGGACGGGCGCTGGGCGCGCTGGGGCTGGGACGAGCCCGCCGCCGCGCCGCCCGTGCCGGACGCCCCGGCGCCCGCCGGCCCGGTGCCCGCCGGCCCGGTGCCGCACGGCCCGCTGCGCTCGGCCGCGCGGACGCACCGCGGCACCCACCGGCCGAGCAACCAGGACGCGGCGCTGGAGCGGCCCGACCTCGGCCTGTGGGCGGTGGCGGACGGGGCGGGCGGCCACGACGACGGCGCCGCCGCCAGCGCGGCCGTGATCGCCCGGCTCGGCGGCTTCGCGCCGGCCCTGAGCTTCGCCAGCGCCCTGACCGAGATCGAGGAGCTGCTCGGCGAGGCCAACGACGCGTTGCGGGCGCGGGCCCGCAGCCTCGGGCCGGAGCGGATGGTGGCGGCCGTGGTGGTGGCGCTGTTCGTGCATGGCGGCCACTACGCCGTGGTGTGGGCCGGCGACAGCCGCGCCTACCTGCTGCGCGACGGCGACGCCGTGCGGCTGACGCGCGACCACGTCAGCGAGGACGCGCGCTACGTCACCCGCGCGGTGGGGGCCGCCAACGCGCTGATGGTGGACGTGGCCCGCGGCACGGTGCTGCCGGGCGACCGCTTCGTGCTGTGCAGCGACGGGCTGGTGAAGGCCACCGGCGCCGCGGTGCTCGACGCCGCGCTGCGGCCCGGCCCGCCCGCCGTGGCCGCCGCGGCCCTGATCGAGGACGCGCTGATCGCCGGCGCCTCCGACAACGTGACGGCTCTGGTTGTTGACGTGGGGACGGCATGAACGCGGAAGCACAGACGGCGGCGGCGGGGGACGACGCGACCGCCGGGGGCGAGGACACCCGCGTCCGCGTGCAGGCGCTGCTCGACGCGCTGGTGCGGGAGCTGGTGCTCGACGAGGGCGGACGCACGCGCGATCCCACCGTCACCCACGGGCTCGTCGACGGGGTACGGGCGGCGCTCGACCGGCTGGCCTCGGGCGACGGCGAGGCCGACGCCACCGCGGCGGGCGGCTCGCTGTCCCCCGGCGACTTCCTCGCCAACAGCTTCGTGGTGCGCGAGTTGCTCGGCACCGGGGGCATGGCCGAGGTGTACCGCGTGCGCCACCGCGACCTGCGCTACGACTACGCGGCCAAGATCCTCAAGCCCGAGCGGGGTAACTACCCACGGGGTCGCGTGAGATCGGCGTCGTCGGAAGGGGTCCGTCGAGGTGCAACGAGGACTTGCGTGTCC
>NZ_QYBC01000004.1 GCF_004137085.1 Lichenibacterium ramalinae
CTCAAGGGCGACAGGCTTGTCGAGGTCGTCATGGGTCATTGGTCCGTGACGGCGAAGGGCGAGAAGGAGGCCCTGAAATGGTCCTGATGAGCGTTCGGGCACCCCGAACGATCAGCCCAAAACGTTCGGGGCGTTCGGGCCCGAACACAGCCCCGAACGACTCGCCCTTAAATCGTTGAAATTGCAAGCGTTCTGGCCCGAACGCACCCCGAACGAAAGCCCCATATCGTTCGGGTGTTCGGCCTCTCTCCTCTCTTAGGAGAGGGCCGACCCCGAACGGGCCGAACAGATTGCCGAACGGAGAGCCCGAATGACCACGTCCAACATCGCCACTGCCATCAACGCCGCGCACGACAAGGTCGAGACCGCCAAGCGCGAAGGGACCAAGTACGCCATGGAAGCCGGCCGCCTTCTCGTCGAGGCGAAGGCCACGGTCGCCCATGGCGCATGGGATGACTGGCTTAAGGCGAACGTCAGGTTCAGCCCAAGGACGGCGCAGCTCTACATGAAGCTGGCTCGTGTCGCGGAAGGCGATCCGGCAAAAGCGCAACGCGTTGCGGATTTGAGCCTGAGGGAAGCGACTCGGTCCGTCGCGGAAAGCAGGAAACCTAAGCAGGGCCTCACCGCCGACGGGCGGCACAAGGCCAACCTTCTCATCGAGGCGTGGCGCGAGGCTGGAGCCGATACCAAGCGTGAGATCGTCCAAGAGATCCACGACCGTGGCGACATCGATCTCAGTCAGTACAAGGGTCTCATTCAGGCCGTCGATGAAGAGAGCGCGGCTCAGCGGGTTGTCGGTTGGATCCACGATAAGTGCGGGATGGAAGGGATTCGTCGTTTCGACGCGGCACTAAAGGTCGGCTGCACGCCGCGCATGATCGCCTTGGCCATGAAGGCCGAACTGGCGAAGCGCAAGGCTTAGCTGCCCGTGTTCGTTATGTCGTCGCTGCGCGAATTGCGCGTTCTGCGCGTCTTGCGCGCGACCTTCACGCCCTCAACGACCGGGCGCATCGTCCGGGTATGGACACCTCGCTCACCCCCCACAACCCCGGCCCCGCTCTCGCCCGCATCGAGCCAACACGGACCGGCTACGTGATCGACTGCCGCGGCCCGCACGGCGCCCGGCATTACGACCTCGCTTCGGTGGCTGAGGCCGCCGAGTTCGCCAGGATTCTCCGGGACCAGGGCGGCTGGGCACTCCGGTTCGGCCCTCGTGCCGGTGAGGTTCGTGACCTGGTCGAGGAGCTGGACCTTGCCGGCGTGTAGCCCGTCAGAAGGCCCGGGGAAGGCCATGCGTCACGCCTTCGTCGGGATGCCTCTCTCAAAGGAATGCCTGTCAGCGTCCGCTGGAGGGCCAGGATGGGGCGTTCTGCGGGGTGGCTCGACGGGTTCAGGGTCCTTCCCCAGGGGGCCGGCGACTGCGGGTACGAAAGCACGCAATGGGTCACCAGTTGCAGACCGATTTAGGAGCCTTGACCCGGCCCGCTCCTTGACCGCCGAGCCCGTTCGTCAAACCGAACGGGATCCCCTTTCTCCCTCTACGAACCCCCACTCCGAACCCAGTCCGACGAGCCCCCTGCACAGCGCCGACGACTTGACCGAAGCCTTGACTGTAGGCCTTGACCAGGAGGTCGCGTGATCCTCGAAAGCAAAAGCGATTTCGCCCGCCGGCTCGGCGTCTCGAAGCAGTGCGTCAGCGACTACGTTTCCCGCCGGAAGCTCGACGGCGCCGCCCTCGTCACCCAGGGCAAGGCGGTCCTGGTCGACGTCGAAGTCGCCCTCGGCCAGCTCAAGCGCCGCCTCGATCCCGACCAGCGGATCTCCGGGAATGCCAAAGCAAATCTCCGCCCTCCGGCCGCCCCCGCTCCAGTCGCCACCGGCGACCAGCTGTGGGCGGTTCTCTATCAGGTCCCCGGCATCGCGGCCTGGGATGCCGCTGCCGCCGGCGGCGACCTCCAGCGGTGCTTCGACGCCGCCGCCAACCTTCGGCTCAACATCACCGGTGAGCTGCACCTCCGGTTCGGCGCGGTGCTGCCCGGCGACTTCGAGCACATCGACTGGCCCGGTCTCGCCGAAGACTACGAGATGGCCTTCGTCGATCCGCTCGAGATGCTCGCCGACTGGAACCGCCGGCGTCTCGCCCCCTCTGACCTCTGATCCCGGAGCCCACATGCCCAAGCCCGCCGAACAGCCTCCCGAACCCCGCACCTCCTCCACCGTCGCGGCCGAAATCACCGCCCAGGCGGACGCCCGCCGGGCCGCTGAGGCCGAACTCGACCGCCTCACCGCCGCCCGCCCGGCCATGCTCCTCGACCTCTCGGCGAAGGGTGACGCCGCCCTCGACGCCCATGACATCGCGACTGGCCGCCAGCGCCGGGTGATCGAGCGTTCCGACGCCGTCGTGACCGTCCTCGAGACCGAGCTGGCGCAGTTCCGAGTCGACGAGGACCAGGCCGCCCGGGTCGCGCTCTACGCTGAGGGCCAGGCCGCCGCGTCCGAGGTCGCCGACCTCGTGCTGAACGACTATCCCGACGCGGCCCGGGCCGTGGTCGACGTGCTGATGCGGATCGCCGAGGCAGGGTCCACCGTGGCGCAGGCCAACGCCAACCTCCCGGCCGGCGCCGTCCCCCTGAGGCCGGAAAGCTTCCGGAACAACAAGTCATGGGTCGCCGATCTCCCCGCCCTCGCGGCGAGTGTGGTGCTCCCGGCGGCGCGCGCCTCCGAGGCCTCGATCTGGCCCATGGTCAGCCGCTCGGTGCCTTACGACCCGGGTGCGGCTCGACGCCAGCGGGAGTGGGAGCGCGACGAGCGTGAACGGCAGACCAACGCCGTACCGGTCACGGAGCCCGTCCCGAAGATGATCACGACCGTCCTGGCCACCGACGCATTTGACCGCCCGGACATCACCGTCTCCCACCCCGACCTCGACGCCTGGCACCGCGAGCGTGACGCCCGCGAAGAGCGCAAGGAGCGCGAGCGCCGGTCCCGAACCTTTTCCAACGTCTAGAGGCCGCCCCATGAGCAAATTCGCCACTCGCCCCCGCCCCGTCCTGATGATGCCGACGGGTGCCCCGCCCGTCCCGGCCGCCGCCCCCGCAGCGCCCGTCTCCCTCGGCCCGACCGATCTCGACGGCGCCATGGCCTCCCTCGACGCCTTCCATCGCGCCAACGGCCTCCCGCCCATCGCGGCCCGGAACGCGAAGGCACCCCCGATCCGCGTCCCCGCGCCGATGCCGGTCAACGGGTCGACGGTTGGGATCCCCAGCCTGACCTACGAGCAGCAGATGCAGGCCGGCGCCGAAGCCGCTCGCCGCCATCTCCACCCCGAGGCCATGACCATCGAGCAGCAGGCCCTGAGGGCCCAGGCTGTCCGGGCCGAGCGGGTGCAGGAGGAGGACCGGCGCGCCACGAAGGCGAAGGCCGAGCGCCAGGCCGGCGCAGAGGCGGCCCGTAGCCTTCTGGGCAGGTAGCCCAATCGAATTCGGCGGCTTCGGCCGCCGTCCATGATGCGGGGCAACTCCAGAGGGCGACGCCGGCCCGTCCGACAGCAGAAAGGCGACCTCCGTGCCCCGTGATCGCATGTACGGACAAGGTCGTCGCGGCCGGCAACTTCAACTGAGGACTCGATGAAAACTGTCGTTCTCCCCATCACCATCCACGCCCCGAGCGCCGCCTACACGCCCAACCGCTACGGCTTCGGCGGCCTGGAGGAGCGCGGCACCTTGGACGTCACCGAGCACCCCGCCGGCTCGCCCGTCACCCTGGACGACGTCGAGGCCGAGCGCGCCCTGGCCCGGTTCGGCGGCGAGGAGATCGACCCTGACACGGGCGCCATCATTCGCACCGTCCACCCGCCCCAGACCGCCGAGGACGCATCCCGCGCGGCGCACATCCCGAGCCGCTGAAAGGTCTCCAGACAATGCCCGAAGCCGCTACATCCTGTTCGTCATCGGTGCCGGCGCGCTCTTCCACCTGCTCGCCCCGGGCGCCCTCGACGAGCAGGTGCCCCCGAAGCGCTGGGTCAAGATCGGGGCGTGGGTCGGCATCGGCGTGCTGCTGGCGATCACGCTGACCGAGCTGCACGACATCGAGGCTCTCGTGCACCGACTGGCACCGCCCCATGACCGGCAGGCAGCTCCGACGAGGTTCGACGACCTGTGAGGCTGGATGCAGCAGGGCGAGCAGCGACCGATATCGGTGCTGCTCGCTCTCCGTCGCTCACCGTGTTTCTCGTAATCTGAGATTGCGTCCGGTTGATTACGATAGCAAGTTGCTCTGGCTTCACAGGAGCTTCATCGTGGTCATCACCTATCCTCTGCTGCTCATCCTCAGCATGGCGCTCGTATCCATGGTCGCCGCCACCGCTGTCGGAAGTCTTGCCGTTAGGGCGGGCTTCCCATTGCCGATGAGCGATAAGAGGATCGGTTGCGTGGATGGCCTGAGAGGCTATCTCGCCCTCGCCGTCCTAGTCCATCACTTCGTGATCTGGATGCAGGTCACTCGATATGGCGGGGATTGGGCAGCTCCGACAATCAACGTACTCAACAACTTTGGCGCTGGTGGCGTCGCGCTGTTTTTCATGACGACAGGCTTGGTGTTTTATCCGAGAATATTGGCGGGCTTTCGAAGAACGTCTTGGTTTGCGACATATACGACCCGTATATTTCGGATTATCCCACTCGTGATAGTGTCCGTCGCGCTTGTAACCTTCATCATTGTGGGGCGGACTGGATCCCATCCTGGCATAGACTTCATAAAAGATGCTTTTGCTTGGGTTTCCAGCTGGAGGCAGGTCCCCCTATTGGGGTATCAAGATAGTGGTCGGATCGACGCGTACGTTCTCTGGTCGCTGTGGTTCGAGTGGGTCTTCTACATCCTCGTGCTGCCTGCTTGCGCCCTGGTCATGGACATCATCCGAGATCGGGCGCCAAGCTGGATCGTCCCTGTCTCGTTGCTCGTCATCAGTGTATCGATCCGACAGACTCACTTCATGAGGGACTTGCCGCAGTACCTGCCTCTTTTCGCCGTTGCTATGATTGCATATGAAGCTCAGCAACGCGCGTGGTTGAGACGCGCCCTGCAAACCCCGGCTGCTGCAGTGTTCGCCTGTTTCGCCCTCGTCTTGGGGCTGACGACGTCGCCAGCTCCCTACGGCATCCCACAGA
The DNA here is from genome assembly GCF_004137085.1 of Lichenibacterium ramalinae. Classification (GTDB taxonomy): domain Bacteria; phylum Pseudomonadota; class Alphaproteobacteria; order Rhizobiales; family Beijerinckiaceae; genus Lichenihabitans; species Lichenihabitans ramalinae. Next base: position 5,166 of record NZ_QYBC01000004.1, read on the forward strand.
TGGCCTGCATAGGCTTCTTCTTTACGGTTGTCGCATGCGGAAATGGGTTCGCCGGTATCCTGCGGACCCGAGGCGCCCTTGCACTCGGCGAATGCTCTTACGGGATCTATCTACTCCACGGTATAATGCTGAGTCTTTTGTTCGTGGACGGTTCCTGGTTGATACATAGCGTATCAGTTGAGACCGATTTCTTCCTGATGCCGCTGGCCGCACTAACGATTTCGGTCCTGACACCGTTGACCTTCGTTCTCGTGGAGAGGCCCATGATCCGGATGGGCTCTCGCCTCGCTCGGCTGGCAACCGGACGCTATGTGCGGCCGTCGGCACCACAAGTGGAAGTGGCACCCTAGCATCGATGAGACTGCTCTCGATTCGAGAGCTAACGCGAATATGCCGAAGGCGAAAGCTCTCTACGTCTCGCCCAGCCGTGAGCAACGGTTCCTCCGGGCAAGAATTCAAAAGACCGCAGTCGTGGCAACGACCTTTCGGAAAAACCCTGCGGCCGAGCGCCCATTTATATGGGATCTGTATTTGATCAACATCGTCGCTCGGCCGTTGGGCAGCACTGCTGCCAGCACGAACAGCGTGGCCAGGCCTAGCTTGTTCTTGGCCTTTAGGCGCTCGTCGGTGAGCCGCACGAGGAGCGACACGAGGCAGGACAGCGACGGGCGGCGGCCCGAGACGACGTCGAGGTAGAATTTTCGCTCACGCGTCACGAAGACGTCGTGCGGGTCGAAGAGGTCACCCTCCCAGCCCAGGCGACGCGCGACGACCTTGAGGTGCTCCATACGCTTGATGAAGCGCTCGACGTTGTTGCGGATGCCGACGGCGTCGGACTTATGGACCGTGTTGGCGACATTGCGCCCGTGCACGCGGTAGCAGCCGAGCTCCTCCGACACGCTCACGACGTCGCCTGTGAAGGGCGCGGCATAGAGGAGCACGCCGTCGACGGAACGCTCGTAGTCGATCTCCCGGATAAGGTCGGCGACGTCCCGCCGGAACACGTTGCCGGACGTCGGCGGGCTCCGGTACACCCCGGTCTTGGCGACGCGGTCGGCGAGCGCCTCCCGTTCCCGGTAGTCGTCGAGGGCCGGCACAGCCCCGCTGATCCATTCGCCTCGGGCATCGATGCGGGTCAGGGCGAACTGGAGCTTGGCGACCTCCGGGTCGAGCCGCGACAGGATCGCATCGAGGGCTCCGGGCTTCAGCTTGTCGTCGGCGTCGAGAAACAGCACGTGCGGTGCGGTCGTGAGGTCGAGCCCGGCGACACAGGCGCCGATCGCGCCGCCGTTGGACATCCTCACGGCGCGCACGCCGGCGTCGCTGATGACGCCCCAGGACCCGTCCGTCGAGCCGTCGTCGATGACGATAAGCTCGCAGTCGTCGCGCAGTTGCGAGGTCACGCTGGCTATCGCCTCGCCGACATAGTCCCCATAGTTGTAGCATGGGACAATGATGGCGAGCTTAATGGTTTGGGTCATCAAAATTACTCGGCTCTCGTGAACGCGCTCTCAGACATTAATTATTTTTTGAATTATGCAGCTCGGCCTATGTTTGGCAAGCGTCCCGCTGATCAGCTGAACGACTGGCAGGCGTTCAGAACGCTTCGGGTTGCTGCGGAATGCTGCGGAATGCTGCGGTTTGTTGCGCTCATACTTGTGCACCCGCAGTACGGTTACAGCTTCGATCCCCGTCTTCAGCCCTCGTCGACCTTCTCCCCCCCCAAACGGGGGGGGGTCCCCACCGTTTAGCAAGGGGTCTTTGCGGTGAGGCTGGGATCGAAGGCCGATCGGTTTTTCAGCATGGCGCAACGTCCGACAGCCTGGACGGCCCGTCAATGTGACTGGGCGACCGCACCAGCCTTCCGAGCCCGCCGGCCCCGGGCCGCGCGGGTTTTCGTGGATGCATCTTGACGCTCCGAAGCCCGGCCTGCCTCGCGCAGCGCCGGGCTTTTCGCGTTTCAGCCGACCCGGCCGGCAGTCATGCCCTGTGGCGTCTTCCTTTCGTCACAGGGCTCGCACATAGGGACGACGTGCCTTCGGGCGCACGCCCACATGGGCGTTTCCTCCCAAGACTTGGGCCGCCCTCCGGGCGGCTTTTTTGTTTTAATCGACGCCCGAGAGCGTGACCTACCTCTCCCCCAACCGCCTCGTCACCTGCTCCGGCCGCGTCGCCTTGTCCTCGGCCGTCGCGATGTCCTGCACTGCCCGGGCCGCCATCTGGACGACCTCGCCGACCACCGGGGAGCCGGCGTCGCGCGCCTTCCAGACCAGCCCGCGGAGGGCTACGACGAACTGCTGCCCTGGAACTGGAAGGCCAGCCGACCCGACGCAGCCCTGGCTCAGGCGGCCTGACGGGGCACCCACGAGCTCCTAAAGGCCGACATCACGCGGCAGCCCTGACCTGCGGTGCTGGCCGGATGCTTACGTACTTAGCTTCCTCAATGACGGCGAAAGCCTCAGGACGACCCCCAATCCCAAGCATGTGATGGCCGTCGGATGCGCGCCGCAGAACCGCGACGGAGGTTTGTACGCTATCAGCCAGAAAGGCCAGCGCGCCCAGCGACAATATCAGCAGCATCGACCACGTGACCTCCATGTGATGGATCGGCGCTTCAACGACGCTCAACAGGCCAAATCCAATCATAGACGCGCAGTTTTCATATATGTTGTAGAACATGACCGGTCTCCGGCATTCAGGGCAACCTGTCAGTTGGGCATGCTGTACGACTGGTGCCGGAGTCTGATGGCGGTATATCTTTTCATACAAGTAGGTAGGCGGGCCAGGGCAACGCGACGCGATATGACCCAATCGTCGAACGTGGCCACGAGACACAGGAATTTGAACAGCAGCGCTCCAACGAGAGCTACCATGTACATCGTAGCGAGAAGCGTGAGTGCCGCAGTCACGGAAAGCAGCCCCAAACCTGGTATTGGTCGAGGCGTATCTGTGTCAGTCTGAGGCGATTTCGAAACGAAGCGTTGCATGGTGAACCAAACCTTAAGGAGATCACCGAACCCTGCAACGTGAGTGCCGATGGGTTTGGGGGTCCGCTCTGAACGGTCTGTACGTTCGTCCGGCCCGAGCTTACTCGGCCATCACCGCCATGGTCCGAGATCACGCCGCCGGCTTGACGCGAATCGACGCCGACCCGATCGACCCCGCCCAGATCGACAACCGCCACCATCATAGCGGTCAGACGCGAGTGTCGGCTCGATGTGGCCATAGGACGAAGCTTGGGATCCGGGCGGGGCCATGGCGGTCGCGAGAATGTTCCGACCGTTGATGGCCGGTGTGCTGGAACAGAAAGAGATGCTGGCGCGGTTGTACGATCCGGACGTGCTGCCGATGCCTAAGGTGGATGGGCAGGGGTGAAACAGCCCGCAGGCGCCGCGGGAACGGACAGCAGGGCGGGGAGCGCGGAGGCGGCTTGAGCCGACCTCCATGTTATCACCGCCGATGGCTCGTTTAGCTTTGAAAGGTGCGCTTCGTTATTTCGATAATGGCTCGCCCTCTACCCTTCTGCACCTCTCGCGGCAGTAGCAGAATGTCTCCATAAGCCGCTCTGATAGCGCCGTTCGGATCTGGGAGCTGTAAGAGCCATTGTGGTTCGACGGCCGCCAGCCAAGTAATGAAGATGCCGCAGAAGTCAGAGTCAAAGCTAAGTGTTCTGGCGTTCATGCAGGCTCTAAATAGGAAAAATACGTTCTGATCGTCAGTGAAATAAATGGATTGGTGAGCATTGGACGAATGTTTAAAATGATTGTAAGGCTCTCGGATTTTATTCCTGATCTCTTCCCAGAATTCGGGCTTGATGTGGTTTCTAAATGCCGCCCACATCGACTCCTGACCTGCAGCCGTACAACAGCCATCCAGTGCCTCGCCGGCAGCGTTCGCCAATGTGTGGACTGAAATCGGGTCTTTGTCCTCGAAATACAACCAGATGGCTGTTTCGAGCTGCGCTATGGCAGCATGCTCCTTGGACACCATCATTCCAGAGACTTTCGCTTTGCGTAAGAAAGCCCGGCCAATACCTCAGAGAACCAAGGCCGGTGTGAAGGTACCCTGATTTTCATGTCAGCGAGCGCGCTGTCCTGCAGCCTCGGAGTGAGCCGAAGTATGAGGTTGGAAAAGCGCTCGAACTCTTCTCGCTCGGCCTTGCTGGCCGGATCTTTCCTCTCCTCCGGCGTCTGCCGCTTGTAGTTTACAATAGTCGGAGTTAACGCCCCGATCAGCTCGTCGACGTACCGCTCCGTTCTTCCCCCGAAGAAGGTTTTCAGACGGACCAAGTTGTATCGCGTCATTCCCAGTGGCGCATGGTGGCCGTCATGCTGCTGGATTACCTCGTTGAGGTCATGGAGCACGACATCCAAGATCTTGTCACGCCGCTCATAGAGGTCGAGCTTTAGCTTTTCACTGGCTGTGACCCACTGGCGGCGGGCAAGCCAAAAGGCGCCGATACCCAGGAACACAGTGGCGCCGAACTGTGCGACGGGAAGCCAGACTGCGGGGCCGTGAGCCACTTTCTCGAAATCCTTCTACGTGTCGCCCTGCATGGAGCAGCTTACTAAGTTCTTTTCTTTTTTCCTCTTCCGCCTGATCGCAAGGACTGCTCGACCACGCCAGGAGCTGCTGTCACAAACGTTTCAGCTTTGACGTTAGGTAATTTGTGCAGCAGACTGGTGACGGTTACACCTTTCTCTCTGGCTTCTAACATCAAATTGCTGAGTAGATCTCCTGAGATGGTTGCGCCTTCATCGGCCATGATCATTGTGCTCAGATGGAACGAGGCTTCGTCTTCGTTTTGAACTGGTATCCCGTACTGAATAACTGACGGCAATGCATCATCATTTAGATAATCACCCATGCCTGGAGTAGAGTAGCGCAACTTGACTAAATTCGGATTTGCCCTTGATGCCTCCAGCATGACTATGTCGTGGTCGCTCAGCGTAATATGGAAATCGTTAAACCTTATGAAGGCTTGGTGATTAACTCGCATCTTAAAGTGGTAGTGCGGAAGACGCGAGCTTTCCTCGGCGCTGGGATGTCCCATGTAGTCGCCCTCGCCGCAAGAGAACGACCAATCATATCCTTTGTGGCGGATCGTCACTTCGACGAGCTTGCCCGACCCCTCATCTGATATGTCGTTTACGTTGGCAATGAATACTTCCTGATTTGCTACTGCCCTGAGCCAGGACTGAATATGCAGCATACCAAAACGCTCAGTGATTGCTGGGAAATCCCATTTAGTGAAACCAACAGGTCGAAGAAGCCAATGAATGCAAGGTTCGTCTCGCACGAATGTGGTCAGAGGCGCGCCGCATAAGGAGCAAATACCTTGAGCGTATGCCTCCAGGAAATGCTGGTTCTCTCGATCTGACTCTGCAAATTCCTGTGCATTAGCCTCCGCACGGGTCTCTTCGGACGCCTCGGCCACAAACTTGGCTAGCTCGCGTCCTCGCTCTCGAGCTTCCTCACCTGCCATTGTCAGTTCGCCCCCTCGGGATCTTCTCGATGCGCCAGGTAGCCAAGGCCGGCGAGCCAATTGCGGAACGGCCGATCAAGAAGCGCCCGCACCGCCCCCGCCCCCGCCCCCGCCCCCGCCAGCCGCGCCCCCGTCGACGCCTGCGGTCAAGCCTGAATAACCGCCGGTAGCCAAGCCGGTCGGCCCTCTTACCTCGGTTGGGGTCGGCTCGCCGCTGACGACCGTGGGGGCGTCGCGGAACATCCGCCATGCGAACATGGCGATGCAAACGACGACGAAGGCAACTCCGGTGAGGACGTAGCTCATGGCGCGGTGTTCTCGCTTCAGCCGGTCCCGTCGATGTGGTCGGGCGAGTCGGCGCTGGCTGGGAGGTAGCCCTTGGCGCGGAGGTGGTCGACGAGGGCGAGGCGGATGGCCTCAGGGCGGGAAGGGCTAAGCATCAGGACTGATCCTCGCGGAACCGAGGGCCGTCGGCCACGATCTCGACACCGGCCAGCTCGAGTGCTCGCCGGATCGAAGCTTCTTGTTCGTCAGTCAGCCAAGCCGGACCATCACTGCTCTCGATGGCCGTGACCAAGTCCTCTGTGAGGTGAACATTACGGCTGAATTTCGTCCGGCCCCATCCGAGAACTGTTCGGGCTTTGCGGACCTGGAGGCCGGTGAGCATCAGACCTCACTCCTCCGCAGCCTGACCCCATCCGGCCCGAACTCGACGCCGAGCGCTTCAAGAGTCTCTCGGATCGTTCTCATGTGCGCGTCGGCGATGGGCTGCTTCATGTTCGCAGCTTCCGCTCGTTTGACAGTGGCCGGTCTCAGGATCCCGGTCATCGTCGCTAGTTGGCTGGGCGACAGTCCCAAGAGGCTACGGGCCTCTTTGATCTGGCGACCGGTGAGCATGTCAGGACCTGGCTGCCGGCTGAGTGAAGGATCGGATACCCTCCAGCCTCACATGCTGCTCGAACACGTCATAGGCCTCCTGTGCCGTGGCGAACGTGCTGTCCCAGCACGTCGATCCGCCAAGGTGGTCCTCAATCTCCAGCGTCCAACGCAGATCTTCGGACGGTACGCGATAGATTAGCACCCGAACCGTCACTCCCGTCCGCGTCACCTGCCGGCCGAGCGGCGAGTACTCGATTTCCGGGAGATCTTCGAAGCCGGGCAGGTCCATGTTAGTTCGCCATCACCAGGGCCACAGCGAGGACGCCCAGCACTCCACCGAGCACCATGTAGGCGCCCAGCAACATGGCGATGCGGCTGTCGTCACGCGCGTGCTGCCGGCGTGCGGCCGCTTCAGCCTCGCGGCGTTCGACGTCCTGGGCGCGCCAGGTCTCGTACCAATCGTGGAAGGGCCCCCGCAGTGGAGCGTCCTGATGCGTCATGACGGATCGCTGACAGCCGGCAGATAGCCCTTAGCCCGGAGGTGGTCGGCCAGGGCGCGCCGGACGGCTTCGGGCCTTCGCGGTTCGGGCATGTCTTCCGCCGCCGCCCAGGCATCAAGAGCTTCGATCACGGGCCGCTCGACACGAGCCCGCAGCTGTTCGCTGTCGACCGACGGCCGACCACGCGAAGATTTTTTAGGCTCATGAATTGACATGAGGAAATTATAGGCTCATTTAAAGCGGGCCGCAACGGTGTGTCACCACCGAAACGGCCCTGACCACCCCGGAACGTGAGAATTCCGCAATGGCTATCCACGCCCATAGCACACCCGTGCCCGCGCCACAGCGGGGCTTATTACGGGCCACCCTCGTCGCCCAGCCTTGGCCCCTGGCCGCTCCCGAGAACACCGCCGCCCAGCCCTGCAACTCCAGTGACTTGGCACCGGAAGAGGCCCTGGCGAGCATCGACGTCGCGGCCTTATTACCCGCGCCTCTCCCGTCCCTGACCTCGGCCTTCTCGCGGCGCCGGGCGATCTTCGGGGCTGTGGTCCTCGCGGCGGCTCCGGTGGCTCTCCCGGCGGCTCAGGCTGCATCCATCCTGTCGGCGAATGATCGTCGCCTCGTCGACCTGGCCGATGCCATGTGGGCCATCCACGATGCCGCCGAGGCTCACATTGTCGAACACTTCGAGCGCGAGACGGATAAGAGCGAGGCCGAGTTTTCTGCCCTGACGAGCAGCTACAGCCCTGTGGAGGACGAGCTTGCGGCGACGCCGGCCGCCTCGATGCAGGGCGCACTGGCCAAAGCCAGGGCCTGCCAGGTCCCGACGCTGCGCGACGTCGACGGAGGTCCTGTCGCGCTGTCGCTGGCCGATGACCTATATCGCCTGCACGCTGTGGGGAGGCTCACCCATGGCTGATCGTCGCTCGTTCCTGCGGGGTCTCGTACTCCTGCCGCTGATCGGCGGCTCCATCGCCATCCTCGGCCAGCCCACGGCCGCGGCCGTGCCGGCGGACTTCGACCCGGCGGCCTTCCTCTCCGACCTCAGAGCGGCCGGTTACGACGTCACAGCCTGCCGGGGCGTGCCACGTGGAGGCGGAGCGGCTCCGTCGCCGAGCTACTTCATCACGCCGACGGGGGGCAGTGGGTTCGGTGAGGTCTACCTAGCTGTCATGGTGAAGTGGACCGCCGCCATGAATGCCTGTCCCGACCATGTCGAGCGCGTGGTGGCCCATGTGTTCGAAGACAACCAGGTGGCGGCCGAGAGGAGGCGCTTATGACCGCCCTCCAGCGCCTCACCCACGCGGCCACGTTGATCTGGTGGCTCCCCGCCATCGTCCTCCTGTTCGCCCGGCCCGCGGCGTTCCAGGTGGGCCATACCTATCGCGTCCGTCGGGCCTGTCGGTTGATGGAGGCGGGACGGCTCGACGAGGCCGACCGGCTGATCGCGCGGTTGCGGGAGGATGCGGAGCGGTATCGGCGGCGGGTCGCGGCGAGTCTGTGATGCGGCCGGGGTGCCCGTCGTACCGTTGCGCACCCCAGCCTTGAGACGGGCGTCGAACTCCGGCTCATGGCGAGGATAGCGTGATTCGGCTGTTCCGCCCGGGCGGCGTTGCGGCCTTGAAGCCAGCACCCTGGATCGGGGTTCGACGGTCTTCTGAGCGGGAAAGGGGAGAAAGCGGGTAGGGCCCTGCTGCTTCCCATGTGCTTCCCAAACCGAAAAGGCTGGGAAGCAGAAGCCTTGGCGAATGAGCGCTAAGTGCTTGTTTTCGTGATGGTGGGCGCACAAGGGCTCGAACCTTGGACCCGCTGATTAAGAGTCAGCTGCTCTACCAACTGAGCTATGCGCCCATCACGCTCGGCCGGTGCGTGCCCGGCCGATGGGTGGTGTATAGTCAGGCCGCCCGAGGCTGTAAAGCCCTTTCGTGACGGGAGGCCTGCCGCGCCGGCGGGCCGGTCCGGGCTCAGCCGAGCTTCATGGCACTCTGGGCCGAGCCGCGCTGGGCCCAGGCCTGCAGCTTGTTGAGCGCGCCGAGATAGGCGCGGGCGCAGGCCACCAGCGTGTCGGGGTCGGCGCCGCGGCCGGTGAAGGCGCGGCCCTCCACGCCGAGCCGTACCGTCACCTCCGCCTGCGCGTCGGTGCCCTCCGTCACGGCGTGGATCTGGAACAGCTCCAGTTCGGCCTCGTGCGGCTCGCAGGCCCGGATGGCGTTGAAGATCGCGTCCACGGGGCCGTTACCCGTGGCCTGTGTGGTGCGGTGCGTGCCGTCCACCGCCACCGTCAGGGTCGCCGATTGCGGCCCGGCGGTGCCCGCCACCACGATGAGGGCTTCGAGCATCACGCGCTCGTTGGCGCTGCCGATCTCCTCGTCCACGATGGCGACGATGTCCTCGTCGTAGACGTGCTTCTTGCGGTCCGCGAGGTCCTTGAAGCGCTTGAAGGCGTCCTGCAGGGCGTTGTCGCCCAAGGCGTAGCCGAGCTCGCGCAGCTTGTCCTTGAAGGCGGCACGGCCCGAATGCTTGCCCATCACCAGCGAGGTCTTGGACACGCCGACGCTTCCGGGCGTCATGATCTCGTAGGTCTCGGCATTCTTCAACATGCCGTCCTGGTGGATGCCGCTCTCGTGCGCGAAGGCGTTCCGGCCCACGATCGCCTTGTTGTACTGCACCGGGAACGACGTCACGGCCGACAGGCGCTTGGACGCCCGCGTCAGCATGGTGGCGTCGATGCCGGTCGTGTAGGGCAGCACGTCGCGGCGGGTGCGGATCGCCATGACCACCTCCTCGAGGGCGGCGTTGCCGGCGCGCTCGCCGATGCCGTTAATGGTGCATTCGACCTGGCGGGCGCCGCCTTCGATGCCGGCCAGGGTGTTGGCGACCGCGAGGCCGAGGTCGTCGTGGCAGTGGACCGAGAACACCGCCCTGTCGGCGCCCGGGACCCGCTCGCGGACGTCGCGGAACATCGCCATGTATTCGGCCGGGGTGGCGTAGCCCACCGTGTCGGGCAGGTTGATCGTGGTGGCGCCGGCCTTGATGGCGGCCTCGACGCAGCGGCACAGGTAGTCGAGGGGCGTGCGGGTGGCGTCCATCGCCGACCACTCGACGTCCTCGACGAGGCCGCGCGCCTGCGTGACAGTGCGGGCGATGATCTCCAGCACCTCGTCCTCGGACTTGCGCATCTGGTGCGCCAGGTGGATCGGCGAGGTCGACACGAAGGTGTGGATGCGCGGGCGCTTGGCGTGGCGCACGGCGGCACCGGCGCGGGCGATGTCGCCCTCGATGGCCCGGGCCAAGCCCGCCACGGTGGCGCGCGACACGCGCCGGGCGATCTCCGACACGGCCTCGAAGTCGCCTTCCGACGCGATGGGGAACCCGGCCTCGATGATGTCGACACCCATCTCGTCGAGCAGGCCGGCGACCTCGACCTTGTCCTCGAAGGTCATGGTGGCGCCGGGGCATTGCTCGCCGTCGCGCAACGTCGTGTCGAAGATCAGGACGCGGTCGGCCTGGGACGGAACTTGGGTCATGGGGGGAGTCCTGGATGGGAGGCGCTGGTCGCGCGGCGTCGCCGAGAGGGGAGAGATGAAGCACGATCCCCTGAGCGCCCAGGCCCGAAGCCCGGCCGGCCCTCAGGGGCGGCTAAGGAGAAGCAGGGCGAGCGAAAGGGCGGCAGCGCCGCGCGCACCGTGGGGTCGGGTCAGCTTGTGAGCGGAATCCGCCACGCCGTTCCTCGATCGATCCCGGACCCGCATATCGACAGGGCCCATGGCGCCTGGATAGGCCGCACGGCGGCGAAGATCAAGCCCACGATCGCGACGGTCGAGGCGCGGCCGCCCCTGCGACGGTGGCGGCAACGGAAAAGCCCGGGCGCGAGGCCCGGGCTCTGTCTTCAAGATCGCCGTGGGACGGCGGTGCCGCTCAGGCGGCTTCCTCGACGTCGCCTTCTTCGGCATCCGCCTCGGCATCGGCCTCGGCTTCCGCCTTGGAGCGGCGCGGGCTCTTCTGCAGCTGCGTCTCGATCAGCTTGGCGACTTCGGAATCGGTCAGCTTCTGCACGGCCGCGATCTCGCGGGCCAGCCGGTCCAGCGCCGCCTCGTAGAGCTGCCGCTCGGAGTAGGACTGCTCGGGCTGGGCGTCCGAGCGGTACAGGTCGCGCACCACCTCGGCGACGGCGATGAGGTCGCCCGAGTTGATCTTGGCCTCGTATTCCTGGGCGCGGCGGGACCACATGGTGCGCTTGACGCGCGCCCGGCCGGCGAGCGTGTCGAGGCCCTTCTGCACCGCCTCCGGGTCGCTGAGCTTGCGCATGCCGACGGCCGCCACCTTGGGCAGCGGCACCTTGAGCTTCATCTTGTCCTTGGCGAAGGAGATGACGAAGAGCTCGAGCTTGAAGCCCGCCACCTCTTCCTCCTCGATGGCCACGATCTCGCCGACCCCGTGGGCCGGATAGACGATGAACTCGCCGGCCTTGAAGCCCTGGCGCGAGCCGGGCACCTTGGCCACCGATTTGCCGGAATCAGCTTTCACCTGTTGCCCAGCGGGCGCGGGACGGATCGACTTCGACGGGAACCCCGGGCGCGAACCCGGCGCACCGAAGGAGGACCGCGCACGAGGGGTGACCTTCTCGGCGGAAGCCGGGGCCACGTCCGCTTCGGCGGGGGAAGAAGCTGATTTCTGAGTCACGATGATCCGTTCGCTGTTGCAGGCCTGGTGCCGTCGGGCATGTCGAGATATGCGGGTCGAGCCGGGGCCGTTTTTTGGGGTCGTCAGATCCATGCACGCCAGTCGCCCGAGGTGGGCGGCTCACGCGAGTTCAGCGTTGAAGAAGCGGAAACGACCGGTTAAAGACACCACTCGAAAGCAGCTTGGATCGACGCTGCGAAGCGGATGTGTCCACCGGATCGCAACTGCTCGCGCACATCGCCGATCGCCCGTGACCGTAACAGCACAGTGCTGAAAAATCAATGGTGAAGTGGCGCTCGGCCGCGGAACCAGCGGCGAACCGGGGTTTTCGCGGTCGGCGCCGTGCCCGCCTCAGGGCGACGGCCGGCCGTCCGCGGGTGAGGCGGCCTGCGCCCACAGCACGAGTTGCCGCCGCAGTGCCGCCGGGTCGGTGACGCGGTTCGGGAAGGCGAGGCGCAGGGTCGCGTCGCCGCAGCCGAGGTCGATGCCGTCGGGGTCGAGCGAGACGACGCGCCAGTCCCCGTCCGGCGCGCCGCCGAGCGTCGTGGCGTAGAGCCGCAAGGCGTCGCGGTGGTCGGTGTTCATGTGCTCGGCCGCGCGCGTCTCCGCCGCCACGAGCGCTTCGGCGCCGGACAGGTCCGTCGTCAGGTCGCACGCCGCCAGGGTGTCGATGCGCCCGAAGCCGCCGATGATGCGGGCTTCCCCCATCTCGAGGCGCCAGAAGGCGAAGTCGCCGAAGTCGACGTAGATCTCGGCCCGGGGATGGCGGCGCAGGAACCGCGCCCGCCAGGCGTCGCGTTCGGCCGGCGTCGCCTGCACGGCACGTCCCGTCAGGGTGAGCCGCGGATGGGTCAGCGGGTCGCCCCGGCCGGCGCTGTCGAGCAACAGGGAGCAGCGCGGGTCGGCCAGAAGGTGCCGGGTGTGGACCGCGAGGGTCGAGAGCGGCAGCACGGGGCTGCCGTCCGGCAGGCTCGCCACCGACACGAGGCTGGCATAGGGCGCGCCCTCGGGCGTCAGCGTGGCCAGCGCGCCCGAACGCACCGTCCGCAGCAGCCGTCGCGCGGCGTCCCGCGCGCCGTAGGGGCTTTCGGGGGCCGGCGGCGCGGCCGCCGGGGGAGAGGCTTCGTCGTCGCTCATGCCCTCAGGCGGTAGCATGACGGGCGATGAAAGTCTTGAACCGGTCCGAGCCGCCGGTGCCGAAGACGTCCGCCGGCGGGCCGTCGCAGTCGACGAGGCCGTTCTGCAGGAACACGACCCGGTCCGACACGTCGCGGGCGAAGCCGATCTCGTGCGTCACGACCAGCATGGTGCGCCCTTCGGACGCCAGCGTCCGCATCACCCGCAGCACTTCGCCCACGAGTTCCGGGTCGAGCGCCGAGGTCGGCTCGTCGAAGAGCATCACGTCGGGCCGCATCGCCAGCGCCCGGGCAATGGCGGCGCGCTGCTGCTGGCCGCCCGACAGGTGCGCCGGATATTGGTGGCGCTTGTCGGCGATGCCGACCTTGGCGAGCAGCGCCTCGGCCTCGGCGACGCACTCCGCCTTGGGGCGCCCGAGCACGTGGACCGGCGCCTCGATGACGTTCTGCAGGATGGTCATATGGGACCAGAGGTTGAAGTTCTGGAACACCATGCCGAGGCGGGCGCGGAGGCGGTCGACCTGGCGCCGGTCGGCGGCGCCCGACCGGCCGTCACGGCCCTTGCGCATGCGGATCACCTCGTCGCCGAGCCTCACCTCGCCGCTGTCGGGCGTCTCGAGCAGGTTGATGCAGCGCAGGAAGGTGCTCTTGCCCGAGCCGCTGGCGCCCAGGATGGAGATGACGTCGCCCTGGCGGGCGTCGAGCGAGATGCCCTTGAGCACTTCGAGAGCCCCGAAGGTCTTGCGCAGGTCCTTGACCGAGAGGGCGACGGGAATCATCAGGCGGTACCGAGTTCGAGGGGGGTGTCGAGGCCGGGCAGGGCGTCCGGCGCCCGGCGGAGGTGGGGCGACAGGCGCCATTCGAGCAGCGCGACCGCGCGGGCGATGGCGATGTTCAGCACGAGATAGATGGCGCCGGCGCACAGGAAGACCTCGATGGCCCGGTAGGTCTCCGAGTTCAGCTTGGCGGCGACGAACATGGTCTCCTTCAGCGTGACGATGCTGGCCAGGGCGGTGGCCTTGGTCATCAGGATGATCTCGGTAGCGTAGCTCGGCAAGGCCTGGCGCAGTGCGATCGGCAGCACGACCCGGCGCAGCAGCGTCAGCCGCGGCATGCCGCAGGCGCGTGCCGCCTCGACCTGCCCGGTCGGCACAGCCGCCAGCGCCCCGCGGAAGATCTCGCTCGTATAGGCGCCGGTGTTGAGCGCCAGGGCCAGCACCGCGCACCAGAACGGGTCGCGCAGCACGGGCCAGGCCACACTGTGGCGCACCTCCGGGAACTGGCTGAGCCCGTAGTAGATGAGGAAGAGCTGCACCAGCAGGGGCGTGCCGCGGAACACGAAGACATAGGCGGCGGCGAGGGCCGAAAGGCCCGGCACCCGGCCGGCCCGCATCCAGGCGAGCAGCGCCGCCAGCACGCCGCCGGCCAGCACTGAAGTGACGAAGAGTTCCAGCGTCAGCGGCAGGCCGCTCAGCAGCGCCACCGTGGTCTGCGCCATGAAGCCGAAGTCCATGCCGGCGCGCCTCCGCTACAGGCGCCGCAGCGAGCGCGACATGCGCCACTCGGCCCGGCCGAACAGCAGCGTCGAACCCGTGGTGAGCACCAGGTAGAGCGCCCCCGCCGCGACGTAGAAGGCGAAGGGCTGGTGGGTCGAGCCCGCACCGATCTGGCTCTGGCGCAGCAGTTCGACGAGGCCCGTCACCGACACCAGCGCCGATTCCTTCAATGCCAGCTGCCACACGTTGCCGAGGCCGGGCAGCGCGATGGCGACGATCTGCGGCGCCAGGATGCGCCTGAACCGCAGGCCGCCGTCCATGCCGAGCGCCCGCGCCGCCTCCACCTGCCCGCGCGGAACGGCCAGGGCGGCGCCGCGGAACACCTCGGCCTGGTAGGCGCCGGAAACCAGGCCGCAGGCCAAGGCCCCGGCGAGGAAGGACGGCAGGCCGAGGAAGCCTTCCGCCCCCATGGCCTGGCCGAGCCGGGTCACGATGGCGCTGCCGCCGAAATAGACGAGGTAGATGACGAGGAGGTCCGGCACGCCGCGCAGCACCGTGGTGTAGGCGTCGCCCGCCGCCCGCAGCGCCCGGCTTCCCGAAAGCTTCGTCGCCGCCACCACCGCGCCCAGCACGGCGCCGATGGCGAAGGCCGACACGGCGACCCCCAGCGTCACCAGCGTGGCGCGCAACAGCGCCGCGCCCCAACCGGCCGGGCCGAAGCCGAACAGCGCGAGATCCGTCACCGACGCCGTCCCGGACGGATCAGCTCGGCGGCATCATGTCGAGCTTGAACCACTTGTCCTGCAGCGCCTTCAGGGTGCCGTCGGCCCTCGCGGAGGCGATGGCCTTGTCGAACATGGCCTTGAGGTCGGTGTCGCCCTTGCGCAGGCCGACGCCCACGCCGCGACCGAACACGTCGCCGCCGCGGAACTCGGCTCCCGCCAGCGTCAGGTCCTTGGCGTCTGGCTTCGACAGCGTGGTGAGAAAATAGGCATCGTCGGCGAAAGCGGCGTCGATCCGCCCGGCCATCAGGTCGAGATCGTGCTGCTCGGTCGTCTTGTATTCCTGGATGGTGGCGACGTCCTTGAAGTACTTGTCGACGAAGTTGGCGTGGATCGTCGCCACCTGCACGCCGATCGTCTTGCCCTTCAGCATCGCCCGCATCCTGTCGATGACCTCCTTGTTGTGGGGGTCGTCCTTCGACAGGTTCAGGATCTCGCCGGTGCCGGGCAGCTTGGCGAGGTCGCTGGACTTCGGCACCATGAGGCCGGCCGGCCCGGCCGCGTAGGCGTTGGAGAAGTCGATCACCTCGAGGCGCTTCGGCGTGATGTTCATGCCCGCCATGATGCCGTCGAACTTGCCGGCGTTGAGGGCCGGGATCATGCCGTCCCAGTCGTTCTGCACGACGGCACATTCCACCTTCATGCGCGTGCAGAGGTCGTGGGCGAGGTCGACCTCGAAGCCCGCGAGCTTGCCGTCCGGCAGCACGTAGTTCCAGGGCTCGTAGGCGCCTTCCGTGGCGATCGTGACCTTGGTCCAGTCCTTGGCCTGCACCGGGCCGAGGCCGAGGACGGCGGACAGGGCGACGACGGCGGCGATGGCGTGGCGGTTCATTCCCGGCCTCCCGAGGGTCGGGCGCTCGGGCGCCCGTTCCCCCGCATGGTGTTATGGTTCCATGACGGAAAGCAAGGGTCGGGCCGCGTCAGGGACCCACCTCGATCGGTGCTGCGATTCACCCCCCCCTGCCAAGGGACGGGTCCGGAAGAGCGGAGCACCGATCGCCGTGGGAGCCCTCACTCCCCAGCGGCGAGCGGGAGCTTTCCGGCGCGGCGGGACCGCCGGAACGGCCAGCGCAGCCGCTGCAGCCGCGCCATGCCGAGATATATGATGGGCGTCGTGTAGAGCGTCAGCGCCTGGCTGAGGATCAGGCCGCCCATGATGGTGACGCCGAGCGGCCGTCGAAGCTCGGCACCGACGCCCTCGCCGAAGGCGATCGGCATGGCGCCGAACAGCGCCGCCAGCGTCGTCATCAGGATGGGGCGGAAGCGTTCGAGACAGGCGGCGTAGATGGCGTCGCGCGGGCTCATGCCGTCGTCCCGCTCGGCATGGATGGCGAAATCGACCAGCATGATGCCGTTCTTCTTCACGATGCCGATGAGCAGGATGATGCCGATGAAGGCGATCACCGTCAGCTCCATGCCGACCAGCCGCAGCGCCAGGAGGGCGCCGAGTCCGGCCGAGGGCAGGGTGGAAAGGATCGTCAGCGGATGGGTCAGGCTCTCGTAGAGCACGCCGAGGATGATGTAGATCGAGCCGAGCGCCGCCAGCACGAGCAGGCCCTGGCCGCCAGCGCCCTGCTGGAACACGAGGGCGTCGCCGGCGAATTCGGCATGGAGCCCGTCCGGCAGGTGCATTTCGGCGACCGCCTGCCGGATGGCGTCGCTGGTGGTTTCCAGGCTGGCGCCGTCGACGAGGTTGTAGCTCAGCGTCACGGACGGGAAGGCGCCCTGGTGGTTGACCACGAGGGCGGCGTTGCGGCGCTTGACGGTGGCGAAGGCGGCGAGCGGCACCTGGGTGCCGTTGGCGCCGGGCACGTAGATGCGGGTCAGGTCGGACGGGTCGCGCTGGTCCCGCGGGGCCACTTCCAACACGACGCGGTACTGGTTGCGCTGCGTGTAGATCGTCGAGATCTGACGCTCGCCGAAGGCGTCGCTGAGGGCGTCGTCGATCGACTGGATGGCGACGCCGAGCCGGGACGCGGTCGGGCGATCGATGACGACCTCCGCCTCGAGCCCGCCCTGTTCGCGGTCCGTCGACATGTCGACGACGCCCGGCACCGCCTTCAGCCGGGCGAGCACGCGGGGCTGCCAGGTCTGGAGTTCGTCGAGGTCCGCGTCCCACAGCGAGAACTGGTAGGCGCCCTTGCCGCCCCGCCCGCCGGCCCGCAGGTCCTGCACCGGGATCATGAAGAGGCGGATCCCCGGCGTGTGGGCCAGCTTGCGGCGCAGCCGGTCGATGACCTTGGCGGCCGTCGGGCGCTGTCCCTCCGGCTTGAGTCCGATGAAGAGCGAGCCCGAGTTGACGGCTCCCCCGCCGGGCCCGCCTCCGATGAAGGAGCCCACGCCGTCGACCGCAGGGTCCTTCAGGATGACGTCGGCGAGCCCCTGCTGCAGGGTCGCCATGGCCGGGAAGGACGTGTCGGCGGCGGCCTCGGTCATCCCCATGATGAGGCCGGTGTCGTCCTCCGGCACGAAGCCCTTGGGCGTGGTCTTGAACAGCTCCACGGTGAGGCCGACCGTGAGCACCATGACGAGCACCATGAGCCAGGGATGGCGCAACGCCACCCTGAGGCTCGTCGCATAGCCGCCGACCAGCCGGGAGAGCCCCCCCTCCACCAGCCGGTCGAGGACGCCCGGCGGGCGATGGTCGTGCGGCTTCATGAAATGGGCGCAGAGCATCGGGGTCAGCGTCAGCGACACCAGCGTCGACACCACGACGGCGAAGGTGAGGGTGAGCGAGAACTCCCGGAAGAAGGCGCCGATGATGCCGCTCATGAAGATCAGCGGCACGAAGGCCGCCACCAGCGACAGGCTGATCGACACGACCGTGAAGCCGATCTGCCGCGAGCCCAGGAGGGCGGCGGCGACCGGCTTCATGCCGCGCTCGATGTTGCGCGACACGTTCTCGATCATCACGATGGCGTCGTCGACCACGAAGCCGACCGAGATGGTGATGGCCATCAGGCTGAGGTTGTCGAGGCTGAACCCCGCCACCCACATGCAGGCGACCGTGCCGGCGAGCGACAGCGGCACGGCGACGCCCGCCGCCAGCGTCGGCGTGGCCCGCCGAAGGAAGGCCAGCACCACGCCCATCACCAGCGCCACCGTGATGAGCAGCGTGATCTGGATGTCGTCGACGGCGGCGCGGATCGTCACGGTGCGATCGGTGAAGATGGAGATATCGACGCCCGCCGGCACCCAGCGGCGCAGTTCGGGCAGCAGCGCCTTCACGCGGTCCACCGTGTCGATGACGTTGGCCTTGGGCTGCTTGGTGACGATGAGCAGTACTGAGGGGCGCTTGTTGTACCAGCCGGCGGAGCGGCGGCTCTTGTTGCCGCGCTCGACCGTGGCGACGTCGCCGAGCTTGACCACCGTGCCGTGCTGCGCCCGCACCACGATGGCGGCGAAGTCTTCCGGGGTCGACAGCCGGTCAGAGGTCGCCAGCGTCTCGGTGAGCTCCGGCCCGTCGAAGGAGCCGATGGCCTGTCCGACGTTGGCGTTGCCGATGGCGGTGCGGATCGTGTCGACCGACAGGCCCATGGCGGCCAGGCGCTGCGGGTCGATCCTGACCCGGATGGCGGGCTGCGCGGCGCCGTTGACGGTGACCTCGGCGACGCCGTCCACCTGGCTGATCTTCTGGGCGATGACGGTGTCGGCGGCGTCGTAGAGCGCCGTGACGGGCAGCGTGTCCGAGGTCAGCGCCAGGATGATGACGGGGAAGGCGGCGGAATTGGCCTTGCGGTAGGTCGGCAGGGTGGGCAGATCGCCCGGCAGGTCGGCGGCGGCGGCGTTGAGCGCCGCCTGGACGTCGCGCGCCGCGTCGTCGACGTTGCGGCCGAGGTCGAACTGCAGCGAGATGGAGGAGGAGCCGAGGGTGGAGTTGGACGTGAGTTCGTTCAGCCCCGAGATCTCGCCGAGCCGCCGCTCCAGCGGCGCCGCGACCGTCGCCGCCATGATGGCGGGGTCGGCGCCCGGCCGGGACGCGTTGACCCGGATCGCCGGGAAGTCGACGGCCGGCAGGCTCGCCACGGGCAGTTGGAAGTAGGCGACGGCGCCCACGAGGAACAGGCCCACGGCGAGCAGCGTCGTGCCGATGGGGCGGCGGATGAAGGGGGCCGAGATGTTCACGGGGCGAGCGGCCCGAGGAGGGCGACGCCGCAGGTGCGGGCGGCGGCCGCGAGGGCGCGGTCGAGCGTGGCGAGGGGCACGCCCGCGCCGAGCGCCACATCGAGGTAGGCCGCATCGTAGGCCGTCAAGGCGTGAGTGCGGGCCATTGCGAGTACGACGACATCGCTCGATATGGCGACACTGACCAGGGAAAGCTGTCTCAGCTTGCCCATGGCTGATTCTGCCGCTCCTGGCGCGCTCCGCCCACGTCGCTCGACCTTGAGCAGAATGTTCCGGATCTCGTGCCAGGACAAATCCGGCACCACGCCGCCGTCCTTCTCAACGAAGTCCAGCACGGTATCCGAGGCATCGTTCCTTTCGTCAGGGATCAACCAAGCCGCTGCCATCGATGCGTCCACGACGCAGGTCATCAACGCCGGCCTTCGTCTCGCCAAGCGATGATTTCGTCGATCGTCGTCGGCGCGAAATCCTTGCGGCCCGCCCGGATGGCAGCGACGGCAGCCTCGACGCCTTTCCGATCAGGCTGCTCGGGCTCCCGGGTCAGACGGGCGAGGGGTTTCGCGTCGCGTGCGATGACGAACTCGTGCCCGGCTTCTACCTCGGCGAGCAGTTCCGGCAGCTTCGTGGCGAGATCGCTCACGTCAAAGGTCAAGGTCATCATGCCCTCCAATTCGAGCGCTGTTGTATCATGCGGCGGCGCCGCGGCCTCATTCCGCCGCCCTCCGGATCTCCGGCGCCGCCTCGGCCTCGACGTCCGGGATGGCCGCCGTCCCCATGCCGAAGCGGCGGCCCAGCGCCTCCATCTGCAGGTAGATCACCGGCGTGGTGTAGAGCGTCAGCAATTGGCTGAGCAGCAGCCCGCCGATGATGGTGATGCCGAGCGGCACGCGCAGTTCCGCGCCGGACCCGTGCGCCAGCGCCAGCGGGATGGCGCCGAACAGCGCCGCCAGCGTCGTCATCATGATGGGGCGGAACCGCAGCCGGCAGGCGCGCTCGATGGCGTCGAAGGGCGACAGCCCCTCCTCGCGCTCGGCCGCGGTGGCGAAGTCGATCATCATGATGGCGTTCTTCTTCACGATGCCCATCAGCAGGATGATGCCGATCAGCGCCACGATCGACAGCTCCTGGCCCGTCGCCATCAGGGCCAGCAGCGCGCCGACGCCCGCCGACGGCAGGGTCGACAGGATGGTCAGCGGGTGGATGAAGCTTTCGTAGAGCACGCCCAGCACGAGGTAGATGGTGACGACGGCGGCCAGCACCAGCCAGGGTTCGCCGGCGAGGGACTTCTGGAACTCCGCCGCGTCGGCCCCGAAGGCCCCGACGAGGGAGGCCGGCATGCCGATATCCCGTTCCGCCTCCGCGATGCCCTCCACGGCCTCGCCGAGCGAGGCCCCCGCGGCGAGGTCGAACGAGATGGCGGCGGCGGGGAATTGTTCGAGATGCGCCACCGCCAGCGGTGCCGTGGTGCGCTTCAGCGTGGCAAAGGACACGAGCGGCACCTGCGCGCCCGGGGTCGCCGCCGTGGTGGTGGCGGCCGTGGTGACGCCGCCCGTCGACACCTGGGCCGTGGTGGAGCCGCTGGTCACCCCCACGTAGAGCTTGTCGAGGATGCGGGGGTCGTCGGCCGAGCCCGGTGCCGCCTCCAGGATCACCCGGTATTGGTTCGATTGGCCGTAGATGGTCGAGATCTGCCGCTGGCCGAAGGCGTCGTTCAGCGTGTCGTCGATCATCTGCGCCGTCACGCCGAGGCGGCCGGCCTTCTGCCGGTCGATGTCGACGAAGGCGCGCAGCCCTCCGTCCTGCACCTCGGCGGCGACATGGGCGAAGAGCGCGTCCCCGCGCAGCCGCTCGACCAGCCTGTTCGACCAGAGCGTGACGGCGGCGCCGTCCGTGCCGGTCAACGTATACTGGTATTGCGAGCGGCTCGCCGTCGTGGCGATCTGGATGTCCTGCACGGGTTTGACATAGGCGGTGACGCCCGGGATGCCGGCGAGCTCCGCGCGGACCCGCTCGGCGATGCGCTGCGCGTTCTCCCGGCGGGCGTCGGAGGGCGTCAGCGTCAGCTGCAGGTGGGCGACGTTGGAGGTCGGGTTCAGCGTGCCGACGCCCAGCACCGCCACCACGCCCGTCACGGCCGGGTCGTGCCGCAGCGCTTCCGTGGCCTCCCCCTGCAGCCGGCTCATCTCGGCGAAGGAGGCGGTGGGCGACCCTTCGAGCACCACGTCGACGAGGCCGGTGTCCTGAGCCGGAAGGAAGCCCTTCGGAACAATGACATAGAGGTAGACGGTGAGGCCCAGCGTGAACAGCGTGACAAGCAGCATGAGCCCCTGGCGGCGGAGCGCCCAGCCGAGCGTCGCCTCGTAGCCCCGCGCCATCCAGGCGATCGGCGCCTCGGCCGCCCGCATCAGCCAGGGCTCGCCGGCCCCGTGCCGCGGCGCCCGGAGGAGCCGGCCGCACATCATGGGCGTCAGCGTCAGCGACACGACGGCCGAGACCACGACCGCGAAGGTCAGCGTCAGGGCGAACTCCCGGAACATGCGGCCCACGATGCCGGTCATGAACAGCAGCGGGATGAAGACCGCGATCAGCGACAGCGTCAGCGACACGACGGTGAAGCCGATCTCGCGCGCGCCCTTGAGCGCCGCCTGGAGCGGGGTCTCGCCCTCCTCGATCTGGCGCACGACGTTCTCGATCATCACGATGGCGTCGTCGACCACGAAGCCGGTGCCGATCGTCAGGGCCATCAGCGACAGGTTGTCGAGGCTGAAGCCCGCCGCCCACATGACGGCGAAGGTGGCGATGATGGAGAGCGGCAGCGCCACGGCGGCGATGATGGTGGCGCGCACGGTGCGCAGGAACAGCAGCACGACCAGCACCACCAGGGCGCCGCTGAGCACCAGCGTGAACTCCACGTCGCGGATCGAGGCGCGGATCGTGTCGGTGGAATCGTGCACGACCTTCAGCGTGGCGCCGGCGCTGAGCGAGTGCTGCAGGCGCGGCAGCTCCGCCAGCACCCTGTCGACCGTCTCTACGACGTTGGCGCCGGGCTGGCGCTGCACGTCGATGATGACGGCGGGTTCGCCGCCGTACCAGCCGCCGACGCGGCTGTTCTCGAGCCCCTCCACCACCCGCGCGACGTCGCGCAGCAGCACCGGGGCGTTGTTGCGGTAGGCGACGACCACCGTCTCGTAGGCCTTGGCGGCGTCGATCTGGTCGTTGGCGGCGATCGTATAGGCCTGGCTCGTGCCGTCGAGCGATCCCTTGGAGCCCGCCACATTGGCCGCCACCACGGCGGCGCGCAGGTCTTCGAGCGAGATGGCATAGGCGGCGAGCCGCGGCAGGTCGGCCTGGATGCGCACGGCCGGCCGGATGTTGCCCTCGACCGACACGTGCCCGACGCCCGAAACCTGCGACAGCCGCGGGGCCAGCAGGGTGTCGGCGACGTCCGACAGGTCGCGCAGCGGCACCGTTCGGGAGGTGAGGGCCAGGGTCAGCACCGGCGTGTCGGCCGGGTTCACCTTGGAATAGGTCGGCGGGTAGGGCAGGTTCTTGGGCAGCGTCGAGGCGGCGGCGTTGATGGCCGACTGCACGTCCTGGGCGGCGGCGTCGATGTCGCGGTCGAGGTTGAACTGCAGGGTGATCTGGCTGAGGCCGAAGGCGCTCTGCGACGACATGGCGGCGAGCGACGGGATCTGGCCGAACTGCCGTTCCAGCGACGCCGTGACCAGCGCCGCGATCGTGTCGGGGTTGGCGCCGGGGAGCTGCGTCGTGACCTGGATGGTGGGGAAGTCCACCTGGGGCAGGGACGACACGGCGAGCTGCCGGTACCCCATGATGCCGGCGAGCAGCACCGCCACCGCCAGCAGCGCCGTCGCGATCGGCCGCAGGATGAAAGGGGCGGAGATGTTCACGGTGCGGTCCCGGCGCCGGGCATCAGTTGGTGGCCGCCGGCCGGGCACCGTCGCGCCTGCGGCGGTGGGGCCGGACGGCTTCGGGGCCGCCCGCGGCGGCATCGGCGTCGGCCTCGTGCCGGGCCGTGCCGGCCGTCGTCGCGTCGGGCTTGGCCGGGTCAGGGTTGGCCCCGTCTGGCGTCGTCGCGTCGGGTTTGGCCTCCGCGCCGGTCGCGGCGCCATCGGCCCCGTCCTCCGCCGCCCCGCCGGCCGACGGCGCATTGGCGGCCGTGGCGGTCGAGACCGCGACTTTGGCGCCGTCGGTCAGGCGGGTGAAGCCCGTCGTGATGACCAGCGCGGGCGGCGCGAGGCCGGCGGTCACCACCGTCTCGGCCTCGGTCTGGCGACCGGTCGTCACCTTGGTCATCACCGCCTTGCCGTCCTTGACGGCATAGACGAAGGCGCCGTCGGGTCCGCGCTGCACGGCGGGGGTCGGCACCACGACGACGTGGCTCAGCTTGTCGACGTAGAGGCGCAGGTTGACGAACTGCCCGGGCCAGAGCTGGTCCTCGGCGTTGGGGAAGCTGCCCTTCATCTTCACCGTGCCGGTCGTCTGGTCGACGGTGTTGTCGACGACCTGCAGCGTGCCGGTGTCGACCAGCGCCCCGCTGTCGCCGTCGTGGGCCTCGAGGCGCAGCGTGCCGCGCGCCGTCGCGGCATTCACCTGGCGCAGCCACTGCTGGGGCAGGTTGAACACGGCCGCGATGGGCTTCACCTGGGCGACGGTGACGATGCCGGTGGAGTCGCTGGCATGCACCAGGTTGCCCTGGTCGACGATGCGGATGCCGGTGCGCCCGTCGATCGGCGAACGGATCGTCGCATAGTCCAGCGTCGTCTTGGTGTTGTCGATCGACGCCTGGTCCTGGGCGAGCTGCGCATTGTACTGGGCCACCAGCGACTTCTGGGTGTCGGCCTGCTGGTGCGAGCCGTATTGCGTTTCGGCCAGCTTGTTGTAGCGGACGAGGTCGACCTGGGCGTTGGCGAGCAACGCCTCGTCCTGCGCCTTCTTGGCGACCGCGCTGTCGTAGAGGGCCTTGTAGGTGGCGGGGTCGATGCGGGCGAGGACGTCGCCCTTCTTCACGTCCTGGCCTTCCTTGAAGGCGATCTCGACGAGCTTGCCGTCCACCTGGCTGCGCACCAGCACGCTGTTGGTGGCCTGGACGGTGCCGAGCACCTCGGCGGTGACCGGCACGTCGGCGTAGCGGGCTTCGGCGGCCAGGACCGGTGTGGGACCATCGGCCGAGAAGCGCCGCCGCTTCCTGTCCGGCGCCTCGCCCCCGGCGGCGTTGCCGCCGGCGCCCGTCGGCTTCATCGAGGCGGCCTGGCCGAGGCCGGGCACGTCGGGGAGCCAGGGCACGCGGGCATGGATGGCGGGAAAGCGCTCGGCCAGCACGACCGCGCCGACGAGCAGGATGACGGCGAGGGTGAGGAAGCGCTTCATGACCGTCCCGCCGTTTTGGGCCCGTCGGCCGTGTAGCCGGCCCCGTCGGTCGCCAGCCCCTGCGCCGGCGTCGGCGTGGGCCGGACGGCCTCGGCCGGGACCGGCGCCAAGCCGTCGAGGGGCGGCAGCTCGAGCAGGTCCGGCCGCGTCCAGCCGCCGCCGATCGCCTGGGCGAGGCTGGACAGCGCCGTGAAGCGGGCCAGCCGCACCACGGCCTGCGCGTCGAGCGCCGAGAACAGCGTCTGTTCGGTGTTGATCACGGTCAGGATGTCGACGGTCCCCTCCCGCAACCGGGCCCGGGTGATATCATAGGCGAGACGCGACGAGGCCACGACTGCGGCCAATCGCTTCTCGTGCTCGGTGTTCTGCTGCACGGCGATGAGCGCGTTCTCGACGTCGACGAGCGACTGCACGATCGTCCCGCGGTAGTCCTGCAGGTCTTCGAGGTCCCGGCCGCGCTGCAGGTCGAGCGTGCCCTTGAGCGCGCCGCCGTCGAGCAGCGGCGAGGCGAGCCCGGCCCCGAGGCTGCCGAAGCCCGCCGCCGGCGACAGCAGCGTGCGCAGCGCCGTGCTCTCGATGCCGCCCGAGGCCGTCAGGCTCACGGTGGGGAACAGGGCGGCGCGCGCCGACAGCACCGCGGCATCCGCCGAGGCCAGGATGGCGGCCGCCTCGGCGACGTCCGGCCGGCGGCGGATCACCTGGGCGGGCAGGCCGGCGGGGATCACCGGAGGCTTGAGGCCTTCGAGGCTGCCGCCCCGGACGGCGAGGCTTTCGGGCGTGCGTCCGGCGAGCAGCGCGATGGCGGTCTTGGCCTGCTGGAGTTGCTGCTGGAGGGGCGGGAAGGCGGCCAGCTGCTGGTCGACGACGCTCTGCTGCTGGGCCACCTCCAGCGCCGTGATGGTGCCGACCGCCAGGCGCCCCTTGATGGCTTCGAGGCCGAAGCGCGCCTCCTTGAGGTTGTCGGCGGCGATCTTCAGCCGGTCCTGCGCGGACAGGAGCGAGAAGTAGCTGTTGGCGAGGGCCGCCACCTGCGTCAGCACCAGCGTGTCGCGGGCATAGCGGGCCGCCACGGCGTTCTGGGTGGCGGCGAGGCTGGCGAAGCGGTTGCGGCCCCAAAGGTCGAGCTCGTAGCTCGCCGTGAGGCCGAGGCTGAAGCTGTTGGTGGCGATCGTGCCGCGGGAGCCCGAGGCCGCGCTCACGGCGCGGGTGGTGGTGGGGGTGAAGCTGCGGCCGGAGCTGTTGGACGAGGTCGCCTGCGGGAACAGCGCCGCGCTCGACACCGCCGTCTGGGCGTCGGCCTGGAGGATGCGGGCCGACGCCGCCGCGACGTCGAAATTGTCGTGGGCCGTCATGGCGGCGAGGCGCGACAGTTCGGCCGAACCGAAGACGACCGTCCAGTTGCCCGGCAGCGGCCGGGCGGCGGCGGGCGAGTCGCCGGTGCCGTGGCCGGCGTGGGAGAAGGTGCCCGGCACCAGGAGGTCGGGGCCGGGACGGGTCTCGTCGAAGGAGCAGCCCGCGACGGCGGTGGCGAGCGCAGCCGCCGTCGCCACGGCGGCGCCGTGCCGCGCCCGGCCCGTCCCGATCCAGAGGGCCGCCCGCCCGGCAAAACCAGCCACCTTGTCGTCTCCCCCGAACCCGGCCGCGACCCCGGCGGGTCCGTCCCGCCCGGCCCGTCCGTTTACGGGGGTTTTACAGGCGAAAGGAAGGCCGCCCCATCGCACCGGCGTTTCATCCCTGTGGCAATCGCGCCGCGGGCGCGGGATGATGGGCCGGCGCGGCCGGCGCCGCGAGGGAGACGCGTCATGACGGATGTGCCGATGCCGGGCTTCGGCCCGATCCATCCCGGGGCCACGATCGGCCACGTCCACCTCAAGGTGGCGGACCTCGAGCGCGCGCTCGGCTTCTACTGCGGGGTGCTGGGCTTCGACCTCATGCAGCGGTTCGGCGCGCAGGCCGCCTTCGTGTCGGCCGGCGGCTACCACCACCAGATCGGCCTCAACACCTGGGAAAGCCTCGGCGGGCGGCCGCCCGCGCCCGGCACGACGGGGCTCTACCACACCGCCGTGCTCTACCCGACCCGCGCCGCGCTCGCCGACGCCCTGCGGCGCCTCATCGCCGCCGGCATCGCGCTCGACGGCGCCAGCGACCACGGGGTCAGCGAGGCGCTCTACCTCCGCGACCCCGACGAGAACGGCGTCGAACTCTACTGGGACCGGCCCCGCGACGTCTGGCCCCGCGATGCCGCCGGGGGTCTCGCCATGCACACGCGGCGCCTCGACCTCGAAGACCTGCTGCGGGCCGGGTAGGCGCTCCGCCGGTCCTTGCCGCCTCCCGCCGGCACCCGGCCGGTGCCGGTCGTGGCAGGACTGCGGACGAGGCCGTTGCGCCGGACCGCGCGATTGGGCAGGAGGGGGCCGAACTTCGGGGAATGCAGGGCATGACGGCCAACGACAACAGACCGCCGGGCGGGCGGCAGCCGGGCGGGCGCGGCAACGTCGCCGCCCTGGTCGCCGTCGTGCTGATCGGCTTCGCGCTGTTCTGGGCCGTGTCGGCGATCCGCCAGCACAATGCCGTGCAGGACTGCATCGACTCCGGCCGCCACGACTGCACGGCCGAGCCGTGAGGGACCGGCGCCCTGCGGCGGGGTCCCGGCCCGAGCCCGGCGTCGCGTCGGCGCTTCCCCGACCGTCCGGCCTCGTCTATGGACGGCGATGGACAATCGGAGGCGCGGGCCCTTGCGTGACGGGATGATGGTGCGGTCCGCCGCGGCGGGCTTCCGAGGCGCGGCCCGCGCCGCCGTCGTGCTGGTCTCGGCCCTGTCGCTGTCGGCCTGCGCGTCGGCCGTGGCCGACGTCGGCGACCTCGTCTCGGGCGCGCCCGCCCGGCCGGCGCGCGACGTGCAGATCTTCGTCGACTCGACCCGACCCCTCAAGGCCGATGGCGTGGCGGACGGCTCGGCGCATTTCTCGCTCGCCACGATCGGCGTGCCGCCCGCGCACCAGCCCGGCAGCCTGGAGATGGCGAGCTTCGGGGCGCCCAACCGGCGCAGCGACTTCGCCGTGGTGGGGCGTCGCTCCCTCGATGCCGAAACCTTCCGCAACGAGGTCGCCACCCATCTGTCGGGCCGTATCGGCTCGAACCGCGACGTCCTCGTCTTCGTGCACGGCTTCAACACGGGGCTCGACGAGGCCCGGTTCCGCCTCGCCCAGATCGTGACGGACGGCGACTTCAACGGCGTGCCGGTGCTGTTCACCTGGCCGTCGAAGGGGAGCCTCTTCGGCTACGGGTCGGACCGCGAGGCCGCGACGGCGTCGCGCGACGCGCTGGAGCACCTCCTGCTCGACCTCGCGGCGCTGCCCGACGTCGGCAAGGTCCACGTGCTGGCCCATTCCATGGGCGCCTGGCTCGCCATGGAGGCCCTGCGCGAGGTCGCCATCGGGGGGCACGCCGACCTCGACGGCCACCTCGGCGACATCATCCTGGCGGCGCCGGACATCGACCAGGGCGTGTTCCGCCAGCAGGTCGAGCGGCTCGGGCCGGGGGCCCGCGTGTCGGTCTTCGCCGCCACCAACGACCGGGCCCTGACGCTGTCGGGCATCCTGGCGGACCGCCCGCGGCTCGGCGCCATCGACGCTTCGAGCCCCGAGGGCCGGCGCGCGCTCGAAGGGCTCGGCGTGCATGTCATCGACATCACCCGCGACAGCGTCGGCCTCATCGGCCACGCCACCTATGCCAGCGCCCCCGAGGTGATCCGCGGCATCGGGGCGGAGATCGGCGCGCCCCGCGACGCCGATCGGACTCACCAGGCCGTGCTCGGCGGCGAGCCTGCCGCGCCCGTCTTCGACGGGGCGCCGGCCGCCGTGGTGGCGACGCCCCTGCCGGCGCCGCAGCCGCCCGCCATCGCGGTGCCGTGATCCCCGGGACACGCTGACCTACAATCTCCGGGCGAACGACGCCGGGGACCGGGCAGCGTCTTGCGGGCCCGCCCGGCGCGGGACCAAACTCCGATGTCGATCAGATCGGAGCCGGCCGTGGCCAGAACACCATCCATGTCGCTTCTCCAGGCGGCCGCCGCGGCCGTGGCCCGGTCCCACGGGGTGGCCGAAGTTGCCGATTTGGCCGACCAGCCGCGCCGGCGGCTGCTCAAGGGCGCGGCGGGCTTCGGCGCGGCCGCGGCGCTGGGGCTCCGGCCTTCTGCCGGCGCGGCCGCCGGGACGCCTGCCGGGACCGGCGCCAGGGTCGCCGTGGTGGGGGCGGGCCTGGCGGGCCTCACGGCGGCCTACCGTCTCAAGCAGGCGGGGTTCGATCCCGTGGTGTTCGAAGGCAATACGCGGCTCGGCGGCCGCTGCTACACGGCCCGCGACGCGTTCCGCGGCGGCCAGATCGCCGAACACGGCGGCGAGTTCATCGACACCGACCATTACCCGATCCGCCAGCTGGCGAAGGACCTCGGGCTGACGCTCTACGATGTGCTGGCGGCGCAGCCGCCGGGCGCCATCCCGGTCTACCGGTTCAACGGCGAGCGCTACACGCTGGCCGACGCGACCCGCGACTTCGGCCCCCTCTACCAGAGCCTCAAGGGGCAGAGCGCCGCCATCGGCAGCGGCTACAATTACCGGTATTCGACGGCCGCCGCCAAGCGCTTCGACGCCATGACGCTGCGCCAGTGGATCGCCGCCACCGTGCCGGGCGGCCTCACCTCCAAGCTCGGCCAACTCATCGACAATGCCTTCACGGAGGAGAACGGCGCCGACACCGACCGGCAGAGCGCGCTCAACGCCATCGGGACGCTCGCCGACGACCCCCGCGACGGCTTCGACCTCTACTACACCGATTCGGACCAGCGGTTCCGCGTGCTCGGCGGCAACGACCAGATCCCGACGCTGCTCGGCCGGGCGCTCGGCGCGGCCGTCAGGACCGGGACGGCGCTGACGGCGGTCCGGCAGAGGGGCGACGGCAAGGTTTGGCTGACACTGGCGCGCGACGGCGCCGTCACCGACGCGGCGTTCGACCGGATCGTGCTGGCGCTGCCCTTCTCGGTCATGCGCGCCGCCGTGGACCTGTCGGGTGCGGGGTTCAGCGACCTCAAGCGGCGGTCGATCGAGACGCTCGGCATGGGCGCCAGCGTCAAGTTCCAGCTCCAGTTCGAGCGGCGCCTGTGGAACGACCTCGGCTGCAACGGCGAGATCCGGCGCGTGTCACCGGCGTTCCAGACCACCTGGGACGCGACGCGCGGGCAGGGCGGCCAACAGGGCGTGATGAACTTCTGGTCGGGCGGATCCCAGGCGGCCTTCGACGCCGGCGTCCCGGACCGGCATGCGCTGGCCCGGCTGTGCCTCGCCGGCGCGGACGAGATCCTGCCCGGGCTGCCCCGGCTGTGGAACGGCCTGTCGACCCTCGACGTCTGGAGCCGCAACCCGTGGTCGCTCGGCTCCTATTCGTTCTATCCGCCGGGCTACCAGACGAGCCTTCTCGGCGTCGAAGGGATCCCCGAGGGCAACGTCTTCTTCGCCGGCGAACACACCTGGGCGCAGGCCGGCTACCTCAACGCCGGCGTGGCGTCGGGCGACAGGGCCGCCAACCAGATCAGGGCGTCGCTGGCGGCCTGACGGTCCCTCACATCACGTGTTCGAGCTCCGGGATGGCGGCCGCGACGGCATTTACCGGGCCGTCGCCGGCCAGGCGGCGCAGCCCCTCGAACATGGCCCGGCCGAGCGACTGCATGGACCCCATGCCGATGCCCTCGGCCATCAGGCGGTCGGCGAGGCCCATGAGGCCGGGCGTCGCGCTGCCGCCGCCTTCGGCCTCGTCCTCGGCGGCCGAGGCCGCCGCCATGCGGGCGCCGGGGATCGGGTCGATCAGGGCGGCGCTGGTCTCGGGAGGGACGTTCTTCTGGACGAAGTCGAGCACGATCCCGACGGCCTTGCGGGCCGTCTCGGGCTCGATGCCGGTGGCGGCACTGATGTGGTCGACGAGGTCCTGCATGGCGGCGGGTGCTCCGGTGGGGTCGGGACGGCAACGCCGTCGGGACCGCGCCGGTTCGCGTGACAGCCGCGCCCGCGCCCCCCTATGATGGGGGCTCGTTCGCAGAGGTCGCGCCGCCATGACAGATGCCCATCCCGAGCCCGGCCGCATCCTGGTCGGCCTCACGGCCGGCGCGCCGGGGGAGGCGGGCCGCTACGACTACCTGTCGCTGCCCATGGCCAATCGCCACGGCCTCGTCACCGGCGCGACCGGCACCGGCAAGACCGTGACGCTGCAGACGCTGGCCGAGGGCTTCAGCCGCGCCGGCGTGCCGGTCTTCGCCGCTGACGTGAAGGGGGACCTCGCCGGGCTCGCCCTGGCCGGCGCGGGGCGCAGGGCGGTGGCGGAGCGCGCCAAGGCCATCGGCCTGCCCTACTCGCCCGAGGCCGTGCCGGTCGCCTTCTGGGATCTGTTCGGCGAGCAGGGCTCGCCGATCCGCGCCACCGTGGCGGAGATGGGGCCGCTGCTGATGGCCCGCCTGCTGGAGCTCAACGACACCCAGGCGGGCGTGCTCAACATCCTGTTCCGGGTCGCCGACGAGCAGGGACTGCTGTTGCTCGACCTCAAGGACCTGCGGGCGCTGCTCGGCTACGTGGCCGAGCACGCCGCCGACCTGACGACGCAATACGGCAACGTCGCGGCCGCGACGGTCGGCACCATCCAGCGGCAGCTGCTCGTGCTGGAGAACCAGGGCGCCGCCAACCTCTTCGGCGAGCCCGCCCTCGAGATCTCGGACTTCCTGCAGACCGCGCCGGACGGCCGCGGCATCGTCAACATCCTGGCCGCCGACCGCCTGATGCGCTCGCCGCGCCTCTACGCGACCTTTCTGCTGTGGCTCCTATCGGAGCTGTTCGAGCGCCTGCCCGAGGTCGGCGACGCCGACAAGCCCAAGCTCGTCTTCTTCTTCGACGAGGCCCACCTGCTGTTCGACCACGCGCCGCGGAGCCTGATGGGAGCCGTCGAACAGGTGGTCCGGCTGATCCGCTCCAAGGGCGTCGGCGTGTATTTCGTGACGCAGAACCCCCTCGACGTGCCCGACACGGTGCTGGGGCAGCTCGGCAATCGCGTGCAGCACGCGCTCCGGGCCTTCACGCCGCGCGACGCCAAGGCCGTGAAGGCGGCGGCCGACACGTTCCGCCAGAACCCCGCCTTCGACGCCGCGACGGCCATCCGGGAACTCGGCGTCGGCGAGGCCCTGGTCTCCATGCTGGCCGAGGACGGCAGCCCGCGCGTCGTCGAGCGCTGCTGGATCGCCCCGCCCATGTCGCGCGTCGGGCCCATCACGCCCGAGGAGCGTCGCGGCGTCATCGAGGCCGGCGCGATCTTCGGCAAATACGACACCGCCATCGACCGCGATTCCGCCTTCGAGATGCTGGCCCGGCGCGGCGACAAGGCCGCGGGCGCCCCGGTGCCGCCGGCCATGCCGCCCCGCAGCGCCAAGGCGAAACCGTTGCCGACGCCATCGCCGACACCGCCGCGCCCCGCCGCCTCGCCGGGCGGGCCCGGTGCGCCGTCCTTCCTGCCGCAGCGGACCCGGGCTTCCGTGCCGCCCGCCGGGCCCGCCGCGGCGCCGCGTTCGCCGGCCTGGGGGCAGGCGGCGCAGGCCGCCCCGGTCCCCGAAGCCGAGAGCGGGGGGTTCCTCGGCGGCGTCGAGGATCTCATCGGCGATTGGTGGAACGGCGGCGGCTCGAGCCGGGGCCGGATGACCAACGGTCAGCTCGTGGTGCGCTCCGCCATCCAATCGGCGTCCCGTTCCGTCGGCACCCAGGTGGCGCGCCAGATCATGCGCGGCGTGCTCGGCGGCCTGCAGCGCTGACGGCGGTCCCGTGCCGTCCCGTTTCCTGTGCATCGGCGGCGCCACGGTCGACCGCACCTACCGGCTGGCCGGCCCGCTCGTCCCGGAAACCTCCAACCCCGCCGCGGGATCCACCGGCTTCGGCGGAGTCGCCCGCAACGTCGCCGAGAACCTGGCAGGGCTCGGCGTCCCGGTCGACCTGCTGTCCCGCGTGGGCGAGGACGAGGCCGGGCGGGCGCTGCTGCGCCACCTCGACGGCGTCGGGGTGGGGCGCCGGGCCACGGCGGCGGTGAGCCGGGCCGCGACGGCCGAATATGTCGCCGTGCTGACGCCCGGCGGCGACCTCGCGCTGGGCCTCGCCGCCATGGCGATCTTCGACGGCCTCACGCCGGACGTCCTCGGCCAAGCGGCGGAGCTGGTCGGGGCCGCCGACTGGCTCTTCGCCGACTGCAACCTCCCGGCGGCGTCGCTGCTGGCGCTGGCGCGGCGGCGGTGGGGCGGCGCCTACCGCCTGGCCGTCGATGCCGTGTCGGTGGCGAAGTCCGCCCGCCTGCCGGACAGCCTCGCCGGCATCGACCTCCTCTTCGTCAACCGCGACGAGGCGGCGGCCGTCATGGCACGGCAGGGGCGGCCCGCGCGCGACCCCGCCGCCATGGCGGCGGCGCTGCGCGCGGCCGGCGCGGGTGCGGCCGTGGTCACGCTGGGGGACGCGGGGGCGCTCGCGGCCGCGCCGGAGGGCACGGTCGCGGTGCCGGCCGAACGGGCCGACGTCGTCGACGTGACGGGGGCGGGCGACGCCCTCATCGCCGCGACCCTCGCGGCATCGGCCTCCGGCGCCACGCTGGAGGAGGCGCTGCGCCTCGGCTGCGCCGCCGCCGCACGGGCGGTCGCGGCCCCGTCGGCGACCGGAGGGACGGCCCGGTCGTCCACAGGGCCGTCGCCATTGCAGAGCTCAGGGTCACAAAAGCGTTAACGCCAGCCGCTAGCCGTCGTCCACACACTGACGGAGCGCGACCCATGTCCAGCATATCCGCCGTACCCGGCGCCACGCCGAACCCCAGCCGACCCGCCATCGACCATCCGAGCGACAAGGCGACGCGCTACGGCGTGCTCGCCGTCGGGGCCGTGGGGCTGCTGTTCGCGGCCTTCAGTGTGTGGCGCGACGTCGACGTCAGCGGCGGCCAGGCCCACTCGATCCTGGTCTACCTGCTGCTCGCCGTGGCGCTTGTCATCGCGCTCGGCTTCGAGTTCGTGAACGGCTTCCACGACACCGCCAACGCCGTCGCGACCGTCATCTACACCCATTCGCTCATCCCCAACTACGCGGTGGTCTGGTCGGGGTTCTGGAACTTCCTCGGCGTGCTCACCTCGACGGGCGCGGTGGCCTTCGGCGTGATCTCGCTTCTGCCGGTCGAACTGATCCTCCAGGTCAGCTCCAGCGCCGGTTTCGCCATGGTCTTCTCGCTGCTCATCGCCGCCATCATCTGGAACCTCGGCACCTGGTGGTTCGGCCTGCCGGCCTCCTCGTCCCACACGCTGATCGGCTCCATCATCGGGGTCGGCGTCGCCAACGCCATGCTCAACGGCCGCAACGGCACCTCGGGCGTCGACTGGGACCAGGCCTACAGCATCGGCAAGGCGCTGCTGATCTCGCCGATCGTGGGCTTCGTCTTCTCGGGCCTGCTGCTCCTGGTGATGAGGTTCGTCGTGCGCAAGCCGGAACTCTATGCCGAGCCGAAGCCCGGCACCACGCCGCCGCTGTGGATCCGCGGGCTGCTGATCTTCACCTGCACGGGCGTGTCCTTCGCCCACGGCTCCAACGACGGCCAGAAGGGCATGGGCCTCATCATGCTGATCCTGATCGGCACGGTGCCCACCACCTATGCGCTGAACCGCGCCGTGCCGGACGGCTTCATCCCGCAGTTCGAGCAGAGCTCCGAGGCCGCCTCCAAGATCATCGACGCCAAGGCGTCGGGCTACGCCATCACGGGCGACCCCCGCCCCGTGGTCGTGAGCTTCGTGCGGGACAAGAAGCTCGACGACGGCGTCTATCCGTCGTTGGCCGCACTGGTGCGGGACATCTCGGCCCAGGTGAAGGGCTACGGCACGCTCGCCAACGTCCCGGCGAACCGCGTCAACAACACCCGCAACGACATGTACCTCGCCTCCGAGGCGCTGCGCACCCTGCCCAAGGTCCAGGACAACCAGCTCGCCGGCGACGACGCCAAGACGCTGGCCAAGTACAAGTCCAGCCTCGACACCTCGACCAAGTTCATCCCCACCTGGGTCAAGATCGTGGTGGCGCTGGCGCTCGGCCTCGGCACCATGATCGGTTGGAAGCGCATCGTCGTGACGGTCGGCGAGAAGATCGGCAAGACGCACCTCAACTACGGGCAGGGCGCCTCGGCCGAACTCGTCGCCATGGCGACGATCGCGGCGGCGGACCAGTACGGACTTCCGGTCTCCACCACCCACGTCCTGTCGTCGGGCGTCGCCGGCACCATGGCGGCCAACGGGTCGGGGGTGCAGATGGAGACGATCCGCAACATCGTCCTCGCCTGGGTGCTGACGCTGCCCTGCGCCATGCTCCTGTCGGGCTGCCTCTACTTCGTCTTCAGCCACATCTTCTGACACCGCCACGGCACGCACGCGGCCCGGCTCATCGAGGTGAGCCGGGCTTTTTTGCGCCTGTTCGATGGCGTTGCGGGCTGGTAATCCTGGCGCCGACGGGCCGCCGCGGCGGCCACCCCGAAGGTGCGAGACACGCCATGGCTTCGATCGACGCCGTCCTCCAGAAAATCGACGACAACCAGCCGGCCGCCCTCCAGCGCCTCTTCGCCCTGCTGGAGATCCCGTCCATCTCGACCGATGCCGCCTATGCGCCGCAATGCGCGCGGGCCGCGGCCTGGCTCGCCGCCGAGCTCACCGGTCTCGGTTTCGAGGCTTCGGTGCGTGAGACGGCGGGGCGCCCCATGGTGGTGGGACGGGCCAAGGCGTCGCATCGCGACGCGCCGCACGTGCTGTTCTACGGCCATTACGACGTGCAGCCCGTCGATCCGCTCTCGCTCTGGAACACCGACCCGTTCAAGCCCGAGATCCAGGACGGGCGGCGGATCGTCGGCCGCGGCGCGTCGGACGACAAGGGCCAGCTCATGACCTTCGTCGAGGCCTGCCGGGCCTTCCGCGAGACGGGCGGCCTGCCCTGCGACGTCACGGTGCTGTTCGAGGGCGAGGAGGAGACGGGGTCCCCCTCGCTGCCGGATTTCATCGCCGCCAACAGGGACGAGCTGCGGGCCGACCTCGCCCTCGTCTGCGACACCGGCATGTGGGACGCCGAGACGCCCTCCATCACCACCATGCTGCGCGGCCTCGTGCTCGAGGAGATCGTGGTGCGGGCCGCCGACCGCGACCTGCATTCCGGTGCCTACGGCGGCGCGGCCGTGAACCCCATCCACGTCGTGTCGCGCATCGTCGCCGACCTGCACGACGCCGACGGCCGCGTGACGCTGCCGGGCTTCTACGACGGGGTGGACGAACTCCCGGCCGCCGTGGCCGAGCAGTGGCGGGCGCTGCCCTTCGACGAGGGCGACTTCCTCCGCGGCGTCGGCCTTTCGGTGCCGGCGGGCGAGCGAGGCCGCAGCGTGCTGGAGAAGATCTGGGCGCGGCCGACCTGCGACGTCAACGGCATCACGGGCGGCTACGCGGGCGTCGGCTCCAAGACCGTGCTGCCGGCCGTGGCCAGCGCCAAGGTGTCGTTCCGGCTCGTCGGGCGCCAGGACCCCGCCAAGGTCGCGGCAGCCTTCCGGGCCTTCGTGCGGGCGCGCCTGCCGGCGGATTGCGCGGTGGAGTTCATCCCCCACGGCGCCAGCCCGGCCCTGCAGCTGCCCTTCTCCTCCGAGGCCCTCACGCGGGCCCGCCGGGCGCTGCATGCCGAATGGGGCCGGGAACCCGTGATGGGGGGCTCCGGCGGCTCGATCCCGATCGTCGGGACGTTCAAGCAGGACCTCAAGATGGACAGCCTGATGATCGGCTTCGCGCTCGACGACGACCGGGTCCATTCGCCGAACGAGAAATACGAGGTCACGTCGTTCCACAAGGGCGCCCGCTCCTGGGCGCGCGTGCTCGACGCGCTCGCCAAATAGCGCTCAGGCGCCATAGCGCTCAGGCGCGCCCGCGGCGGCGCAGCGGCAGGCCGACGCCGCCGGCCCGCAGCGCCGCCGCCAGGGCGACGCCGTAGACCAGGGCGCCGCCCGCCGCCGTCGCGCCGAGGTGGGCGAGGTCCGGAGCCCGCAGCCCCGCCGTCGCCGCCGCGATGCGGCCGTCGAGGGCGAAGACGTAGAGGCCGAGCGCGAAGGCGGCGACATCCACCGCCACGGCGACCCGGACCAGCGTGTCGTCGGGGCGCACCACCTTCTGCAGCCAGCCGATGCCGCACAGGATGAGCAGGTTGATCCAGAAGCCCACCGCCGTCGCGGTGGCGAGCCCGGCGGCGCCATAGGGCCGGTAGAGGGCGATCTTGAGCATGAGGTTGAACGCCACCGCGATGAGCGAGGCCAGCATCGGCACGGTAGTGTTGCCCCGGGCCTGGAACCCCGAGCGCGCCGACGAGATGAGCAGGATCGGCAGCAGGCCGAACCCGTAGGCCGACAGCACGGCGGCCGAGGCCGCCGCCGCCTCGGCGGTGAACTGCCCGCGCAGGAAGACGCCGCGCATGATCTCCTGCGGGATCAGCACGAAGGCCAGGAAGAAGGGCGCGGCGATCGCCAGCGTGATCGCCATGGTGCGGTTCTGCGCCCGCAGGGCGCCGGCCGGGTCCCCGGCCGAGAAGTAGCGGCTCATCTCCGGCAGCAGGACGGTGCCGGCCGCGACGCCGATGACGCCGATCGGCAGCTGGTAGATGCGCTCGGCGTAATACAGCGACGACTGGCCGCCGGTCGGCAGCATCGACCCGATGATCGTGTCGGCGAAGACCGCGATCTGCGGGCCGGCGGAGCCGATCACGGCCGGGCCCAGGGCCCGGAAGAACTGCCGCACGTCGGGCCCGAGGCGCGGCCGCACCAGGCGCTCCAGCACCCCCGCGCGGCGCGCCGCCGCCATCATGAGGGCGAGCTGCGCCACGCCCGACACCGTGACGCCGACGGAAGCGGCGGTGCCGGCATCGGGGAAGGCCCAGCCGGCCAAAAGGAACAACACCATGAACAGGTTGAGCAGCACCGGTGCGAAGGCGGCCGCGGCGAAGCGCCGGTGGGCGTTCAGCGTGCCGGACTGCAGCGTCACCAGCACCATGCAGAACAGGTACGGAAAGGTCAGGCGCGTCATCGCCACGGCATGGGCGAACTTCACCGGATCGGCGTCGAAGCCCGGGGCGAGGAGGCTCACGAGGGTCGGGGTGAAGAGTTCGGCCAGCAGCAGGACGGCCAACTGCGTCAGCAGCAGGATGCTGAAGATCTGGCTGGCGAGGCTGCCCGCCGCCGCCGCGCCCTGCCGTTCGAGCACGCGCGAATAGGTCGGCACATAGGCCGAATTGAACGCGCCCTCGCCGAAGATGGCGCGGAACTGGTTCGGCAGCTTGAAGGCGACGAAGAAGGCGTCGGCCAGCCCGCCGGCGCCGAGCGTGGCGCCGAGGACGATCTCGCGCACCAGGCCCGTGGCGCGCGACACCAGCGTGATGCCGCTGACGGAAAGCAGGTGTCTGTACATCCGGGCCTGTGATCCGCGCGCCGACGTCGAGGAGCCGGGGCGGGAGCCGCCCGGCCTTGAAGATCCGCGGCGCGCCGGTCCCCCTCTTCCATCACGTCAGGCTTGCGCCGGCCCTTCGCCGGCCCTGCGGGGTCGGGCGCGGCCGTGCCGGATGCCGCCCGGGCCCGGGGACCGGGTCGAGGGGGCGGGCCGGGCGGGCCCGGGGGCTCCGCCCGGTCCCGGCACCGCGTCGGTCCGCTGCCTCGGGCGGCGGCGGACCGCTGTCTCACGTGGCGGCGAACCGAACCCTTACTTGGCGGCAGCCTGGTAGAGTTCGTCGACGTGGTCCCAGTTCACGAGGTTCTCGAGGAAGGCCTTGAGGTAGTCGGGACGGCGGTTGCGGTAGTCGATGTAGTAGGAATGCTCCCACACGTCGACGCCGAGGATCGGCGACGCGCCGTGCACCAGCGGGTTCTCGCCGTTGGGGGTCTTCATCACCTCGACCTTGCCGTCCTTCACGGCGAACCAGGCCCAGCCCGAGCCGAACTGCGTCGTGCCGGCGTCGATGAAGGCCTTGTGGGCGGCTTCGAGCGAGCCGAAGCTGTCGGTCAGCGCCTTCTCGACCGCGCCCGAGGGCTTGCCGCCGCCGTTGGGCTTCATCCACTGCCAGAAGTGCAGGTGGTTGTAGTGCTGGCCGGCGTTGTTGAAGAGGCCCTGGTTCTTGCCGAAGGAGCCCTTGACGACCTCCTCGACCGACTGGCCTTCGAATTCCGTGCCCTTCAGCAGGTTGTTGCCGTTGGTGACATAGGCCTGATGGTGCTTGTCGTGGTGGAACTCGAGCGTCTCCTTCGACATGTAGGGGGACAGCGCGTCGTAGCTGTAGGGCAGCTCGGGAAGCGTGAAGGCCATGGTGCTGGCTCCTTGATCTCGGTCCGGTCGGGCGGAATCGGTCGCGTCTGGCCGTCGCCCCGGGGGGAACCTAGTGGCCGGGGCTTCTCGGGGCAACGGCGCAGCGCGGGTTCCCGGTCGCTGATCGGCATGCGGACCGGCGCGGCGCCGTTCTTTGCGTCCCCCGTCGTTCCTGTGTATCGCTGCGGGCGGGGCGGATCAGCGGAGAATGGCGATGGCTTGGTTGGTTTCCCTCCTGGGCGCAGCCCTGGCGCTGGCCGGGGCCGCGTCATTGGGAAACGGCGTCTCCTACATCCGCCTGGACTGGGGACAGACCGAGACCGTGGCGGGCACCGTCGCGCTGTCGGCCGGCATCGTGACGCTCGGCCTCGGCGCCGTGCTCTTCGCACTGCGCGACGTCGTCGGTCGCATGGCGACGCGACCGACCGGCGTCGGCATGGAGGCGCTGACCTGGAGCGAGGACGACGCGCCGGAACCGCAGCCGATGCTGAGCCGCGTCAGGTCGCGGCTCGCCACCGTGGGCACGTCGAGGGTCGCGGACATCGAGCCGTCCCCGATGCCGGCCGACCCGGACCCCGAGCCCGCCCCGGTCGACAGCCGGCCGCTGCCGGCCCCGACCGCCAGGGCGGCGACGCCGGCCGTGCCGCAGCCTCCCCTAGCCGTCCCCGAGGAAGCGCCGCCCCCGCCGGTCCTCGCCGAAGCCCCCACCGTCGTGGGCCGCTACGAGTCGAACGGGGCCTCCTACGTGCTCTTCTCGGACGGCACCATCGAGGTCGAGACCGAGAACGGCACCCACCGCTTCGCTTCGATGGCGGACCTGAAGGCCCATATCGAGCGGCAGGACGTCGGCTGACCGGTCCCGCAGCGGGGGCCGGGATCAGTCCTCGTCGTCCTCATCGTCCTCGTCCTCGTCCTCCGTGGGCGCGACGGCGTCCCGGCCCGTGCAGGCCAGCGCGAAGGCATATTGCAGCGCCACCTCGTCGAGCTGGTCGTAGCGCCCCGAAGCGCCGCCATGGCCGGCGTCCATGTTGGTCTTGAGGAGCACCAGCGCGGGAGACAGGGCCTTCTCGCGCAGCCGCGCCACCCATTTGGCCGGCTCCCAATAGGTCACGCGCGGGTCCGTGAGCCCGCCGAGCGCCAGGATGGGCGGGTAGGCCTGGGCCGCCACGTTGTCGTAGGGCGAATAGCCGAGGATCGTGTCGAAGGCGCCCCGGTCCCGGATCGGGTTTCCCCATTCCAGCCATTCCGGGGGCGTCAGCGGCAGGCCGTCGTCCAGCATCGTGTTGAGGACGTCGACGAAGGGCACGTCGGCCACGATGGCGGCGAAGAGCTCGGGCGCCATGTTGGCGACGGCTCCCATCAGCATGCCGCCCGCGCTGCCGCCGTGGGCCACGATCCGTCCCTCGGCCGTGAAGCCGGCCGCCGCCAGGGCGCGGCCGGCCGCGATGAAGTCCCGGAACGTGTTGGCCTTGTCGGCGAGCTTGCCGTCCGTGTACCAGGCCCATCCCTTGTCGGTGCCGCCGCGGACGTGGGCGATGGCGTAGACTAAGCCGCGGTCGACCAGCGACAGGCGCTTCGTGCCGAAGGACGCCGGGATGGAATAGCCGTAGGCGCCGTAGCCGTAGAGCAGCAGGGGCGCCGAGCCGTCGAGCGGCGTGCCCCGCCGGTACAGGACCGAGACCGGCACGCTGGCGCCGTCCGGCGCCGTGGCCAGGATGCGCCGCGTCACGTAGTCGGCGGGATCGTGGCCCGACGGCACCTCCTGGCGCTTGCGCAGCCGGCGCTCGCCGGTGGCCATGTCGTAATCGTAGGTTTCGGTCGGCGTCGTCATGGACGAGTAGGTGAAGCGCATCACCGCCGTGTCCTGTTCGGCGACCTCGCCGAGCCCCAGGGCATAGGCTTCCTCGGGGAAGCTGATGGCGGTCTCGGCGCCGTCCCGGAGGGCGCGGATCACGATCTCGGGCAGGGCGTTGCGCCGTTCGAGCCGCACGAGATGGTCGGCGAAGGCGGCGGCCGCGACGATGAGGCGGCCGGGCTCGTGGGCCACGAGGTCGCGCCAGCTTTCGCGCCCGGGGTTCGCCACCGGGGCCGACACGATCTTGAAGTCGACGGCGCCGTCGGCATTGGTGAGGATGATGAAATCGTCGCCCCGGTGGTCGAGCTCGTACCGCAGCCCGGGCTCCCGCGGCGCGATGAGCCGGGGCGCCGCGAGCGGGTCGCCGCGCTCGATCACCCAGGCCTCGGACGCATCGTGGCCGTGGATCGAGATCACGGCGAAGCGACCCGAGCGGGTGCGCTCGACGCCGACGAACCAGGTCGGGTCCGCCTCGTCATAGACCAGTCGGTCCTCGGACGGGTCCGTGCCGAGCCGGTGCAACCAGACGCTGCTGGCCCGGTGGTCCTGGTCGAGCTTGACGTAGAAGAAGGCCGCGTCGTCGGCGGTCCACACCGCCGTCCCCTCGGTGTGGGTGACGGTGTCGGGCCGGTCCTCGCCGGTCGCGAGGTCGCGCACCTTGATGGCGTGGAGTTCGGACCCCTTGTCGTCGACGCTCCAGGCGAGGAGCGAATGGTCGCTCGACGGGACCGCATCGCCGAGCTCGAAAAAGTCGAGCCCCGCCGCGAGGGCGTCGCCGTCGAGCATGATCTGCTCGGCCCCGCCTTCGCGCGGGGTGCGGCACACGAGTTCGTGCTGCCCGCCCTCGCGGTAGCGCGCGTAATAGCTGAAAGGGCCGTCCGGCACCGGGACGTCGGCCTCCTCCTCCTCCATGCGGCCGCGCATCTCGGCGACGAGCCGGCGCTGCAGGGCTTTCGTCGACGCCATCACGGCGGCGGCATGGGCGTTCTCCCGATCGAGCAGCGCGCGGATCTCGTCGGGCAGGCGCGCCGGGTCCTGCAGCACGTCGCGCCAGTTGTCGGCCCGGATCCAGCCGTAGTCGTCCGTGACGGCGATGCCGTGGACGGTGCGCGTCAGGGGCCGCTTGTCGATCGGCGCCGGAGCCGGGGCTGCGGCGGCGAAGGCGGGGAGATCGGGCATGGCGGCTCTCGTCGGGGCATGGGGATCGGGAATGCGGAGCCGGATCGGCCCCGCGCCGCGCCGCGGCCCCGCCCTTATCGGCTCGCGGCCCCGCGGCGGCAAGGTCACGGGCGACCGCCGTCGCCACCGGCCTCAACGGAAACGGTCGGCGCCGGTCGAGCGCAATGGCGCATCGCCGGCCTTGTCAGGCAAATCGCTTCGGGCAATAAATCGACTGTACATCGATCGGGATTCGCTCGTCCCGGCGGCGTCCGGACGGCACGATGTTTTCAACAGCGAGGCGCATGATGTCGGTGCAACAGGCTCCATTTGATACGTTGGAACTGACTGTAGAAATTGCCGCTGCCTATATCAGCAACAACTCCGTGCCGAGCCTCGAGGTTTCCAAGCTTATCTACGACGTCCATGCCGCATTGGAGCGCTTGGTGCGTAACGATAGGCCAGCTGTCGTCGAGCCCCTGAAGCCGGCTGTCTCTGCGAGAAGGTCGGTCACGAACGAGTTCATCACTTGCCTCGAGGACGGCAAGAAATTCAAATCGCTCAAACGGCACTTGCGGACGCACTACAATCTGTCGCCCGAGCAATATCGCGAGAAGTGGAGCCTTCCGGCCGATTACCCCATGGTGGCGCCCGCCTACGCCAAGGCCCGGTCGCAACTCGCCAAGGAGATGGGGCTGGGCCAGCAGCGCCGACGCTTCTGAAGCCTGCCGGGCCGGCGCCGGTCGACGTCGCCGGCCCCGCCGCGGGCCAGGCCGCTCCGCGCCCGTCGCCGCAGCCGTTCAGTGCAGGGCGGCCGGTGCCTCGGGCGGGTCGCCGGCGAGGGCGCGGCGTGCATCGGCGCGGATCCGGTCCACCATGGCGGCGAAGCCGTTCGAGCGCTGGCGGGTGAGGTGGCCGCCGAGGCCCAGCCGTCCGAACAGCGGGGTGGCGTCGGTCGTGGCGATCTCGGAGGCGGGCCGGCCGTCGTAGAGGGCGAGGGCGAGGGCGA
This sequence comes from Lichenibacterium ramalinae, assembly GCF_004137085.1. Lineage (GTDB taxonomy): Bacteria > Pseudomonadota > Alphaproteobacteria > Rhizobiales > Beijerinckiaceae > Lichenihabitans > Lichenihabitans ramalinae. Next base: position 48,072 of record NZ_QYBC01000004.1, read on the forward strand.
TGAGCCCCTTGACCAGATGGGCGTCGCTGTCGCCGCGGAAATGCAGCAGCGGGTCGTCGCCCTGGCCGCCCGCCACCTTCGTCTCGAGCCAGACCTGGCTGGCGCAGCCGCGGACCCGGTTGGCCTCGGCGTGGGCTTCCGGGGGCAGGGGGGTGAGGTCGCGGCCGAGCTCGATCAGGTAGCGGTAGCGGTCGTCGAGATCGTCGAGGATCTCGAAATTGGCGATGATGTCGTCGACGGTGGGCATGGCGCGGCGGGTTCCTGTGTCGTGTCCCATATCGCCTTCCTGCCGCGGGACTGCCAGTGCCGGCCGGCCTCAGGCCGCAGTCATGCCCATGGAGGGGCGGTTCGGGGCGAGGCGGCTCGGGGCGAGGCTTTGTGGTGCCGCGCCGCGCCGTTGCGGCCGGGTCCGACGGCAACCGGGGCGGACGGCGCCGCCGCCGCTTCGGGGCGCTCCGTGGACGGCGCGTTCCCGTCCGGCAGCGGCAGTGCGCCGGCGGCCAGGGGCAGCGCGCCTGCGGCCAGTGGCAGGGCTTCGGCCGCCACCCCGGCACCGGCGCGCAGGCATCGCTGCGACGCCACGCAGGCCCGGCCGAGCCGCGCCGCGGCGTCGCGGGCGTCGTGGTCCAGCGTCGTGGCGAGTCCGCCCCCGCCCGCCGCGGAGGCGGCGGCCGCCACGAGGCCGATGCAGATTGCAGCCCTGGTCAGAAAGAACATGTCCACCTCGCCCCGGAGCGCTTTCGCCTTCGGCGAATCCGCTCCAACTTCGGATCGGGAGCAGTTTGATCGGCCTGGAGCCGCCGAAGCGCCTCGGAGAAAGCTGATACTGCTCCGGCGCGCCACGCCGCCTCGACGTCCCGGAGCTTACGGCCGATGTCTTGCGAGGCGCCCAGGCGAGTGCGGAGGATTCGATGCGAGGCGTTCGGTCTTCGTTCAGTATCTCCGGCCCGAAACCTGCAGCCGACCCTCGAAGGCGAGAGAACAAGGCCGGCCGCCGCGTGTCGACGCGGGCTTTCGCCGAGAACCGGCCCTGCACTTAGGGTTCGTTTAAGGCCGGGCTGCGAGGCTGCGCGGGCCCAGGGCGACGCCCGGCGGCACCGGGTGCGGAGTATCGCGTGAAGCTTTTGGCCAACATCGGCGATGCCGTCGGGCGGCACGTCCACCCGGATGTCCGGGCCGAGCCGATCGACGCGGCCGTGCACCGCCACTTCCTGACGAGCCGCGTCCTGCTGTCGCTGGGCTCGCTGGCGCTGGCGCCGCTGTGCCTCGTCGGCGCGGCCCCGGCGGCCTGGGAGGCGGCCGCGTTGGCCTGGCTGGTCGTGCCCTTCGGCGCCGCGCTGCTGGTGTCGCGCACGGGGAACCTGCGCGCCGGCGAAGCGCTGAGCCTGCTGGTCTGGCTGGGGCTCGGCGCCACCCTGACGCTGGGGGCCGGGTCGGCCTTCGGCCTCGCCCTGCTTCTGATGGTGCCGGTCGAGGCTGCGGCGGCGTCGTCGGCCGCGGTCGGCGCCGTCGCCATCGTGGCGGCAGCCCTCCTGGCCCTCGGCGCGGCCCTGCTGTCGCGCTTCGGCCAGGCCGGGGCGGCACCGGGCCTGTCGGCCCTGGGCGTCGCGGCGCTGCTCGCCGCCCTGGCCTACGGCGGCGCCCTCGCCACCGCGGCCGCCCGCACCGCGCAACGCCGCCGCGCCGAGGAGCGGGGCGCGCGCCTTCGCCACAGCGACCTCGCCGACGCCATCGACGACGTCGTGCTGCAGTTCGACAGGTCCGGCGCCGCCGCCGCGGTCGGGGGTGCGGCGTCGGTCGGGGGGGCGTCGCAGCGGCTGTTCTGCCTTCCGCCGCAGGCCCTGCTGGGGCGGGGATTCTTCGAGCGGCTCCACGTCGCCGACCGGCCGGTCTTCCTGAAGCTCGTGGCCGACACCGTGTCGGAAGGCCGCGGCGGGACCGCCACGATGCGGCTGCGCACGGGCCGGACGCTGCCGAGCCGGCGCGGGGACTTCGACGAGCCCGTCTTCGCGGTGGTCGACCTCAGCCTGCGCCGCCGCGACGTCGACGCTGTGGACGGGGCGGGCGCCCGGCCCGTCGCGCTGGGGCTGCTGCGCGACGTTTCGGCCCGCGCCGAGCAGGAGCGGCTCGCCGCCGCCGCGCAGGACACCCAAGACCGCACCCATGCCGGCCGGGACATCTTCCTCGCCAACGTGAGCCACGAGCTGCGGACGCCGCTCAACGCCATCATCGGCTTCGCCGAGATGCTGTCGAACGAGGCTCTGGTGCCGGCCGACCCCGCCAAGCGGCGGGACTATGCCGCCATCATCCACGAATCCGGGCTCCACCTCCTCGCCGTGGTGAACGGCATCCTGGACGCGTCCAAGATCGAGTCGGGCGCCTTCGACATCCGTCCCGAAGCCTTCGGCCTCGACGAGCTCGTGGCGCATTGCTGCGACATGGTGGGGCTCAAGGCCGACCAGACCGGCGTCCGGCTCGACCAATCCGTGACGCCGGGCGCGCTGGCGCTCGTCGGCGACAAGCGGGCCTGCAAGCAGATCATCCTCAACCTGCTGTCCAACGCGCTGAAGTTCACGCCGGCGGGCGGACGGGTGGCGATCGAGGCCCGGCCGGAGGGCAATTCGGTGCTGATCGCGGTGTCGGACACCGGCGTCGGCATCGCGGCGCGCGACCTGCCGCGCCTCGGCGACCCCTTCTTCCAGGCCAGGGCCAATTACGACCGTCCCAACGATGGGACGGGACTCGGCCTGTCCGTCGTGCGCGGCCTCGTCGGGCTGCACGGCGGCAGCATCGCCATCGAGAGTGCGCCGGGACAGGGCACGCGGGTCTCCGTCCGGCTGCCGTCGGACTGCCGGCGCGCGGCGCCGAACGCCGCCGGCGTGACCAAAATAGAAACCATTTCCAGCTATTCTTCCGGGACTGGGCACGATGGTGTGCCGAGCGGCGGCAGGATGCAGAAATTTGCGTGAAGCAGCCATCGATCCTCTCCGTCATCCCGGTCGCGGCCCGGCCCGGCCCCGTACCGCCGGTGCCCCGCCGCTCGACGGCCTCCTCGACGAGGGCGTGACGGCGCGCGGCGCCAAGGGCTCCGGCCGGCAGGGCAAGGCGAGCAGCGCCGCCATTGCGGCCCAGCGGCTCGGCGGCGGGCGCAACGTCGCCCTGTCGGTGGCCCAGGCGCGTCGGCGGGCCGAACCGGGGCTGCTGGCGCGGATGCGCGGCCGCATGCCCCGCGTGCGGCCGTTGCGCGCCGTGACCATCTCGGTCTTCTCGCTCGCGCTAGTGGGGATCGTGGCCAACGCCATGGTGTTCCAGCACGGCCGACACCCCGCGCCGCTGTTCGGCCTCGGCCGGTCCATCGACGGCCAGCCCGAGGTGGGGCAGCAGGCCGCCGCGCCGGCGCCGGCCCCGCTGCCGGCCGAGCGCACCGGCTCGCTCGCACCTCCGCCGGCGCCGGCGCCGGCCGTCGTCGAGCCGCGGCCCGAGGCCGTCGCGCCGAAGCCGGTCGCGCCCGTGCACCGCGCGGCCGTGCCCAAGCCCCGCCACGAAGACGGCATCGGCAGCCTGCTGGCCCCCGGCTCGGCCGCGCCGGTCGCCCACCCCCGTCCCGGCTCGGCGACGGCCCACAAGGCCCCGGTGCGCAGGAGCGAGCCGAAGCCCGAACCCAAGGCCGCCGAAGCCCCGGGGGCGCAGCGCGCCGCCGACCACCGCGCCGCGTCCGAAGCCGCCGGCATCCTGGAGCCCGGCCGGACCCATCCCGCCAAGGTGCCGGCCTCGACGGCTCACCCGCGCCCCCACGCCAAGCCGGTGGGCGCCGCCGCCCGGACCGAACCCGCGCCGAAGAGCACGGCGCCGGCCGCGGCGACGACCGCGCAGAAGACCGTGACGAAGGCCTCGCCCCGGTCCAAGACCGCGGCGGAGGCGGAGTAGGGGAGGGCGCGCCATGACGGCCCGCGTCACATCGGACTTCTGGGTCTCGGCCTATCTGCGCCGCTGCGCCGTCGCCGGTGTCGTGGCGGTGCTGCGCCGGCGGGGCGCCGCCGAGGCCGGCGCCGTGATGATCAAGGTCGACCGCCTCGACGGGACGTCGTCGCTGCTCGGGCCGGCCCCGCAGAGCGAGGCGGGCGAGGACGGGGAGCGCAGGTTCGCCCCGCTCCATCGCGAGGACGCCATCGACTCAGCGGCGGCCGAGGCGCGGCTGAAGCGCGAAACCGCCTTCGACCCGGACCTTTGGATCGTCGAGGTCGAGGACCGCGCCGGCCGCGCCTTCCTGTGAGGCCGGCGCCCGCCGGCGTCACATCGGGAGATCGAGCCCGGTCCTGACGGCACCGGTCCGCTCGGCCCGGGCCATGGTGGCGCGGATCGTCGGGATGATCTCCGCCACGGTGTCGGCGACACGGTACCGCACGTCGGCGTCGGCGCGGATGAATCCCTGCTCGCGCATGTGGTCGATCAGCGACAGCAGCGGTCCCCAGAAGCCGCCGATGTCGGCGATGACGACCGGCTTCGAATGCCGGTCGAGCTGGACCCAGGTCATCTGCTCGACGAGTTCCTCCAGCGTGCCGACGCCGCCGGGCAGGGCCACGAAGGCGTCGGCCCTTTCGAACATGAGCCGCTTGCGCGTGTGCATGTCGTCGACGACGACCATCTCGAGCTGGTCGGGGTCGCGGGCCGCCTCGAGCATGCGCTCCTTGCTGCGCAGGAAATCCGGGATGATGCCGGTGACCCGTCCGCCCCCGGCCAGCACCGCGCGCGCGACCGCGCCCATGAGGCCGTTGTTGCCGCCCCCGTAGACGAGCCCGATGCCGGCCTCCGCCATGGTGCGGCCGAGCGCTTCGGCCGCGGCGAGCATGGCGGGGTCGGTGCCGTCGCTCGAGCCGCAATAGACGCAGATGGCGGAGAGTTTTGTCATGGGGTGAACCTAGCATGGCGCCGCGCGCGACGGTCAACCGGCCGTAGGACGCGGGTCCCATGCCGCCAGAGCATCGCGCCGGCCCCCGTCGCGGCGCGTCCCGACCTTCGCCCGGGCCGCCGACGGCCTATATGAAGGCGCGACGCCCCGAACGCCCGCCCCGAAAGGCCCGACGCCCTCTCCATGTCTCAATACAAACCCGCCGCCGCGGCGGTCGATCCCCGCGCCCGCACGTCGCTGCTCGCCACCCTGCGCCACCTTTGGCCCTACATCTGGCCGGACGACAGGGCGGACCTCCGGTGGCGCATCTACGCCGCCCTGGTGCTGATGGTGGTGGCGAAGCTCGTCACGGTGGCGATCCCCTATGCGTTCAAATGGGCCACCGACGCCCTCGTGGGGCGCGAGGACACCGCCGTCCACCACCTGCCGGCCCTGTTGGCCGGTCCCCTGGCCCTGACGATGCTCTACGGGCTCCTGCGCATGGTGATGGCCGTGCTGACGCAGGTGCGAGACGCGCTCTTCGCGTCCGTGGCCATGCATGCGGTGCGCCGCATGGCCAACGACGTCTTCGTCCACCTGCACGACCTGTCGCTGCGCTTCCACCTCGAGCGCAAGACCGGGGGGCTGACCCGGGTGCTGGAGCGCGGCCGGGGTGCCATCGAGACCATCGTGCGGATGACGATGCTGACCGGCGTGCCGACCATCATCGAATTCGTGCTGGTGATGGGCGTCTTCCTCCTGCAGTTCGACTGGCGCTACGCCTTGGCGGTCGCCGTGATGATCGCCGCCTACACGCTGTTCACCGGCCTCGCCACCAACTGGCGCATCTCCATCCGCCAGGTGATGAACGAGAGCGACCAGGACGCCAACACCAAGGCCATCGACAGCCTGCTCAACTTCGAGACCGTGAAGTATTTCGGCGCCGAGGCGCGCGAGGCGAGCCGCTACGACGTCTCGATGCGCCGCTACGAGCAGATGAGCGTGAAGACTTACGTGTCGCTGGCGGTGCTGAACGCCGGCCAGGCGATCATCTTCTCGGCCGGCCTCGCCGTCGTGATGGCGATGAGCATCGCGGGCATCCGGGCCGGGCGCAACACGATCGGCGACTTCGTGCTCATCAACGCCATGATGGTGCAGCTCTACCAGCCGCTGAACTTCATGGGCCTCGTGTACCGCGAGGTGAAGCAGGCCGTGATCGACATCGACATGATGTCGGCGATCCTCGGCCAGACGCCCGAGGTCAGCGACCGGCCGGACGCCCTGCCGCTGCGGGTGACGGAGGGCCACCTGCGCTTCGAGGACGTGTGGTTCCGCTACGACGAGAAGCGCGAGATCCTCAAGGGCGTGAGCTTCGACGTGCCGCCCGGCAAGACCGTGGCGGTGGTGGGCCCCTCCGGGGCCGGCAAGTCCACCCTGTCGCGCCTGCTGTTCCGGTTCTACGAGCCCTATCGCGGCCGCATCACGGTGGACGGCCAGGACATCGCCGCCGTCACCCAGGCCTCGCTGCGCGACGCTATCGGCATGGTGCCGCAGGACACGGTGCTGTTCAACGACACGCTGGGCTACAACATCCGCTATGGGCGCTGGGGCGCCAGCGAGGCGGAGATCGCCGAAGCGGCGCGCCTCGCCCAGATCGACGGCTTCGTGGCGGGCGTGCCGGACGGCTATGCCGCGCAGGTCGGCGAGCGCGGGCTCAAGCTGTCGGGTGGCGAGAAGCAGCGCGTCGCCATCGCCCGCACCATCCTCAAGGCTCCCGCCATCCTGGTGCTCGACGAAGCGACCTCGGCCCTCGACACCTTCACCGAACGCGAGATACAAGACGCGCTCGACCGCGTTTCGCGGGGCCGCACGACCGTGGTGATCGCGCATCGCCTGTCGACCGTGGTCAATGCCGACGAGATCCTGGTCCTCGACAAGGGCGTCATCGTCGAGCGCGGCACCCATGACGGCCTACTCGGGCGCCGGGGCATCTACAGCGCGATGTGGAACCAGCAGCGCGAGGCGGAGGCCGCCGAGGACCTGCTGCGCGGCATCGCGTCGGTCGACGGGGGGCGCGAGCCCGTCGACGCCTGACCGGGACGCCGGGGGGCGGGGCCGGGGAGACCGGGGCGGGCGGGTTCGGGCGCGGTCTCGGGCGCGGTCTCGGATCTGAAAATTGGGCGGGGACGGGCCTGCCGAACTGGCCTATGCCATCGGGCGAGGCCCGGCAGAGGCGAAGGGTAGGATGGCCAGGATGGGGATGATGGTGTCGAAGGCTCGCGCGGGGGCATCTCCATGTCGGTGATCGCGAGCCTCAGGCGGCAGGTCGTGCCCGTCCACCCGGAAGGCTACGTGTTCATCGCGGGCTTCTTCGTGGCGGCCCTCGTGCTCGATTGGCTGTGGAGCCCGCTCGGCTGGCTCGGCTTCATCGTCACGGCCTGGTGCGTGTACTTCTTCCGCGACCCGAAGCGCGTGACGCCGATGCGGGACGGGCTGGTGGTGTCGCCGGCGGACGGCACGGTCTCGTCGGTGGGCTTCTTCGTGCCGCCGCCCGAGCTCGGCCTCGGCGACCGGCCCATGCAGCGCATCTCGGTCTTCATGAGCGTGTTCGACTGCCACGTGAACCGCGCCCCGCTGTCGGGCCGCATCCTCAAGCTGGCCTACAAGCCCGGCCTGTTCCTGAACGCCGACCTCGACAAGGCGTCGGAGGACAACGAGCGGTCCTCCATGCTGATCGAGACCAGCCTCGGCCGCGTGGGCGTGGTGCAGATCGCCGGACTCGTGGCCCGCCGCATCGTGTCTTTCGTGCGCGAGGGCGAGACCGTCGGCGTCGGAGACCGGTTCGGCCTCATCCGCTTCGGCTCGCGCGTCGACGTCTACCTGCCCGACACCATCCGGGTGATGGTGGGCATCGGCGCCACGGCGATCGCCGGCGAGACCGTGCTGGCCGACGCCCGCGCCGTCGAGGCTCCCCGCTCCTTCAAGGCCGGGTGAGCTTTGGACGACCCCGCCACCACCGCCCCGACGGCCCACCTCGCGACCGACGCCGCCGCGGACGCGCTGCTGCCCGCCGCCGACATCGTCGAACTGCCGGCCGAGCGCCTCGACCGCCTGATGGGCTGGGACCTCGCCTACGGCGTCGTGCTGGTCGCCGACTGGCTGACGCGCAACGCCCGGCAGAAGGACATGCCGAGCGAGCGCATCGCGCTGCTCTGCGACAAGCTGCTGACGCTCGGCCTGCCGCTCGACCGCTACGGTTCCTCCACCGAGGTGCTCGACGCGGAGCACGATTCGGTGTCGCGCCTCTGGGTGCGGGGCCGGGGCGTCACGACGCGCACTTACGTGCGCAACGGGGACGACGATTCGGGCTACCTCGCGTCGCCCTTCTACGAGGCGGCGCGGACGGGACGGGCGGTCGAGATGCACCTCGCCGAGACGAACCCGTCCCGGTTCGGCATCGTCGAGGAGCTGCAGCGGGACGGCTTCACCCATTACCTCTGCGTGCCGATCCCGCTGATGAACGGCGGGCACGGCTGGGTCACCTTCGCGACCCGCTACCCGTCCGGCTTCACGCCGCGGGACGTGGCCGCCATGGCGCGGCTCCTGCCCGCCATCGCCATCCTGATCGACCTGCGCTCGACGTGGCTGTCGCTCGACAAGCTGCTGCGCACCTACGTGGGCGACGAGCCGCACCGCGCCATCCTGAGGGGCAACACGAAGCGCGGGCAGGTGTCCACGATCCGCTCCGCCATCCTCTTCGCCGACATGCGCGACTCGATCGGCCGAACCGCGGACCTCGACGCCGTCGCGGCCGTCGGCGTCTTCAACGCCCTGTTCGACTGCCTGGTGCCGCCCATCGAGAGCCGCAAGGGCGAGGTGCTGAAATACATGGGCGACGGCCTGCTGGCCATCTTCCGCGACGGCCAGGACGGGGACGCGGCCGACAGGGCTCTGGCGGCCGGCCAGGACGCGCTGAACACGCTGCGCGCCCGCAACCTGAGCCACCCCGAGGAGCCGCCGATCGAGGCCGGCGTGGCCCTGCACTACGGCGAGGCCGCCTACGGCAACGTGGGCTCGGGGCTGCGGCTCGACTTCACCGTGATTGGCAAGGATGTCGGCCTGACGAGCCGCATCGCCAACCTCAACCGCCCGCTCGACCAGCCCGTGCTCATGTCGCGCGACTTCGTCGCCCGCCTGCACAGCGCCACCGCGCCGGTGGGGGCCTTCGCGGTGCGGGGCTTCAAGGACCTCGTCACGGTGTTCCGCCCGGTCTCGCCCGACGAGGCCGTGGCCATCCTGCCCGGAGCCGATGCGGCATGATCGACGGTCGCGACCACGACGCGCTGGACCCGGTGCCGGGCGCCCATGCCGGAGCCCGTCGGCGCCGCTTCCGCAACGTGCCGCTGCGGATCGTGCTGCCGAACCTCATCACGCTGCTGGCGCTGTGCCTCGGCCTCACCGCCATCCGCTACGCCACCGAGGGCTCCTTCGAGAAGGCCGTCTTCGCCATCGTGGCGGCGGCGGTCTTCGACGGCGTCGACGGGCGGCTCGCCCGCGCCCTGAAGGGAACCACGCGCTTCGGGGCGGAACTCGATTCGCTGGCCGACTTCGTCGACTTCGGCGTGGCGCCGGCGCTGACGCTGTATTTCTGGAACATGCACGAGATCAAGAGCTTCGGCTGGTTCGCCGCCATGGTCTTCGCCATCGCCTGCGCGCTGCGGCTGGCCCGGTTCAACGTCGGTCTCGACGACCCCGACAAGCCGGCCTGGGCGTCCAACTTCTTCACCGGCATGCCGGCCCCGGCCGGCGCCATCGTGGCGTTGCTGCCCCTCTACCTGCACCTGTCGGTGCTGGGCTGGAGCTTCGAGCGCTGGGCCGTCGGCATCGAGATCGTATACCTGCTCGGCGTGGCCGGCCTGATGGCGAGCGCCATCCCGCATTATTCGGGCAAGTCGATCGGCCGCGTGCCGCGCGAACAGGTCATCCCGGTTCTCTTCGCCATCGCGGTCTTCGTGCTGCTGCTGGTGACCTTCCCGACCGAGCTGCTGGCGGCGCTCGTTGTGGTCTTCCTCGGCCTGATCCCCTTCAGCATCCGCTCGCACCGCGCCCACCTGCGGCGCGACGCGGAGCGGCTGAAGCCCGCCGCTGTTCCGACCGCGGCAGCGGGCGGGGACGCCTGATCCCGCGTCGGCGCGGGCAGGACGGGCGCGTCGCGCCGACGGGTCTCGATCATGGACCGGAGCGAAATCGCCGAAGGCGAGAGCGCCCCAGTCGTTCGGCATTGGCCTTCACGGTGCGCCGCGCCGGCCGGGATGCCGCCTCGGCGACCGCCACCAGGTCGGCCATGGCGCCGGCCGGCGTCACCGCCTTCGGGTCGGCCATGCGGCGTGCCGCGACCCGGGTGGCCGCCGCCATGCCTGCCGCGGCCCCGTCGATCGCCGCTGCCGCTTTCTCGGCGACCATGCGGGTCGATTCCGCCCGGCTCATCGTGCCGGTGGCGATCCGAGGCAGCCGCACCGAAAGGGTCGCCACCGTGGCGGCGCCGGCCAGCATCATGTCGGCCCAGAGAGCGGGCCCGAACCCGGGGCTGCTGCGTCGGCGTCGGCCCATCGCGTCGACTCCCCGGCGCCCCTTCCGGAAGGGAGCCGCGCTCCCCATCCTCTGTTCCCAAACGCGGCATTCTCGATTAGGGTCCCGCCGCTCTCTGACGCGCCCTCCGGCGCGCCATGGCCTGTCGTCGCCGTGCGGCGGCGCAACGCATCGTGGAGGATTATCCGCGGCGCTCGAAAGATCGGATCATATGGCGAAGGAAGAATTGCTCGAGTTCCCCGGCACGGTGACGGAGTTGCTGCCCAACGCGATGTTTCGCGTGAAGCTCGAGAACGAACACGAGATCACGGCCCATACCGCGGGCAAGATGCGCAAGAACCGGATCCGCGTGCTGACGGGCGATCGCGTGCTTGTCGAGATGACGCCCTATGATCTGACGAAGGGCCGGATCACGTACCGGTTCAAGTGAGGGCTTCGGCGTGATCGGACGTCCGCGCCCCGCAGCCTCCGAGGCGCCGCGTCTGATCCTGGCTTCGGCCTCGCCACGCCGCCTCGCGCTGCTGCAGCAGGTCGGCATCGAGCCCCATGCGCTGCTGCCGGCCGATGTCGACGAGACGCCGGAGCGGGCGGAACTGCCGCGCGTGCTGGCGGCCCGCCTCGCCGCCACCAAGGCGGAGGCCGCGGCCGCCCTGTCCGACGCTCGCGGCGAGACCGGCCCCCGCTTCATCCTCGCCGCCGACACGGTGGTGAGCGTCGGGCGGCGCATCCTGCCGAAATGCGAGACGCAGGACGAAGCCGAGGCCTGCCTCCGGCTGCTCTCGGGCCGCGCCCATCGCGTCTACACGGGCGTCACCCTGCTCACGCCCCGGGGTGCCAGGCGCCACAGGCTGGTCGAGACGCGGGTCCGCTTCAAGCGTCTGTCGCTCCTCGACATGGACAGCTACCTCGCCAGCCGCGAATGGAGCGGCAAGGCCGGCGGCTACGCCATCCAGGGCTTTGCGGCGAGCTTCGTCGTGCGCCTCGTGGGGTCCTATTCCGGGGTGGTCGGGCTGCCGCTGCACGAGACCGTGTCGCTGCTCGCCGGGGAAGGTTTTCCGGTCCAGGCGGGTTGGGCGGAGCCGCAGCGTCTGTGAGACGCATCGCTCCCGCTCGGAGGCGAGGCCTCAATGCGGGCGTGTGGACGGGCGTGCCGCTTTTCAACTGGAGTGTGTCGGCGGCGGCATGACATACTCCGGCGGGTATCGGGCCGCGTGTCGCTCGCGCGCTGCCGGCGGAACTGCTCCAGGCTTTCGACGCCTGCCGGGCTCGATGACCGCAGGGTTGTGATTTTTGCCGGGTACCGCGTCCCGGTGTTCGCGCCGCCGGTTCGAGGGCAGGCACGGGGAGACCGACATGGACGAGCCCGCAAACGATAATTCCGGCCCGGTGCCGGCGTCCAAACGCCGGTGTCCCATCTGCGGCCGGCCGGCGGCGCCCGACATGACGCCCTTCTGCTCGAAACGCTGCGCCGACGTGGACCTGCACCGCTGGCTCGGAGAGGGTTATCGAGTTCCCGTCGAGGTCGACGACGACATGCGGGACAGCCCCGACGGCGAGTGAGCGGCCCGGGGATCTCCCAGGCCGCCCGCCGCGGCGCCGATGGCGCCGCCGCTCAGTCGTCGTCTTGGCCCTGGGGTTTCGCCGCGGTCGCCGGGCGCGAGAAGACCGTGCGGCAGGCGGGGCTGAGCTGCGGCTTATGCTGCTGCAGGCAGGCCGTGATGGCGTCCTCGTCGGGAATAAACGAGCTGCAAAGCCGGTAGACGTCGGGGGTGCAGGCCAGTTGATCGTCGGCACTGCCCCGGTTCTCGGCCCAGGCCGCCGTCGGCAGCGCCAAAGAGACGATGAGCGCCAAGTAAGCTGTTCTTTTCACGGCTACGAAGCCTTCCTGTTGCTGTCGGTCGTCAACGCCGCCTCCGGGGAATGGATCCTGCCCGGTGGCCGGCCCTGCCGCGAGGCCGTCACGACTTGCGGATGACGAAGCGCATCTCGGCGCCGTCCCGCGTCGCCGCCACGAGGTGATCGCCTGTCTCGCGCAGCAGGTGCGGAATGTCGACCCCGGCGAGCGGGTCCGTGCACCGCACCGCCAGCGTCCCGCCGGGCGCCGTCCGCGCCAGGGCCCGCCGCGCATGCAGGACCGGCAGCGGGCATTTCAAGCCGCGCAGGTCGAGCATCTCGGAGGGTTTCGCGGTGCCGTCATCCATGCCCGCCACTGTCTACCGGTGTCCCGGTCCCGTCCAGTGCGGGCCCGGCCCGGCCCTTCCGCACGGGCGGCAGAATCGGCTGGACAAGCCCCGGAACCCTTCCTATAAGCCCGTCAGTCGCGGCCCCGAGGGGTCCCGAGACGCCCGGGTAGCTCAGTTGGTAGAGCATGCGACTGAAAATCGCAGTGTCGGTGGTTCGAATCCGCCCCCGGGCACCATCTCATGGCGTCGTTCCCGAACGACCGGCTCCCATCTAGTCCCACCTCGATCGTTCGTGCCGGCCGTCGCAGGCATGCGCGCCTGGCAGCCGCGGGCCGCGTTCGTTGCTTGGCGGCTGCATGCCGTGCCGGGATCTGTTAAGCCCCGGTCTTCCCCGCGCGCAGGGCCGGGCAGGTGACCGTCGGGGCCGAGCGTCCCGGGTCCGGAGTTCCATGATGACTGCTGATACGTCGAGCCTTCCAGCCCATTTCGAGCCCGAGGCGATCGAGCCGAAGCTCGTCGAGCGCTGGCTCGAGACCGGGGTGGGCCGCGCCGACGTCACGTCGTCGCGTCCGAAGTTCTCCCTGATCATGCCGCCGCCCAACGTCACGGGCCAGCTCCACATCGGCCACGCGCTCGACATGACGCTGCAGGACGTGGTGGTGCGCCACAAGCGCCAGCGCGGCTTCGACGTCCTGTGGCTGCCCGGCACCGACCATGCCAGCATCGCCACGCACTTCGTCGTCGAGCGCGAACTCGCCAAGACCGGCGAAACGCGGTTCACGCTCGGGCGGGACGCCTTCCTGGCGCGTGCCGATGCCTGGCGCGACCAGACGGCCGGCGCCATCCAGGCGCAGTTGCGCCGCCTCGGCTGCACGCCCGACTGGTCGCGCGAGCGTTTCACGCTCGACCCCGTGATCAGCCGGGCCGTGAAGCGGGTCTTCGTGTCGCTGCACCGCGACGGGCTGATCCATCGCGGCACCCGGCTCGTCAACTGGGACCCGAAGTTCCGCACCGCCGTCTCGGATCTCGAGGTCGAGACGCGCGAGGTCGACGGGCACCTCTGGTACATCCGCTACCCGCTCGCCGACGAGCCTGGGCGGCACGTCGTGGTGGCGACGACCCGGCCCGAAACGCTGTTCGGCGACCAGGCCGTGGCGGTGAACGCCGCGGACCCGCGCTACCGCGACCTCGTCGGGCGCCACCTCGCCCTGCCGCTGACCGGCCGCACCATCCCGGTCATCGCCGACGACCACGCCGATCCCGAGCAGGGCACCGGGGCCGTGAAGATCACGCCCGCCCACGACTTCAACGACCACGCGGTCGGCCTGCGCCACGGCCTCGTGCCGCTCGACGTCATGACGCCGGACGGGCGCATGAACGACCTCGTGCCCGAGCCCTTCCGCGGCCTCGACCGGTTCGACGCGCGGGCCCGGGCGGTGGAGGCGCTCGAAGCGCTGGGCGCCATCGAGAAGATCGAGCCCAAGGTCATCGCCCAGCCCTTCGGCGACCGCTCGGGCGTCGTCATCGAGCCGCGCATCACGGACCAATGGTTCCTGAAGACCGAGGGCATGGCCGCCGCTGCGGCCGAGGCCGTGCGCCGCGGCGACACGCGCTTCGTCCCGGCCAACTGGTCCAACGTCTTCTTTCGCTGGATGGACAACATCGAGCCCTGGTGCATCAGCCGGCAGCTCTGGTACGGCCACCAGATCCCGGCCTGGTACGGCGAGGACGGCGAGATCTTCGTGGCCGAGACGGCCGAGGAGGCCGCCGCGGCGGCGCGGCACCACTACGGCCGGGACGTGACGCTGACGCGCGACCCCGACATCCTCGACACCTGGTTCTCCTCGGCGCTGTGGCCCTTCGCGACGCTGGGATGGCCGGACGAGACGCCGGACCTCGCCCGCTACTATCCGCAGGACCTGCTGGTCACGGGCTTCGACATCATCTTCTTCTGGGTCGCCCGGATGATGATGCAGAGCATCGCCTTCGAGACGGTGCCGCCCTTCCGCGACATCTACATCCACGGCCTGGTGCGCGACGCGTCCGGGCAGAAGATGTCGAAGACCAAGGGCAACGTGATCGACCCGCTCGATCTCATCGCCCAATACGGCACCGACGCCACCCGCATGACCATGATGACCCTGTGCGGGCACGGGCAGGACATCCGCATGTCGGCGGATTCGGTCCGGCCGGCGCGGCTCTTCGCCAACAAGTTGTGGAACGCCGCCCGCTTCGCCGCCTTCAACTGCTGCTTCGACGCGCCGACGCCGCTGCCGGCCTCGCCCCGCAACGCCATCGACGCCTGGATCGTCGCGGAACTCGCCGGCGTGGCGCGACAGACGCTGGCCTCGCTCGACGACTACCGCTTCAGCGACGCCGCCACGGGCCTGCAGGCCTTCGTGCGCGACACGTTCTGCGATTGGTACGTCGAGTTCTCGAAGATCAGCATGAACGGCTCCGACGCCGCGGCGGCGGCGGAAACGCGGGCCGTGGTGGGCTGGTGCCTCAAGACCATCCTGCAGCTGCTGAACCCCTTCATGCCCTTCGTCACCGAGGCGCTGTGGGACGGCTGCGGCACCGGCGAGGCCATCACGGCCGCGCAGTTGCCGGACTTCGCCGCCCTGCCGGCCCGGGCCGAGGCCGCCGCGGCGGTCGAGGGGGCCATCGCGCTCGTGTCGCGCATCCGGTCGGTGCGGAGCGAACTCAAGGTCCCGCCCGGACGGCCGGTCCCGCTGCTGGTGTCGGCGCCCTCGACGGCCGCCAAGGCGCTGCTCGACGGCTTCGGTCCCCACATCCGGCGCCTCGCCAACCTGTCGTCGATCGAGGAGGCGGGCGCCCCGCCCGAAGGCGCCGTGCGGCTCGCCGTCGACGGCACCGACTACCTGCTCCCGCTGGCCGACGTCGTCGACTTCGCCAAGGAGCGGCAGCGCCTCGAGAAGGAGCTGAAGAAGAACGACAACGACCGCGCCGGCATCGCCCGCCGCCTCGCCGACCCGGCCTTCATCGACAAGGCCAATCCCGAGGTGATCGAGACCAACCGGTCCCGCCTCGCCGCCGCCGAGGTGGAACGCGAGCGCCTCCTGGCGGCGCTCGCCCTCATCTGACGGCGCGCCGGGGCCGGCCTCATCCGATGCCGGCCCGGCCCTCCCGCCGCCCCGATCCCGACACAGGTCCATACCGGGGCGACATGGCGGGGCGGTCGCCGCCCCGTTTCCGCCCCGGCACGGGTGACGCCGCCCGGGCTCTTCGCTATAAGCGCGGCCGGCGGCTTCGCCCTTCCACCATCACGACCAACAGGCACGAGGGCAGAGCCATGCCGTCCTATCTCGATCTGGCTTTGCTGGGCATCGTCGTCGTTTCGGCGCTGCTGTCCATGGTCCGGGGGTTCACGCGCGAAGTCCTGGCCATCGCCTCCTGGGGGGCGGCCGCGGTCGCCGCCTACCTGCTTTATCCGCGCGTGATGCCCTATCTCGAGCATTACATCGCCAAGGACACGATCCGGATGATCGCCGCGATCGCCATCGTGTTCTTCGCGACGCTGATCCTCGTCTCCATCATCACGGTGAAGTTGTCCGACGCCATCCTGGACAGCAAGGTCGGCGCGCTGGATCGGACCATGGGCTTCCTGTTCGGCGCCGCCCGCGGCTTCCTGCTCGGCGTCGTGGCCTTCCTGTTCTTCAACTGGCTGGTGCCGCCGAAGTCGCAGCCCGAATGGGTGGCGTCGGCGCGCTCGAAGCCGCTGCTGCAGGCGACCGGCGACGAGATCGTCGCCATGCTGCCCGAGGATCCGGAAAACACCTTCCTCAAGCGTTTCAAGCGCGACAAGCCGGCGCCGAGCGAGGACCTCCCCGCCGATGCCGACGCGCCGGGCGGCGCCGACACGGCACCGGCGCCGGCACAGCCCGCCGCCCCGGCCCGCAGGACCGAGGCCGTGCCCGGGACGACGCCGCGGTCGGCGGCCGCCACCCCGGCGCCCACCGTCGATCGCCAGGGCCTCAACGCCATCCTCAACGGCACGCCGGCGGCCAAGATACCCACCAAAAAGCAGTGAGGCGCGGGAACCGGCCTTAAAAAGCTCCGCAATGCGCTCCATCTGAAGACGGGAATGGCGTAGGATCTTCGCTCCCATTCCCCTCGCCGCCCGGCTTCGCCAGCCGAAGGCCAGGGCGTCCCGGCTTGAGGATGGACCATTGAGCGATCTCGAAACCGAATCCCTCCGTGAAAAATGCGGTGTCTTCGGCATCTTCGGCCACCCCGACGCGGCCGCCATCACGGCCCTCGGCCTGCATGCCCTGCAGCATCGTGGACAGGAGGCGGCGGGCATCGTCGCCTTCGACGGCCGCCAGTTCAACTCCGAGCGCCGCCACGGCCTCGTGGGCGACCATTTCTCCAATGAGCGCGTCATCAAGCGGCTCGCCGGCTCGGCCTCCATCGGCCATGTCCGCTACGCCACGACGGGCGAGACCGTGTTGCGCAACGTGCAGCCGCTCTTCGCCGAGCTCGAGGGCGGCGGCTTCGCCGTGGCGCACAACGGCAATTTCACCAACGGCCTGACGCTGCGTCGGCAGCTCGTCCGCGACGGCGCCATCTGCCAGTCGACGTCGGACACCGAGGTGATCCTCCACCTCGTGGCGCGGTCCCGCAAGCTGCGCTTCGTCGAGCGCTTCGTCGAGTCGCTGCGCCAGATCGAGGGCGCCTATGCGCTCGTCGCCCTCACCAACAAGAAGCTCGTCGGCGCCCGCGACCCGCTCGGCATCCGGCCCCTCGTCCTCGGCGAGCTGAACGGCCGCTACATCCTGGCCTCCGAGACCTGCGCGCTCGACATCATCGGCGCGCGCTTCGTGCGCGACATCGAGAACGGCGAGGTGGTCATCATCTCGGAAAGCGGGATCGAGAGCCTGAAGCCCTTCGCCCCCCAGCCGGCGCGGCCCTGCATCTTCGAATACATCTACTTCGCCCGGCCCGACTCGGTCGTGAACGGCCGCTCGGTCTACGACGTGCGCAAGCGGATGGGGGCCGAACTCGCCGCCGAAAGCCCGGCCGAGGCCGACGTCGTGGTGCCGGTGCCGGACAGCGGCGTGCCGGCGGCGCTCGGATACTCGCAGGCTTCCGGGGTCCCCTTCGAACTCGGCATCATCCGCAACCATTATGTCGGCCGCACCTTCATCCAGCCGAGCCAGGCGATCCGCGAGATCGGCGTCCGGATGAAGCACAGCGCCAACCGCGGCGTGATCGAGGGCAAGCGCGTCGTCCTTATCGACGATTCGGTCGTGCGCGGCACGACCTCGGTCAAGATCGTGCAGATGATGCGCGACGCCGGCGCCAAGGAGGTGCATTTCCGCATCGCCTGTCCGCCCATCACGCACCCCGACTACTACGGCATCGACACGCCGGAACGGGACAAGCTGCTCGCCGCCCAGATGGACCTCGAGGGCATGCGGGCCTATATGGGCGCCGATTCGCTCGCCTTCCTGTCCGTCGACGGCATCTACCGCTCCATGGGCCTCGCCCGTCGGGACCCCGTGCGGCCGCAGTTCACCGACCATTGCTTCACGGGCGACTACCCGACCCGGTTGACCGACGTGCTCGCCGAATCGAGCCCCCGGCAGTGGGCCATGCTGGCCGAGGCCAGCTGAGCCTCAGGGACGGCTCGCCGCCGCGGCGGCGAGCGGTTCCGTCTCGTGGAACCGGGCGTAATCCAACACGGTGTGGCCGGCGACGGGCGTCGACAGGATGTCGACGAAGCGATGGTTCCAGCGGATGTCGTCCGGAAGGTAGGATTCCCGCGCCTCGACGGTCTGGCCCGACGTGTCGTCGTGGCCCGTGATGGTCAGCAGGAACAGCGCGTCCTCCCGCTCGAGGTCTTCCGCGCTTCGGCCGAAGAGCGGGCTCGCCGCGTCGATCGGATGCAGGATGGTCCAACTCAGCGCGAAGGCGGGGTTCTCGGCGCGGACGAGCCTCAGCTCGACGTAGCGCCGAAACTTCTGCCCCTCCGCCGTCGTCTCGGACAGCAGCACCCACAGGCGGGCCGTGGCGCTCGACAGGATGTTCAGCCGAGCGTTGGCGACGCGGGCGAAGAGCGTGCGCCCGCCCTCGTAGGGACCGACCGCCAGGCCGCGCGCGAAGACGAGCCGGGCCCGCGGGCGCGACATGCGGGCGAAGATCAGGCCCAGCATCGTGGCGGTGAAGAACAGCCCCGCGAACACCTCGGTGCCCACCACCAAGTGGGCGTAGCGCGTCTGCGGGTAGAACTCGCCGTAGCCGACGGTGGTGATGGTTTCCATGCTGAAGTACAGCAGGTTCTCGAAGGCGCCGCGGCTGTTGGCGATGCCCTGCGGGTCGACGGCGTAGAGCAGGGCGAAGCCGAAGTTGACGAGCAGGAAGGCCGCCGCCAGACCGCCGACGAAGGCGGGAAGGCGGGCCGTGAGGGCGATGTGGTAGGCGTCGTTCCAGAAGCTCGGCTGGAGGCCGGCCGTGAAGACGGCGCGCTTGCCGATCATGACCTTGCGCAGCCGTCGCGCACCGGGGCGCGGCGCCGTGCGGGTGAGATCGAGGTCGGGCCTGGCGTTCATGGGGGTCGTTCAGCCTGTCGCGTGGCGCCTCGGCTTGCCTGCCGAAAGCCTGGGGTCTAGAGCAGTATCGTCTTTCGCGGAATCGTCTCGGCGATTCCAGGCCGATGAAACTGCTCTCGATTCGGAGCCGGAGCACAGTCGCCGAAGGCGACGGCGCTCCAGCAAAGCACATTCCCGCCGATGCCGCGCGGCTCCCGCGGCCAACTCCGTCAGGCAGACCTCATGACTCTCAGCTTGGAGGGCCGGCTGGCCCTGGTCACGGGTGCGTCCCGCGGCATCGGCCGCGCGGTCGCGCTGGAACTGGCCGGCGCCGGCGCCCATGTGGTGGCGCTGGCCCGCACGCAGGGCGCGCTCGAGGAACTCGACGACGACATCCGGCGGCTGGGCGGAGAGGCGACGCTGGTGCCCTGCGACGTGAAGGATTCGGAGGCGATCGACCGGCTCGGCGCCGCCCTGCACGACCGCTGGGGCCATCTCGACATCCTCGTCGCCAACGCCGGCGTGCTGGGGCCCATCACGCCCATCGGCCACGTCGACCCGAAGCAGTGGGACAACGTCTTGGCCGTGAACCTCACCGCCAATTATCGGCTGCTGCGCTCGCTCGACCCCCTGCTGCGCGCTTCCGACGCCGGCCGCGTCGTCTTCGTCTCCTCCGGGGCCGGACACCGGGCCGAGATGCGGCCCTACTGGGGCCCCTACGCCATCACCAAGGCGGCGCTCGACGCCATGGCCCGCACCTACGCGGCCGAGACCGCCACCACGTCCAACGTCGTCGTCACTGTCGTCAACCCGGGCCCGCTGCGCACCCGCATGCGGGCGGCCGCCATGCCGGGCGAGGATCCCGAATCGCTGAAGACCCCGGAGGACCTCGCGCCCGTGCTGGTCGCGCTGTGCGCGCCCGAGCATCGCGACACCGGCAAGCTCTACGACTTCCCCACCGACCGCATGCTGAGCTTCCAGGGCCCGGCCTGACGGCCGGTCCCGGGGAACCGCTCCCAAACCGCCGAGGCGGTTTCGAGACGTCCGACCCGCTCTACACCGCCAGGGCCGCCAGCACGCGCTCGCGCGTCAGCGGCAAGTCGCGCAGCCGTGCGCCCGTGGCGTCCGCCACGGCATTGGCGATGGCCGCCGCGGTGGGGCCCTGGCCGCACTCGCCGCAGCCCAGGAAGGGCTGGCCGGGCCGGTCGACGAGATGCACCTCCACGGTGTCCGGCACGGCGTCGAAGCGCAGGATCGGGTAGGTTGCCCAGTCGACCGACGTGACGCCGGCCGCGTCGAAGCCGACCTCCTCGTACAGTGTCCAGCTCATCGACTGCAGGATGGCGCCCTCGATCTGGTTGCGCAGCCCGTCGGGGTTCACCACCTGCCCGCCGTCGACGGCCGCGACGGCACGGGCGAGGCGGAGGCGGCCGGTGTCCCGATCGACCTCGACCTCGACGGCCACCGCGCAATAGGCGGCGAGGTTCTTGTAGCGGGCGAAGGCGAACCCCCGCCCGCGGCCGGGCACCCGCGGCCGGCCCGTCCAGGCGGCCTCGTCCCGCGCCCGCGCCACCACGTCCCGGGCACGGGGGTCGTCGAGGTGGCGCAACCTGAAGGCGATCGGGTCCTGGGCCGAAGCCCGCGCCAGCTCGTCCATGAAGCTTTCGATGGAGAAGACGTTGGCATAGGCGCCCAACGCCCGCATGGCCGAGACCCGCAGCGGCATGTCGGGCACGAAGTGATGGGTCACGCGGGCGTTCGGCAGGGCGTAGAGCGGAATGGCGTTGCGGTCGCCGCCGCCTTCCGGCTGGGGGATGGGTTTTGGCTCGGGCGGCGCGAAGGGCTTCGCCAGCAACCGGGCCGCCAGCAGCGCGCCGGCGCCGCCCGGCCGCATGTTGTGGGTGTTGCTCCACACGCCGTAGGACCAGTCGGCGATGCGGCCATCGGCGTCGAGGGCCGCTTCCGCCCGGGTCAACATGGCGGGTCCGAAGGGCTCCCAGGCGGCCTCCTGCTCGCGCATCAGCTGCAGGCGCACGGGCCGGCCCGGCAGGGCACGGGCGACCAGGGCGGCGTCGCCGGCCGCGTCGTCGGCGCCGTTGTGGCCGTAGCAGCCCGAGCCCTGGGTGTGGATGCAGCGCACGCGTGCGGGCGGGAAACCGAGCATCTCGGCGATGGCGGCCCGGTCCGGGAAGACGCCCTGGGTGTGGGTCCAGACCGTGAGGGTGTCGCCGTCGAGATGCGCCACGGCACAGGAGGGGCCGATGGAGCCGTGCGCCTGGTAGGGACGCGTGAAATCCGAAGCGAACCGGCGCAGCCCGTCGCCCGCCGGCGGGGCGCCGCGGTCGAGGATCACGGTGTCGCGCGCGGGCAGGGCCCGGATGGCCCGGCCCGCCGGCCGGTCTGTCGGCAGGCTCGCCGCGGGCGTCGACCAGCGCGCCGCTGCCGCGAGCCGGCGCATGGCCTCCACGGCGCCCCATTCCGTCTCGGCCGCCACGGCGAGGAAGTCGCCGTCCCGCACCACCGCGACGACGCCGGGCGTCGCCCGCACCGCCGCGTCGTCGAGCGACTGCAGCCGGGCGCCGGGGGCGGGTGGGCGGATCACCCGGGCATGGACCATACCGGCAGGCCGGAGGTCCTGCACGTAGATGGCGCCGCCCGTGACCTTGGCGGGGATGTCGCGCCGCGGCACGGCCTGGCCCACGACGGCGTAGCGGCCGGGCGGCTTCAGGGCCGGATGCGGCGTGGCTTCGACGTGGAGCAGCGTCGCCGACACGAGGTCGCCGAAGCCGAAACGCCGCCCGTCGGGGGCCAGCACGGCCCCGCCCTCGACCCGCAGGGCCTCGGCCGGCACGGCCCAGCGCGTCGCGGCCTCGCCGACCAGCAGCCCGCGGACCTCGGCCGCGGCGGCCCGGATGGCGCTGCCGCTGTCCTGCATGGAATGGCTGCCGGCCGTATAGCCCTCGTCGGCCGTTGTGGCGGTGTCGGCGGTGCGGATCGTCACGCGCGCGAGCGGCAGGTCGAGCTCCTCGGCGGCGAGCTGCACGAGGGCCGTGGCGATCCCCTGGCCGAGCTCCGCCTTGCCGGTCAGCACCTCGACGTTTCCGTCGGCGGCGACCCGGATCCAGCTGTCGACGAGGGGCGTCGTCTTGAGGCTGCCCGGCAGGTCGCGCGGGCCGGTGGCACCACCGCCCTCTCCGGCGGGTTCGGCGGCTTCGGCGGCTCCGACCGGGCGCAGCGCGAAGCCCAGCACCAGCGCCCCGGTGCCGCGCAGCACGGTGCGGCGGTCGATCACCAGCGGGGCCGTCACCGCGCGTCCCCCAGGCGGACCGGTCGGGCAGCGGGCGGCGACGCCGCCCGCATGGCGTCGGCCCCGCGGCGCACGGCCTTGAGGATCCGCATGTGGGTTCCGCAGCGGCACAGGTTGGTCTGCAGCGTCGCGCGGATCTCGGCATCGGAGGCGTCGGGCCGCCGGGCGAGCAGGGCCTCCGCCCTCATGATCATCCCGGGGATGCAGAACCCGCACTGGGCCGCCTGCTCGTCGATGAAGGCGCGCTGCAGCGGGCCGGGCGCGTCCGCCGTGCCGAGCCCTTCCAGCGTAGTGACGTGCTTGCCGTCGAGCGCCACCACCGGCACCACGCAGGACATGACGGCTTCGCCCTCGACCACCACCGTGCAGGCGCCGCATTGCCCGAGGCCGCAGCCGTATTTGGCACCGTTGAGGCCGAGCGCGTCGCGCAGCCAGTAGAGTAGCGGCGTGGTGGGGTCGACCGCCACCTCGTGGGCGGAGCCGTTCACCGTGATGGTGGTCATCGTGCGATCCTCACCTGGGGGTCGGCCGGAGCGGTGCCGGTCCCGTCGCTCGCCACCAGCGTGGCGTCCCGGGCGCGGACCCGTCGGATGGTTGCGGGAAGGTCCGGCCAGGCCGGCGCCTTGGCGATGTCGCCGCGCAGGTAGGACAACAGCGCCGCGAGGTCGTCGTCGTCGAGCGCCCCGGCGAAGCCCGGCATGATCGGACCGCCGGCGCCGACGGGGGCGGCGAGGCCGTGCAGCGTCACGACGACGAGGTTGGTCGGGTCGGGCGCGTG
The DNA here is from genome assembly GCF_004137085.1 of Lichenibacterium ramalinae. Lineage (GTDB taxonomy): Bacteria > Pseudomonadota > Alphaproteobacteria > Rhizobiales > Beijerinckiaceae > Lichenihabitans > Lichenihabitans ramalinae. Next base: position 71,368 of record NZ_QYBC01000004.1, read on the forward strand.
GAGGGCGGTGCTGAGCGCCAGCGCCAGGCCGCCGTAGGGCAGGGCGCGCCCGGCCTCGTGGCAGGACGCGCAAGCGCCGGCGTAGAGGGCGGCTCCCCGCCCATTCCCGGCCGCCACGGCGACCTGGCTGCCGGCGCTGGCGGGCGGCAGGCCGGGCTTGGCGGCGGGCGGCGCGGGCTCGGCCCCGCGGCCCATCAGCGACACGAGATAGGTGGCCATGGCCCGCGCATCGGCCTCGGGCACGCGGCCGAGGTTGGCCGTCACCAGCGCCATGGGGCCGCGCGCCACGCCGTGTTCGGCCTGCCAGCCGTGGCGCAGGTAGAGCGCCATGGCGTCGACCGTCCAGGGCACGGGGGCCGGCGAGGCGCCGTTCAGCGCATAGGCGGTCCAACCCTCGGCGGCTCCTCCGGCGAGATGCTCGCCGGCCTTCTCCTCCCCGAGCGGGCCGTGGGGCGTGTGGCAGGCCCCGCAATGGCCCAGGCCCTCGACGAGATAGGCGCCGCGGTTCCAGTCCGGTCCCCGCGCCGGGTCGGGCGCATAGGTGCCGGGGCGGAAGAACAGGAGGTTCCAGCCCGCCATCACGGCCCGCACGTTCAAGGGAAAGGGCAGGGCGGGCGACGGCACGGCCGAGTCCGCGGCCTCGCGCGTCATCAGGTAGGCGTAGAGCGCCGCGTCGTCGTCGTCCGTCACCAGCGTGTAATGGTTGTAGGGGAAGGCCGGGTACAGGTTGCGGCCGTCCCGGTCCACCCCGTCGCGCATCGCCCTGCGGAACGCCGCCTCGGACCAGTGCCCGATGCCGGCCTCGGTGTCCGGCGTGATGTTGCTGGCGTAGACGGCTCCGAACGGCGTCTCGACCGGCAGTCCGCCCGCCAGGGGAGGGCGCCCGGGCGCCGAATGGCACCCCGCGCAATTGCCCAGCGCCGCCAGGGTCGCGCCCCGTTTCACGAGCGCGGGATCGAAGCTCGCCGCCGCCGGGCGCTCCGCGGGGGGCAGGGCCGGATGCCACGCCAAGGCGGCCGCGGCCCCGCCGACCCCGATCACGACGAGAGCGGCGAGGGAAACGAGCAGGGACCTTCGAGCCATGGCCGGCCTTGTGCTGGGGGCGCGGGCGGCCGCGCCGGCGATAACGGCCGAGCGCCTATTCCGTTGCGGCACCCCGCCCGTGGAGCGGGCGCCGCTTCGGGCGCCGGGCCGGCCATGGCATTAACCTTCCGTTGACCGTCATCCGTTTAGGTTCTGTTCTCATCGAGCCAGCGAACAGGAGCTGAACATGAGCGGATCGGTCGGGATCGCCGGGGAGCGCATCCGCTCCTTCATCGAGCGCGTCGAGCAGATCGAGGAGGAGCTCAAGGCCCTGAACGAGGGCAAGAAGGAGGTCTTCGCCGAAGCCAAGGGCGAGGGCTTCGACGTCAAGGTCCTGAAGGAGATCCTGAAGCTCCGCAAGCAGGACAAGGACGAGCGCGACGAGCAGGAATCGCTGCTCGACCTCTACATGCAGGCCATGGAACAGGGCGAGGAGCCGTTGCAGAAGGCGGCCTGACCGGAGCGCCGCGCCCGCCCCACCCGCCGCGCACGGCGGGATGGGTGGGCGGGAATCGTGCGTCGCCTGCCCGAGAAACGGGCGGCGCGCCTTCCCCAGCTGCGCCGGATCGGCTACCAGCGGGATCATGCAGCCGATCCTGTCGATCACCGACCTCACCAAGACTTACGCGACCGGCTTCAAGGCCCTGAAGGGCATCAGCCTCGATATCCGCGAGGGCGAGATCTTCGCGTTGCTCGGCCCCAACGGCGCCGGAAAGACGACGCTGATCTCCATCGCCTGCGGCCTGGTGCGGCCCTCGGGCGGCCGCGTCACCGTGGGCGGCCACGACATCACCGCCGACTACCGGTCCGCCCGCGGCATGATCGGCCTCGTCCCCCAGGAACTCACCACCGACGCCTTCGAGACCGTGTGGGACACGGTCACGTTCAGCCGCGGCCTCTTCGGCAAGCGGCGCGACCCGGCCCATATCGAGAAGGTGCTGCGCGACCTGTCGCTGTGGGACAAGCGCGACGCGACGCTGCGCACGCTGTCGGGCGGCATGAAGCGCCGGGTGCTCATCGCCAAGGCCCTGTCGCACGAGCCGCGCCTGCTCTTCCTCGACGAGCCCACCGCGGGCGTCGACGTCGAACTGCGGCGCGACATGTGGCGGCTCGTGCGCGCGCTGCGCGACGACGGCGTCACCATGGTGCTGACGACCCACTACATCGAGGAGGCCGAAGAGATGGCCGACCGCGTCGGCGTGATCCGCGGCGGCGAGCTCATCCTGGTCGAGGAGAAGGCCGCGCTGATGCGCCAGCTCGGCCGCAAGCGCCTCGTGATCGACCTCGCCGCGCCGGTCCCGGGCCTGCCCGAGACCCTGGCCCGCCATCGGCTGAAGGCTTCGGCCGACGGCGCGCAGCTATTCTACACCTACGAGGCCGCGGCTGCCGGGGCGCCCGACCTCGGCGGCCTGATGCAGGACCTCGCGGGGGCGGGCGCCGTCGTGCGGGACGTGACGACGAGCCAGAACACGCTCGAGGAGATCTTCGTGGACTTGGTGAGCCAGCGCGCATGAACATCCACGCCGTCCGGGCGATCTACGGCTTCGAGATGGCGCGCACGCTGCGCACCCTCACCCAGAGCATCGTGTCCCCGGTCCTCTCCACCGCGCTGTATTTCGTGGTCTTCGGCGCGGCGCTGGGCTCGCGCATCCCGTCGGTCGACGGGGTCAGCTACGGGGCCTTCATCGTGCCCGGCCTCGTCATGCTCTCTCTGCTGACCCAGAGCATCGCCAACGCGTCCTTCGGCATCTATTTCCCGCGCTTCACCGGCACCATCTACGAGATCCTGTCGGCGCCGATCTCGGCCTTCGAGATCGTGGCGGGCTATGTCGGCGCCGCGGCCTCGAAGTCGATCGTGCTCGGCCTCATCATCATCGCCACCTCGGCGCTCTTCGTGCCGCTGCATGTCGAGCACCCGGTCTGGATGGTGGCGGCGCTGGTCCTGACCTCCGTCACCTTCAGCCTGTTCGGCTTCGTCATCGGCATCTGGGCCGACGGCTTCGAGAAGCTGCAGCTCGTCCCGCTGCTCGTCGTGACGCCGCTGACCTTTCTGGGCGGCAGCTTCTACTCGATCGAGACCCTGCCGGCGCCCTGGCGGCAGATCGCCTATCTCAACCCCGTCGTCTACCTGGTGAACGGGTTCCGCTGGAGCTTCGTGGGCCGGGCCGACGTGCCGCCCGAGGTCAGCTTCGGCATGACCCTGGCCATCCTGGCGCTCTGCGCGGCATTGATCGCCTGGATCTTCCGCACCGGCTACCGGCTGAAGACGTGACCCGGGACGCCGGACCCGCCGTCTTTCCATCTCTCCTCCGCTGTGGAAGGATGCCGCGACCAGCAGAGGCCGTAGATGATGTCAGGTGAAGAAATCGACGCGCTGCGGCATCCGAGGATCGTCGCCTTCCACAAGTTCTTCTCGGAATACCACCTCTTCTTCGAGGTCGGCCGGGAGCGGTTCCGCGTGGCGATTCGCGTCTACGAGACGGACGACGGGCGTTTCTTCTTCGAGCAGAGCCACTACATCCGCACGCCGGTGCAGGATTCCGCGCATGTGCTGGGCGCCGAGCGCCATCCGCGCCCTTATCTGGCGCTGACCCACGCGGTCGAATCGATCACCACCTATTACGAGGACGCGGTGAGCAAAGGGCACGAACCCCGCACCGACTGGTTCGTGCGCAACGATCTTTACTGAATATTTCCGATCCGCCGCGGTCTCGACGCTCCCGAAGGAACCCCGGACTGCCCGAAAGACTTGACCCGCGCTAACACAGGTTGGAGTCATCGATCGTGTCACGTTCCATCGTCACCGCATTCGCCGCTGCCCTGGCCCTCGGCGCCGTCGCTCTCGCGGCCGAGCCCGCCGCCGCCATGCCGGTCGCCGGAGCCTCGGCACTCGAGAGCGCCGCGCCCGTCTCGGGCGTCGAGGATGTCCGCTTCTTCCGCCACCGCGGTTTCCGTCGCGGCTTCGTGCACCGCGGCTACGGCTTCCGTCGCGGCTACGGCTATCGTCGTGGCTTCGGATATCGCCGCGGCATCCCCGGCCACCCGATCCGCCGCATCCTCCGCGCGCTCTGATCCAGCGGCCCGTCCGGTCGCCGGACGGGACCCTGCATCGCAAAGCTGAAGGCCAGAGCGCCGCCCGGGCCTGAAATGGCCCGGGCGGCGCTTTATCGCGTGCGGTCGGTCGTCGGGCCCCGGACACGCCCCCGCCCTCTGGGCTAAACCCGTGTCATCGCGGATCGCCGTCGAACCTCAAGGCTCGGCGGGGAGGCGATCCTCGAGGCGCAGCAGCGCGATCCGCTCGACTTCGGCGAGCGCGCGGGCGAACTCGGCCTCGGAACTGTTCTCCAGGCGTGCCACGAAGGCCGCCAGGATGTCGTCCTTGCTCCGGCCCCGGACCGCCATGATGAATGGGAAGCCGAACCGCGCCCGATAGGCCGTGTTGAGGTCGGTGAACCTAGCCATCTCGTCGACCGACAGGCGGTCCAGGCCCGCGCCGGCCTGCTCGCCCGCCGAATCGGCCGTCAGCGATCCGGCGAGGGCCAGCCGCCCGGCGAGATCGGGATGGGCGTCGAGCAGGGCCCGCTTGGCACCGGCGTCGAGGTCGCGGACCGCGGCGACCATCGCCGCATGCAGTCCCGCGGCAGTGTCCTGCGCCGCCGTGAAGCCCCGGCGGTGGGCCGTGCGGGCGACCTCCGGCGTGTGTTCGAAGACGTCGCCGAAGCCTTCGACGAAGAGCGCTTCACCCATGCGGCTCGGCCGATAGCCGCCGGCCGGCGGGTGATGGCGGATCCAGTGGCGGGCGATGTCGACCCGTCGCGCCACCCAGACGCGGTCGTGCGCCGTGACGTAGTCGAGGAAGCGCGCCAGCGCGGCGGCCCGGCCCGGCCGGCCGACGAGCCGGCAGTGAAGCCCGACCGACAGCATCTTGGGCGCCGTCTCGCCTTCGGCGTAGAGCGTGTCGAAGGAGTCCTTCAGGTAGGCGAAGAACTGGTCGCCGCTGTTGAACCCCTGCGGTGTCGCGAACCGCATGTCGTTGGCGTCGAGCGTGTAGGGGACGACGAGCTGCGGCCCGCGCGCCCCGTCGATCCAATACGGGAGATCGTCGGCGTAAGCGTCCGAAAGATAGAGGAAACCGCCCTCCTGGCAGCCGAGCGACAGCGTGTTGATCGAGCTGCGCCCCTGGTAGAGGCCCAGCGGCCGCGCGCCGGTGAGCTCCGTCTGGATGCGGACCGCCGCGTCGATGTCGGCGCGCTCCGCTTCGGGGGCGTGGTCGCGGTAGTCGATCCATTTCAGGCCGTGGGATGCGATCTCCCATCCGGCGCGCTGCATCGACGGCACGATGCCGGGGTAGCGCTGGAGCGCCGACGCGACGGCATAGACCGTCACGGGAAGGCCGCGCTCGGAGAACATCCGGTGCAGGCGCCAGTAGCCGGCGCGCGAGCCGTATTCGTAGATCGACTCCATGTTGGCGTGGCGCATCCCCGGCCAAGGCTGCGCCCCGACGATCTCCGACAGGAAGGCCTCGGACGCGGCATCCCCGTGCAGGACGTTGTTCTCGCCGCCCTCCTCGTAGTTGATGACGAACTGCACGCAGACCCGCGCGTCGGCGGGCCAGCGGGGGTGGGGCGGATGCTCGCCGTAGCCGACGAGGTCGCGCGGATAGGCGTCTGGCACGGTGCTCAGGATCCCCGGTAGGTGGAATAGCTCCAGGGCGAGACCAGGAGCGGGACGTGGTAGTGGCCGTCGGCCTCCGCCAGCGTGACGCGCAGCGGGACCGTGTCGAGGAAGGGTGCGCCGGGCGCGACGTCGTCGAAATAGCGGCCGACCGCGAAGGTCAGCTCGTAGGTGCCCGGCACGAAGGCGGGGCCGGCCAGCAGGGGAGCGTCGGTGCGGCCGTCGGCGTTGGTGACGGCCTCGGCGACGGCGATGCGGGCACCGTCCGCGGCGAGGCGGTGCAGCGTCACCGGCACGCCCGCGGCGGGCCGGCCCCGGGCCGTGTCCAGCACATGCGTCGACAGTCTTCCCATGGCGCGGCACTCCCCCGGCGGGCATCGACGCCGCGCCGCCGCCACGATAGGGCGGGCGCCGCGGGGTGAGAAGGGCGGGCGAGCCGCCTCCCGGTGCCGGGCTTCACGGCTCCTTGAAGCCGTAGTCCGGCACGCCGTCCTCGTTGCCGTAGTATTTGTAGGGCAGGAACTTGCCCGACATGCCGAGCTTCACCCGATCCCCCTTGGGGTTGGGCTCGCGCTCCATCGTCATCTCGAAGTCGATGGCCGACATGATGCCGTCGCCGAAATCCTCCTGGATCAGTTCCTTGAAGGTGGTGCCGTAGACCATGATGAGTTCGTAGAAGCGATAGATCAGCGGGTCCGTGGGCGGCAGCTGCGGGATCGAGCCGCGGTAGGGCGCCTCGTTCAGCATGCGCTCCTCGGCGGGGGTGAGGCCGAAGAGTTCGGCCGCCCTGCGCGCCTGGGCCTTCGGCAGCTTCATCTGCCCCATGCAGGCGGCCGTGATGAGGATCGGCGACAGGCCGCCGATCTCGGCCTGGATGTGTTTCCACGTCCACCCGTTCTCGCGCTTGATGTCGAGCAGCTTCTCGGTGAGGTCTTCGCGCTTCACAAATGTCTCCCTCGGCGGCGTCGTCGACCGCCGGGGATGCAGCAGGCAACCTCCGTGCCAGCCGGCCGTCAGCTGCCCTGGGCCGCCAGGAAATGCTCCAGCCAGTGGATGTCGTAGGCGCCGTTCTGGACGTCGGTGTTGCGCACCAGCGTGCGGAACAGCGGCAGAGTCGTGTCGATGCCGTCCACGATGAACTCGTCGAGGGCCCGACGCAGGCGCATCAGGGCCTCGGTGCGGGTGCGGCCGTGGACGATCAGCTTGCCGACGAGCGAATCGTAGTTGGGCGGGATCGTGTAGCCCTGGTAGGCGGCCGAATCGACCCGGACGCCGAGGCCGCCCGGCGGGTGGAAGTAGCTGATGCGGCCCGGCGAGGGCCTGAACGTGTCGGGGTGCTCGGCGTTGACGCGGCACTCGATGGCGTGGCCGTCGAGCCGCACGTCGGCCTGGCTCAGCGTGAGCGGCGAGCCCGCCGCGATGCGGATCTGCTCGTTCACGAGGTCGATGCCGGTGATCATCTCGGTGACGGGATGCTCGACCTGGATGCGGGTGTTCATCTCGATGAAATAGAACTGCCCCTCCTCGTAGAGGAACTCGATGGTGCCCACCCCGCGGTAGCCGAGCTTGCGCATGGCGGCCGCGCAGGTTTCGCCGATGGTGGCGCGCTGTTCGGCGTTGAGGGCCGGCGAGGGGCCTTCCTCCCAGACCTTCTGGTGGCGGCGCTGCAGCGAGCAGTCCCGCTCGCCGAGGTGGATGGCGTTGCCGAATCCGTCGCCGAGGATCTGGATCTCGATGTGGCGGGGCTTCTCGAGATATTTCTCGATGTAGACGGCGTCGTCGCCGAAGGCCGCCTTGGCCTCCTGGCGCGCCGTGGCCAGGGCGTCGGACAGGTCGGCCGCCGTGCGGGCCACCTTCATGCCGCGCCCGCCGCCGCCGGCCGCCGCCTTGATGATGACCGGGAAGCCGATCTCGGCCGCGACCCGCTGCGCCGTGTCGTCGTCCGTGATGCCGCCGTCCGAGCCCGGCACGCAGGGGATGCCGAGCGCCCGGGCGGTGCGCTTCGCCTCGATCTTGTCGCCCATGGTGCGGATGTGTTCCGCCTTGGGGCCGATGAAGGCGATGTCGTGGTCCTGCAGGATCTCGGCGAAGCGAGCGTTCTCGCTGAGGAAACCGTAGCCGGGGTGGATGGCGTCGGCGCCGGTGATCTCGCAGGCCGACAGCAGGGCCGGGATGTTGAGGTAGCTGTCGCGCGCGGGCGGAGGCCCGATGCACACGCTCTCGTCGGCGAGCCGCACGTGCATGGCGTCGGCATCCGCGGTGGAATGGACCGCCACTGTGGCGATGCCGAGTTCCTTTGCGGCGCGCAGCACCCGCAGCGCGATCTCGCCGCGGTTGGCGATCAGGATCTTGTCGAACATGCGCCCGTCACTCGATCACGAGCAGGGGCTGGCCATATTCGACCGGCTGGCCATCGTCGACCAGCACCGCCGAGATCGTGCCGGCGCGGGGCGCCACGATCTCGTTGAAGGTCTTCATGGCCTCGACCAGCAGGATCTTGTCGCCGGCCTTGACGGTGCTGCCGACCTCGACGAAGGCCTTCGCCTCCGGGCTGGCCCGGCGATACACCGTGCCGACCATCGGCGACTTCACGGCGCCGGGATGCTCGGCGGCCGGGATCGCGGGCGCGGCGGCGGCGGCGGCCGGCATGGCGGCGGCGACCAGCATGGGCGTGGTCACCTGGGGGGCAGGGGCGTGGCTCGTCGCGGTGTGACGGACCAGCTTGATGCGCAGGTCGCCCTTCTCGATCTCCATCTCGGCGAGGTCGCTGTCCGAGATGAGGGTGGCCAGGGTTCGCAGCAGGTCGGCGTCGATGGCCGGTGCGGCCGTGCCGGCGGGCGTCGGTCTGGTCCCCTTGGGGCGCGTCCGCAGGCCGTTTCGGATCATGGGCATATCTGTCTTCTGGTCAGGGAGGCACGGGCGGACGAGCCCGACGGGTGCGGAGCGGCGACACCGCCGCGTGCCGGTTCGAAGTCCTCTTAAAGAGTCGAGGCCGACAAAGCCAATGGCCGCCGGCCCGACGCGAGCGTCAGGAGCAGACGGCCCGGCCACATTTCAGCACGCTGTCGACGCGGGTCTTGAGTTCGTCGTAGCCGACGGCGCCCACGATCACGTCCTTGCCGACCACGAAGGTCGGCGTGCCGGTGAGGCCGAGGGCGTCAGCCAGGCCCATTGTGGTCTGGATGGACGTCTTCACCTCGGGGCTGGCGGCATCCTTGGCGAGCTGGTCCATGTTGGCGCCGAGGTCCTTGGCGACCTGGAGCGCCTGGGCCTTACCCACCGGCCCGTGCTGGCCGCCGAGCAGCTTGGCGTGGAACTGCCAGAACTGGTCCCCCTTCAGCTGGTTGCGTGCCGCACCCGCGATATAGGCGGCTTCGACCGATCCCGGGCCCAGGACGGGGAAGTCCTTCAGCACCAGGCGCAGGTCCGGCTCCGTCTTCATCAGCTTGGCGATGTCGTCGAGCGAGCGCTTGCAGTAGCCGCAATTGTAATCGAAGAACTCGACCAGCGTGACCTTGCCCTTGGGGTTGCCCAGCACGACGTCGCCCGGCGCGTTGAACAGCTCCGCCGCCTTGCCGTCGACGGCCTGCTGGCGCTTGGCCTCCTCCTGCGCCTTCTGGCGGCGCTCCAGTTCGGCCATGGCGTCCTGCAGCACTTCGGGGTTCTGCAGCAGGTAGTCGCGGATCACGCCGCCCATCTCGGACTTCTGTGCCGGGGTGAACTCGGCCGCCATGGCGGGGGCCGGCGCCAGGATGCCGGCGCCCAGCGGGCCGAGGCCGAGCCATCCCAGGCCCAGGACGCCGAGGCCCAGCAGCCTGAGACCCAGGAGGGCGGAGCGGGTCGCCGGCATCCACCGGCCTCGACGTTGCACCATGCTGTTTCCTTCACGCAACCCGCGGGCCGGGCCCGATGTCGGGGCGTTCCATGCGGCGGCGATGCGGCCTTTCCAAGGCTCGCCGGACGGGAATCGCGCGAGGACAGGCGTCCTCGCGCGATTCGACCGGTTCAAGACCCGAAGGAGGCCTTGGCGCGCTGCCACCAGCCCGAACGCTTGGGGCGATCGGGGTCGTGGGCCTCGGGATCGGCCGCGGCCGGCGTCTGCTCGGGAGCCTGGGCCGGGGTCGCCTCGGCCAGGGCGGGCGCGTCGCCCACCGGCGCGTCGCTCACCGGCTCGTCACGTGTCGGCGAGGCCGGCTCGGCGGCGCGAGCCTCCGGTGCCGGCACGTCGGCGGCCGGCAGCACCTCGTCCGGGGCCGGTTCGGCCACGCTCTCGGTCGCGGCTTCCGCAGCCGCCGCGCTCCCGGCGCGGGGTCGGGCGGCGGCGCGGCGGCGGCGCGGCCGGGCGGGTGCTTCGGCCTCGGGCGCCGCCTCGGCCACGGCCGCCTCTTCGCCCTCCTGCGCGATGCGGGCCGCGGTGCGGCGCGAGCGCCGACGCTTGGGCGCCTCCTCGGCCACGGTCTCGGCCGGCTCGCTCTCCACCGGCTCGACGCCGGCCTCGGCGGCGACGGGCTGCACCGCGATCGGAACGGACGCCGTCACGGGCACGAGCGCATCCGCGCCGTCGTCCGGCAACGCGGTCCCCGACTCCGCCGTCTCGGCGGCGAAGCCGAGGTCGCGGGTCGCGGGATCGGAGGCATCGGCGACGGGGTCCAGGCTCCCGGCCGCGAAGCCGGGCGCGTCGAACTCCGGCGCGGTGGCGGGGGCGGCGTCGTCCTCGCCCTCGCCGCCCTCCGGAGCCGCGTCGCCGTCGTCCGACGGCTGCGACGCCTCGGAAGCCGTCTCGCCGCCACCGTCCCGGTCGCGGCCGCGCCGCCGGCGGCGACGCTTGCGGCGGCGGCCGTCTCCCTCGCCCTCGCCGCCCTCCGGAGCGCCGGCATCGAGCGCCTCCGTCTCGACCTCGGCCTCGCTCTCGCCGTCCCTGGCGGCCTCGGCCTCGTAGGCGTCGTCGCCGGCCTCGCTGCCGGGCTCGAAGATGGGCGCGATGGAATCGACGCGCACCAGGTCCTGGCGCGGCGCGGGCGCCAGGGGGGCCTGGGCCAGCTCGCCGCGTTCGATCGCGTGGTAGACCATGCCGGTCAGGCTCGGGTCGGCCGCCACCGTGATGCCGACGCCGAACCGCTGCTCCAGCTCGACGAGCTTGGCCCGCTTCTGGTTCAGCATGTAGAGGGCGACCTCGGCGCGGCTGCGCACGACGAGGTCATAGGTCGCGTCCTTGAGCAGCGCGTCCTCGACGAGGCGCAGCACGTGCAGGGCGATGGAGGCGGTGGACCGCACCGTGCCGGCGCCGGCGCAATGCGGGCACACCACGGTGGAGCCTTCGAGCACGCCCGTGCGGATGCGCTGGCGCGACATCTCGAGCAGCCCGAAATGCGAGATGCGGCCGATCTGGATGCGGGCGCGGTCGTTCTTCAGCGCCTCCTTGATGCGGCGCTCGACGGCGCGGTTGTTGCGCCCCTCCTCCATGTCGATGAAGTCGACGACGATGAGGCCGGCGAGGTCGCGCAGGCGGAGCTGGCGGGCCACTTCGTCGGCGGCTTCGAGGTTGGTGCGGAGCGCCGTGTCCTCGATGTTGTGCTCGCGGGTGGAGCGGCCCGAGTTGACGTCGATCGCCACCAGCGCTTCGGTCTGGTTGATGACGAGATAGCCGCCCGACTTCAACGTGACATGCGGCGAGAACATCGCATCGAGCTGCGCCTCGACGCCGGACTTGGCGAAGATGGGCTGCGGGTCCCGGTAGAGCTGCACGCTCTTGACGTTGCCGGGCATCAGCATGCGCATGAAGTCGCGCGCCTCGGTGAAGCCCTCCTCGCCCGACACCACGATCTCCTCGACCTCCTTGGAATAAAGGTCGCGGATCGAGCGCTTGATGAGCGAGCCTTCCTCGTAGACGAGGCTCGGCGCCGAGGACTTCAGCGTCAGCTCGCGCACGCTTTCCCACATGCGCAGCAGGTATTCGAAGTCGCGCCGCACCTCGACGGGCGAGCGGGACGCGCCGGCGGTGCGCAGAATGACGCCCATGCCCTCGGGCACGTCGAGTTCCTGGGCGATGGCCTTGAGGCGCTTGCGATCCTCGCCGTCGGTGATCTTGCGCGAGATGCCGCCGCCCTTGGCGGTGTTGGGCATCAGCACCGAATAGCGGCCGGCCAGCGACAGGTAGGTGGTGAGGGCCGCGCCCTTGTTGCCGCGCTCCTCCTTGACGACCTGGATGAGCAGGATCTGGCGGCGCTTGATGACTTCCTGGATCTTGTAGTGGCGGCGCAGCCGCACCGGACGGGGCGCGACGTCGGACAGGGCGTCGCCGCCGATCTGCTCGACATGCTCTTCCTCGTGGTCGGCGCCGTGATGCTCGTCGTCCTGATGCTCGCGCGTGTCGCGTGCCTCGACGGCCTCGCCCTGCACGATCTCGCCGGCGAGCGGCTCGTCGTCGGCGGTCGCCGGGCTGGACAGCGCCGGGGCGGCGAGGCTGTCACCGGAGGCATCGGCCTCGAAGGCCGCGATGGTTCCGGTCTCGTCGCCCCAGCTTTCGGCGACCGAAGCGTCCCGGTCCGTAGCCGACGGCTCCGACGTCGTCTCGACAACGGCCGAAACCTGCGCGTCCGCGTCGGCCTGCAGGCTCCCGTGATGGGCGTCCTCGGTGGAAGCGGTGGGTTCGGTCGCGCCAGCGTCGCCGTCCTCGGCGGCGCTCGCCGACACCGCGTCCGAGTCGAGCGCGGCGGCGACGTGCTGAGCGGCGACGGGCTCGCCGGCATCGTCCCCGCCCGCCGCTTCGGCCCGCGGCGCGTCGGCGTCGAGGTCGCGGTGCTCGGCCATGTCGACGTCCGAGGCTTCGACCTCAGACGGCCGGAGTTCGGAGGCCCGATCCTCGGTCGCGAGGACCCCGGCGTCGCGGCTGTCGGGCGCGTCGGCGGCCGGGTCGAACGACGTGGGCTCCGTGGTGTCGTGGTGCCCCCCCGTCGCCGCGTCGTCGCTCGCCGTCACGGCGACGGCATCGGCGTCGAAGGCGACCTCGGAGATGCTGTCGTCGCCGGCGTCCCGCCGCTCCAAGGCGGAGGCGGGCGCCCCGTCGCGGCGGTGCCGCCGGCTGCGGCGCTGGCCGCGTTCGTTGCGGTCGCCGCCACGGCCGTTGCGCTCGCCGCGGCCTTCGCCCCGCGCGCTCTGCTCGCCGCCCTCGCCCTGGCTCCTGTTCTCGCCGTTGCCGCGCCCCTCGCCCCGCCGGCCGTTGCGCCGGTTGTCGCCCTGGCTGCGTCCGTCTCCGCCACTGCGGCTTTCGCCGCCGCCGCGGTTCTCGCCCTGGCCGCGGCCTTCGCCCTGGCCGCGGCCGTCGCGGCCCTCGTCGTCCTCGTCGCGGTGCGCCCGGGCTTCCTCTTCCAGCAGCGCCTGCCGGTCGGCGAAGGGGATCTGGTAATAGTCGGGGTGGATTTCCGAGAAGGCGAGGAAGCCGTGCCGGTTGCCGCCGTATTCGACGAAGGCGGCCTGCAGCGAGGGTTCGACCCGCGTCACCTTGGCCAGGTAGATGTTGCCGCGGAGCTGCTTCTTGCTGGCCGATTCGAAATCGAACTCCTCGACGCGGTTACCCTTGAGCACCACGACCCGGGTCTCTTCCGGGTGTGCGGCATCGATGAGCATCTTGCTGTTGGACATGTCGGACTCTGTTCGTCAGGGGGCGCACGCTGAGCCTCGACGGGTCGGTCGCCGACGTGGCGCCGGCGGGATGTCGAGGGGCATGGGGCGAGCGGCGCCGTGTGGGATGGAGGCAGGCGCGGACCTCGACGGAACGTGCCGGCGCCGGTGGGCGGCGGCGTCGAAGGGCGGACTGCCGGACTTGCGCCGGCTGCGACGGTGGCAGCCGGAAGGGGAATGGGGCCGCCGTCGCGGGGCGGCCGAGGGTCCGATGCGCCGTGACGTCGTGGCGACACGCCGTGCCGCCGAGGCGCCCTGGAGCGCTCGGGAGGACGGAACGGGCAGCGTGACGACCCCGATGCGGGCGGACCATGGCGCGGTGACTCTCTCGGCACGGCCGTGCGGTGGGGCCATGCTGCCAAGGGGTCCGACGCGAGCCCGCAGGTTCGGAATGCCGCCGATCGATCCCGTGCCGATAATCGCGTGGAAGCGAATGCCAAGCTGAAAAGGCGAGGCCATCGGCGTTCGGGCCGGTCCTGGAACGGCGAGCCGCCGCGAGGCGTGCCCGAGTCGGGACCCTGACAGTCGAGACATAGCGGCAAATGCGACGCTTTGGCAAGTTCCCGGCCGATCGAGGCTTTCGGGCCACAGCGGCCCCCGATCGGCGCCGGGCGCGCAACGGACCGTTAACCAACGCGCCCCTAGCGGGTAACCTGGAAACGGCGGTCCGGTCCGGGCCACGGCGGTCCGGCGCGGAGGCGGGGGGCGGATGATGCGCAGGGGTGGCGGGTTGCGGATGTGCTGCGCGGTCCTGGTCGCGGCTGCGCTCTGCGGCAGCGGCGAAGCGGCGGCGTCGAGCCGCCATCCGAGCTGGCACCAGCCCGTGGCGGCCGCGCCGGTGGCGACGGCGCCGGGCGGCATCCCGGTCGCCGTCGGGGCGCGGGTCGAGGCATCCGGCGGGACCACGCGCCTCGTCGTCGACCTCGGCGCCGGCGTGGCCATCGTCCCGGTCCTCACCGAAGCGCCGGACCGGCTCATCATCGACATGCCCGAGGTCAACTTCCAGGTGGATCCCGTCGCCGGGCACCTGCCCGCCGGCGGCACGGGGTTGATCCGGGCGTTCCGCTTCGGCCTCTTCGCGCCCGGCCGGTCCCGCATCGTGGCCGACCTCGCCGGCCCGGCCGCCATCCGCCGCGCCGAAGTGGCCAGCATCGCGGGCGGCGCGGCGTCCCGGTTCACCGTCGAACTCGCGCCGACCGACCGCGCCGCCTTCCGGGCGGCGGTCCGCCCGCCGCAGCCCGCACCCCCGCGGCCCGACGATCGCGCGGCATCGACAGCGCGGGACGCCCGCCCCGTCATCGTCCTCGACCCCGGCCACGGCGGGCTGGACCCGGGCGCCACGGGCCTCGGCGGAGTTCTGGAGAAGGACGTGGTGTTGCGCTTCGCCGCGGCCCTGGCCGCCCGGCTCGAGGCCGGCGGGCGCTACCGGGTCGTGTCGACCCGCACGGGGGACAGCTTCGTGTCGCTCGGCGACCGCGTCCGCGTCGCGCGGGACGCCGACGCGGCGCTGTTCATCTCGGTCCATGCCGACTCGCTGTCGGACGGGTCCGTGGCGGGCGCCACCGTCTACACGGCGTCCGACCGGGCGAGCGACGGCGAGGCGGCCCGCGTCGCCGCGACGGAGAACGAGGCCGATGCCGCTGCCGGCGTCGACGAGGCGCCGAAGGCTGCGGACGTGTCCGACATCCTGTTCGACCTGACACGGCGCGAAACCCGGACCTACGCGCACCAGTTCCAGCGCACCCTGACGGGCTATTGGGCCAAGGTGGCGCGGCTGAACCGCAACCCCGAACGTGCCGCCGGCTTCAAGGTCCTGCAGGCGCCGGACGTGCCGTCGGTGCTGCTCGAACTCGGCTACCTGTCGAGCGGTCAGGACGCGCGGGCGATGGACTCGCCCGAATGGCGCGCCAGGACCGTGGACGGCGTCGCCGGCGCGGTCGACGCGTTCTTCGCCGACCGGGGCGGGCCGGCGGGCGCATCGCCCGCCTCGGCCCAAACCCACGCCCCGACCATGGCTCCGACCCAGGCCCCAACCCCGGCCCCGTCACCCGCCCCGGGTCCGGCCGCCATGCGCTGAGGCGGGGTGGCCGTCGGCGATTGTGGCCCGCACGACACAGGTGTGAAAGAACCCTGAAGCCTCGGCCCGCTGGCCCCAGGCAAGGGGCGCCGGTCGCATTGGCACCACAAAACAGCCGCAGCATCCCGGCATCGGATCGGGTATCCAACGGCCGTGGCGACAGCCGACCTCCGGCCGCCGCAACCATTCCAGAGCTCTGCTCGCGAGGCGTTTCCCGATGCGGCATGTCGCCAGGTTCTTCGGTTTCCTGTTCGCCACCGGCGCGCTGATCTTCGTCGTCTTCGCCTGCGTGGCCGCCGGCACGGTGTGGAAGTTCGAGAAGGACCTGCCGGACTACACCCAGTTGAAGAACTACGAGCCGCCGGTGATGACCCGCGTGCAGGCCGGCGACGGCAGCCTCCTCGCCGAATATTCGCGCGAGCGGCGGCTCTACCTGCCCTCGACCGCCATCCCGCCGCTGGTCAAGGAAGCCTTCATCTCGGCCGAGGACAAGAACTTCTACAGCCACAACGGCCTCGACCCCGAGGGCATCCTGCGCGCCCTGAGCGTGCTGGTGGCGGGCAACAAGCGGGCGCAGGGCGCCTCCACCATCACCCAGCAGGTCGCCAAGAACTTCCTGCTCACCAACGAGCGCAGCTTCACCCGCAAGATCCGAGAAGCGCTGCTGGCGCTCCGCATCGAGCAGGCCTACCCCAAGGAGAAGATCCTCGAGCTCTACCTGAACGAGATCTATCTCGGGCTCGGCAACTACGGCGTGGCGGCGTCGGCGCTCAACTACTTCAACAAGTCCGTCAACGAGCTGACGGTGGCGGAGGTGGCCTATCTGGCGGCCCTGCCCAAGGGCCCCAACAACTACCAGCCCTTCCTCAAGCACGACGCCGCCGTGATCCGGCGCAACTGGGTGATCGACCGCATGGTCGAGAACGGCTACGTGCCGCGCCCCGAGGGCGAGAAGGCCAAGCAGGAGCCGCTCGGCGTCAACCCGCGCGTGCTGGCGCCCAACATCTACGCGGCCGGCTACTTTGCCGAGGAGGTGCGGCGCGAACTCGGCGAGCGCTACGGCGAGAAGAAGCTCTATGAGGGCGGCCTGTCGGTCCGCACCACGCTCGACCCCAAGATGCAGGTCATGGCCCGCAAGGCGCTGGTCGACGGGCTGGTGCGCTACGACGAGACCCACGGCTTCCGCGGCGCCGTCCGCCACATCGACCTCACGGGCGACTGGGGCCCGTCGCTGGCCGCCATCCCGGCCTTCGGCGACGTGCAGCCCTGGCGCCTCGCCGTGCTGCTCGACGGCAGCGACTCCACCGTGCGGATCGGCCTGCAGCCGGGTCGCGACAAGGCCGGCGAGGTCGTGCCGGACCGCGACACCGGCCTGCTGACCCTCGACGGCATCAAATGGACGGGCAAGCGCTCGATCCGCTCGATCCTGGCGCCCGGCGACGTGGTCTATGTGGCGCCGGTCGACGGCAAGCCGGGCCAATGGCGCCTGCAGCAGGTGCCGGAGATCTCGGGCGCAATCGTGGCGATGGATCCCTACACGGGCCGCGTCTTCGCCATGGTGGGAGGCTTCTCCTTCGACCAGTCCGAGTTCAACCGCGCCACCCAGGCGCTCCGCCAGCCCGGCTCGTCCTTCAAGCCCTTCGTCTACGCGACGGCGCTCGACAACGGCTACACGCCCTCCTCGTCGGTGCTCGACGCCCCGATCGAGATCGACCAGGGCCCGGGCCTCGGCATGTGGCGGCCGCAGAACGACGACGACAACGGTTCGGGTCCGCACACGCTGCGCTACGGGATCGAGCATTCCCGCAACCTCATGACGGTGCGGCTCGCCAAGGACATCGGCATGCCGCTGATCGTCGAATATGCCAAGCGCTTCGGCATCTACGACGAACTGCCGCCCGTGCTGTCCATGTCGCTCGGAGCCGGCGAGACCACGGTGCTGCGCATGGTCACCGCCTATTCCATGCTGGCCAACGGCGGCAAGCGCATCAAGCCGACCCTCGTCGACCGCATCCAGGACCGCTGGGGCAACACGATCTACCGGCACGACGAACGGGTCTGCGACGGCTGCGACGCCGCGACCTGGAGCGACCAGGCCGAGCCGACGCTGATCGACAAGCGCGAGCAGGTCATCGACCCGATGACCGCCTACCAGATCACCTCCATCCTGCAGGGCGTCATCACCCGCGGCACCGGCAGCGGCATCAAGGTGCTGAACCGCACCTATCTGGCGGGCAAAACCGGCACGACCAACGACGCCAAGGACGTCTGGTTCGTGGGCTATTCGGCCGATCTCGCCGTGGGCCTCTACCTCGGCTACGACCAGCCGCGCTCGCTTGGCGCCACTGCCTACGCGGCCGAATATGCCGCCCCGGTGTTCCGCGACTTCATGGGCGCGGCCCTTAAGGACAAGCCCGACGTGCCGTTCCGCGCCCCGCTCAACATCAAGCTCATCACGGTCGACTACCACTCGGGCATGCGGTCCAACGCGAAGGACGCCATCATCGAGGCCTTCAAGCCCGGAACGGCGCCGCCCGACTCCTACGCCGTGATCGACGGCAGCGCCGGCAAGGCGTCGCGGTCGGAAGCGGCCTCCGCCCCCGCCGATCCCGACCGCGCCGTGGGCTCCGGGACCGGCGGCCTCTACTGAGCGGGCGGCGGCGGCCCGACCCAAGCCAGAGCAGCGCCGGCTTTCTCGGGTCCGCCCTGGCGGTTCCGAGCCGCCGGGACTGCTCTCGCTTCCGGGCCGGAGCGGAGCCGCCGGAGGCGGATTCGGCCTAACCCGCGTGCCCGCCCCCCTCGCCGAGCGCGCGGCGAAGGCGGCCCTCGTCGAAGTCGAACTCCTCCTCGAGCGACTGCAGCAGCTCGCCGTCGATCGTGCCGGCACGGTCCAGCACGGCGCGCCGTGCCGCATGGGCGGCGGAGAGTTCGAGCTGCAGCCGAGCCTCGCGCCGCTTGGCGGCGAGGCCGTGGCCGGCGATCATGGCGTCGGCATTGTCCCGCATGCGGCGGTACTGGCGCAGCATGTCGGCGTCGGGCAGGCCGAGGACGCGGCCGTTGAACAGGCGGTTCTCGATCGTGTCCAGGGCCGCGACGGCGGCCTCGCGGCGGATCACGGCTTCCGGGCTGGCGCCCTCCTCGGCCGGTGCCTCAACGACGCCCAGCCGCCGGATGAGCCAGCCCAGCGTCGTGCCCTGCAGCACCAGCGTCACCAGGATGGCGCAGAAGGCCAGGAACACGATGAGGTCGCGGCCGGGGAACTCGACCGGCAACGCCAAGGCCGCCGCGAGGCTCACGACGCCGCGCATGCCGGCCCAGGAGATCACGGCGAGATGGGTGGACCGCAGCGTGGCGCGGCGGAAGCCGAGGAGGCGCGGCAGGCCCGACGTGCCGAAGACCCAGACGAACCGGCTGGCGATGAGGGCCGCCGAGGTCGCCAGCGCCAGTTCGGCGAGGTTGGCGGCGCTATAGGCGCCGAGCCGCCCCGCCACGTCCCGGAGCTGCAGGCCGATGAGGATGAAGACGAGGCTCGTCAGCACGAACTCGATGAAGTCCCACACCGCCGTGGAGGCGACGCGCGTCCGGGCCGACATGGCCTCGTGCTGGCGCACGCCGATGACGAGGCCGCAGGCCACCGCCGCCAGCACGCCCGAAAGCCCGAAGGCTTCGGCGCCGAAATAGCAGGCGAAGCCCGCCAGCACGCCGGCCGCGATCTCGAGCAGCGTGTCCTCGAGCGCGATGGTGGCGGCGATGGCGAGGCGCCCCACCACGTAGCCGATCGCCGTCCCGCCGATGGCCGACAGCACGAAGGACGAGGCCGCGTCGCCGAGCGCCACCTGGCCGGCGGCCGTCGCCGCGATGGCGGCCCGGTAGAGGATCAGCGACGACGCGTCGTTGAGGAGGCTCTCGCCTTCCAGGATGGTGACGAGGCGGCGGGGGATCCGCGTGGTCTTGAGCACCGCGCTGGCCGCGACGGCATCGGGGGGCGCCACGATGGCGCCGAGCGCCACACAGGCCGCCCAGGGCAGCTCGGGGGCGAGCGCCTTGGTGACGGCCGCGACCGCCGCCGCCGTGAACACCACGGCGCCGAGCGCCAGCAGCAGGATCGGGCGCAAGGCCGAACGGAAGGCCGCCCAGTCGGTGCGGTAGGCGCTGACCTGCAGCAGCGGGGGCAGAAAAAATGCGAGCGCGATATGGGGATCGAGTTCGACCCGCGGTACGTTGGGCACGAAAGCCAGCGCCATGCCCCCCAGCACCAGCGCGACGGCCGACGGCATGCGGGCGTGCCTGGCCGCATAGGCCAGCGCCACGCTGGCCGCCAGCAGACCGATGAGCACCTCGACGAATTCCATGCCGTATTCCCCGTCTGCACTTCAGCGGCTTCAACGCGAAGCCGGCCCTCGATGAAGGCTTCCATGTCAATTATTTCCGCGCCGTGGCGCCGGGGCCGCGCCGCGTGACCGGCCAGCAGACCGCCATCCTGGTCATCTGTGCCGTCGCCATGGGGCTCTTCGCCTGGGGCCGCTGGCGGTTCGACGTCGTCGGCCTGCTCGCTCTTGCCGCCGCCGTGCTGTCCGGCGCCGTGCCGGCGGAGGGCGCCTTCGCTGGCTTCGCCGACCCCGCCGTCGCCGCCATCGCGGCCGTGCTGGTGCTCAGCGCCGCCATCCGCGATTCGGGCCTGTTCTCCGCGCCGCTGCGCGTCCTGTCCGCCCTGCCACGCGTGACCGGGCTCGAGGTCGGCGTCGTGGGGGCCGTCGCGGCCGCGCTGTCGGCGCTGATGAACAACCACGACGCGTATGCGGCGCTGTTGCCGGCGGCCCGCACCTCCGTGCGCCGCAGCCGCCGCTCGCCGGCGCCGCTCGTGGCGGCCCTGGGCGCCGCCTCGCTGCTCGGCGGCCTCATCACCATCGTGGGCACGCCGCCGAACCTCCTCGTCTCGAGCCTGCGCCGCCAGGCGACCGGGACGGGTTTCGGGGTCTTCGACTTCGCCCCCGTCGGCGCCGTGCTGGCCGTGGCCGGCGTGCTGTTCCTGGCTTTCGGCTGGCGCCTGCTGCCGCGCGAACAGCGGCGCGAGCGCGACGCCGAATCGGTGCTCACCGGGGAAAGCTACACCAGCGAGGTGGCGATCCCGACGGGCTCGCCCCTCGTCGGCCAGACCGTGTCGGCCCTGCTGACGCGGGCCGACCGCGACATCGCGGTGGCGGCCATCATCCGCGAGGACTACCGCCGCTTCACGCCCCGCGCCGGTGCCGAGATCGCGGCCGGCGACGTGCTGGTGCTGAACTGCGAACCCGAAGCGCTGCAGCGGCTCATCGAACAGGCCGGCTCCTTCATCGTCGGCGGGCGCGGCACGGCGGGGCTCGATCCCGAGCGGATCGGCGTCGTCGAGGCCGTGGTGTCGCCGGGCTCGGAGCTGGTCGGCGCCTCGCCCGGCGAGATCGGGCTCGACGAACGCTACCGCGTGAGCCTCCTCGCCATCGGTCGCCGCGGCGGCCACCTCGCGGCGCGGCTCCGCCGCACCAAGCTGCGGGCCGGCGACGTGCTGGTGCTGCAGGGCGAACTCGACACGATGGGGCCGACCCTGGGGGCGCTCGGCTGCCTCACGCTGGCGGAACGCCGCCTACGGCTCGGCCGCCGCCGGCGCGTCGCCCTGCCGGCCCTGTTCATGGCCTGCGCCCTCGGCCTCGCCGGCTATGGCCTGTTGCCGATCTCGGTGGCGCTTCTCTGCGCCGTGACGCTGCTGATGGTGCTGCGCATCGCCACCATGACGGAAGTCTACGGCAGCGTCGCCTGGCCGGTCGTGGTGCTGTTCGGCGCGCTGCTGCCGGTCAGCGCCGCGCTGCGCCGCTCCGGTGCGGCGGACCTGCTGGCCGGGCAGATCGCCGGCCTCGTCGGCGGGCTGCCGGCACCCTGGACGGTGGGGGCCACGCTGGTGCTGGCGCTGGCGGCGACGCCCGTCATCAACGGTGCCGCGACCGTGCTGCTGCTGGGGCCGGTCGCCGCCAGCGTCGCCGCCCGGCTCGGCCTGTCGATCGACCCCTACCTCATGGCCGTCGCGGTCGGTGCCTCCTGCGACTTCTTCACGCCGGTCGGCTCGCGCGGCAACATCCTGTCGCTGGGCACGGACCGCAACGCCGCCCGCGGCCCCTGGCGGCTGGCCCTCGGCCTGACGCTGCTGGTGGCGCTGGTCGGCACGCCCGCCATCCTGTCGTTCTGGCCCGTCCGATGAGCCTGCTGTCGCGGTTCCTCACCCTCGCGGCGGAGCGGCTGGGCCTGCGCCGTCCGGCCGCCGTGTCGGAGCCGGTGCCGGGCGCCGAGGCCGGCCTCGGCGAAGCGCCCCTCGACGTGCTGGCGGTGAAGCTCGCCTTCAGCCACCTGCGCAACCGCCAGCAGCTGATGGGGCCGCCCCCCACCACGCTGGGCCACCTCGACCAGAACCAGGCCGAGCTGCTGATCCGCGCCGCCATCACGGCCGCCATGGCGGACGGCCACCTCGACGAGAACGAGGAGCGGATGCTGCGCGCCTCGCTGTCCTCCCTTGAACTCCAGGTCGGCGAGCCGGGCTTCATCACGGCGGCGATCCGCAGGCCGCTGCCGCTCGACGTCCTGCTGCGCGACGTGCGCGACCCGCATCTGGCGTCCCTGGTCTACGCCGCGTCGCTGATGGCGATCGATAAGCACGGCGAGATCAACCGCGCCTACCTCCACTACCTGGCCCTGCGCCTCCGCCTGCCGCCCCCGGCGCTGGAGCGGCTGCACAGCCAATACGGCTACGCCGCCGACACCTGACGGTGCCGGCGCCGCCGCCGGGCCGGTCGCGCGCCGCGGCGGTCCTCGACCGGCGGCCGTCAGGTCCCGGAGAGTTCGGCCACGGCCCGCTGCACCACGCCGCTGTCGAGCAGCATGCGGCGCGACAGGTCCGACAGGGTGACGAGGCCGATGGTGCGACCGTTGAGGTCGAGGACCGGCAAGCGCCGCAGGTTGCGGGCGCCCATGAGGTTCAGCGCCGTGGCGATAGAATCCTCCTGCCGGCACGAGAAGATCGTGGTGGTCATGACCTCGCCCACCGTCACGGCCTTGTTGCTGAGTCCCTTGGCCACCACCCGGAACAGGATGTCCCGGTCGGTGATGATGCCTTGGAGGTCGTCGGCCGTGCCCACCGGCAGGGCCCCGACGCCGAGGTCGCCCATGGCGACGGCAGCTTCCGCGATCGTCGTCGAGGCTTCGACGAATTCGACATCGCGCGTCATCACGTCGGCGACCTGCACGGTTGTGAGCTCCTGTGTGGCGGTAATCCCGGCGGCCCGCGCCGGGCTCAGGCCGGGCGCGGCCCGAACCCGACCAAATGCCGCCGCGCCGCGCCGGTTCCCGTCGCGGTCCTATCACGGATCGCGCGGAGCGCCGCCTCCGCCGCCGCGAGGTCTTCGGGCTGGTTGACGTTGAGGAAGGGGTCGTGCGGCTCGCAGGGCCAGCGCGCCTCCGCCGGGCCGAGGCGGTCGAGGAACACGCCCACGCGCCGCAGCCCTTCGCCCTCCAATGCGGCGCGCAGGGCCTCCCGGGCCGAGACGGGCCACAGGGCCGTGACGCTGTGGCGGCGGTCTCCCGACAGCGCCACCGCGGCATCGGCGCCGGCGGCCGCCCTGGCCTCCGACAGCCGGGCCACGAGGTCGTCCGGCAGCAGGGGCGCGTCGACCGGCACCGTGACGGCGTGGGTCGCGGCGGGGTCGCGCGCCGCCACCCAGTCGAGGCCGGCCAGCAACCCCGCCAAAGGTCCCGCATGGGCCCCGGCGCCGTCCGTCACCAGCGCGACGCCGGGCGGCAGGCCGTCGAGCCCGCCCGCGTGGCGGCTGACGGCGAGGGCGGCGACCTGGGGGACGAGGCGGGCGACGGTCCGGTCGACGAGGCGCAGGCCGTCGAGCCGGACCAGCGCCTTGTCCCGCCCCATGCGGCGCGACTCGCCGCCCGCCAGCACGATGCCGTGGATGCGGCCCGTCACCGCTCGGCCGAAAGACCGTCGAACATCGGCAGCGTCAGCGCCGGCAGCGAGCCGCCGTGCCCGACGAGGACCAGCGGGCCCGCCCAGGAGCCGCGCATGTCGAAGGGCATGGACTGGCCGTCCGGCAGGGGCAGGCCGCGCCGGTCCGTCTGGGCCGCGACGGCGTGCACGTCGATCCGCCCGTCCGGCAGGGTGGTCTCGGCGCCGAACGACATGGCGACGCCGGGCGCCGTCAGTTTGCCGTCGGGGATGCGGATCACGCCGTCCCGGATCGACAGGTCCCACTGCGCCTTGTCGAAGGTCGTCGGCGTCGCGCCGCGGTCCTCGTCGAGCGGCAGCCGGCGCCCGAGGCGCTTCAGCGCCCGAGCCAGCGACAGGCCGGCGAGCCTGCCGCCCTCGATCTCGACCTGGCCCGAGCCGAACAGCTGCCCCACCACGGCGTGCAGGCTTTCGCCGTGCCCGTCGAGGACGGCATGGCCCGACAGGGCGCCGCCGACGCGCTCCCGCCCGCTCAGCGCTTCCGAGACGCCGGCGAGGTCGAGCCGCTGGGCCGTGAGGTCCGCATGGGCATCGACGCCCTCGGGCGACAGGGTGGCGAGCACCCGCGCCTTGACGACGCCGCCATAGGCCTGGGCCTCGTCGAGCGTCAGTTCCAGCCGGTCGCCCCGGACCAGGGCCGCCACGGCGGCATCCGCCACCGTGACCCGGTCCACACGCGCCGCCGTGGCGGAGACCCGCATGTCGACGTCGGTGCCGAAGGGCGAAGCCGTCAGGGGGCGGCGGTAGAGGTCGTCGAAGGCGGCGCGGTCGATGCCCTCGCCGAACAGCCGGTCGACGTCGAGCAGGTCGGTGGCGAGCGTGCCGGCCACGAGGCTGCGACCGGCATCGCGGCGCCAGGCCAGCGTGCCTTCGAAGCGCGCCTGGTCGAGCTTCACGACGGCGTTGGACACCGAAACGTCGTGCGGCTTGGCGACGACGTCGCCGCCGATCTGCGCCCGCCGGGCGTCGACGGCCAGCGGGATGCCGCCGAGCGTCCGGAGCAGGCGCGGCAAGGATGTGGTGGTCAGCGCGGCATGGCCGGCGAACTGCGGCTGGGCGCCGCCCGACAGGATGCCGTCGGCGTTGAAGCCGACGAGCGGCGACTCCACCTGCAGCGTCACCGCCGACCCTTCGGCCGTCAGCCCCCGGGCGGGGTGCTGGAGCTCCCCGGCGAACCGCGCCGTCGTGCCCCGGGCCGTCGCCGTGCCCGACAGCACGAGGCCGTCGCCGTCTCCGGGCCAGGTGGCGGTCGCGTCGATGCCGGTGACCAGCATGTCTCCGCCGGCGGCGGCGGAGCGCGTCCTCAGGAGGCCGGAGCGCAGCCGCAGCTGCAGGGCGGGTCCGGGGGCGGGGGCAGGGGCGCCGGCACCCGGGGGCGGGCGGGGCAACCTGTCGAGGTCGACCGTCGCGGTCGGCTCCACCAGCGTCGCCGAGGTCATGCGCCACCGGCCCCGCAGCAGGCTCGGGATGTCGAGTTCGGCCTTGATGAGGGGGGCGTCGAGCGTGACGGCGCCGTTGTCCGCCGCGACCGTGAGTTGGGTCGCCTGGATGCGCGGCCGCGGCAGCAGCTTGATGGTGGCGGGGCCCGCCAGCGTCGCCCGCACGCCGGTGAACCCGGAATCCAGCGCTTCGGCCACCACCGCCCGCGGGATGCGCCAGGGCGTGGCGGCCGCCACGAGGCCCGCGGCGATCAGGAGGGCGGCCGTCGGCCAAACGAGTCTCGTCATCCGTCTCCGCCGCACCGAATCGTGCATCCCATCCGCGACGGCCCCGTGTTGACCATGCGACACGCGCCGAGCCAAGCCCGGTTAGGCGTCAAACGTGGCGCAAATGTCACGTGGCAACGGCTTGTCAACCGTAACCTCGGAGATGAGCCGCAGGAAAGCTTCGGGCCAGGCCGGCGCCATAAAAAGGTCGAACTGGAACGGCGATTTGCGGGTCGACAACGTCGAACTCCCCTTCGGTCGACAGCCGCGCCGGGGACGATGCGACGCAGGCCGGGTTGGGGTGCGGCGCCCCGTCGCCAGGCGGTCCCGAGGGTTTGGAGCCATGCTGTTGAGCAACTACGACCGACGCTTCCGCGCGCCGAAGGCGATGTCCGCCTCGCTGGCCGCCGTGCTGCTGTCCACCGCCGCCTTCGTGGCGATGAGCGGCGCGGCCCGCGCGGACGACGACACCGGGTCGTCGGCCCCGAGCGGCCAGGCCGAATGGGCGCAGCGCTACGATTCGGACGCGCGCCAGCAGGTGTCGCGCGAGACCACGCCGACGCTGTCGGCCGCGACCGTGACGGCCACCGAGGCGGCCGTGCAGAAGTACCAGGGCATCGTGGGGCAGGGCGGCTGGGGCACGGTCCCCAACGCCGGCAACCTCCATGTCGGCTCCAAGGGCCCGGCCGTGGTGGCGCTGCGCCGTCGCCTCGAAGTCACCGGCGACCTCGATCAGGCGGCCGGCATCTCGCCGGTCTTCGACGCCTATGTCGAGGCGGCGGTGAAGCGCTTCCAGGCGCGGCACGGC
The DNA here is from genome assembly GCF_004137085.1 of Lichenibacterium ramalinae. Taxonomy (GTDB): domain Bacteria; phylum Pseudomonadota; class Alphaproteobacteria; order Rhizobiales; family Beijerinckiaceae; genus Lichenihabitans; species Lichenihabitans ramalinae. Next base: position 97,431 of record NZ_QYBC01000004.1, read on the forward strand.
CTCGGCCAGACCGGAATCGTGTCGAGCCAGACCGTGGCGGCCCTCAACATCCCGGCCGACCTCCGCCTGAAGCAGCTCGAAACCAACCTCATCCGTCTGCGCTCCTTCGCCGGCAACCTCGGCGAGCGCTTCGTCATGGCCAACATCCCGGCCGCCTCGGTCGAGACGGTGGAGAACGGCGTGGTGTTCAGCCATCACGTCGCCGGCGTCGGCAAGATCGACCGCCAGTCGCCCGTCATGCAGACCAAGGCGATCGACATCAACTTCAACCCCTACTGGACGGTGCCGGCCTCGATCATCCGCAAGGACCTGATCCCCAAGATGCAGGCCGACGCCAACTACCTCACCGACAATCACATCCGCATCTTCAACAAGGACAACCAGGAGGTCGCGTCGAGCTCCATCAACTGGCACTCGATGGACGCCACCAACTATCGCTACCGCGAGGATCCGGGCATCAACAACTCGCTCGGCGTGGTGCGGATCAACATCAACAATCCCTACGGCGTCTACATGCACGACACGCCGACGAAGGGCGTGTTCGGCGACGACTTCCGCTTCGTGTCGTCGGGCTGCATCCGCGTGCAGAACGTCCGCGACTACGTGGCCTGGCTGCTCAAGGACAACCCGGGCTGGGACCGCGACAAGATCGATGCCGCCATCCGCTCGGGCGAGCGCATCGACGTGAAGCTCGCCAACCCCGTGCCGGTCTACTGGGTCTACGTCACGGCTTGGGCCACGCCGGACGGGCTCGTGCAGTTCCGCGACGACATCTACAACCGCGACGGTCTCGGCGCGCCGGGCACGCTGGCCTCGGCCGCCGACCCCAATGCGGACGAGAACGCCGCCGTGGAACCGGCGCTCCAGCAGGATTGATCCAGGCGCGGTCCCGGCAGGGGCCGCGGCATCGCGACCGGAAGGCGTCGGGGGCGGAGAGCCCCCGGCGCCTTTTTCGCGACCGGCCGTGACTAAGCCGTGACGACGCGCTATCACGGCGCCTGTGGGCCACGCGCGCCCCGGGCGGCGGCCGCTCCGGATCTCCAGCGTGGCGACTTCCAGCCCCGGCGCCGCCCGTCGATCGAGATCCCCATGACCGCAGTCCCGACCTTCACCGCCTCCCGGGCGAACCCGGCCCTGTCGAACAGCTTCTTCGGCGCCAGCCTGGCCTCGGCCGATCCCGAGATCGCCCGCGCCGTCGAGCTCGAACTCGGCCGGCAGAGGGACGAGATCGAGCTGATCGCCTCGGAGAACATCGTGTCGCGCGCCGTGCTGGAAGCGCAGGGCTCGGTGATGACCAACAAATATGCCGAGGGCTATCCGGGCAAGCGCTACTACGGCGGCTGCCAGTTCGTGGACATCGCCGAGGATCTCGCCATCCGGCGCGCCACCGAGCTGTTCGGCTGCGCCTACGCGAACGTGCAGCCCAACTCCGGCAGCCAGGCCAACCAGGCGGTGTTCCTGGCCCTCATGCAGCCGGGCGACACCTTCATGGGGCTCGACCTCGCGGCCGGCGGCCACCTCACCCACGGCGCGCCCGTCAACATGTCGGGCCGCTGGTTCAAGGTCGAGCCCTACGGCGTCGACCCCGACACGCACCTCATCGACATGGAAGCCTTGGCCCGCAAGGCGGAAGCCGTGCGCCCCAAGATCATCATCGCGGGCGGGTCGGCCTATTCCCGCCATTGGGACTACGCCCGCTTCCGGGAGATCGCGGATTCGGTCGGCGCCACCTTCATGGTCGACATGGCCCACTTTTCCGGCCTCGTGGCCGGGGGCGCCCATCCTTCGCCCTTCCCGCACGCCCATGTGGTGACGTCCACCACCCACAAGACGCTGCGCGGCCCGCGCGGCGGCATCATCCTCACCGACGACGAGGCGCTGGCCAAGAAGCTGAACTCGGCGATCTTCCCCGGCCTGCAGGGCGGCCCGCTGATGCACGTCATCGCCGCCAAGGCGGTGGCGTTCGGCGAAGCCCTGCAGCCCGGCTTCAAGCTCTACGCCCAGGCCGTGGTCGACAATGCCAAGGCCCTGTCGGACAGCCTGCAGCGCCACGGCTTCGACATCGTCTCGGGCGGCACCGACAACCACCTGATGCTGGTGGACCTGCGGCCGAAGCGCATCACCGGCAAGGCCGCCGAGGCGGCGCTCGGCCGCGCCCACATCACCTGCAACAAGAACGGGATCCCGTTCGACCCCGAGAAGCCCTTCGTGACCTCCGGCATCCGGGTCGGCACGCCGGCGGCGACGTCGCGTGGCTTCGGCACGGCGGAGTTCGAGACCGTCGGCAAGCTCATCGCCCGCACGCTCGACGGGCTCGCCGAAGCGGGCGAGGCCGGCAATGCCGAGGCCGAGGCGGCGGTGCGCGACGAGGTCAAGGCCATGGTGGCCCGCTTCCCGATCTATTGAGGGTTCGCGCATGGAGGCCCTCGTCCCCGACGACGACGAGGGATGTTTCGGCGTTCCCACGGGGCGTCCAGGCACAGGTTCTATGCATCTAGAGGTTCTGAGGGGCGCGCCATGTTCACCGGCCTGATCAGCGACGTCGGCGAGGTCGTGGCGAGCGAGGAGCGCGGCGCCGTGCGACGCCTGCGTGTCGCCTGCTCCTACCCGGTCGACAGCATCGCGCTCGGCGCCTCCATCGCCTGTTCCGGGCCATGCCTCACGGCCGTCGCCACCGGCCTTCGGGACGGCCGCACCTGGTTCGACATCGACGCCGGGGCCGAGACGCTGGAGCGCACGACGCTCGGGCGCTGGACCCCGGGCCAGCGCATCAACCTCGAACGCTCGCTGAAGCTCGGCGACGAACTCGGCGGCCACCTCGTGTCCGGCCACGTCGACGGGGTCGCCACGGTGCTGCGCGTGACCGCGATGGGCGAAACCACGCGGTTCGACATCGAGGCGCCCGAGCGCCTCGCCCGCTTCATCGCCGAGAAGGGCTCGGTCTCGCTCGACGGCACCTCGCTCACCGTCAATGCCGTGACGGGCCGGATCTTCTCGGTGCTGCTGATCCCGCACACGCTCGCCGTCACGACCTGGGGCGAGGTGCGGGACGGCGACGCGCTCAACATCGAGATCGACACGATGGCGCGCTACGCGGCGCGGCTCGCGGAGTTCCCGGCGGCGGCACCGGCCGATGCCGCGGCGGCGGAGGGCCTGGTCTCGTGAGCGACCGCCATCCCGTCCTGGCCCGCTACAACGCCTGGGCCAACCACAAGCTCTACCGGGCCGTCGAGGCACTGCCCGACGCGGAGTTCCGCGCCGATCGCGGGGTGTTCTTCAAGAGCCTGCGCGGGACGCTGAACCACCTCCTCGTCACGGACCGGGTCTGGATGGCGCGATTCACCGGGGCGAAGACGGGTCCGCTGCAGCTCGACACCATCCTGCACGACGATTTCGCATCCCTCCAGGCCGCCCGCGAGGCGGAGGACACGCGCATCATCGGCTACGTCGACGGGCTCGACGCCGCCGCGTCGGCCGGGACCTTCACGTATCAGCGCATGTCGTCCCTCGAAACCTATGTGGCGGAACTCAGGCCCGCGCTCGACCATCTCTTCAACCACCAGACCCACCACCGCGGGCAGGCCCACGCGGTCCTAACCGGGCTCGGCGTCGAAGCGCCCGTCCTCGACCTCGCGCGATTCTACGGCGAGGTCGGCCACGGCGGACTGATCCGCATCGCGTGAGCGACGCCCCGGCTTGCCGGGCGCGCCCGGCGCCTCTATTCACGGCGGCTCCCCGCCGACCCAGCCCGCGAGACCCCCGATGGCCGAACCCCAGCGCCGCACCGACGCCGAGCCGCATGTCGCCGCCCAGGACCACTTCCTGATCGTCGAAGGCCGGTTCTACGATGACGTCGGCGACCGGCTCCTCGCCGGCGCCAAGGCGGCGCTCGAGGCGGCCGGGGCCACCTACGACGTCGTCACCATGCCGGGCGCGCTCGAAGTGCCGCCGGCCATCGCCATGGCGGTCGAGACCGGGGGATCGGAGGGCCGCGGCTATGCGGGCGCGGTGGCGCTCGGCTGCATCATGCGGGGCGAGACCTACCATTTCGAGATCGTGTCGAACGAGAGCGCGCGCGGCCTCATGGCCCTGGGGCTGGAGCGGCGCTTCCCCATCGGCAACGGCATCCTGACGGTGGAGGACGAGGACCAGGCCCTGGTGCGGGCCGACCCGTCGCGCGGCGACAAGGGCGGGGAGGCGGCACGGGCCATGCTGGCGCTGTGGCGCCTGAAGCGTCGCGCCGGGGCCGGCCGATGAGCCGTCAGGAGAAGCGTGCCGCGGCGCGCCTCGCCGCCGTCCAGGCCCTCTACCAGATGGACGTCGCCAAGAAGGGCATCAACGAGATCCTGGCGGAGTTCGAGGCGCATTGGATCGGCCAGGAGGTCGAGGGCGACCAGTACAATCCGGCCGAGGTCGCCTTCTTCCGCAACATCCTCGAGGGGGTCCTCGCCGACCAGGGCGAGGTCGACGTGCTCGTCGACCGCGCGCTCCAGCAGGGCTGGCCGCTGCGCCGCGTCGAGGCCGTGCTGCGGGCCATCCTGCGGGCGGGTGCCTACGAACTCCTGGTGCGCAAGGACGTGCCGGCCCGGGTCGCCATCACGGAATATACCGACATCGCCGGGGCCTTCTTCGAAGGCGAGGAGGTCGGGCTGGTCAACGGCGTCCTCGACGCCCTGGCGCGGCGCCTGCGGCCCGACGAGTTGATGGGAACGGCGCGTTGACGCCGCGGCCGCGGCGGCGCCCGGCGGCCTGACCATCCCGGCATTCCGCCGCTTCCGACGTCGCGCTCCAAGGGAGAAACACCATGCAGGTTCGGACATTCGGCGATGCCGACGGCGTCGACGTCAAGGAGATCACGCTCCGCAACGCCGCCGGCGCGACCGCCTCCGTCATCACCTGGGGCGCCGTGCTGCGCGACCTCGTGGTGCCGGCCGCGACCGGACCGCAGCGGGTCGTGCTGGGCTTGAACTCCCTCGAGGACTATCGGGCCTATTCGCCGCATTTCGGCGCCATCCCGGGCCGCTTCGCCAACCGCATCGCGGGAGGGCACTTCACGCTCGACGGGCAAGACTACACGCTGCCCACCAACGAAAAGGGCAAGAACACCCTGCATGGCGGGCCGAAGGGCTTCGGCAAGCTGCCCTGGCACCTCGATCATGCCGAGGAGAGTGCGGTGCGGCTGATGCTGCACTCGCCCGACGGCGATTCCGGCTTCCCCGGGGCGGTGCGGGCGACCTGCACCTACCGGCTCCTCGACCCCGGCACGCTGGTGGTCGACCTCGAAGCCCAAACGGACGCGCCGACGCTCGTCAACCTGGCCCACCATTCCTACTTCAACCTCGACGGCGGCGCCGACGTGCTCGACCACGAGGTGATGCTCGCCTGCCCGTTCATGACGCCCGCCGACGCCGACGGCATCCCAACCGGCGAGATCCGGGCGGTGGCGGGAACGCCCTACGACTTCACCACCATGCGGCCGATCCGCAGCGCCGCCCACACCACCTACGACAACAATTTCGTGCTCGGGCCCATGCCCGATCCGCGCACCGGCCTGGCCCATGCCGCGACGGTGCGCTCGCCGGCGAACGGGCTCGAACTCCAGGTGCACACGGACCAGCCCGCGCTGCAGTTCTACGACGCGTCCAAGTTGAACTGTCCCGTCCCGGGGCTCGGCGGCGTACATTACGGGCCGCACGGGGGCTTCGCCATCGAGTGCCAGCTCTACCCCGACGCGCCGCACCGGAGGCACTTCCCCTCCGCCGTGCTGCGCCCGGGCCAGACCTACCGGCAGGTCACCGAGTACCGGTTCGCCTGAGGGTTTCGGGCCGGCGGAGCCGCTCATGAAGAAAGGGCCCCGCCGAGCGGGGCCCTTCAGGGACGAGAAAGGGCCCCGCCGAGCGGGGCCCCGTCTTGCCGACCGGTGCGATCCGGGCCGGGGTTCAGCGGCTGATGTCGCCTTCGAAGTCGGCGAGGGCGGCGCCGACCTCGAGGCCGAGCTCGTCCATCGATGTCTCTTCGCGGGCCAGCACCTCTTCGCCCTTGGCCTGGCGCTCGGCCTCCTCCGGCGAGCGGGCGACGTTGATCGTCACCTTGGACTCGACCTCCGGATGCAGCTCCACCGGCACCTCGTGCAGGCCGATGCCCTTGATGGGGCTCCGCAGCGCGATCTGGCTGCGGGCGACCGAGAAGCCGCCGGCCGTGATGGCCTCGGCGATGTCGCGGCTCGACACCGACCCGTAGAGCTGGCCGCTTTCGCCGGCCTGGCGGATCATCGTGAAGCTCTGGCCGTCGAGGCCTTCGGCGACCTTGGCGGCCTCGGCCTTGAGCTCGAGGTTGCGGGCCTCGAGCTGGACGCGCTGCGTCTCGAACTTCTTGGCATTGGCCTCGGTCGCCCGGAGGGCTTTGCCGCGCGGCAGCAGGAAGTTGCGGGCGAAGCCGTCCTTGACGCGCACGCGCTCGCCCATCTGGCCGAGCTTGGCGACGCGTTCCAGCAGAATGACGTCCATGTCAGGGTTTCCTTTTCGGGGGTTTGGTGAAGGCAATGCCCGCCCGCTGCCGGAGGCTGGGGACAAGGCAATCGATGCAGCCCAGGACGACCAGGGCGAGGAGGGGCCACGGGAACACGAAGGCCGTGACGAGGTAGACGGCGCAGAGGATCGCGCCCCGGGCGGACAGGCCGCGGGTGACGGCGTGGACCGTCGCCAGCCCCTCGAAGAGGAAGACCACTGCCAACGCGGCCGCCAGCACGGCGGCGCCGAGCCCGAAGGGCTCCGGCAGGAAGGTGGCGGCGACCAGTACGGCCAGTACCCCGGCGGCGGGCCCAGGCAGGCGGATGGCGTCCGGCAAGGTGGGCCAGGGGCGCGGCAGGCGGTCCGAGATCGCCACCGCCCGGCCGGCCAGCCACAGGTTGACCGACAGCATGACGACGCCCGAGGCCGCGATGAGCACGGGCGCGTAGCGGACGAAGTCGGCGGAGCGCAGTTCGCCCGACAGGGCATCGCGGGACAGGACGACCGACAGGCGCTCCGCCATGGCGGCGGCGGCCGCGTCGTAGCTGCCGTAGCGCCAGATCACGGCGAGGCCGGCGAGCAGCACGGGCGCGGTGGCGAGGGCGGCCAGCCGCAGCAGCAGCGGCGCGACCGGGTACCACTCGGCCGGCGCCGTCCCGCTCGCCGCCGGCGCCGCGGCCGCTCCGGAGGGACGGCCGAGCACCGCCAGGCGGGCGAGGTACCAGGCCGGCAGCGCGAGGGCGAGGGAGAACATCAGGCCGGCGACGGGGCCCAGGGCCAGGCCCACCGTGCCGCCGCCGATCAGCGCGGCCGCCACCCCGGCCGGATGGGGAAAACCGAGGCCGGCGATCATGATGGGGAGGGGCGCCAGATAGGCCAGCACCACGGCAACCGGCGAGGCGGTCGTGATCACGGCGAACAGCACCGCCGACGTGACACCCGCGCCGAGCGCGATGCCGAGAGTCTTCATCATCGTCGAGCTGTCCCGCCGTAGAGCTACGAGGGTTAGGGATGGGCGCGGCCCGTCCCAACCGATCCGGCTTCCCGCAGCGGGAGCGCCGGACGACGCCGGGGCCCGGGATGGACCCCTGCACAGTGCGGGCGGGAGTAGACCATGCCGGTCCGCACCCGCCGCGATCGTCGTCGGTTCCGCCCGTGCCGCCGTCAGGCGGCCGGCCGGAGGGGACCCTGCCTCAGCGGATCACGTAGGGCAGCAGGCCCAGGAAGCGCGCGCGCTTGATCGCCTGGGCGAGCTCGCGCTGCTTCTTGGCCGACACGGCCGTGATGCGCGACGGCACGATCTTGCCGCGCTCGGAGATGTAGCGCGACAGCAGGCGCGTGTCCTTGTGGTCGATCTTCGGCGCGTTGGGGCCGGAGAACGGGCAGGTCTTGCGACGGCGGAAGAAGGGGCGACGGGGAGCGGTGGACATCAGGCTTCTCCAGCGGGTTGGGCTGCGGGCGCCGGGGCCCGGCCCGAGAAGCGGCCACCGCGGTCGCCGCCGCCGCTGCGCTCACGGTCGAAACGGCCGCCGCCGCCGCCACGGCGCTCGCCACGCTCGCCGCGATCGTCGCGGTCGCTGTCTTCGCGCTTGCGCAGCATGGCCGAGGGGCCGTCCTCGTGCGCTTCGACGCGCACGGTGAGGAGGCGGATCACGTCCTCGTTGATCCGCATCTGGCGCTCCATCTCGGCGATGGCGGCCGCCGGCGCGTCGATGTTCAGCAGCGTGAAGTGGGCGCGGCGGTTCTTCTTGACGCGATAGGCGAGGGACTTGATGCCCCAATATTCGGCCTTGGCGATGGAGCCGCCGTTGGCCGTGATGATGGACTTGAGTTGCTCGGTCAGGGTCTCGACCTGTTGGGCCGTGACGTCCTGGCGCGCAAGGAACACGTGCTCGTAGAGAGCCATGAAGCTTTGCCTTTCCTGTTACTCGACAGCGCCCGGCGCGAAGCCCTTCGAGCCTCGGAAAGGCTCGAGTGGTACCGAAGGCGGGAACACGGGATGCGGGGCCGAAGCTCCTGTCCGCGGCATTGGCGCCGGAGGCGCGAACATGCGGATATCCGTTCAGCTCCCGGCCAGGAAGCTGTCGAAGGGCGCTCGATAGAGTGCGGCGGCCGACATGGCAAGCGAAAAGGCGCGGGCGGGTGGCTGGGTGGAGGTGCGACGGGCCGGTCCTCCCGCTCTCGCCGCCCATGGGCCGTCGGCGCCACGCCTGTCGCGCGGCCGGGACGCCGCCGAGTTGACACCCGTCGGCTATTCGTGTTCTCGGGCGCCCTCGCCACGGGGATCCACATGACGACGGCCTTCATCTTTCCAGGGCAGGGCTCCCAGGCCGTCGGCATGGGCAAGGCCCTGGCCGCCGCCCATCCCGCCGCCGCCCAGGTCTTCGCCGCGGTCGACGACGCCCTGGGCCAGTCGCTGTCGCGCCTCATGTTCGAGGGTCCCGAGGCGGAACTCACGCTGACGGCCAATGCCCAGCCGGCGCTGATGGCGGTGAGCCTGGCGGCGCTGCGGGTGCTCGAAGCCGAGGCCGGCCTCGACCTCAAGGCGGGGGCGGCCTTCGTGGCGGGCCATTCGCTGGGGGAATACGCGGCTCTGGCCGCCGCCGGGTCGCTGTCGGTGGCCGAGGCGGCCCGGCTGCTGCGCATCCGCGGCGATGCCATGCAGGCGGCCGTGCCGGTGGGCCAGGGCGCCATGGCGGCGCTGATCGGCGTCGAGCCGGAGGCCGCCGCCGCCATCGCGGCCGAGGCCGCGGCGGGCGAGGTCTGCGATGTCGCCAACGACAACGGCGGCGGGCAGGTGGTGCTGTCGGGCACGGCCGCCGCCATCGACCGCGCCGTCGCCATCGCCAAGGGTCGCGGCGTCAAGCGCGCCGTGCTGCTGTCGGTGTCGGCGCCGTTCCACTGCGCACTGATGCGCCCCGCCGCCGACGCCATGGCGGAAGCGCTCGACACGGCGGAGATCGCCGACCCGGCGCTGCCCCTCGTGGCCAACGTGCTGGCGCGCCCCGTCACCACGGCCGGCGAGATCGTCGGCTGCCTCGTCGGCCAGGTCTGCGGCACGGTGCGGTGGCGCGAGTCCGTGGCCTGGATGGCGGCGGCCGGGGTGACGCGCTTCGTCGAGGTCGGGGCCGGCAAGGTCCTGACCGGCCTCGTCAAGCGCATCGCGCCGGATGCCGCCGCCGAGGCCGTGGGCACGCCCGACGACGTCGCGCGCTTCGCCCGAACCCAAGCCTGAGGGAGCCCCGCCATGTTCGACCTTTCGGGAACCGCCGCCCTCGTCACGGGCGCGACCGGCGGCCTCGGCGGCGCCATCGCCCGGGCGCTCCATGCCCAGGGTGCCCGCGTCGCGCTGTCGGGCACGCGGCGCGACGCGCTCGACGCCCTCGCCGCCGAACTCGGCGGGGACTGCCCCGTGCTGCCCTGCGACCTCGGCGACCGCGGCGAGGTCGAGGGGCTCGTCGGCCGGGCCGAGGCGGCCCTGGGCTCGCTGGACATCCTCGTCAACAATGCCGGCATCACGCGCGACGGGCTCGCGGTCCGCATGCGGGACGAGGACTGGGACCGGGTGCTGGCCGTCAACCTGACGTCCGGCTTCGCGCTCGCCCGCGCCGCGCTGCGGGGCATGATGAAGCGCCGCCACGGCCGCATCATCGGCATCACCTCGGTGGTGGGCGTCACCGGCAATGCCGGGCAGGCCAATTATGCCGCCGCCAAGGCCGGCATGATCGGCATGTCCAAGTCCCTCGCCGCCGAGGTGGCGAGCCGCGGCATCACGGTCAACTGCATCGCGCCCGGCTTCATCGAGAGCCCCATGACGGACGCGCTGAACGAGAAGCAACGTTCGGCGATTCTCGGCTCCGTGCCGGCCGGCCGCCTCGGCACCGGGGCCGAGATCGCCGCCGCCGCCGTCTACCTCGCCAGCCGCGAGGCCGCCTACGTCACCGGACAGACGCTGCACGTCAACGGCGGAATGGCAATGATTTGAACGCTTTGCGGCGGCGCTGCGGCGGCCCGCGCCCGCCGTCCCCACTCTCGCCATCCTCGGCGAAACATGGTAACAGCCCAGTTGTCGTGTTGGTCGCGATCGCCGAGCCGCGGGCCCTGATGGGCCGGCGCCGCGGCATCGGGGCCAGGCCGGGCGGGTCGCCCCCAGGGCGGGCCCGGCGGCAGAAACCCGGCGATCGGGGACGGCGGCCCCAAGCGGGCCGGCGTCCTCCGGCGCGGCGGAACACGAACACCCGATTCCCACACCGAAGGCATGAGGAATATCCAAGATGAGCGATGTCGAAGAGCGCGTGAAGAAGATCGTCGTCGAACACCTGGGCGTTGAACCCGACAAGGTCGTCGACAACGCCAACTTCATCGATGACCTCGGGGCCGACTCGCTCGACACGGTCGAACTGGTCATGGCCTTCGAGGAAGAGTTCGGCGTGGAAATCCCGGACGATGCCGCCGAAACGATCGTGACGGTCGGGGACGCGGTCCGTTTCCTCGAGAAGAACAAGAAGTCCTGAGCCGCGGACGCGCCCGTCCCGCCCGGCCCCCGAGGGGCGGCGGGGCAGGGCGCTCCCGGCGGACGCGGTGGTGAAGGCCTCCGCGGGCTGACCTCCGAGGAAACGCCAGCGATCCGATCCGGCTCCGCCGCCCTGCGGCGAGCGGCCGGCCCGGCGACCGGTTCCATGGGGAGACTCCAGCCCGGAGGCCCGTCAAGGGTTGAGGGTGGGCAGAGTGAACGCAACGCGACGCGTCGTCATCACCGGCATCGGACTGGTGACGCCCCTGGGCGGCAACGCCGAAACGACCTGGCGCCGGCTGATCGCCGGGGAGAGTGGCGCGGCCCTCGTGGACGCGTTCAAGGTCGACGATCTCCCCTGCCGCATCGCCTGCATGGTGCCGCGCGGGCCGACGGACGAGGGCAAGTTCAATCCCGACGATTGGATGGAGCCCAAGGAACAGCGCAAGGTCGACGACTTCATCCTCTACGCCGTCAGCGCCGCCACACAGGCGCTGTCCGACGCCGGTTGGGCTCCCTCCACCTACGAGGAGCAGATCGAGACCGGCGTGATGATCGGCTCCGGCATCGGCGGCCTCGGCGGCATCAACGACGCCGCCCTCCTGGTCGGCGAAAAGGGTCCGCGGCGTCTGTCCCCGTTCTTCATCCCGGGCCGTCTCATCAACCTCGCCGGGGGCTATGTCTCCATTCGCCATGGGCTGAAAGGCCCCAACCACGCGGTCGTGACGGCCTGCTCGACCGGCGCCCACGCCATCGGCGACGCGGCCCGCCTCATCCAGTGGGGCGATGCCGAAGTCATGGTGGCGGGCGGCACGGAATCCGCCGTCAACCGGCTCGGCTTCGCGGGCTTCTGCGCCTGCCGCGCCCTGTCGACCGGCTTCAACGACACGCCCACGCGCGCGTCCCGCCCCTACGACCGCGACCGGGACGGCTTCGTCATGGGCGAGGGCGCCGGCATGGTGGTGCTGGAAAACTACGAGCATGCCGTGGCCCGAGGCGCCCGCATCTACGCCGAGGTGATCGGCTACGGCATGTCGGGCGACGCCTATCACATCACGGCGCCCTCGGAATCGGGCGACGGCGCGTTCCGCTGCATGTCGGCGGCGCTGAAGCGGGCCGGCATCGCCCCCTCGGACCTCGACTACGTCAATGCCCACGGCACGTCGACGCCGCTCGGCGACGAGATCGAACTCGGGGCCCTGCAGCGGGTGCTCGGCGATGCCGCGGCGGGCGTCGCCATGTCGTCGACCAAATCCGCCATCGGCCACCTGCTCGGCGCCGCCGGCTCCGTCGAGGCCATCTTCTGCGCGCTCGCCATGCGGGACAGCATCCTGCCGCCGACGCTGAACCTCGACAACCCGTCCGTCGACACGCCGATCGACCTCGTCCCCCACGTCGCCAAGCCGCGGCGCGTCGACGTCGCGCTGTCGAACTCCTTCGGTTTCGGCGGCACTAACGCCTCGTTGGTCATGCGCAAGGTCGAGGCCTGAGCCTCGACCCGGAGGGCGTGGTGCTCGGGCGCCGAATGAGGTAGGATGCCGTCGGTCTGGCGGACCGCGGGCGGCGGCCGGGCCGGATGCGGCACGCGGCAGATCGGCGGCAGGACGGCGCGGCACAGCCTGCCGCGCGTCGTGCGCCACCACAGCGACGGCGGACGAGCAGATGGCCGAAGGCCCCAACTCCAGCGACGGTGAGACGAGGCCGCCGGATCGCGACGATCCGACGCCCGGTGCGCGTCGCAACCTCATGTCGCCCGGCGAGGCGCTCCAGCCCGACGTCGCGCCCCCGCCGCCGCCGGGGCCCCGCAAGGCGCGGCCCATCGTGGCGACGGTGAGCGGCGTCCTGTCGTTCCTCGGCATCGCGGCCGTGGCGGGCATCATCCTGGTGTCGCTCGCCGTGCAGCGCATCGGCGCGCCCGGGCCGCTGCCGGCCGACAAGGTCGTCATCATCGCGCCCGGCACCGATGTCGGCGAGATCATCGGCCAGCTCGAACAGGAAGGCGTGATCGACAGCGCCCCGCTGATGACCGGCACGCTCTATGCCGAGGGCGACCGCAGCAAGATCAAGGCGGGCGAATACCTGTTCAAGCAGAGCGCCAGCCTGCGCGAGGTCATCGACACGCTGGTGAGCGGCAAGCAGATCCTGCACGCCATCACCATCCCGGAAGGCCTGACCAGCGAACAGATCTGCGACCGGCTGAAGGCCGACGACGTCCTCCAGGGCGAGATCCGCGCGGTCCCCAAGGAGGGCACGCTGATGCCCGACACGTTCAAGTTCGCCCGCGGCACGACGCGCGAGCAACTCCTGCGCACCATGGCGCAGGAACAGAAGAAGGTCGTGGCCGAGGCCTGGGCCCATCGCGCCCAGGACACCACGATCAAATCCCCCTACGAGATGGTCACGCTCGCCTCGATCGTCGAGAAGGAGACCGGCAAGGCCGACGAGCGCCCGCGCGTGGCCGGCGTCTTCGTGAACCGCCTCACCAAAGGCATCCCGCTCCAGTCCGACCCCACCATCGTCTACGGGCTCGTCGGCGGCAAGGCGACGCTGGGCCGGGGCATCCTCAAGAGCGAGATCGAGCAGAAGACGCCCTATAACACCTACGCCATCGCCGGGCTGCCGCCGGGGCCGATCTGCAACCCCGGCCGCGCCGCGATGGAGGCCGTGGCGACGCCGTCGCGCACCCGGGACATCTACTTCGTGGCCGACGGCACGGGCGGCCATGCCTTCGCCGAAACGCTGGACCAGCATCGCGCCAATGTTCAGCGCTGGCGCCAGATCGAGAAGGACGCCAAGGACAAGCTGTCGCCGGACCTCGACAAGGCGCTCGGCGCCGGCCCGGCCGGCACGCCCGCCGCCGCGCCGAAGCAGCGCAGCGACGCGGCCCCCGCGGTGCCGGTCTATGGCGCGCTCACGGGGCGCTTCGAGAGCGTGGCGGCCGGGCCGACGGGGCCGAAGGGGCTGCTGGCCGCCATGGCACCGCCGTCGATCGCGTTGGGCGACGGCGGCGACGCGTCGACGCGCTTCGCGCCGCCCTCGCCGGACCAGACGGCTTCGCTCGACCCGGACGGACCCGGCGACACGGCCGCCGCCCCCACGGACAGCAATGCCTTCTTCGGGGTCGGGGCCGGCACCTCGACTGTCGCCGACGTCGGCCGGGCGAGCGGCCTCACCTTCCCGGTCTCGGCGGCGCAGCGCGCCGACGAGAAGGCCCGGGCGGCCCGTTACGGCACGGCCACCGGCCCCGACAGCCTTCCGCTGTCCGCGGAGGTCGTCAGCGCCGATCAGGGAGCGTCCCTCGCCCCCAACCGGCCCGCGCCTGGCAGAGGGCGGGTGGTCGACGCCTCCGAAGGCACGAAGCTCGACCCCCTGCTCGACAAGAGCTACGACCTGATGTCGGCCAAGACCGTGCCGAGCTTCGCGCCCCCGCCCGGGGCCGCCCCGGCGCGCCGCGCCGCCGCGGTCCGCTGACATGCCGGGACACGGCGGGACCCGGCAGGCGCGCCTGTCCAGCATGACGGGCTATGCGCGCAGCTCCGGCCAGGTCGGGGCCGCGAGCTGGAGCTGGGAACTCAAGTCCGTCAACGGCAAGGGACTGGAACTGCGGCTGCGGCTGCCGCCCGGTCTGGACGCGCTCGACGCGCCCTCGCGCGCCCGGCTGGCCGGCCGGCTGACGCGCGGCACCATCCAGGTGGGCCTCACCCTCCAGCGCCCCCGCCCCGAGCAATCCATCCGCATCGACGAGGCCAAGCTCGCCGCCCTGGTCGCCGCCGTGGCGGGCCTCGCCCTGCCGCCCAGCATTGCGCCGGCCACGCTCGACGGCCTGCTGGCCCTGCCCGGGATCGTGGAGGTGACGGAACGCGCCGAGGAGACCGGCGACACGCTGGTGCCGGCCGTGCTGGCGGGTCTCGACGCGGCGCTGGACTCGCTCTGCGCCATGCGGGCCGGTGAGGGGGAGGCGCTGGGCGGCATCCTGTCGGATCGCCTGTCCGGCATCGCCCGGCTGATCGCGTCCGCCGATGCCGTGCCCGGCCGCATGCCCGAAGCCGTCCGCGGGCGCCTCGCCCGCCGCGTGGCGGAGCTGTCCGGCGCCGTCCCGGGGCTGGACCCGGTGCGCCTGCACCAGGAAGCCGTGCTGCTCGCCGCCAAGGCCGACGTGCGCGAGGAGCTCGACCGCCTCGCCCTGCACCGGTCCGCCGCGGCGGCGCTGCTGGCGGAGGGCGGTGCCGTCGGGCGCCGGCTCGACTTCCTCGCCCAGGAGCTCGGGCGGGAAGCCGGGACGCTCTGCGCCAAGTCGAACGACGCTGACCTCACCGCCATCGGTCTCGCGCTGCGGACCGAGATCGAGCAATTCCGAGAGCAGGTGCAGAACCTGGAATGAGCGTGACCATGCCCATCGACGGGACCTCCGCCGCCTTGCCGCCGCGGCGCGGTCTGATGCTGATCCTGTCGTCGCCGTCCGGAGCCGGCAAGACGACGCTGACCCGCATGCTGCTGCAGATGGCCGACATCGACCTCACCCTGTCGGTCTCGGTGACGACGCGGCCGCGGCGACAGAGCGAGGTGGACGGCGTCCACTACCACTTCCTCACCCAGGACCGGTTCCGCGAACTGCGGGACGCGGGCGAACTGCTCGAATGGGCCGAAGTCCACGGCAATTTCTACGGCACGCCCAAGGGGCCGGTCGACGCGCTGCTGCGTGACGGGCGCGACGTCCTCTTCGACATCGACTACCAGGGCACGCAGCAGATCCGCGGACGGGCCCGCGACGACGTGGCGACCATCTTCATCCTGCCGCCCTCCATGCGCGAGCTGCGCGCCCGGCTGGAGCGGCGCGCCGAGGACAAGCCCGACGTCATCGCCCGGCGCCTCGAGGCGGCCCGCAACGAGATCACGCGCTGGACGCTCTACGATTACGTCCTCGTCAACGACGACCTGCAGCGCACGCTGCGGGACGTGGTCGCCATCCTGTCGGCCGAGCGCCTGCGGCGGCTGCGGACCGAACCCGCCGTGGCGGGCTTCGTGGCGGCGCTGGCCGCCGAAGGCTGACGGCGCCGCTCGCCGAAGCGTCAATCGTTCGGGGTGGCGGGCGGCAGGGGCTCGGCCCCGTCGGCCAGGCGGGCCAGGGTCACGAAGTCCGCCACCGTCAGGGTTTCGGCCCGGGCCGTGCCGGCGATGCCGGCCCGCTCCAGCAGGGCGGCCGCGTCCACGCTGCCGGCCGGCGTCGCCAGCCCCTTCAGCGACTGGCGCAGCATCTTGCGGCGCTGTCCGAAGGCCGCGGCCGTGACGCGCGACAGGCTCGCCACGCTGCAGGGCAGGGGCACCGGCCGGGGCACGAGCTCGACGATGCTCGACAGGACCTTGGGCGGCGGCACGAAGTTGGACGGCGCCACGTCGAACAGGATGCGGGCGCGGGTGCGCCAGCCGCAGAGCACGCCGAGGCGGCCGTAGTCGGCCCGCTCCTGCGGCGTCGCCACGATGCGTTCGGCGACCTCGCGCTGGAACATCAGCACCATCCGGTCGAACCAGGGCGGCCAGGGCTCGGCCTCGATCCACCCCGTCAGTAGCGGCGTTGCGACGTTGTAGGGCAGGTTGGCGACGATGCGCCAGGGCCGCCCGTCTGCCCGCACCGGCAGGCCGGACGGCAGCACGGCGAGCGCGTCGCCGGCGATGACGGTGAGGCGGCCGGGATAGCGCTCCGCGATGGCGGCCAGGGCCGGCAGGCAGCGCGGGTCGCGCTCCACCGCCACGACCTCGGCGCCTTCGGCCAGCAAGGCGCGGGTGAGGCCGCCGGGTCCCGGCCCGACCTCCACCACCGGGACCCCGGCGAGGGGACCGGCCGCCCGGGCGATGCGGCCCGTGAGGTTGAGGTCGAAGAGAAAGTTCTGGCCCAGCGCCCGGCTGGGCTCGATCCCGCAGGCCTCGACGACATCGCGGAGCGGCGGCAGTCCATCATCGGTCAAGGGGCTGGCGGCTCCCGCGCGGCCGGCGAAGCGCCGCTCAGTTCTTGCTGATCACGGCGGACTTGCGCAGGTCCCGGTACATCTGGGCCGATACCGCGACCAGCTTCTCGGCGATGAGGTTCTTCTGCACCTGCTCGTGCAGCGTCGTGTCGTCCTTGGCGTCGTCCTTGTCGCAGACCGCCACCATCTCGACGCCGTTGGTGCTGCGGTCGGGCACCGTCAGCATGCCCCGCTGCGTTTCGGCCAGGACCTTGCGCAGGCCGGGGCTGAGCGCGTCGGAACTGCGGTTCATCGGCTCTTTCACGGCGACGTTGGGCAGCGAGCGGGCCAGCTGCAGGCCGGTCTCGCACCCGTCGAAGCGGTTGCGCAGCGCCTTGGCCTCGGCGATCCGGCTTTCCACGATGGCCGGCGTCGGGTTGACGGGCAGGACGAAGATCACCTGCTGGAGCCGGTAGTTGGTGACCTTGTCGGTGCCGCCCCTGGCGATGGCGGCGGCGACCTCTTCTTCGGTGACGCCCACGCCCTTGTTGCGGGCCCGCACGAGGTTGTCCCACGCCGCCATGGACCGGAAATGCGATCGGATGGTTTCGAGGTCGATCTTGGCCTTGGCGGCACCCTGCGAGAAGGCCTGGGTGTCCATCTTCACCGCGGCGGAGGTCTTCTGCAGCACGGACGTGATGTCGCCGTCCGCCGCGTCGATGCCCCAGTGCCGGGCCTCGTCGTAGCGCAGGCGATCCGCCACCACGGCTTCCAACGCGTCGGCATGGGAGGCCGGCTTGTGCTCGAGCCGCAGGATCTTCTCGTATTCGGCGACGTCGAAGCTCGTGATCGGGTCGCCGTTGACGGCCGTGACGACGGCCTGAGCCGCCGCGGGCGACGCGCCGAGGCCGGCGCAGGCGCCCGCGGCGGCGAGAAGGATGGCGGCGCCGCGGACGGCGGCCGCGACGGAAGGATGGCGGTTCTGTTTCACGAGGTTCGTCCGTCGCCCTTGGGTCCTGATGGAAACCGAGCCGCCACCCATCTCAAAAGAATGGCGATTATTTGAACACGCCGTCCTGCACCGTGGAGGTCGAGCCGAGGTTCTGGTTGAGCTTGAAGTCCGCGAGGCTGCGGAGCGTCACGCTGAGCAGCACCGTCTGGTTGACGTTCTGGTCCGCCGCGGCGCCGGCGATGGAATCCGTGTAGGAGCGCGTGTAGCTCAGGCTCACCGTCGTGCAATCGTCCTGGTAGCCCAGGCCCGCCCCCAGGACGGCGATCTCCGGGTGGCCCGTCTTCAGGTCGTACTGGCGCGTGGTCAGGTCGTATTTGTAGGGATCGAGCTCCAGCGTCGCGCTGCCGTTGACGTAGTAGTGGTCGAGGAAGTCGAACCGTTCGCTGACCAGCACGCCGGACCGGTCGTGGACGTAGCCGATGTCGGGCTGAGCGGCGTACTGGGAATATTGCAGGTTGGTGGTGGTGCCGAAGAACCGGGCATTGCCGATGAGATCGATGACCTTGGTGTCGAAGGTCTTGCTGTCGAAGCGCCCCTTGGCCTCCACGGAGAAGTTCGACGTCGGCGCGACGAGCACGCGGCCGACGTAGTCCGACCGGTCGGTTTCGAGCCCGGACTGCAGGCCCGTGTTCGACACGTCGGGGATCGCGAAGGAGTTGCGGCCCGCGATGGCATAGGACTGGCCGAACAGGGCGTTGACGTAGCCGCCCGTCGGGAACGTCATGGTGTATTGCGCGCCGGCATTGGCCCGCACGCCGCCTTCGACGCGGTCGTATCCCGAATATTTGTTCCACTCGAACAGCGTCGTGTCGTCGAAGACGAGGCTTTGCGCGTCCTCGTTCGGCGTCTGCCCGGCCTTGGCGACATTGGGCCGGACGACCAGCTGGGCGATGGGCTCGAAGACCTGTCTCGACCAGCTCGTCGTGGCGAGGAACGGATAGCGGTATTCGAGGCCGACGCCCGGCACGATGTCGCCGCTGAGGTTCTCGTTATGCGTGCCGAAGAAGTTGGCCTGGTCGGCGTTGGCGATGGTGGACTGGCCGGACGCGCTGGTGAAGGTGAAGCTGTTCGACTCGTTGAGGTTCAGCCAGCGACCGTCGGCCCGCACGAAGGCGAAGGGCTTCCACACTTCCCCGATCGGATCGATGAACTTGCGCTCCCACGAGACCTGGGTCGAGGCGCGCGTGTAGTCGCCGGCGATGCCGCGCATGAAGCAGGACGGCGGCTTGTAGTTCGGCAGGGCCGCGACCGGCGTCGAGGAGGACGGGCACACGTCGTAGAGCGAGAAGGCCGAGTCGAGCAGTCGCGTGCCGGTGGCCTGGTAGGCCGCCGCCGTGCGCGTCAGGCTGGTCAGGTTGACGTCGACCTTCACCTCGCCGCCCACGCCCGCCGTGGCATCGGGGGCGAGGCCGAAGGTGCGGTTGTAGTCGAGCGTCGGCAGCACCAGCGGCTGCTGCTTGTTGAAGTCGAACTGCGACAGGCCGACGATGCGGTAGCCCTGCAGGTTGAAGTAGCTGCGGTCGCCCTGGCCGGTCAGGTAGGCGGTGGAGATCGACTCCTTGATGTAGTCCGAGCCGAGGCTGGACGAGCGCACGTTGTAGTCCTGGACGAAATACTTGTCGCTGAAGAGCGCGACGTCCCAGCCGTACTTCCAGTTCTGGTTGATGAAGAACTGGCCGTTGGATTCGACGGAGCCGCGGAACTGCCGGTTGCCGGTGCCGAAGGGCTGGGCGGCATAGGCTTTGGGGTCGAGTTGGTCGATGCCCGTCGCCAGCACCGAGTAGGATCCCGTGTCGAGGCGGTGACGCCACTCCGCCTCGCCGAAGAAGCCCTGCCGCGACAGGACGGTCGGCGTCAGGGTGAGGTCGTAGTTGGGCGCGATGTTCCAGAAGAAGGGCTGGGCGGCCCCGACGCCGAGGCGCGATTCCGTGATGTAGCGCGGCGGCAGGAAGCCGGTCTTGCGCGCCACGGTGGGGTCGGGTGCCGAGAAGTACGGCACGTAGGCGATCGGCAGGCCGTAGAGTTCGAGGGTCGCATCCTCGAAGTAGATCATCTGCTCGTCCGCCTTGTGGACGATCTTCATGGCCTTCACCTGCCACAGCGGCGGGCGCTCGGGGTGGGCCGCGCAGGGCGCGCAGGCCGTGTAGGTGCCCTTCTCGAACGTGGTGGTCTCGCCCTCGCTGCGCTCGGCGCGCGGCGCCGTGAAGAAGGTCTTGTCCTTCGAGACGGTCGACAGGCTGTCGACGAAGCCGGTCTTGAAGTCGTCCGTCAGCTCGAACTTGTCGCTGTAGGTCGTGGAGCCGTCGGCCTCCGTCATCTTGGCGCGGCCGCTCGCGAAGACGCGATTGGAATTGCGGTCGTAGATGACCTTGTCGGCTTCGAGGACGCGGCCCTGGTAGTAGAGCTGCACGTTGCCGTCCGCCGACACGATGTTGGTGTCGCGGTTGTAGACCAGCTGCTTGGCCTCGACGAGCAGGCGGTCCTTCTTGGCCTCGGGCTGGGCGGCGGCCGCCGCGACCTGACCGGCGGGCGCGCCTTTGGGCGCACCTTGGGCTGCCGCGGGCTGCGGCGCCGTGCCCATGAAGGTCAGGGCCAGGATCGTGCAGGCGCAGGCCCGCAACGCCGATCCGCCCCGCACCGTCGCCATGCTCGTCTCGATCAGGTGATCCACCACTGTCAGCTTCGTAAACCGAATCGACGCCTGCGGCAGGGTGGTCCCCCGCAGGCGCCGACGCCGGGAAGGATTGGCCTCACACACGTCGGGGCCAGAACGCCGCCCCATCAGCCATCCTCCTGGTACAGCAGCGCGAGCGAGCCCAGCATGCTCCCCACGACGGCGGGAGACCACGCCGCCACCGGGGCGCTGAGGAGGCCTGCGCCGCCGAGATCGCCGACAAGTTTCGTCGCGACGTAGAGCACGAAGCCCGCCGTCACTCCACCCGCCACCATGCGGGCGATCCCACCAAAGCGGAAGAATCTTAAGGAAAACGCCGCGGCCACGAGGATCATGGCCATGAACAGGAGCGGCCGGGCCAGAAGCTTCTGGTATTGCAGCTCGTAGCCGGTGGCGTTCAACCCGGCCTTCTCGGTGCTGTCGCGGATCTGCGGCAGGCTCCAGAAGGGGACGGCATCGGGGGCGGTGAACTTCTGCTGCACCTGCTGGGGCGTGATGTTGGTGGCGACGATCTCGGTCTTGACGTCCCGCGGCGGCTCGCCGGGGGCCATGATCTTGGCGTCGTCGAGCTGCCAATAGCCCTCGTGGAGCTCGCCGCGCTCGGCCTCGACGCGCTCCATGAAGCTGCCGTCGCGGTCGTAGACGAAGGCCGTGATGCCGCTGAGCACCGAGCCGCCGTCGCTGGCCCGGTCGGCGCGCAGGATCGTCTGCCCGTCGACCCCGTCCTGCTGGATCCAGAAGGCGGTGTCGACCTGCTCGGACCCCGTCTTGCCGAACATGCGCGTCTCGAGCCGCTCCGCGCGCTGCTTCGAGACCGCCGCCACGGGGTTGTAGACCGTGGTGGTGACGATGCCGAGCACCAGGGCCACGCCGAGCGGGGGCAGGATGAACTGCCACACCGACAGGCCCGCCGCCCGCGCCACCACGAGCTCGAGTTTCCGGGTCAGGTTCAGGAAGGCGAACATGGCCCCGAACAGGACCGAGAAGGGGAAGATCTGCTCCGTGATGGTGGGCACGCGCAGCAGGGACAGGAAGGCGACGCCCGCCGTGGTGGCGCCCTTCGCGTCGCCCGAGCGGCGCAGGAGTTCGACGAAGTCGCTGAGGTAGATGATGGCGAACAGCAGGCCGAAGACCATCAGGATGGACTTAGTGAAGTTGCGCGACAGGTAGAGGATGAAAGTGCGGCCGACCACGGCAGGCTCACGCGGCCTGCGGCACCGGCATGCGCGCCGGCTTGAGGCGCGGCAGGGTGATGCCGCTGCCGAAGATGTAGGCCAGCGCGCCGAGCAGGCCGGCGAGCGGCACCGCATATTCCGCCGGGACCCAGGCCGCCGACTTCGCCACGAAGCCCGAGGCCGCGAAGCCGGCGCCCCGCACGGCCGCCACCGCCAGGACGGCCGACACCATCGCCTTCCAGTTGCCCGACCGCGTGGTGCGGGGCTGCGACAGGGCCGCGAAGGCGATCATGCCGAAGGCCAGGGCGTAGAGCGGGTTGGAGAACCGGTCGTGCAGCTCGGACCGGTAGCGGCCCTCCTGGAACTTCACGGCGGGGTCGTTGAGGTCCGGATGCATCAGCTCGCGCGTTGAGCGTTCCCGCGGCCGCAGCGGCGCGCCTTCGCCTTCCGACCCGAACTGCGCGAGGTCGAGCGCATAGCGCTGGAACGCCACGATGGCGGCGTCCTTGCTGCCCGGCTGGTGGCGCTGGATGGAGCCGTTGTTGAGCACGAGGTAGTTGTTGTCGTCGCTCGACCAGGTCTGGCCGCTGTCGGCGACGTAGGACGAGATGTGGTTCGGGTCGCGCCGGTCCTCCATGAGGATGCCGTGCAGCGCCCCGTCCTGGCCGCGCTCGCGGTAATGGAAGATGAAGCCCTGGTCGAGGGTGGTGAACGTGCCCTCGCGCACCACGTGGGTGATGAAATCCGCCCGGATCTTCATGACGAGTTCGCGCAGCTCGCGGAAGCTCCAGGGCATGATGTAGAGCGACATGGCGCCGACGAGCAGCGTCACCACCACCGTGACGGTGGCGAAGGGACGCAACAGACGCAGCGGCGACACGCCCGCCGCGCTCATGACGATGAGTTCGCTGTCGCCGTTGAGCTTGTTCAGCGCGTAGAGCACCGCGATGAACAGCGCGATGGGGGCGATGACCATCACCAGCGCCGGCAGGCCCAGCGCCGTCACGCCGAGGAACACCAGCAGCGACTGACCCTTGGTGGTGAGGAGGTCGAATTCCTTGAGGGCCTGCGTCACCCAGATCACGGCCGTCAACACGCCCAGAGCGACCAGGAAGGACGAGCGCACGATGCGCAGGATGTAGGCCTCGACGAGCGACATGCTGCTCCGGTCAGTCTGGGACCCGGACGGGTCCGTGAGGGACGTCCCCCGCTCGTCCTGACCCCGAGGGGTAGAAGGGGCGGGGCGGCCGCGCAAGCCTTCCCGCCCACCCGGGGGAAGCCCCGGGGAATTTCGCCGGGCGCCGTTGCCGCGGGATCACTCTTGGCGGCCCGAGACGGTCATTTTGGGGCGAAAAAACGGAGCCGCGGGCCCATGCCCCTTGGCGCCCGGGATCGAACCGATATCTTCCGGGGCAAGAGCGCGGCCGCCCGCACCCCACCCGGGCCGCGCCGAGAGTCCGTCCGATGTCCGATTTCGTCACCATCGCATTCACCCCGTTGGAGGAGGCGCGAAGCGCGGCTCGACGGCCCGCCGCGGCCGGCGGGACCGAGACGCTCGTGGTCTTCGTGGGGGCCGACCTCCGTCCCGCGGCGGCCGTCGCGGAGATCCTGGGCGCCGCGTCGGCGTCGCTCGCCGCCGGGGCCGCCGCCGCCGCGTTCAAGGGCAAGGCCAAGACCGCGCTGGACCTCTTGGCACCTCCCGGCCTCGGCTTCGGCCGGCTCCTCGTCGTGGGGACGGAGGCCAAGCCCGGCGCCGCGCCCGACGGCACCGAGATGGTGTCGCTCGGCGGCTTCGTGATGGGCAAGCTGCGGGACGGTGCCAAGGCGACGGTCGTGCTCGACCTGCCGGGCGGCACCACGCCCCAGGCGGCGGCGGACTTCGCCCAGGGCCTGCAGCTCCGGGCTTACCGCTTCGACCGCTACAAGACCAAGAAGAAGGACGACGAGGAGAAGCGCGAGCCGGCTGCCGTGACGCTGGCGGTGGCCGATGTCGCGGCCGTGCGCGAGCGCGCCGCCGCGAGCGCGGGCGTCGCCGACGGCGTCGAGCTCGCCCGCACGCTCGTCAACGAGCCTCCGAACGTGCTCTACCCGGTCGAGTTCGCCCGCCGGGCCGCGGAGCTTTCCCGGCTCGGCGTCGAGGTCGAGATCCTCGACATCCCGGCGCTGGAGCGCCTCAAGATGGGGGCGCTGCTCGGCGTCGGGCAGGGGTCGGCGCATGAATCGCGGGTGGTCGTGATGCGCTGGAACGGCGGCGGCGGCGGCCGGCCTCCGGTCGCCTTCGTGGGCAAGGGCGTCACCTTCGACACGGGCGGCATCTCCATCAAGGGTGCCGCCGGCATGGAGGACATGAAGGGCGACATGGCGGGCGCCGCCTGCGTGGTCGGCCTCATGCATGCGCTCGCGGCCCGCAAGGCGAAGGTCGACGCCGTGGGGGTGATCGGCCTCGTCGAGAACATGCCCGACGGCAAGGCGCAGCGGCCCGGCGACATCGTCACCTCCATGTCGGGCCAGACGATCGAGATCATCAACACCGACGCCGAGGGCCGGCTCGTGCTGGCCGACGCGCTCTGGTACGTGCAGGAGCGCTTCAAGCCGCGCTTCATGATCGACCTCGCGACCCTCACCGGCGCCATCCTGGTGGCGCTGGCCAGCGAACATGCCGGCCTGTTCTCCAACGACGACGAACTCGCCGAGCGGCTGGGGGCGGCCGGCCGGGCGACGGGCGAGAAGGTGTGGCGCCTGCCGTTGACGCCCAACTACGACAAGCTCATCGACTCCAAGTTCGCCGACATGAAGAACACCGGCGGTCGCCACGCCGGCTCGATCACGGCGGCGCAGTTCCTGCAGCGCTTCACCAACGACACGCCCTGGGTCCACCTCGACATCGCCGGGACCGGCATGGGAGCGCCCTCCGACGACGTCAACCAGAGCTGGGGCTCGGGCTGGGGCGTGCGGCTGCTCGACCGGCTCGTGGCGGACCATTACGAAGGCTGAGGCGGCCGTGGCCGAGGTGTGGTTCTACCATCTCGACCGCTGGCCGCTGGACCGGGCGCTGCCGGCGCTGCTCGAGAAATCGGTGCAGCGGGGCTGGCGCGCCGCCGTCCAGGCGGCCAGCACCGAGCGGATGGACGCGCTCGACCAGGCGCTCTGGACCTACGACGAGGCGAGCTTCCTGGCCCACGGCACGGTGCGCGACGGCGACGCCGCGCTCCAGCCCATCGTGTTGACGACCGGCTCCGACAACCCGAACGGCGCCGCCATCCGCTTCATGGTGGACGGCACCGATGTCGTCGCGGCGCTCGAGGCCGGACCCTACGAGCGGGTCGTGCTCATGTTCGACGGCAACGACGCCGAGGAGCGGGCCGGCGCCCGGCTGCAGTGGTCCGCCTTGAAAAAGGCCGGCCACGACGTAGCCTATTGGCAGCAGAACGAGGACGGCCGGTGGGAAAAGCGCGGGTGAGTCGGGGGGCGGCGGGGCTCGCGGTGGCGGGGATGCTGCTCGCCGGGGGCGCCGAAGCGGCCGGACCCAGCCGCTTCGCCTCCTACGACACCGAGGCCGATTGCGTGGCGGCCCGCACGCTCGCGCCCGCCGTCTGCCACACCGCCTTCGCCAACGCGCGGGCCGAATACGAGGGCAAGACCCCGTCCTTCCCGAGTGCGGCCCTGTGCGTCCGGCGCTACGCCGCCTGCATGGCCTGGCCGCCCGGCGCCGCGGGGGCGGCGAGCTACCGGCCGCGCTGGGACGGCGTCGATATCGTCGATACGCCGACCGAGCACAGCGTCACGCCGTCGCCCGGCAGCACGGGACGCGCCGTGCGCTTCGCCGCCCGCCCGCTCGACGAGACGGCCGCCCCCCTCGTGATCCGCGGCGCCTCCATCCCGGTCCCGCCGCAGCGCTCCGCCCCGCGTGCCGCGGGGCGGCCGGGCCCGACGCCGGCCGTGGCGGAGCGGGCGCCTGCGCCGCCGCCGCCCGGATCGGGCTTCAAGCTGGAGGACGGCGTCCTCACCTATCCGGCGCCGGCCCGCTTCCAGCCCCGGAACCTGCCGAAGCCCTGACGCCCGCCGCCGGGCGCCCGCCCTGTGCTTCGGCGGCGAGCCGCTCGGTGAACCAGCGCCCGGCCGGGCCGGGCGGGGCTTCGGTGCGGTGGACGGCGAAGATCCGGTAGTCCTCCGGGCCGCGCCCGTCGATGTCGAGGGCGACGAGGCGCCCCGCCGCGACATCGTCCCCCAGCATGGGCTCCGGCATGCTGCCCCAGCCCAGGCCGGCGAGCAGCAGGGCGTGTTTGGCGCCGAGGTCCCCGAGCCGCCAGGTTTCGGGGGACAGGACGTTGAAGTCCTGCCCCTCGGTCAGGTCGGAGCGGTCGGTCAGCACCAGCTGGACATGGTCGCGCAGCGCGGAGAGCGGGATGGGGCCGCGCCAGCTCCCGAGAGGGTGGGCCGGCGCCGCGACCGGGATCATCCGCACCCCGGCGACCTGCCGCTGGCTCAGCCCCACGAGGGCGCGCGCCAGCGGCCCGCTGACCCCCACCGCGCAGGTGCCGTCGAGCACCAGCTTGGCGACGGCCCCGAGCGCCTCGACCGACAGCCGCAGCGTCACGGTCGGGAAGGTCGCCCGGAAGGCGACCAGGACGGCGACCAGCGTCGCGGTCGGCAGCATGACGTCCACCACCACCGTCAGCTCCGGCTCGAGCCCGGCCAGCAGGCCCGCCGCCCGGGCCCGCAGGCCGTCCACGCCGAGCGACACCTTGCGGGCCTCGGCCAGCAGCGTGATCCCGGCCTCGGTGAGGACGGGGCGGCGGCCCGTGCGGTCGAAGAGCGTCAGGCCGCCGAGCTGTTCCTCGAGGTTGGCGATCGTGTAGCTGACGACCGACTGCGTGCGGTTGAGCGAGCGGGCCGCGGCGGAGAAGCTCCCGTCCCGCGCCACGGCGAGAAAGGTGCGGAGCTGGTCGAGGGACGGGGACCCCAGGGCGGGCATGCGGGCGTGACATCCTCGGCGCAGGGGCGAAGTATCGGCGCGGCGCGGCCGCACCACGCCCGAACCTTAAAGCTTTCTGCCGTGAAGGTCGCTATGTGTGGCAGGCCTGCGAGCAGGCTCGCACGGTCGATCGGCGCGTGTCGGCGACAGCCTGCCACGCGCGAGTGCCCGCGTTCCTTCGGAGATGATCTTGGCGCGTCCCAGTCCCATTCCGGCCGTTCGGGCCCTCGTCCTGGTGCTGGCCGTCGGCGTGGCCCTGGCGGGATGCGGCCGGCGCGGCCGCCTCGAGCCCCCGCCGACGCCCGAATCGATCGCGGCGGCCCAGAAGGCGAAGGACTCGAAATCGGGCATCCACAAGCGGGTGCCCAACCCGGCGATCCGCGCCCCGAACCAGCCCTTCGTGCTCGACCCCATCCTGTAGA
Source organism: Lichenibacterium ramalinae (assembly GCF_004137085.1). Classification (GTDB taxonomy): domain Bacteria; phylum Pseudomonadota; class Alphaproteobacteria; order Rhizobiales; family Beijerinckiaceae; genus Lichenihabitans; species Lichenihabitans ramalinae. The sequence continues at coordinate 124,653 of NZ_QYBC01000004.1, forward strand.
AGACCTCGCCGTGACGCCCTTCCCCTACCGCGACGGTGCCCTCCACGCCGAAGGCGTGGCCCTGGCCGAGATCGCCGCCGCCGTCGGCACCCCGTTCTACTGCTATTCCCGCGCCGCCATGGAGGCGCAGTACCGCGGCTTCGCCGACGCCTTCGCGCCGCTGCCCAGCATGGTCTGCTACGCCATGAAGGCCAATTCCAACCAGGCGGTGCTGCGGCTCTTCGCCGGGCTGGGCGCCGGCATGGACGTGGTGTCGGGCGGCGAACTGCGCCGTGCCCGCGCCGCCGGCGTGCCGGGCCGCCGCATCACCTTCTCGGGCGTCGGCAAGACCGAGGGCGAACTGGCGCTGGCGCTCGACGAGGACATCCACGGCTTCAACGTCGAATCGGAGCCCGAACTGCTGACGCTGTCGCGGATCGCGGCCGCCAAGGGCACGGTCGCCCGGATCGCCCTGCGGCTCAACCCGGACATCGACGCCGGCACCCACGCCAAGATCTCGACGGGCAGGGCGGAGAACAAGTTCGGCATCCCGATCGGGCGCGCCCGCGACGTCTATGCCGAGGCGGCGCGCCTGCCCGGCATCGCCGTCACCGGCATCGACATGCACATCGGCTCCCAGATCACCGACCTCGGCCCCTTCGACCGCACCTTCGCCGTCATGGCCGACACGCTGGCGATGCTGCGGGCCGAGGGACACGCCATCAACCACGTCGATCTCGGGGGCGGCCTCGGCATCCCCTACCGCGCGGGCCAGGACGCGGAAGCCTTCGGGCCCGAGCGCTACGCGGCCCTGGCGAAGGCGCATTTCGCCGGCGCCGGCGTCACGGTGGTGCTGGAGCCGGGCCGCTACCTCGTGGGCAATGCCGGCGTGCTGGTGGCGGGCGTCATCCTGGTCAAGCAGGGGGGCGACAAGCGCTTCGTGGTGGTGGACGCCGCCATGAACGACCTGATCCGCCCGACCCTCTACGAGGCGCATCACGACATCGTGCCGGTGCGGGAACCCCGGCCGGGCGAGCCGGACGAGCCGGCCGACATCGTCGGGCCGGTCTGCGAAACGGGCGACTACCTGGCCCGGGCGCGCCTCTTCCCGGCCGTCGTGGCCGGCGACCTCCTCGCCGTGAAGTCGGCGGGCGCCTACGGCGCCGTCCAGGCCGGCACCTACAATTCCCGCCTGCTGGTCCCCGAGGTGATGGTGGACGGGGACCGGTTCGCCGTGATCCGCCCGCGGACCGGCTACGACGACCTCATCGGGCTCGACCGGGTCCCCGACTGGCTGGCTTGAACTCTGCGAAGCACAACCGCTTTCCCTGGGAACCGAGAGGGCGGCATTTCCGGAGGCCGTGCCGGCACAGGTTCGGTGGAGCCACGGAGTTCGACGCGGCGGCGCCGGCGCGACGCCAGGGCGCAATGCATCCGCCACAATGGCGACTCGACGCCGTCCTAGCGTCCTGGCGTCGGCGGCGTCGGGACCGCCGCGGAAGGCCACGATGCGAGCGGCTTCGGGAACGGGATGGCGGGCACTGGTTCTCGCGTCGCTCTGCGTCGCGGGATGCGCCGGCCTGCCGGCCCGGGCCGCGGAGGGCGCCGCACCGGCCGACGACGCCCTGGCGGCGCGGCGCCACGACCTCGACGCCGCCAGCGCCGCCGCCGCCGCAGCGGAAGCCGACCGGCGCCGGGCCGAGGACCTCGTCGAAACGATCAGGGCCGACCGGGTCCGCCTCAACGCCGCCCTGATCGACACCACGGCCCGCGTCCGCGCCGCCGAAGCCAAAGCATCGGACACCGAGACGCGGCTCGACCTCCTCACCGGCAGCGCCGACGCCATCCGGGGGTCGCTGCTGTCGCGCCGGGCCGCCATCGCCGAGATCCTGGCGGCGCTGGAACGCATGGGCCTGCATCCTCTTCCGGCCCTGCTCGCCAACCCGGCCGACGTGCTGCGCGCCATCCGCACCTCCATGGTGCTGGGCGCGGCCGTGCCGGGCATGCGCGCCGCCGCCGAGTCGCTGGCGTCCGACCTCGCCGAACTGACCCGGCTCCGGGCCGCCATCGTGGACCAGCGCGACGCCCTCGCCGGCGAGGTGGCGTCGCTCGGCGCCGAGCGCACGCGCCTCGCCGCCCTCGTGGCGGCGCGGCAGGCCGCCCAGACGGCCGCCGAGGGGACGCTGGACCAGGACAGCCAGCGCTCGGCCGAACTCGCCCGCCAGGCCACGAGCCTGAAGGACCTCGTGTCCCGGCTCGAAAGCGACGTCGCCGCCGCGCGGCGCGCCGCCGATGCCGCGCGGGCCGCCGATGCGGCGCGGCGGAGCGCCGCGGTCGCCGATGCCGCCGGCGTCGAGGCCAAGGCTGCGGCGGCATCGCACGATCCCGCGCGCCTCGCCCCCGCCGTGGCCTTCGGCGACAGCAGGGGCCATTTGCCGCTGCCGGTCGCCGGCCGCGCCATCAAGAGCTTCGGCGCCGCGGACAGCTACGGTGGCCAGGAGCGGGGCCTCACCCTGGCGACGCGGCCCGGCGCCCTGGTGACGGCGCCGGCGGACGGCTGGGTGGCCTTCGCCGGAGCCTACCGCTCCTACGGCCAGCTCCTCATCCTCAACGCCGGCGACGGCTACTACATCGTCCTCGCCGGCCTGGTCCGGGTCGACGTGGTGCCGGGGCAGTTCGTCCTCATGGGGGAGCCGCTCGGCACCATGGGGGACGGATCGGTGAAGACGGCAGCGGCGATCGCCCTTGGCGCGGCCCAGCCCGTTCTTTATGTTGAGTTCCGAAAAGACGGGGCGGCGATCGACCCGAGCCCATGGTGGGCGAAAGCCGAGTTGGAAAAGGTCCGCGGATGATGCGCAAGGTTTCCATGGTCGTGGCGGGCGCGGCGCTCGGCGCGACGGCTGCGACGGTCGCCCTCCAGACGACGCTCCTGTCGGGGAGCCCGGCCCAGGCCGCCAATTCCGACACGTACCGCAACCTGAACCTGTTCGGTGACGTGTTCGAGAAGATCCGCACCGACTATGTCGAGAAGCCCGACGAGGGGAAGCTGGTCGAGGCGGCCATCAACGGCATGCTGACCTCGCTCGATCCCCATTCGAGCTACATGGACGCCAAGGCCTACCGCGACATGCAGGTGCAGACGCGCGGCGAGTTCGGCGGCCTCGGCATCGAGGTCAGCCAGGAGGACGGCAGCATCAAGGTCGTCACGCCGATCGACGACACGCCCGCATCCAAGGCCGGCATCCTGTCGGGCGACCTCATCACGGCGATCGACGGCGACGCCGTCTCGGGCATGACGCTGAACCAGGCCGTCGACAAGATGCGCGGCGCCGTCGGTACCCCGGTGACGCTGAAGATCGTCCGCGGCAAGGACAAGGACGGCACGGACTACAAGTTGAACCGTGCCGTCATCACCATCAAGTCGGTGAAGTTCGAGCAGAAGGACGATGTCGGCTACATCCGCATCACCCAGTTCAACGAGCAGACGTTCGACGGCCTGAAGCAGGCCATGGCCAAGTTCGCGACGGACATCCCGAACGACAAGTTCAAGGGCTACATCGTCGACCTGCGCAACAACCCGGGCGGGCTGCTCGACCAGTCGATCGAGGTATCGAACGCCTTCATCGACCACGGCGAGATCGTGTCGACGCGCGGCCGCAACGCCGACGAGACGCAGCGCTACAACGCCCGGCCGGGCTACGACCTCAGCCACGGCAAGCCCATGGTGGTGCTGATCAACGGCGGCTCCGCCTCGGCCTCCGAGATCGTCGCCGGCGCCCTCCAGGACCACAAGCGCGCCACCATCATGGGCACGCGCTCCTTCGGCAAGGGCTCGGTGCAGACCATCATCCCGCTCGGCCAGAACGGCGCCCTGCGCCTGACCACGGCGCGCTACTACACGCCCTCCGGCCGGTCCATCCAGGCCAAGGGGATCGAGCCCGAGCAGGTGGTGCTCGAGGACGTGCCGGACGACCTCAAGGGCAAGGACGACACGAAGGGCGAGGCGTCGCTCAAGGGGCACCTGATGAACGGCGCCACCTCTGACGAGAAGCAGGGTTCGCAGGCCTATGTGCCGCCGGACGCCAAGAACGACAAGCAGCTGATCGCGGCCCTGAACCTGCTGCGCGGCGTCACCACCAAAGCATCGACGGCGGAGGACGCCGCCAAGGCCGCCGCCATGACCAAGCCGGGTTCGGCACAGAGCGAAGCCGCCAAGGTCGAGGCCCCCAAGGTCGAGGCCCCCAAGGGCGACGCGCCCAAGACCGACGCGCCGAAGGCCGATATGCCCAAGCCGGACATGCCCAAGCCGGACATGCCCAAGACCGACGCGCCGAAGAACTGACCGGGACCGGGCCGGCGTTTCCGGCCCGGGTCCGGATCCCTTCACGACACCTCTTGCAGCCGCGGCCCGGAGCCTTCCGGGCCACGGCCATACCGACGGGAGATCGGATGGCGGGCGACGGACTCTTCGACCCGCTGGGGGTGAACCGCGCCGAGCCCGCCCGCTCCGTCCCGATCCTGTCACCACCGCTCGCCGTGGCGCTCCTGGCCGCCCTCGGCGTGGCGGCCCTGATCGGGGTCGCCTGGCTGCGCGACGACGGCGACCGGGGCCGCCCCCGGGCCGTCTCGCCGATCGAGCGCATCGCGCCGCCGCCCGCCCCGCCGCCGCCCGCCCCGCCGCCGCCCGCTGCTGTCCCGCCCGCCGCCGTGCCGCCGGTCGCGCTGCCGCCCGGCTTCCCCGACATCGCCGACCAGGACGTCGAGATCCAGAACGGCGTTCGGATCATCCGGCCGAGGCGCGATCGCGGCCCGCCGGTCTCCGGCCAATCGATCCCAGTGCCGCCCCCCACCACGTTCGGGGTGCCGGCCGCGAACCGCTGATTGAGGCGCCGCCCGCCGGCGGGCGGTCTGCTCTGGGCGCATGGCGGTCCGCCGTGAGTTGTTCCCGGCGCATGAACAAGTTTTTACTCGATGCCGCGTCGCGCCCGCCCTACCTATGATGACGAGAAGGATCGCCGAGCCCCGTGACGGCGGCTCGCGCCGTGCGGACCGGTGGTGGCCGCGACCGGGCGGGACGATCCACCCCTTCCCGGGCGCCACCGGTCCTGCCAGGCCCCATGGGGCCGCGGAGGAGCGGCGGGCCGATCGGGCTGCCGCCGTCGACGTCCACGCCGTTGCTGAGGAAAGCCCATGTCCGAGCGCCCGCGGCGCACCGCCCTGCGCCTTGTCCTGATCGCCGTGGCCTGCGTCGGCGTCGGCATGGCCGTCGCGTGGGACAGGGTCCGGCCCTATGTCGAGCCCGCCCTGGCGCGCCTCGGCCCGGTGGCCCAGGCCGCCATGGACCGGGTCGGGCCGCGGCACGAGGTGGCGAAGGCGGCCCCCAAGGAGGCTCCCGCCGTGCCGGTGAGCGCCGTCGACGCCCGCATCGGCGATTTCCCGCAGATCCTCACCAGCCTGGGCACCGTCCAGCCCTACAACACCGTCCTGGTCCGCAGCCGCGTCGACGGGCAGGTGATGACCATCAACTTCAACGAGGGGCAGATCGTCCACCAGGGCGACCTCCTCGTGCAGATCGACCCGCGGCCCTACCAGGCCGCGCTCGACCAGGCCAAGGCCAAGAAGCAGCAGGATGCTGCCAACCTCGACAATACCAAGCGGGACCTCGCCCGATCGCAGTCCCTGATCGGCAACAACTACGTGACGCGGCAGACGCTCGACACCCAGACGGCATCGGTGGCGCAGCTGACCGCGCAGGTCGCCTCCGACGATGCCGCCATCGAGAACGCCTCGGTGCAGCTCGGCTATGCCACCATCAAGGCGCCGATCACGGGGCGGGTCGGCTTCCGCCTCGTCGACCAGGGCAATATCGTCAACGCGTCGAGCGCCACCGGCATCGTCTCGATCGCCCAGATCGAGCCGATCTCGGTCGTCTTCACCGAGCCCGAGAATGCGCTGACCGACATCACCGAAGGCCGCAAGGCGGGACCGCTCGACGTCGGCGCGCTGTCCTCGGACGGCTCGAAGCCGCTCGCCGACGGCATGCTCGAGACGTTCAACAACGAGATCGACACGTCGAGCGGCACCATCCGGCTGAAGGGCACCTTCGCCAACACCGACCACAAGCTCTGGCCCGGCCTGTCGGTGTCGACGCGCCTCAAGGTCAAGACGTTGAAGGGCGTCGTGCTGGTGCCGTTCTCGGCCGTGCAGCACGGGCCGGACGGGCTCTACGCCTTCGTGATCGGTCCCGACAGCAAGGTCGAGATCCGCCGCATCAAGGTCAGCCTGTCGGACGACAGCACGGCAGTGGTGGCCGAAGGCATCAAGGGCGGCGAGAAGGTGGTGACGGCGGGCCAGTACCGGCTGCAGGCCAAGACGCCCGTTCGCGTGGTGCCCGACGCCGCCGCCCAGACCGCGCAACGGGATTCCTGAGCATGAGCGGCGACACCCGCGTGACCGCTCCCGGTGCCACCCGCGAGCCGCCCGCCCCCGCGGCGCCCATCAGCGGCGGAATCTCGGCCCCCTTCATCAGGCACCCGATCGCCACGACGCTGTTGATGCTGGCTGTGTTCTGCGTCGGCCTCGTCGCCTATCCGCTCCTGCCGGTCGCGCCGCTGCCTCAGGTCGACTTCCCGACCATCCAGGTGTCGGCGAGCCTGCCGGGCGGCAGCCCGGACACGATGGCCTCCTCCGTGGCGCAGCCGCTCGAGCGTCAGTTCGCCCAAATCCCCGGCGTGTCGCAGCTCACCTCGACGTCCTCGCTCGGCTCCTCCGCCATCACCATCCAGTTCGACCTCGACCGCAACATCGACGGCGCCGCCAACGACGTGCAGGCCGCCATCAACGCGGCCTCGGGGCAATTGCCCAAGAACCTGCCGAGCCCGCCCACCTGGCGCAAGGTCAACCCGGCCGACTCGCCAATCATGCTGCTGTCGGCGACGTCCGACATCCTGCCGCTGACGGTTGTGGACGACAACGCCGACACCAAGATCGCCCAGCAGATCAGCCAGATCGCCGGCGTCTCGCAGGTGTCCATCGGCGGCGAGCAGAAGCCGTCGATCCGGGTGCAGATCGACCCCGCCAAGCTCGTCACCAAGGGGCTGTCGCTCGAGGACGTGCGTAACGTCCTGTCCGTCACCACCGTCAATTCCGCCAAGGGCAACATCGACGGCGCGCGCCAGTCCTTCACCATCTATGCCAACGACCAGCTGCTCGACGCCAAGAGCTGGGACAACACCATCGTCGCCTACCGCAACGGCGGTCCCGTGCGGATCAGCGACATCGGCACGGCGGTGCCGGCGGCCGAGAACGCCAAGGAAGCGGCCTGGGCCAACGGCAAGCGCGGCGTCTTCCTCATCATCTTCAAGCAGCCCGGCGCGAACGTCATCGACATCGTCGACAAGATCAAGCACGAGCTGCCCCGCCTGCAGGCCTCCATCCCGGCCGGCATCCAGATCGGGATCCTGTCCGACCGGACGACGACGATCCGCGCCTCCGTCGACGACGTGCAGTTCACGCTGGCCCTCACCATCGGGCTCGTCGTGATGGTGATCTTCGTGTTCCTGCGCAACATGTGGGCCACGATCATCCCGTCCATCACGGTGCCGCTCGCGCTGCTCGGCGCGGTGGCGTTGATGTGGGTGGCGGGCTACAGCCTCGACAACCTGTCCCTGATGGCGCTCACCATCTCGGTCGGCTTCGTGGTCGACGATGCCATCGTCATGCTGGAGAACATCGAGCGCCACCTCGAGGAGGGCATGAAGCCCTTCGACGCCGCCATGAAGGGCGCGGGCGAGATCGGCTTCACCATCCTGTCGATCTCCATCTCGCTCATCGCCGTGCTGATCCCGCTCCTGCTGATGAGCGGCATCGTGGGGCGGCTGTTCCGCGAGTTCTCCATCACGCTGGCCATGACGATCCTGGTTTCGGCCTTCGTGTCCCTGACCCTGACGCCCATGATGGCGGCCAAGTTCATGAAGGACCACAAGCACGCCAAGCACGGCCGGCTCTACATGCTGAGCGAGCGCTTGTTCGACGCCATGCTGAACGGCTACGCGCGGGGCCTCGACGTCTGCATCCGCTGGCGCTTCGCGACGCTGCTGGTGTTCTTCGCCACCGTCGGCCTCACCGTCTATCTCTTCGCCATCATCCCCAAGGGCTTCTTCCCGAGCCAGGACACGGGCCTCATCATCGGCCAGGCGGAAGGCTCGCAGGACATCTCCTTCGCCGAGATGTCGCGCAAGGTCGAGGACCTCGGCGCCATCGTGCGCAAGGACCCCGGCGTGTTCTCGGTGGCCATGGCCACGGGCGGCACGGGCGCCACCAACAACGCCCGCATCTACATCACCCTCAAGCCGCGGGAAGAGCGCGACGCCTCTGCCCAGCAGATCATCGCCCGCCTGCGGCCGCAGATCGCCAAGGTCCAGGGCGCCGCCCTGTTCATGCAGGCCGCGCAGGACATCCGCGTCGGCGGCCGCTCGTCGCGCACCGAGTTCCAATATACGCTGCAGGACCCGAACTTCGACGAGCTCAACACCTGGTCGCCGCGGCTGCTCGCCAAGCTGAAGACCCTGCCGGAACTGCGCGACGTCGCCACCGACCAGCAGTCCGCCGGCACCACGCTGACGCTGACCATCGACCGCGACCAGGCGGCCCGCTACGGCATCTCGGCCCAGCTCGTCGACGACACGCTCTACGACGCCTTCGGCCAGCGCCAGGTGACGCAGTATTTCACCCAGGTGAACAGCTACCACGTCATCCTGGAGATCCTCCCGGAGCTGCAGGGCAAGGTCGATTCGCTGACCAAGCTCTACATCCACTCGCCCGTGACGGGCGGCGACGTGCCGCTTTCGGCCCTGGCACACTGGACCACGGACCCCACGCAGCCGCTGTCGATCAGCCACCAGGGCCAGTTCCCGGCCGTCACCATCTCGTTCAACCTGGCGCCGGGCTCGGCGCTCAGCCAGGCCACCGCGGCCATCTCCCAGGCGCAGGCCGAGCTGAACCTGCCGGCCACGGTCCAGGGGACGTTCCAGGGCACCGCCCAGGCCTTCCAGCAGTCGCTGAGCACGGTGCCGCTGCTGATCGTGGCGGCACTGGTCGTGGTCTACATCATCCTCGGCATGCTCTACGAGAGCTTCATCCACCCGCTCACCATCCTGTCGACCCTGCCGTCGGCCGGCGTCGGGGCGCTGGCGATCCTCATGGCGGCGGGCTACGACTTCAGCCTCATCGCGCTGATCGGCGTCATCCTGCTCATCGGCATCGTCAAGAAGAACGGGATCATGATGGTCGACTTCGCCATCGTGGCGGAGCGCGACGAGGGCCTGCCGGCGGCCGAAGCGGTGCGCAAGGCGGCGCTGCTGCGCTTCCGGCCGATCCTGATGACCACGATGGCGGCGCTGCTCGGCGGCATCCCGCTGATGCTGGGCACCGGCACGGGCTCGGAGATCCGCCAGCCGCTCGGCTACGCCATGGTGGGTGGCCTCATCGTCAGCCAGGCGCTGACGCTGTTCACCACGCCGGTCATCTACATCTACCTCGACCGCCTGTCGGAATGGCTCGGCGGCGGTGGGCTGCACCATGCCGACGTGGCGGCCGGCGAGCCCGACCTCCTGCCGCGCGAGCGCCCGGTGCCGCATCGCGAGGCCGCCGAGTGACCCGCCCGCCCGGCGCGACGCCGCGCCGGGCGGGCGGGGTCACGCCGCCATCGGGGCCGACCGGCCCTGGAACCGGTCGCGGGCCATGCGGCGGCGGATCGACTCGCAGAGCTGCCTGATCTCCTCCGCGGCGGGCCCGTGAGGGTCGAGTTCCGTCGGCCCGAGGCCGCGCTGCATCGCGTCCTGAAACTCCACCCGGGCCGTGATGAGAGGCTGAAGCAGGCCGCCCATGGCGGCGAGCGCCGCGGCCCCCTCGCGGACGCGCCGGCTGCCCTGCAGGCTGGAACATTGGTTCAGCACGAAAGCGCAGTCCCGGCCGAGGGCGCGGACGCGCTGCCAGGTCGCCTCGCTCGACCAGATGTCGAAGATCGTCGGGCGGACCGGGATGACGATGAGGTCGGCCGCCAGCATGGCGGCTTCGGACGCCGCCGAAAGGCTGGCGGGCGTGTCGATGATGGCGAGCGTCACCCCGCGGTCGGCGAGGGAGCCGAGGACCTCGGTGAGCTGGCCCGGGCCGACCGCAGCCCCGGCCAGGCGACGGTCCGTCCGCCCCCTGGCCCAGGTGGCGAGGGACCGCTGCGGGTCCATGTCGACGAGGAAGACCGTCTCGCCCCGCGCCTGCATCTCGACGGCGAGGGACGCCGACAGCGTGCTCTTGCCGGAACCGCCCTTCTGGGTGACCAGGGCTATGGTGCGCATGACCGACCTCGCGATCGCGGGAGCGGCACGGGGCCGCGATGCCGGACAGGATCGGCGAAGAGGTTGAGGGAAGTGTTAACCATGCGCGGCCCGGGACCGCCGGTCCGGCGCGTCGCGCGGGTTCAGGCGCGCTCGTCGAGCGTGAACAGTTCCTGCGCCCGGCCGACGCCGCGCAGCGCGTAGCGCCCGACCGAGACGATGTGGTGCCGCGCGGCATCCGGCGCGGCGGCGCGGAAGTCCGACGAGAGCAGGACGGAGCGGTCGGCGGAGCGGCACATGGCGGCGATGCGGCTCACCTCGTTCACGGCCGGGCCCACGACGGTGAAGTCGAGGCGGCTTTCCGAGCCGATGTTGCCGTAGAAGACCGTGCCGATGTGCAGGCCGAGGTAGACGGTGGTGACGGGGCGGCGCTCCGCCGCGCGCCGCAGGTTCAACTCCGCCAGCCGCCGCCTCAGGCCGGCTTCCGCCGCGAGGGCGCAGCGGCAGGCCTCGGCCCGGTCCTCGGCCTCGAAGATCGCCAGGATGCCGTCGCCGATCAGCTTGAGCACGTCCCCGCCCGCCTCGTCGATCGCCGACACCACGGCTTCGGCATAGTCGTTGAGCAGCGGGATGATCTCGCCCGGAGGCGCCGTGTCCGAGATGGCGGTGTAGCCCCGCAGGTCCGAGAACCACAGGACCGCCGTGATCTTGTCGGCGACGCCGCGCGAGATGCGGCCGCTGAGCACGCGCGCGCCCGCGTCGCGGCCGAGATACACCTCGACCAGCGTGCGGGCGATGCGGGCCAGCGAGGCGCTCTTCAGCGCCAGCGCCAGGACGGGCAGGAGCTGGCGCAGCGCCGCCACGTCGCCGTCGGAGAAACCCGCGGCCTCGCGCGTCATCCAGTGCGAATAGACGCAGTCCATCTCGCCGAACGCGCCGTCCCGCGCGAAGGGCGTCACCAGCGCGAGGTAGTCGACGTGGCCGTCGCCGCGGAAGTCCTCGAGGTTGGGGAAGTCGCAGGGGTCGCCGTGGCCGAGGCGCCGCCGCAGGTCGCCGCAGCCGGTCTCGACGATGTGGTGGAAGATCGAGCGCCGCCAGGTTTCGGCGGCCTCGCCGACGTTCGTCCGCCCGTATTCGCCCATCGTGGTCTCGCCGACGCCGTCGTTGCGCCAGTGGAAGGCCCGGCCCTCGTAGACGGGGTGCAGCGTATCGACGAGCGTGAGGGCGCGCGAGACCGGCAGGCCCACCTCCCCGAGACGGGAGCAGAACCCGTGCATCAGCTCGGTCTCGGAGGCGCCGGCCAGCCCGCGCTCGACGAGCCAGCCCGCGATGGCGGCGATTTCCCGGTCCTGCATGGTTGGTCATCCTCGGGGCGCCCGCGCCGTGGTAGGACGCCTCAGGATCCCGTCGATAGTCTGGAGCAGGGCCCGTGACGAGCCTCATCTACAAGATCGTGCCCGCGGCGCTGTGGCGCGACGCCGAGGCCGCCGGCCTGTTCCGCGGCGCGCCCGTGGACGAGGCCGACGGGTTCATCCACCTGTCCACCGCCGGGCAGGCGCGCGAGACGGCGGCCCGGCATTTCGCCGGCGTCGCCGACCTCGTGCTGGTCGCCGTCGCCGCCGAAGCGCTCGGGCCCGCGCTGCGCTGGGAACCCTCGCGGGGCGGCGCCCTGTTCCCGCACGTCTACGGGCCCCTCGCCCTCGCGGCCGTGCGGTGGGTCGTGCCGCTCCCGCTCGGGCCGGAGGGATCGCATGTCTTCCCGGAAGGCTTCGACGCCGCGGCGTGACGCGTCACCCACCCCGCGCCCGGCGCATGTGGCTCGGCGACTCCCGGTGGAAGCGGTTCCAGACCCGGCGGAACTGGCGCGTCGAGGCGAAGCCGCAGCGGTCCGCCACCCCGTCCATCGGCAGCCGCGACGCGACGACGAGGTCCCTCGCCAGCGCCAGCCGCATCCGATTGACGTAATCGGTGACGCTCATGCCGGAATGGGCGTTGAACAGCCGCGACAGGTGGCGGGGGCTCGCATGGGCCAGGGTGGCCAACGCCTCGACCGACCAGTCCCGCGCGGGGTCGGCCGCCACGGCATCCTGGGCCCGGTGGATCGCGGGGTGGATGTGGTTGCGGCCTTCCAGCCAGGGAGACAGCTGCGGGTCGTCGCCGCCGCGGCGGAGGTAGACGACGAGGTAGCGGGCGACGGCGAGGGCCGTCGCGGGCCCGGCCTCGCGGCCGACGAGATGCAGCATCAGGTCGATCCCCGCCGTGATGCCGGCGCTGGTCAGGCGCTCGCGGTCCTCCACGAAGAGGCGGTTCTCACGGATGCGGGCGCGGGGAGCGATGCGGGCGAGTTCGGCCACGGTCCCGTGGTGGGTCGTGCAGTCGTGGTCGTCGAGCAGGCCGGCGCGGCCGCAGAGCAGGGCGCCGGAGCAGATGGACAGCAGGCGCAGGCCCGGGCGGATCGCGCGCGTGAGCCAGGCGACGATCTCGGCCTCGGCGCGCAGGTCGTCGTCCCGCGCGCCGTGGTCTTCACCGGAGGGCTGGTCCGTCGCGCCCGGCACCAGGACGAGGGCGCCGTCCGGCAGGGTGTCGGGGAGGGGCGCGATGCCGGCCAGCGACAGGCCGATGGAGCTCCCTCCGGACCGGCAGGGGCCGACATAGCCGATGCGGAAGCGCACCCGCGTCTGGTCGAGGTTGGCCTTGCGCAGCACCTCCAGCGGCCCGGCGAGATCCAGAAGCAGCACGCGGGGCGGCACCACGACGACGACGGGGATCTCGCGCGCGGCGGCGTCGCTCATGGGGCAGGCACGTCGGTCCACCCGGCGAGGGCGGCGTCGACCGTGACGATCCGGGCGAAGCGACCGGCCAGGACGAGTTCGGTCCGGGCCCGGATCTCGGCGGCGCTCCAGACGCGGCCGGCAGCGTCGGTCATGGGGAACGTCAAGGTCGCCTCGCCCACGTAGTCCACGGCATAGCCGAGGTCGGACGCATGGCGCGCCGTCGTCTCGCAGCATTGTTCGGTGCGGATGCCGGAGACGACGAGGCGGCGCATGCGGGACGCCGCCAACCAGTCTTCCAGCCCCGTCCCGACGAAGGCGCTGTGCCGGCGCTTGTGGACGACCGTGTCGGGGCGGATGCGGAGCGGCTCCAGCGCGACGACGAGCCCGGAGGCTTCCGAGAAGGCCCCCTCGTCCTCGACGTGGAAGACCTGGACGATCGGCATCCCCGCCCGCATCGCCCCGTCGATGAGGGCCTGTTGACGCGACAAGTAGGCAGGGAGATCGGCGTCGGAGAAATAGGGACGGTGGCGGAAGGATTCCTGGGCATCGATCACGAGGAGGGCGCAGTCGTTGGAGGCCATGTCAGGACACCGTTGTGGCGAGGGGCGATGACGCGATCCTAGGCCTGCCGGAAGGCGGCGAAAGGCCTGGGCCGGACCGCTGCCGGACAGATCGCGCCATGATCGGCCCGCCTCCGTCAGGACAAGCGCAGTCCCGCGGCCGGCCTCCGACGACGCCAGAACAGTTCGTTTACCGAGTCTCTCAAGCTGGATTTTAGCATAAAGATTCCGACGTCGGATAGGTTATCGAGTTTTAACGCGACATGGTCCGGAGAAAGAGCCGGTTTCATCTTGCGATTACCATTTCGATTAGTGGGTCGTTGGCGAGGTCGTCGGCAGATTAGTGGTCAGATCCAGCCCTGACCGGAACACGATGATGGACATTCAGATCTCCTACGACGCCAGTACGACGTCTGCTCCGTCGTGGTTCAAGAGCGCCGTCGCCTATGTCGTGGCCCAGTACGACGCGCTGATCACCAACCCCATCTCGCTCACCATCGCGATGGGCTGGGGCGAGGAGAACGGCGCGGCCATCAAGGCCGGCACCCTGGCGCAGAACCAGTCCAGCGGGACCTATCTCAGCTACGCGGCCTTCACCGCCGCCCTCAAGAACAGCGCCACCACCGGCACCGACCAGGCCGCCTATGCGGCCCTGCCGGCGGCCGACCCGACGAACGGCGGCCAGTTCTACGTCCCCCTGGCCCTGCAGAAGGCGATCGGCACGCAGCCCGGTTCCACCCCCGGCACGGTCGACGGCTATGTCGGGCTCGACAGTTCCCGGCAATATACCTTCAGCCCCGGCGGACAGATCGCGGCCGGCACCTACGACGTGATCAGCGTCCTCGAACACGAGTTCTCCGAGGTCTTCGGCCGCGTCGGCTACCTCGGCGGCAGCACGCCGAACGTTTACGGGCCGGCGGACCTCTTCCGCTACACCGGTGCGGGCCAGCGCGACACCACGCCGGGCGCCGGCAGCTTCTCGGTCGACGGTCAGACCATGCTGCAGGCCTTCAACAACCCGCTCGGTGGGGGCGATGTGGCCGATTGGGCGTCGAGCGTCTACGGCGACACGTTCGGCGACACGACCGCGGGCCTGGCGAGCCACTTCTCGTCGACGGACTACGCCCTGCTCGACGTCCTCGGCTATTCCGTCAACGGCCAGGCCATGGCGGCCACGGCGACGAGCCTGTCGGCCGCGGCGGCCCCGGCGGCGGCTTCGGCGGACGGTGGGTCCGCCACCGCCACGGGTTCGTCTCCCCATCGCATCGTCGCGTCCTACGACGGCGAAGTCTCCGGCACCGGCAACGCCGACACCTTCGTGTTCCGCGCCCACCCCGGCCAGGCCTGGGTGCAGGACTTCCAGGCCCTGGGCGCCGACCACGACGTGCTGAGCTTCTCGAAGCAGAACTTCTCGTCGGTGGCCGACATCCTGCGCCACACGACCATGTCGGGCGGGGATGCCGTCGTCCACGTGTCGACGACCGAGAGCGTGGAGATCTTCGGCGTCACCAAGGCCCAGCTGCGCCAGAACATGAGCACCCTGTCGCTTCACGCCTGACGCCACCGGCCGGACAAGGCGCTGGCCGCGCCGGTCCGGGACGACCACGCAATCCTGCTGCGCCGCCGCCGGGTCGTTTCCAACGGTTCCGGGCGGTTGGCAACCCGGCCGGGCGCACCGCCGCAGCACCGATGTCGGGACGATGCCGGCGCGACGGGGCTCCGCCGGCAGTCCGGCCTTCGGCGCATTCGGTCCGACGTCCAATCGAGAGCGGTCTCGTTGCCTCGGGAAACGCCGAGGCGCCTCGGAGAAAGCCGATGCGGCTCTCGTCACGGACCCCGCGGCCCGCGCGCCGGCTCAGGGGTGGAACGCGACGGCGCCCGGATGCGTCCGGAGGTCCTGCCTGCTGACGCCGACCAGCGTGACGCTGTCGCGCGGTGACAGGTGGATGACGGCTCCGTCGCCCGACAGGGTGGTGTGGCGCAGCACGTCGGCGAACCCCGCGAAGCTGTGGCGGGAGAAGGACAGAAGGTCCGCCCCGGCGCCCGAAAGGCCGAAGCCCGTGACGGTGTCGTGCCCGGGATGCGCGGTGAACACGAAGGCTTCGGCGGCGCCGGCGGCCGACAGCGCGGCGCCGTGCAGCGGATGCACGCTGTCCTGGGCCGGCAACGCGATGCCGCCGCTCGGCGGGGACAGCACCGCCGTCAGCGTCAGCGTGACGGGCGCGCTCGCCACGGCCCGGCCGCCCGCGTCGGTCGTCCGGGCCGTGATGCCGTTCGCCCCGAGATGGGTGAGGAGCACGTCGCTCGACCACGTCCCGTCTCGCGCCACGACGGCGGTGCCGACCGTCGCGCCGTCGTCGTCGAGGGTCACGAGCCTGCCGGCCGCGCAGGCGCCTGCCATTTCGGTGAAGAGGCCCGTCACGGTCTGGGACGACGTCGACGTGACGCCGCCCGGGCTGGTAACGGCCAGCGTGGAGGAGGTGGAGAGAGATGGCGGCGACATGCGTGCTGACCTCGACTGGCGCGATCCGCGCGGCGACTTGGGGAGGTCGCACGGTCACACGGCGCGAGCCGTCGGGTCCACGAAAGCCTGAACGGAAGGTTAAGACGGCGCGGTTGTTCCGAGCCGTCCCACCCGGGGTGCCGGCGCCCTCACTCCGCCGCGAGCGCGGCCGAATGGGCCGACAGCGAGGCGCAGACCTCGTCCACCACGGTCTCGACCAGGAGCCGGTCGTCGCCCTCGCCCATGACGCGGATGACGGGCTCGGTGCCCGAGGGGCGGATGAGCAGGCGCCCGGACGCGCCGAGCCGCTCGCGGCCGCCGTCGATCGCCCGGATGACGCTGTCCTGGCCGAGGGTGCGGCGATCGACGAAACGCACGTTCTTCAGGACCTGGGGCAGGGGCTCGAAGCGGTGGCAGACCTCGCTGACCGCCCGGTCGCGCCGCTTCACCACGGCCAGCACCTGCAGGGCCGCCACGAGGCCGTCCCCCGTCGTCGAGAAGTCGGACAGGATGACGTGCCCCGATTGTTCGCCGCCGACGTTGTAGCCGTGCTCGCGCATGTGCTCCAGCACGTAGCGGTCGCCCACCGCCGTGCGAACCATGGAAAGGCCGAGCGACTCGATGTAGCGCTCGAGGCCGAGGTTCGACATGACGGTGGTGACGAGGCCGGGCTTGGCGAGCCGGCCGTCCTCCATCCAGCTTTGGGCGATGACCGCCATGATCTGGTCGCCGTCGACGACCGTGCCCTTCTCGTCCACCATCAGCAGGCGGTCCGCGTCGCCGTCGAGCGCGATGCCGACGTCGGCCCGCATCTCGCGCACCTTGGCGACCAGCGCCTCGGGCGAGGTCGAGCCGACGTTGTGGTTGATGTTGAAGCCGTCGGGCGCGACGCCGATCGAGAAGACCTCGGCGCCGAGCTCCCAGAGCGCGTCGGGCGCCACTTTGTAGGCGGCGCCGTTGGCGCAATCGAGGACGATGCGCAGGCCCTCGAGCGAGAGCTGGCGGGGAAGGGTGCGCTTGGCGAACTCGATGTATCGGGACTGGGCGCTGTCGACCCGCATGGCCCGGCCCAGCGCCGGCGACTTCGACAGGCGGCGGCCGAGGTCCTCGTCGAGCAGGGTTTCGATCTCCCCCTCGACGTCATCGGACAGTTTGAAGCCGTCGGGGCCGAACAGCTTGATGCCGTTGTCCTCGTAGGCGTTGTGCGAGGCCGAGATCATCACGCCGATGTCGGCCCGCATGGAGCGGGTCAGCATGGCGATGGCCGGCGTCGGCATGGGCCCGAGCAGCATCACGTCCATGCCGACCGAGGTGAAGCCCGCCACCATGGCGTTCTCGATCATGTAGCCGGACAGGCGCGTGTCCTTGCCGATGACGACGCGGTGGCGATGGCTGCCGCGCTGGAACAGCAGGCCCGTGGCCTGCCCGACCTTCATGGCGAGGTCGGGCGTGATGACGCCGTTGGCGCGCCCGCGAATGCCGTCCGTCCCGAAATACCTGCGGCCCATGGGGCTCTCCCGCTGATGAAAGCCGCGCCATGGTCCCGGCTGTGGCCTGGATAATTGCGACAGTCTTCGGCGACAAGCGTGGAGATTCGGTGAAGCCGCCGCATCACGCCGTCGTGCGCCCGCGCCCTTGTGCCACCGCGTCGCGGCGCTCACATGAGCCGGCGCGCCGGGGCGGTCCCGGCCGGAGCCCGTCGCCATGACCGACAACGTCGCCACCCGTGTCCTCGGCGGCTCGCCCCTGGCCGTCCTGCTCCGCCTCGTGGCGGTCTCGCTCCTGGTCGGTGCCCTCATGTCCTGGCTGGGGCTCGACGCGCTCGACATCGTCAACGACCTCGGGCGCGCCTTTACCCAGCTCTATGGCACCGGTTTCGCGGCGCTGCACGATATCGGCCGAACGCTGGTGGCGGGTGCCGCCGTGGTGGTGCCGGTGTGGCTCGTGCTGCGCCTGCTGAGCTATCGCGGCCCCAGGCGCGGGCCGGTGGCGGGGCCCGGGGTGGCGCCCGCGTCGCGGTGGGGCCAGGCCGAGCGCGTCGGCGACGACCGCCGGCCCTAGGGCGCTTTCACCAGGCCGACCGCCGGGCCTCCGTCAGACGCCCTCGACCAAGACCACCTCGCCGATGCCGGCCGGCGACCGGACGGCGACGGCGGCCTGGTACTCGGGCGAGAAATAATAGGTGCGGGCGGCCTCGTAGGATTCGAACTCCAGCACCACGTTGCGCGGCCGGGCCTCGCCCTCCACCGCCTCCTGGCGGCCGCCGCGCACCAGCGGCGTCGCGCCGTAGAGGCGCATGGCCTCAGAGGCCATGGCGGCATAGCGCTTGTAGGCGTCGGGGTCCGTCACGGTCATCCGGACGATCATGTAGCCCTTGGGCATGGGCGGCCTCCGCTTCGAGCGCCCCGTCAGGGCGGGGCAGGGCTTCATAGAGCCGGTCGGGCGGGTGTAGAAGCGGGATCTTCTCCCGCGACCCCTCGGGGCCGGCGGGCACCGGCGGAGGCGGCCCCTCGAGGCCTGTCCCCCTGGACCACCGGGCGCCGGCGCCGCGCCGTCACATGACGACGACGCGGGTCCCGACGCGCACGCGACCGTAAAGGTCGCTGACGTCCTCGTTGAGCAGCCGGATGCAGCCCGACGACACGTTAGTGCCGATCGTGTCGGGCTCGTTGGTGCCGTGGATGCGGTACAGCGTCGAGCCGAGATACATGGCGCGGGCGCCGAGCGGATTCTCGATGCCGCCCACCATGTGGCGCGGCAGGTCCGGCCGGCGCCCCAGCATCTCGGCCGGCGGCGTCCAGTCCGGCCATTCGGCCTTGCGCGTGATCGTGTGGGTGCCGGCCCACAGGAACCCTGGCTTGGCGACGCCGATACCGTATCGCAGCGCGTGGCCGCCGCCCTCGACGAGGTACAGGAACTTGGACGCCGTATCGATCACGACGGTGCCGGGCCCCTGGCCGCCCGCATAGGCGACCTCCTGGCGCCGGAAGGCGGGGTCGACCGCGGCATGGAAGGCGAGGGCGGCGCTCGGTCCGCCTTCGGCATCGTAGCTCGCCGGGGCATAGCCGGCCCGCACCCGGCCGCCGCCCGGCACCGGGGCCCCGAACCCGAAGCCGCCGTAGCTTCCGGAACCCTCGTCGACCGGTGCCCGGCCGCGCGGCGCCGGGCCGCCGTAGCCGCCGCCCGCATAGCCGCCGCCTTGGGGCGGTCGCGCATGGGTGGCGAGCCCGGAGCGCCCGTCGGGACCGTCCACCGGCGCCACCCGGGCCGGGAAATACGGCGGGGGGATGCGGGGATGCGGGGCCGGGCGGGTCTCGTTGCCGGTGATCATGTATTGCAGCGTGCCGCCGCCGTAGTCGCCCTGGGGCGGGGGCGGCTCGGTGCCCTGCGACCAGGCGATCGGGGTCTGCGGGTCCGGGTTCGGGATGTAGACGTCGACGCCCGTGCCGGGCCCGATGCCGGGGATCCCCACCGCATGCGGCCGCGCGCTGCCGGCCCGGGCGCCTCCGGCCGAGGCCGCCGTCAGCGCCGCCAGCCCCAGCAGGGCCCAGCCGCTCGATACCACAAAGCGCTTCATGAGGGTCGTCCGGATCGGTGAGGAGTGTTTCCGAGCCTGAACAATACACCTCAAATGCAATCCAGTATTCTTTATCCAGATCCATGGTTACGGATAGGATAAACTGAATGGACTCCTAAGCGACGTGGTCAACGGTCGGTAAAGGGCCGGGGTCGCCGGCGTCGCGGCGCCAGCGGGCCGGCAGGTGGGCCAGGCAGAGGCTGCGGAGGCCGGCGAGGTCGAAGGCCGCCACCACGCCGCCGTAGACCAGCGTCCCCAGCGCCACCTGGATGACCAGCGTGGACAGGCCGGGCGTCAGGGCGCGGAGCGGCAGCAGCGCCGCCGCCATGGCGGCCGAGCCGAGCAGGGTCAGGGCGAGGTCGCGCGGGGACGGCCAACTGGCCCGCACCAGCGTGGCGGCGGCGATCAGCGCCAGGAGCCCCGCGCCGAGTGCCGCCGACAACGCCACCGCATAGCCGATGGCGCCGGCTCCCGCCGGCATGGCGAGGCTGATGCCGACGTTGGCGGCCGCCGCCATGGAGGCGGTGGCGATGAGGGGACGCGTCCGCTTCCGGATCTGGAACACGGGATGCACGGCGTAATGGATCAGCGGGTAGCAGAAGAAGCCCGGCAGCAGCATGGTGAAGAACTGCGCGAAGGGGCCGCGGAACTCGGGCGGCACGACGAGCTGCTGAAACGAGGGCAGCACCAGCCAGGCGCCCACGCAGGTGGGGGCCAGGATGGCCACGACCACGCCCATGTTGCGGCCGATCTGGCGGCGGGACTGGTCCGGCCCGTGAAGCTCGTCGGTGCGCACGGCCAGCTGGAACAGCAGCACGTCGAGCGTCGAGCCGATGGCCAGCACGATGCGGATGCCGAGGTCGTAGGCCAGGGAGAACTGGCCCGACTCCGCGAAGCCGTAACGCTGCGCGATGAGGGCCCGGTCGACCAGGGGGATGACCTGGTAGAGCATGTTGGCCATGACGATCGGCAGGGCATAGCGCAGCGCCTGGGCGGCGAGGCCGCGGCGGGCGGCGGCGGGCGAGGCTCCGGCGTCGCTGAGCGAGCGCCGCGACGCGAGGAGCGAGCCCGTCATCGACAGGCAGACGCCGGTCAACGCCATGGCGGCGGAGCCGAACCACCACGCCCCGCCCACCGTCAACACGAGCGAGAGCAGGTTCTTGCCCATGATGATGCGGGCATAGAGCCCGTCCCTGAACCGCGCCCGGACCAGGGCGGTGTTGTAGTCGAACAGGCCGTTGGCGACGGCAGCGCCGACCGCGAGCCCCACCAGCGCATGCGACAGCGGCACCTCGATGCCGCTGACGAGGAAGAAGATGGTGCCGCCGCTGAGGAGGGCGATCAGCACCGCGAAGCTCGCGTCGAGCGTGGCCCGCAGCTCCGGCCGCTCGCGCCGGGCCCGCTCCGAATAGAAGCGCGTCGCCGCGAGTCGCAGCCAATCGAACATCAGCGTCTGGATGACCTGGCCCACCGCCAGGGCGAGCGCCATCCGGCCGTATTCCGCCGGCCCGAGGAAGCGGGCGAGCAGCAGGCCGATGACGAAGTTCATCAGCGTGTTGCTGATGAAGGGCAGGATGATCTTCATGGGTCAGCCCGGCGCCGCGCGAGGGGCGGCACGCGGCCCGCCAGCTTGGCGGGCAAGCCTCAACAAACCGTGCCGGGCCGTTCAGGAGGCCGGGGCGAGCGGGGACGCGCCGCCGCCATGGCCGCCCTGCAGCAGGTGGGGCTGCAGCGTGCCGTCGGGGCTGAGTCGGTCGATGAGGCCGGGCAGCACCTTGGCGAGCAGGCCGGACACCTGGTCGGGCTGCATCCCGTAGCGCGTCGCCATCTCGCCGATGCGGCCGTGGCCGATCGCCTGGGCCACGCCCTCCGCCGTCACCGGCTGGTTCGGGCCGGCGCCGAGCCAGGACTGGACGGCGTCGCCGTAGCCCGCTCCCTGCAGCTTCGTCACGATGCCCTGCACGCCGCCGGCCTGCTGCAGGGCCCCCTGCAGGATCGCTTCCGTGCCCCCATGCTGCGCGATGAGGTCGCCCAGCATGCCGCCGAGGTTGCCGAAGATGCTCATGAGGCCCATCCCGTCCTGGTGAGGGGCGACGTGTAGGGCCGAAGCCCGCCGCAGGCAAACGCCGTCCGCCGCCCGCCTCGGCGACGCGGCTTTTGCGCCGCGGCACCGCACCGGCGGTAGCGCCCGCTTCCGCCTCCGCCTAAGCTCGACCCATGCTCCTCTTCGAACTCCTCATCGGGCTGCTGCTCGGCGGCGCGATCCTGACGGCTCTCGCCGATCGGATCGGCGCGCCCTATCCGGTCCTGCTAGCCCTGGCCGGCACGGCGCTGGCCGTCTCCCCCATCGAGGTCCCGGGCATCCGTCTCGACCCCGACCTCGCGCTGACGCTCTTCGTCGCCCCGGTGATCCTCGACGCCGCCTTCGACGCGTCGCCGCGCGACCTGCGCGAGAACTGGCTGCCGGTATCGAGCCTGGTGCTGGTGGCGGTGGCGCTCACCATCGCGGCCGTGGCCCTCGTGGCCCGCTGGCTGGTGCCCGGCATGCCGTGGTCCGCCGCCATCGCGCTCGGCGCCGTCGTGTCGCCGCCCGATCCCGTCTCGGCCACCGCCATCCTGGGCCGGCTGTCGCCGCCCCGGCGCCTCGTCGTGATCCTCGAGGGGGAAGGGCTGCTCAACGACGTCAGCGCGCTGCTGGTCTACCGGCTGGCGGTCGGGGCGGCGCTCGGCACGGCCTTCACGGCCTCGCATGCCGTGCCGCTGTTCCTCGCCAACTCGCTGGGTTCGGTCGCGCTCGGCTGGGTGCTGGCGCGGCTCTACCTGCTGGTCACGGCCCGCATCACCGACCTGTCGATCTCGGTGGTGACGCAGTTCGTGGCGACCTTCGCGGTCTGGATCGTGGCCGAGAAGCTCGGCGTCTCCACCGTGCTCACCATCGTGGTCTACGCCCTGATCCTGGCCCGGCTCACGCCGACGCACCTCAACGCCGAGGTCCGGCGCGGGTCGCTCGCCGTCTGGGAAGTGGCCGTCTACGTGCTCAACGCGCTGGCCTTCATCCTCATCGGCCTGCAGCTGCAGGACATCGGCGACGCCATCCCGGGCGGGGTCGCCCGCTACGCCGCCTTCGGCGTCGCCATCCTCGGGACCGTGATCGCGGTGCGGCTCGCCTGGACCTTCACGTACAACGTGCTCGCCCGCCTCGTCGAGCGCTTCGCGCTGCCCGCCGAGCGGCGCACCCCGGCGCTGCGCAGCTACAAGAGCGCGCTGGTGGTGGGCTGGTGCGGCATGCGCGGCCTGCTCACGCTGGCCACCGCCCTGGCCCTCCCCTTCGACGGGGCGTTCGCCAACCCCGAGATCCGCGACCTCGTCATCGTGGCGGCCTTCGCGGTCGTGCTCGGCACGCTGGTGATCCAGGGCCTGACGCTGGGGCCGCTGCTCCGCTGGCTCGACCTCGGCGACGACGGGCGGGCGCTGCAGGAGCGCGCCGTCGCCCGCCAGGAGGCGACGCGGGCGGCCCTGCGCTCGCTCGACGGCAACCAGGAGCCCGAGGCCGCCATCCTGCGCAAAGAATATGCCGTCGTGCTGCAGGACGACGCCATGCGCCACCTGCGGCCCAAGGTCTTCGGCCGGCTCCGCATGGCGGCGATCGCGGCCGAGCGCGACGTGCTGCTGAGCTTGCGCCGGGACCGCCGCATCGGCGACGATGCCTATCGGGACGTCGAGGAGGAACTCGACTGGGCCGAGGGCAACGCGCGCCGGCGCGGGCGCGCCGTGCGGCCGCTGGACGGCAAGGACGGAGCGGCGGGATGAGCATGGAGATCCGCGAGGCCGAGGACGGCGATCTGCCCGCCATCCTGGCCATCCACAACCACGTCATCGCCACCTCGACGGCCAACTTCTCCTATCACGCGGTCGACCTCGAAGACCGGCGGGCCTTCCTGCACGACCGGCGGGCCCGGGGCTTCCCCTTCCTCGTGGCCGTCGAGGCGGACGCGCTCCTCGGCTACGCCTCGTTCGGTCCCTTCCGGCCGCACGACGGCTTCGCCCGCACCGTCGAGCATTCCATCTACGTGGCGCCCGCCCACCATCGGCGCGGCGTCGCGGCCCTGCTCATGCCGGCCCTGATCGCCCGCGCCCGGGATCTCGGCAAGCACGTCATGGTGGGGGGGCTCGATGCCGCCAATGCGGCCTCGATCGCGCTGCACGAGCGCCTCGGTTTCGTGCGCGTCGGCGTGATGCCGCAGGTGGGGTTCAAGTTCGACCGCTACCTCGACCTGCTCTTCATGCAGAAGATCCTCGCAGACTGACGCGGCTCGCGCCGTCGCGGGCTGCGGCGGCATGACGCGGTCTTGGCGAAGTCTTAGCATTCGACCGCCATTCTCCGCAGGAGCCTCGTGGGCTCGATCGGGATCGCCTCGGCGCTTCCAACCCGGTGACGCTGCCGTCGGCTTCGAGCCGAAGCGGCTTCGCCCGGGGTGAAGGCGCTCCGGCTGTGGGGCCTGCCGGTATGTCTTTGTCGGGTCTTCGATCGGTCGTGGCGGCGTGGACGCCCGATTCCGTGCTGATGCGGGCGCAACTCGGCGCCCTGCAGAAGCAGGTGCCGGTGCTGTTCCTGCTGCTCGGCACCAACGTGCTGGCCCTGGCCTTCACGCACTACGGCGTCTCGCCCGATGCCCTGACGCTCTACGTCCCGGGCGTGCTGCTCCCGGTCTGCGTGCAGCGCGGCGTCGCCTGGACGCGGTTCGACGTGCCGGCGATGTCGGACGACGTCATCCGGCGCCAGCTGCGCAGGAGCTTCTGCACCGTGGCGGTGCTGGGCGCGGCCTTCACGGCCTGGGCCCTGGCCCTCGCGCCCTACGGCGACGCCTATGCCCGCACCCACGTCGCCTTCTTCATGTCCATCACGGTGATCGGCTGCGTGTTCTGCCTCATGCACCTGCGGTCGGCGGCCCTTGTCCTCACCGTCATCGTGACGGTGCCGTTCCTGGCGGTGTTCCTCCGCTCGGGCAATACCGTGCTGGTGGCGATCGCGCTGAATTTCGCGCTCACCACGGTCATCATGGTGATCATCATGTACCGGCATTTCGGCGAGTTCAGCGCGCTGATCCGCTCGCGCCGCGCCCTGGCGAAGCTCAGCGACGAGAACAGCAGGATCGCCTTCCTGGATGCGCTGACGGGGCTGGCGAACCGGCGCAGCTTCTTCCGCGACCTCGCCACGCTGATCGAGGCCGCGGCGTCGGACGGGCGCAGCTTCGCCCTCGGCATGATCGACCTCGACGGCTTCAAGCCCGTCAACGACGTCTACGGCCACGGCGCCGGCGACCTCGTGCTCGTCGAGGTCGGGCGCCGCCTCGTCGAGGTGCTGGGGCCGGACGCCAAGCTGGCCCGGCTCGGCGGGGACGAGTTCGCCTTCATCCTGTCGGGCGAGCACGGTCCTGACGCCATGGCGGCCGCCGGCCGGTCCGTCTGCGACGCCATCGAGGCGCCGATCGCGCTGCCGGCCGGCCTCGCCCGGATCGCGGCGTCGGTGGGCTACGCGGTCTTCCCCGACATGGCCGGCACCCGGGAGCAGCTGATCGAGCGGGCCGATTACGCCCTCTACTATGCCAAGGAACACCGGCGTGGCCGGCCGGTGGTGTTCACGGCCGACCACGAGGACGCCATCAGGGCCCGCAGCATCCTGGAACAGGAACTGCGGCAGGCCGACCTCGAGGCGGAACTGACGCTCGAATACCAGCCCATCGTGGACGTGGCCGCGGGACGCGTGGTGGCCTTCGAGGCCCTGGCGCGCTGGACCAACCCGCGGCTCGGCCGGGTCCCCCCGGGCGTCTTCATCGTGGCGGCGGAGCGCATCGGCCTCATCGGCACCATCACGGCCATTCTGCTCGGCAAGGCGATCGCCGCCATGCGGGGCTGGCCCGACGCCATCGGCCTGTCGTTCAACCTGTCCGCCCACGACATCGCGTCGCCGGCCGCCGTGGCCCGCCTCGCCGCGCTGATCGAGGCGGGCGGCGTCGCGCCCGAGCGCATCGCGCTCGAGATCACCGAGACGGCCCTCATGCACGACTTCGACGCCGCCCGGGATGCCCTGCTGGCCCTCAAGGCCATCGGGGCCCAGATCTCTCTCGACGATTTCGGCACCGGCTATTCCAGCCTGGGCTACGTCCGCCGCCTGCCCATCGACAAGATCAAGGTCGACCGCAGCTTCATGGCCGACCTGCTCGTCGACAAGGCTAGCCGCGACATCGTCAAGTCCATCGTCGACCTGTGCCGCAACCTCAACCTCGACTGCATCATCGAGGGCGTCGAGACGGCCGACCACCTGTCGATCCTGCGCGGCCTCGGCTGCCGCAGCATGCAGGGCTACCATTTCAGCCCCCCGGTCCCGGCCTCCGAAGTGACGCGGCTCGCCGGCCCAGTCGACGCCGCGAGCGCGGAGGCAGTGGACGCGGAGGTCAGCCTGGTCGCCTGACGGGACCCGAACCCCGCCGCCCCGCCCACCCTGCGGCACCGTCGCGCGCGGTCCGCGCCGCGATCCCGTGAAACCCGCGCCCGCCGCCGTCGTAACATCGGGCAGGCGGCGATCGGGCCGCGGGAGGAACCGCCATGGCTGTCCACAGACGATCCGTCCTCGGGCTCGGCGCCCTGCTGGTCGGCGCGGCGGCGCGCCTGGGCTTCACCCGTGCCGCACGGGCGGCCGACGGCAGCTTTCCGGTGGCGATGAGCGACGCCGAATGGCGGGCGCGCCTGTCCGGCCCCGCCTACGACGTGCTGCGGCACGAGGGCACGGAGCGGCCCTACGCGAGCCCGCTGAACCGGGAGCACCGGGCGGGGCGCTTCGCCTGCGCGGGCTGCGGCACGCCGCTGTTCTCCTCCGCCACCAAGTTCGACAGCCACACCGGCTGGCCCAGCTTCTGGCAGCCGCTCGACGGCGCCGTCGGCGAGAACCGCGACACCAGCTTCGGCATGGCGCGGACCGAGATCCATTGCGCGTCCTGCGGGGGCCACCTCGGCCACGTGTTCAACGACGGCCCCCGTCCCACCGGGCTGCGCTACTGCATGAACGGCGCCGCCCTGAGCTTCCGGGCCGGGGCGGCATGAGGGAGGGCGGGCGCTTGCGGTCGACCGCGCCGCGGGGCAAACCTGCCGCCATGCAATGCAACATCTGCGGCGGCACCGCCTTCACCGACATGCCCAAGCGCCCCGCCGTGCGCTGCACCGACTGCGGCTCGCTGGAGCGCACCCGCGTGGCGGCGCTCCACATCGCCGAGGACCTGCGGCCCGCCTCGGGGAGCCACATCCTGCACTTCGCCCCCGAGCGGGGATTGAGCGTGCTGCTGCGGGAGATCGGCGGCCCCAACTACCGCGCCGTCGACATCGACCCGCCCCGCTACCCGGGCCTCGGCGTGGAGCGCTTCGACCTCTGCGAGGACGTCTACGACCTGCCGCTGGACCGCTACGACCTCATCGTCCACAACCACGTCCTCGAGCACCTCGAGGGCAATTATTCCGCCATCCTGCTGCGGCTCGCCCGCTCGCTCAGCGACACCGGGACCATGCTGTTCAGCGTGCCGATCCTGCCCGGAGGCTTCACGGACGAACTCATGGTGGGCACGCTCGACGACAAGCTGCAGCGCTTCGGGCCGTCGCTCCACGTGCGGCGCTTCGGGACCGAAACGCTGCAACGCACGCTCGGCATGCTGTTCCCGATCCCCGACAGCCACGACCTGCGCGACAGGTTCGACGAAGCCCTGCTGGCGAGGTGCAACATTCCGCCTCACCATTGGACCAATTTCACGGGTGCGACGGTTTTCCGCCTGCGCAAGCAGGACCTTCGCTGCTGACGCGGGGCGGCGACGCCCGGAAGCGGCATGTCCGCGGCGGAGGGACGGATGGGCTTCGCCTGGCATGACGCATCACAGGGGTCTCACGGCGGACGATAGCGTCGCCACGGCGGCGGCCGTCGCCGAAACGCTCTTCGCCGACGCGGCCGAGCGCGACGTCGCCGCCGCCTTTCCCGCCGCGGCCCTGCGCCTTCTGCACGAGTCCGAGCTGATGATGGCGCCGTTCCCGGTGCGGCTCGGCGGCACCGGGCTGGTCGAGCCCGCCGCCGTCGACGCGCTCGTGTCGGTGCTCCGGCTGGTCGGCGGGGGGGACCTGTCGGTCGGCCGCCTCTACGAGGGCCACGTCAACGCCGTCGCGCTCGTGGGCCGCTACGGCAGCGCCGCCCAGCTTGAGCGCCTCGCCGAGGACGTGCGGGCCGGCGGCATGTCGGGCGTCTGGAACGCCGAAGGCGCCGAGCCCGCCGGGCTCGTGCCGGAGGATGCGGGTTGGCGCCTGGCCGGCCGCAAGATCCTGGCGTCCGGCGTCGGCTCGGTTTCCCGCCCGCTCGTGCCGGTGGCGCGGGACGGCGTGACGCTGATGACGCTGCCGCGCCTGGCCCCGGGCGAGCGCGCCGACCTGTCGCGCTGGACCGCGCAGGGCATGCGCTCCACGGCGACCGGCACGGTGGACCTCGCCGGCCTGCCGATCGGCCCCGACGATATCGTCGGGCGCGACGACGACTACCGGAGGCAGCCGACCTTCTTCGGGGGCGCGTGGCGGTTCTGCGCCGTGCAGCTCGGCGCCATCGACCGCCTGCTCGACCTTTACCGCGCCGACCTCGTGCGCCTCGGCCGCGGGGCGGACCCCTACCAGCGCCAGCGGGTCGCGGCCTGCGCCACCGCCGCCGAGACGGCGGCGCTGTGGGTGGGGCGGGCGGCCGGCATGGTCGCCGCCGAAGCGCGCCCCGTGGCCGAGATCCTGGCCTATGTCGGCCTGACCCGCGGCGTCGTCGAGCGGGCCGGCCTCGACACGATGGAGGCTGTGCACCGCGGACTCGGCCTCGGCGCCCACCTGCGGCCCCATCCCGTCGAGCGGGTCTGCCGCGACCTCGCCACCTACCTGCGGCAGCCGGCGCCGGACGGCGCCATGGCGGATGCGGCCGCGACCGTCCTGGCCAGCCCAGAGCCGGCCCGGACGCTGTGGAGGCCGGCATGAGGGTCGGGGACTTCATGGCGGCCCTGGCGACCTTCCCGGACGGCGGGCTCGACGATCTCGTGGGACGCGAGCCCTTCCTGGTGTTGTCGCCCCATCCCGACGACGAGACCCTGGGCTGCGGCGGCCTGCTGATCGCCGCCGAGCGGGCCGGCGTGAAGGGTCACGTGCTCATCCTGACCGACGGCGCCGCCTCCCACCCCGGTTCGGCGAGCTTCCCGCCGCCGCGCCTCACGGCCCTGCGCCGCGACGAGGCCCGGCGCGCCCTCGGCCACCTCGGCCTGCCGGAGGCACGCCTGGCCTTCCTCGACCTCCCCGATGCCGCGACGCCGAGAGCCGGGACGGCTTTCGAGGACGCCGTCGACGCCATTGCGCGGCAGGCCACGGCGGTCGGAGCCCGCACGCTCTTCGTCACCTGGGGCCACGACCCGCATTGCGACCACGAGACTGCTGCCGCCATGGCGCGGGCGGCGGCGGACCGGCTCGGGCTCCGGCTCTTCGCCTACCCCGTGTGGGGCCTGCACCTGCCTGCCGGAACCGAGATCGACGCGCCGCCACCGCGCGGCTTCCGCCTCGACATCGCGGCGGACCGGGCCACTAAGCGTCGGGCGCTCGACTGCTACGCGTCGCAGATGACCCGGCTCATCGACGACGATCCCGACGCCTTCTGCTTCACCGAGGCCCAGCTCGCGCCGTTCCTGGGCGACGTCGAGGTCTTCATCGCGGTGACGCCATGACGACGCGCCGGCCGACTCTCGACGGGGCCTATTTCGAGGACCTCTACAGCCGCTCGCCCGACCCCTGGGGGTTCCGGACCAGCCCCTACGAGCGGGACAAATATGCCGCCACCCTGGCGATCCTGCCGCGCCCGCGCTACGGGGCGGCGCTGGAAGTGGGCTGCTCCATCGGGGTCTTCACCCGCCTGCTGGCGGCGCGCTGCGACCGGCTGCTCGCCCTCGACGCGTCGCCGAGCGCGCTGGCCCAGGCCCGCCGGGCCAATGCCGACCTCGCCCACGTCGAACTCGCCGAGGCCGTGCTGCCCGGCGGCTTCCCCGACGGCCGCTACGACCTCATCGTGCTGTCGGAAGTGCTGTATTATTTCGCCGAGGACGACCTGCGCGCGGTGGCGGCCCAGTGCCGGGCGGCGCTCGCGCCGGGGGGCCAGATGGTGCTGTGCCACTGGCTCGGCGAGACCGACTATCCGCTGCCGGGCGACGCCGCGGCCGACATCTTCATCGCGGCATCGGCACCGCAATGGCGCCAGGCCGCGTCTCGGCGAGAGCCTGAATATCGATTGGACCTGTTGACCGCCGCGACCTGAGCCCATCCAGCCGGGCGAGCAGCCGCTCGACGGCGTCGATCTCGCGCGGCAGGTCGGAGGGGCGCAGCGGCGTGCCGAGCGCCAGCGCCGTGCCCTCCGCCTCGACCCGCCGCCACAGGCGGGAGAAGGGCAGGTCGGAGGCGGCGAGGGCGGCGGCGGCGTCGCGCGACAGGCCCAGCCGGCGCCGCCAGCCGAGATCGTCGCCGAGTCGACCCGCGGCATGCAGGCGCCGCAACAGGCCCCGCGCCCGGGCGCGCCGGAACAGGCGGTCGGCAGGCTCGAGGTCGCCGTCGCAGGGAGCATCGAGATCCTCGTGGCGGGCCCGCATCGTGTCGCCGGCGCCGCCGGGTGCCCGGCTGTCGAAACGGCAGGACGTCGTGACGACGGCCTCGAGGCTGTGGCGGATGTGCCGTCCCGCATCCTCCAAGGCTTCGGCCAGTGCGCTGTCCTCGCCGAGCGGCCGCATCGGCAGGCCGCCGATGGCCCGATAGGCCGACAGCCGAACCGCCAGGGCGGCGCCGGAATGGACGCGGTGGTTCGGCCAGGGGTCGTGGCGCCGGGGATCCAGCAGCGCATAGAGTTCGGCGACGCGCGCGAGGTAGCGGTCCTCGAGGCGGCCCCGCCGTAGGAACCCGGCGCCGAGGGCCAGGTACTCGCCAGCATGCGCTTCGATATAGCCCGCCACCGCATCGACACCGGGGACGAAGGCCGCGAGCGTCGCCGCCATGAAGGTGGGCTGGGCGTGGCTGTCGGCATCCGTCGTGACGATGATGCCGTCCTGGGCATCCTCGGCCGCGAGGAGGTCGGCGGCACGGTCCATGGCGGCGCGCCGGGCGCCTCCGGCATGGGCCTCGGCCGGCGGAAGCTGGCAGTCGACGATATGGAGCGGGAAAGGGGCGACGTCGGCGAAGGCCCGTGCCACCGCGACGGTCGCGTCTCGGCAGTTGTTGGCCAGCACCAGGACCGAGAAGCTCCCCGCCGGGAGCGGTGCTCCGGCCGCGTCGCGCTGCATGGCCAGCGCCGCCAGGGCGGCGCCGATCCGCTCCTCCTCGTCATGGGCCGGTATGGCCACGATGGCCGGGATCGGGAAACTCGTCACGCGCAAGCCGCTGTCCTTCTCAACCTCACCATCGCTGCCCCGGTGGGTCGTCTCGACCCGGCGGGCCGGCGGAGCCGCCGGCCCTCCTTCGCGTCGCGCGGACCGTGGGTGCGCGATCGAAGCGCAACTCCGACCGCGATCCGACAGGCTCAGGCCCTCGCCCGAGGGCCTGAGCCGTCGCCTTACCGCAGTGAGACGCGCTCGTGCTCGCCGACGTTGCCGGGCTTGTGGCCGGTCAGGGCGGCCTTCGCATAAGCGTAGAGCACCACCATCTTGCGGCTCGGCGCGTCCCAATATTCGGCGTCCTCGACGTCGACCGAGATCAGGGCGATGTCGGGGTCGTCGACGCCCTTGGGGAACCAAGCCTTGGCGCTGTCCGTCCAGTGGTCACGGATGGCGGTCTTGTCCGTGGTGAGCTTGCCCCGGCCGCGCATCGCCACGTACTTCTGGGCCTTGGGGTCCGAGAAGGTGACGATCGTCTCGGGATCGGTCTCGAGGTCGTGGACCTTGCCGGAGCGCACGTCGGTCAGGAAGTGGAGCGTGCCCTTGAACTCGGCATCGCTCACCGCCATCGGGCGGCTGTGGAACTTGCCGTCCGTGCCGCGGGTCGACAGCATGGCGATGCCGAGCTCCTTGACCATGTCGACGACCTTGGTGCGGGCCGCCTCTTCGTGCTGATCCATGCCGCTCTCTCCTTCGTCGCTGCATCCGACCCGCAATGCCGGCGGCGGGGAGGCGGTTCCAAGGCAGGGGTGCGACTCGTGCGCCGGCGAAGGGGCCGGCGTCAGTTCCGGTCGTCCGGCAGGGCCGGGATCGGCAGCACGCCGATGCCGTCATCGACCAGCGCGCGGACCTGGGCGTCGGTGGCGGTGCCGTAGATGGCGCGCTGCGGCGCTTCGCCCTCGTGGATGGCACGGGCCTGCTCGGGGAAGGCCGGCCCCACGTCCACGGCGTCGCGCTTCAGCTTCGCGTGCATCTCGCGCAGGGCCGCCCGGAGGCGCTGGAAGCCCTCGTCCGCCACGGCTGGGGCGGGCGCGGCGACGTCGGCGGCCGGCGCGGCGGGCTCGGGCGCCGCCGGCGCATCGACACGCTTCTGGCTCGAGCGCCGCACGGCCGGCGCCATCACGGCCTTGCGGACCATGGGATCGCCGCAGGACGGGCAGGACACCTGGCCGGCGTCGCGCTGCAGGTCGAAGGTCGCGCTGTCGCGGAACCACGCCTCGAACGGGTGGTCGCTCGGGCACAGGAGCGCGTAACGGATCATCGCGCGGTCAGGCGGCCAGCAGCCGGTCGAGGGTGCCGGCGTCCTCGAGCGCGAACAGGTCGTCGCAACCCCCGACATGGGTCTCGCCGATGAAGATCTGCGGC
Source organism: Lichenibacterium ramalinae (assembly GCF_004137085.1). Classification (GTDB taxonomy): domain Bacteria; phylum Pseudomonadota; class Alphaproteobacteria; order Rhizobiales; family Beijerinckiaceae; genus Lichenihabitans; species Lichenihabitans ramalinae. The sequence goes on from NZ_QYBC01000004.1 coordinate 157,204, forward strand.
ACGCTGGTGCGCCCCCCGGCCCGCGCCGTCATGGCGGAGCGGCCGGCGTGGTCGCCCGACACGTCGATCTCGTCGAAGCTCACGTTCTTGCGGCGCAGCAGGCCCTTGGCCTCGGTGCAGTAGGGGCAGAAACGCGTGGTGTAGATGGTGACGGGAGTCATCGTCCGCGGCCTCGGGCATGGGGGTTCTTCCCCATATGGACCCGTCAACTTTCCACAACAACCCGGGCGAACACCAGCACGTCGACGCCGGCGGCGCCGGCACGCAGCAGGGCGCGCGCCGCGGCGTTGAGCGTCGACCCGGTGGTCAGCACGTCGTCGACGAGCAGCACGCGCCGGCCCGCCACCGCCCAGGCCCGCTCCGGCACCACCGCGAAGGCCCCCTGCACGTTGGCGATGCGCTGCGGCCGGGTCATGCCGACCTGGCTGGCCGTGGCCTTGACGCGCCGCAGCGCCATCGGGTCCCAGGCGACCCCGGACAGGCGCGACACTTCGCCGGCCAGTACCGCGGCCTGGTTGAACTGGCGGCGCCACAGCCGGCCGCGGTGGAGCGGGATCGGCACGATGATGTCGGATTCGGCGAGGAGCTCGGCCCCGGCCCGCGCCATCCAGGCGCCGAGCGGGCGGGCGAGGTCCAGCCGGTCGCCGTATTTCAGCCCGTGCATCAACCGCCGCGCCGGGCCGTCCTCGAACCGCTCCACGGCCCGTGCCCGGCCGAAGACGGGCGGGTGGGCCATGGCGTCGGGCGACAGCAGTCCCGTGCCGAGGTCCTGGGCGAAGGGGAGGCCGAGCCGCTCGCAGAAGGGCCGCTCGATGAAGCGCGTGGCGCCCCAGCAGGCGCCGCAGAGGCCCCGGCCCCCGCCCTCCGTGGCGCGCCGGCACGCCAGGCACACGGGGGGGAACACGAGGTCGAGCGCCGCCCGGCCGAGCCGCGCCGCGGCCTCGGCCAGGCGTCGCCCGCCGTCAGGCCGCATGCGGCTGCCGCCCGCGGGGACCGGTGCCGGCACGCGGGTCGCGAAACCGCCGGAGCCTCGCCGCGCCTTCGCCATGATGGCGCGCCCCGGTGTGGCGCCGGGCCGACAGGGAACGAAACGGACCTTTCCAACGGACCGGGCCGCCGTTAAACCTTTCGACGGCCGCGACAGCGAGGCGTCGTGTCCGATCCATGCCGTCCCTTCGGAATGTCCCTCGATGAATTTCACCCAAGCGTGCTGGCGGTCGGCCCTGTCGACCCTGGCGCTCGGCGTCGCCCTGATCGGCCCGGCCGTCGCCAACCCGACCCTGGTGGTGGATGCCGCGAGCGGCGAAGTCCTGTACAAGGACATGGCGACGGCGCCCTGGTTCCCGGCATCCACCACCAAGCTGATGACCGTCTATGTGGCGCTCAGCAAGGTCAAGGAAGGGCGCATCAGCCTCAACACGCCGTTGCGCGTCTCGGCCTACGCGGCCAGCATGGAGCCCTCCAAGATGGGCTTCCGCCCGGGCACGCTGGTGACGCTCGACAACGCGCTGAAGATGCTGATGGTGAAGTCGCCCAACGACATCGCCGTCACCATCGCGGAGGGGATCTCGGGTTCGGTGCCGGCCTTTGCCGAGGAGATGAACGCCTACGGCCAGCGGCTCGGCCTGCACGAATCGCATTTCGCCAACCCCAACGGCCTGCCCGATCCCAACCATTATTCCTCGGCGCGCGACATGGCGATGATCGCCCGCGGCCTCATCCGTGAGTTCCCCGAGGAACAGGACCTCTTCAACATCGGCGCCCTGCAGTTCGGCGGCAAGCTGATCCCCAACCACAACGGGCTGCTCGGGCGCTACCCGGGCGTCGACGGCATGAAGACCGGCTACACCTGCTCGGCGGGCTACAACGTCGTCGAGAGCGCGACGCGCGGCGACCGTCGGCTGCTCGTGGTCATCATGGGGGCGCCGTCCACCAACGAGCGCAACCTGCGCGCCGTGTCGCTGTTCGAGAAATACTTCTCCAACCCGGGGTCGGGCCTCGGCAACGTGGCCGACCTGCCGCAGAGCGACGTCGTGGCACCGCCCGACATGCGCGGCCAGATCTGCGGGCCCGGCCGTCACAACGCCATCCAGGAGGCCGAGGCCGAGGACGCCGCCATCCTGCCGGCGTCGTCCGCCCCGGCCGCCGCCGTCCCGCTGTTCGGCCGCGCGCCCGAGCGGGCCGACGTCGTCAACATGGCGGCGACGCCCGCGACGGCGCTCGGCGGCCTGGCCGCCCTGCTGCATGCCCGCGACGCCGTCGTGCCCGTGCGGGTCTTCGTCGGCCCGGCACCGGGGACCGACATCGCCGCCGTCGGCGCCATCGAGGAGGCGGTGCCGGGCCCCGGCGCCAGGGCCATCGGCAGGGCCGCCGCGGCGGATGCCGCCAAGGACGGGACGGGCGCGCCGGCCCTGGCCCAGGCCGTCGACCCCAGCGACCCGACGGTCGGCACGGTCGCACCGCTGGCCCTCGCCGGCGCCGCGACCCCGGCCGCGCTCGCGGCCGCCAACAAGGTGGTGAAGGGCCACGGCCGCCTGATGGCCCGGCCCTCGCGCGGCGGCCACGCGCCGACCGCCGCTCCGGCGAAAGCCGAACCCAAAGCCGTCGCCGTCAAGCCCCAGGCTGCCAAGCCCCAGGCCGCCAAGCCCAAACTAAAGGCCAGCCAGTCCAAGGCCGGCAAGGCGGCTCCCGCCGCGAAGAGCCGGGTCGCCGCCAAGCCCCCGGCGAAGGGCCGGAAGAAGACGGCCGGGCGGTGAGGCCCGCCGTTCCGGCGACGGCGGTCCGCGCGCCGTGATGTCGCCGGACAGGCCGGCTGCCGTGCCGGTCGGCATCCTCACCGGCTTCCTCGGTGCCGGCAAGACCACGCTGCTCAACCGCATGCTCGCCGCGCCCGGCTTCGGACGGACGGCCGTGATCGTCAACGAGTTCGGGGAGGTCGGCCTCGACCATCTCCTCGTCGAGGCCGTGACCGGGGACATGCTGGTCCTCACCACGGGCTGCATCTGCTGCGCGGCGCGCGGCGACCTGCTGGCCGCCGTCGACGGCCTGATGGCCCGCCGCGCCACGCTCGGCTTCGACCATATCGTGGTCGAAACCACGGGCCTCGCCGACCCCGGCCCCGTGCTCAACGCCCTGCTGCTCGGGCCCGGCCTCGCCGGGAACTCCAGCATCGACGGCGTGCTCACCCTCGTGTCGGCGCCGGACGGCGCCGCCGCTCTGGCCGGCCACGCCGAGGCCGGCCATCAGGTGGCGCTGGCCGACCGCATCCTGCTGAGCAAATGCGACCTCGCCGGGCCGTCGCCGGAGCTGCTGTCGCGGCTCGCCGCCCTGAACCCGACGGCGCCGGTGGCGGAGGCCCGAGCGGTGGCGATGACGCGCGACCTCTTCGCCGCCGATGCCCGCCACACCGCCAGGCCGGCCCCGGACCACCGTCACCATCACCATGCCGCCGACGCCCGCATCCGCGCCGTGGTGCTCCGGGCAGGGGTGCTCGAGGCCGGGCGCCTCGGCGCCTTCATCGCCGACCTCCAGGGCCGGCACGGCGCGGCGCTGCTGCGCCTCAAGGGGGTGGCGGCCCTGCATCACGCGCCCGAGCGGCCTACCGTGGTGCAGGCCGTCGGGCACCTGCTGCATCCCGGGCGCCACCTCGACGGCTGGCCGGGCGGGGAGCCGCGGACCGAACTCGTCGCCATCCTCGATGGGGTCGATGCAGCCGCCGTGACGGCGCTGTGGGACGGCTATTGCGGCGGGCCCGCCATCGACAGGCCCGACGCCGCCGCCCTCATGCCGGACGGCGGGCCCGGGCTCTTCGGCTGAGACCGGCCCGGCCCCCGCCCTTCGGCGCCGTCACTCCATGACGGGCGCCAGCTTCTGCACGCTTTCGACCTCCTCGCCCAGCCAGGCATTGGTCTTGGCGGTGCCGTCGAAGGTCGAGCTCGTCTTGAACAGCTCGTACTTGCCTTCGATGGCATAGGGGCGCGAGCGCGACAGGAGTTCGGCGACGGCGGCCTTGTCCATCGGCTGGAAGCTCGCCACGGCTGCGAAGGCCTGGTCGAGGTCGGACTGCCGCTCCATGCCGGTGATGACGACCGACGTCGGCAGGTTCAGGCAGTAGTGCAGGTATTCGATCGGCTCGATCGGGGCCCCGCTCTTCAGCAGCACCGAATCGGCGAAGGTCTTCATGCCGAGAACGCCGATGCCGTGCTGCACCAGATAGGGCAGCACGAGATGGGCGAAGGACCGGAAATGAGCGTCCATGACGTTTAACGGCATCTGCACGGCGTCGAAGTGGAAGGCGCGTTCCGCCGCGACGTCGAGCATCTGCAGGTGGATGCGGGGGTCCTTGTGGCCGGTGAAGCCGATGTGGCGGATCTTGCCGGCCTTCTGGGCCTCGACGAAGGCCTCCATGGCGCCGCCCTCGCCGAAGATGCGGTCCGGATCGTCGTAGCGCAGGATCTCGTGGTGCTGCACGAGGTCGATGCGATCGGTTCGCAGGCGCTTCAGCGACGTGTCGATCTGCTTGGTGGCTTCCGCCTTGGAGCGGCCGTCCATCTTCGACATGAGATAGACCTTGTCGCGATAGCCGCCCTGATCGAGCGCCACGCCCATGCGCAGTTCGGAACGGCCCTCGTTGTAGTCCCAGCAATTGTCCAGGAAGGTGATGCCGCGGTCGACGGCCTGGTGGATCAGCTTGACCGAATCATCGTCGGTGAGGACGCTCTTGCCGATGTGGAAGCCGCCGAGGCCGATGGCCGACACGGTCTCGCCGGTGCGCCCGAGCTTGCGGTACAGCATCTCGCCGCGCTTCTCGCCGGCATGCCCGACGAAGGGAAGGTCGGCCGGGTCGACGGGACGGTTCAGGCCCTGGGGCAGGGCCGGCGGCAGCGTGGCGGCGTTTTGCGGGGCGGTCGACATGGGCGTCCTCTCCTGAAAGACCGGACCGCGGCGATGCGCCCCCGCGCGATGGCGGGGACGCCGTGGATCCGGCACGGCCGGTCAACGTTGTCGTCGCGTTAAGGTTTGGGGCGTCGGAGTCGCGGTTGGACATTCATCTGGATCCGCTCGGCGGATGGTCGGGCGACATGTTCGCGGCGGCATTGCTGGACGCCTTCCCGCAGCACTGGCCCGCCGTGCGGGACGCGGTGGCGACCCTCGGCCTCGGATCGGGCGCCGAAGTGCGGCTCGTGGCCCACCGCGACGCCGCCGGCCTCACGGGGCGGCGCTTCCTGGTGGCGGCCGAAGGCGGCTGGCATGCCGGCCACGGCGATCATGGGCACGATCACCGCCATGGGCATGACCATGATCACCACCATGGGCACGATCAGCACCATGAGTACGGGCACCACCACCACCACGACAACGACCACCGGCATGGGCACCGTCATCCTGCGGAGGATCGCGCCCACCAGCATCGCGCGTGGTCGTCGATCCGGGCCCTGATCGAGGCGTCCGGCCTCGACGTGCGGGTCAAGCGCGAGGCCGTGGCGATCTTCGCCGGCCTCGCCGCGGCCGAGGCCGAGGTTCACGGCGTCGCCGTCGACGAGGTCGCGTTCCACGAGGTGGGGGCGGTGGATTCGATCGTCGACATCGTGGCGGCGGCCCAGCTCATCGCCCTGGTGGATGCCCGCCGCTGGAGCGCGGCACCGCTGCCGCTCGGCTCCGGCCGGGTGCGGACGGCGCACGGCATCCTGCCGGTCCCGGCGCCCGCCACCGCGCTGCTGCTGCGCGGCCTCGACACGATCGACGACGGTGTCCCGGGCGAACGCGTCACCCCGACGGGCGCGGCGGTGGCACGCCACCTGCTGCTCGGCGCCGGCCCGGCCGCAGCGCGGCCGCGCCGCCTCGCGGCGAGCGGCACCGGTTTCGGCACCCGGACGCTGCCGGGCCTGTCGAACTGCCTGCGCGTCCTCGCCTTCGCGCCCGCCGAGGCGGCGACGCCGGGGCCCGCCAGCGCCTTCGCGCATCGCGAGCTCGGCGTCATCGCCTTCGAGGTCGACGACCTGTCGGCCGAGGACCTGTCCAACGGGCTCGACCACATCCGCGCCATGGCGGGCGTCCATGACGTCGTGCAGGGCGTCGTCTTCGGCAAGAAGGGGCGGGTGGCGACCCACGTGCAGGTGCTGGTGGCGCCCGACCGGCTCGACGCCGCCATCGCGCTCTGTTTCGCCGAAACCAGCACCATCGGGCTGCGGTTCCACACCGTGCAGGGCGCGGCCCTGCCGCGCGGCTTCGACACGGTCGCGGTGGGGGAGCGTTCGCTCCGCACCAAGCACGTGACGCGGCCCGACGGCAGCCGCACCGCCAAGACCGAGGCCTCCGACGTCGCCGCGGAGCCGGGTCACGCGGCGCGACTGAAACTGCGGCGGGACGCGGAGGACGTGGCCCTCGGCCGCCTCGCCGCGCAGGGGGAGGACGGGGCTTGACGGACATCGGTACGGGCGCGGCGGCGGAGCGCCTGGAGGCTGTTCTGCGCGGCATGGCCGACGGCGTCGCGGTCGCGGTGAGCGGCGGCATCGACAGCCTGACCCTGGCGGCCCTGGCCCATGCGGCTGGCCCGAAGGCGACGATGTTCCACGCCGTCTCGGCGGCGGTGCCGGGCGACGCCACGGCCCGTGTCGAGCGGCTGGCCGCCGAGCGGGGCTGGCGGCTGCGCGTGGTCGAGGCCGGCGAGTTCGACGACGCCGATTACGTCGCCAACCCGACCAACCGCTGCTTCTTCTGCAAGACCAACCTTTACGGCACCATCGCCCGGCACACGGCGGTGCAGATCGTGTCGGGCGCCAACACCGACGACCTCGGCGAATACCGGCCCGGCCTCGACGCCGCCCGCAACCAGGCCGTGCGCCACCCCTACCTCGAGGCCGGCATCGACAAGCGGACCGTGCGGGCGCTGGCCCGTCGGGCCGGGCTCGGCGACCTCAGCGAACTCCCGGCCGCGCCCTGCCTGTCGAGCCGCGTCGAGACCGGGATCGCCATCCGGCCCGAGGTCCTGCGCGCCATCCATGCGACCGAGCGCGACCTCGCGGGCGACTTCCCCCGCGGCACGGTGCGGTGCCGCGTCCGCGCCGCCGGCGTGGTGGTCGAACTCGATCCCGCCACCCTGGCGGCCCTCGGGGTGGAGCGGCGGGAAGCCGTGGCCAGCGGCGTGGCACGCCGCTTCGATGGGCTGCTGCCCAGCGCCGCCCTCACCTTCGCGCCCTATCGCAACGGGTCGGCTTTCCTGCAGGGGCACGAGCACTGATGGCGGAGTTCAAGCTCGACCTCGCCCGCCACGAGCGCATCGGCCTCGACGAGGCGATCTTCTGCGCCGGCAAGACCGCCGACCAGATCGCCGCCATCCTCGACGCCTTCCCGGCCGGGGGCGGCCTGTTGCTGACGCGGCTCGATGCGGCGAAATTCCAGGCGCTCCCGCCGCGCCTTCGCGACGCGCTCGACTACGAGCCCCTGTCGCGCACGGCCGTGCACGGAGCCCCGCGGGTGCCGCGCCGCGGCGACCCTGTCGCCGTGGTGATGGCCGGCACGTCGGACGTGCCGATGGGGCGGGAAGCCTGCCGGACGCTGGCGTTCAACGGCCAGCCCCACACCGCCTTCACCGACATCGGCGTCGCGGGCCTGTGGCGCCTGCTCGACCGGATCGAGGAGATCCGCCGCGCGCCCGTCGTCATCGTGGCGGCCGGCATGGATGCCGCCCTGGTCAGCGTCGTGGGCGGCCTCGTCCGGTCGCCCGTCGTGGCACTGCCGACCTCGGTGGGCTACGGCGTCGCCGAGGGCGGCATGCCGGCGCTGCATTCGGCGTTGGCGAGTTGCGCGCCCGGCGTGGCGGTGGTCAATATCGACAACGGCTATGGCGCGGCCTGCGCGGCGCTGCGCATCTGCAGCCTGCTGGCGCGGCGCGAGGACGGCCCGGCGGCCGCGGCCGGCGCCGCCCATGCCGTGACGCCGTGAGCCGTGACGCCTTGAGCCATGACGCCGTGAGCCGGGAAGGGACCGGGATGCTGTCGCGCTTTTCGCCCGGGTCGGTCCGCCTGCGCACCAGGGTGGCGGGCATCTACGCCCTGCTGATCGGCGCCAACATCGGAGCCTGGCTCTGGGCCTTCGTGGCCTTTCGCGGCCACCCGACGCTGCTCGCCCTGGCGCCGCTGGCCTATAGTTTCGGGCTGCGCCACGCCTTCGACGCCGACCATATCGCCGCCATCGACAACGTCACCCGCAAGCTCATGGCGGAGGGGCGCAAGCCGCTGTCGGTGGGCCTGTGGTTCTCGCTCGGGCACTCGACCGTCGTGGTGGCGCTGTCGCTGCTGATCGCCGCAACGACGGCGGCCCTGCAGGACAGGTTCGAGGCCATGCGGGCTATCGGTTCGCTGATCGGCACGGGCGTGTCGGTCGCCTTCCTGTTCCTCATCGCGGCCGCCAACATCGTGGTGCTGGCCGGCGTATGGCGCACCTTCCACAGCGTCAAGCGCGGCGGGCCGCTGGTCGAGGAGGACGTGGACCGCCTGCTGGCGGGCCGGGGCCTCCTGGCCCGGGTATTCCGCCCGGTCTTCGGCATCGTCCGCCGCTCGTGGCACATGTACCCGCTGGGCCTGCTCTTCGGCCTCGGCTTCGACACCGCCACGGAGGTGGGCCTGCTCGGCATCTCGGCCAGCACGGCGAGCCAGGGGCTCTCGGTGTGGAGCATCATGATCTTTCCGGCCCTGTTCACCGCCGGCATGACGCTGCTCGACACCACCGACAGCGTGCTGATGGTGGGCGCCTACGGCTGGGCCTTCGCCAAGCCGATTCGCAAGCTCTACTACAACATGACCATAACGCTGGTGTCGGTGGTGATGGCGTTGCTGGTGGGCGGCCTCGAGGCCCTCGGCCTCGTCGCCGACCGGTTGAAGCTCGACGGCGCCTTCTGGGCCGGTGTCGGGGCGCTCAACGACAATTTCGGCATCCTCGGCCTCGTCATCATCGCCCTCTTCGCCGTCAGCTGGGCCGTCTCGGTCGCGGTCTACCGCTACAAGCGCTACGACGAGGCGGAAGCCGAGGCGGCCTGACGCTTCGACGAGGCGGAAGCCGAGGCGGCCTCGAGCTACGACGGGGCGCGATGCGACCCCGCGGCCGGGACCTGCGGTCCCGGGCCGGACGTTGCCATCCCGAACGCGTGGGAGGCCCGCAATGGAACGTCGGACATTCATCAAGACCGCCCTGGCCGGCGTCGCCGGCATCGGCGCCGCAGGCGAGGGTGCCGCGGCACAGGCGGCGACGCTGGCGGGCGAAACGCTGCCCTCGACCGGCTCCGAGCAGACGCCGGCCGCCGCCGCCTCGGCCCTGCCGCGGGTCTCCGACCCGGGCGAACTCCGGGGCGAGATGCTGTATCGCAAGCTCGGCACCACGGGCGAGACCGTGTCGGCCATCGGCCTCGGCGGCTCGCATATCGGCAAGCCGAAGCTGTCGGAGGCCGAAGCCGTCCGGCTCATGCACGAGGCGATCGACCGCGGCATCACCTTCCTCGACAACAGCTGGGACTACAACGAGGGCCAGAGCGAGCTCAGGATGGGCAAGGCGCTCGCCGAGGGCGGTTACCGGAACAAGGTGTTCCTGATGACCAAGATCGACGGCCGCACCCGCGAGGCCGCCGCGAGCCAGCTCGACGACAGCCTGAAGCGCCTGAAGGTCGACCACCTCGATCTGGTGCAGTTCCACGAGATCCTGCGCTTCGACGATCCCGACCGCGTCTTCGCCGAGGGCGGTGCGCTCGACGCCGTGATGGCGGCCCGCAAGGCCGGCAAGGTCCGCTACGTCGGCTTCACCGGCCACAAGGATCCCCGCATCCACCTCTACATGCTCGAGGTGGCCCGCAAGCGCGGCTTCCACTTCGACACCGTGCAGATGCCGCTGAACGTCATGGATGCGCATTTCCGCTCCTTCGGCCAGCTCGTGGCGCCGGTGGCGGTGCGGGAGGGCATCGGCATCCTGGGCATGAAGGCGCTCGGCGACACCGTCATCCTGAAGAGCGGCACCGCCTCGGCGGTCGAGTGCCTCACGTTCTCGCTGAGCCTGCCCGTCTCGGTGCTGATCACCGGCATCGACGACCGCCGGTCGCTCGATCAGGCCTTCGCGGTGGCGAAGGGGTTCAAGCCGCTCACCGAGCCCGACATGGTGGCGCTGCTGACCCGCACCCAGGCGGCGGCGGCCGATGGGCGCTACGAGCTGTTCAAGACGACGGCGTTCTTCGACACCACCGCCAAGCACCCGGACTTCCTCGGCGGCCAGACGACGCCGGTCCTGGACCTCGCGCCGATCGGCAACGGCTGACGCTCGCCACCCTCCGCCCGACAGCGTCGCGGGCCGGCGCCGCCTTCCCGAAAACGGGAAGGGGTTGCCGGCCCGCCGGGCGCGTCGGAGCCGATCTTAGTTGACGGCCGGCAGGTCCGCGGCGTCGAGCACGAAGGCGGCCGGAATGTGGAGGGACCACCGCAGGCCGGACGGTGGGAAGGTGAGGCTAACCTCGCCGTCCAGCGCCCGCGCCGCCAGCCGCTCTACGACCTTGTGGCCGAAGCCGGTTCGCCCCGGCTCCGACACTTCCGGGCCGCCGGACTCTTCCCAGGAGATGTGGAACCGCCGCGCGTCGCTGTCCCGGGGGTCGATCGACCACGTGATGGCGATCCGTCCGGACAGGTCCGACAGGGCGCCGAAGCGCGAAGCATTGCTGGCCAGCTCGTTGAAGGCAAGGCCGATATTCTGGGCCGCCTCCGGGTTGAGGTAGAGGTCCGGCCCCGCGATCGCGATGCGCGATCCCGCCGTGTCGAGGGCGGGCCCGAGCTGCCACCGGACGAGTTCGCCGACGGCGGCGCCGTGCCAGTCCCGCGCCGCGAGCAGGTCGTGCGACGCCGCGAGCCCGCGCAGCCGGGCCGAGAAGCGCTGCTCGAATTCAGCCGCCGTGATGCTGTCCTTCACGGTCTGCCGCGCCATGGCCTGGATGATGGCCAGGAGGTTCTTCGAGCGATGCGTCACCTCCCGCATGAGGAGGTGCATGTGGGTTTCGCGCTGCTTGCGCGACGTCACGTCCCGCGCCGTGCCGATGATCTCGAGCAACCCGTCCCCGTCGGGGCCGGTCCCGTAGCGGCGGCCGTTCAGGGCGATCCAGCGTTCGGCACCGTCGCTGAGGCGTCGGATGCGGAACTCCAGCGCGCATTGGTCGGGACCGGAGGGGCTGGAAGCGCGGCGGAGTTCGTCGAAGATCCGGTCCCGGTCCTCGGGCAGGAGCGACTGCTCCAGCACCTGCGACGTCAAGGCCTCGCCCTGGCGAAGCCCCCACAGGATCGAGGCGCCCCGGTCCCCCACGAAGGCCTGAGCCGGCCCGTCCCAACTCCAGATCCCGGTGCCGCCCACGTCGAGGGCGAAGCGGATGCGGTCGGCGCGCAGGCGGATGTCGTCCATCTCCGGATCGAGGTTGCGCTCCTCGTCCGTCCTGGCCCCGTTCATGCTGCACCCATCGCGGGGTCTGTCGAACCTGGCTCCGGATTGACGAACGCGAGGCCGACCCGATCGTGTCGATCAATCATTCGCGGAACTCGCACTGTCACCCCTGGGGAGGGATGAGGTTGGCGCCGAATTCTCCGGATCCGCGAAGTCCCGGTCGCCACGGGGGCGCCGGGATCACCGGAGAACTCGCATCGCTTCGGTTCGTGTGAACGCCAGACCGGAGCGTAGGTTCCCCGGGGCCGGCGACGGCGCCCGGGACGACAGGTGCATTCGGCTTCAGCTCGCCATCGGCAGGAACATGTTCTTCAACTTCTTGACGCGGGTCGCGAAGGCGTGGCGGCGCTGCTCGTTGGCGACGACGTCGACGCCCGTCACCCAGTTGAGCTGTATGGCGCGGCGTTGTCCCTTGAAGGTCTTGTGGCCATGCCACGAATTGTCCGACCGGCGGAAGACCAGCAGCGTGCCGCCGTTGGGCGACACTTCGGCGACGGGGTTGTCGAGGCTGTCGTTCGAGCGCAGCAGGCGCAGGCGGCCGCCCTCTTCTTCCCAACCCTCGTTCAGGTAGAGCAGGACGGTGATGATCTTGGTCTTCGAGTCGGTATGGATATGCCCGTCGCGGTCCGAAACGAAGCCCCGCACCGTGTACATGGTGGGCCGGCCCGACAGGTCGATGTCGAACTTGCGCTCGACGGCGGACCGGAAGGCCGGTCCCTCCATCTCCTCCATCAGGGTCTTGAACCGGCCCTTGATGGAGAGTTCCGCGGGCGGATGGGACCCGGGACCGGGGATGCGGGGGAAGTCGGCGAGGACCGGCTTGAATTCCGCGGGCCGGATGAAGTTCTCGACGATGGTGAAGTCGAACGGGTCGCGGGTCAGCGGTGTGGCGTCGAAGGCAGCAAGGTCGAGAAGGCTCACATGGGTCTCCTGGGTCGAGGGCCTGGGGGCGAAGGTCTGGGGGCGAGGGTCTGGGGATCGAGGGTCGGGCCGCGCGGGCGGCGCCATCTCTGTCGCCGCCGACCATGGCCGAACCGGGGCGCGAAGGCAACGCGAGGCGCCGCGGGGGGAGCGGGGTGCCGGCCTGGCGCCGGACGGGCGGCCCGGACGTGGCCGGGGCTATCGTCAAAGGCATGCGGCCCCGCGGCAGGCCGGATTCACCAACCCGCACAGGCGGATGACGCGATCGGCGGTGGACAGCCGCGCCGGCTCCCCGGTCGCGATTGACAATCCGTGGTTCCGTCTCGCAAAGTCCGGCAACGGCTTCGGACAAGGCAAGCCGCGAAGCGTCGGGGGATGACGAATGACAGAGGCGCGAGCCCGCACCCCTGATGGCGTGCCGATCCTCGAGATGCGCAACATCTCGAAGACGTTTCCGGGCGTCAAGGCGCTGTCGAACGTCAACCTCACCATCTATCCGGGCGAGGTTCACGCCCTGATGGGCGAGAACGGCGCCGGCAAGTCGACCCTCATGAAGACCCTGTCGGGCGCCTACCAGGCCGACCCCGGCGGCGAGATCCGGGTGGGCGGCGTGCCGCTCAAGGCCAGCGGCCCCATCGAGGCGCGGGCCGCGGGCGTGTCCATCATCTACCAGGAGTTGGCGCTGTCGCCGAACCTGACGGTGGCGGAGAACATCTACCTCAACCGCGAACCGCGCCGGGGTGGGCTGATCGACCGCGGCGCCATGCTGAGGGGCTCCGAAGGCGTGCTGCAGCGCCTCGGGGCGGCCTTCACGCCGGCGACGCTGGTCGGCACGCTGTCCATCGCCGAACAGCAGATGGTCGAGATCGCCCGCGCCGTGCATGCCGAGTCGCGCATCCTCGTCATGGACGAGCCCACCACGGCGCTGTCGTCCCGCGAGTCCGAGAAGCTCTTCGAGATCGTGCGCCAGCTGCGCCGCGACGGCCTGGCCATCATCTACATCTCCCACCGCATGGCCGAGGTCTACGAGCTCAGCGACCGCGTGTCGGTGCTGCGCGACGGCACCTATGTCGGCACCATCCTGCGGGACGAGATGACACCCGAACTCGTCGTCAAGATGATGGTGGGGCGCGACCTGTCCTCCTTCTACAAGAAGAGCCACCGCTTCAGCCCCGACGCCCCTCCGGTGCTCGAAGTGCGCGGCCTCGGCGACGGCCGGCGCGTCCACGACGTGTCATTCGATCTCCATCCGGGCGAGGTGCTGGGCCTCGCCGGCCTCGTCGGGGCGGGGCGGACCGAGATGGCGCGCATGCTGTTCGGCGCGGACCCGCGCAGCACCGGCGAGGTGCGCCTGGCCGGAAAATCCGTGCAGATCCGCTCGCCGCAGGACGCCATCGACGTCGGCATCGTCTACCTGACCGAGGACCGCAAGGCCGAGGGCGTGTTGCTCGACATGTCGGCCAAGGACAACATCAACCTGATGATCTGCGGCAAGGATTCGCGGGCAGGGATCCTCGACCTGCGCAAGGCCCTGCAGCGCTGCCGCGACGCCATCGCCGCCATGAAGATCCGGGTGGCGGGCCCGGAGATCACCGTCGGGTCGCTGTCGGGCGGCAACCAGCAGAAGTGCCTGCTGTCGCGCCTGCTCGAGACGCGGCCGATGGTGCTGATTCTCGACGAGCCGACCCGCGGCGTCGACGTCGGGGCGAAGTCCGAGATCTACCGCATCATCGACGACCTCGCGAAGTCCGGCGCCGGCGTGCTGGTGATCTCCTCGGAACTGGCCGAGGTCGTCGGCGTGGCGGATCGCGTCATCGTGATGCGCGAGGGCCACCTCGAGGGCGAGGTGACGGGCGACGACATCGACCAGGAGAACATCATCGCCCTGGCGACGGCTGCCACCCGGGTGTCGCCCGTCGCCGGAGCAGCGGGTGGCTTCGACCTCGGCGACGCGGCTCCGGCCGGGCAGGTGGCGGTGGGCCACAACCCCGGCGCGTCCCGTCCGACGGCGCACTGACGTCCCGACCAACGAGACCAAGAATCAACAAGGGGTAGGAATCGTGAGCACCGCCACTCCCGCCAAGACCGAGGCGCGCTCCTCGGCCGTCGCCAAGCAGCGCATGCGATCCTTCATGCAGACGGCCGGCATGCTGCCGGTGCTGGTGCTGCTCGCCATCCTGTTCCAGTTCCTGAGCGCCTACGGCGATACCGGCAGCTTGCATTGGGAGGCCGGCCGTTTCCTCACCTCGGCGAACCTGCCGGTGGTGGCGCAGCTGGCCTCGATCAACGCCGTCCTGGCGACCGGCATGACCTTCGTGATCCTGACCGGCGGCATCGACCTGTCGGTCGGCTCGATCCTGGCGGTCTCGGCGATGTCGGCCCTCATCGTGGCGACCGGCGTGAACTACAGCGTCGTCACCATCCCGGTCGGCCTCCTGGTCGGGGCCGGCTTCGGCCTCGTCAACGGCACGCTGATCGCGGCCCTGAAGCTGCCGCCCTTCATCGTGACGCTGGGCTCGCTGACGGCGGTGCGCGGCCTCGCGCGGCTGTTCGGCAACGACACGACGGTGTTCAACTCCGACCTGTCCTTCGCCGGGATCGCGAGCAACTTCAGCACGCCCATCGGCGACATCTCCTGGCTGACGGTGATCGCGCTGGCCGTGGTGGCGCTGGCCTGGTTCATCCTGCGCCGCACGGTGCTGGGCATTCACATCTATGCCGTCGGCGGCAACCCGGCGGCGGCCCGGCTCAGCGGCATCAAGGTGTGGTTCATCCTGCTCTTCGCCTACGGCACGTCGGGCCTTCTGTCCGGCCTCGCCGGCTTGATGCAGGCCGCGCAGCTGCAGTCGGCCAACGGGCTGCAGCTCGGCACCGGCTACGAGCTCGACGCCATCGCGGCCGTCATCCTCGGCGGCACCAGCTTCGTCGGCGGCGTCGGCTCGGTGATCGGCACGCTGATCGGCGCCCTCATCATCGCGGTCCTGGCCAACGGCCTCATCCTGGCCGGCGTGTCGGATGTTTGGCAGTACATCATCAAGGGCCTCGTCATCATCGGCGCGGTGGCGCTCGACCGGCTGCGGAACCAGGGCGGCGCCCGCACCTGAGGCCGTGGCGTCCACAGGCTCGGGCCCTCGCCTCTCCCCCAGGCCTTTCGCCTGGGGGAAGCGCGTGCCATCACGGCAGTTCCACCGGCTTCCGGCCGGTCAGGAAGGAACGGTGCCTGCCGGGCGCCGGCAACGACACATCTTTAGGGAGTCACCATGTTGAAGAAGATCCTCCTCGCAGGCGCCGCGCTGGCGCTCGTGGCCGGCACCGCCCAGGCCAAGGAGCTCAAGTCGATCGGCATCTCGCTCGGCTCTCTCGGCAACCCCTTCTTCCAGGCGCTCGCCAAGGGCGCGGAGTTCGAGGCCAAGAAGACCAACCCGAACGTCAAGCTGCTGACTTTCGGCTACGAGTACGACCTCGGCAAGCAGGTTCAGCAGATCGACAACTTCATCGCGGCGGGCGTCGACCTCATCCTGCTCAACCCCGGTGACCCCCACGCCCTCAAGCCCGCCATCGAGAAGGCCCAGAAGGCCGGCATCAAGGTGATCGCGGTCGATACCTACGCGGACGGCGCCGACGCCGCCGTGACGACCGACAACGTCCAGGCCGGCACCATCGCGTGCCAGTATTTCATCGACAAGCTCGGCGGCAAGGGCAACGTCATCATCGAGAACGGCCCGCACGTGTCGTCGGTGATCGACCGCGTCGACGGCTGCAAGGCCGCCATCGCCAAGGCTCCGGGCATGAAGATCCTGTCGTCCGACCAGGACGGCAAGGGCCAGCGCGACGCCGGCCTCAACGTGATGAAGAGCCTGCTGACCCGCTTCCCCGACGTCCAGGCCATCTTCGCCATCAACGACCCGCAGACGCTCGGCTCCGAACTCGCCGCCAAGCAGCTCAATCGCACCAACATCATCATCACCTCGGTCGACGGCGCGCCCGACATCGAGGCGGCGCTGAAGGACCCGAAGACCCCGATGATCCAGGCCTCGGCCAGCCAGGACCCCTATGCCCTGGCGCGCAAGGGCGTCGACATCGGCGTCGACCTTCTGAACGGCAAGGCCCCGAGCCAGAAGATCACCCTGGTGCCGTCGACCCTCGTCACCCGCGACAACGTCAAGGACTACAAGGGCTGGCAGGCCGACCGCACCGGCGGCTGATCCCGCCCGCGGTCTTCACGGCACCGTCGCAGGCCCGTCCCGCTCCCGGCGGGGCGGGCCTGTCGCTTTGCGGGCTCCCGCCCGTTCAGCCGCGACGGCCGTAGCTGCGCGCCACGGCGAGGCCGCGGCGCAGGTCGTCGCCACCCGCCAAGCCCTGGGGCAGCGCGGAGGCGGCGGCCGCGAAGGCACGGCCGACGTCGGAGGCCGGGTCCGCCGGCGACCGGCCCCGGCCGAGGTCATGGTCGAGCGTCGAGAGTTCGCTGCCCCCACCCGTCCCGTCGAGCGCCAGGCCGAGCGCCAGCATGGCGAAGCTGGCGGGCGGCGCCCCGTCGAGGCGCGGATCGGCACGCGCCACCCGGTAGCCCTGCACGAAACGCTCGACCGCTCGCGGCATCCCGCCCGTGAAGGGCGCCAACCGACCGACGACCTCGGCCTCGAAAGGCTCGAAGGGCCGGTCGAGCGACGAGCGGGCGGGATCGGCCGTCCGCGCGCCGCGGGTCTCCGCCGGGCCCTGGACGAGCAGCCGCTGGGCCAGCGGGCCGGCCTCGGGCGTGACGGCGCCGAGGTCGTAGGAGATCTGCACCATGCGGTCGAGCCGGGCCGCGGCGGCCGCGGGGTCGAACTCGCCGAGCGCGGCCGCGGCGGCGTCGCGCTCCAACCCCGCCACCCACACGAAGCCGGGCCGGGCCAGCAGCCGATGTGCCGTGGCCAGGAACCCCGCCAACTCGGCCGGAGCCAGGCCGTCGAGCCCGTCCACCGCCACCACGATGCGCTGCGGCGCGTCCTCCCGGCCCGCCGAGATGCCGGCGCTCAGCGTGGCGAAGAAACGCTCCGCCGCCTCGGCCGGGCTGCGGACGAGGCCGAACAGGTCGGCCGCCAATGCCGCCCCGTGGTCCGACAGCCCGGCGCTGCGATGGCCCTCGGCCCGGCGTTGGGCCGCCTCGGCGCCGCGCCCCGCCGTTTCGACGTCGGTCGCCAAGGCGTCGACCCGGCGGGTCTGGTGCGCCAGCAGGCCGTCGAGGTCGCGGCGCCGCGCCCCGAGGTCGCCCTTCAGCAGCGCGATGCCGCGGTAGACCGGCCCGAGGAAGCGTGCCGCGCGCACCAGCACGGCCAGGAGAGCCAGGACGGCGAGGGCCAGCGCGATGCGGCTCACCGGCTGGAGCAGGTCGAGATGGCCCCGGGCCCAGTCCGTGACGGTGGTGAAGTGGTCGCCGAAGCCGGACAGCCACGCCGACACGGTCGCGGGATCGTCCGCCCAGCTGCCCGCCGCCCAGCCGACGGCCGCCAGCAGCACGGCGACGGCGATGAGCGAGCCCTGGCCCTTGAAGCGCCAGATGGCCCCGAGCGTCAGGCCGAGGCGCGAGCGCGGCCCTCCGGGCTCGGCGGCGTCCCGCACCAGCTCCTTGAAGGACCGGATGGGATCGGACGCCGGCAGGCCGAAGGCGCGGAGCCGGCCCTCGATCCGCGCCCGGTTGGCGCGGACGAAGGCGTCCACCCGCGACCCGGCGCCGTCGAAGAGCACGGATTCGGTGAGGCGGGCGCGGCGCGCCGTCACGTCGTCGAGCGCCTGCCGCTCGCCGTCGAGCTTGCGCCGCAGGGCGTTCACCCGCTCGCCGGCGAGGCGCTCGGCTTCGCGCGGGTCGCCGCCGGCATGGACGGCATCCTCGGCGAAGCCGGCATGGCCCGCGCCGAGGGCGTCGAGCAGGCCGCCGACCAGGCTGGCGGCCGGCTCGCGGCCCGGCATGGGGGAGACGCGCGCCACCACGACGTCGGCCACGAAGGGACCCGCCGCCGCCCGGTTCCGCGCGCCCTCGGCCAGCCGGGTCGCGGTGTCGAGCATGTCGGCGATGAAGCGGCTCTTGCCCGAGCCCGCCGGCCCGAAGATGCCGACGGCGAGGGGCGTGGCGGCCCGCCGGTGCAGGGCCGCCTCGGTCAGCACGGTGGCGGCGCCGCGGGGTTCGACTCCGTCGGCGGCGTCGGTGTCGGCGGGGAGGACCGGCAGGGCATCCGCGGCACCTCTGGCCTGGCGCGGGGCCGACCCGGGCGGGGGCGGCTGGAGGGATGCGGTGGCGGTCGAGGTCACGAGCGTCTCCTGACAAGATGACGGGCGAGCCGATAGGGCCGGAGCAAGACCGATGTAAGGCGGGTGAGCGGGCGCCGTCTCACCCGCCGAGGGGGCGCGTCGTGCTGCGCTTGAACCGGCGCCGGGGGGCTGCTACCTGTCGCGCCAATTCCTCATCCTCCTCGCGCGCGACGGCCCATCTCCCATGGCAGCCAATCAATTCGTCTATCACATGCAGGGCCTGACCAAGGCCTATCCGGGCGGCAAGAAGGTGTTGGACAACGTTCATCTGTCCTTCTACCCGACGGCCAAGATCGGCGTCCTCGGCATCAACGGCTCGGGCAAGTCGACGCTGCTGCGCATCATGGCGGGGATCGACAAGGAATTCGCCGGCGAGGGCTTCGTCGCGGAGGGCGCGCGCGTCGGGTACCTGCCGCAGGAGCCGCACCTCGACCCGGAGATCGGCGTGCGCGGCAACGTCATGCTCGGCGTCGCCAAGAAGCAGGCTATCCTCGACCGCTACAACGAACTCGCCATGAACTACTCGGAGGAGACCGCCGACGAGATGACGGCGCTCCAGGACGAGATCGAGGCGCAGAACCTGTGGGACCTCGACGCCCAGGTCGACCAGGCGATGGACGCGCTCGGCTGCCCGCCCGAGGATGCCGACGTCGACAGCCTGTCGGGCGGCGAGCGCCGCCGCGTGGCGCTCTGCCGGCTGTTGCTCGAGAAGCCCGAGATGCTGCTGCTCGACGAGCCCACCAACCATCTCGACGCCGAGACGGTGTCGTGGCTCGAGGGGCACCTGCGCGCCTACCCGGGCGCCATCCTGATCGTGACCCACGATCGCTACTTCCTCGACAACGTCACGGGCTGGATCCTCGAGCTCGACCGCGGCCGCGGCATCCCCTACGAGGGCAACTATTCGAGCTGGCTGAAGCAGAAACAGAAGCGCCTGCTGCAGGAGGGCCGCGAGGACGAGGCCCGCCAGCGCGCGCTGGAGCAGGAGAGCGAGTGGATCGCCTCCTCGCCCAAGGCCCGCCAGTCGAAGTCCAAGGCCCGCATCCAGCGCTACGAAGATCTCGTGGCGAAGAGCGAGGAGCGCGTGCCCTCGATCACCCAGATCGTGATCCCGGTGGCGGAGCGTCTCGGCCAGAACGTCATCGAGTTCGAGGGGCTGAAGAAGGGCTTCGGTGACCGGCTGCTCATCGACGATCTGTCGTTCAAGCTGCCGCCCGGCGGCATCGTGGGCATCATCGGGCCGAACGGCGCCGGCAAGACCACGCTGTTCAAGATGATCACCGGCCAGGACAAGCCCGACGCCGGCACGATGAAGATCGGCGAGTCGGTCCAGCTCGGCTACGTCGACCAGTCGCGCGACACGCTCGACGGCAAGAAGAATGTCTGGGAGGAGATCTCGGACGGCAACGAGATCATCTACCTCGGCAAGAAGGAGATCAATTCCCGCGCCTATTGCTCGGCCTTCAACTTCAAGGGGGGTGACCAGCAGAAGAAGGTCGGCATGCTGTCGGGCGGTGAGCGCAACCGCGTGCACCTCGCCAAGATGCTGAAGCAGGGCGCCAACGTCCTGCTGCTCGACGAGCCCACCAACGACCTCGACGTCGACACGCTGCGGGTGCTGGAAGACGCGCTCCTGGCCTTCGCGGGCTGCGCCGTCATCATCAGCCACGATCGCTTCTTCCTCGATCGCATCGCCACCCACATGCTGGCCTTCGAGGGCGACAGCCACGTCGAGTGGTTCGAGGGCAACTTCGCCGACTACGAGGAGGACAAGAAGCGTCGCCTCGGCGTCGACAAGCTCGTCCCGCACCGGATGAAGTACAAGAAGTTCTCGCGCTAACCCGCAGGGACAGATTGCCTTTTCCGTCTCGGGACTGATGGCAGCCCCCGAGGCAGTCTCCCGTACTGCTCCCGGCCCTGGCCGGTCTAAACGCCCTTCTGTCGCCAGAAGGGCGTTTCGCGTCTTCGGCACGGGCCGGGTATATCTCTGAAGATTGTACAATCCATACACCACACGTCAAACGTGCAAAACGCCGCGTGTAAGCTAGATCACGTCGCATCGTCAGCTTCCACGGTCATGCCTGTCACTACCATGAATCGTTATGAGCAACGATTCGCACGCAAAACGAGCAAAGCCACTCGACGCCTTCATCCGCCGCTGGCAGGGCAGGCAGGGAGGGCAAGAGCGGGCCAACTACGGTCTCTTCCTGGTGGAGCTCTGCGACGCGCTCGACCTGCAGCGGCCAGAGCCGGCCGAAGCCGGGGCGCGGGCCAACGACTACGTCTTCGAACGCGTTCTCAGCAAAAGGGACCGGGACGGCGTCGTCAGCCATCCGCGGATCGACCTCTACAAGCGAGGTTGCTTCATCCTCGAAGCGAAGCAGTCCCGGTTCAAGGGCGCCCGCAACGAGATCCTCGGGCAGCTGGCGCTCCCGGCCATGCCGACACCGAGCCAGGGACGGCGCAGTGCGGACCGGGCCTGGGACGTGCTGATGGTCAATGCCCGCCAGCAGGCCGAGGCCTATGTCCCGCTGCTGCCGGTGGACCATGAACCGCCGCCGTTCCTCATCGTCTGCGACGTCGGCCATTGTTTCGAGATCTACGCCAATTTTCGGCGTGACGGGAAGGTTTACGACCAGTTTCCCGACCGGCGCAGCTTCCGCATCTACCTCGACGAACTGCGTCAGCCCGAGATCCAGGCGCGGCTGAGCGCGATCTGGGAGGACCCGTCCTCGCAAGATCCGGCGCGCCACGCCGCGCGCGTGTCCCGCGCCATCGCGGAGCGCCTCGCCGCCGTCACCAAGGCGCTGGAAACCGCCGGCCACGCGGCCGACGACGTGGCCATGTTCCTGATGCGCTGCCTGTTCACTATGTTCGCGTCCGACGTGGGCCTGCTGCCGCCGGCCTCCTTCAAGATCGCGCTGGAGCGCTGCGAGGCCGATCCCACCCGTTTCGTGCCGATGATCGAGCAGCTCTGGGCCGCCATGGATGCGGGCGGCTACGCGCACGCCGTCGAGGGCCACGTCCGTCGGTTCAACGGCGCCTTCTTTAAGCAGCGCAGCGTTCTGCCGCTGGGGCGCGAGGAGATCGGCGAACTGCGCCGCGCCGCCAGCCACGATTGGCGGGATGTCGACCCCTCGATCTTCGGGACGCTGCTGGAGCAGGCTCTCGAGCGGGACGAGCGCCGCCGCCTCGGTGCCCATTATACGCCGCGCGCCTACGTTGAGCGCCTCGTCGTCGCGACGGTCATCGAGCCGCTGCGGGCCGAATGGCTCGCCGCCTATTCCACCGCCGAGCGCCAGAAGACCGAGGGGCGGACCGCGGAGGCCCGCCGCACCGTGGCGGCCTTTCACGATCGGCTCTGCGCGACGCGCGTCCTCGACCCCGCCTGCGGCACCGGTAATTTCCTCTACGTGGCCCTGGAATTGATGAAGCGGCTCGAGGACGAGGTGCTCGAAGCCCTGGCGGCCCTCGGGGGCCAGGAGGCGCTGTCGGGCCTCGAAGGCCACACGGTGGATCCGCACCAGTTCCTCGGTCTGGAGATCAACCCGCGGGCCGCCGCCATCGCCGAACTGGTGCTCTGGATCGGGCACCTGCAGTGTCACCTGCGCACCCGGGGCGGGTTGCCCAACGATCCGGTGTTGAAGGACTTCCACAACATCCGGGTCCGGGACGCCGTGCTCGACGGCGACGCCCCCCGACCCCGCAGGCCCGATTGGCCCGTCGCGGAATTCATCGTCGGCAATCCGCCCTTCATGGGCGGCAAGGACGTCCGGGCGAGATTGGGCGACCGCTATGCCGAAGCGCTCCGGGCGGCCCACCCGGCGATGAACGAGAGCGCCGACTACGTCATGTATTGGTGGGACCACGCCGCCTCCCTCCTGACCCAGCCCGGCACGGTGCTGCGGCGCTTCGGCTTCGTCACCACGAACTCCATCGGCCAGGTCTTCCAGCGTCGAGTCATCCACCGCCACCTGTCGGCAGCGCGCCCGGTTTCCATCGTCATGGCGGTGCCCGACCATCCCTGGACCAAGGTGTCGCGAGACGCGGCGGCAGTGCGCATCGCCATGACGGTCGGGGAGGCCGGCGTCGTGCAAGGCTCGCGTCGCACGGTGGTCAGCGAGGCCGGGCTCGACACCGACACGCCGCTGCTCGTGCTCGACGAGCGCCAGGGCCGCATCAACGCCGACCTGACCGTCGGGGTGGACGTCACCATCGCCCAGCCACTGCGGGCCACCCAGGGCCTGTGCTCACCCGGCGTCAAGCTGCACGGGGCCGGCTTCATCGTGACGGACGCCGAGACGCGCCACCTGGGGCTCGGGCGCCGAGCGGGGCTCGACCGCCACATCCGGCCCTACCGCAACGGACGCGACCTGACCTCCCGGCCGCGCGGCGTATCGGTGATCGACCTGCACGGCCTCGACATCGACGACGTGCGGAGGCGGTTTCCCGAGGTGTACCAGCACCTGTTGCTGTGCGTCGCGCCCGAGCGTGCGGACAACAACCGGGCCGTCTACCGCGACGCCTGGTGGATCTTCGGCGAGCCACGGCGGGAATTGCGCCCCGCCCTTGAGGAACTGCCGAGGTTCATCGCCACCGTCGAGACGGCGAAGCACCGTGTATTCCAGTTCCTCGACCGCGAGATCCTGCCTGACAACATGCTGGTGGTGGTGGCCTCCGCCGACCCCTTCGTGCTCGGGGTCCTGTCGTCGCGGCTGCATGGCCTTTGGTCGGCGGCGAGCGGCGGCACGCTGGAGGACAGGCCCCGCTATTCGAAGTCCCGCACCTTCGATCCCTTCCCGTTCCCGGCGGCCGAGGAAGCCGGGCGGCGCGGCATCGGCGCCATCGCCGAGGAGATCGACCGGCATCGCAAGGCCGTCCTCGCCGACGGTCCTCATCTGACCCTGACCGGCCTCTACAATGTCCGCGACCGCCTCCGGGCCGGCACGTTGCCGGCAGAGCTGACGGCCGGCGAGCGCCGCATCTTCGACGATGGGCTCGTGCTGATCCTGGCCGAGCTGCACGACCGGCTCGACCGCGCCGTGGCTGCCGCCTACGGCTGGCCGGCGGAACTGGACGACGAGGGCGCCCTCGACCGGCTCGTGGCCTTGAACGCCGAACGGATCCGCGAGGAGGCACGGGGCGTCGTGCGCTGGCTCCGGCCGGACTACCAGGTGCCGCGCTTCGCCATGCCGAACGACCGCGCCGACCTCGCGCTCGTCGGCGGCATGCCGCGGGCACCCGCCGTCGCGGCGGCCCCGAAGCCCTCCTATCCGTCCGAGGACGCCGCCCAGACGGCTGTCGTCATGGCGGCGCTGATGCGGGCCTCGGGAGCGCTCGACGCCGGCAGCATCGCCACCAGCTTCAAGCAGGGGCGACGCGTCGCCCCCAAGGTCGCCGCGGTGCTGCTGTCGCTCTACCGCATGGGGCTCGTCGCCACGGTGGACGGCGGGGACAGCTTCAGGCTGCAGCGGTATGGCTGAGCCGCATGCGCTTGGCGCCGCAGCCTGCGACCCTATAACCCATGTGTGGCCGGCCTGATCGGCCACGCAGGGAGGACGACAATGCGTTCCACGATGTTCCTGGCCGGGATGGCTTTCGCGAGTTCCATCGTCCTGTGCCTGGCCGCCGCGCCGGCCGACGCCGAGACGGTCCACTACAAGGCCATGATCATGCCGGCCAGCGAAGTGCCGCCGGTCAAGGACAGCAAGGCCACCGGCCAGCTCGCCGCCACCTTCGACACCGTCACCAAGGTGCTGAGCTACGACGTGACCTATGCGGACCTGACCGGCCCGGCTTCGGCGGCCCATTTCCACGGCCCGGCCCCGGTCGGCACCAACGCCGGCGTGATGGTGCCGATCAAGGGCGAACTCGCCAGCCCCATCAAGGGCGAGGCGACGCTGACCGACGCGCAGGCGAAAGCGCTGACCGACGGCGACATGTACTTCAACATCCACACGGCCGCCAACAAGGGCGGCGAGATGCGGGGCCAGGTGCTGAAGGGGATGTGACGGGGGCCGCCCGCGCGGCGCACCCGGCCCTCGGCGGGGCCGAGGGTCGCCTCCGGATCAGAATCGACCGGGTCCCGCCGAGCCGGGGCCCGCGCCGGCTGGTCAACTCGCCGGGCAGCCTTCGACGGGACCCATGACA
Organism: Lichenibacterium ramalinae; assembly: GCF_004137085.1. Taxonomy (GTDB): domain Bacteria; phylum Pseudomonadota; class Alphaproteobacteria; order Rhizobiales; family Beijerinckiaceae; genus Lichenihabitans; species Lichenihabitans ramalinae. The sequence goes on from NZ_QYBC01000004.1 coordinate 182,026, forward strand.
GACCGACAGCCCAATATCCTGATCGTGATGGTGGATCAGCTGGCGCCGCGCTTCCTGCCCATCCACGGCCATCCGCTGGTCCGGGCGCCGAACCTCCAGCGGCTGGCGGCCCGGGGCACGGTCTTCGAGCGCGCCTATTGCAACAGCCCGCTCTGCTCGCCCTCGCGCACCGCCTTCATGACCGGGGCCTTGCCGTCGCGCACCGGCGGCTACGACAACGCGGCCGAGTTCCGGGCCGACATCCCGACCTTCGCGCATTACCTGAGGCGGCTCGGCTATCGCACGGTCCTGTCGGGCAAGATGCACTTTTGCGGACCGGACCAGCTGCACGGCTTCGAGGAGCGGCTCACCACCGACATCTATCCGGCCGACTACGGCTGGACGCCCGATTGGGACAGGCCGGACGAGCGTCCGAGCTGGTACCACAACATGTCCTCCGTGACGGAGGCCGGCCTGTGCATCCGCACCAACCAGATGGACTTCGATGAGGAGGTCGCCTTCGCGGCCGAGCGGGCGATCTACGACCACGTCCGCGGCAAGGACCGCCGCCCGTTCCTCATGGTGGCGTCCCTCACCCACCCCCACGACCCCTTCGCCATCACGCGGCCCTTCTGGGACCTCTACCCCGAGACGGCGATCGACATGCCGCGGGTCGGCCTCGGCGACGTCCCGCTCGACCCGCATTCCGCCCGCATCCGGCACGTCTGCGCCATGGATGCCCAGCCGGTGTCGGACGCGCAGGTCCGCGACGCCCGGCACGCCTATTACGGCGCCATCTCCTTCTGCGACGCGCAGCTCGGCCGCCTGCTGGACGCGCTCGACGCCACCGGCCTCGACGACACCGCGGTGCTGTTCCTCGGGGACCACGGCGAGATGCTGGGCGAGCGCGGCCTCTGGTACAAGATGAGCTTCTTCGAGGGCGCCTGCCGGGTGCCGCTGGTCGTCTCGGTGCCGGGGCGCTTCCCCGCCGGCCGCAGCGCCGCCGCCGTGTCGCTGGTCGACGTGTTGCCGACCTTGGTCGAACTCGCCGGCGGCGACGTCGCCCGGCTCGCCAGCCCCGTCGATGGGCGCAGCCTGCTGCCGCACCTCGCCGGGCAGGGCGGCCACGACGAGGTCCTGGGCGAATATCTGGCCGAGGGCGCGGTGGCGCCGCTCGTCATGGTGCGGCGCGACCGCTGGAAGTTCGTGCACAGCCCGGCCGATCCGGACCAGCTCTACGACCTCGATGCGGACCCCGAGGAACTGACCAACCTCGCCGCCGCGCCCGACCAGGCCGACCGCGTCGCGGCTTTTCGCGCCGAAGTGGCGGCCCGCTGGGACCTGTCGGCCCTCGACGGCGCGGTGCGCGAAAGCCAGCGCCGGCGCCGGCTCGTCGACGCCGCGCTGATGACCGGCTCGACCAAGCCCTGGGACTACCAGCCGTTCCGCGACGCCACCCGGCAGTACATGCGCAACACGATGGATCTCGACGACCTCGAGGCCATGGCGCGTTTCCCGCGCGTGGCGGCCGGCACCGGAGGCACGGACCCCTGAAGCGGCCGTCCGGCCGGCAGCGGGCTGCCCGCGCTTCCGGTCCGGCCGCGCCCCGCGGAGCCCGCGTGCCGCGTCAGGCCTTGCCGGACTTGCACTTGCGCATGAAGGCCGAACGCGGCTTGCCGTGCACGTTGGCGGCATCGGCCTTCTTCGAGCATTCGAGCGACTGGGCCGTGCGGGGCTTCGGCGCCTTCTTGGCCATGGGGGCCATCGGGGCGGCGCTCATCGGGGCGGCGGGGGCGGGCGCCGACGGCGCGGCGGCCGTCTGGGCGAAGGCGCCGCCGGACGCGAGGGCGATCGCCAAGACGGCGAGGAGCGGGAGTCTGCTGGTCATGACCTGTCCATCCGTGGTTTCGTCGATCCGGCGCCGACCTCGAATCGCCGAGCGGCGTCACCGGAAGGGTAGGGTGGTGCATGTCCCCCACAAGCCACGCGTTGCAACCGGCGCATGTCCGGCTGTGGATTGTGATGCGAACGTGGCGCGCCGGCCACAGCGGTGAGCGGCACTCCCGCCCGCGCCTGGCCGGGCGGTCGCGGCGCGGCGCCGCTGCTCTCGTCCTCCTCCTGGCGGCGGGGCCCGACCTGGTAGCGGGCTCCGACCTGGCGTCGGCCCGCCCCCGGCCCAAGGCCGAGCCCGCCCCGCCGGTGCGGGCCTGCCCCGAGATGGGCGACGGCTTCGTGCGGCTGCCGGGATCAGACACCTGCGTGAAGCTGGGCGGCAGCGTGCGGGTCGAGTTCATGAAGCAGGGCGGCGGCGCTGCCGACCGCTGACAGGGCGTCGACGGGCTGTTAACGCTCGTCGCCGAAAGTGCCCCGCCGAAACAGGGAAACGCGATGCTCCACCGTCAAGCCTGCCGCGTGTTGGCGCTGCTCATCGTCGCTGCGGCGTTGAGCGGCTGCGACAAGTGCGCCGATTACTTCATCGCCAACCCCTTCGGCACCAAGCCGCCCGGCACCTGCCCGTCCGGAGCGCTGCCGAGCAACCGATAGGACGGGGACGGGCCCCGTCGCAAGGAGAGCCCGCGCGAGGGTTCTCGAACGCCGGCACGGTCCGCGGTATCGCTCGAACGTGAGATCTTGCAACGGGTTGCCCGGAAGCGCGAAAGCGGTTCCGAGCGAGCCGGTCCTGCCCGAGACGGCGCCTCGCCTCAGTAGGCGCAGTCGCGGAAGGCCGGGTCGACGCTGCCGTTCCAGTCGCCGTGGAAGCGCTCCAGCAACAGGTCGGCCCGGGTCTGCCCCCGGTCGACCAGCGCTTCGAGCGGCGCGAGGTAGACGGTCTCGTCCTGTCCGGCGGCGTCGCGCCGCGCGCGCCGCGCGAGGCCGCCCCGCGCGATGGCGAGCATGTCGCGCGCGATGTCGCGGAAGCTGCGGCCCGCCACGACGGTGCGGAAGCCCTGGGTCGGCACGGCGTCCCGCATCGCCTGGCGAACCCCCGCCTGGTCGGCGCCCGACCAGGGCGCGGCGAGGTCGGCGGCGGCGTCGAGCGCCACCGGATCGTAGAGCAGGCCACCGAACAGGGCGCCGAGCGCCACGATCATGTCGGCCGAGCCGACGTCCTCGCCCCGCATCTCGAGGTAGCGCTTGAGGCGGACCTCGGGGAAGATGGTCGACAGGTGGTTGGCCCAGTCCGACAGCGTGGCGCGCTCGCCGGGCAGGGCGGCGAGGCGCCCGTCGAGCAGGTCCCTGAAGCTCGCGCCGCTGACGTCGTGGTAGCGCTCGCCCCGCTTGACGAAATACAGCGGCACGTCGAGCGCGTAATCGACGTAGCGCTCGAAGCCCATGCCGGATTCGAAGGCGAAGGGCATCATGCCCGAGCGGGCCACATCGGTGTCGAGCCAGATGTGGGCCCGCTCGGACAGGAAGCCGCTGGGACGGCCGTCCTTGAAGGGCGAATTGGCGAAGAGCGCCGTCGCGACCGGCTGCAGGGCGAGCGACACGCGCAGCTTGCGCACCATGTCGGCCTCGCTGGCGAAGTCGAGGTTGGCCTGGACCGTCGAGGTCCGGAACATCATGTCGAGGCCGCGCGACCCCACCTTCGGCATGTAGCCCGCCATGATGCGATAGCGCCCCTTGGGCATCATGGGCGTGTCGGACAGGCTCCATTTCGGGCTCGAGCCCAGCGCCAGGAAGCCGATGCCGAGCGGCTCGGCGACGGCCTTCAGGGCGCCGAGGTGGGACGCGAGCTCGTCGCGGGATTCGTGCAACGAGGTCAGCGGGGCGCCCGAAAGCTCGAACTGCCCGCCGGGTTCGAGCGAGATCGCCCCGCCCGTCCCGGCATCGTCGGCGAGGCCGATCGGACAGCCTTCCTCGACGATCCGCTCCCATCCCTGCAGCTCAGCCAGGCCGTCGAGCAGGGCCCTGATGCCGCCGCGCCCGCCCGCCGGGTCGCCCTCGTAGGGGACGGGGCTCAGCGTGTCGCGGTAGAACGGCAGCTTCTCGTTCTCGATGCCGATGGCCTGGCCAGGCTTGCAGCCGGCCTCGAACCAGCCGACGAGATCGTCCCGCGTCTCGATCGGCGTCGTGTCGGTGGTGTCGCGGGCCATGCAGTGCTTTCACGCCTGGGACCGCCCCGCCGGGGGCGGCTGGAATGGCCGTGCGGCCGTGCCATCAGTTAGGCAAGAGCGATCGAACTGGCAACGTGCTGCTTTTGCATCACGGCGGCGGAATCGCCCGCAGCCTGGGGACGGAATCGCCCCGGCGTCGGAACTTACGGGAAACTAACCTGAGTCCGATGCGTTTCATGCCAGTCGAGCCATGCCCGGCACCATGCGCGCCGGGTCCGGTCGACGAAGAAAGGGAGACATCATGAATTCGCTCAAGAAGACCATCGCCCTGGCCTGCGCCGCCTCCGTGCTCGGCTTCGGCGTCGCCGTCGCCCAGACCGCCCCGGCCGCTCCCGACGCCGCTGCCCCTGCCGCCGGCGATACGGCCGCTCCGGCCGCCGATGCGCCCGCGACGAAGCCGATGAAGCCGATGAAGAGCATGAAGATGTCCAAGAAGACGTCGCACAAGGCGTCGACTCACAAGAAGAAGACCATGTGAGTCGACGGCGGCCTCGTCCCGCCGCTGCCGCCCCAGGTGATCGCCCCGGGGATGCTGCGGGCGGAGCCGACGATCTCGGCGGGTCGCCGCCGAAACTGCTGCCTCCGCCCCGCGCTGGCGCGGGACGGGGGCATGGGAGTCGCACACGGATGTGGCGCCCGAATGTGGCGCTGGGCACGGCGCCTGGGCTCGGGACGGGGTCGGCGCCATCGCGTGATGCCGGTTGCAGCCGATCACGATTTCCCGGCTGGGTGAGGATATCGGTGGCTTGCCGCGGTTCCCGCCGCCCATAGGGCCGAATCGTTAAGGGTCTATCGTCATCCTGCGGTCTTCATCGAGGGGGACCGCGCCCGTGTTGATCCGCTTTTGGCTGAACCGGCGCGGCGCCACCGCGATCGAATATTGCTTGATCGCCGGCGTGGTCTCCATCGCCGTGGTGGTGGGCGCCACCAGCATCGGAACGAAGTTGCAGAGCCGCTTCTTCGTCCCCGTGGCCGCCGGCCTCAGCTGACCGCCGCCTCGGACGGGCCGCCCTTGTCGCCGGCGGCCGAAAGGTTGTCGAGGCTCGACACGATGTGCCCGGCGAGGGCGTCGCAGAGCGGGGACGGGTCGGCGCGGTTGCGCACCAGGGCGATCTTGCAGGAGGGCAGGGTGGGGAAGTCGTCCGCCGGTCCCAGCACCCGCATGCCGGACCGCAGTGCGCTTTCGGGCAGCACCGAGACCGCCAGGCCGGCGAGCACGGCCGCCCCGACGGCCGTCGAATTCCAGGACGAATAGAGCACCCGGTAGGGTTTGGTCCGGCCGTCGAGCGCCGCAGTCGCGGCCTGGCGCCAGGTGCAGAAGGTCCGGCCCAACGCGAGCGGCAAGGGCGTCTGCTCGTGAACGGCGTGGCGCGCCGACGTCACCCAGAGCAGGCGCTCGCGCCGGATCACCGAGGCCGACCCGCGGGACGAGACGTGGGTGATGATGGCGAGATCGAGGTCGGCATGCTCGATCCGCTCCATGAGCATGGGGGTCGGCTCGCACACGACCGTGACCTCGACCCGGGGATTGGACTGCGAGAACCGCGCCAGGATCTCCGGCAGGTAGCGCTCGGCATAGTCGTCCGGGAGGCCGAGGCGCACCCGCCCGGCCAGTTCCGTCTCGGCGAAGCTCGCCAGGGCCTCGTTGGAGAGACGAACGATGCGGCGGGCGTAATCGAGCAGCCGCTCCCCCTCGTCGGTCAGGCGCGACGCGCGGCCGTCGCGCTCGAACAGGGGGCGGCCAACCGTCTCCTCGAGCTTCTTGATCTGCATCGAGACGGCGGACTGCGTCTTGTGGATCGACTCCGCCGCCCGCGTGAAGGTGCCGGTGTCGGCGATGGCGATGAAGCTGCGCAGCTGGTCGATATCGAGGAGGGCCGCCATGGTGTCCGTCCGTCATTCGGCCCGCCGCCCGCCCGCGCCGGACCATCGTCGACCTATGACAGATTGAGATGGCAGACATCAAGAACATTCGTTTTTCTGATTCGGCGAGATGCGCTAAGACGGTGTCACCCAACAAGGAAACAAGACTATGCGCGCCCCCAACTCCGCTGCCTCCAACCCCGTCTCCACGGTCGTGGCGGCCGTCCTGCGCTTCGGCACGATGATCCGGACGGCCGGCGAGCGCCGCCGCGTGGTGCACAGCCTGGCGTCGCTCGACGACCACATGCTGCGCGACATCGGGCTGACGCGCTTCGACGTCGAGGCCGCCATGGTGGAGCCGGCCGGCACGGATGCCACGCTGGTCCTGGCCGAGCGGGCCCGCGAACTCCGCCAGCATCAGCGCGCCCTGGCCCAGGAAGCCCAGGCCTGGGGCGGCGAGACCCCGACCGGCGTGGTCCGCTCCTTCCCCAAGCGGGTCGCCTGACCAACCCGCCTGTCGATATATGAAGAAATGATGAATGGGGCTCGGCACCGGCGTTTTCGCGATGGGTGCCGGGCCCTCCTGCGGTTTCGGCCTCAGGTCCCCTCGCGCAGGGCTGCCGGCCCGGGGTCCCGGCGCGTGTGTGCGGCCGTGGTCCGCGCCATCCGTCCCACCACGCCGTAGGCGGTGACGACGGCTCCGACACCGAAGACGGCCGCGCCGACCGCCATGCCCACCATGCCGCCCTCCACGCCGCCGACATGCGCGCCGAAGGCCACGCAGGGCAGCGTCCCGAGCGTCGCCCGTCCCCAGTTGAACAGCATCGACAGCAGCGGGAAGCCGAGGTTGTTGAAGGCCGCATTGGCCACGAACAGCATGCCGATGAACAGCCATGCCGAGACGCCCCAGCGGCAGAAGAAGCCGAGGTAGGCGGCCGTCTCGGGCGAGGCGCGGAACAGCGCGGCTATGCCGGGCCAGGCGAGGGCCAGCACGAGCCACACGGCGAGCGCGTAGGCCAGAGTGACGACGAAGCAGCGCGTCAGGGTTTCCGACACGCGGGCGTGGAGCCCGGCGCCGAGGTTCTGCCCCAGGATGGGGCCGATCGCGCCCGTGAGGGCGAAGATCACGGCGAAGCCCACGTAGACGGTGCGGTCGATGATGGCGGCCGCCGCGACGGCGGCGTCGCCGTAGCCCGCGTAGACGTGCAGCGCGTAGCCGTTGCCGAAGGGCGTGGCGAGGTTGGCGGCCACGGCGGGGACCGCGACGGCAGCGAGGATCCTGGCGTCGAGCCCGAGCGTGCGAAGCCGCGGCCATTGCAGCAGCCCATGCACCCGCCCGACGCCGTGGAGCCCCACCCCGAGCAGCACGAAGCGCGACGCCAACGTCGAGATCGCGGCGCCGTAGATGCCGAGGTGGAGCCCGAAGATCAGCAGCGGGTCGAGCACCGCCACCACCAGCCCGCCCGCCAACGTCACCATCATGGCGCGCCGGGCGTCGCCCACGGCCCGCAGCACGCCCGACAGCGCCATGCCGAGGGCGAGCGGCACGTTGCCGGGCAGGGCGATGAGCAGGAACCGCTCCGCCACGTCCCGCGCTTCGCCCCGCGCCCCGAACATCGCCAGCGACGGGGCGGCTCCCAGCAGCGCCGCCACCGCCACGGCGGCGCCGATCACGCCGGCGATGAGCAGGCCGGAGGCGGCGATGCGTCGCGCCCGCGCCCGATGGCCGGACCCGAGCGCGCGCGACACCGCCGCCGTCACCGCGATGGTGATGCCGATGTCGACCGCCACGGGATAGACCAGCACCTGCGTGGCGAAACCCGCCGAGGCCTTGAGCTCCGTGGAGCCGAGCCGCGACACGTAGATGAGCGACAGGAGGTCCACGGCGAAGATCGACAGGGTGCCGACGGTGCCGGTGAGCGTCATGACGAGCACGTGGCGCAGGATCGACCCGCTGGTGAAGCGCGCCTTGGCCTGCTGGGCGGCCTTCCCGGCGGCGCGCGGCGTCGCGGCGGAACCGGGCAGGGGATCGCGGCCGGCGGCCGGCGGCGCGTCGATGCCGCGCGTCACGGTGAAGACGTCATGGGAGGAGCGCTCGCCGGTGGTGTCGCGCCGACCCGGCGCCGACGCCCGCTCCCTGTAGCGCGAAACCCCGTCCGCTCGCCAAGGGCGTTCCCCGCCCTTCTTCCGCCCGACCCGCACGCCTATATGCCGGGCAGGCTGGAAAGTCGTGGTTGCGATCGAGCGTCGGCTTGACCCTCGCCCGTCGTTCCCGCAGAAACCCGGTCAGATGTCGCCCGGAAGAGATCGATGACCAAACCGCCGCTGCAAGTCCTGCTCTGCGCTCCCCGGGGGTTCTGCGCCGGCGTCATCCGCGCCATCGACGCCGTGGAGCAGGCCCTGTCGATCTACGGTCCGCCGGTCTACGTGCGCCACGAGATCGTGCACAACAAATACGTGGTCGAATCCTTGAAGAAGAAGGGCGCGATCTTCGTCGAGGAACTCGACGAGATTCCCCCGACCGACGCACCCGTCATCTTCTCGGCCCATGGCGTGCCGAAGGCCGTGCCGCTCGAAGCCAGCTCGCGCAAGTTCTTCGCCATCGACGCCACCTGTCCGCTGGTGACCAAGGTCCACCGCGAGGCCGAGCTGCACTACCGCCGCGGCCATACCATCATCCTGGTGGGCCATGCCGGCCATCCGGAAGTGGTGGGCACGCTCGGACAGCTGCCGGACGGCGCCGTGATCCTCGTCGAGAACATCGCCGACGTGCACCGCTTGGCCGACGAGGCCTCGCCGGAATTCCTGGCGAAGAAGCTCGCCTTCGTGACGCAGACGACCCTGTCGGTCGACGACACGCAGGGCATCGTCGAGACGTTGAAGGCCCGCTTCCCCGACATCGTCAGCCCCCACAAGGAAGACATCTGCTACGCCACCACCAACCGCCAGGAGGCCGTGAAGCAGATCGCGCATTCCGTCGACGCCATGCTGGTGGTGGGCTCGGCCAATTCGTCCAACTCGCAGCGCCTCAAGGAAGTCTCCGAGCGGGCCGGCTGCAAGAACAGCCAGCTCGTGCTCCGCGCCTCCGACATCGACTGGGCGCCGCTCGGCGACATCCGCACCATCGGCATCACGGCCGGCGCTTCGGCGCCGGAGGTGCTGGTCGAGGAGATCATCGATGCCTTCGCGGAGCGCTACACGATCGAGGTCGAGACGGTCGCGACCGTCACCGAAACCATGTTCTTCCCGCTGCCGCGCGAGCTGCGCGCCATCCAGGAACCCATGGTGGCCTCCGTCGCGCATTGATCGGCGGGTGAGACTGCAATCCTTGGATGAAGTCCATTGATCGCCATCGAGGTCCCGAGGTAGCATTGCGGGCGGTCCCACCGGGGCCGCCCGCGATGTTTTGGGGACCGGAATGCCGTCCGCGATGCGCCAGACGCCGGTTCCCGCCGCAGCCTGTTTCGCCGCGGCCTGCATGTCGGCACTGGCCCTCGCATCGCCGGCGGCTGCGGACCGCGCAGCCGTGCCTGCCGCCGGGGTGGCCGAAGTCGGCGCGCTCGCGCCGGACGGGGCCGACGGCTACGCGCAGCGCGCGCGGTTGCGCCGCCAGCAGGGCGACGTCACCGGGGCGGTCGAGGATTTCAGCCAGGCGATCCGTCTCGCGCCCAAGACAGCCCGGCTTTGGCGCGAGCGTGCCTTGGCGCTTCACGCTGCAGGCCGAGACGAGGAGGCCCTCGCGGATCTCACCCAGGCCGTCGCGCTGGCACCGGGCGAGGCGCTTGGCCATGGCGAGCGTGCGCAGCGGTTGGCCGCCCTCGGGCGGTCCGATGAAGCCCTGGTCGAGGCCGACGTCGCGCTCCGGCTGGCCCCGATGGAGCCGTGGTTCTACGAGGTCAGGGCGGATCTCCGGGCGGCGGCGGGCGACCTGGCGGCTGCCCTGGCCGACATCGACGAATCCGTGCGGCTCGACCCCGGCTCAGCTTGGCGTCGCAAGCGTCAGGGGCAGGCCTATCTGCTGCTCGGCCGCAAGGGCGAGGCCCTGGCCTCCGTCACGGCAGCCATCGCCATAGACCCGAAGGACGCCAGGAGCTGGAGTGCCCGGGCCTTGCTGCTGGCTGAGATGGGGCGGGGCGATGCCGCCCTGCCGGATGCCGAACAGGCGGTGCGGCTGGCAGCCGCGCAAGGCTTCGCCTGGCACACGCGCGGCTTCGTCCACGCCGCCCGGGGCGAGGTCCGGATGGCCTCATCCGACTATGCCGAGGCAGCGCGCCTCGGGGAGGACTCGCGGGACTTCTGGCATCACCGGCGCGACCTGTTCTCCCGCGAGAGCGACGTCGCCGGCATCGTCCTCGCCGACACGGCGCTGATCCGCCTGGATCCCGACGACAGCGAGGCCCTCGTCGACCGTGGGATCGTCTTCGGTCGGCTGAAGGCCTTCGACGACGCCAAGGCCGATTTCGATGCGGCACTGAAGCTCCACCCCGGCAATGTCGACGCGCTCAGCGACCGCGGGCTCCTGTTCGAGCAACACGGCGACGTCGCGGCCGCCATCGCCGACTTGAAGCGTGCCGTGACGCTGAAGCCTGATTTCGCGATCGCCTGGTTCAACCTCGCCGTCGCGTACCGGGCCGGGCGCTTCGACAGCATGGCGATCCTGTGCGACGACGAGGTGCTGAGACTGACGCCCCGGGACGGTGGCGCCCACACGGCGCGGGCCAATGCGCGGTTGGCGCTCGGCGACCATGCGGGCGCGATGGCGGATTACGACGCGGCCTTGGCCATCGATCCCGATGACCGCATGGCGCTCTTCGACCGCGCGCTGGAGCACGAGAAGGCCCACCGCTACACGGCGGCGATCGCCGATGCCGAGGCCTTGCTGCGCCTGTCGCCGGATGACCGCGGTGCGGCCCGCATCCGCGACAGGGCGCGGTCCGCACGCGAGGCCGGACGATCAGCGCCGCCGCCAGCGGCGAGCGGGTACCGCCCGGCGCCCTGAGCTCCCGCCCGTTTGACCTCCCGGTGGCGCGCCGGTAACACGGCCGCACCCCCGCGGCGGCGCAGCGCGCCGGGGACCTCCCGTCCTCGCCCGGATCTTTCGATGGCCGTCTACACCGACGTTTCCGACGCCGACCTTTCGGCCTTCCTCGGCCGCTACGACGTCGGGAGCCTGCTGTCCTGCAAGGGAATCGCGGAAGGCGTCGAGAACTCGAACTATTTCGTCCACACCGAGGGCGGCAACTTCATCCTGACGCTCTACGAGAAGCGGGTCGCCGTCGCCGACCTGCCGTTCTTCATCGAGCTCATGGACCATCTGGCCACGCGCGGCCTGAACTGCCCGAGGCCCGTGCGGGACCGCGAGGGCCAGGCGCTCGGCACCCTCGTCGGGCGGCCCGCCGCCATGGTGACGTTCCTCGACGGCGTGTGGATCAAACAGCCGGGCGTCGACCATTGCGGCGCCCTGGGCGGCGCCCTGGCGCAGCTGCACCTCGCGGGTGCCGACTTCGGCATGCGGCGGCCCAACAGCCTGTCGGTGGAGAGCTGGCCCGGCCTCTTCGCGGCGGCGGGACCGCGCGCCGACGGCGTGGCGCCGGGGCTGTCGGCCCTGGTGGTCGAGGAACTGGCCTGGCTCGCCGAGCGCTGGCCGCGGGGCCTGCCGCAGGGCGTGATCCACGCCGACCTGTTCCCCGACAACGTCTTCTTCCTCGGCGAGCGCCTGTCGGGCCTGATCGACTTCTACTTCGCCTGCACCGACGCCCTGGCCTACGACCTCGCCGTCTGCCTCAACGCCTGGTGCTTCGCGCCGGACGGCGGCTTCGACCCCGCCCGCGGCCGGGCCATGCTGGACGGCTACCGGGCGATGCGGCCGCTGGCGCCCGAGGAGGTCCGGGCCCTGCCGGTGCTGGCGCGCGGCGCCGCCCTGCGCTTCATGCTGACCCGCCTGGTGGATTGGCTGAACGTCCCGCCCGGCGCCCTGGTGAAGCCCAAGGACCCGCTCGAGTACCTCGCCAAGCTGCGCTTTCACCGAACGGTAAGCTCCGCCGCCGCATACGGCCTGTCATGACCGAAACCATCACGATCTGGACCGACGGCGCCTGCTCGGGGAATCCCGGCCCCGGTGGCTGGGGCGCGATCCTGCGCCTCGCCGGCGCCGACCGCGAACTCAACGGCGGAGAGGCCGCCACCACCAACAACCGCATGGAGCTGACGGCGGCCATCTCGGCGCTGCGGACGCTCGACGAGCCCAGCGACGTCGACATCCACACCGATTCGCAATACGTGCGCGGCGGCATCACGGGGTGGATGGCGGGCTGGAAGCGCAACGGCTGGCGCACCGCCGACAGGAAACCCGTGAAAAACATCGAGCTCTGGCAGCAGCTCGACGCCGCCGCCGCCCGTCACACCATCCGTTGGCACTGGGTCAAGGGCCATGCCGGCCATCCCGAGAACGAGCGCGCCGACGAACTGGCCCGGCGCGGCATGGCGCCCTTCCTGCGCCGCTGAACGCGCCCCGCCGCCTCGCCAAAGGCGCGGCGGCGCTGTAGGCTCGCGCCATGACGCCAGCCCTGCTCTTCGACATGGATGGGACGCTCGTCGATACCGAGCATCTCCACTTCGTGGCCTTCCAGACCATCCTGGCGCCGCATGGCGTCGAGCTGAGCTGGGCCGACTATCGCCGCTTCATCATGGGCCATCCCAACCACGCCATCGCGGCGCGTTTCCTGCCTCACGTTCCCCAGGGCCGCCATGCCGGCCTGATGGACGACAAGGAGGCGCATTACCGCTCGCTCGTCACCGATGTTTCGCCCGCCGAAGGCCTCATGGCGCTGCTCGACTGGGCCGACCGGCGCGCCATCCCCTATGCGGTCGTCACCAACGCGCCGCGCGCCAACGCGGAACTGGTGCTCGAAGCGCTGAAGATCCGCTCCCGCTTCAAGGCCGTGGTGGCGGGGGACGAGGTCGCCGACCCGAAGCCCCACCCGGGACCCTACCGCACGGCCGCGGCCGCCATCGGGGCCGACCCCGACCGGACCGTCGCCTTCGAGGATTCGGGCTCGGGCGTGGCCTCGGCCGTCGCGGCGGGATTGGCCGTGGTGGGGATCGCCGGGCCGCTGGACGAGAGCGGCCTCAAGGGGCGCGGGGCGGCGCTGCTCGTGGAGGACTATCGCGACCCCATGCTGCTCGGGTTCCTCAATCGCCATCTGCGCCTCGACGAGACGCCGGCCGGGGCCTGACGGACCGCGACGCGGCGGGCGCGACGCCCGCGACGCTGTTTTCCAGCTTCGGCGGCGCGGTTTGCGGCACATCGCACGCGGGCGCGCTTTCCTTTCGGGGGCCGGGGCATTACCTGTGGTCCGGCGGTCCGAAGAAAAAGGCCTCGACGGTTCAGATGCGGTTGTCCCAGGTTCTCGTTCTGCTCGCTGCCGAGCCTGAGGAGCGTATCAGCTTCCGCGACATCCTCGCTATTCTGAGCGAGAGATCATTCGCGATCCTCGTCGTCCTGCTCGGCCTGCCCAACTGCCTGCCGATGCCGCCGCCGATCCCCACGATCTCGTCGCTGCTGCTCATCATGCTCGCCGTGCAGATGCTGGTGCGGCGGCCGGAACCCTGGTTCCCCGGCGTCGTGCTGCGCGGGTCGGTGGCGCGGCGCGACGTGCTGCGGGCCGTGAAGCGGGCCCTGCCCATCGTCAGCGTGCTGGAGCGCTGGTCGCGCCCGCGGCTCATCATCTTCGACCGGCGCACGGGATCGCTGCTCGGCGCCATGCTGCTGCTCACCATGTCGATCGGCATGCTGCTGGCGGCGCCGCTCGTCGGGCAATTGCCCTACGGGCTCGCCGTCTGCCTCTTCGGGCTCGGGCAGATCGAGCGCGACGGCGTGCTGGTGCTGAGCAGCATGGTGGCGGGCGCCGTCGGCGTGGTGCTCAGCGCCAGTTTCATCTACGGCGTGGTGCTCGGCATCCGCAACCTGCTGTTCTGAACCCAGAACCGGTCGTCCCCGTTGCCCGGCATGGCCTGTCCCCTTCCGGGGCCGGCCGCGAGGGACGATCATGAAGCTCTACTGGGGCAAACACACCTGTGCCATCGGCATCCACGTCCTCCTGGAGGAGGTCGGCCAGCCCTTCACGCTGGAGGAGGTCGACGTGCTCGGCCAGGAGAACCGGCGGGAGCCGTTCCGGGCGATCAATGCCAAGATGAAGGTCCCGGTGCTGGTCCGCCCCGACGGCTCCAAGCTGACCGAATACGGCGCCATCGCGTCCTGGCTGGCCCTGACCTACCCCGACAAGGGCCTGATCCCGGCCGCGGTCGAGGACCGGGTGCGGGCACAGGAGATCATGGATTATGCCGTCGGCACCCTGCACGGCCAGGCCTTCGGGCGGGTGTTCATGCCGACGAAGTTCGAGCCCAAGGACCTTCTGCACAAGGCCGGGCTCGGCCAGTCCAGCACCAAGGCGGAAGGGCTCGCCATGGTCAAGGACGGCTTCGCCATCCTGGACCAGCAACTCGAAGGACGGCCCTACGCGGGCGGGCAGGCCTTCTCGATCGCCGATTCCGCGCTGTTCTACTGCGAGCGTTGGGCGCCTGAGACGGGCGTCGCGCTGCCGCCGAACGTTGCCGCGCATTGCGACCGCATGAAGGCGCGCCCCTCCGTCAAGCGCGCCCTCGAGGTGTACGGCGAAACGCCGTGACGCAGCCCCTCCGCCCGCCTTCGGCGGAGCCGGCAGCGGCGGAGGGACCTTGAGAAAGAAACCGTCGCCGTCCGCCCGGGGATCAGATCCGGGCGGGGCGGCGGAGGTCCAGTGTCATGGGGAACTCGCCCGGGCGCTCTTCGGCCGGCAGCACCAGGGTGCCGCTGGTATGGCCGAGCCCGCTGAAACGGGCGCGGCGCCGAGCCTCCGCCTCGAAGGCGTTGACCGGGAATGTGTCGTAGCTGCGCCCGCCGGGATGCGACACGCCGTAGACGCAGCCGCCGATGGACCGCCGCGACCACAGGTCGACGACGTCGAAGGTGAGCGGGGCCTGCACCGGCACGAAGGGCTGCATGGAGCGGGACGGCTGCCAGGCCTTGAAGCGCACGCCGGCGACGGATTCGCCCGCCACGCCCGTCGGCACCAGCGGCACGAACCGTCCATTGCACAGCACGGCATGGCGCCCGTGCGTGGCGCCCGACAGCTTGACCTGCACGCGCTCCACCGATGAATCCACGTAGCGGGCCGTGCCGGCCGCCGTGCCCTCCTCGCCGAGCACGTGCCAGGGCTCGAGCGCCTGGCGCAGTTCCAGCGTCACGCCGTCCCGCTCCACCGTCCCGTAGTGGGGAAAGCGGAACTCGCGCTGCGCGTCGAACCAGGTGGGGTCGAAGTCGTAGCCGGCGCCGGCGAGGTCGCGCAGCACCTCGGCGAAGTCGCGCTCCACGAAGTGCGGCAGCATGAACCTGTCGTGGAGCGAGGTGCCCCAGCGCACCAGCGGCCCGTCGAGCGGCTCGCGCCAGAACCAGGCGATCAGCGCCCGGACCAGCAGCTGCTGGGCGAGGCTCATCCGGGCATCCGGGGGCATCTCGAAGGCGCGGAACTCGACGAGGCCGAGGCGGCCCGTGGCGCTGTCGGGCGACCACAGCTTGTCGATGCAGATCTCGGCGCGATGCGTGTTGCCGGTGACGTCGACGAGCAGATTGCGGAACAGCCGGTCCACCATCCACGGCCGGATGTTCGGCTCTTCCGGCCCGGGGACCTGGCTCAGCGCGATCTCCATCTCGTAGAGACCGTCGTGGCGGGCCTCGTCGATGCGCGGCGCCTGGCTCGTCGGGCCGATGTACATGCCGGAGAAGAGCATCGACAGGCAGGGGTGGCGCTGCCAGTAGAGCACGATGCTCTTGAGCAGGTCCGGCCGGCGCACGAAGGGCGAGTCGTTCGGCGTGGCGCCGCCCAGCACCACGTGGTTGCCGCCCCCGGTCCCGGTGTGGCGGCCGTCGGTCATGAACTTGTCGGCGCCGAGCCGCACCGCGCGGGCATCCTCGTAGAGGCCGCGCGTGATCTCGACGGCATGGTCCCAATTCGCCGCCGGCTGGACGTTGACCTCTATCACGCCGGGATCGGGCGTGACCTTGATGACATTGAGGCGCGGGTCGTAGGGCGGGTCGTAGCCCTCGATATGCACGGTGAGGCCGAGGTCGGCGGCGGCGCCTTCGAGCGCGGTGAGCAGTTCGAGGTAGTCCTCGAGCCGGTCCACCGGCGGCATGAACACGCAGAGCTGGCCGTCCCGCGGCTCGACCGCGAGGGCGGTGCGGACCTCGGGGTCGTTGCGGTTGCCGTCGGCCGGCCGGACGGAGAGCGGCTTGGCGGCGCGCGATGCCGTGATGGTGGTGAGCTGGTCCGGGTCGGGCAGCGGAGCGCGGGGTTCGGTGGGGTCCTGCGGGGCCGCATAGGGGAAGCGGCTCGGCGGGATGTAGTCGAGGGCGTCGAGCGGCAGCCGGAAGCCGACGGGGGAGTCGCCCGGCGTCAGGAAGATGTGTTGGCGCCGCGTCTGCCAGAGCTCGCTGGCCCAGTCCCGACCCCAGCGGGTGATCGGCATCACGTAACCGGCGGGCGTGCCGAGGCCGCGCGAGAAGACGCGGGCGATGCGGGCGCGCTGCTCGACGGTGCCGACCGGGGCCTGCAGCGCGTCGATCTCGCGCGGCAGGCCGGCCTCCTGCAGCAGCCAATGCGCCGGGTCCTCGTAGGCGGCCTGGACATATTCGTGTTCGAGGCCCAGGCGATGCGCCAGGGCCTGGGCGAGGCGGCGCGCATCCTCGATCCTGGCGGCGCGCGGGCCCGTCTCGCTGGCGATGAGGTCCGGGTCACGCCAGATCGGCTTGCCGTCCTTGCGCCAGAACAGCGAGAAGGCCCAGCGCGGCAGGCTCTCGCCAGGGTACCACTTGCCCTGACCGTAATGCAGGAAGCCGCCCGGGGCGAAGCGCGTCCGCAGGCGCCGGATCAGGCTGTCGGCGAGGCCGCGCTTGGTCGGGCCGACCGCCTCGGCGTTCCATTCCGGCGCTTCGAAGTCGTCGATGGAGATGAAGGTGGGTTCGCCGCCGGTCGTCAGGCGGACGTCCTGCGCCTTGAGGTCGACGTCGACGCGGCGGCCGAGCGCGTCGAGCGCGGTCCAGGCGTCGTCGGAGAAGGGCAGGGAGATGCGGGGCGCTTCGGCGACCCGCGTCACCGTCATGGTGTGGTCGAAGGTGATCTCGCAGGGGTCGAGCGCGCCCGAGATCGGCGCGGCCGCGCGGTAGTGCGGCGTCGCGGCGAGCGGGATGTGGCCCTCGCCGCAGAGCAGGCCGGAGGTGGCGTCGAGACCGATCCAGCCGGCGCCCGGCAGGTAGACCTCGGCCCAGGCGTGGAGGTCGGTGAAATCGTGACGCGTGCCGAGCGGGCCCGAGACGGGGTCGATATCGGCCTTGAGCTGGATCAGGTACCCCGACACGAAGCGCGCCGCGAGGCCGAGGCCGCGCAGGATCTGCACCATCAGCCAGGCGGAGTCGCGGCAGGAGCCGGACTTCAGCGTCAGCGTGTCCTCGGGTTCCTGCACGCCGGGCTCGAGGCGGATCACGTAGGAGATCTCGCGCGACAAGCGCTGGTTGACGTCGATCAGCACGTCGATCGAGCGCTTCGGCTCGCGCGCCATGGCGTCGATGAAGGCCTGCACCCGGGGCGTGGGCGGGGTGGCGTCGAGGTAGGCGGCGACTTCCGCGCGCGTCTCGGCGTCGTAGGCGAAGGGAAAGGTTTCGGCGGCGGGCTCGACGAAGAAGTCGAACGGGTTGATCACCGCCATCTCGGCGGTCAGGTCGACCTCGATGCGCAGGTGCTGGGTCGTGTTGGGAAAGACCAGCCGGGCGAGCCAGTTGCCGTGCGGGTCCTGCTGCCAGTTGATGAAATGGTCGGCCGGCGTGACCGTCAGGGCATAGCTGGGGATCTCGGTCCTGCAGTGAGGCGCGGGCCGCAGCCGGACCACCTGCGGACCGAGCGAGACGGGCCGGTCGTAGCGGTAATCCGTCACGTGGTTGATCGCGGCGCGCACCGGCATCGCGGTCTCCTTCGAGGTCTGTCGTGGGATGAATGTGCCGTTGGGCCTGTTTCGTGGCCTACGGCCCGCACCCCCTCTGCGTCAACCGCGGCGCGTGCTGAAATTATGGGCCTTCGTCACGCGCGCTGTTCAACCCGGGCGGGCAGGGGCGCCGCCCCCCGGCCTGCGCGGCCGAGCCATGCACCCAAAGCGGGCCGGCGACGGTTTGGCTGGCGACAGCAACGCCCCGGAAGCCTCGACGATGACCACCGAACTCACCTACCTCGCCTGGACGCTGGTGCTGGCGCTGGTCTACATCGGCCTGCCGTCCCAGCTCCGGACGCTGGAAACCGGCACCGCCTACAATGCGAGCGCCCGCGACACGGCGGGCCCCCCGGTCGGCCTCTACACGGGTCGGCTGCAGCGCGCCCAGGCCAACCTGTTCGAAACCCTGCCGCTCTTCATCGGGGCGGTGCTGATCGCCCACCTGGCCGGGCGCGACGGCTGGCTCACCGGATGGGGCGTGACGCTCTACTTCTGGGGCCGGGTCGTGTACCTGCCGCTCTACGCCTTCGGCGTACCCTACGCCCGGTCGCTGGTGTGGCTCGTGTCGCTGGTCGGCCTCGTCATGCTGGTGGTGGCCGACCTGCACGGGTGAGGGTGGGGCCGCCCCGCGCGCGGAGCGCGGCGCGGCCCGTGGCAGGCGTCAGCGGTAGCGCGCGAGCCAGTGGGCGTAGGGGGCCGGCAGGGTCGCCCAGGCCGGGTTCTCGACGCCGAGGGCCTTGGCGGCCATGTAGGGCCAGTGCGGATCGGCCAGCAGCGGCCGTCCCAGCATGACGAGGTCGACCTTGCCGTCGCGCACCAGCGCGTCGGCCTCCTCGGGCTTGGAGATGTACCAGCTCGTCGTGCCGGGCAGCTCGGTCTCGCGCCGCACCCGTGCCGCGATGTCGCCCATGAAGTTCGGCCCCCACGGGATCTTGGCGTCCGGGGTGTTGAAGCCGATCGACACGTCGACGAAGTCGAGCCCCTCGGCCTTCATGCGCCGCAGCAGCGCGATGGCTTCCTCCAACATGGCGTCGTTGCCGTCGAACTCGACGACGCCGAGCCGCACCGTCAGGGGACGGTCGGCGGGCCACACCGCCCGCACCGCCACCAGAGTCTCGAGCAGGTAGCGCGCCCGGTTCTCGGCCGAGCCGCCGTAGCCGTCCTTGCGGTGGTTGGAGATCGGCGAGAAGAAGTTCTGCGCCAAGTAGCCGTGCGCCATGTGGAGCTCGAGCCAGGCGAAGCCGAGGTCGCGGGCGCGCTCCACCGCCGCCACCGTGTCGGCCTGCACGCGGGCGATGTCGGCGAGGCTCATCTCGGCCGGCACCCGCGGCAGGCCGCCGCCGAAGGCGAGGGGCGAGGGCGCGATGGTGGTCCAGCTGTTGGTTTCGCCGTCCGGTATGTGGTCGTCGCCCTCCCAGGGGCGGTTGGCCGAGGCCTTGCGTCCGGCATGGGCGATCTGGATGCCCGGCACGGCGCCGGCCTCGCGGATGCCCTCGACGATCGGGCGCAGCGCTTCCGCCTGGGCGTCGTTCCAGAGGCCGACGTCGCCCCAGGTGATGCGGCCCTCCGGGGCGACCGCCGTCGCCTCCACCACGACGAGCCCGGCGCCGCCCCGCGCCAGCGAGGCGTAATGCACCCGGTGCCAGTCGCCCACCACCCCGTCCCGCGCCATGTACTGGCACATGGGCGAGACGGCGATGCGGTTGCGCAGCGTGACGCTCTTCAGCTTATAGGGATCGAACAGGTTCGGCATTGTGCCCCTCATCGGTGGACGTGCCGGTCTTAGTTCGACATTCATCGAACAAACGCAAGGGCGGCGACGCAGGAAGGGGGTCCCGGGGTGACGAGGGAGCAGAAGCCGCCGGGACCCTTGAGGCTCGAACGAATCCTGCACGCGCTCGGCGACCCCGTGCGGCTCGGCATCGTCCGGCAACTGGCGCGCGAGGGGGACAGCAGCTGCGCGGCGCTCGACGGGGGACGGCCGAAATCCACCATGTCGCATCACTTCAAGGTGCTGCGCGAGGCCGGCTTGGTGCAGACGCGCAACCAGGGCGTGACGCACATGAACGCGCTCTGCCGCGCCGCGGTCGACGCCGAATGCCCGGGGCTGCTCGACGCCGTGATCGGGGGGAGGGCGAGCGACGGGGGGTGACGTCCGCGGTCGCGTCGCCACCGGGAGTCGACCCGTCGAAGCCGCGGCGCGCGCCGCGGCCGGATCACATGTTGGGGTAGTTGGGTCCGCCGCCGCCCTCGGGCGGCACCCAGGTGATGTTCTGCGACGGATCCTTGATGTCGCAGGTCTTGCAGTGCACGCAGTTCCCCGCGTTGATCTGGAAGCGCGGCTCGGTCTTCTTCGCCTCGTCGCCGTAGACGACCTCGTAGACCCCGGCCGGACAGTAGAGCCGGGCCGGTTCGCCGTAGATCGGCAGGTTGCGGGCGATGGGGATCGACGGGTCGGTGAGGACGAGGTGAGCCGGCTGGTTCTCCTCGTGGTTGGTGCCCGACAGGTACACCGAGGACAGCTTGTCGAAGGACAGCACGCCGTCGGGCTTGGGATAGGCGATGGGCTTCACCTCGGCGAGCGGCTTCAGCGTCGCGTGGTCGGGCTTGCCGTGGGACAGCGTGCCGAAGGGCGAGCCGCCGAACAGCTGATGGGACCACATGTCGAGCGCGCCGAGCGCCACGCCCGGCATGGTGCCGAACTTCGACCACAGCGGCTTGACGTTGCGCACGCGCCTGAGGTCCGTGCCGATGGCCGAGGCGCGCCACGCCGCCTCGTAGGCGGCGAGCTCGTCGTTGGCCCGGCCGGCGTCGAGCGCCTGGGCGACGTGTTCGGCCGCCATCATGCCGCTGAGGATGGCGTTGTGGGAGCCCTTGATGCGGGGCACGTTGACGAAGCCCGCCGCGCAGCCGATCAGCGCGCCGCCCGGGAAGGAGAGTTTCGGTACCGACTGCCAGCCGCCCTCCACGATGGCACGCGCCCCGTAGGCGATGCGCTTGCCGCCCTGCAGCGTGTCGGCGATCATCGGGTGGGTCTTGAAGCGCTGGAACTCGTCGAAGGGCGAGAGCGTGGGGTTCTCGTAATTGAGGTGGACGACGAAGCCCACGCTGACGAGGTTGTCCTCCATGCCGTAGAGGAAGGAGCCACCGCCGGTGCGGTTGCCGAGCGGCCAGCCGAAGGAATGCTGCACGAGGCCGGGGCGGTGCGTCTCGGCCGGCACTTCCCACAATTCCTTGAGCCCGATGCCGTATTTCTGCGGGTCGCGGCCCTCGTCGAGCTTGAACCGGCGGATCAGGCCCTTGGCGAGCGAGCCGCGGGCGCCCTCGGCCACCAGCACGTATTTGGCGCGCAGCTCCATGCCCCGCGTGTAGCCCTCGGTGACGGCGCCGTCCTTGCCGACGCCCATGTCGCCGGACGCGACCCCGACGACCTCGCCGTCCGCGCCGTAGAGCACCTCGACGGCCGCGAAGCCCGGGTAGATCTCCACGCCGGCGGCCTCGGCCTGGCGGCCGAGATAGCGCGCCACGTTGGCGAGCGAGCCCACGAAGTTGCCGTGATTGCTCATCAGCTTGGGCATCAGGGCATTGGGCAGCCGCATGCCACCGGCCGGGCCCAGGTAGTAGAAACGGTCGTCCGTCACCGGCACCGTCAGGGGCCGGTCGTCGTGGCGGCGCCACTCGGGCAGCAGTGCGTCGAGCCCCATGGGATCGACGACGACGCCGGACAGGATATGGCCGCCGACCTCGGAGCCCTTCTCCAGCACCACCACGGACAGGTCGGGCTGGAGCTGCTTCAGGCGGATCGCGGCCGCGAGCCCGGCAGGCCCGGCCCCCACCACCACGACGTCGAACTCCATCGCCTCGCGCGCCGGTGACTCGAACCCGCCCGCCGCGCCCTTGACCTCCGCCATGGCGGTTCCACTCCCTGCTGGCCCGCCCGACCGGTTTCGGTCGCGGCGGGACCGGATCGACGACCCCGAATCGACGGGACCGCCCCCGCATCCGCGTAGCCGCGCATGCGCCGAAGGCGAAGCGCCCTGGAACGCTTTATGTAGAGGCCGGGCGCCGGTGGCGCAAATGCGGCACGAGGGCGCCCGACGGCACCCGTCTGCCCGTGGTCTCGGCCTACCCTCGCCGGAATTACAACAGAAATCGCTCTATGTTAACAATTTGGCGACCGTCTTTCCGGCAAATTGGCTAAATTAGCTCAAATTGATGAGGTCGCCGTGTTCGACTGGTATATCAGGAAGGTCCCGATCAAGCACAAGCTCGCTTTGGCCTTCGGCACCATCGGTGTCGTGGCGGTCGGCGTCACGGCGGCGGTTTGGTGGCGGGAGATCACCATCGCGTCGACCCTGCAGGACCCCGCCCATCGCCAGGCGCTCGACACCCTGGCCAACCTGTCGCTCGTCGCCCTCGCGATCGAGGTCGCCATCATCGCCGCCCTGGCGGTCACCTTCATCAGTTGCATCGGCACGCCCTACGTCACCACCGTGCTGCGCATGGAGGCCCTGGCGCGCGGCGACCTCGACAGCCCGGTCCTGTTCACCGACTACCAGGACTGCGTCGGGCGGATCACCCGCGCCATGCAGACCTTCCGCGACGCCGCCGTCGAGCGCGCCGCGCTCCACGCCGCGGCCGCGGGCCACCAGGTGGAACTCGACGGACGGCTGCGGGCGACCGAGACGGCCTTCGAGGCCCGCGGCCGGGACCAGAAAGCCGTCGTCGACGCCCTGGCGCGGGCCCTCGCCGCCCTGTCGTCGGGCGACCTCGCGACGCGGATCGAGGGCGAGGTCGCGCCGGACTACCGCAAGCTGCGCGACGACTTCGACGGGGCCGTCGCGGCGCTCCAGGACGCCATGACGGCGGTCGCCACGCATGTCGGCAGCATGGGGAACGGCGTCGTGGAGATCGCCCAGGCGGCCGACGAGCTGTCGCGGCGGACCGAACGGCAGGCGACCTCGCTCGAGGAGACCGCCGCCGCCATCGACGAGGTGTCCGCCACGGTGCGGCACACCGCCGATAGCGCCGGCCGCGCCCGGGGCGTCGTCGCCGAGGCCCGCGGCGCCGCCGAACGGTCGAGCGCCGTGATGCAGGAGGCCGTCGCCGCCATGAACCGCATCCAGACCTCGTCGCGCGAGATCGGCCAGATCATCTCGGTCGTCGACGAGATCGCGTTCCAGACCAACCTCCTGGCGCTGAATGCCGGCGTGGAGGCGGCGCGGGCCGGCGAGGCGGGCCGGGGCTTCGCCGTGGTGGCCTCCGAAGTGCGGGCCCTGGCCCAGCGCTCGGCGGATGCCGCCCGGGAGATCAAGGGCCTCATCTCGACCTCCACCTCCGAGGTGATGAGCGGCGTCGACCTCGTGACCCGCACGGGCGACATGCTGGGCCGCATCGCCTCGCAGGTCGGCTCCATCGACGTGCTGGTCGGTGAGATCGCCGCCTCGGCGGCACAGCAGGCCTCGGCCCTCGGCGAGGTCAATGCCTCCGTCAACGAGATGGACCAGGTGACGCAGCAGAATGCCGCCATGGTGGAGCAGTCGACGGCCGGCAGCCACCGGCTCGCCGGCGAAGCCGCCGAACTGACGCGACTCATCGGCGCCTTCCGGGGCCTCGGCCAGACGTCCGCCCCGGAGCGGGCCCCGGCGTCCCGGCCCGCTCCGGTGCCGGCGAGGCCCGCCAAGCCGTCGCGCGCCCGGGCCGTGCTGGCGGCCGTGCGCGGGGGCGGGGCGGCCCGCAAGCTCGAAGCCGCGGTGAGCGGGGACTGGGCGGAGTTCTGACGGCGTGCCATCGGCCGACCGCGACGAGGGGCCATCACCGCCCCGGTCGCGGCGAGCACGCCTAACCCGTTCGGCGCCTCGGCTCCAGCTCCGAATCGAGAGCAGTTTCATCGGCTTGAAATCGCCGCGGCGATTCCAACACGGCCGATGATGCTTTAGACAGGGAGCCATGACCCTCGATGCCGCCACCCGCGACGAACTCGAAGCGCTGCTGCGCTGGTACGTCGACATGGGCGTCGACATCGCGGTCGATGCCGTCCCCCACGACCGCTTCGCCGAGGCCGCAGCGGCCAGGCCCGAGCCCCGCGCCGCCGGAGCGGCCGCCCAGCCCTCCGCTGCCGCGGGCCTGCCAGGGCTCGCCGCGCCAGCTCTCCTCGGCGGCACCGCCGCACCATCTCTCCTCGGCGGCGCCGCCGCATCATCGCTCCTCGGCGGCGCCGCCGCACCATCTCTTCTCGGCGGCGCCGCCGCCCTGTCGGCCGATCTGGCGGCGCGGTCGGCCCGCGAGGCCGCGGCGGGTGCGGCGACGCTCGACGAGCTCAAGGCAGTGCTGGAAGCCTTCGAGGGCTGCAGCCTGAAGGCCACGGCGACCCGGCTCGCCTTCTCGGACGGGGATCCCGGCGGCCGCGTCATGGCGGTGGGCGAGGCGCCCGGGGCCGAGGAGGACCGGCAGGGACGACCCTTCTCGGGCCGTTCCGGCCAGCTCCTCGACCGCATGCTGGCCGCCATCGGCCTCGATCGCAGCCAGGTCTACGTGGCCAACGTCGTGCCGTGGCGCCCGCCCGGCAACCGCACGCCCACTCCCCAGGAGGTGGCCATCTGCCGCCCCTTCATCACCCGGCAGATCGAACTGGCCGATCCCGATTTCCTGCTCTGCCTGGGAGGCCCTTCGGCGCAGAGCCTGCTCGGCTCGAAGGAGGGCATCATGCGGCTGCGCGGGCGCTGGCACGACTTCGACTCGGGGGCGCGCGTGGTGCGCGCCATGCCGATGCTCCACCCCGCCTACCTGCTGCGCCAGCCCGCCCACAAGAAGCTGGCCTGGGCCGACCTGCGCGCCCTGCGCAAGGCGATGGACGCCGCCCCGCCCTGACGGCGACACTGTCGTGGGGCAGGCAGGCCGACGGGGACGCGGCGGCTCGGGGTTGCAGGCTCGGAGCTGCAGGCCCGGAGCTGCAGGCCCGATGATGCAGGCTTGGAGGGACAGGCATGGCGGGGCAGGCATTGCCGGAAGGCACGCGGGAACTGCTGCTGTTCCTGGGGACCGCCGGCATCGCCGTCCCGCTGTTCAGCCGCTTGCGCGTCAGCCCCGTCCTGGGCTTCCTCATCGCCGGCGTCGCGCTCGGCCCCTTCGGTCTCGGCGCGCTGGCGTCGGCCGTGCCGGCCCTGTCGCTCCTGGCCATCACCGAGGCGCACCGGCTCGAAGGCATCGGCGAACTCGGCGTGGTCTTCCTGCTCTTCATGGTGGGGCTGGAGCTGTCGTTCGAGCGCCTGTCGCGGCTGCGGCGCCTCGTGTTCGGCTTCGGCGCGCTGCAGCTCGCCGGCTCGGCCGCCCTCGTGGCCCTGCCGGCCGCCCTGCTCGGGCTGCCGCCCGCCGGCGCGATCGTCCTCGGACTCGCCCTGGCCCTGTCGTCGACGGCCGTGACGGTGCCGGTCCTGGCGGAGCGCAAGCACCTCAACTCGACGGCGGGCCGCACGGTCTTCTCGGTCCTGCTGTTCCAGGACCTCGCCGTGGCGCCGCTGCTCTTCACCATCACGGCCCTGTCCACCCCGCGGGGCGGCGGGCTCGGGGTGGAACTCCTCGTCACGCTGGGTCCGGCCGTGCTGGCCTTGGGGTTCATCGTGCTGCTCGGGCGCCTCGTGCTCCGCCCGCTCTTCCACGTCGTGGCGGCGACGCGGTCGACCGAGTTCTTCATGGCGGCCTGCCTGCTCGTCGTCATCGGCACCGGCGCCGTTGCGGTGGCGGGCGGCCTCTCCATGTCGCTCGGCGCCTTCCTGGCCGGCCTGCTGCTGGCCGAAACCGAGTTCCGGCGCGAGATCGAGGTCACGATCGAGCCGTTCAAGGGGCTTCTGCTCGGCCTGTTCTTCGTCACCATCGGGGTCGGCCTCGACCTCGGCGCCGTCCTGGCCCGGCCCGACCTCGTCCTGCTTCTCGGGCTCGGCGTCGTCGCCGTGAAGGCGCTGCTGGTCTACGCGGCGGGGCGGCTCTTCCGCCTTCCCCGGGGCGTTTCCGCCGAGGTGGCGCTTCTGCTCGGCCCGAGCGGCGAATTCGCCTTCGTCCTCGTGGGTCAGGCCGCCGCGGCCGGCCTGCTGCCGGCGTCCCTGGCCCACATCACCACCGTGTCCGTCACCCTGACCATGATGCTGATCCCGGCGCTGGCGCGGTTCGGCGAGCGGCTCGGCCGCAGGCCCGCCGCGCCCCAGCTGCCGGCGGAACCGCCGCCCGAGGACGGCGAGGCGCGCGTCATCATCGTGGGCTACGGGCGCGTCGGTCGCCTCGTCGGCGAGATGGTGGCGCTGCACGGCCTGCCGTTCATCGCGGTCGACGGCGACGCGCGGCTGGTGCGCCGCGAGCGTGACGCGGGGGTGCCGGTCTATTACGGGGACGCGACGCGGCACGACTTCCTGGCGCGATGCGGGCTCGACACGGCCCGGGGCCTCGTCCTCACCCTCAACGACCCGCGCGTCGCCGAGGAGGTGGTGACGGCTGCCCGGGCCGCGCGCGCCGACCTCACCATTGTGGCGCGGGCACGCGACGCCGAGCAGGCCCGCCGCCTCTACGACCTCGGCGCCACCGATGCCGTGCCCGAAACCATCGAGGCCAGCCTGCAGCTCAGCGAGGCCGCCCTCGTCGACATGGGCGTGCCGGCCGGACTCGTGATCGCCTCCGTCCACGAGAAGCGCGACGCCTTCCGCAAGCTGCTGAACGAGAAGCAGCCCGACGGGCGCGAGCGCCGTGCCATCCGTCGCGCGGTGCGGCGTGGGTGAGCCGAGGCTCATTCGTCATGGCCCTGTCGCCCGTCCTGCGGCACAAGGGACGGCATGATCACGCTCTACGATTCGGCGGTCCGTCCCCGCGAGGTCGCGACCCACGCCCCCACCCTGGCGCTGCCCCAGGGGACCCTCTGGGTCGACCTGATCGACCCGTCCGACGACGAGGACGCCCGCGTCGAGCGCGCCACCAACCTCGTCCTGCCGCGTGCCCAGCAGCTGGCCGAGATCGAGACGTCGAGCCGGCTCGTCGTCGAGGGCGACGTGCTGCTGATGTCGACCCCGGTGCTCTACCGTGAAGAGGGCGAGCTGCACACCATCCCGGTCGGCTTCGTGCTGGGGCAGCATCTCGTCGTGACGGTGCGGGCCCATGCGCTGAAGAGCTTCGCCGACTACGTCGAGGGCCGGCGCGGTGCGCTGGCGCTGGAGGGGCCCGTCGACGTCCTGCTGGGGCTGCTCGACAGCATCATCGCCCGCATGGCCGACGGCATGGAGGCGGTGGGGGCGGAGCTCGATTGCGTGTCGAGGGAGATCTTCGGTCTGTCCCATGCCGAGGACCGGCACAAGCCGGTGCGCACCGAGCGGCGCCTGAGCAACACGCTGCAGACGATCGGGCGCGGCGGCGACACCACCTCCCACGCCCGCGACAGCCTGCTCGGCCTCAACCGCCTGCTGACGTTCCTGGCCACCAAGGGCGGGGATCGCATCACGCCCGACCACCGCGAGCGCATCGAGGTGCTGAGGCAGGACGTGGCGGCGCTCGGCGACTACGAGACGCGGCTCACCGACAAGGTGCAGTTCCTGCTCGATTCGACGCTGGGCTTCGTCAACATCGAGCAGAACCGCACCTTCAAGCTGCTCACCATCGCTTCCGTCATCGGCATCCCGCCGACCTTCGTGGTCGGGCTCTACGGCATGAACTTCAAGAACATGCCCGAACTCGACTGGCACTACGGCTACCAGTGGGGTCTGTCGCTGACGCTGATCAGCATCGTGGTGCCGGTCGTGTGGCTGAAGGTGAAGGGCTGGTTCTGAGCCGGCACCGTCACAGGCGGGCCAGGGTGGCGGGATCGGGCTCGCCGCCGAAGAACCGTTGCAGGGCGGCGGGGAACCGGGCATCGCCGGGGGCGGCCCGCCCGAACAGCGTCATCGACGACCTGAACTTCACGTCGTCGGGCGACCCCAGGATGGCGGTGATGCCGCGCCCCTCGACGGCCAGCACGAGCTCGGTGCAACGCCCGAGCCGGGCGCCCAGGACGGGATGGGCGTGATAGGCCTGGGCCTCGGCCAGCGAGCCGATGGCGAAGCGCTGCGCCATGGCGCTGAAGCCGAGGCCGGCGACCTGCGGGAACACGAACCACATCCAGTGGCTCCGCTTCCGCCCGGCCGCGAGTTCGGCCAGCACGGTGTCGATGACCGGCGCCTGCGCGTCGAGGAAGCGTTCGAGACCGTGGGGATCGACGTCCATGGCTGGCTCCCGCCCGTTGACTGGAGCCCAACGCCCGCCACCGGCGTCGCGTTGCTTGACAAAGCCGGGCCCGGGCGCGAAGGCGCGCGTTCACCGGCGCCCGGACCCGACCCGACATGATTCCCACGCTCGACCGCTTCCGCCGGATCGTCATCAAGGTCGGCTCGTCGCTCGTGGTGGATGCCGCCGCCGGCACCCCCCGACGCGCCTGGCTCGAGGCGCTGGCCGACGACATCGCGGCGCTGCACCGCTCCGGCGCCGACGTCGCCGTGGTGTCGTCGGGCGCCATCGCGCTCGGGCGGCGGGTGCTGAGGCTGCCGGCCGGCGCGTTGAAGCTCGACGACAGCCAGGCGGCGGCGGCGGTCGGCCAGATCGCGCTGGCGCGCACCTGGGCCGAGGTCCTGGCGGCGCGGGGCATCACGGCCGGGCAGGTCCTCATCACGCCGGGCGACACCGAGGAGCGCCGCCGCTACCTCAACGCCCGCGCCACGATGGGGCGCCTGTTCGCGCTGCGCGCCGTGCCGGTCATCAACGAGAACGACACGGTGGCGACGAGCGAGATCCGCTACGGCGACAACGACCGGCTGGCGGCGCGCGTCGCCACCATGGCGTCGGCCGACCTCCTGGTGCTGCTCAGTGACATCGACGGCCTCTACACGGCGCCCCCCGCCCAGGACCCGGCCGCCACGCTGATCCCGCTGGTGGAGCGCATCGACGCCGCCGTCGAGGCCATGGCGGGCGGCGCGGCATCGATCGATTCGCGCGGCGGCATGCGCACCAAGGTGGAGGCCGCCAAGATCGCGACCTCGGGCGGCACCCACATGGTGATCGCCGATGGCCGGGTGTTCCAGCCGCTCGCCCGCATCCGCGAGGGCGGCCGCTGCACCTGGTTCACCACGGCCTCGAATCCCCGCACCGCCCGCAAGGTGTGGATCGGCGGCACGCTGGAGCCGCGCGGCACCGTGGTGGTCGACGAGGGCGCGGCGCGGGCCCTCGGCCAGGGGGCGAGCCTGCTGCCGGCCGGGGTCGTCGCCGTGACGGGCGACTTCGTCCGCGGCGACTGCGTGCGCATCCTCGATCACCTCGGCAACGAACTCGGCCGCGGCCTGTCGGCCTATGACGGCGAGACCGCGACGCGGCTCATCGGCCACAACAGCCGTGACATCGAAGGCCTGACGGGCGCCAGCGGCCGCGCCGAGATGATCCACCGCGACGACATGGCGCTTCGGGCCGACTGACCGGGGGCATCATCCTTCCAGCACCCGGACCGGCGTGCCGGCCCGCCAGGCCGCCACGGCCTCGACCATCTGGGGAAAGGCCGCCGCATAGGTGGCCTGGCTGACGTAGCCGATGTGCGGCGTCGCCAGGACGTTCGGCAGCGTGCGGAACGGGTGATCGAGCGGCAGCGGCTCCGTTTCGAAGACGTCGAGCCCCGCGCCGGCGAGCCGCCCCGCGCTCAGCGCCGCGATCAGCGCCGCCTCGTCGACGATCGGCCCGCGCGACGTGTTCACGAGATGCGCCGAGGGCTTCATCAGGGCGAGTTCGCGCGCCCCGACGAGCCCGCGCGTGCGCTCGCCGAGCTTGAGGTGCACGGTCAGCACGTCGGCTTCGCGGAACAGCGCGTCCTTGTCGACGCGCTCGACCCCCACGGCGGCGGCGTCCTCGGCCGCGAGGTTCTGGCTCCAGGCGATCACGCGCATGCCGAAGACCCGGCCGAACTCCGCCACCCGCCGGCCGATCTTGCCGAGCCCCAGCACCGCCAGCGTCCTGCCCTTGAGGTCCGTCCCGAGCCCGACCTGCCAGGCGCCGGCCCGGACCGAGGCCGCCTGCCGGACGATGCCGCGCGTCGAGCCCAGCACGAGGCCCCAGGTCAGCGCCGGCGTGGCGTCGGGGTCGCCGCCCGCCGTGCCGCAGACCGGGATGCCGCGCGCCCGGCATGCCGCGACATCGATCGCGGCGTTCCACAGCCCCATCGTGACGACGAGCTTCAGCCGGGGCAGGGCGGCGACGAGCGCCGCATCGAGCGGCGTCCGCTCGCGGATCAGCACCAGGACGTCGAAGGGGGCGAGGCGCGCCGCCAGCGCGGCCCGGTCCTCCACATGGTCGTGGAACGCCACGACCTCCGCGCCCGCGAGGTCGTCCCAGTCGGCGAGGCTCCGCGCCACGGCCTGGTAGTCGTCGAGGATGGCGATGCGCAGCGGAGTCGGGTGGTCGGTCATGGGGCACCGGGCTGGACGGGCCGGCGCGGGACGTGCCGGACGCTCCGTCAACGCCCGTCCGGCCCCGGCGGATCGCCCGCCGCCACGGCGGCTGCCGGGCCACGGAATTGCCCAAGCCTTTCCGAAGCTTGACGCACCCGGTCTGCGACGAAAAAACCGCGAGAAAAGTCTTGTGCCGAGGGGCCGTTTTCCTTATCTGTCGCCTTGCCCAATTTCGCACGTGCCTGTGGTCGCGTGTCGGTTGGCGGGGTTCGGACAAGAGGCCGATAAACCGTCAGATCCAACCGGCAGCCGGAGGCGAACCGGCGAACCCCGTCTCAAACGGGGGACGCGACTTAAAGCAACGACGGACCGGGCTTTTTCGTCTCTGTCGACCCTCCAAAGGTCGACGTACCGAAGAGGCTTGTCTTTCTTGCCGGGCGTGCGGAAGGGACTCCCCTTCCAATCGATGGCTCTTCACGGAACGGCGTTTCGCCGTGCCGCGTCTTGCCAACGGCGCAGCATCTGATCGGCACGTCGCCGATCCACGTTCCGCGTGGGTCGTCGGTCCGGCCGGTCGCGGTTGGCCATGTCTTGTTGCCGCTCGCGTCCTCCACCGCGCGTGCGAACGGCGATGTATGTCCCCGCACCCTTTCCCAGTCAGTTCGGCGCCTCGCGGCGCCAAAAGGGATGCCGCCATGACCGACCGTATCGTCGACTTCCTCCGCCGCCGCAACGAAGACGGCCCCTGCATGGTGCTCGACCTCGATGTCGTGCGCGACAACTATTCGTCCTTCGCCAAGGCGCTGCCCGACACGCGCGTCTTCTACGCCGTGAAGGCCAACCCGGCCCCCGAGGTCCTGGACCTCCTGGCCCGTCTCGGCTCCTGCTTCGACACCGCTTCGGTGGTCGAGATCGAGCAGGTGCTGGCCGCCGGCGCCGCGCCCGACCGCATCTCCTTCGGCAACACGATCAAGAAGGAGCGCGACATCGCCCGCGCCCACGCCCATGGCGTGTCGCTCTTCGCCGTGGATTGCGAGGCCGAGGTCGAGAAGATCGCCCGCGCCGCGCCGGGCGCCAAGGTGTTCTGCCGCATCCTGTGCGACGGTTCGGGCGCCGAATGGCCCCTGTCGCGCAAGTTCGGCTGCGCCCCCGACATGGCGGGCCGCGTGCTGGAACATGCCCATCGCCTCGGCCTCGTGGCCTACGGCCTGTCGTTCCACGTCGGTTCGCAGCAGCGCAACCCGCGCATGTGGGACGGCGCGCTGGCGGCCTCGGCCGCGATCTTCAAGGACCTCGCCGAGCGCGGCATCGCGCTCCAGATGGTCAACCTCGGCGGCGGCTTCCCCACCAAGTACCTGAAGAACGTCCCGGCCGTGCGCCAATACGGCAAGGCGATCTTCGAGGCGCTGCGCAAGCATTTCGGCAACCGCATCCCGGAAACCATCATCGAGCCGGGTCGCGGCATGGTGGGCAATGCCGGGATGATCGAGGCCGAGGTGGTGCTGGTCTCCAAGAAGTCCGACGAGGACCGGATGCGCTGGGTCTATCTCGACATCGGCAAGTTCAACGGTCTCGCCGAAACCATGGACGAGATGATCCGCTACCCGATCCGCACGGAGTTCGACGGCGACGCGACCGAGCCCTGCATCATCGCCGGCCCTACGTGCGACAGCGTCGACGTGCTCTACGAGAAGGAGCCCTACGAGCTGCCGGTGTCGCTGGCGATCGGCTCCAAGGTGCTGATCGAGGGGACGGGCGCCTATACGACGACCTATTCGGCCGTCGGGTTCAACGGCTTCCCGCCGCTCAAGTCCTACGTCATCTGACGGGCGACGCCCCGCCGGACCGAACCGTCCCGGCCGCCGCATCCCGGCGGCCGGTCCCGACCGCACGGGTTGAGGACACGCCGTGATGGACCACCAGACCCTGCCCGCCCTGGCGGCGATCGCTTCCGCCGCGACCCTCGTCCGGTTCGTGCGTCCCCAGGCGTTCCGCATCCGCGACGAGCGCCCGCGCGATGCCGACGCGCGCGAAGCCCTGCTCGATGCCAGCTTCGGCCCGTCCCGCTTCGCCAAGACCTGCGAGCGGCTGCGCGAGCATCGCGCCGCGGCCGAGGGCCTGAGCTTCGTGGCGGTGGACGGCGCCCGCATCGTCGGCACGCTGCGCTTCTGGCACGTCGAATGCGGCCGCACGCCGGCCCTCATGCTCGGCCCGCTGGCCGTGGCTGGCAGCCATCGCTCCGCCGGGATCGGCGGCGCCCTGATCCGGCACGGCCTCGCGCGCGCCGCCCGGCTCGGCCACGGCGCCGTGATGCTGGTGGGCGACGCGCCCTACTACGCGCGGTTCGGCTTCGCGCCGGCGCCCGTCGAGAAGCTCACCCTGCCGGGGCCGGTCGACCGCGCGCGGTTCCTGGGCCTCGCGCTGCGGTCGGGCGGCTTCGCCGGCGCCGAGGGCCGGGTGGTCGCCTCGGGGCTCATCGTGGAGCGCCGCGCAGAGGATCCCCTCCGCCGGGCTGCGTGAGCCGCCCCGGCCTGTCCGCGCAAGGCCCTGCCGTCGCAGCCGCTTCGCCTCCGGCGGACTCGCTCCGAACCGGCAGCGAGGGCCGCGACAGCCAGTTGCACTTGTCGGAGCGGGTTCCAACCGGCGAGATGGCGATCTAGTGTGGCGAGACCTCGCGTCGGTGCCGTTTCGGCACCCTCGCCCGAGGCCGGGAGATCCGTCATGCGCTGCATCGCCCTCGCCATCCTCGCAACGGGGCTGGCCTCAGCGGCCCCGGCGGCCCGCGCCGACGACGCGAGCCGCCTCAAGGTGGCCCGCGTCGTGGTGGAGACGTCCCACGCCGCCGACAACATGCGGGCGGTGATGCCCCTCATGATGAGCCAGATGCGCGGCGTGCTCGTCCAACAGTTTGCCGGCGACGCCAAGGGCATCGACGGTTACCTCCAGCGCTTCCAGACCAAGTTCGAGGCGAGCGTCCCCGGCTTCGTGGACCTCGTGGCGGAGGTCTACGCCCAGGAGTTCACCGAGGCCGACCTCAACGACCTCCTGGCCTTCTACAGGACGCCCGCCGGGCAGCACCTCCTGGACAAGCAGCCCGAGATCGCCAAGGGGATGATGACCGTCGGGCAGCGTTGGGGACAGAACATCGCCAAGGAGGTCCTGGCGGAAATCCAGAAGGAAAAGCAGGCCGCCCCGGCTCCCAAGCTGTGAGCCGGGTTGCCTCGCGCGCCGCGATGTCGGAGGCCGCTACCGCTTGACCATGACGGCCCCCTTCGGTCTATGGCGCCGATACCGCACCGCACCCGAGGAGTTTCCCATGGCCGATCACCCGGTCCACGCCCGTTTCGACGGTCCCATCGTGATGATCGGCTTCGGCTCGATCGGCCGGGGCACGCTGCCCCTGATCGAGCGGCACATCGCCCATGACAAGGCCAAGTTCACCGTCATCGCGCCCGACGACGCCGACCGCAAGCTGCTCGACGAGCGCGGCATC
Source organism: Lichenibacterium ramalinae (assembly GCF_004137085.1). Taxonomy (GTDB): domain Bacteria; phylum Pseudomonadota; class Alphaproteobacteria; order Rhizobiales; family Beijerinckiaceae; genus Lichenihabitans; species Lichenihabitans ramalinae. Next base: position 215,994 of record NZ_QYBC01000004.1, read on the forward strand.
CGCTTCGAGCAGATCGCCATCACGCGCGACAACTACCGCGACGTGCTCACCCCGCTGCTGACGGCGGGCGGCGAGAAGGGACTGGTCGTCAACCTGTCGGTCGACACCTCCTCGGTCGCCCTCATCGACCTCTGCAAGGACATCGGCGCGCTCTACATCGACACGGTGGTGGAGCCCTGGCCGGGCTTCTACACCGACACGCGCCTCAGCGTGTCGCAGCGCTCCAACTACGCCCTGCGCGAGACGCTGATGGACCTGCGCCGCCGCCGCCCGGGCGGACCGACCGCCGTCTCCACCTGCGGCGCCAACCCCGGCATGGTGTCGTGGTTCGTCAAGCAGGCGCTGCTCGACGTGGCCGAAGCCGTCGGCCATGCGGCGCCCGAGCCCACCACGCGCGAGGGCTGGGGCCGGCTCGCCATGCAGCTCGGCGTCAAGGGCATCCACATCGCCGAGCGCGACACGCAGCGTGCCAAGACCCCGAAGCCGATGGGGATCTTCGTCAACACCTGGTCGGTCGAGGGCTTCGTCTCCGAAGGGCTGCAGCCGGCCGAACTCGGCTGGGGCACCCATGAGAAGAAGCTCCCCGAGGAGGGGCGCCACCACGATTTCGGCCCCGACTGCGCCATCTACCTGATGCGGCCCGGTGCCGGCACGCGGGTGCGTTCGTGGACGCCGACGGCCGGCGCCCAGCACGCCTTCCTGGTGACGCACAACGAGGCGATCTCCATCGCCGACTACCTGACCGTCACCGAGGGCGGCAAGGCCGTCTACCGGCCGACCTGCCACTATGCCTACCATCCGGCCGACGATGCCGTGCTGTCGCTCGACGAGATGGCTGGAAAGGCCTGGACGCGGCAGGAGCACTTCCACATCCTGAACGAGGACGAGATCGTCGACGGCATCGACGAGCTCGGCGTCCTGCTCTACGGCCACGGCAAGAACGCCTATTGGTACGGCTCGCAGCTCTCCATCGAGGAGACGCGCCGCATCGCCCCCTACCAGAATGCCACCGGCCTGCAGGTGACCTCCGCGGTCCTGGCCGGCATCGTCTGGGCGATCGAGAACCCCGAGGCCGGCATCGTGGAGGCGGACGAGATCGATTTCCGGCGCTGCCTCGCCGTGCAGACGCCCTATCTCGGCCCCGTCGTCGGCGCCTACACGGACTGGACGCCCGCCGACGGGCGCGGCATCCTCTTCCCCGAGGACGTCGACACCGACGATCCCTGGCAGTTCACCAACGTCATCGTGCGCTGACCCAATAGGCCCCAGAGGAGACACCGCCCGTGAGCCGCATCACCCTGTACCATTCGCCCCAGACTCGCTCGACCGGCGCCATGGTGCTGGTCGAGGAGCTCGGGGCGGATGTCGACACCGTCGTGCTCGACATGAAGGCCGGCGAGCATCGCCAGCCGGCGTTCCTCGCCGTCAACCCGATGGGCAAGGTGCCGGCCCTGCTCGACGGCGACGCGCTCGTCACCGAACAGGTCGGCGTCTTCCTGTTCCTGGCGGACCGCTTTCCCGAGCGTGGCCTGGCGCCGGCGATCGGCGACCCGCTGCGCGGCCCCTACCTGCGCTGGATGGCCTTCTACGGCTCGTCCTTCGAGCCCGCCTGCATCGACCGGGCGATGAAGCGCGAGCCGGGGAACCGGGGCATGTCGGCCTACGGGGACTACGAAACGGTCCTCCGCACGCTGACGGACCAGCTCGCCCGCGGCCCCTACCTGCTGGGCGAACGCTTCACGGCGGCCGACGTTCTGTGGGGCGGGGCACTCGGCTGGCTGACGATGTTCGGCATCGTCGAGAAGACGCCGGTCATCGCCGCCTATATCGAGCGGGTGACGTCCCGTCCGGCCCATCGCGCCGTCACGGCCCGCGACGCCGAACTCGCCGCCGCCCTGGAGGCCCGACGTACGGGTGGTGCGCCGGCCTGAAGCGAGACCGCCGACCTCCGCCCGCACGTCCTCCGTCGGCGTGTCTCGCGCGGAGCCTCGCAGTCGGAGATCGCATGCGGGACGGGGCGTGATGGCTCGCCGCCGATGCCGTGAGCCGGGCCCGGTGGCCCTTGCCCCGTCTTGCCAAAGGGCCGTCGCCAGCTAAGCTCCCGCCGATAGGAAACGTCGGAGGAGATGCGCCATGGCGATGGAGATGAAGGGCGAGGTCGTGCTCCCGGCCGACCGCATGACCGTCTGGACCAAGCTCAACGACCCCGAGGTGCTGAAAAGCTGCATCAACGGCGTGCAGACGATGGAGCGGACGGGCGAGAACACCTTCGCGGCATCGGTCAAGATGAAGATCGGCCCGGTCAGCGCGGCCTTCAAGGGCAACGTCGAGCTGTCCAATATCGACGCGCCCAACGGCTACCGCATCAGCGGGGCCGGGGAGGGCGGCATCGCGGGCTTCGCCAAGGGCGGGGCCGACGTGCGGCTGACCGAGGTGCCGGAAGGCACGCTGCTGTCCTACGACGTGCAGGCCACCGTCGGGGGCAAGATCGCCCAGATGGGCGCGCGGCTGATCGACGGCGTCGCCAAGAAGACCGCCGACCAGTTCTTCGCCAGCTTCGCCGCGGCCTGTGCGGCGGAGCCGGTGGTGGAGACCGCCGTTTGAAGGCGTGAGCCGCGTCGAGCCCGGCGTGACGGCGAAGGCGGACGTCGCGTTTCGGTCGACGAGGCATTCCGATTGCTGTGCCGAGTCGGCCCCTGGCCCTCGGGACGTCGACGCGGAACGCGTTGGGCGCCGGGTTCGCTTCCGCCCAAAAGCACCAGCCTTCGCCCGCTCTCCCTCGCGACCACCCCTTTCAAGGCCTCGCGGACTTTCCGTGATGCCGGTCAGCTCCTGGGCTCGTGCGCGGAGTTCATCGTCCAACGGCGCTGTGGTCCGCATGGCGCATCCTCGGTCTCGCGCATGAGAACGACCGTCGAGCGGTGCGGGCAACGATGCCGGTCCCGGTGTCGCGGCCCGTGCCGCAGCCCAACATCGGCTTGACCCCCGCTTGGAGCCGTTCCAGACTATGTGAAACACAACCGAGCCGATGCCCATGGGCGCCGGGCCGGGACAAAGATGCGGGAGGGTTCATGCCGACGGTCTCCATGACGGTGAACGGCAAGACGGTGCGGCGGGACGTCGATCCCCGCACGCTGCTGGTCAATTTCCTGCGCAACGACCTGCGGTTGACCGGCACCCATGTCGGCTGCGACACCAGCCAATGCGGTGCCTGCGTGGTCCACGCCGACGGTCGCGCCATCAAGTCCTGCACGTCGCTCGCCCTGTCCTGCGACGGCATGGCGGTCACCACCATCGAGGGCCTGGCGACGGGCGCCGACCTGCACCCGATGCAGGAGGCCTTCCGCCAGCACCACGGCCTGCAGTGCGGCTACTGCACGCCCGGCATGATCATGACGGCGATCGACCTCGTGGCCCGCAAGGGCCACCACCTCGACGAGCATACGATCCGCGAGGAGCTCGAGGGCAACATCTGCCGCTGCACCGGCTACCACAACATCGTGAAGGCCGTGGCGGCCGGCGCCGAGGCCATGAAGGCCCCGGCCGAGGTTCCCGCCATGGCGGCCGAGTAGCCCGCGCCACAGCCTGCCCTGCCGGAGCCGCGGACCCGAGGCCGGATCGGCCGAGAGTCCCCGAAAAGCGCGCCCGGCGCCCCACGTTTCGGAGGACACCATGAGTGCAACCGGCATCGGCGCCCCCGTCCTCCGTCGCGAGGACAAGCGCTACATCACGGGCAAGGGCCAGTACGTCGACGACGTGAACCGCTACGGCCAGGCCCACGCCTTCTTCCTGCGCTCGCCCCATGCCCATGCCCGCATCCTGTCGATCGACACGGCCGAGGCCGAGGCCGAGCCGGGCGTCGTCGCCGTCTACACCGGCCAGCACCTCGCCGACGACAAGGTGGGCGGCCTCATCTGCGGCTGGATGATCCATTCCAAGGACGGCTCGCCCATGAAGGCCGGCCCGCATCCGGCCCTGGCCCAGGGCAAGGTGCGCTACGTCGGCGACCACGTCGCCGTCGTGATCGCCGACACCTACTCGGAAGCCAAGGACGCGGCCGAGAAGATCGTCGTCGACTACGAGGTGCTCGACGCCGTGGTGGACACGGCCGGCGCCCGCACGGCCGGCGGCGAGCCCGTGCACGAGGTCGCGCCCGACAACACCGTCTTCGAGTTCCACCTCGGCAACCGGGAACCGACCGAGGCCGCCTTCGCCCGCGCCGCCCACGTGACCAAGATCGACCTCGTCAACAATCGGCTGATCCCCAACGCCATGGAGCCGCGCGCCGCGGTGGGCGACTGGGACGCCGGCACCGACACGTTCACGCTCTACACGACGAGCCAGAACCCCCATGTGGCGCGGCTGGTGCTGTCGGCCTTCATCGGCATCGCGCCCGAGCACAAGCTGCGGGTGATCGCGCCGGATGTCGGCGGCGGCTTCGGCTCCAAGATCTTCATCTACGCCGAGGAGACGGTCTGCGTCTGGGCCGCCAAGAAGGTCGGCCGTCCGGTGAAATGGTGCGCCGAGCGCACCGAGGCCTTCCTCAGCGACGCCCACGGCCGCGACCACGTCACCCACGCGGAGCTCGCCACCGACGCCGGCGGCCGGGTCATCGGCCTCAAGGTCCACACCGTCGCCAACCTCGGCGCCTACCTGTCGACCTTCTCGTCCTCGGTGCCGACCTATCTCTACGCGCCGCTGCTGTCGGGCCAGTACGACATCCCCGCCATCTACGTCGAGGTCGACGCCGTCTATTCCAACACGGCGCCGGTCGACGCCTACCGGGGCGCCGGGCGGCCCGAGGCGACGTTCGTCATCGAGCGCCTCATGGAGGTGGCGGCGCGCGAACTCGGGAAGGACCCGGCCGAGTTCCGCCGGCAGAACTTCGTCACGAGCTTCCCGCACCAGACGCCCGTCATCATGTGCTACGACGTAGGCGACTACGCCGCCTCGCTCGACAAGGCGCTGGCCACCGTCGACTACGTGGGCTTCCCGGCCCGCCGTGCCGAAAGCGAGCGGCGCGGCATGCTGCGCGGCCTCGGCTTCTCGGCCTATATCGAGGCCTGCGGCATCGCCCCCTCGGCGGCGGTGGGCTCGCTCGGCGCCGGCGTCGGCCTGTGGGAATCCGCCGAGGTCCGGGTCAACCCGGTCGGCACCGTCGAGGTGCTGACCGGCTCGCACAGCCACGGCCAGGGCCACGAGACCACCTTCGCCCAGCTCGTGTCGGACCGGCTCGGCATTCCGATCGACAACGTGTCCATCGTGCACGGCGACACCGACAAGGTGCAGATGGGCATGGGCACCTACGGGTCGCGCTCGGGCGCCGTCGGCATGTCGGCCATCGTGAAGGCGCTCGACAAGATCGAGACCAAGGCCCGCAAGGTCGCCGGCCACGTGCTCGAGGCCGCCGAGGGCGACATCGAGTTCAAGGACGGCAAGTTCACCGTCAAGGGGACCGATAAGTCCATCGACTTCGCGTCCGTCGCCCTGCAGGCCTATGTGGCGCACAAGTTCAACGGGCAGGAGCTGGAGCCGGGGTTGAAGGAGGGGGCCTTCTACGACCCGACCAACTTCACCTTCCCGTCCGGCGTGCACATCTGCGAGGTCGAGATCGACCCCGACACGGGCGTGACCCGCATCGAGCGGTGGGTGGCGGTCGACGACTTCGGCGTGCTCATCAACCCGATGATCGTCGAGGGCCAGGTGCACGGCGGCATCGCCCAGGGCGTCGGCCAGGCGCTGTTCGAGGGCACCGTCTACGACAGCTCGGGCCAGCTGCTGACGGCCAGCTACATGGACTACCAGATGCCGCGCGCCTACGACTTCCCGCGCTTCTCCGTCGAGACCACCGAGACGCGCTGCCCGTCGAACCCGCTCGGCATCAAGGGCTGCGGCGAGGCCGGCGCCATCGCGGCGCCGCCGGCCGTCATCAACGCCATCACGGACGCGCTCGGCCACGAGGACATCGCCATGCCGGCGACCCCCCGCGCCGTGTGGCGCGCCATCCGCCGCACCCCCCAGAAGATGGCGGCCGAATAGCCGCCGGCGCGACGCTTCCCCTTCTTCCCCGGGGGAGAAGGGCCGGCCGGCCCGCCCCGGCACCTCCGCCACTCCCGCCCGTCCGGAGACCCCCTCCATGTACGCCTTCAACTATCACCGGCCCGCGAGCCTCGCCGAGGCTTCGGCCGTGCTCGTCGCCAACGCCGATGCCAAGTTCATGGCCGGCGGGCAGACGCTGCTGCCCGCCATGAAGCTCCGCCTCGCCAACCCGTCGGACCTCGTCGACCTCGTGGCGCTGCGGGCTGAGCTGTCGGGCATCCGCCGCGAGGGCGACCGGGTCGTCATCGGCGCCATGACGCGGCACGGCGAGATCGCCACCTCCGACGTGCTGCTGGCCGCCATCCCCGCGCTGGCCGGCATGGCGGCCATCGTCGGAGACCCGGCGGTGCGCTCGCGCGGCACCATGGGGGGGTCGCTAGCCAACAACGATCCGGCCGCCGACTACCCGGCCGCCGCCCTGGCGCTCGGCGCCACGATCGTCACGGACCGGCGCGAGATTGCCGCCGACCACTATTTCCTCGGCCTCTTCGAGACGGCGCTGGAGGAGGGCGAGATCATCACCGCCATCGCCTGGCCGATCCCTAAGCGCGCCGGCTACGAGAAGTTCCGCAACCCCGCCTCGCGCTACGCCATGGTGGGGGTCTTCGTGGCGGAAAGGGCCGACGGCGCGGTGCGGGTGACGGTGACGGGGGCCGGCGCGTCCGGGGTGTTCCGGGCGACGGATTTCGAGACGGCGCTGACGGCCGACTTCTCCTCCGCGGCCCTCGCCGGCGTCGCGGCCTCGCCCGAGGGCCTCAACACCGACATCCACGCCGATGCCGAATACCGCGCCCACCTCGTCGGCGTCATGGCGCGGCGGGCCGTGGCGGCGGCGACGGCCTGAGCGGGCGGTGCCGCCACGGCTTCTCCGCCGCGCCCCTTCCGGTGTAGGGTCGGGCCCGGCGCCGGCCGCGTGCCACCGAGACGCCTGACGCAGCACCCATGAAGCAGCACAGATGACGCCGCCCACCGTGACGCCGCTTCCCGGCTCGATCGACGAGACGCTGGCCCTGCTGGCCTCCGCCCGTTACGTGGGCGACCGGGCGCTCGCCACCGTGCTGTTCCTCAGCCTGCGGATGGGCCGCCCCCTCATGTTGGAAGGGGAGGCCGGCGTCGGCAAGACCGAGATCGCCAAGGTGCTGGCCGCCGCGTTGGGCCGCAGGCTCATCCGCCTGCAATGCTACGAGGGGCTGGACGTCGCCAGCGCGGTCTACGAGTGGAACTATGCCGGCCAAATGATGGCGATCCGCCTCGCCGAGGCGGGCGGCGAGACCGACCGGGACCGGCTGCAGGAGGACGTCTTCTCGCCGCGCCACCTCGTCAAGCGTCCGCTGCTGCAGGCTCTGGAGCCGCAGGCGGGCGGCCCGCCGGTTCTGCTCATCGACGAACTCGACCGGACCGACGAGGCCTTCGAGGCCTTTCTGCTGGAGATCCTCTCCGACTTCCAGGTGACGGTGCCGGAACTCGGCACCATCGCGGCGGCGGCGCCCCCCATCGTCATCATCACGTCGAACCGCACGCGCGAGATCCACGACGCCCTGAAGCGACGCTGCCTGTACCACTGGATCGACTATCCCGATGCCGAGCGCGAGCGCCGCATCGTCGCCGAGAAGGCGCCCCACGCCGCCTCTGCCCTGACGCGGGAACTCGTGGCCTTCGTGCAGCGCCTGCGCGGCGAGGACCTGTTCAAGGCGCCGGGCGTCGCCGAAACGCTCGACTGGGCCAGCGCCCTCACCGAACTCGACGCCGTGGCGCTCGATCCCGCCACCGTCGACGACACGCTCGGCGTGCTGCTCAAGTACCAGGACGACATCGCCCGCATCAGCGGCTCGCGCGCCCGGGCCATCCTCGACGCGGCGCGGGCCGAGGCGAGGCTCGAAGCGTGACGGAGACCACGGCCGCCCAGCCCAAGGGGCCGGCGCTGGTGCCGGGCCGCTCCTGCGGGACCTGCACGGTCTGCTGCAAGGCCTTCGGCATCCCCGAGCTCGACAAGGGGCCGGGCCAGTGGTGCCGCCACGTCGTGCAGGGGCGCGGCTGCGGCATCCACGAGGCGCGGCCGGCCACCTGCCGGCTGTTCTTCTGCCACTGGATGGCCAACGCGTCCCTCGGCCCGGACTGGCGTCCCGACCGGGCGAAATTCGTCATGTATACCGAGATGGAGGGGAAGCGCCTCGTGGTGGCGCCGGACGTCGGCGCCCCGGCGTCCTGGCGGCGAACGCCCTATTACGCGCAGTTCAAGCGCTGGGCGGCGCTCGGTGCCGGGCAGGGGCGGCAGATCCTGGTCTTCCTCGGAGACCGCGCCACCGCCGTCCTGCCCGACCGCGACCAGGATCTCGGCGTCGTGATGCTGGGCGACCGCATCGTCTACCGGGTGGCCGGAGGCCGCATCGAGGTCGACAACCTGCGCCGGGATTGAACCGCCGTGGCCGCCGATGCCGACCTGCCGCCCGGCCGCCTGCCCGAGAACATCCTGTATTTCGCCCGGGCGCTGCGGGCGGCGGGCCTGCCCGTCGGGCCCGGTGCCGTGCTCGACGCGGTCGCGGCCGTCACGGCGGCGCCCTTTACCACCCGCGCGGATTTCCGCGCCGTGCTGCAGGCCGTCTTCGTCAAGCGCCGCGAGCAGATCGCGGTCTTCGATGGGGTCTTCGCCGTCTTCTGGCGCCGGCGCGGCTTCCTCGAGCAGCTGATGGGGGCGATGTCGCCCAAGGCGCCGCCGAAATCGGAGCATCGGCCCAAGGCCGCGGCGGGGGCGAGCCGGGTCGCCGATGCCCTCTACGGGCGACGTCCCGGCGCGGCGGACCCGCAACCCTCGCTCGACCTCGACGCGCGCTTCTCGGTCTCGGCCGAAGAGGTGTTGCGGGCGAAGGACTTCGCCCAGATGTCGGCCGAGGAGATCGCGGCCGCGACGGCCGCCATCCGGGCCCTGCGCATGCCGCGGGATGTTCGCCGGCTGCGGCGGCTCGCGCCCGACGCGCGCGGCACCCGCCTCGACCCGCGGCGCTCGTTCCGCCGTTCGCTGCGCGGCGGGGGCGACGCCATCGATCTCGCGCGGCGGAGCCCCGTCGAGCGGCCGCCGCCGGTCGTGGCCATCTGCGACATCTCGGGATCGGTCGCCGACTACACCCGCGTCTTCCTGCACTTCCTGCATGCCCTGTCGGCGCGCCGGCGTGTCTCGGCCTTCCTGTTCGGCACGCGCCTCACCGACGTGTCGCGGGTCCTCCGCCACCGCGACGTCGACGACGCCCTGTCGGCGGTCAGCGCCGCCGTGCCCGACTGGTCGGGCGGCACGCGCATCGCCGCCTCGCTGCACCTGTTCAACCGGCACTGGCTGCGGCGCGTCGGTGCCGGCGCCGCCACCGTGATCCTGTTCACCGACGGGCTCGAGCGCGAGGCGACGGGCGAGCTCGAGGGCGAGATGCGCCGGCTGCAGCGGTCCTGCCGCCGGCTCATCTGGGTGAACCCGCTGCTGCGCTTCGACGGGTTCGAGGCGCGCGCTTCCGGCATCCGGACCATGTTGCCCTTCGTTGACGAGTTCCGTCCCATCCACAATCTAAGGGCCGTGGGCGAGCTCTGCGCGGCGCTCGGGGCCGCGGGATCCGCCGCGGCCGATCCGAAGCGCTGGCTCGCCACTCCTGAAGGACCTTCGACATGATGGCCACCGACGACGACATCCTGGCCGGGGCGGAAGCCTGGCGGCGCGCCGGCCGCGGGGTGGCCCTGGCCACCGTGGTGGAGACCTGGGGATCGGCGCCGCGGCCGGTCGGCAGCCACCTCGTGGTCGACGGCGAGGGCAATTTCCTCGGCTCCGTGTCGGGCGGCTGCGTCGAGGGCGACGTCGTCACGGAAGCCATGGATGTCATCGCCGACGGCGCGCCCCGCACGCTGGACTTCGGCGTCGCCGACGAGACGGCCTGGCGCGTCGGCCTGTCCTGCGGCGGCAGGATCAAGGTCTACGTCGAGCGCGTCGACTGATGCGGCTCGACATCCTGTCCCGGCTGAATGCCGAGCGCGCGGCGCGCCGGGCCGCCGTGGTGGTCACGGACCTCGCCACCCACGAGCAGCGCCTGATCCTCGCCGCCGAGGTCGAGGCCGATCCGTTGGCGGAAGCGCTCGGCGCGGGCCTGCGGTCGGGAAAGAGCGGCACCGTCCAGCACGAGGGCCGGGCCCTGTTCATCGCCGTGCAGGTGCCGCCCGTGCGGCTGGTGGTGATCGGCGCTGTCCATGTCAGCCAGGCGCTGGCGCCCATGGCGAAGCTGGCCGGGCTCGACGTCACGATCGTCGATCCCCGCACGGCCTTCGCCACGCCCGAGCGCTTCCCCGACGTGACGCTGCTGCCCGAATGGCCCGATGCCGCCCTGGCGCGCATCGGCCTCGACCGCTTCACCGCGGTCACGGCCCTGACCCACGATCCCAAGATCGACGATCCCGGCCTCGATGCCGCGCTGCGGGCCGAGTGCTTCTACATCGGCGCCCTCGGCTCCCGGAAGACCCACGCCGCCCGGGTGTCGCGGCTCCTGGCGGCCGGCCATGCCGAGGCGGACATCGCGCGCATCCACGCCCCGATCGGCCTCGACATCGGCGCCGTCAGCCCGGCCGAGATCGCCGTATCGGTGCTGGGCCAGGTCGTCGGTGCCCTGCGGCGCAAGCCGACCCGGGCCGAGACGGCGGGACCGCGCCCGTGAGGTTCGGCCCGGTCCCGGCCGCGGATTCGGCCGGCGCCGTGGCGGCCCACGGCGTCCAGGCCCGGGGACAGGACGGGGAGGGCCTCGTCCTGAGAAAGGGCGAGCGCGTGACGCCCGACCAGGCGGCGAGCCTCGCCAGGGCGGGCGTCGGCTCGGTCGTGGTGGCGCGGCTCGAGCCGGGCGACGTCGGCGAGAACGACGCGGCGCGGCGCCTCGCCGAAGCCATGGCGGGGCCGGGCCTCTGGATCGAGCGCGCCTTCACGGGGCGGGCCAACCTCTTCGCCGCCACGCCCGGCGTGCTGCTGGTCGACGTGGCAGCGGTGGACCGCGTCAACGCCGTGGACGAGCGGCTGACCCTGGCGACGCTGCCCGCCTTCCGCGCCGTTGCCGAGGGCGAGATGGTGGGGACCGTCAAGGTCGTTCCCTTCGCGGTGGCGGGCACGGTGCTGGATGCGGCGGTCGCCGCCGCCGCCGTATCGCCGTTGCGCGTCTCGCCCTACCGTCCGCATCGCATCGGCGTCGTGTCGACGGTGCTGCCCGGCCTGAAGCCGTCGGTCGTCGCCAAGACCCTGCGGGTGCTCGACCAGCGGCTGGCGCCGACGGGTTCGGTCGTCGCGGCGACACGCGAGGTGCCGCACGATGCGGCTGCCCTGGCGTCGGCGCTCGACGGCCTCGCGCCGGACCACGACATGCTGATCGTCTACGGCGCCTCGGCCATCGCCGACCGGCGGGACGTCATCCCGGCCGCGGTGGAGCGGGCCGGCGGCACGGTGGAGCACCTCGGCATGCCGGTCGACCCCGGCAACCTGCTGATGCTGGGCCGCCTCGGCGGCCGCCCCGTGCTGGGCGCGCCGGGCTGTGCCCGCAGCCCCAAGGAGAACGGCTTCGACTGGGTGCTGCAACGCCTGCTCGCCGACGTGCCGGTGACGCCCGCCGACATCCGCCGCCTCGGCGTGGGCGGGCTGCTGATGGAGATCGTGTCGCGACCCCAGCCCCGCTCCGGCGAGGCGCCGGCCGACGAGCCTGAGGCGGCGCCGTGAGGCCGGTCGCGGCGGTGCTGCTCGCCGCCGGCCTCGGCAGCCGCTTCCGCGCCGCGGACCCGTCGCTCGCCACCAAGCTGGTCGCCGAGGTCGACGGCGTGCCGCTGGTGCGCCGCGCCGCCGAGGCGGCCCTGGCGAGCCGGGCCGGCCCGCTCGTGGTGGTGACGGGCCATGCGGCCGACGCCGTGCGGGCCACGCTGCAGGGGCTGCCCTTCACCCTCGTCCACAACCCGGACTTCGCCGGCGGCATGGCTTCCTCGCTGCGGGCCGGCCTGGCGGCCCTGCCGCAGGAGGCGGCAGGGGCATTGGTGCTCCTCGGCGACATGCCGGCCGTCGCGGTCGCCACCCTCGACCGGCTGGTCGCGGCCTTCGCGGCCGCGCCCGAGGCGGAAGCCGTCGTGCCCGTCCACGGCGGGCGCCGCGGCAACCCCGCGCTGCTGGCGCGCGCCCTGTTTCCGGCCGCCATGGCGCTCGGCGGCGACGAGGGCGCCCGCAGGCTGCTGTCCCGGGCGCGGGTCGTCGAGGTCGACGTCGCGGACGACGGCGTCCTGATCGACGTCGACGAGCCGTCGGCGCTGTCGACGCAGCGCCAGCGTGCCGTCCCATGAGCACCGCTCCTCCGCCGTCACGCCAACGCTGCGCCTGGCCGCAGCACGACCCGCTCTACTGCGCTTACCACGACACGGAGTGGGGGGTGCCGGAACACGATGCGCGGGCCCTGTGGGAGAAGCTGGTGCTCGACGGGTTCCAGGCGGGCCTCTCCTGGATCACCATCCTGCGCAAGCGCGACGCCTTCCGCCGCGCGTTCCGCGACTTCGACCCCGAGATCGTGGCGCGGTTCGGCGTGGCCGAGGTCGCCGCGCTGTTGGGGGACGCCGGTATCGTCCGATCTCGCGCCAAGATCGACGCCACGGTCGGCAACGCCCGCGCCTTCCTGGCCATGCGGGACCGCGGCGAGGACTTCTCGGCCTTCGTCTGGGGGGCCGTCGCCGGGGTGCCACGGCAGAACGCCTGGCGCGACAGGGGCGAGGTGCCGGTCGAGACCGTGGAGTCGCGGGACCTGTCGAAGGCTTTGAAGGCCCGCGGGTTCAAGTTCGTCGGTCCCGTCATCGTCTATGCCTGGATGGAGGCCGTGGGCCTCGTCAACGACCACGTGGTGACGTGTTTCCGCCACGCCGAACTCGGGGGGCAGCGGCTGCCCCGGGTTCGAGGATGAAGGCCCTCAGTCCCCTGGCCAGGAGCCGATTCCTGAATGGTGTCAGCCGACATATCGGCACGGGTTCGCTGCCGCCACGGATCCTGAGGGGGTCTCGGTCATCGCACGGGGGCCGGTTCTGTGCTTTGGTTCCCGGGACGCGTCGCGCTCAGGATCCACGATGGCCATCACCACCTTTCCGAACAGTGCGATCTGCTACATCCTGGACGACATCCCGGGGGAAGGCGAGTTCCAGGGGACGGGCGTCATCATCGGTCCCCATACCATCCTGACGGCCGCCCACCTGCTCTACGATGCCGACACCGACACCACCGCCGACCAGGTCAGCGTATATCCGGGCTTCACCCCCGAGGCCGGGACCCTGAACCCGGCGGGCGCCCTGCCGGGCCTGCAGTCGATCCACACCATCAAGGTGAACGACAGCGGCGACGTCATCTCGGCCGCCGCCACGCAATCCGACTTCGCCGTGATCGATACGTCCACGGACCTGTCGGGCTTCGGCAAGTTCGCGCTCGACGCCAACTTCACGCAGGGCGAGGTCGTGGTCACGGGCTATCCCGCATCCAGCGGCGGCTACCAGGACGGCACCGGCGGGATCGTGTCGCAGGACCGCGGCTATTCCGACATCGGCACGGCGGGGCTCGACCTGTCGCCCGGCTACAGCGGCGCACCGGTGCGCGACGCCCTGTATCGCGATGGCCAAGTCATCCCGGCGGTCGCCGGGACGGTGTCGACCAACCTCGACGCCATGAAGCTGACACCCGCCAAGGTCCGCCTCATCCGCCACTGGATCGCGGCAGACCGGGACCTCTACCGGGGCGGGTCCTACGCACCCCACGGCCTCGTGCCGCAGATCCCCGGCACGGCTTCGGGGCAGGCCGAGGCCGCCGCGGTGGGCCAACGCTCGGGCCTCGCCGCGGCGGTGGCGGCGGGCTTCACCTACCAACCCGCCGCCACGGCGGCGGCCGAACCGCAGGCCGCGATCGTCGCCGGTCCCGTCGCCGACCTCGCCGCCGCCCTGCTCGATCCCGGCCCGGGCGCGGCCGCCGTGGCATTCACGGCCGCCGCCGACGTGCCGGTCCTGACCGCCGCCGCCCCCGTCCAGGTGTTCCACCCGAACCAAGGCTTCGGCACCGACGGCTGAACCGCCGCCCGGCCCGCGTCAGCCTTCCCGCACCAGGACGGCGGCCGGCAGCACGGCGAAGAGGGAGCGCGCCGCCACGACGCCACCGTCGAAGCGCGCCCCGGTCAGCGCCTCGCGCCAGCGACCCTCCGGCAGCATCAGGGCCGTGTCGGCGGCGAAGCCCGCCTCTTCGCGCCGGCCGGGGAAGCGGGCCACCGCCACCACGATGTCGTCCCCGTCGACCCGGCGCCGGAAGGCGCAGAGGCTGTCGGCCTCTGGGCCCGAGCCCGGCAGCGGTTCGTAGTCGCCGTCGGCGAACAGCGCGGCGTGGTCGCGGCGCAGGTCGAGCAGCACGGCGGTGGTCGCCAGCTTAACGCGGCCGTCCTGCCAGGAGGCCGCATAGGTCGCCAAGGTGCCGGCGCGGTCGCCTTCGAGGTCGGCCAGGACGGTGTCGAGGGCGGCCGCCCGCGCCTCGAAGTCCACCGGGCGCCGGTTGTCCGGGTCGACCATGGAGAAGTCCCAAAGCTCGCAGCCCTGGTAGATGTCGGGCACACCCGGGATCGTCAGCTTCAACACGGTCTGCACGATGCTGTTCTGGGCGCCGAGCCGCGCCATGCGACCGATGAAGGGCAGGGCGGCCGCCCAGAAGGCATCGGCCTTCTCGCCCGTCAGCATGCGGTCCACGAAGGCCAGGGTGGCGCCCTCGTAGGTGGTGTTGGGGTCGGCCCAGGTCGAATGGACCTTGGCTTCGCGCATCGCCTTGGTCATGGCGCCCTTCAGCCGCTCGGCATAGGTGGCGAGGGCCTCGGGGTCGCGCGGCTCTGACAGGAGTTCGACCGGGCAGGTGCCGACGACGAGCTGCAGCAGCGCGTATTCGTCGTTCCGGTCCGGCTGGCGGTCGGGGTCCGCCTCGGCCGGCGCGGGGCTGAGGATGTGGCCCCAGCGGTTCACGGCCTCGGCCCAGGCGTCCGGGAACTCCGACAGGGCGGCGAGGCGCGCGCGCGTGTCCTCGCCCCGCTTCGTGTCGTGGGTGGAGGTCGTCAGCATGGAATGGGGCCAGTGGCGCGCCCGTTCGACGTTGGCGTCGTGGAAGGCCTGCAGCGGTCGGCCGAAGGCCGTGGGATGGCCGCCGACCTCGTTCAGCGCGATGAAGCGGTTGAAGCGGTAGAAGGCCGTGTCCTCGAGCCCCTTGGCAGTGACCGGGCCGGTATATTGTTGGAACCGCATGGCGGCGTGCAGCACGGCGTTGCGGCTGAGCCCGCTCTTCGGCCCGGCCACGAGGTCGCCGCTCAGGAGATCGTAGAGGAAGGTGAAGACGCTGCCGTCGATGGCGGTCTCGGTGCGCCGCGCGGCCGCGATGGCGGTCTCGAGCGAGCGCCGGTCTTCCTCTGTCGGGACGCCGTCGAAGTCGATGTAGGTGCGATAGATCGGGAAGTTCGCCACCACCTCGCGCAGGGCGCGGCGCAGCAGGTTGCGGGTGAAGTCGGAGGTGCGCGGGTTGCGGCGCGCGATGCGGGTGATCTCGCGGGCGAGGCTGTTCAGCTCGCTCGACATCTCGTTGTCCATGATGCGCTTCTTGCTGGCGCGCAGGATCTTGGAGAAGATTTCGAGGTCGCCGGCGAAGTCGCCGTAGATGCGCGAGAAGCTGGCTTCCGCCGAAGGGTCTACCATCACGGCGAGGAGCTGGTTCGTCACCTCGTAGCCGGTGGTGCCGTCGACCGGCCAGTCGGCACGCAGCGGCTCGTGGGGGCCGAGGATCTTCTCGACCACGAGGTAGGGCGAGCGCCCTTCCCGGTTCGGCGCGCGGGCGCGCAGCCGCTCTAGGTAGCCCTTGGGGTCGAGCAGCCCGTCGATGTGGTCGATGCGCAGCCCGTCGATGGTGCCGTCGCGCAGCATGGTGGCGACGAGGCGATGGGCGTGGTCGAACACCGCCGGGAGCTCCATGCGGAGGCCGGCGAGGTCGTTGATGTTGAAGAAGCGCCGGTAGTTGATGTCGTCGGCGGCGGTGCGGAACTGGGCGGCCCGCCAGGACTGCTTGGCGATCAGCGCGTCGAGCCTCGACCAGCTCTTGGCATCGCCCGGCGTCCCGTTGAACCGGGCGACCGCAGCCGCGATGGCGTCCCCGATGGCGGGGCGCTCCCGCACGGCGTTGACGAGGTCGGCCTTGAGGCTTTCGGCGCGGCGCAGCACCTGCGGGCGCCAGGCCGGCAGGCCGGAGAAGCCGTCGCCGATATGGTCCAGCGTCTCGTCGTCGTCGCCCAGGATCTGCCCATAGTGCAGCGGGCAGATCGGCAGCGTGTGGGTGTCGTAGGCCCAGACCGCGAAGGACCCGGTGGCGGCATCGAACTTGAGCGCCAGCTTGCCCTCGACGATCTCGACGCCGTATTGCCCGCCGAGGATCGGCACCAGCAGCTTGTCGTGCAGGTAGAGCTGGTCCGAGTCCCAGTCGATGTCGAACCAGCCCGCATAGGCCGAATCCTGACCCCATTCCAGGACGTCGAGCCAGAATGGGTTGTCGGCGCCGCCGACGCCCATGTGGTTGGGGACGAAGTCGAGGATCTGTTTCAGATCGGCCGCCTTCAACGCCGCCGACATGCGGGCGAAGCCCGTGGGGCCGCCGAGCTCGGGGTTGAAGACGTTGTGGTCCGTGATGTCGTAGCCGTGGGTGGAGCCGGGCCGCGCCTTCAGGTAGGGCGATGCGTAGAGGTGGCTGACGCCGAGCTTGGCGAGGTAGGGGGCGAGGCCGGCGGCGGCGTCGAAGCCGAAGTCGGGGGTGAACTGCAGGCGGTAGGTGGCGCGGGGCGTCACGGGCGGTATCCTCGATGGCGGGGCGAAGGGGAAAGGCGCGAACCGCTGCGGCGGTTCATCCGTCGCTGTGGATGGTCCAACGCACCGCCCAGGGGCCGAGCCGATCGCCTTCGGCCTCGCCCTCGCGCCAGATCTCCTGGCCGGCCGCGGGCCTGAACCCGTCCTGCGGCTCGGCCTTGAGGTTCGCGTCGAGGCGCAGCACGTCGCGGCCGCCCGCCGCCCAGGTCACCGTCACGGCCTGGCGGCCCAGGATCTCGTGGCGGCCGGCATAGGGCCCCATGGCGGCCACGAGCGGGGCGATGCATTCCCGCCGCAGCGCCAGGAGCCGCCGCGTCCGCTCGAGGGCCGCGGCGGAGCCGGGCTCGTCGAGCGCGTCCCAGTCCAGCACGGCGGAAGCGAAGGTCGACTCGGCCGTGGGGTCGGGGATGCGGTCGCGCGCTGCCTCGTCCCGGAACGCCGGGAAGTGGCGGAACTCTTCGCGCCGCCCGTTGCGGATGGCGTCGGCGAGGTCGCCGGAAAAGTCGCAGAAGAACGGGAAGGGAGAAGTCGCCTGCCATTCCTCGCCCATGAACAGCATGGGGACCTGCGGCAGCAGCAGCTGCACGGCCGAGACGGCCGCCACGGCGGGCGCGGGCGAGAAGGCGTTCAGCCGGTCGCCGAAGGCGCGGTTGCCGATCTGGTCGTGGTTCTGCACGAAGCTCACGAAGGCTGTGGGGGGCAGCTCGCCCGAGGGCTCGCCGCGCGGGCTGCCGCGGAACGGCATGACTTCGCCCTGGAAGGCGAAACCCTGGGCCAGGGCGCGGCCGAGCTTGTCGGTGTCGCCCGCATAGTCGGCGTAATAGGAATCGGCCTCGCCCGAGGCCGCCACGTGCAGCACGTGGTGGACGTCGTCGTTCCATTGCGCCGTGTAGCGCTCGGCCCGACCGCCGTCGGAGCGCAGGAGGCGGCTCGCGGCATTCTCCTCGTTCTCGAGGACGAGGTGGAGCGGCCGGTTCAGCGTGGCATGGCGGGCCCGCACGGCGAGTTCGTGGAGGAGGTGGGGGGTGGTCTCGTCGATGATGGCGTGGACGGCGTCGAGGCGCAGTCCGTCGAGGTGGAACTCCTCGATCCAGTAGAGGGCGTTGTGGATGGCGAAGTCGCGCACCGGCGCGCTGTGGGCGCCGTCGTAGTTCACCGCCGCGCCCCAGGGCGTGTGGTGCCGCTCCGTGAAGAAGCCCGGGGCATAGAGCGACAGGTAGTTCCCGTCGGGCCCGAAGTGGTTGTAGACGACGTCGAGGATGACCGAGATGCCGCGCGCATGGGCGGACTCGACGAAGGCCTTCAGGTCTTCGGGCCGGCCGTAGCTGGAGTCCGGCGCATAGGGCAGCACGCCGTCGTAGCCCCAGTTGCGGCGACCCGGGAAGTCGCCGACCGGCATGATCTCGACGGCGGTGACGCCGAGCGCGGCGAGATGGTCGAGCCGGTCGATGGCGCCACGGAAGGTGCCGGCCGGGGTGAAGCTGCCGATGTGGAGTTCGTAGAGCACGGTCTCGTGCCAGGGCCGCCCCGTCCAGGCCTCGTCGTGCCAAAGGTAGTCGGTCGGGTCGATCACCTCGCTCGGGCCATGCACGTCCTGGGGCTGGAAGCGCGACGCGGGGTCGGGCACCAGCATCCCGTCCGGCAGGCGGAAGCGGTACAGCGTGCCGGGCTCGGCATCGCGCACCACGCGCTCGTGCCAGCCCTGGCCGATGTCCTCCATCGGCAGGGGCTCGCGGCCCTCGATGGCGAGGTCGATACGCGGATGGGCCGGCGCCCACAGGCGGAAGCGCGTGCCGATATGCGCCGCCCATTGGGCGCCGTGCGGCATGGCGTGAGCACGAAAGGATTCGGTCAAGGGTCGTCCCCCTGGGAGGTGGCGCCGAGCCGGCAGGAAGGCTGGGCTCGGCTGCTGGGATGGCGGCGCGTCATCGCGCTCGCATCAATTCATGACATCCATAGCAGGGTCGCGGTCCCTTGCGGGACCGCGACCCTCGGTCTCAGGCCGGGCCGGAAGCCCGTATGTCACCGCTGGCGCGCGCCAGCGTCACTCCTTGTCCTGGTCGGGGGCGTTGCTGTCCGGGACCGGGGGTGGGGCATTGGTGTTGAGCCGCAGCAGCACGAGGCCGCGCGACGGCACCGGGCAGGTCTCGCCGATGGGGAATTCCTGCTCGGGCTTGCCGCCGTCGTTGGTGTCGATCAGCCGCGTCCAGCTCTTGCCGTCGAGGCATTCCGGCACCGTGAAGGCGATGGCGTCCCGGCCGGCGTTGACCACGATCATGAGCGTCGAATGGTCGCCGTCCTGCGGAACGGAATTCACCTGGGCCCGCCCGTCCATCAGCATGCCGACGCAGTGGAGCGCCGAGTCCGTCCAGTCGCCGAACTCGCATTCCTTCCCGTCCGACCGCACCCAGGTCACGTCCTTGACGCCGTGCACCTCATCGAACCGGCCCGTGTAGAAACGGTTGCGCCGCAGCACCGGATATTGGTGGCGCATGGCACCGAGCTTGCGGGTGAAGTCCAGCAGGCTTCGCCCGTCGTCCGTGAGGTTCCAGTCGACCCAGCCGATCTCGCTGTCCTGGCAATAGGCGTTGTTGTTGCCGCCCTGCGTGCGACCGAACTCGTCGCCCGCCACGATCATCGGCGTGCCCTGGGCGAGCAGCAGCGTCGACATCAGGTTGCGCATCTGCTTGTTGCGCAGCCTGATGATCTCGGGATCGTCGGTCTCGCCCTCGGCGCCGCAGTTCCAGGAGCGGTTGTCGGAATTGCCGTCCTGGTTGTTCTCGCCGTTCGCGTCATTGTGCTTCTCGTTGTAGGACACGAGGTCCTTCAAGGTGAAGCCGTCATGGGCGGTGACGAGGTTGACGCAGGACCAGGGGCGACGGCCCTCGTGGTTGAACGTGTCCTCCGAGGCGCACAGCCGCGACGTGATGGTCTGCACGGAAGACGCGCCGCGCCAGAAGTCGCGCACGTCGTCGCGGAACTTGTCGTTCCATTCGGCCCAGCCCGGGGGGAAATTGCCCACCTGGTAGCCGCCCGGACCGATGTCCCAGGGCTCGGCGATCATCTTCACGCCGGCCAGCACGGGGTCGAAGAGGCAGGTCTGCAGGAAGGCGGAATGACGGTCGAAGCCCTGCGGTCCGCGCGCCAGCGTGCAGGCGAGGTCGAAGCGGAAGCCGTCGACGTTCATCTCCTGCACCCAGTAGCGCAGGCTGTCCAAGACCATCTGCATCACCCGCGGGTGGTGCAGGTTAAAGGTGTTGCCGGTTCCGGTATCGTTGATGTAGTAGCGCTTCTGGTCCGGGATCAACTGGTAGTAGGACGCGTTGTCGATACCCTTGAAGGACATCGTGGCGCCCTTCTCGTTACCTTCAGCGGTATGGTTGTACACCACATCGAGGATGACTTCGAGGCCCGCCTCGTGGAAGCGGGTCACCATGTCCTTGAACTCCTGGATGGCGTTCAGCGGGTCGGCTGCATAGAGCGGGTGCGGGGCGAAGAAGCCGATCGAATTGTAGCCCCAGTAGTTCGACAGGCCGCGATTGATCAGGAAGTCGTCGTTGATATAGGTGTGGATCGGCATCAGCTCGACGGCGGTCACGCCGAGGCTCTTGATGTGCTTGATCACCTCGGGCGTGGCGAGGCCCGCGTAGGTGCCGCGCAGGTTTTCGGGAACGGCGGGATGCCGCTTCGTCAAACCGCGCACATGGGCCTCGTAGACGAGGCTGTTCGACCACTGGTGCCTGGGCCGCCTGCCCTCGGGCAGGTGCGGCTGGTGCATGTCGGCGACGACGCACTTCGGCATGAAGGGCGCGGAATCCCGTTCGTCGAACGTCAGGTCGTCGCCGCTCTCCATCGTGTAGCCGAAGAGCGCGGGGTTCCACTGCAGGTCCCCGACATGCGTGCGGGCATAGGGGTCGAGCAGCAGCTTGTTGGGGTTGAACCGATGGCCGTTCTGCGGGTCGTAAGGACCGTGGACGCGGAAGCCGTAGAGCTGGCCGGGCTTCAGCTCGGGAAAGTAGCCGTGGAACACCTGATCGGTGTATTCCGGCAGCTCGATCCGGTCGGTCTCCTTCTGGCCGGAAGAATCGAAAAGGCAGAGTTCCACCTTGGTGGCGTTGGCGGAGAACAGGGTGAGGTTGGTGCCCCGGCCGTCCCACAGGGCCCCGCGCGGATGCGGAGAGCCTTCGAGCGTCTGCCGCTGCCGTACCGTCTGGTTCATGTCGTATCCTTGATGTCGCCGAGCCGCCCGCCATGGCTCAGCTTCAGCCGTCTGGTCGCCATAGAACGGTCGAAATCGGATTTGGTGCCATGCCGCATCGCCGCAAGCGGTCTGCGGGACGGAATGGTTGACGGCGCGCCGCAGCGCCGGGTTCCATGCCGGATGCCGCGCCGAATCGTCGTGTCTTGCCGGGCGGACGACCCGCAGCCCCGGGCGTCAGGGCCGCTTTTCCGGCCAGGGGCACAGGTCCGAAACCGGGCAGGTGGGGCAGAGCGGCTTTCGGGCGAGGCAGGTGTAGCGCCCGTGCAGGATCATCCAATGGTGGGCGTCGCGCATGAACTCGGCCGGGATGGCCCGTTCGAGGCCGAGTTCGACGGCGAGTGGCGTCGCGCCCGGCGCGATGGCGAGCCGGTTCGACACCCGGAACACGTGGGTGTCGACGGCGATGACGGGGTCGCCCCAGATCGTGTTGAGCACCACGTTGGCGGTCTTGCGGCCGACGCCGGGCAGGGTTTCGAGCGCCGCCCGCTCGCGCGGGACCGCGCCGCCGTGTCGCTCCACCAGCAGCGCACAGAGCGCCATGACGTTCTTGGCCTTGGCGTTGTAGAGCCCGATCGTCTTGACGAAGTCGCGCAGGCGGTCCTCGCCGAGCGCCAGGATTGCCTGCGGCGTGTCGGCGACGGCGAAGAGCGGGCCCGTGGCCTTGTTGACGCTGACGTCGGTGGCCTGGGCCGACAGCACCACCGCCACCAGCAGGGTGAAAGGGTCGCGGTAGACGAGTTCCGTCTTCGGGGCAGGCTCGGCGTCGCGCAGCCGGGAAAAGACCGCCCGGATGCGGCCGGCCTCGTGCTCCGGCGCGGCGTCGAGCCGCCCCTCGGCGACGGGATGCGTGCTGCCCGGCGCGCCGAGATCGGCGACGGGGGGAGCCGGCGGGATGGGCGTCTTTTTCCGGGCCATGCGGGTCCTATATGGCGAGGCAGCGTCGTCGCTGGGTAGCATGGGAGGTCGCATCATGTCCGAGGCCGATCCCGTGGACCCCGTCCTCTTCGCGACGCGGCTGCATCCCCACCGGTCCCTCACGCAGCGGCAGTTCCGCTGGCTGCTGACGGGCGTCGCCGCCGTGTCGACCGTGGCGACCCTGCCGTTCGTCCTCATGGGCGCCTGGCCGGTGGCGGGCTTCATGGGGCTCGACGTCCTCGCCGTCTACGTCGCCTTCAAGGCGAGCTTCCGCTCGGCCCGCGCCTACGAGGACGTGGAGGTGACCAGCATCCAGCTGACGCTGGCCAAGGTGAACCCGCGGGGGCTCAGGGCCGAATGGCGGTTCAACCCATCCTGGGTCCGCCTCGAGCGGCAGCAGCACGAGGAATTCGGCACGCAGCGCCTGGACCTCGTCGCCCGGGCGGACCGGATCGAGGTCGCGTCTTTCCTGGGTCCGGACGCCAAGGGGCGCTTCGCCGACGATCTCGGCCGGGCCCTGGCGGAAGCGCGGCGCGGATACCGTTACAATTGACGGGTCGACACGCCTCCGGCGGTCGCGGGGAGACCGACATGCCGAACGTGCACCTTGCAAGCCCGACCTCTGCCGGCGGCTCGCCCCTCCGCATCCGACCCGACGACCTCACCGGCGAGCCGACACGGTCGCTGCTGGCCCTGCACCTCGCCGGCATGCAGGCCAGCTCGCCGCCCGGCAGCGTCTTCGCCCTCGACCTGTCGGGGCTGCTGCAGTCGGCCGTGACGGTGTGGAGCGCCTGGCGCGGCGACGCCATCGCGGGCGTCGGCGCCCTCAAGGCGCTCGGCGACGGCACCGCCGAGATCAAGTCCATGCGCACCCATCCGGACCACCTGCGCCAGGGCGTCGCGGCCGCGCTTCTCGACCACATCGTCGCCGAGGCCCGCGCCCGGGGCCTGCGTCGCCTCAGCCTCGAGACCGGCAGCGGCCCCGGCTTCGACGCGGCGCTGGCCCTCTACCGCGGGCGCGGCTTCGAGAATGGGGAGCCCTTCTCGGATTACGTGCCGAGCGCCTTTAACCAGTTCCTGCACGTGGCGCTGTGAGCGGGATCGGCCCGGAAGCCTTCGATGCCGCCTGAAGCCGACAGCGCCCGGTCGAGGCCGTCGGGGCCGCCGAACTGGAAGCCGAGCTGGCTCGCATAGGCGCCGCAGGACCGAAGCTTGGCCCGGCTCTCGCCCTCCGTCAGCGCCACGTCGACGCCGTCGAGCCCCGCCATGCGGTCGCGGTGGGGCTCCCGCGGGGCAGCCCCGCGGGCCACGTAGGGGAAGTCCCGCCACCACAGCACCGGCACCGTCGGGGCGAGCCGGTCCAGCGCCAGCACCAGCTGGATGTGGTCCACGTGTCCGCCGATGGCCTGGGGGGCGAGGATCAGGTCGGGCCGCAGCGTGGCGAGGAGGTCGGCGAGCGCCGGTGCCAGCGCGTCGGCGATCGCATCCTCGGGCCTCGGCCCGGCGAACAGGGCCGGCGCACTCTCGTAGCCACGGTGCGGCGCTTCGCGGAACGACATCCACACCGCTTCGGCGCCGAGCGCCGCGGCCGCGGCGGCATCCTCGGCGCGCCGCAGCGCCATGTAGTCGACCTCGGGCCCCAGCCCCTTGTCGAGCTGGCAGGCCAGGGCGAAGCCGCGCGGCTCCGGCACCGAGGCCGTGAAGGCCGTCGCCACCCTCAAGGTCCAGCCCGCGCCCGCCAGGCGGGCCAGCGTCCCGCCGCAGGAGAAGGCGGCGTCGTCGAGGTGGGGCGAGAGCGCGAGGGCGTGGCGCATCACAGCAGGTGGGGCTCAGCGCGGAACCGGCAGGCGGGATCGTAGGGCAGGATCGGGTCGTAGTCGGTGTCGGGTTGCTCCCGAACCACGCGGTCGTACACCGCCATGATCCGGGCCCCGACGGCGCCCCAGGAATAGACGCGGCGGCATTCGTCGAGCCCCGCCCGCGCCAGGCGGCGGCGCAGGGCGGGGTCGGCGATCATGGCGGCCAGCGCGTCCGCATGGGCGAGGACGTCGCCGGGCTCCGTCATGATGCCGTTCTCGCCGTCGCGCAGGCAGTCGACGACCCCGACGGCCCGGCACGCCACGACGGGCAGGCCCGTCGCCATGGCCTCGAGGATCGTGTTGGAGAAACCCTCCATGTAGGTGGGCGAGGCGAAGACGTCGGCGTTGCGGTAGAGGTCCGGCACGGCGTCGTAGTCGGCATAGCCCGTGAAAGCGACGGCCCCGGCGAGGTCCAGCGCGGCGACGCGCTCCCGGCAGGGATCGACGTCGGGGCCGATGCCCGACACGATGCCGCGGAACGGCAGGCCCCGGTCGCGCAGGATGCCGAGCGCGTCGATGAAGTCGAGCGCGCCTTTCCGGCGGTCGACGCGGCCGTGGTAGAGGAAGCGCAGCGGATCGGCGGCGTCGCCGACGCGGGCCTCGTCGGCGGGCCGGAACCGCGCCGTGTCGACGGCGCCCGGCACCACCGTGAAGCGGTCGCGCCGCGTTCCCAGCCGCTCCGTCACCTCGTCGATGAAGCTGTCGCCACCGATGAGCAGGGCGTTGGCGTGGTTCAGCACCTCCACCATGGCGCGCCGGTGCGTCTCGCAGCAGGACCCGACCCAGTGGCCGTCGCCGCCCTGGATGGAGACCACCACGGGCAGGCCGAGGCGCCGGCCCGCCAGCAGCGTCGCCCAGCCCGTGGGGTAGCCGTATTGCGCGTGCAGCAGGTCGAAGGGCCGGCGGGCGTGTTCGGCCGCGATCGTCTCGACCATGACGCCGATGTCGCGTTCGAAGTCTCCGCTGGTCTGTTCGCCCAGCTGTTCGAGGCCGATCACCCGGACGCCCGGCACGGCCGGGGGAGGCCCGCCGCCGTAGACGCGGGTGCCGAAGGCATCGCCGCGGTACTGGCTCACCATGGTGACGTCGTGGCCGGCCGCGACGAGTTCGCGCAACAGGTTCACGGCATAGACGCTCATGCCCGAGATGGCGGGGAAGAAGCGCCGGCTGACGAAGCAGAGCCTCACGAGAGCGCGTCCACCCGGCTCGCCGTGGGCGCCGGCTTGGGGGCGGCCCGCACGTTCTGGCGGCACAGCCTGAGGAACGAGAAGGCTTCCGGCATCATGAGGTCGGCCCTGTGGCTGTCGCGCGACAGCTCCACGCAGACGAGGCCGCGGAAACCGGCGGCGTCGAGCGCGTCGAGCACGCCGGGTACGTCCATGTCGCCCTCGCCGAAGGGCAGGTGGACGTGCTCGCCCCGCTTCATGTCCTCGATCGTCACGGTGCCGAGCTGGTCCTTGAACTCCGCGATGGCGGCCGCGGGCTCGCGCTCACCCGTCACCAGGAGGTGCCCGGTGTCGAGGGCGAGCTTGAGGCCGGGGATGTCGGCGGCGAGCCTGCGGTAGTCGTCGACCGTCTCCACCAGCATGCCGGGCTCCGGCTCCAGCGCCGCCACGACGCCGCGCCGGCCCGCATAGGCGACGACCTGTTCGAGCCCGGCCCGCAGCCAGTCCCAGGCCTCGTCGGGATCGACGCCGGGTTTGGGCACGCCCGCCCAGAACGACACGGCTTCCGAGCCCAGGATGCTGCCGACATCGATGGCGCGGTGCAGGAAGGCGATGCGCCGCGCCCGCCCGGCCGGGTCGGCCGTGACGAGGGTCGGCTCGTGCTTCTGCCGGGGGTCGAGCAGGTAGCGGGCGCCGGTCTCGATGACGGAGCCGAAGCCGAGCCCGCGCAGCCGCTGCGACAGGCGCTTGGCATCCGCCTCCCAGTCCTTGGCGAAGGGGTCGAAGTGGTTGTGGTCGAGCGTCAGCGCCACGCCCGCATAGCCGGTCTCGGCCATCATCATCAGGGCGTCGTCGAGCCTGTGGGAGGCGGTGCCGTTCGTGTTGTAGGCGAAGCGCAGGGCCATCGATCAGGTTCCCGGGGTGGCGGCAGCGGCGCGCTGCTGGAGCCTGAACGCCACATGGTGGGCTTCGGGTTCGCGGTAGAGCGGGTAGAGCGGGCCGACGATGCGGTCGGCCGCGGCGGTGTCGAAGAGCGGCTGCCGCCCGCCCGTCAGCGGCGCCAGCCGCTCGAAGGCTTCGGGGGACAGGCGCACGGGCCGCCGCGTCTCGCCGGGCTCGCCGAAGACGATCAGGGGCGAATCGGCGAGGAGCAGCTTGCGGGTGTTGCGCTCCCCGATCCGGTAATAGCTCATCGTCTCGACCTCGAGCCCCGGCACGATGACCTTCACGACGCCGATGCTGCCGTCCCGCGGCGAGCAGTCGACGTAGAGCACGTCGAAGCCCTCGGCCTCGAGCCTTTCTCGCGCCAGACGGCCCCGGCTGCGCGTGTCGGAGGGGGCCGGCGAGGCCGGCAGGTCGGCGCCCGGCAGGCTGGAGAAGGGCCGGTGCGAACCGACGGAGAAGACCGAGCCGGCGAGGGCGCGCTTCAGCTCCTCCGCTCCCATGTCGGTCCAGTCCATCATGGCCCGCAGGGCGCGGCTTTCCTCGAGTTCCAGGCTCGGCAGAGCGGTGCGGACGAAGTCGTCCACGTAGCCGGGCGGCGCCACGGCGAGCGCTTCGGCGAGCGGGCCGTGGCCGTAGGTCTTGCGGACGCGGGCCGAGCAGAACTCCAGCAGGGCCTTGTGCAGCGCCCGGCGCGGGTCGGGGTCGCAGGCTTCGCCGCAGGCCGACAGCATGATGGGCACGCGCGGCGCGTCGCGGTCGTAGCCGACGACGTAGAGGTTGGTGAGCCCGAACTCGTCCGTGGCGAACTTCGGCAGCACCGTGATGCCGAGGGCGTCGAGCCGCTCCAGCAACGCGCGTGCCTCCGGGCCGACGTCGGCGCCGGCGAGGTCGATGGCGACGCCCCGGTCGAGCGCCCGGAACACGAGGCCGTTCCCGTCGCGCTGCAGGCATTCCAGCAAGCCGTGGCCGACCGCCCAATCGACGTCGGGCCCCGCGCCGAGGCCGTTGGTGATGAGGGTCGTGAAGGGCTGGTAGTTGTCCGGGAGTTCGAAGAAGTCGCAGGCCGCGACGTCGAGCGGCACCCACACGGGCTCGCCGGTGCGGGCCCGCACGGCACGCGTCCAGGCGAGCGTCGTCGCCCGGTCGACGGGGCTGCCCGCCGGCAGGCCGAGCGCCAGCGGGTCGGCGACGCCGCCGCGGCCGAACTCCCGCACCAGCGCGTCGTAGGAGGCGAGGCGATGCGGCTCGTCGCGCAGCCGCAGCGTCGGACAGATCATCTCGGCGATCTCGGCCAGGGCCCCGATGATGGCCTGTCCATCGGTCGTGCCGTAGCCGTAGCCGCTCGGCATGGCGCCGGGCAGGCCGTGGGCGGCGTCGAGGAACAGCCCGACCTTCCAGGCCGGCACGCCGGTGGCGTCGAGCGGCGTCATCGGAAAGCCGACATAGCGGCCGAGCGGCAGCGCATCGATGTAGCGCAGGGCCGCCTCGGGCATGTCGGCCGGCAGGTGGTTCATGGCTGGGTCCCGGCGGTTCCGCGCCCGTCCGCCGAGCGATAGGCCCGGTCGAGGAGACGCATGGTGTGGATGTCGCGGCGGCCCGAGAAGGCCGCGTGGTCGCCCGAGCGCAGGGCGCGGCCGAAGGCGCGCACCTGGCCCAGGAAGGGGGACAGCGCGGCGTCGAAGGGCAGGGCCTCGCCCATCCCCGTCGCGGCATCGGTGAGGACGAGGCTGCCGCCCGGGTCCTGCCCCATGGTGTTCTCGGCGACGATCTGGCCGCGCGAGCCCAGAACCTCTAAGCGCCGGCGCGGCAGCGTTTCGGGGCAGTTGTAGGCGACGTGCAGCTGGGCGAGCGCGCCCGAGGCGGTGCTGCCGGCCAGGAGCGCTCCGTCGTCCACCGCATAGTCCTGCACCCGCGCCTGCGTCAGCGCCACGACGGCCTCCAAGGGCTCGTCGAGCAGGAAGTCGACGAGGTCGAGGCCGTGCGGGGCGAGGTCCATGAGGGCGCCGCCGCCCGCCTTGGCGGCGTCGACCCGCCAGTTGTCGCGGCCCGAGCCCGCCGCCCAATCGGCGCCGAGCCAACAGGCGTAGACGATCCGCACCGCCGTCACGATGCCGATGCGGCCGGCACGCAGCGCGTCGCGCAGCGCGACATGGGCGGGGTGGTGGCGCTGGTCGAAGGCGGTGCCGTAGAGCACGCCGGCCCGTGCCGCCGCCGCCACCAGGGCCTCGGCCTCGGCCAGGGTGTGGGCGAGGGGCTTCTCGCACAGGATGGCCTTGCCGGCCGGCGCCAAGGCCTCCACCATCGGGCGATGCAGGTGGTTGGGGGTCGCCACGTAGACGGCCTCGACCTCGGGGTCGGCTGCGAGCGCCTCGACGGTGGCGTGGGCGGTCGCGCCCTGCCGCACCGCCTGCGCCCGGGCATCGGGATCGGGGTCGCAGATGGCGACGAGGCGATCCCCGGCCGCCAGCAGGGCCGGCAGGGTGAAGTCCCGCGCCACCCAGCCGAAACCCGCTATGCCCCAGCGGACGGGACCGGAGCCGGCCATCACCAGCGCTCCGGCAGGTCGACGAGCGCGCGACATCGGATCGCGGCGGCGCGGGACGCGTCGTCGGGAGACGGCGCGAAGCGGGGCGGGTAGGTGGCGAGCCCGCCGTATTCGGAGGCGTAGCGCTCCGACGGGAAGCGGAGGGCACCATCGTCGCCGTAGAGCGGGTTGGGGCGCGGCGCCGCGCCCGGCGGCGGCATCGCGTAACCGCCGGCGAGGCTGCCGGGCGCGCCGCGTCCCGGGCCGGCCGCCACCGCGAAAGCCTCGACGCCCCGCAGGGCTTCGGGCGCGCCGGGCACCGGCACGTGCCCCTCGACGAGGGCGCGGGTCAGTTCGGCATCGTCGTAGAAGAGGCCGTCGGGGAACAGGCGGGCCAGTTCGGCCGCCGTCACGGCGCGGCCGGCCGAATGGTTCTCGACCTCGCGGTTGTGGACGTGGCCGACGGCCAGCAGGCCGGCGGCCGCCAGCAGGCCACGGAGGCGGCCGAGGATCTCGGGCTTGGGATCCAGGAAGTAGAAGGCGTCCTGGCACAGCACGAGGTCGAAGCTCCCCGACGCCACCGGCCAGGGCGCGGCAGCGTCGAAACACACGAGGCGTGCGCCGGGCCCCGCCACCCAGTGCCGGGCGAGCCACAGCTTGGCGAAGACGACGTCGGCGCCCGTATAGGCGACGCCGCGCCGGATGAACTCGCGGCCGTAATGGCCGATGCCGCAGGCGAGCTCGAAGGCCGATGCCGCCGCGCCGCCATGGGCCTCGATCAGTGACAGGCCCGCCAGATAGGTCGGGTCGCTCCAGCGATGGGCGAAGTAGTCGCCGACCCGGCCGAAGCCGAGCAGGCCCATGGCGTCGCGCAGCGAGAGCGTTCCGGCCTCGGCCACCAGCCGGGCGAGGTCGGCGGGGTTGGCGGGAGGGCCGGTCCACCAGTCGTCCTGGTCGGCCAGCAGCAGCGCCAGCGCGCCGGCCCGGTCGCCCGCGTCGAGCCGTGCCAGCGCGTCCGCCGCCAGCGCTTCGCGCCCGAGCCGCAGGAAGGGGATGCCGTCGACGACGGGCCAGCGGCGCCCGTCCGGTTCGCACAGCGCATGCGGACCCTCCGGCCGGAGCGCCGCCCCCGATCCCGGCGCGCGCAGCCCGGCCCAGTCCGAGATGTCCGTCACGGGATCCGCATCTCGGCCAGCACGCGGTCGTGGAAGGCCTTCACGGGTCCATCGTGCACCAGCCCCATGTCGTCCAACACGGTCGTCATGGTGAGACCCGCGGCGCCGAGGTGGTGGGCGATCTCCAGCACGCGGTCGATGACGTCGGCGGCGTGGAAGGCGCGGCCGTCCGGGGTCTCGGCGTCGGGTAGGCAGGCCCGGGCCTCGACGACCCGGCGCCGCAGCGCGGGGTCGAGCGACGCGAGGGCACCGTCAACGAAGTGGCGCATGACGGGCTCGAGGTGGTCGCCGAGCAGCATCTCGCCGGTGAAGCCGGAATCCGGCATGCCGGCGTTGTGGAAGTGGTGGGCCAGCGCCGCCAGGAACACGGTCGCGGGGTCGGCGCCGAAGCGCGGCGCCAGGATCACGCCGTAGACCGCCACGACGAGGCAGTGCTCGGCGTGGTTCTCGGACGGCTCCAGCATGATGCGCGGCCGCCCCGGACAGGTGATGCCGGCCCGCGGCTGGGCCTCGAGCTGCGCCACGAATCGGGGCAGGGCGCCCGGCAGATTCGGGGGCGGCACCGCGATGGCGCCGATCAGCGCGGAACGCAGCGGCTCCGGCACCGGAACGGCGATCTCCTCAACGGCCCGGCACAGCAGGCCGTTGACCTCGGCGGGCGGCAGGCCGGCTTCGAGCAGCAGAGCCCGGTCGAGATCGCCGAGCCGCGCCGCCGCCAGCGCCCGGGCGGTGACCCGGCGGGCGACGTCGGGCACGGGCGCACCCGCCGCCAGTTCCGACCAGGCGGCCCGGAACAGCCGCATGGCGATCGAGCCGTCGCGCCCCGCCGAGCGGATGCGCTTCAGATCGCCGATCTCGCCGAACAGGGCCTTGAGCCCGTCCGGCGCATCGTCCTTCGTATCCGTCACGGTCGAGGCACCTCAGCCGACGTTGAGCCAGTCCATCAGCATAGCTTCCTGCGCGTGGAAAGCATGCTCCGGCTTACGCCCGTTGCGGGTCATCGGGGCCTTGAAGAAATGGCCGAGCTGTTCCTGCACGCCGCCGTCGCCGCGCCGGCCCGCGAGGCCGACCACGCGGGCGATCTCGATGGCGAGCGGCGCCGCCAAGATCGAGTCCTTGCACAGGAAGTTGATCTTGATCTGCATCTTCTGGCCGAGGAAGCCCGTCACGTCGATGTTGTCCCAGGCCTCCTTGTCGTCGCCGCGCGGCCGGTAGTAGCGGATGTCGACGAGGTGATCCTCGACCGGGTAGCCCAGCATGTCCTCGAGGACGCAGCCCTTGGTGTTGAGCTTGGACTGCAGCGAGTTCGGGTCCTGCAGGGCGAAGCCGTCGCGGTTGCCGAGGATGTTGGTCGAGAACCAGCCGTCGACGTGCAGGGCGCGGGACTTCAGCGCCGGCGCGATGACGGTCTTCATCATGGTCTGGCCGGTCTTGCCGTCCTTGCCGGCGACGGCGACGTTGCGCTCCTTGGCGAAGGCCATGAGGGCGGGCACGTCGGCGGCGACGCTGGGCGTGAAGTTGGCATAGCCGCAGTCGCTCGCGATGGCGGCATAGGCGTAGAGCATCGCCGGGCCGATGGCCTCGCTGTCGGCGTCGAGGCCGCGCTCGAAGCCCTCGACGCTGTTCAGCGCCTCGGCGCCGAGGTCCGGCCACGATTCGGTGGAGGCGAGGTTGATCACCACCACGCGGTCGACGCCGCTCTCCTCCTTGAAGCGCCGGAGGTCGTCGGCGATGATGTCGACGGCCTCGCGATGGTTCTTGGCGGCCGTCATGTTGCGGCCGACGATGTTCTTGCAGAACTTCTGGCTGGCCACCGCCTTCCAGGGCGTCATGGTCTTGAGCACCTCGGCCGAGGCGGCGTCGCCCTTGCCGAGCACGCCGTGCTCGTCGGCCGCCGCCGCGAGGTCGTTGCCGTTGACGTCCCAGCCGCCGAAGACGAGGTCCTTGTAGTCGGCCAGGCCCGCCACGTTGAGATGCGCCAGGGGCAGCCCGTCGAGCTGATTCGAACCCGCCTTCAGCGCCTCGATCCCCGCAACTGCCGTGGTGGCCACAGCGCCGCCAAGACCCACGATGGCGACGCCCAGGCGCTCGCCGCGTGTTGAACCCATGATCGCCAAATCACACACCCAAAGATGACGCGGGAAACCCGGGGGACATCCGCGTCGCTACGTCCGAGGCGCCGGCCGAAGTTCCCCGCCAGGGGCGGGCTGCATTCGGCGCGGCGCCGATGCCTTACCTAAAGGACTGCGACGCGACGGCCATTGCGGCATCTTGACGGTGCGGCTCGAAGGCCGCCTCGCGCCCTGGCCGTCCGGCCGCGGCCGCGGGATCGTGTCGCGACCGCGTCGAAAAGCACATGCCGGCCGGTAGGGCCGGCGCCGCGATTGTGTTAAGGACGCGGTCCCGCAACCAACTTTCGGCGACCGGAGCCCCTTTGTCCTCGACCCGACGCCCGACAGCGCTCCCGGTCTCCCCCACGGCGATGGCCCGATTTTGACCTTGCGTGAGGGGGTGAAACGGCCGTCGGTTCGCCTGAGGGACGTCGCCGAGCGCGCGCGCTGTTCCGCCGCGACCGTGTCGCGCGTGCTGAATGCGCCGGAAACGGTCAATCGAGAGGCGCGGCTCCGCGTCGAAGCCGCGGTCCGCGACCTCGGCTACACGCGCAACGGGGCCGCCCGCGCGCTGCGGTCGCGCCGCTCCCAGATCGTCGGCCTCATCCTGCCGACGCTGAAGCAGACCATCTACGCCGATTTTATCGGCGCCGTGCAGGACGCGCTCGAAGAGCGGGACTACGCGCTGATCGTCGCCTCGTCGGACTATTCCCCCGAGCGGGAGCTGTTCCAGGCGCGCCTGATGGCGGAGCGGGGCATCGACGGGCTGATGCTGGTCGGGCTGATGCACCGGCCGGACCTGCACGCGCTGCTCGACGCCCAGTCCATCCCCTACGTCACCACCTACACGTTCCGGCAGGAAGCCGACCACCCCGTGATGGGGTTCGACAACGTCGCCAGCATGGCGTCGATCGTCGATCACCTCGTCGAACTCGGGCATCGCGACATCGCCGTGCTGGCGGGGCGTCGCCGCGACAGCGATCGCGCCGAGGACCGGATCCGCGGCGTCGCGGCCGCCCTGGCCCGCCATGGCCTGGACTTCCCGGACGACCACACCGTGGAGGAGACACTGTCGATCCCGGGCGGGCGCGAGGGTCTGCGCCGGCTGCTCGCCGCGGGCCCGCTCCCGACCGCGCTCGTCTGCGCCAGCGACGTCCTGGCCTATGGCGCCCTGGTGGAATGCCAAAGGCTGGGCATCGCCGTCCCGGCGGACCTGTCGGTCGTCGGCTGCGACGACCTTCCCGCCTCGAAGCACATCCTTCCGGCCCTGACCACCCTGGCGATCCCCGCCGAGGAGATGGGGCGCCGGGCCGCCGCATACCTCCTGTCCTGTTTCGCCGGAAGCCCGCACGCGCCGCGGATGTGCTTCGACACGCGGCTGATGGTGCGGCAGACCACGGCTCCGCCGTCTCGGGCGCCGCGGCCCGGTGCGACAGCACCGTGACGCGCCGCTCCGCAGCACGCTCCGCCCGGATGGAGCGCAGGGCGCGATTTGCGCGCGGCAGGCGGGCGGAGGTAAGTTGATGCCCGCGAGCGGGCCGCGCCCGTTGAGCCCCGCGGGAGTCGAGCTTGTGACGGAAAAACGTGTGCTGATCACCGGCGGGGCCGGTTTCGTCGGATCCCATCTGTGCGAGGCGCTTCTCGAGCGCGGCCACGAGGTCCTCTGCGTCGACAATTTCTACACGGGCTCGCGCCGCAACGTCGCCCACCTCATGGGCAACCCGCGATTCGAACTGCTGCGTCACGACGTCTGCTTTCCGCTCCACGTCGAGGTGGACGCCATCTACAACCTCGCCTGCCCGGCTTCGCCGGTGCACTACCAGTCGGACCCGGTGCAGACCACCAAGACCAGCGTCGTGGGCGCGCTGAACATGCTCGGGCTCGCCAAGCGGCTGAAGGTGCCGGTGCTCCAGGCCTCGACGTCGGAATGCTACGGCGATCCCGCCGTCCATCCCCAGCCCGAAAGCTATTGGGGCAACGTCAACCCGATCGGCCCGCGTTCCTGCTACGACGAGGGGAAGCGCTGCGCCGAAACCCTGTTCTTCGACTACCATCGCCAGCACGGCCTCGCCATCAAGGTCGCCCGCATCTTCAACACCTACGGGCCCCGGATGCATCCCGACGACGGCCGCGTCGTGTCCAACTTCATCGTCCAGGCGCTGCGCGGCGCCGACATCACGCTCTACGGCGACGGGGCCCAGACCCGCTCCTTCTGCTACGTCGACGACCTCGTGGACGGGCTGATGCGCCTGATGGCGACCCCCGCGACGGTCACGGGGCCGATCAACCTCGGCAACCCGGGTGAGTTCACCATCCGCCAGCTGGCCGAAACCGTGGTGGCCATGACGGGCTCCCGGTCGCGTCTCGTGCAGCGGCCCCTGCCACAGGACGACCCCCGCCAACGCCGCCCCGACCTCGCCCGCGCCAAGGCCGAACTCGACTGGCAGCCCACGACGGCGCTGCAGGACGGGCTGGCCCGCACCATCGCGTATTTCAGGCAGCACCTGGCGCTGGACAATACGGTGGTCCAGGTCCCGGCCAGGCGCCGGGCCGCCGTCTGAACGTCCCAGAACCGGAGCCTCCCCATGCCCGCCGCACCCGACCCGAAAGCCCCGCTCCCCGTCGTCGTCATGGGGGTGAGCGGCTCGGGCAAGTCCACCGTCGCGGCCCAGCTCGCCGGGCGCATCGGCCTCCCCTACATCGACGGCGACGACCTGCATCCGCAAAGCAACGTTGACAAGATGCACGCCGGTACGCCGCTCGACGACGAGGACCGCTGGCCTTGGCTCGACCGCGTCGCGGCGACGCTGAACGAGCGCTCGGCGGGGCAGGGCGGCGTCATCCTGGCCTGCTCGGCCCTCAAGCGCGCCTACCGCGACCGCCTGCGGACCGGCACGGGCGGGAACGTGCGGTTCGCCTTCCTCGATGTCGACATGGACGAGATCGAGCGGCGGCTGAAGCGCCGCGTGCACCACTTCATGCCGGCCCACCTGCTCCAAAGCCAGTTCGATACGCTGGAGCGGCCGGGGCCCGACGAGACGGACGTCCTCACGGTCCCGGCCCACGGGCCGGCCGAAGACCTCGTCGCCGACCTGGCCCGGCGCCTCGGCCGCTGACGGGCCGCCTGCGCCAGATCGCGGTCGGAGGCGACGGCGTCGAAGGCGGCAATGCACGCCATGCCGGCGCTTTCGGTCAGGCGCGGCCGCAGCGTCATCCAAGTGGTGCCGTCGCCGGCGAGGACCCCGGGTCGGCAACCCGGCCGGCCGCTCCATCGCGGCCGGGACCTCGGCGGATGGGCCTGCGACCCAGCGGGGCGTAGAAGAGCTGGCCGAGGCCGACGACCGGCCACCCATGGCGGGCGCCGATTCGGCGTGGCCGCTCGGATCCGGCGCTGCCGGGCGGTGCGAAGATCACGATAGGCCGCAGGCCGCCACCCGATCCCGAGCCGCCCCACCGCGACGCTTCACTTCGCCCGGCACCGTGTCCCCAACGTCATCGCGGCTGCGCCGCGTCGGTGCTACAGCCAAACCACAGGCTTTCCGTCCTGGCCCGGAGCATGTCGGCATCAGCATGACGGCGCCCGGGCCGGGACGGCAACCAGGATCGGCGAAGACCCGTACGGCGACCCGTGCGGGGCAGGGAGAGACAGGATGCGACACCGCACGGGATGGATGGCATTGGCGGCCGTAGCCCTGTTGGGTGGGTGCGCCCAGGCCCCGCAGCCGCAGGACCTCGGTGCGGTGCGGG
Source organism: Lichenibacterium ramalinae (assembly GCF_004137085.1). Classification (GTDB taxonomy): domain Bacteria; phylum Pseudomonadota; class Alphaproteobacteria; order Rhizobiales; family Beijerinckiaceae; genus Lichenihabitans; species Lichenihabitans ramalinae. The sequence continues at coordinate 251,683 of NZ_QYBC01000004.1, forward strand.
GGCGTCCGGTCGCCGAGCGCGCGGCCGCCGTGGATTGTTCGACCACCTACCTCGTGATCGCCACCGTGTCGCGTTGCGGCGCGGCCGGGTTCAAGCTGGGCGTCGCCGGGGATTGAACCGCGGCGGCCGTCCGCTCCGGGCCTGACCCGGGGCCGCCCGGAGCGTCGCACCACCGGGACCGGCCGCCTGCCGCGGCGCCCGAGGGAGGAGCCCGCAGACGGGTTCTGCAGGGAGGAGCGCGATCATGGACCAAACCATCGTCGTCATCGAGGACGAGCCCCTGCTCCGCCAATATGCGGTGGAGACCTTCACGGCGGCCGGGCTCGCCGTCGCGGACTTCGACGACGGCGACCTCGCCCTGGCCTATGTCCGGGCCCATGCCGAGGCGGTGGCTGCGGTGTTCACCGACGTCCGCCTGATGGGGGCGACAGACGGCCTCCGCATCGCCCGGGCCATCACCGAGGCCCACCCGACCATCACGGTCGTGGTGACGTCCGGCCAGTTCGTCGACCGCCCCGTGGATCTCGGGGCGCGGGTCGCCTACATCGGCAAGCCCTGGATGGCCATCGACGTGCTGAACGCCATCATCGACGCCAAGCAGGACGACGAATGAGCGGCGTGCGACGGACGCGCCCGGCATGGCGCTCGGCGGGATCAGCCGCGTGGTCGCGCGGCGGAGGGTGACGCCGCGGGCGTCGCCGGGGTTTCGAAATCGTCGCGGTCGACGACCCTGACCGGGACGGTCGCGACGCTGGCGGCAGGCCGGCGCAGGTCGATCTCGACGCGCCAGTGCCGGACGAAGTCCGTCGCGGTGGCGGCGACGAAGCCGCGCCTGTTCCGGGTCGTGGCATCGTAGCGGCAGAGGGTGCCGACCCGGCAGTGCGGCACCAGGGCGGCGAGGGCCCGCGGCGTCGTCGCGGCGGCGCTCAGGCGCTCGCGGAGGCAGGCCGTCTCGGCGCCGACGGTCTTGTCGGGACATTCCGCCAGGGCGCGGTCGAGGATGGTCGCCTCGCTCCCCACGACGTGGTCGTAGCGCGTCGCGTACCGCGCGATGTCGGCGGCCTGGTCCATCTCGGCCTGCACCGGCAGGGCGCAGCCGGACAGCGCCGCGCCGGCGCACAGGCCCGACAAGGCGCCGACCAGCGCCATCCACCGGTCCCGCACGCGGGCCGGCCCGGCCCACAGGGGCCAGGTCATCTGTCGTCGGATGGGGCGGCACGGCCGCCCATCAGCCGGTCCACCGCGGCGACGGCCGCCGACGCGATGGCGCCGGCCAGCGCCATCGGCCGGGACAGGAGATGCTCGTCGGCGGGCGCGGCCGCGGAGGCCAGCGCCGGCGTCGCCGTGTCGAAGGCGATGCCGTAGCGCTGGCGGTCGGCCGGCAGGATCCAGGTCATCTCCTCGGGCGGCGCGCTCGTCAGGTAGACGATGGCCCGGTCGTCGAAACCGAGGCGCCCGAGATAGGCGCCGATGAGCGCGTTGGCGGCCCCCGTCTCGACGTCGACGCCGTTGCGACGCAGGTAGGCGGCATGCAGCCCGACATGCGCGTCCTGGCCCATGACACGGCTCGTCCCGGCCAGCCACACCAGCCCGCAGGCCGAGGCGCAGATGCTGCGCGGCGCCACGGCCGTGTGCAGCCCTTCCCGCCGCACCATCATGCCGATGGCGAGCGCCGCCTGGACGTTGCCGCCGAGGCTCGCCAGCGACAGGCTCGTCGGATGGTGGGCCGCCGCGAGGACGGACGCCAGCTTGGCATCGTCCCCCGGCTGGATCAGCCCCGACAGCGCGATGGTCTGGCCGGCGGGGCCCGTCACCGCCGCGATGTCGGCGCCACGCGCCCCGCAGGGCAGGGCCAGCAGCAGGGCCAGCGCTAATCCGGTCGGGCGGCGCCGGGAGGGGGCGAACAACATCCAGGACTCCTCATGCGCTGCGGCGCGACCCTACACCGTCGGCCGCCGGCCCGCACCCACCGCCTCGCCGCGCTCGCGACGGGACGCACCGGCGTTCCCCGAAAGAGACAGTGCGTGTGGGAAAATATCCCACATAACGGCGCCGAGCGCGAGCGAAATCCCGCGCGCCTCTGCGCCGGCCGCGCGGTGCCGGCGCCGGGCTTGAGAGGAGGGCGCGGCTCGGGCATGGTCACGGCATGCTGTTGCCCCTCACCGACGCCGACGGGATCGTGCGCGACCTGCGCTACGCGACGGCCGACAACCTCCTCGGCCGCCCCATCTACACGCAGGCCGTGGCGCTGCTGCGACCTGCGGCCCATGCGGCGCTGCTGGCCGCGGCCCGCCGCGCCGCCGTGCTCGGCCTGCGCCTGAAGATCTTCGACGCTTTCCGGCCCCTCGAAGCGCAGTGGGCGTTCTGGGAAGCGGCGGAGGACAAGAGTTTCGTCGCCGACCCGAGGACCGGCGGGACGCATCCGCGCGGCATCGCCGTCGACCTGACGCTGCTCGATGCGGCCACCGGTGCGGAACTCGCCATGGGCACGGGGTTCGACGCCTTCACGCCGCTGTCGGACCACGGCCGCCTCGATGGCCTCGAGCCCGAGGCCATCCGCAACCGGACGCTGTTGCTGGGCCTGATGACGGCCTGCGGGTTCGAATGCTACCCGCCGGAATGGTGGCACTATCACCTGCCCGGGCGCGAGGCCTACCCGGCCCTGTCGGCGGCCGACGTTCCGGGAGGACCGATGTGATGGGACGGCTCTCGCTGGTCGCCGCGGCCATCCTGGCACTGGCCCTCGGCGGCTGTGCTGCCCAACCGCGCACCGCGACGCGCTCGAGCCCCGCCGACGCCGCCCGGCTCGAGCGGGAATGCCCGGCCGGGAGCTTCCTCGGGACGATGACGGTGAACTGCCCGCAGCGGGTCGAATGACCGGGGCATGGAATGGAGCGTCGTTCCGCCCGGCACCCGGCCCGCCGCCGCCTCCGACGGACGGCGGCCCGTCACTGGCGCTGCGCGCGGATGCCCTGGTCGTAGACGGCGCGGCAGCCGGGGCTGAGCTGGGCGCGGTACACCTTCATGCAGGCGGCCGTCTTCTCTTCGTCGAGCAGGGTCTGCGGGCACAGGCGCATGGCATCGCCCGTGCAGGCCTGCATGGCCTGCTGCCGGAACTCCGGGCTGAGGTGTTCGGTCCCCGCCAGGGCCGGACCGACGAGGGCGAGCGTGACGACGATGCTGAGGGTTCCGGCAATCCGCATAAGGACCTGTCCTATCTCGCGCCGGCCCGGCCGGCGTCTCCGCCGCGGCGGTGGCCGCCGTTCCGAAACCATGTGGGGCTGTCGGGGCCCCGACGGCAAGCCCCCCTGTCGCGAGGCGGGCACCGATGAACGGTTCCGAAAGGCTGGGCGGGTTTCTGTGTCGGCAGGCCGAGGGGCGCGGTGGCAACCCCCGAGCGCGCCCGGAGGCATGAGGTGAGGCCATGACCATGTCCGACCGCGGCACCGGGGCTCCCCGCTTCGTCGCCTATTCCACGCTGACCCGCGAGCCCGTGCTGGCCGATGCCGACACGGTGCGCCTGCTCGCGGAAACCCGGCAGATCCCTGCACTGGGCTTCGACAACCGCTTCGTGGAGGTCCTCGACTGCGGCGAGACGGGACCCGACGCCGCCACGGTGACGATGCGGCTCGACGCGGCGCGCGAAGTCTTCCGTACCGTGTTCCGCGGGCACGGCACGCTGAGCCGTCCCGGCATGCCGGCCTTTCCCCTGGTCGACCTCGTTCCCGCCACGCCGGACCGCATGGCGGGGCGCAGCGTCGAGCAGGATCTCGCCGGCCTCGTCGAGCGCGCCCGCATGGCGCACCTGCCGCAGTTGGCGTCCATCCTCGACCGCGCCCTGGTCCAGGTCCGGGCCGAGATCGAGCGCCAGATGGCGGCTGGAGACGCCGGGGATCCGGGCGTTCCGCAGACCGACGGCGTCCCATGACGCGTGCCGGAAGCGCGGCCGTGCCTGCCGGGCTCGACGCCGGCCGAACCCGGAGCTGAGCACCGCCATGTGGGCGCCCGCGGACCTCTTCACGCACCCGTTCAGCCTCTTCATCCGTCCCTTGAGGCACCTCGTCACCTATTTCCACGAGCGCCCCCTCATGCTGGTCCTGGTGCTGGCCCTCGCCGCCGGCGTCATCCTGATCGTCGAGACCCTGTCGGGCCGCCGCCGGGACGGGTGATGGCGCCGGCCCGCCGTCAACGCCGCCTTAACCATGCCGGGCCGAGACACGCTGCTCCGACACACGTCCGGAGCAGGAGACCACCCGCATGATGATGACTTTCGCCACCGAACTGGTCCGATTCTACGATCAGGCCGTGGCGGACGCTGAGGACGCCAATGCCGCGAGGGTCAAGGGGCTGCGGGTCAAGACCGAAGCGCTGCGCAAGTCCATGCTCGACCTGATCGAGCCCGACTGGAAGGTCGAGGAGGCCTTCGGCCGGCTGCAGGACGCCGCGGGCCTCTACAGCCGCTCGACGCCGGCCAATGCCGCGCAGCGGAGCGAGCGCTTCGCGGCCTTCAACATCGCCCTGGCGGGCTTCGCCGATGCGCTCGATGCCGCGGAAGCCGACGAGACGCAGCTTTCCGCCACTCCCGCCTTCTGTGCCGACCAGGTGCCGAACCCGCTCGCCGGCATCGCCTGATCCCCGCGGCGGCCGGGCGACGCGTCGTCCGGCCGACCGGATGGGGGCTCGGGTGCGGAAGGTGGGTCACGGGCTCGAACCCGGTCCCGTTCGGCATCGAGAGCAGTCCCGTCCAACCGATTGCGCCGAGGCTGTCGCCGCCCGTCCGACACTGTTCTCGTCGACCAGGCGTTGGCGGGGCGGTGACGGCCGGCGGGGCGGTGACGGCCGGCGCCGCAGTCCTGCCCGCCGCAGTCCTGCCCGCCGCATCCTTGCGCCGCCGGCGTCGTCCTCGGGCGCGTGGGGGTGTGCTGGGTGCGCCCAAGCCCTAGAACAGCATGACGGGACCTGACCCGCTTCAAGGCCACATCGCCCGGGCCGATCGTGAGCGGGATTCCGGCAGCGGCGAGAAAGACCAACCATGAAGATGCAGGATCTCACCGGCAAGGTCGCGGTCGTCACCGGCGCTTCGAGCGGCATCGGCGCGGCCGCGGCCCGGCTGCTGGCCGCCGAGGGCGTGCATGTCGTCCTGGCGGCCAGGCGGGTCGACCGGCTCGACGCCCTGGCCGCGGAACTCGGCGCGGCCGCGACCGCCATCGCCTGCGATGTCGCCGATGCGGCTTCGGTCGCGACGCTGTTCGCGGCCGTGAAGGCCCGTCATGGCGGCGTCGACCTGCTGTTCAACAACGCCGGCCTCGGCGTGAACGCCAGGTTCGAGACCAGCGATCCCGCCGACTGGCGCCGGATGATCGACGCCAACCTTTATGGCGTGCTCCACTGCACCCAGGCAGCCATCCCGTTGATGCGGGGTCGCCCGGGCGCCATGATCTGTTCGGTGTCGAGCGTCGGCGGGCGCTACGGCGTCGAGAACTGGTCTGTCTACAGCGCCACCAAATTCGCCGTGGTGGGCTTCCACGACGCCCTCCGCAAGGAGCTCGGGCCGGACCGCATCCGCGTCACCGTGATCGAGCCCGGCGCCGTCTGGACCGAGTTCGGCCACAACGTCGCGGAAGCGCTCGACAAGCGCCGCAACCAGCTCGACGCGCTGCACTCCGAGGATGTCGCCCAGGCGCTGGTCTATTCCTTCGCCCAGCCGCCGAACGTGCTGGTCGAGGAGATTCTCATGCGTCCCGTGCTGCAGGTCGCCCCCTGAGGGGCTCCAGCGCCTGTCGACGGGCTCGCGTCCGTGAGTCGGCGGGCGACGACACCTTCGGGACGCGCTCCGCCGGCGGCGGCTCGAACGGGCTTCACTTGAAACCGGGGCAGATCACGCGATGACGAGCACGACGCCGACGATACCGCCGCCACAGCCGGAAGACCTCGCCGATTCGTTGAAGCGCAACATCGAGACGCTCCGGGAGCGGCGTCGGCAGGACAAGGCGAATGCCACCCGCCAGGAACGCCTGGCCGAGGCCATCACGGCCTTCACCGGCTCCATGACCTTCGTCTACCTGCATCTGGCGTTCTACAGCATCTGGATCCTCGTCAACGCCGGCGTGGTCCCCGGCCTGCCGAAGTTCGATCCGTCCTTCGTGATCCTCGCCATGGAAGCTTCCGTGGAGGCCATCTTCCTGTCGACCTTCGTCCTCATCAGTCAGAACCGCACGGCCGCGGCATCCGACAAGAGGGCCGATCTCGACCTCCACATCAACCTGCTGGCCGAGCACGAACTGACGAAGCTTTCCGCCGTCGTGCTGGCCATCGCGGCTCGCCTCGACGTGCAGGTCGGCGAGGCCGCTGATGTCCAGGAGATCAAGAAGGACGTGGCGCCCGAGGCCGTGCTGGACGAACTCGACGGGGAGCGGCAGGCCGCCGACTGAGCGGCGCCGGACCGGCTCCCGCCGAATCGGGGCAGCCGAAACAGCCCCGCCGGCGACGAGGCGACGCGCGACCCGCCGACAGGCCGGTCGCGGAACACCGGTGAAGCGGCGTTTTTGCAATTCGGGATCGGTGCCTTAATTATTTTGACCGGTAAAGGCAACTTGCGATAAGGCCGTCGCCGCCAAACCTGCGAGACCATGCGCACGGTTAGCGAAAAGGCGGCATGTGGCGGGAAGCGCGAAGCTCAGCATCTACCTCGTTTTCGCGAGAGCCTTGACGGCTTCCGAGCCCTTCGACGCGACTGCGGCCATCGCGTTGCTCAAGAGAATCGAACGCGAGGCGGGATTGCCGGAAGACAGCCACATGCGGGCAGCCATCGAGGCCAGCCTGGCCGCCCTGTCGGCGCGCGAGGCCCACAGCGCCGACGTGGCGCGCTACGCCCTGGAGCGTGTGGCCATCGACATCGAGCGCCGCCTCTTGGGTGCCTCGGACTGAGGCCTCGTGCATGGATGCCCTTGGTCCCCGCAACCGAGGGGATCTCCGAGGTCCCCAGGGGGCGTTCGGGCACGGATTCGCTCTGTGGATGGATCCTGAGCCGAAGGAGGACGGGTCGGACGGGGCGCTGGCGTTTGCCGCCATCGTGCTCCGAAAGCCGTCCCAGCCTAGGCGCGGGCGCACCCGTGCCTCGCTCGTCCCCCGGGTCGACCCACCCGAGCCGCCATGACGGCGAGCGGACAGGGCCCAACAGGAGAGCGGACGCGACGATAACAATGGGAAGGGAGAAGTTTGGCGCGCCCTAGGGGAATCGAACCCCTGTTTTCGCCGTGAGAGGGCGACGTCCTAGACCGCTAGACGAAGGGCGCGGACCGGGCGACGCGATGCGTCGCCGATGACGGGTCTATAGCCAGTCCGGGAGGGTCGTGCAAGCGCTAAAGCCGGCCCGGAGGGCGATGGGGATCGGGTGTTTGCTCGATGGCGATTTCAGGATAGTTTGCCGCCAGGGTCCGTTTGCCCAAGGGTCGGCGCTTCAGCCCGGCCGTCCTCGAACCGCGATCGCCGTCACCGCCTTGCGCGACAGCCTGACCGTCCTCGCGATCCTGCTGATCGGCGTGCTGACCGCAGCCCTGGTCGGGCCCTATCTCATCGACTGGGACGCCCATCGGGCGCTGGTCGAGCATCGCCTGTCGGAAGCCGCCGGCGTCCCCGTCACGGTCGCCGGCTCCATCGATCTCAAGATCCTGCCCACGCCCCGGCTGGCCTTCGGCGACGTCGCCATCGGCGACGGCAAGGCGGGCCGGCCGCGTCTCAGGGTCGGGGAACTGCAGGCCGAAGTGTCGTTCACGGCGCTCCTGCGCGGTCAGGTTCAGGTCGTCGATACGACCCTGGTGCGTCCCCGGCTGGAGCTCGCGCAGGCGCCGGACGGCACGGTCGACGTCGCCCTGCCGTCCGGCCGGGGCGCCGACCGCGTCGCCGTGGATCACATGGGGATCCGGGAGGGGACGCTCGCCGTGGCCCTGGCCGACGGCCGGCGGATCGTGTTGCGCGACGTCGCGCTCGACGGCGAGGCGACCAGCCTGCGCGGGCCGTTCAAGGCGTCGGGCAGGGTCGGGGCGGTGCCGTTCCGCCTCGCCACCGGGGTTCTGGACGGGGGCCGCTTCCGCATGAAGCTGCATGTCGATGCCGCGGCGCCCCGCCCCGCCCTGGACCTCGACGGGACGGTGGAGGCCCGGGCGCCGGCGGGGAGCCAGCCGGGGGCGGTCGGCCCCGGTTTCGCCGGCACCGCCACCTTGACGGGATCGCTGCCGCTCGACGGCACGCCCGCCGCCGTGCCCTGGAGCATGACGGGCCGCCTGGTCGCCGGCCGGGATGCCGCCTCGGCCACCGACCTCGAACTGCGGGCCGGCACCGACCAGCGCGCGCTCATCGCGGGCGGCGACGCCAGCGCCGCCTATGCTGCCGGAGCCGACCGGCCGTCGGCCGCCCTGGACCTGCACGGGGCCGCCCTGGACCTCGACAGGCTGGCCGTCGCGCCGGACGACGGCAGCATCGCGCCCCCGAAGGGCGGCGACCTGCTCCGCCTGCTGGCCCGGGCGGCCGGGGACGGCGCCGGCACCATGCTGCCGGTCCGCCTCGCCGTCGCGGCCCGGTTCGACACCGCGACCCTGTCGGGCCAGACCTTGGTGGGCCCGAGCCTGCGGCTGGGGCTCGGGCCAGAACCTGACGCGGCCCTCGCCTTCGGCGTGGGCGGTCCCCAGGGCGCCAGACTCGCCCTCGACGGCCGCGTCGCCCCGGGGCCGGCCCGGCCCGTCTCGGGACCCTTCGGCGCGGCGCCGGCCCTGGCCGACCCGGTGTTCCGCGGACGCGCCGACATCCGCTCGACCGATCTGCGCCGGACGGTGGCCTGGCTGGCGCCCCTCGGCCCTGACTTCGCGGCCGCGCTGGCCGGCCTGCCGGGCCGCAGCGTCGCGCTGAGCGGCGACGCCGAGGCGTCCGGGACCGGTGTGGTCCTGCGGGCGCTGTCCCTCACGCTGGACGGCTCGGCCTTCGCCGGCACGCTGTCGCTGACCCGCGCCGTCGGGGGCGAACGCGGGCGCCTCTTCGCCGACCTCACCTCCGATGCCCTGGCTCTCGATCGCCTGCCCGACCTGTCGGGGATTTCGGCCGCCGCGCAGGGCCTGGACCTCGATCTCGCGCTGGCGGCGCGGGCCGTCACGGTGGCGGACCCCGCTCTCGACCTCGCCGCCGGGCGCCTCGGCCCGATCGCGGCCGGGAACCTCGTGGTCAAGCTCACCCGTACCGGGACCGACCTGCGGCTGGAGCGGTTGGCGGCCGACCTCGACGGCGGCAGCGTGACGGCGCGGGGGAGCCGCTCCCCTTCGGCGGCGGAGGCCGACCTATCGGTCTCGGCCCCGCATGTCGGCCCGCTCGCCCGCGCCTTCGGGGATCTCCTGCCGCCCGCCGTCGCCGCCGCCCTCCGCGCCCGCGCCGGACTGCTTTCGCCGCTGGACGCGACGCTGCGGTTCGAAGCCCGGGGCGCCGGGGATGCGCTGGCGCCGACCCGGCTCGCCCTCACCGCCACGGCGGGCGGGACGCGGATCGAGGCCGGCCTGACGCCCGGCGCCGCCGGGACCGCGGCCGATCGGGCCGCCACTCCGGGCCGGGGCTTCGGCGTCACGCTGCGGGCCGAGGCGCCCGACGGCGCCGACCTGCTGCGCCAGCTCGGCCTTCCCGTCACCGCCACTGGCCTCGGTCCAGCCCGGCTCGACGGGCGCGGGCATGGTTCCGTCGCGGACGGCGTCGCCGTCTCGCTCGACGGCGCGCTCGGGGCGGCGAGGCTGGGGTTCTCGGGTCGAGCCACCGTGTCCGGAGGCGACGGCCACGCCACCCTCGCCTCGCCCGACCTGCGTCCCGTCCTGGGCGGTTTCGGCGCGACGGCCGACCGGGCGCTGCCCGCCGAGGCCGCCGGCGACGTGTCCTGGGACGTCTACGCCATCGGCGCCCGCGACCTCCACCTCCATGTCGCCGACACCAGCGCCTCGGGTGACCTGCGCGTCGATCTCCGGTCGGCGGCCCGCGGGCCCGGCGGCGAGTCCGCGCCGCAGCTCCGCGGCACGCTGGCGCTGGACCGGCTCCCGGCTTCGGCGCTGTTCGCGCTGGCGTTCGGCCCTGCGGCAGCCCCGGCGCCGGGCGTTGCCTGGTCGTCCGCGTCCTTCGGCGCCCCGGGATCGCTGCCCGACAGTGCCGTGGCGCTGACCATCGCGACCTTGCCGCTCACGGCATCGCTCGACGCCCGTCAGGTGTCCTTGGATCTGGCGACGCGCGCCCATGCCGTGTCGCTCACCGGGATGGCGGGCAAGATCGGCGGCGGCAGCTTCGGCGGGGCCTTGGCGCTCCGCCGCGACCCCGCCGGCGCCACACTCTCCGGGCAGGTCTCCTGGGCGGGCGTCGGCTTCGCGGCCGGCGACGTTTCGGGCCGCTTCGGGGGACGACAGGACGTGGCGGCGACGGGCACGAGCCCGGCGGCGCTGGTGGCGGGCCTGTCGGGGACCGGCACGCTGGACCTCGCCGGCGTGATGCTGGCCCGCACCGACCCCACCGCGCCGGCCGCGACGGCGGCCGCGGTCGCGGCCCGGGATGCCGCCGCCGAGCGCGCGGCCGGGAGCACCGATGCCACCGCCACCGATGCCGACACGCTGCGCCGGGACCTCGGCGAACGCCTCGATCGCGGGCCGCTCCCCATCGGCGACGCCAGGGTCGCCGCCACCCTCGCCGGCGGCGTCCTGCGGCTGGGGCCGATCCGGACCTCCGCGACCGCCCCGCCTTCGAGCGCGGCCGGGACCGAGCCGCCGACCTGGTCGGCGGAGACGTCCGTCGCGCTGGACCTCGGCACGCTGTCGCTGACGAGCCGCGCGGCATTGCGCAGCCGGGGGAGCGCATCGGGCGGCGACGCCGGCGAGGTCGTGGTGACGCGGGCCGGGCCGCTCGTGGGGCCGTCGCGGCGGGAGATCGACGCCGCCGGCCTGCTCGGCGCCATCCAGGGTCAGGCGATCGCGCGGGCGCAGGAGCGCATCGACGTGATGGAGCAGGACATCCGCGAGCGCGCCGCCTTCAACCGTCAGCTGAAAGCCATCCAGGCCGACCAGGAAAGCGCCCGCCAGCGCGCCGCGCAGGAGGCGCAAGCCCGTGCCGACCAGGCGCGGGCGGAGGCGCAGGCGCGGGCGGAACGCGTGAAGGCGGAGGCGCAGGCCCGCGCCGATCAGGCGCGGGCTGAGGCCCAGGCCCGCCGCGCCGAGGCCGACCGGGCCAAGGCCGACGAACTCCGGGTCCGGGCCGAGGTCGAGGCCGCCGCCCGGGCCGCGGTCGAGCGGCAGCGGGATGCCGCGCCCCCGCCCCCGAGCATCATCCAGGGTGACGGCGCTTCCTCGCGCGCCATCGCGATCCCGCCCGCTTCGGGACCCTGACGTCAGGCCGGGACCGGCCCCGCCCCGGCCGCCAGCGTCGCGGCGTCCTGGACCATGACGGCTTCGACCGGCGCCGAACGCCCGCGCACCGCGATGGCGTGGGCCTCGCCGGCCGGGATCGGCAGGCCGGCCCGCTCCAGCACCGCCGTCGACACCACGGCCTCGACGTCCCGGTCCTTGGCTTCCCCTTCGAGGCGGCTCGCCACGTTGATGCCGTCGCCCACCGCGGTGAGGCCCACGGCGGCGCCGTAGCCCATGTCGCCCACCACCGCCGGGCCGACGTGGATGCCCATGGCGATCCGCAACGGGCCGCCGAGGTCGGCTGCGAGGTCGGCATTCAGGGCGTGCAGCCCCCGCGACACGCCCGCCGCGGCGGCGAGCGCCTGCCGGCAGGCGACCTCGGCGCCGCTGCCGAGGCCGAACAGCGCCAGGGCGCCGTCGCCGATGAACTTGTCGAGGTAGCCACCGGCGGATTCGACCGCCTCGCCGACCACCTCGAAATAGCGGTTGAGCAGGAACACGGTGTCAAAGGGCAGCCAATCTTCGGCCCGCCGCGTGAAACCGCGCAGGTCGCAGAACAGCACGGCGAGTTCGCGCTCGTGGCTGGCCGCCCCGACCTGGCGCGTCGGCACGACCCCGCCCCGGGGACGGGCGGCGGCGAAGAGCGGCATCACGGCAAGGTCGTGCGTCGGCCGGAGCTGGCAGGCGAGCCTGATGCCGGTGCCGGCGCCGGACCGCGCGAGCGTGTGGCGCTCCTGGACCGAGGCCGGGGGCAGCATGGCGGCCCCGTCCGTCACCCGTACCCGGCAGGTGGAGCAGCGGCCCCGGCCGCCGCACAGCGACACGTGGGGGACCTGCCCCATGCGGCTCGCTTCGAGCACCGAGGAGCCCCGCGGCACCGACACGCTCCGCCCTTCCGGATAGGACACGCGGATGCGGCGGTGGCGCCCGAGCCAGTAGCGCAGGCCCCGCGCCGCCAGGACGGCGGCCAGCGGTGCCGCGAAGACGAGGTACAGCCACAGCCGGACCGTGTCGGGCGACGGGGCCCGGCGGACGGGTGGCGGGAGCGGGACGGCGGGGGCCGGCAGCGTCGCGATCTCGCGCGCCGCCTCGGCGAAGCCCAGCAGGGCCAGCACCGGCACCAGGAGGGCGCCGGCGTAGAGCGCCCAGGTCCATCGCGGGAACCAGGGCCGCCCTCGGAGGGCGAACCAGAAACCGAAGCAGCCGTGCCCCCAGGCGACCAGCATCGCCACGCCCTGCCGGCCGCCGGAGGCGGGGCTGAGAAGCCACAGCGTCCGCATCTGTTCGGCGAAGGTCATGGCGAGGCCGGTGAGGGCCGGCTCGATCCGGGTCGCGGCGACATGCGGCACGATCAGGAAGGGCAGGGCCAGGCCCAGCACGACCTGCCAGGCTTCGCGGGCACCCATGCGCAGGGTGCGGCGCCGATACAGCGCCCGCAGCGCCAGGCCGAAGTGGATCAGCAGCGCGCCGCCGAGCAGTGCCGTGCCTGGCGGGCTGCGCCAGGGCGCCGCCAGAACCGGCGCGGCGGCGTCCATGGCGGCCACCGAGGCCAGACCCAGCGCCACGTTGGCGAGATGCGTGACGAGGTAGAGGCCCAGGACCGTGCCGGACCAGATGCGGAGGCCGCGCGACCGGAGCGCGTCGGGCCAGGCGGGCAGGGCGACAGGCATGGCTTCCCGATCCGGGCCGGACAGCCCGGCCCGGGCCGTCTAGCATGGGCGGCGCCCCCTGCCGATGCGGCCGGGGCGCCGCGCCCGGGTCAGGCTCCGCGGCGGTTGCGCTTGGCCAGCGTGCGCAGCCGCAGGGCGTTGAGCTTGATGAAGCCCGCCGCGTCGCGGTGGTCGTAGGCGACGGCGCCCTCCTCGAAGGTGACGAGGTCCTGGTCGTAGAGCGAGTAGGGGCTGGCGCGGCCCACCACCGAGGCCGAGCCCTTGTAGAGCTTGACCCGCACCGTGCCGGTCACAAACTCCTGGCTCCGGTCGATGAGGCCCTGCAGCAGCTCGCGCTCCGGCGAGAACCAGAAGCCGTTGTAGATGAGCTCCGCGTAGCGCGGCATCAGCTCGTCCTTGAGGTGGGCGGCGCCGCGGTCGAGCGTCAGCTGCTCGATGCCGCGATGCGCGAAATACAGGATGGTGCCGCCGGGCGTCTCGTACATGCCGCGCGACTTCATGCCGACGAAGCGGTTCTCGACGAGGTCGAGCCGGCCGATGCCGTTGACGCGGCCGAGTTCGTTGAGCCTGGTCAGCAGCGCTGCCGGTCCCAGCGCCTCGCCGTCGATCGACACGGCGTCGCCGCGCTCGAAGCCGACCTCGATGATCGTCGCCCGGTCGGGCGCCTGTTCGGGCGAGACGGTGCGGGAGAAGACGTAGTCGGGCACCTCCTCGGCCGGGTCCTCCAAGACTTTGCCCTCGGAGGAGACGTGCAGGAGGTTGGCGTCGACCGAGAAGGGCGCCTCGCCGCGCTTGTCCTTGGCGATGGGGATCTGGTTCTGCTCGGCGAACTCGAGCAGCGCGGTCCGCGACGTCAGGTTCCACTCGCGCCAGGGCGCGATGACCTGGATGTCGGGCTCGAGCGCGTAGTAGCTCAGCTCGAAGCGCACCTGGTCGTTGCCCTTGCCGGTGGCGCCGTGGCAGACGGCATCGGCGCCCACCGCCCTGGCGATCTCGATCTGCTTCTTGGCGATCAGCGGCCGCGCGATGGAGGTGCCGAGGAGGTAGAGCCCCTCGTACTGCGCGTTGGCCCGGAACATGGGGAACACGTAGTCGCGCACGAATTCGTCGCGCAGGTCCTCGATGTAGATGTTCTCTGGCTTGATGCCGAGCAGCAGGGCCTTCTGGCGCGCCGGCTCGAGCTCCTCGCCCTGACCGAGATCGGCCGTGAAGGTCACGACCTCGCAGCCGTAGGTGGTCTGCAACCACTTCAGGATGATGGAGGTGTCGAGCCCCCCGGAATAGGCCAGGACGACGCGGCTGATCTTCTTCGGGGGCTGGGACATGGAGGAGGTTTCGGCCTGTTGGGGAGGGTCGGGCACCCTCGCAAGGAACGGGCCGGGACTAGCGCGGCGGGGACGGCCGCGCAAGGCGCGGAGCTGCCTCCATGGCGAGAAGGCGGCCCTTCCGGGCCGGCCTTCTTCCCCTCGATCTCTGCCGGCAGGTTTCGCTCAGCCGCCCTTGTGGCCTTCCATATAAGCCTTGGTATGGTGGTGAACGTTGCCCTGAGCGTCCGTGTATTCCCGCGCCTTCAGGTCGGCGTCCCCGTCCGTCGCCCGGGCTTCGGCCGGCTTGGCGGGCTCATGGCTCTTGGAGTGATCGGCCTTGGCGTGATCGGCCTTGGTGTGATCGGCCTTGGCGGCGTGCTCGCCCTCGCTCGCATGGCTCTTGCCGCCTGCCTTCTTGGCGCCGGCGTGGTCGGCCTCGTCCTTGTGGGAGCCTTCGGCGTGGGCCTTGGCGGCCTCGCCGCCCTTGTGGCCCTTCAGCCGGCCGTCGTGTTCCGGATCCTTGACCTCGCCCTGGTGGCCGCTCGCGTTCTTGGTCGCCATGATCGTCACCCTTCGTCTCGAAACCGGCGGGCAGGCTCCGTGTCGGAGTTCCTTCCCGTCCCCGCCTCAAGCCGAGAGCCGGGACAGCGGTTCCGCGCGGATCCGGGACGATCGTAGGTTCGCGCCCACGGGTCGCAGCGCAAGCCGAAGTGGAACTTATGTCCCGAATCCGACTCGTTGCATCCCGCCCGGCTCCGGACGGAACAGCCGGACCGGCGGTCGCAGGAACGTCTGGCGCCCATCCTTGAAGCCGATCTCAGGGGCCACGATCCCCGCCACGATGTCGGCGCGGCTCGTCGCGTCGAAGGCCACAAAGGTGGCGGGGCCGCCGACTGCGACGGCATAGTCGGAGAGGCCCATCAGGCGGGCGGCCGAACCCGTCACGAGGTCGAGGCAGGCGGCGAGGTCGTCGTCGCCGGCCCGTTGCGCGACATTGGCGAAGAGGTTGGCCATGCGGACCAGCGAGCCGTCCCCGTAGGGCGTGAACGGGTTGCGGACGTTGTTGGTGGCGACCGAGCAGGTGACGCCCGCCGCGGCGAGCCGGTGCGCCGGCGCGACGCCGCGCGGCACGAGGTGGTCGGCGTCCCGGCCCATCAGGAACAGGTCCGTCGCCGGCAGCACCGTCACGGCGACGCCGGCACCGGCGAGCCGCCGCCCATAGGCGTCGAGCCGGTCAGGGGGCAGGGCGGAGAGCTTGGTGACGTGGCCGATGGCGGTGCGCCCACCCCAGCCGCGCCGGTCAGCCTGGCGGCACACCTCGTCAACGTCGAGCGCCGCCGCATCGAGCGAGAAGTCGAGGTGGAGGTCGACGTCGAGGTTTCGCGCCGTGGCGAGGTCGAAGATCCTGTCGATCTGGCCGTGGCTGTCGGCGTCGATGTAGGGGGCGCCGCCGATGACGTCGGCGCCGAGGTCCAGCGCCTCGACCAGCACGGCGTCGCAGCCCGGGTCGTCGAGCAGGCCTTCCTGCGGGAAGACGCAGAGCTGGAGGTCGATGGCCCAGGCGAAGTCGCGCTTGAGCCGGTGCAGGGCGCGCAGGCTCGTCAGCCCGACGCGCGGGTCGACCTCCACATGGGTCCGCATGCGGTTGGTGCCGTGGGCGATCGCCATCTCGAGGGTGCGGGCGGCCCGCGCGTAGACGTCCGCCTCGGTGAAATGCCGCTTGGCCTCCGACACGCTCTTCACGGCGTCCTTCAAGGATCCGCCACAGGGGCAGCGGTCGTCGAGGCAGGCCTTGTCGAGGTGGATGTGGGTGTCGACGAGGCCGGGCAGGACGAGCCTGCCGCCGAGGTCGACCTCGGCCGCCTCGCAGGCGAGCGTCGGCGCGATGGCGACGATGCGGCCGCCCGCGATGCCGATATCGCAGGGGCCGCGACCGTCGCCGAGGTCGGCGCGGCGGATCACGGTGTCGATGGTCATGGGAGGTCCGGGAGCGAGGGCGGTGCCGCGCCAACCCGCCCGCGGCCCGAGCGGTTGCGACACACCGCGATGTCGGGTCGCCGCATCGAGACCACGTTCGGGGCGTTGTCTCGGTCCGAGCCGGAGACGGGTCACCGACGAGAGGAGAGCCGATGCAGCCGAGAACCGCCGACAGGGCCGCACGCGACGCGGAATCGCTGGTCGCCGTCATCGACGCGCAGCGCGCCGAGCAGCGCAACGCCGAGTCCCTCCTGTCCCGCCTGTGGGAAGCGCGCGACGCGCTGCGGGCCAGGGGGTCCGAGGAGGCACGCACGCGCCTCGAAGGCCTCGACCGCGACATCGCCGCCGTCGCGGCGCGGGTCAAACAGGCGCTGAAGCTGCAGGGAGAGCTGACGATGCAGCTCGGCCAGGGCCGATCCGACCGAGGCGTGAGCGCCGGCTGAGGAGGTCCGAAAACGCAGGCGGGCGGCCCGAAGGCCGCCCGCTCCCGATCGCCGCCCGACGGATCCTCCGTCGATGCTGGCTCAGTCCACCAGTTCCTTGGCGCGCTCGGCGCGCTTGCGCTCGTTCGGGTCGAGCTTGGTCTTGCGCAGCCGGATCGACTTCGGCGTCACCTCGACGAGCTCGTCGTTCTCGATGTAGGCCAGGGCCTTTTCCAGCGTCATGCGGATCGGGGGCGTCAGGCGCACGGCCTCGTCCTTGCCGGCGGCGCGGATGTTGGTCAGCTTCTTGCCCCGGAGCACGTTCACCTCGAGGTCGTTCTCGCGGGTGTGCTGGCCGATGATCATGCCCTGGTAAACCTTCCAGCCGGGCTCGATCATCATCGGGCCGCGGTCCTCGAGGTTCCACATGGCATAGGCCACGGCCTCGCCCGCGTCGTTGGACAGGAGCACGCCGTTGCGACGCCCCGCCAGCTCGCCCTTCCACGGCGAATAGGCATGGAATAGCCGGTTCATGATGGCAGTGCCCTTGGTATCCGTCATCAGCTCGCCCTGGTAGCCGATGAGGCCGCGGGTGGGGGCGTGGAAGACGAGGCGGAGGCGGTTGCCGCCGGACGGCTTCATCTCCAGCATGTCGGCCTTGCGCTCCGACATCTTCTGGATGACGACGCCCGAATGCTCCTCGTCGACGTCGACGACCACTTCCTCGATCGGCTCCAGCCGCTCGCCGGACTCCTCGTCCTGGCGGTACACCACGCGGGGGCGCGAGATGCCGAGTTCGAAGCCTTCGCGGCGCATCGTCTCGATCAGGATGGCGAGTTGCAGCTCGCCGCGGCCCTCGACGACGTAGCTGTCGGCGGAGGGCGAGTCCGAGACGCGCAGCGCCACGTTGCCCTCGGCCTCCTTGTAGAGCCGGTCACGGATGACGCGGCTCGTGACCTTGTCGCCCTCGGTGCCGGCGAGCGGCGAATCGTTGACCAGGAAGGTCATCGACAGCGTCGGCGGGTCGATCGGCTGCGCGTGGAGGGGCTCCGTCACCTCCGGCACGCAGAGCGTGTCGGCGACGTTGAACTTGGTCAGGCCCGCGATGGCGACGATGTCGCCGGCCTCGGCCACCTCGATCGGGGCACGCTCGATGCCCCGGAACGCCAGGATCTTCGAGACGCGGCCGGTCTCGACGACCTTGCCGTCGTTGTCCAGGACCTTAACGTTCTGGTTCGGCTTGATGGAGCCCGACTGCACCCGGCCCGTGATGAGGCGGCCGAGGTAGGGATTGGCCTCCAGCAACGTGCCGAGCATGCGGAACTCGCCCTCCTCGACCTTCGGCTCGGGAACGTGCTTCAGCACGAGTTCGAAGAGGGGAGCCATGCCGTCCTGCGCGCCGTCCGGCGCATCCGCCATCCAGCCGTTGCGGCCCGACCCGTAGAGGATCGGGAAGTCGAGCTGGTCGTCGTTGGCGTCGAGCGCCGCGAAGAGGTCGAACACCTCGTTCACCACTTCCGTGATGCGGGCGTCCGGCCGGTCGACCTTGTTGATCGCCACGATGGGGCGCAATCCGAGCTTCAGCGCCTTGCCGACCACGAACTTGGTCTGCGGCATCGGCCCTTCCGCCGCGTCGACCAGCACGATCACGCCGTCCACCATCGACAGGATACGCTCGACCTCGCCGCCGAAGTCGGCGTGGCCGGGGGTGTCGACGATGTTGACGCGGGTGTCCTCCCACACGACCGACGTCACCTTGGCCAGGATCGTGATGCCACGCTCCTTTTCGAGGTCGTTGGAGTCCATCACGCGTTCGGCGACGCGCTGGTTCTCGCGGAAGGAGCCGGCCTGCTGGAGCAGCTTGTCGACGAGCGTGGTCTTGCCGTGGTCGACGTGGGCGATGATGGCGATGTTGCGGAGCTTCATGGGTCTCGTCGGGCGTTGTCCGTCCGGTCGATCCGCCCCGATGAGGGACCGGCCGAGCCGAACACGGGAAGGACCAGCCCTCCACGCGGCGGGGAGGGGCTGATCTCGGAGGGCGAAAGCGTCGGAAGGACCCGGTCAGGGGTCCGTCATCTTGAGCTTCGCGCGGACCGGCCGGAGCCGGAACACGCGCTGGCGCGCCGTCGCGGGCGGCGCCGTCCCCTGGGGAAAGGCGCCCGGCGACCGGGCATTCGGGATCTCCATCGGGTGAAGCGCCGCGTTGGACCAGCCGCCCCGAGGCGCCGGCCGCACTTCCCCCAAAGGACGCCCTCGGGCACCGAGCCTCCCGGAGGGGTCCACCCCCGGATCCTGTGACCCGCTGCACCGAATCCGTGCCGACATCCCGCGCCGGACGGACCGGACATCCGCCAGGCTCGGGCCATCGGACGCCCATGAGCGCGGTGGTCCTACACCATCGGGCAGGGTTTGGGAACCCCGCGTGGTGCAGTGCAGCGCAGCGCGCCGGCGAAGGTCATTCCGCGGCGCTGGCGAGCCGGGGGCCGGCGACCGGGCCCATGGCGGCGATCTGCGCACGGCGGTCCCGCACCGCGGCCCTGACCTGGTCCAGCGCGAGGCCGAAGACGGTGAGGCGGCGGTCGTCGCCGCCGGCCGAACTCGCCGCCTGCAGGGCTTCAGCCATCATGCCGTCGACCTCGCCCTGGAGCGCGTCCAGCGCGCCGTCGGACGGCGCGGCCCGCACCAGCGCCAGCATCTCGAGGAGACGACCCACGCTGGTTTCCAGCGAGGCGGTGCGCCGGCTCTGGATGCGCCCCAACACCGCCGTGGCGCCCGAAGCCAGCACGCCGAGCAGCATGGCGCCGATGTAGATCATGTCGCTGTATCTGTCGAAGAAGGTCTGCTCGTCGTCGTCGATGTAGGCGGCCGAGCCGGCATGGGCCGGCAGGGCCAGGCCTTTGTCGGTCGACGGGGCCTCGATGCGGCGGGCGATCGGCACGCTGGCGGCGATCTGCATCTTTTCCGTGAGGAAAAAACGCGTCAGGTCGGAGATCAGATCCTGGGACACGTTCTCGTTGGCGACGAGGCGGTGGGTGATGCTGAGGGTGTCGTATTCCTCGGCGGGGCGGGGCGGCGTGCCGCCGAAGGCGCCTCGCACCACTTCGAGCTTCTCGTAGCCGGGCGAGCGCTGCGCGATGGCGTCGGCCTCGGCGATGGGGACGAGGGTCGGTGCGCCATCGCCCGCCGCCGCCGCCGCCTTGACGATGTCGCGCAGGCGCGGGCTCGACAGCACGTCGACGGCCAGCACGGCGTCGACCGTCTTGGCCTTCAGGGCCCCGGCCACCTCCTCGGGCGCCAGGCCCACGATGGTGACGTCCTCGGGGCGGACGTCGTATTGCGCCAGCGCCGTCGCCAGCATGGCCTCGTTGCCGGCGCCCCGGTGCACGATGCCGACGGTGTGGCCGGCGAGATCGGCCACGTCGTGCACGGTCCCGCCGGCGGGCGCCACCAGCAGGGCGGCGTCGCGGTGCAGGATCACCACGGTCTGGGCGTCGTCGGGCAGGGCGACATCGGTGCGGATGACGGCGAGGTCGGCCTTGCCGGCATCGACGGCGGCCGAGGCGGCGGCCGGTCCGTCCACGGTCGCGACGCGGAGGCGCACGGCGTTCTTGCCGAATTTCAGCAGCTTGGCCGCCGTGCCGATCAGCGCGTAGTCCTCGGCATCGGCCTTGGCGATCGCCACGGTGAGGCGGGTCGGCCGCTCGTACCAGAAGGTGGCGAAGCCCACCGCCGTGAGGGCGAGCGCCACGATGCCGACCGCCAGGATGGTGATGGAGCGTTGCATCGAGCCTGATCCCCCCCGGAGCCGGACCGCTCCCCTTCGCCCGACCCGATTGGACGATGGCTTGTGGATCATTGTGTGGCGCTGACCGCGCCGCGGCGAGGCCGCCGCCGCGAAGGCTCCGGAAAATTCGTCGCTCAGGCGGCGTTGGGCAGCTTCTGGAACAGGTAGAAGCCGTTCATCCGCACCGATTGCAGCGCGATGGTCCGCTGGAAGCCCGGCAGGGGCCGGGGTTCCGGATGCTGGCCGCTGAAGTCCCATTCGCCGGAGAACAGGAAGCGCGGCACGGCCGTGTCGGCCGGCACCGCGCACCAGAGTTCGCCCTCCTCCCGGCGCTTGAACATGTTCCAGACGTGAGGTTCGGCCTGTGTCCCCATGGGTGACGGTCACTCCTCCGTGGCTGGTCGGGCCGGCACGCCGTGCCGGTCCCCTCGCCGATACGCTGACGCGGAGCCGAGACGGCCTTTCGCCTGGGCTCCGGACCGTTGAACGCGCGAGGATCGGCATCGGTTACGGCGGGTCCGGCGCGGACCCGAAGAACGGAACCCTTCCAATCTCCCTAGCGCCCTGCTACGTCACCGCCATGACGACGCGGGCGCGGATCACGATGAATACCGGCCCGTGCGGCGCTTGAGCACGCTCGCACCGCACGGGACCTCGCTGTCGTCCTCTCGACCGGCATGATCCCGCCGTCGCTCCCGCGGCGCGCCGATTGCCGGCCTTCCCCGAAGCGGTGCGCGTCCCGCCGCCGCCAGCCTTCCGGTTCCCGCCCATGACCGACGCCGCCACACCCGATGCCGAGACGGCCGGGTTCGACTACGCCAAGACGCTGTTCCTGCCCCAGACGGATTTCCCGATGCGGGCCGGCCTGCCCGCCCGCGAGCCCGAACTGCTGGCCCGCTGGGCCGCCATCGACCTCTACGGCCGGCTGCGGGCCCAGGCCGCCGGCCGGCCGAAGTTCGTGCTGCACGACGGGCCGCCCTATGCCAACGGCAGCATCCACATCGGCCACGCGCTCAACAAGATCCTGAAGGACACGGTGGTCAAGTCTCAGCAGATGCTGGGCCGTGACTCCAACTACGTGCCGGGCTGGGACTGCCACGGCCTGCCCATCGAGTGGAAGATCGAGGAAGAATACCGCGCCAAGGGGCGCAACAAGGATGACGTGCCGGTGGTGGAGTTCCGCCGCCAGTGCCGGGCCTTCGCGCAAGGCTGGCTCGACGTGCAGCGGGACGAGTTCAAGCGACTCGGCATCGTGGGCGACTGGGACCATCCCTATGCCACCATGGCGTTCAACGCCGAGGCCGTCATCGCGCGCGAGATCCTGAAGTTCGCCCGCAACGGCCTGCTCTACCGCGGCTCCAAGCCCGTCATGTGGAGCGTCGTCGAGAAGACGGCGCTGGCCGAAGCCGAAGTCGAATACGAGGACATCACCTCCGACACCGTCTTCGCCGCCTTCCCCTGCAAGGTGGTGGCGGGGGCGGGCGGCGTGCTCGACGCCCGCGCCGCCGCCTGGAACGCCCTGGCATTCCGCCACGAGGCGTCCGGCGAGATGATGCCGGCCCGCGTCGTCATCTGGACCACCACGCCCTGGACCATGCCGGGGAACCGCGCGGTCGCGTTCTCGCCGAAGGTGTCCTACGGCCTCTATGCCGTGACGGCGGCGGCAGCCGACAACTGGGCCAAGCCGGGCCAGCGCTACGTCCTGGCCGACACGCTGGCCGAAGGCGTGTTCAAGGCCGCCCGGGTCGAGGGTTTCGAGCGCCTGGGCGACGTTTCGGCCGAGGCGCTCTCGGTCGGCGCGCTGTCGCATCCCTTCGCCGCGACCCTGCCGGGCTACGGGTTCGAGGTGCCGATGCTGGCCGGCGACCACGTCACCGACGAGGCCGGCACGGGTTTCGTCCACACGGCGCCGGGGCACGGCCGGGAAGACTTCGACCTGTGGCTCGCCTCCACCCGCGACCTGCAGGCCCGCGGCATCGAGACCCGCATCCCCTATACGGTCGACGCCGACGGCTTCTACACGGGCGACGCCCCCGGCTTCGCCGGCAAGCGCGTGCTCACCGACAAGGGCGCCAAGGGCGACGCCAACGAGGCGGTGTTCGCGGGGCTGCTCGAGGCCGGCACGCTGGTGGCGCGCGGCCGCCTGAAGCACTCCTACCCCCACAGCTGGCGCTCCAAGAAGCCCGTCATCTTCCGCAACACGCCGCAATGGTTCATCGCCATGGACGAGCCCTTCGACGTGCCGGGCGCGCCGGCGCGCCGGGCCGGGGCCGCCCACGGCGCCAACGCGCCCGACACGCTGCGCGGCGTCGCGCTCCAGGCCATCGCCGAGACCCGCTGGGTTCCCGCCGCCGGGGAGAACCGCATCACCGGCATGATCGCCAACCGGCCCGACTGGGTCGTGTCGCGCCAGCGCGCCTGGGGCGTGCCCATCGCCATCTTCGTGCGCGAGGCGGCCGACGGCACGGCCGAGATCCTGCGCGACGACGCCGTCGACGCCCGGGTTCTGGCGGCCTTCGCGGCGGAGGGCGCCGATGCTTGGTACGAGGAGGGGGCCGCCGAGCGCTTCCTCGGCGAGCGGGTCGCCGAGGGCTGGCGCAAGGTCGACGACATCCTCGACGTCTGGTTCGACTCCGGCTCCACCCACGCCTTCACGCTGGAGGACCCGGAGCATTTCCCGCAGTTCGCCGGCCTGCGCCGCCGGGTCGACGGCGGGGACGACGAGGTCATGTACCTCGAAGGCTCGGACCAGCATCGCGGCTGGTTCCACTCGTCGCTGCTGGAAAGCTGCGGCACGCGCGGCCGCGCCCCCTACGACGCCGTGCTGACCCACGGCTTCACGCTCGACGAGAACGGGCGCAAGATGTCGAAGTCGCTCGGCAATGTCGTGGCGCCGCAGGACGTCATCAAGGCCTCGGGCGCCGACATCCTGCGCCTGTGGGTGGCGGGCGCCGACTATGCTGGCGACCAGCGGCTCGGCAAGACCGTGCTCAACACCACGGTCGAGACCTACAAGAAGTGGCGCAACACCCTGCGCTGGATGCTGGGCACGCTGGCCCATGCCCGGCCCGACGAGGCCGTCGCCCATGCGGACCTGCCCGACCTCGAACGGCTGATGCTGCACCGCCTGGCCGAGCTCGACCGCACCGTGCGGGCCGGCTATGCGGGCTTCGACTATACCCGCATCCTGGCGGCGCTCGGCGCCTTCATGACGAGCGACCTGTCGGCCTTCTACTTCGACATCCGCAAGGACGCGCTCTACTGCGACCCGCTGTCCAGCACGGTCCGGCGCGGCGCCCTCACCGTCATCGACGCCGTCTTCGACCGCATGGTGGTGTGGCTCGCCCCGATCCTGTCCTTCACGGCCGAGGAGGCCTGGCTGGCCCGGCATCCGTCGCCGACGGGTTCGGTGCACCTGCAGCTCTTCCCCGACACGCCGGCGAGCTGGCACGACGAGGCCCTGGCGGCGCGCTGGCGGCGGATCCGCGACGCACGCCGCGTCGTGACGGGCGCGCTGGAGCTGGAGCGCGCCGCCAAGCGAATGGGCTCCTCGCTCGAAGCCGCCCCGACGGTCTTCGTCGCCGACCCCGACCTGCTGGCGCTGCTGTCGGGCGTCGACTTCGCCGAGGTCTGCATCACGTCGGGCCTGGCGCTGGAGGGTGGGGAAGGGCCGGCCGACGCCTACCGGCTGGCCGACGTCCCCGGCGTCGCGGTGCTGCCCCGCCGCGCCGAGGGCCGGCGCTGCGCCCGCTCGTGGAAGGTGACGCCCCTCGTCGGCACGCAGGCCGACTACCCCGACGTGACGCCGCGCGACGCCCAGGCCCTGCGCGAACTCGCCGCCGCCGGCCGCCTGCCGTGACGGACCCGCGCCGCCTCGGCCTGCTGGCGGCCGCCCTGGCCTTCGCGGCCGACCAGGCGTCGAAGACCTGGCTGCTGCGCGGCTTCGACCTGCCGGGGCATTCGCCCACCCGGGTGGCGCCGGGCTTCGACCTCGTCATGGCGTGGAACCGCGGCGTCTCCTATTCGCTGCTGACCTCCGACACCGACACCGGCCGCTACCTGCTGATCGCCGCCACCCTCGCGGCGACGGTGGCGCTGGCGCTGTGGCTCCGGCGCAGCACGACGCTGTCGACCTGCCTGGCGCTGGGCCTGCTGATCGGCGGGGCGCTCGGCAACCTCGTCGACCGGGTCGCCTACGGCGCCGTGGTGGATTTCGTCTCGCTTCACGCGGGCGGGTTTCACTGGTACGTCTTCAACGGTGCCGACTGCGCCATCACGGCCGGCGTGGTGCTGCTGCTTCTGGAATGGGTGCGGACGCCGGCCGCGCCCACGCTGCCCGCCGCCGCCGTGTCCCCCGCGGCCGGGGTCGACGCCCCTAAAACGCCGCGATCGTCGCACAAGAGGTGACGCGCAAACCGTCACACGTGTCGAGGTGGAGTCGCTCATGCCCGGATCGCTGGCCCGTCGTCGCGGATCCTTCGCCGCCGCAGGTCTGATCGGCCTCTGCACCCTGGCCGTCTCGCCCGCCCGCGCGGCCGACGACGGCTATGCCAACGTGTTCTCGTCCGTGCTCGGCTCGGTCGGCATCATCAGGACCGACGCGCCCCCGCCGATCGAATATCGCGAGCGCCCGCCGCTGGTGCTGCCCAAGGACGCGGCGCTGCCCAAGCCCGTGAGCGGCGGCATCCGGCATTCCGCCGCCTGGCCGCAGGACCCGGACGTGCTGAAGCGGCGCAAGGAGGCCGACGAGGCCCGCGCCCCCCATACGATGGGCGCCGTGCACAGCGACAAGGGCGAGATCGTGTCGGCCCAGGAGTTGGCGCGCGGCCGCGCCGCCGAAAGCGAGCCCGTGCGGCCGAACGACTGCGGCAACGACGGCCAGGGCCACAATTGCACGGTCCTCAGCCCCGAGGTTCTCAAGGCGGAGGGCGACCATTACCGCGCCGCCAACCCCGAGAAGAGGGACACGCTGGTGGCGGGCCAGGAACCCTCGCGCGACTTCCTCACCCAGCCGCCCAAGGGCTACCTGAAGCCCGTGAAGGCCGTGAAGGCCACCACCGAGGCGCCCGAGGAGAAGGTGGACGATTCGAGCGCCCGTTATATGCAGCAGCAGGAAGCCAAGAAGCGCGCCGCCGAGGAGTGATGCGGGGGGGGGGTCGGTGTGGATCATCGGGTGGCGCAGACAATGCGCGTAAGTTCGATGTCCTAACGACCCTACCCGGTGGTCACGCACAGGGTGGGCTTGGCGCAGGAAGGAGTCGACCTCTGCCAACTGCCTGCAAGCTCCCTCCCTTTCGAACGGACTGCTCCTCTGCTGAAAGCGCCCTTGGACTTGGTCGAGCGCGGTGCCTTCACTCAGTCGCGTGAGGCAATCATCTTTAGCTTTGGTCGTCATGTGATGGACTGCTATTAACTCCGACCAAATGAACGGTTGGATGGCGATTGTCGTTCAAGCCGCCCTCACCTCCGACAAGGCCCAGTCGCGGAGCGCAATCTTGTCTCATCGGTGGGCCTAAGCCTGAACGAGAGCGTCGAAAGATTGATACTGAGCGTCCGAAGGGAGCCGACAGGGCACCTGATGAGGGGTCACCCACGGGATCGCGTCAGGCTCCCGACGCCGATCGATGGAGGCCTGGGTACAATGCAGGCTTGCGCGACGGGCTTAAGTCTGACTCATTGACGGCGTGAGACGCAGTGACCTCGAAGATGTGAGCTGGGACGACTCGATCTCGTGGCTCTTTGCTCCATTGCGTGGATGCGCCGTCTATCGGTCACGCAGTTCCAGGGCGCGCCTCCCGCTCGGCTTGAGCCTCTCCCCGCAAAGTGAACCAAAGCCGGTTTCGAGGCCGGCCATATGACCCGTAACTTACCTTAATTCAAGCGAACTCAACGAAATGTTGAGCAACGGCACGGTGGCGGCAGCCATTGCTGTCATCCTACGGTGCCAGCCGTTGCCGCATGGTAAGTCGTGAAGCGTGATCACGTCGTTCTGCTGCGCACCGCCGGGGCCGACCTGTGGCCGCTCGATCGGCTGTGCCTAGATGGCGATCCGCCGCTGACGTGCGAGGTCGAGCAGGTAGTGGAGGCGCTGGGGCGGGTGGCTGCGCCCGTCATGTTCTCGGCCGGTTCCCCCTGTTATGTCGAACTTCACCTTGCCCTGTCCCGCTTCTCTATGAGCAGCGCCTGCAACATACCGACTGACTGAGCTAATTTAGTGGCCTGTAGAATCGAGTAAGACTTCCGCGGGTTGTCCAGCGATTTCAGCATCGCGTCCTTCGTCACAATCGTGTTTTCGGTACTCGTGTTCGTGGTCCGACCCACAATGCATGACCGGTGCGAACGGGATCGTCCACCCGACTTTTTTTTGAAGGCGCGCCAGCAACGATCCATGTAGGTTGTGAAGGTTCGTCATCGAGCACAAAGGGTCAGCCATGGATATTAGCACGAGCTTCGTCAGCACCGCACCGTCAGCTCAGAACGTGATCGACCTCTTCGATGGCGAGTGGTCGACGGCGATGCCAAGCGATCTGCGCGCAATGTCCCAACCGGGGCATGCGGCGCTCTTCGCAGACGGGCGCATCAGCTGGGCCAACCTGGTTCTGGGACCGTTCCGAGGGCTCGACATCCTCGAACTCGGCCCACTCGAAGGCGCCCACTCCTTCATGCTGGAGCAACTCGGCGCGGCGTCGGTCACGGCCATCGAGGCCAACGCCCGCGCTTTCCTCAAATGCCTCTGCGTCAAAGAAATCATGGGCATGTCGCGCGTGAGCTTCAAGCTGGGCAGCTTCCTCCCCTATCTCGAAAGGAGCCGCTCGTTCGACATTATCGTCGCATCCGGCGTGCTCTACCACATGACGGATCCACTGCAGCTGCTCGAGCGGATCGTCGGGAAGACGGACAGGCTCATGCTGTGGACGCATCATTACGATCCTGATGTCATACGGGAGCACCCCGATCGTGAGCAGTTCGCCGAGCCCGAGCCCTTGAACGGGACCGCGTATCGCGGGTCCAAGCGCCTGTACCCTGAATCTGCCCTCAGTTGGAAGGGGTTCTCGGGCGGGTCGGAGAGCTACGCGATGTGGCTCGAACGTGACAGCTTGTTAAAGTTTTTCCATGATCGTGGTTATGAAACGACGGTCAACTTCGATGACCCTGAGCATCAGAACGGTCCAGCCATCGCGATCTGCGCAAAGCGGTAACAAGGCTGAGTGAGTGTGCGCGGCGCTGAGCAGAGTGATGCTACACCTTAGTGCATAGGGTTCGATGCTCCTACCCTTATGGCCCTCGTTTTTCCCGCCGGTGTAACTTGATGACAATGCGATCGGTCGGGCGGCGCGATGTGGCCCCAGTGCGGGGGGAATTCAGAATCCGCTGCGGTGCAGCTCGGATCGCTTCTGTAGTTGCGATGATCCGTCGCCCAAACCTCGGCCCCGCCGCGATTGGCGCCTCGCAGCGAGGCCCTGTGACCTGCTGGAGCCGCGCCAAGCGTCATCGGAGCACAATGTAATACACGTGAGAAGCCCAAGGTTTGAAGTGAGGCGTGTGGCGACCCTGCAAGGGCTCAATTCTGTGTCAGCTCGACAGGTTGATGGCTAGATCTTGTTATGCCCGTGGCGATTGCGCCCCACTCAGGTCAAGACCATGGTCGTCAGTCTCGCCCGCTTCGACGCTCTCATCGCGGAAAGCGAACGGCGTATATTAGACCAGGCTTACCGGGTAATTGCGATGGATTTGGACGGGAAAGACCACACTGCGGCCCGCCGCGCACTCAAGGCCTATGAGGGCATCCTAGCCGAGTTTCGCTATGCGCGGCGTTTGGTGGCCGAAACTCAGTGGTTGAGTGATGGTGCCCGACCGAAAGGTTGAGCTCGCCGCCTGAGGCCGCGCTTCTCTCGCCGGTGTTGTACTGGATCCGCTGGATCACCTCTGGTGGCATCACGAGAGGGGAGTCCTGGTCTGGTCCCGCGGATCCCGTATCAGTAGATTTTTTCGGGTCGTCTCGCCGTAGGGCTGGCTTGATCGTAATGGAAGCTTCTTTCGTCGTCATCGCGCACCAGGCGCAGCTGTTTGTTCTCTCGAGGGAGGCGGGCCAGTTCGTCGTGCTCCGCCGCCGTCAGCGTAGCATCAAGCGCAAAGGATTTCGTCTCTCGCCGACCGCCCGGCAGGCAGCCTCGGTCACCCAGTTCCGGGTTACCGGAGCGGACTGGTCAAAGTCCCGGGTCAGATCCTGTGCGTCGTGGTTGGCTCGGACCAGATCGACCATTCGTTGAAGGACCTCCGCCGCGTAGCGGAAGCCCGCATCGAATGTCCAAGCAGGAGGCGGGTGCAGTGCCGAGGACGCCACAGCGCCCGTTTCAGCACGGTGTGAGAGTTGGTCAGGTGCCCGTCGATGGCGTAGCCGGTGCCTCGCAACTAGCCGTCCATTGTGCGTCACCCCAAATCCAGCGCAGTGCTGACATGCACTGTGCGGCTGCCGCTACCAGCGCCGGAACGCGGGCGACGCCAAACTCACCACAACGGCGAGAAACTGTGCGAACCCGTTCGATTTGGCACAGCAGCGACGCTTCCAAAAAACATCACCACTGTCACCTATCTGCCCTGATTTCCCCATTGATCGAAGTCGATCTTGGACGGCACTCGCGATACTCGTGGAGCCCACGAAATTGAAAAATCCTCTCTATCAATAGTTAGATTTGGGTTATAGGCCGGGTCATGATTAATGTACTTCTGCCATCTTTTCTTCATGTGTGCGACTTCAGATCTAAACCTTTCTACATGTTCTGGAGTATCGTCACTACCGCGAGAGATGGACTCCAGATGGTAGAGAGTCGCTTCCGGATTATAGATGTTTCTATAGCCTGCGTCGGCCATTTTCAAACAGAGATCGACATCGTTGAACGCGACCTTGAGGTGTTCTTCCTCAAAGCCACCGACTTGTTCAAATTTTTTCTTACTGCACACCAAACATGCGGCAGTGACGGCCGACATCTCATGCACAAGATCGATGCGTCTGTAGTATCCGGGATCACCCAACCCACGACGTTTGTGTGAATGGCCTGCTACGCCACCGAGTCCAATGATGACCCCGCCATGTTGAAGCGTATCGTCTTCATAGAGTAATCGAGCACCCACACAACCCACGTCAGGCAGAACAGCGTAAGCCATCATTTCCTTCAGCCAATTCGGTTTTATCACTTCAACATCATTATTTAGCAAGCATAACAACTCACCTCGTGCGCTTTTCACGGCAAGATTATTGATTGCTGAGTAATTAAATATTCCGTGATAATGTATTACCTTAAATCTGCTGTCTTCCAAGACATTGCGGTAGAAGGAAAAAGTTTCTTCCTCTTCGCTGTCATTATCGACGATGATGACCTCCCAGTTTTCATAGTCGGTGCGATGCAGTATGCCATCGACACACGCCTTCACAAGATTCGACCTGTCCCTCGTCGGAATGATGATGGAAATCAGAGGACTGGCTTTCGGACAGAGGCGGCGCATGCGGAACATCGTATCTCCGTTCTCGACGGCTTCAGCCTCGATGTTCTGACTCGAAATGTAGTCACTCAACGCAAGCATCGACGTCAATTTTGCTCTACGCGCTTTTTTTTGAGAGAACGATTGCGCGTCGCTAGTGACACGCCACGAGTATAGTATGTAAGGAAGATGTACTATCGCTCCTCTCGCCATCGCGGGTAATGTTCTCAAAAGTAGATCGTAATCCTGGCTACCCTCAAAACCAACCCTTAAGGGAGTTGACGGTAGGGATGATTTCTTAAAGACAGATAGGTGATTGATGTAGTTGCAATTCATCAATAGTTCTTTATTCCAATCTGGTTTAAAAAACGGTAACTACCCACGGGGTCGCGTGAGATCGGCGTCGTCGGAAGGGGTCCGTCGAGGTGCAACGAGGACTTGCGTGTCC
>NZ_QYBC01000028.1 GCF_004137085.1 Lichenibacterium ramalinae
CGCACCGGGAGGTCGGCGGCCTGAGCGGCACCGGCGGCGGCGAGGGCGGCGGCAGAGCCCAGCAGAAGGCTTTTCACGAGCGTCATCTTGTCGGTTCCATCTGGGCCGAGGCCGGCCTCATCGTCGGGAGGGCCGTCTCGCTGCAGTAAATCTGTCCCGCAAAGGGCTACCGACCCAGAATGAGCCGAAAATGAGAAACCCTCCTCCGGCGTGGTCTTCGACGCTGCCGCGGTCCTGTTCCACCAGTCCTGTTGTGGCGGTGCAACAGTTCGCATCCCCGCTGCCGCCGTCGATGTCTGAACAAAAGTCCGAACGTCGGCTTGGGACTTTTCAGAGTTACGGATTTGTGACACGTTGCAGAGCGTCGAAGCTGCTCAATCGCGCGTTTGTGGTCTCCGGCTGGATCGACGGGGCAGGTGGGCGGCTTCAATAGTGATGGATCAGGATCCTGCCCCGAGGATCTCTGCAAGCGGCGAGACCGTGGATGCGGCACCGGCACGGTCATTCCCAGACGCAGGCGGAGGCCAAGGACCGGCAACCGCCCCCGACTCTGGCCGACCCGGTCGCCAGCGCCAGGCTGCTGGTCGACACGCTCGCGCCAGCCATCGACCGGGCGGAAGCCGCCGGCCTCACCATCATCGCCCGGCATCTGTCGCGAGGCCTGGACCTCGCGCGCCGCATCGTCGCCTCCAGCGACAGCCGCCAGGGTTGAGGCGCGGCACAGCCGGCTTAGAGCCGTCGCCGCTCGCCTTGGCTCGCGACTTCAGCTCTCGTGCCATGTTTTTGCGAGCATCTTCACGCCATCAGGTGACGCGACCTGATCGCGATCTGCTCTGGACGCCCGACCGCCGCCGGCAGGCCCCCGCGCGAGACGCCGCGGCCGGCTTGCAACGGTGGCCGGCGGCGCCATGTGCTGGCAGGGCGACACGGAACGGTGGCGGACATGTTCGTTGATTTCCAGGACCAGTGGCGCCCGGGGCCGTGGGAGCCGAAGCGGCCGCCGGGCCGCCTCACCAAGCGCCAGGAGCGGGTGATCGGCTGGCTGGTCGGCATCAATCTCCTGCTTCTCCTGGTGGCGCCCCTCGGGGGGTCGACGCTGGTGGCGGCGTTCATCGCGCTCCTGGGCGGCTGAGCCGGACCGCGGCCGGCGACGCCCGATCCCGCCCGGTGCGAGGGCTCTTCCGGGCGGCTTTCGTCGCGCCGGGCCTGCTCGAGACCCGGTCCGCCTGCGGACCACCCTGTCGGACCCGTCCGGGACAGCAGGACCGCCCGCCCCGGACGGGGTTCAGTCGTCCCATGCGTCCGGCGACACGCCCAGCAGCAGGTCTTCGACATTGATCCAGGGCGTCCGATGGCCGGCGCCGTACATGCGGTCGGCCACCTGTTCGAGCCGCGTCCGGTGGGCGGCGAAGCGGCGGAGCATCTCGGCGCCGTTCCGGGCGTGGCTCTCCTCCAGCTCGTCGACAGCGTCGCGGAACACGTGGCACCGCACCGGCCCTTCGCGGCCCTGCATGGTGAAATGCAGGCCGAAGGCGTCGAGAACGGCGGGAAGGTCGGTGCGGGTCAGGCGCAAGGCGGAGGTGGTCCCAAAGCAGAGTGCGAGATCGGTCGATCGGCCGCGTGGCCGGGCGGAGTCCGTGGCGCCCCTGTCCTCGGCATCCCTGTCCTCGGCGGCGCTTCCGTGGCCGCTGCGACGGGGCCGGTGGCGACGGACGTCGCAGGCTCGGGCGACGGCGCCGCCCCGATGGACCGGGACAGGACGCGGCCGATGACGCGTCGCCGTGACGGGCTCGCCGCCGGACCTGAGCCATGGTGCACGGGGCCGACGATTGTCAACCGCGCTCACCATCGCGCCGGCTCGCTTTCCGACAAGATTCCGTTACGTTGACCCATCGCTGCATCGGTCCAGGCGCGCAGCGACGGAGGGCGAAATCGCCCCTCGCCTGAACGGCGAGGCGCTCATGCCCCAATACTTCTTCGATGTGCGCGATGCCGACGGCTTCCACCGTGATCCGATCGGCGACGAGTTCGACAGCTTCGAGGAGGCGCGGCAGCAGGCGCAGGCCCTCCTGCCGGACATCCTGCGCCGGGAACTGCCGGACGGTGAATATCACATCGTGGTCTGCGACGTGCGGAACGCGGACGACCGCGTCATCTACCGAGGCGAGATCAGCTATCGCGGGACGCTGTTCCGGAACTAGATGAGATGGTCGGCAGGTGGATCGCCGAGGCGGAAGCGTTCGAGCCTCCGTCGGCGTCAATCGGCGGCCTTCGCGAGTCCCCGCAGGCGCAGACCGAGCCCGGTTCCGTCGTCGACTAGGAACGTGATGCCCTGGTGTTCCAGCGCGTCGCGGATCTTGCCGGCGGTTTCATGCGAGACGGCGTCCAGCTCGGTGGTTTCGAACCGCTTCACAGACGAGACCGACACCTGAGCGGCTTTGGCGAGATCCGCCAGGGACCAGTCGAGCATGCCGCGCGCGCCGCGGACCTGGCCTTTCGACAGGGCGATAGACATCGATTGTCCTACGTCAGCGCGGCGGCTCGGCCCGTCCAAACAGCAGATGACCGATGTCAACCGGCACCGCAATAGTACGATCCTACTAATAGTCTGGTTAAATTTACCCATTCGGGCGTGGCAGGTCCAGGCTCGGCGCGTCGGCTGCAGGGCAGCGCCGAACGAGGCTGACGTGGGGCGGACAGCCCCGTCGCCGGCGGAAGGGTCGCGGGCGGTGGGACGTCGGCGGCGAGGCCCGGGTCCCCGTCATGCCGTCCTTGACGTTACGTTACTTGTGGCCGATTAACCATGGCATCGGTGTGACGGGCCAGTGACCGGTCGGGGAGACGTAGCATGGCGAGCGTGAGTCCATTGGCGAAGCGGCCTCAGGAAGCCGCACCTCCCGAAGCCGTGGACCAGGTGGAGATCGACACCCTGATGCGCCGCTTCTTCGAACAGAGCCGGGGCGAGATCGCGGAAGCGCCGAGGCCCGTCGAGGCCGTGCCGCCAGCCCGCGTGTCGCGCCCGCGCCGTGATTTCGAGATGGCGACGGAACTGCTCCAGCGCGCCGCCCAGGCCTTCGATGTGCTGGTCAAGCGCTGCCAGCGGCTCGAGCGCGACCTCGACGAGGCGGGCGAGCGTGCCAGTGTTCAACTGGCCGCGCAGGACGACACGATCGAGCAGTGGAAGCGCCTCGGCGCGGGCTTGAAGGCGCAGCTCGAAACGTCGGAGCGCGCGGCGGCTGACTTCAAGGCCCGGTGCGAGGCCGCCGAGGTGCGGGCCGCCAGGGCGGAGCAACGGACCGCCGCGTTGGAACAGGCCTCGTCGCAGGCGGCCAGCCAGGCGGCCCTGGCCGAGGAACTGTCGACCAAGCTGCACGACAGCGTCGTCATGGCTTTCGGCGTCGGGTCCCGGGCGCATCCGGTGCTCGAAGCCGTGGCGACCCAGGCGGCGGCGGAATAGAGCCGGATGCGGTAAGATGACGTCGAGCCTATGACGCGATATCGGTGTCTTGCCCATGGACGGTCGGCCGTTTAACCGGCACACTGCCGCCATGGCCCGCACCCGATCCTTCGTCTCGCCCGTCACGGTGCTGATCTCGGCCTGGCCCTGCCTCGCGGCGGCGCAGCCCACGATCTCCCCCGACCTCCAGCAGGAAGCCATGACCTGCGCGGGCGAGGCCATGCAGATCTGTCCCGACGTGTGGACGGCGGAAGACCACGGCCTCGCCTGCATGACGGGCAAGCGCGCGGCCTTCAGCCAAAGGTGCCGGGCGGTCTACGACAAGGTCGACCACGCCCTGCATCCCCCGGCGACCTCCCGGTTCGAGTCGGGCCACGACCGAGCCCGGCCCCACGAGGAATCCCGCTAGAGCAGATCGCGATCAGGTCGAGTCATCTGATCGCGTGAAGATGCTCGCAAAAACATGGCACTGGAGCTGAAGTCGCGAGCCAAGGCGAGCGGCGACAGCTCTAGGGCCAGGGCCGCCGCCGGCCAGAACGGCGGCGCCAGCGTCCGCCCGTACGCAGCCTCTGCAGGCAGGGTGCCGGACACCGCGTGCCGTGCCTCGGACCGGTTCGTCGGCACCAGCCGGCCCATCGCGCGTCCGAAGGCCAGAACAGGTCCGGCCCCTGCGCCCCCAGGGGCCACCCTCGAAGCCGCTCCAGCTCTTGAAGACGACGGCCCGACGGGGTTCCCACCCTCGCGTCGCCCCCTTGCCGGCGATCGCCTGCACCACCTCCGCGACGTCGAGCGCCCTCGGCCCGGCGGCGATGCCGCGTGG
The DNA here is from genome assembly GCF_004137085.1 of Lichenibacterium ramalinae. Lineage (GTDB taxonomy): Bacteria > Pseudomonadota > Alphaproteobacteria > Rhizobiales > Beijerinckiaceae > Lichenihabitans > Lichenihabitans ramalinae. The sequence continues at coordinate 4,278 of NZ_QYBC01000028.1, forward strand.
TCCTCGTCTAGAGCAGATCGCGATCAGGTCGAGTCACCTGATCGCGTGAAGATGCTCGCAAAAACATGGCACGAGAGCTGAAGTCGCGAGCCAAGGCGAGCGGCGACGGCTCGAGCCGCCGCCACATCGCTCGCGAACGAGGCCCGAGCGCCTCGGCGGCCTCCTCGAGCCGGTCGAGCGTCGTGCCGTGACCGTCGTCGCCGTCGGGGAACCCGCTTCAGCTGCGAATCGAGAGCAGTCTCATCGACCCGGAGTCGCCGAAGCGACTTCGGGGAAGCCGATACTGCTTTGAAACGTCCCGCGACGGTCTTGTCAGCGATCGCGTGGTCGGGAGACTGCCGCTGCCGATCCCTCGCGTTTTATTCAATTCACGAGCGACGATGTTTCAACAAATTTTCATCCCGACGCGCATTCTAGGGTCGAAGAATCACCGTGAGGTTTCAGTGCTCGATTGCATCACCTACCAACCGCCGCGGACCCGTATCATGCGATGGCTCGGCGAGATCGGCCCGAACTTGCCGGCCGACGTCCAGGCGCGGCTCCGTGCCGATTTCTACGTGTCCAAGGGCCCGCTTGTCACCGGAGCCGTCAACACCACGGTCGTGGCTCTGGTCGCGTATTACCGGTCCGGTAACGTCATCTTCGCCGCCCTCGCCATGGCCGACGTCATGCTGCTGGCGCTCCGTTTGATGCTGCTGAAGCGCGTCACCGCCCCCTCCGACCCCGTCTTCGCCACGGGCCTGCTCTGGGCGTGCCTGCAGGGGGGCACGATCATCCTCGTGGTGGCCTCGTCGGACATGGCGATGTCGTTCTTCATCCTGGCTTCCGGCTTCGCTGCCATCGGCGGCATCATAGGCCGCAATTTCGCCGCCCCGCGCTATGCCATGACCCAGGTCCTGGTCATCGACCTGAGCTACAAGATCACCTTCTCGATCCTGCACCCGGAGTTCCTGCCGCTCATCCTGGTGCAATCGGGGGTTTTCTTCCTCATGAACCAGGCTGTCATGAGGCAGCATCGGCTCGCTTCCATCCAGGCAATCACCGCCGAAAGGGAGAGCCGCCGACAATCCGTCACGGACCCCCTGACCGGCCTGGTCAACCGGCGCGGCCTCGAGGAAACCTTCGACGCGCTGTCGAAGGCAGGTGTCGAGCGCACGCTGTTCTACCTGGACCTCGACGGCTTCAAGCAGGTCAACGATCGTCTGGGCCATGCCGCCGGCGACATGCTTCTGCGCGAGGTCGGCCGGCGGCTCCGCGACGTCGTGGAGCCCGACGGCGTCGCGTGTCGCCTCGGCGGCGACGAGTTCCTCATCCTGACCGGGGCGCTGGATGCCGGGGCGGCGAGTGCGCTCGGCGCAGGGATGATCGCCGCCATCGCGAAGCCCTACGACATCGAGCCGGGCGTCCTGGCCAACGTCGGCGTCAGTCTCGGCGCCGTCATGGGCGGGAGCGGCCAGGGACTCGGAGAGCTGATGATGAGAGCCGACAGGGCCCTCTACGTCGCCAAGGCTTCCGGCAAAGGTCGTTGTATCCTGCATTGCGACGCCGACGCGTCCATGCCCCAGGCGGCCTGACATGGTCGGTCATGGAGGTATCTGAGGACTGGTGCCGGCTTCCCGATCTCGGATCGCCACCATCCCCTGAGAGGGCTCCGGCGCCCTTTCGGTCGGACGCGCTGTCCTGATGCCGAAGCCGATGGCCGGGAGGTGCCGCAGCGACGCCGCCGGTCGCCCGTCGCGTGGGTCTCGCCTCGCGTGACAAGGGTTTGTCGTGACAAGGGTTTGTGCACCTTCGTGTGACATGGTCACGCAAGGTTCGGCGGGAGTTGTGCTTGGAGGACGAGGGACGACAACAAGAGGCTGCATGTTTTCGGACTGAGTAGGTGCATCGGTGCTGTCTATCCTCGCAGTGTTCCTCAAGTGGAGGATCAAGACCAAGATCGCCGTGGCCTTCGGCGTCATCAGCGCCATCACGGTGGCGGTGAGCGCGGCCGCCGTCGTCGGCTCGCGCCGCTCCGGTGAGCTGGCGACCCGCACCTACGACGAGACCGTCGTCACCACGGCCTATGCGAGGGCCGCGTCCAGCGACTTCTCCAGCATGCGAGCCGAGTTGGCCCATGAGTTGATGTCCCCCACGGCCGCGCGGTCGAGGGCGCGCGACAACGTCGAAGTCCTGCACCAATCCTTCCTGCAGGACCTGGCGACGGCGGTTTCGGCGTCGTCCTCGAACGAGATCGGCGCCGTCGCAACCGATCTGCGCCGTGTCGAAGGGGAATGGATCGCGATGGCCCGCGCTCTCGAGGAGCGCTTCCGCACGGACCTTTGGGACGCGGCGGAACTGAAGGCCCACGTCACCGAGCGTGGCATCGACGACATGGTCGCCAAGGTGTCGCGCGCCGGTTTCGACTACCGGACGGTCGCGCGCTCCACCGTCGCCCGCGACACGCAGGCCGCCGTGATCGGGGCGGGGCTCGCCATCCTGATCAGCGGCATCGTCGTGTGGATCCTGTCGAGCCGCATCAGCGGGCCGTTGGGCGCGGCGTCACGGTTCGCCGGTGAGATCGCCAGCGGCCGGTTCGACAGCGACCCCCCGTCCATCACCAGCGATGAGATCGGAGACCTGACCACCTCCATGGTGACGATGCGCGACGACCTGCGCAGGCTGATCGAGCATCAGGCCATCCTGCAGGAACAGTCCCAGGCCCGGGTCGCGGAAGCCCTCGACGGCTCCAGCGAGGGCGTCGTCATCGTGCAGGCCGACGATCTGGTTCAACTGGCCAATGCCAGGGCGCTGGACTTCCTGGGCGTCTCGCCCGGCAAGTCGCTTTCGGGCATCAGCCGGACGGGCCTCATCAAGCAGCTCGTCCGCCCCGGGGACGACCGCAGCCCGCTTCTGATGATGTCGGGAGATGGCCCGGAGAGCGAAGAGTTTCTCCTCGCCGATGGCCGTTGGGTGCAGAACAGCCGCAACCGAACGGCCGAGGGCGGCATGGTGGCCCTTTACACCGACGTCACGGAAGCGCGCGCGCGGCGGGACCAGCTCGCCGCGGCGCTCGCCAACCTCGACGGCGCCATGGCCAACATGTCCCAAGGGCTCGCTGTCTTCGCCGCGGACGGGACGTTGAGCCTCGCCAACCCGCAGTTCTACCTCCTGGTGAGGGTCGATGCAGAGGCCCACGGGGCCGGCACGCCGTTCGACAGGTTGATCGGCGCCATATTGGGCCCCCTCGACCTCGCGCCCTCCGCCGTGGCGCGCCGGGGCCGCCACGAAGGCAGGCTGCTGAAGCGGTCTCGCACCTTCGTCAGGACGGTCAGCCTCGGCGATGCGGTGCTGGCCATCCACTATGCGCCGATGCCGGAAGGTGGCTGCCTGGCGACCGTGGAGAACGTGACGGAGAAGCGCAAGGTCGAGGAGCGCATCCACTTCCTGGCGACGCACGACGCCCTGACCCGGCTTCCGAACCGGACCCGCTTCCAACAGAGGGTCGAGGAGGCCATCAACCGCGCCCGCCGCGGGAAAGGCTTCGCCATCCATTGCCTCGACCTCGACCGGTTCAAGCAGGTCAACGACACGCTCGGCCACGCTGTCGGCGACGCGGTCCTCCAGCAGGCCACGGGCCGCCTTCTTGCCATCGTGCGGGAGGTGGACGTGGTGGCGCGGCTCGGCGGCGACGAGTTCGCCATCCTGCAGGCCGACATCGACGACGAAGCCTCCTGCGCGACCCTGGCGAAACGCGTCATCGAGGCGTTGAGCCAGCCGTATCTCGTCGACGGTCACGACGTGTCCATCGGGACCAGCATCGGCATCGCGCTGAGTCCCATCAACGGCGACGATTACGGAACTCTGCTCAAGAGCGCCGATACCGCCCTCTACAAGTCGAAGGACGACGGCCGGGGCACGTGGAGTTTCTTCTCCGACGAGCTCAATCGCAAGCTCGTCCAGCGCCGCGAACTGGAGCAGGACCTGCGATCGGCGCTCGCCGAGGCCGAGTTCGAACTGCACTACCAGCCGCTGATGGAGACCACGTCGCAGAAGGTGTGCGGCTTCGAGGCCCTGCTGCGCTGGCGCCATCCCGCCCGAGGTCTGGTATCGCCGGCAGAGTTCATCCCGGTCGCCGAGGACACGGGGCTGATCCGGGAGATCGGCGCCTGGGTCATGAGGACCGCCTGCCAGGAAGCCGCGGGCTGGTCGGTGCCGGTCCGCATCGCCGTGAACGTGTCGGCCGTGCAGCTGCGCGAACCGGACTTCTGCCAATCGGTGCAGGACTGCCTGCGAGCCTCCGGGCTGCCGGCAGGGCGGCTCGAGGTCGAGATCACCGAATCGGTGCTGATGTCCAACCCGGAAAGGACGGCCGACGTGCTCCGCACGCTGCGCGACATGGGGGTGAGCATCGCCATGGACGATTTCGGCACCGGCCATTCTTCGCTCGCCAGCCTTCACGCCTTCCCGTTCGGCAAGATCAAGATCGATCGGTCCTTCGTCAACGACCTCGGGGAGCGTCGCGGGGCGGACCAGATCGTCCGCGCCGTCGTCATGCTCGGCAAGACGTTGAACATGCGGGTCACGGCCGAAGGCGTCGAGACGCGGCGGCAGTTGAGCTTCCTGAAGGACGCGGCCTGCGATGAGATCCAGGGCTTCCTGATCGGTCGGCCCATGCCGCGGTCGCAGATCGCGGAGTTCCTGGCCAAGGCGCAATCGGCTTTGCCCTGGGCCGCGTGAGACGAGCCATGGTGGGATCGCCCGCATGAACCTGCGCGTCCCCGGCACGGTCGGCTTCGCCGTCCTGCTCATCGCGGCGGCGGCCTATATGGCGGTGCCGAAGGAGAGCGTCCCCACGCTGATGGGCGAGAACGTCGGGCAGATCCGCAAGGATGCCCTCGCGCAATTCCCGATCGGGACGCCGGTCGAGATCGTCGCGACAGGACTGATCGCCAACGGGTTCGCCTGCGACCTCGCTCCGCGGTTCGTGGAAAACGTGACGACGAGCGTCGTTCTGTGCAACTCGAACGGCCGCAGCGGGGGGTTGTCCTCGGCCGTGTTCATCACGGTGATCGCCCGAAGCGGAGCCCTCACGGATTTCGCCGTGTCCAACGGGCCTTATTCCCAGGAGGCCAGCGCGCTCGCGAGCCTCTCCGACAGGGGCGGGAAGCACGTGTCGGACCTTGCGCGGTGACCGGCCCTGATCCGAACGTCCAATGCGCTTCACGGGGCGTCGACAAGCGCGACCGTGGCTCGGCCACGTGCTTCGCACGTGTCCCGCCCATCGTCCCCGCATGGCTCCGGTAGAGCCACGCTCCATGGTGCCTCAAGCCTCTCGTGCATGCCGGCAAAGGCATGGCAAACGCGAGAGCGATCGGCGTTCTCGGACGTCGTGTCGGCGCTTCCAGGCCGATGACGCTGCTCTCGACTCTCGACCCTCGACGTGGCGCTGGACCGGACCCGACGCAGGCGAAAGCACTCTGGCGGTTCAGGCCGCCAGCCGGGACACCGGGTCGGCTTCGTAGAGATCGGAAACGTGAGCTTGGTGTCCCTTGTCGAGCAGGAACCTGACGGCGATCGCCAGGATCTCGACCGCCGTCGAGCCCGTGACGGTCGCGATCACGGTTTCGGACGCGAACCGACCGTCGGCAAAGAGGTGCAGCAGGATCGCGAACGATCCCGGGGACGCTTCGTGCAGCTTGAAATCGAAGCGGATGCGATCGACACGGCTACGCATGGGCCACCCCCGGAGCACTTGAACCTCGTTCAATATGAGGGAGGGTGGATGGCTATGGTTAACGCGCGATGAAGACGCTGCGCACCGGCTTCCGCAACGTCGCGCTGCACCCCCGAAATAGAGAGCGCGATCCGATGAGCATCCCGCGCCGCGACAGCGCGCCAGTCATGGCGCGTTCCGACGGTGGTCGCGTGTCACCACCTTCAGCAGGGCGAGCCGAAGCACATTCAGGTCGGGACGTTGCCGGTCGATCGGGTGGCTGTCCCGCGCCGGGACGGCGTGATGGCGCTCACCGACGATGTTCAGCGATCCTGGCGCCGGCGTTCGTTGTCGTCGTGCCACAGGATGGCGGCGACGAAAGCGCCGTCGATGGCGAGGAGGAAGATGCCGAAGTCATACGTGTCGAGGTGGATGTGGTCATGACCGGTCAGCGTGCGCACGGCGATAAAACACCAGGCGATCGCAGCCCACAGGGCGACCGAAGCGACAAAAACCGGGCCCAGGGCGCGCAACATCTCGTTCCTCCGTCGGCGCCGCCCCCCAGCGCTCTATGAATATCTTATGAACAAGCTGCTCCAGGACAGAGGGGAGGTCAAGCGCGCTCACGGGCGGGTGGTGCCCGATGCGCCGAGTTGGGCAAGATGGCCGCGACGGTCCCGCCCCGCGATCGGCGGCGCGCGCCTGCGGCCCGTCCACCGATGGCGCAGGCGATAGGACGATCTGTTGGGAGAGGACGGCGCGCCCCGCAGGATTCGAACCTGCGACCCTCGGGTTCGAAGCCCGATACTCTATCCAGCTGAGCTAGGGGCGCCCGATGCGGCCCGCTGGCGCGGGTCAAGGCGTGATGATGGCATGGATCGCGGGGTCGCGCTCGGCTTTTTTGCGGGGCGCAGGGGCCGGCACGGGGGCGGGCGTCGAGGCCGGGACCGGGGCCTTGCCGGAATGGGCGGGGTGGACCGGGTCGTCGTGGGGCGTCACGAGGAAGCGGCGCGCCACCGCGGCATAGCCGTCGTAGACCAGCGCGCCGTTCCCGGCGATGAGCCGGGCCCGGTTGGCTCGGTACCAGCCCGGCAACGCGTACCAGGGCACGAGGGGCCGCTCGTGATGGGCGGCGTGGAGGTTGTTGTAGAGGAACAGGAAGCCCAGCACGGGCGCGTTCTCGACGATGGCGGTGCGCTCCGCCACGCCCTCGGCGGCGCGGTGCTCGGCGAAGGAGCGGAGCAGCAGGATCGACGTGCCGGGATAGACGAGGCCGAACACGTAGAAGGCCGGGTCCATGCGGCAGACGCCCACCACCCAGGCCAGCACCGCCGCGGCCGCCACCGCGTGCCAGGCCCAGATACGCCGCGCCGCGCCGCGGCCGGCCCACACGGCCCGGGCTTCCGCCGCGAAGTAGCGCGCCACGATGAAGGCCGGCCCGAACAGCAGGCGGCCGAGCAGCGTTGTGTTGAAGCGCACGCAGCCGCGCCGGAGCGGCCCCAGCCGGGCCCAGGCCGCGGCCGACCAGTATTGCGACTCGGGGTCGTCGAAGGGGTCGGTCAGCGACTCGTCGCGGTGGTGGACGAGATGCGTCATCCGGTAGGACTCGAAGGGCAGCCACAGCGACAGCGGCACCCCGGCGAGGCCGCGATTGATGCGGCGCCAGGGTGTCGGATGGCCGTGAATGAACTCGTGCTGCATGGACGAATGCAGCGCCAGCAGCGGTGCCCCGAGCGCCACCACCACGGCGACGGGCAACTGGGCGTGCCAGAAGGTCAGGGCCAGGAAGCCGCCGTAGACGCCGCAGCACAGCGCCACCGAGGGCCATTCGACGCCGCGGCGGCGCCGTGCGGCGGCGGGTCCCGTGTGGGACGGGCCCGTGGCGGAGGTGGGGGTGTGGTGGGCCAAGGCGGGCTCCGGGCGGCGGTGTCGGCAGGCCCCGAACCTCGCCGCCCGGCGGCCATGCTGCAATGCGATGCTCGTCGACGGTGATTCACGATGTTGATCCCACGCCCGATGCGTTTACTGTCCCATCATATGCAGACCAAACCCCCACAAGGCGTGTCGTCCCATCGCGACGACACCGTCGGCCTGTTCCGCCAAAGGCTCGCCGCCGTCATGGCGCGGGCGGGGCTCAGCCCGGCGGCCTTCGCGCGCCGCGCCGGGATCGACCGCTCGACCCTGTCGCAGCTCATGACCGACGACGCGCCGCGTCTGCCGCGGGCCGAAACCCTGATGGCGCTGGCCCAGGCCGCCCACGTGTCGGTCGACTGGCTGCTCGGGCTCAGCCAGCGCGAGGAGGTCGGCGCCGAGATCATCGAGGCCATGCTGCAGATCGAGACGCCCGACCACCTGCCCGCCGACGACCATTTCATGCGCTGGCTCAACGAGGCCGCCGGCTACCGCGTCCGCACCGTGCCGCTGGCGCTGCCGGACTTCCTCAAGACCGAGGCGGTGCTGCGGCTCGAATATGCCGGGGCCTTCGCCACCGCGGCCCCGGCCCGGCTCGACGCCGTGCGGGCGCGGCTCGACTTCATGCGCAAGCCCGACCACGACGTGGAGGTCTGCGTGGCGCTGCAGTCGCTCTGGGCGCTCGCGGCCGGGCAGGACCTGTGGCACGGCCTTGCCGTGGCCGAGCGCCGGGCGCAGCTCCACGCCATGGCGGACGTCTACCGCGACGCCTATCCGAGCCTGCGGCTCTACCTCTACGACCTGCGCGACGTCTACGCCTCGCCCTTCACGGTCTTCGGGCCGAAGCGCGCCGTGCTGTTCCTGGGGCAGGCCTATCTGGTGCTGAACGGCGCCGACCATATCCGCATGTTCGCGCGCCGCTTCGACGACATGATCCGGCGCTCCGCCGTGCAGCCGCACGAGGTCGAGCGCACGGTCCGGGCGCTGGCCGAGACGCTGGAGGGCGGCTGACGGCGGGACGGGGCCAGCCTGGTGGCGTCGCAGGCGGTCGGCTGCGGCCTCGGTTCCCGCGGTCGACACGGGGCGCCGCCACCCCCTATGGTCGGCGCCGCGTCACGCGACGCCCGACCCTAGGACATGCCATGAGCGAGATCCGCATCGTCCCCGTCGCCCAGCGCCACCGCGCCGACTGGGACCGCCTCTACGCCGGCTATGCCGCGTTCTACGGAGTCGCGCAGACGCCGGAGATGCGCGACCGGGTCTGGTCCTGGCTGCACGACCCGGCGCACGCGACCGAGGGGCTGATCGCGCAGGATGCCGAGGGAGGCGCCGTGGGCCTCGCCCATTACCGCGCCTTCGCCCGGCCGCTCTCGGCGAGCACGGGCGGCTATCTCGACGACCTCTTCGTCGATGCCCGGGCGCGGGGACGGCGGACCGCCGACGCCCTGATCGGAGCCCTCGCCGAGGAAGGCCGCCGCCGCGGCTGGAGCGTCATCCGCTGGATCACGGCCGAGGACAACGCCCGCGCCCGCGCCGTCTACGACCGGGTGGCGAAGCCGACCCCCTGGCGCACCTACGACATCCCGCTCTGAGGGACCTCGGGCGCTTGCCCGCTCAGTCCGACGTCGCCGATGTCCACGACGCCTCGTCGACGAGGTCGGAGGCTTCGAGCCGGGCGATGACGGCCTCGACCTCGCCGGTGTCGATCGTGTTGGCGACGAGTTCGGCCACGAGTTCCGCGTCCTCGGTCCCGTGCTTCTCGACGCTCACGTCCCGCACGGGGTAATGGGCGGCTTCCAGCGTCGCGACGAGGAGGTCGCGCGCCGCCATCACGTCGGCGAGCTTCACCACGGCCCGGACCTCGTAGCTCGCCTCCGTGGCGGCCTCGTCGAGGGGGGCGCGGTTGATGGCGTTGACGAGGGGGCGCAGCAGCGTGTTGCCGGCCAGCACCAGCGCCGTCACCACCACGGCCTGGCCGATGGCATGCGCCCCGCAGGCCGCCCCGACCGCCGCCGAGCCCCACAGCGTGGCGGCGGTGTTGAGGCCCCGCACCTCGCCGCCCTCGCGCATGATGACGCCCGCGCCGAGGAAGCCCACGCCCGACACCACATAGGCCACCACCTGCACGGCGCCGGCATGGCCGTTGAGCTCGATGCCGAGGTGGACGAAGGAGGCCGCCCCCAGCGCCACCAGCACGTTGGTCCGCAGGCCGGCGTTGCGCTGCCGGTACTGGCGCTCGGCGCCGATCAGCGTGCCGAGCACGAAGGCCACGATCAGCACGAAGGCCGTCTGCAGCGTGTCGGCGAGGCCGAAGGATTCGATCATGCGGGGCTCACCTCGAGCAGTATCGGCTTTCTCCGAGTCTCCTTGGCGACTCGAAGCCGATGAGACTGCTGGCCATTCGAGAACTGGAGCGCATTCGCCGAAGGCGAAGGCGCTCCAGTTCTCCGCCGTCTTGCCGGGCCGATGTTGCGGGACGGTGACGCCGCCGACGTCACACCGAGCCGATTGGCCGCCAGTCGAGCAGCGCCTTGATGCGCCGGGCGAGGCCCTCGCGGGTCGCCCGGTAGGCGGCCAGCACGCTGTCGCGCGAACCCTCCGTGGCGGTCGGGTCCGCGGTCGGCCAATAGGTGACGTCCACCGCCATGGCCCGTGTGTATTCGAGGGCGCGGTGGTGGGCCTCGGGCGACAGCGTGACGATCAGATCGAAATTGTCGTCCTCGAGGTCCTCGAAGCGGCGGGGCCGGTGGCGGGCCGTGTCGAAGCCGAGCTCGTCCATCACGGCATCGACGAAGGGGTCGTGCACGCCGGGCCGCACGCCGGCCGATTGGATGTAGACCGAGCGGCCGACGATGCGCTTCGCCAGGGTTTCGGCCATGACGGAGCGCACGGCATTCTCCGAACAGGCGAAGAGGATCGATTGCGGCCGGGCGCGGGGCGCGCCGGGCGGCGTCTCGAACCCGGGGGCGGCCGTGGGCGTCATCCCTTGTAGTGCAGGGCTGTCATCAGGGTGAACAGGCGCCGCAGCGTGTCGGTGTCGGCCTCGATCTTGCCGCCGAGGCGCTCGCCGAGCAGCGCCGCGCCCTCGTTGTGCAAGCCGCGCCGCCCCATGTCGATCGCCTCGATGCGGCTCGGCGAGGCGGTGCGGATGGCGTGGTAGTAGGTGTCGCAGAGCATCAGGTAGTCCTTCAGCACGGAGCGGAAGGGCTGAAGCGACAGGAGGTGGGTCGTCAGCGGGGCGCCGTCGCCGCCGCTGACCGCGAGCACGAGCTTGCCCTCCTGCAGGCCGATGGCGAGCCGGTAGGGGCCGCCCTCCGGCCCCTCGCCGTCCCGCCCGCACAGGCCGAAGCTGTTGTCCTCGACGAGGTCGTAGATGGCGATGCGCCGCTCGTGCTCCTGGTCGGGGTTGCCGCGGCCGATCGAGCCCTCGTCGAGGGTGACGGCGATCAGGCGCCTGCGCTCCCCGGCCATGGGCCTATCCGCCGAGGCGCATGGCGACGGAGCGGGCATGGGCGTCGAGCCCCTCGGCCTGGCCCAGCGCCACCGCGGCGGGGCCGAGCGCCGCCAGCGCGGCCGCGTCGCACCGCAGCACGGAGGTGCGCTTCATGAAGTCGAGCACGCCGAGCCCCGACGCGAAGCGGGCCGAGCGCGCCGTCGGCAGCACGTGGTTCGAGCCGCCCACGTAGTCGCCGATGGCTTCGGGCGTGTGGGGCCCGAGGAAGATGGCGCCGGCGTCGCGGATGCGGCGCGACAGCTCTTCGGCATCGGCCGCGATGATCTCGAGGTGCTCGGGGGCCAGCCGGTCGACCAGCGGCACCGCCGCCGCGAGGCTCTCGACCCGGATGATGGCGCCGAAGTCGCGCCACGAGGCCTCGGCGATGGCGCGGCGCGGCAGCGTCTCGAGCTGGCGAGCCACCGCGGCCGCCACGGCCGCGGCGAGCCCGTCGTCGTCGGTGACGAGGATCGATTGCGCCACGGCATCGTGCTCGGCCTGGGCCAGCAGGTCCGCCGCCACGTGGTCGGGGTTCGCGGTCCGGTCCGCCAGCACGACCACTTCGGAGGGGCCGGCGATCATGTCGATGCCGACCTTGCCGAAGACGCGCCGCTTGGCCGCCGCCACATAGGCGTTGCCGGGGCCGACGATCTTGGACACCGGCGCGATGGTTTCGGTGCCGTAGGCGAGCGCCGCCACCGCCTGGGCCCCCCCGACGCGGTAGATCTCGTCGACGCCGGCGAGGTCGGCGGCCAGCAGCACGAGCGGGTTGAGCAGGCCGTCGGGCGACGGCACCACGATGACGACGCGCTCGCAGCCCGCCACCTTGGCCGGGATGGCGTTCATCAGCACCGAGGACGGATAGGCGGCGGTGCCGCCCGGCACGTAGAGGCCGACGGCGCGGATGGCGCTCCAGCGCCAGCCGAGTTCAACGCCCTCGGCGTCGGTCCAGAACTGGTCCTGCGGCTTCTGGCGCGCGTGGAAGGCCAGGATGCGGTCGCGCGCCAGCGTCAGCGCCGCGCGGGTCGCGTCCGGCACCTGGCCGGCGGCGGCGGCGATCTCGTCCCGCGTCACCCGCAGGCCGAGGGCCGCGAGATCGACCCGGTCGAACTTCGCCGACAGGTCGCGCAGCGCGGCATCGCCCCGGGCGACCACGTCGGCGATGATGGCGGCGGCCGCCTCGTCGACGTCCCGCGACACCTCCCGCTTGGCGGACAGGAGGGCGGCGAAGCCCTGTTCGAAGTCGCTCGATCGGGCGTCGAGCCGGGTGAAGGTCTGCATGACCCTGCTTAGAACGTCGCTGCGCGCCGCTCAAGGCGGCACGGCGCGGCGCCCCGGGTCCACCGGGCGGGGACGAAGCCCGCGCCGCGCTCCCGGTCCGGCCCTCGCGGCCGGCCCGGCGCGCGCGCGGCGGCGGCGCGATGGCGCTTGCCTCGGCCTCGGCCCCCCGGCTAGGTCTCGCGCGACGTAGCAACCCCCGCGAGGACCCGATGCCGACCCACACGCTGCTTCTCCTGCCGGGCGACGGCATCGGCCCCGAGGTGATGGCCGAGGTCGAGAAGGTCCTGGCCTGGCTCGGCGCCAACGGCCCGGCCGCCTTCGAGGTCACGCGCGGCCTCGTCGGCGGCTGCGCCATCGACGCCCACGGCGTGCCGGTGAGCGATGCCGACATGGCCAAGGCCGAGGCCGCCGATGCCGTGCTGCTCGGCGCGGTCGGCGGCCCGAAGTGGGACGGCGTCCCCTACGAGATCCGCCCCGAAGCGGGCCTGCTGCGGCTGCGCAAGGATCTCGGCCTCTTCGCCAACCTGCGGCCCGCCATCTGCCACGCGGCCCTGGCCGACGCCTCCTCGCTCAAGCGCGAGCTCGTCGAGGGGCTCGACATCCTGATCGTGCGCGAGCTGACGGGCGGCGTCTATTTCGGCGAGCCCAAACAGATCGTCGACCTCGGCAACGGCCAGAAGCGCGGCATCGACACCCAGGTCTACGACACCTACGAGATCGAACGCATCGCCCGCGTGGCCTTCGAGCTGGCGCGGCTGCGCTCGGGCCGGGTCGTGTCCTCGGAGAAGCGCAACGTCATGATGTCGGGCGTGCTGTGGCACCAGACCGTCTCGGCGCTGCACGCGCGCCACTACCCCGAGGTCCAGCTCCGCCACGAGCTGGCCGACGCGCTCGGCATGAAGCTCGTCCAGGCCCCGAAGCAGTTCGACGTCATCGTCACCGACAACCTGTTCGGCGACATGCTGTCGGACGTCGCCGCCATGTTGACGGGCTCGCTCGGCATGCTGCCGTCGGCGTCGCTCGGCGAGGCCGACCCGGTCACCAAGCGGCGCAAGGCCCTCTACGAGCCGGTGCACGGCTCGGCGCCCGACATCGCCGGCCGGGGCATCGCCAACCCGCTCGCCATGCTCGGCTCGCTCGCCATGGCGCTGCGCTATTCCTTCGACATGGGCGCCGAGGCCGACCGGCTGGAGCGCGCCATCGCCCAGGCCCTGGCCGAGGGGCACCGCACCGCCGACATCGCGCGGCCGGGTGAGCCCACCGTCTCGACCTCCGCCATGGGCGATGCCGTCCTGGCGGCGCTGGCGGCTTGAGCCGCGCTGCCGCGACCGGGCCTCCACGACAGAGCTCGGCCCGGGTCGGGCACCCACGAAAAAGCCGGCCGCGGGTCGCCCCGGGCCGGCTGTCTCGAACGTGTTCCCGCGTCGGCGTCAGTCGATGCCGCTCCACAGGGGCGAGAAGTCGATGTTGTGCTGGGGGAACTGGTTGGGATTGTAGGGCAGGCTGTAGCGGCGCGGCAGCTCGGACTCGCCGAAGAAGGCAGTGTTGTAGCTCGTGTAGACCGGCAGGTGGTCGGTCGTCTGCGAGGCGAGGTACTCGGGCTGCCCCAGCGCGGGCGAGGAGCCCGTGCCGGGATCCAGGAAGGAGCGCTTCTGGATGACCAGGGGGCGCCGCGCGGTGGCGTCCGAAATCTCCGCGATCACGACCGGGTGATGCTCCCGGGTCGGCTGGGCCTTCACGCCCTGCAGCTTGACGGGCTTCCGCGCCGGCTCGGCCTGGGCCAGGCCGGCGGAGAGCAGGGTGGAGGCGGCCGCGACCGCGAGGAGTGTGGAAAAGCGATTCGCCATGGTAGCCTCGGCTCAGCTGCGTCTTGACAAGACAACTGGGCGATCACGATTAAGTTTCCGTTCTGGAAACGGCTCCGCTCCTTAACGTTGACGCACCGTGACGTCGAAGAGGCCCCGGAGCGGCGGCAGCTCCCCGCCGGCCTCGAGCCAGCCGCCATGGCGGCCGATGGCCAGGGGCGAGCCGGACCCGGCCGCCGTGCCCCCGTCCCGGCAGCTCGTCCCGCCCCGGCGTTCGGCCGCGACGAAGACGGCCCGCAGCGCCGCGTCCTCACCGGCCGAGACGAGGTCCAGGCGGTCGACCGCGCAGGCGACGGCGGCGCGCGACACCGGCCGCCCCGGCATGCCGCAGGCGAAGCCGGACAGGTGCAGCACCCCGCCGGCGTCGCCGCCGAACCCCAGGCAGGGGACGGCGGCGTCGCCGTCGCGCAGGTCGAGCTCCGCGATGTCGATCGACCCGAGCCGCGTGTCCACGGCGCCCAGCGGGTGGATGCGGCTCGCCGCGAGGCCTGTCGCGCCGGCGAGCCGGGCCAGCCCATCGGCGAGCGTCCCGGCGTCCCCGGCCGCGGCGGGATCCGGGGCGCGCAGCAGCGACAGCTGCAGGAAGGGCCGGCCGTCCCCGGGGCGCCCGAAGGTCAGGAGGTCCTCCCGCACACCCTCGGTGCCGCGCCGCCGCGCCCGGTAGGTGGCAGGCAGGCGGGCGAAATCCGTGCCCGACAGGTCGTAGAGCGCCATCGGGTGGCGGATCTCGACCCAGGCGGCGTCGCCGACCGGCGCGGCGCCGGGCTGCGGCCTGCCCATCAGGGCGGAAGCGGCGGCGAGGCCGCTGGCCACGACCCCGACCGCGGCGAGCGCCAGCAGGCCGCCGCGCACCAGCCGCCGCCGCACGGGCCCGCGGAGCGTCGGCACCCGGGAGCGGGGCTGGACAGACGAGAACCGCACGAGAGCCGACATGGCGCCACCCCGCATCCCGGATGCGGAATGCCTCCCCGGAAGGTGGCACCCTCACGTTGAGGCAGCCATTACCGGCGCGACGCGATCGCGTGCCAGGGTCAACGGCGGGTTAGCGCGCGCGGAAGAATCCGCCGCTTCCGGCCGGCCTCAGGGCCCGAACAACGGATCGAACAGGCCGTGGATGGCGCGCGCGGCGAAGACCGTCAGGTGGCCGGCATCGTAGAACAGCGGGTGGCCGTCGCGTTCCACCGGGCAGGTCAGGCCGTCGCACAGGCGGGTCATGGGGTCGATCAGCGTGGCGCCGTGGCGCGCCGCCACGGCGGCGATCAGCTCCGTCGAGACGCGCTGGGCCGCGCGCGCATGGGCCTCGCTGGGCGGCGGCGGCGAGGGCTCGCCGCGCAGCGCCGCCATGGCGAGCCGCCGCGGCACGGGGTAGTCGGACTGCGGGGGCGCCAGCAGGACGAAGCTCCGCACCCCGGCGGCCCCCAGCGCCGCCAGCGTCGCGTCGAGCCGGCCGAGGTCGGCATCGTAAAGGAACCAATCGGCGCCCAGCACCACGGTGCGGATCGTCGGATGGGCCGCCACGAAGGCGGCGGCGGCCGCGTTGAAGGGCGCGCAGCCCGGCAGCGCCGGGATCTCCAGGCCCAGCAGGGGCGGGCACTTCGACATGATGGCGGCGAGGCCGGCGGCGCCGTGCGCCTCGGCGTCCTGCGCCAGCGCCGGCACCCACATCCGGGCGTAGCTGTTGCCCCAGAGCAGGACGGTGGGGCGGGCGGCGGCGCTGCCGAACCGGCAGGGATAGGGCAGGGCGTCGCCCCCGGCGGGCACCGGGCACTCGCCCTCGAGGCGGTCGAAATGCCCGTCCGCCAGGGTGGCGACGGCGGCGGGCAGCTGCGTCAGGGGCAGGAGACCGCGCCCGGTGAGGTCGAGCACCTGGCCGAGGCCGAGGCTCGCGGCCGTGGCCAGGGCGAAGCCCGCCAGCAGCCCGCGGCGGCTCGGGAGGGTGCGGCGCGCGATGAAGGGGCGCTCCACGGCCGCGTAGGACAGGCCGGCCAGGGCGACGGTGGCGGCCAGCAGGGCGACGCGCGTCGCCAGGGGCAGGTCGGGTCCGCGCACGTAGCGCGCCAGGACGATGACGGGCCAGTGCCACAGGTAGAGCGAATAGGAGATGCGGCCGAGCCAGGCCGGGGCGGCGGCGCCGAGCAGGGCCGAGACCCGCCCGCCGCCGCCGCCGATGACCAGCAGGGCGCCGAGGCAGGGCACCAGCGCCGGCGGGCCCGGGAAGGGGGTGGCGGCGTCGTAGACGAGGGCGGAGAGCGCGATGGCGCCGAGGCCCGCCGCCACGGCGGCGTCGGAGGCGAGGCCCCGCAGGGGCGGTGGCGGCCGGCAGGCCAGCAGCCCGCCGAGCAGGAGTTCCCAGGCGCGGCCGGGCAGCAGGTAGAAGGCCGGCACCGGCCGATGGATCGCCCCCCACGTGCCCCAGGCGAAGGACAGGGCCGCGAGGCCGGCCAGCACGGCAGCCGCGGCGCGCGGGCGCCGCTTCAGCGCCAGCAGCACGAGCGGGAACAGCAGGTAGAACTGCCCCTCGACGGCCAGCGACCACGTGTGCAGCAGCGGCTGGAGCGTGAGGTTGTCGGCGTCGAAATAATCCGCGGCGAGGCGCGAGAACAGCAGGTTCGAACCGAAGACCGCGGCCGCCATCGTGCTCTTGGCGAGGAGCCGCAGGTCCTCGGGCAGGAAGACGAAGAGGCTGGCGAGGCCGCAGGCCAGCAGCACGGCCACCAGGGCCGGCACGATCCGCCGGATGCGGCGCTCGTAGAAGGCCGCCAGCGAGAAGCGCCCGCGCGCGATCTCGTCGCGCGTGATGGCGGTGATGAGGAAGCCCGAGATGACGAAGAACACGTCCACCCCGACGAAGCCGCCGGGCAGGGCGGCGAAGCCGTAATGGAACAGCACCACGACCGTGACGGCCACGGCCCGGAGCCCGTCGATGTCGGGGCGGTAGGCGCCACCCCGCCCCTCCGTCGGGCGATGCGGCGCCACGGGGGCCGGGCGTGATCCTCGGTCGGGCAGGATGCGCTCCGGGCTCTAGAGCAGATCGCGATCAGGTCGCGTCACCTGAGCGCGTGAAGATGCTCGCAAAGACAACAAGCTGGAGCGGAAGCCGCGAGCCAAGGCGAGCGGCGACGGCACTAGACCTGTGACCAGGCTCGCGTCTCTGCGCCAAACGAAAATCCCGCCGGACGGTCCTTTCGGGACCGCGGCGGGACGTGATGTGCCGGTCTGCGGGACCCGTTCGGGTCAGGCGGCGGCGGGGGTCTCGACGGCGACGGCCGTCTTCTTGGCGATCTCGCGCTTCAGGGCGCGGGTCTTGGCGGACAGGTCCTCGTCCTTGGCCTTGAGCAGGAAGGCGTCGAGGCCGCCGCGGTGCTCGACCGAGCGCAGCGAGGCGGCGGCGATCCGCAGGCGGATGCTGCGACCGAGCGCGTCAGAGATCAGCGTCACCGAGCACAGGTTCGGCAGGAAGCGGGTCTTGGTCTTGATGTTCGAGTGGCTGACGAGGTGGCCAACCTGAACGGCCTTGCCGGTCAGTTCGCAGCGGCGTGCCATGATGTTGTTCCTTGTTTGGAGCTGTCGCCAGGTCCCCTCGAAGCGCGGCCGAACGCCATCCCCCGATCGCCTGCGGCGCGATAGATTGAGCCGCGGTCTATAGGGAGATGGGCCGGGGGCGTCAAGCGCCTCGCCGTCAGGCGATGCGGATCATCCGTTCGGTGCGCCGGCGGTCCGCCACGGGCTGGAAGGCCACCCGGGCATGGTCCTGGCAATAGGGCAGGGTGCCGGCCGCGCGGCAGCCGCAGAACCGGAACTCCGCGTTGGTGGGGTCGCCGATGGGCCAGCGGCACATGGAGCCGCTGAGCTCCAGGATGGTGACGCGGTCGCTGACGGGGAGCGCCGACTCCTTGGCTGCGCGCAGCGCCGGAAGGTCGAAGGTGATGGGCTCGGGCGCGGCGTCGATCACGGCGGCCACGCCGTCGATGCCGTGAGGCGCGACGACGGCGGCCGACGGCGGCGAGGCGGCGAGGGTGGCGGCCAGTGTTGCGGCAGGCGTGGCGGGGGAGGGCGGTGCGGCCGGCTCGGCAGCCGCAGCGGCGGGCTCCGGCGCAGCCGCGGCTTCGCGGCTCGGCTCGGCCGGGGCGGCGTCGCGGATGCGGGGCGAGGCGCCGTCGGCGGCGACCGGGAGGGTGCGGCCCGACAGGCCGAGCCGATGGACCTTGCCGATCACGGCATTGCGCGACACGCCTTCGCCGAGTTCGGCCGCGATCTGGCTGGCGCTCTGCCCGGCGAGCCACATGACGCTCAGGCGTTCGACGCGCGCTTCAGTCCAGGACATGACCCCTCCCTCTCGAAGTCGCTCGATCGACTGATCAAATATGATGAGCGCGACCACCACTCGGACGCTATGCTGTGCGGTGCTGCGCGAAATATTGTCATTCCCGACGCAGTTCGACGTCGGCGACGCGACGGACGCTACACGACCGCGCGAATCGCACGCAAGCGTCCGGCGGCGGGAATGGAGTTTTTCCCCAGGCAACTGTTGCGGGAAAAGCGCAATCGTCGGCCCTGTCACGGACAGTTGCGGCACCACCGTGGATTTGACCTCGCGGCGACATGGCCTTAGGAGACCAGAGGGGCCCGGCGGCGCGTGCGCCGGGCCCGCAACACTGTCCGACCGAGGTCGCGCGACCGATCCCGGGGGAAACGGATCCGGGCCCCGTCCGGCGTGTTCCCCGGCCGTTCGCCGGCCGCGGCGATCAGGGATTCCCGCCAGATGACGCAGCCCGCCCCGTCCCACATCCTTCCCACCTACGCGCGTGCGCCGCTCGAGTTCGAGCGCGGCGACGGTGTCTGGCTGACCACGGTCGACGGCGATCGCTATCTCGACCTCGGCGGCGGCATCGCGGTGGCGTCGCTCGGCTATTCCCACCCGCACCTCGTGGCGGCGCTCCAGGAGCAGGGCGCCAAGCTTTGGCACACGTCCAACCTGTACCGCATCCCGGGCGGCGAGCGCCTCGCCGACCGGCTGGTGGCGGCGACCTTCGCCGACGTGGTCTTCTTCACCAATTCGGGTGCCGAGGCCAACGAGGCCGCCATCAAGATGGCGCGCAAATACCACGCCGCCAACGGCCAGCCCGAGCGCTTCCGCATCGTCACCTTCGAGGGCGCGTTCCACGGGCGCACGCTCGCCACCATCGCGGCCGGCGGCCAGCAGAAATACATCGAGGGCTTCGGCCCCAAGGTCGAGGGCTTCGACCAGGTGCCGTTCGACGATCACGACGCCCTCGAGGCGGCCGTCGGCCCCGAAACCGGCGCCCTGATGGTGGAGCCCATCCAGGGCGAGGGCGGCATCCGGGTCTTCCCCCCCGAGCGCCTGCGCGCCCTCCGGGCCTTCTGCGACGACCGCGGCCTGCTGCTCGTCTTCGACGAGATCCAGACGGGCGTCGGCCGCACCGGCACGTTCTTCGCCGGCGAGCGGTCCGGCGTCGTGCCCGACATCATGTCGATCGCCAAGGGCATCGGCGGCGGTTTCCCCATGGGGGCCTGTCTCGCCACGCGCGAGGCCGCCAAGGGCATGACGGTCGGCTCCCACGGCACGACCTTCGGCGGCAACCCGCTCGCCATGGCGGTGGGCAATGCCGTGCTCGACGTGGTGCTGGAGCCGGGCTTCCTCGACCGCGTCAAGGCGGCGGGCCTCGGCTTCAAGCAGCGGCTGGCCGAACTGCAGGACCGTTATCCCGAGGTCATCGCCGAGATCCGCGGCGAC
This sequence comes from Lichenibacterium ramalinae, assembly GCF_004137085.1. Lineage (GTDB taxonomy): Bacteria > Pseudomonadota > Alphaproteobacteria > Rhizobiales > Beijerinckiaceae > Lichenihabitans > Lichenihabitans ramalinae. Next base: position 24,278 of record NZ_QYBC01000028.1, read on the forward strand.
GGGCTGATGCTGGGCCTGCGCGGCGCCGTGCCGAACGGCGACATCGTGGCGGCGGCGCGCGACCGGCACGTGCTGGTCATCGCGGCCGGCGACAACGTCGTGCGCCTGCTGCCGCCCCTCGTGATCTCGGACAGCGAGATCGCCGAGGCCGTGCGGCGGCTCGATGCCGCCTGCGCCGACATCGTGGCGCGCCGCGCCGCGCCGGCCGCGCCTTCGGGGGAGGCCGACTCCCACCGCACCTCGGCCGTGCTCAAGGGGGCGGCATGACACCGGAGGCGGGCACACCCCGGCATTTCCTCGACCTCGACGCCATCCCGGCCACCGACCTGCGGGCCATCGTCGACGGGTCCATCGCCATCAAGCGGCGCCGGACCGACGCCGGCAAGGCCGCCATGCCGCGCCCGCTCGCCGGGCGCACCCTGGCGATGATCTTCGACCAGCCCTCGACCCGCACGCGCGTCTCCTTCGACGTCGGCATGCGCGAACTCGGCGGGGAAACCCTGATGCTGACCGGCGCCGAGATGCAGCTCGGCCGCGGCGAAACCATCGCCGACACGGCCCGCGTCCTGTCGCGCTACGTCGACGCCATCGTGATCCGCACGCTGGAGCAGGCCCTGGTCGAGGAACTGGCCCACCACGCCACCGTGCCGGTGATCAACGGCCTCACCAAGGCGTCCCACCCCTGCCAGGTCATGGCCGACGTCATGACCTTCGAGGAGCATCGCGGGCCCATCGGCGGCCGCGTCGTGGCCTGGAGCGGGGATGCCAACAACGTCATGGTGAGCTGGGCCCATGCCGCGCAGCGCTTCGGCTTCGAGATGCGCGTGGCCTGCCCGACCGAGCTCGCCCCCAAGCCGGCGCTGCTCGATTGGGCGCGGGCCAACGGCGCCACCATCAGCGTCACGGCCGACCCGCTCGCCGCCGTGCGGGGCGCCGACGTGGTGGTGTCGGACTGCTGGGTGTCGATGGGCGACGACGAGAACTCCAACCGCCACAACCTGCTGGCCCCCTACCAGGTCAACGCCCGGCTCATGGCGGAGGCCGACCCCAGGGCGCTCTTCATGCATTGCCTGCCGGCCCATCGCGGCGAGGAAGTGACCGACGAGGTGATCGACGGGCCGCAATCGGTGGTGTTCGACGAGGCCGAGAACCGGCTGCACGCGCAGAAGGGCATCCTGGCCTGGTGCCTCGGGGGGCTGGCCTCGGCCTGAGGCGGCGCCCCCCGCGGGCGGGCGCTGGAAAAACGTCGCCCGCGCGCCCACTTCTGGGAAAACGCGCGCCCGACGCGCCTTTCCCGACGAGCCCCGGACCCACCATGCTGACCAGCGCCGAACGCCCCGTCTCGGACCTCGGCGAGGACGACCTCGTCCTGCCCTTCGCCGTGACACCTCTCGACATCCGCGGCCGCGTGGTGCGGCTCGGCCCGTCGGTCGACCGCATCCTGAAGCAGCATGGCTATCCCGATGCCGTGTCGCGCCTCGTCGGCGAGGCCGCCGCGCTGACGGCGCTGCTCGGCAGCGCGCTGAAGATCGAGGGCCGCTTCCAGCTGCAGACCAAGACCGACGGCGTCGTCGACATGCTGGTGGTGGATTTCGACGCGCCCGACCGCCTGCGGGCCTTCGCGCGGTTCGACGCCGAGCGCCTCGCGACGGTCGGCGCCCGGCAGGCCCCCGCGGAACTCCTCGGCCACGGCCACCTCGCCCTGACCATCGACCAGGGGGCCGACATGTCCCGCTACCAGGGCGTGGTGCCGCTGGAAGGGCAGGGGCTCGAGGCCGCCGCCCACCAGTATTTCGCCCAGTCCGAGCAGATCCCCACGCTGGTGCGCCTCGCCGTCGCCCAGAACGTGACGGGCGCCGGGACCGACTGGCGCGCCGGCGGCCTGCTGGCGCAGTTCCTGCCCGAATCCGAGGACCGTCGGCGGCAGGTCGACCTCGATCCCGGCGACGCCCCGGAAGGCTTCGTGCGGGCCGCGCCCGACGACGACAGCTGGTCCGAGGCCAAGGCCCTGGCCGCCACGGCCGAGGATCACGAGCTCGTCGACCCGACGCTGTCGAGCGAGCGGCTGCTGTTCCGCCTGTTCCACGAGCGCGGCGTCCGGGTGTTCGAGCCGCAGCCCCTGCGCGACGCCTGCCGCTGTTCGCAGGAGCGCATCGCCGGCATGCTCCGCTCCTTCAGCCGCACCGAGCGCCAGGACATGATCGGCCCGGACGGCCGCATCGGCGTCACCTGCGAGTTCTGCGGCACCCACCGTGCCTTCGACCCGGCGGATTTCGACCCGCTGCAGTGAGGCGGCTGCTGCAAGGACGGCGCTTTCTCCCTGGTGACGGAGGCGTTCCGGCGCGGCTCCCGGCCGGGCGCCGCTCAGGCAGCCCAGTCCTCGAACACCGGCTCGCCCCCGGCCTCCGCCACCGTCCCCGTGCCGACGATGCCGGCATGGATGTCACGCTCCCGCGCCATGGAATAGGTCGGCAGCAGCAGCGCATCCACGACAGCGGCCGCCGCCGCCATGGCCGCATCGCCGTGGCTTGCCGGGGAGCACTCGGCCTCGATGCTGTCCGCGGCATCCGCCAAACGGCCGGTATCGGCGGCGACGGCCTCGAACGCGTCGATGGCTGCCGCGACCGTGGCGTCGAAATCCCCCCCGGTCCGGTCCATCATCCCGAGCACGTCGGCAATCCGCCCGTCGGCGAGCGCCAGCGTGTCGAGGATCGCTTCGGCCTCGCGGTCCAGCGATGCCGATGCGGCGCCCTCCAACGACGGAGCGCCGAAGGCGTCGGAGATGCCGCGCAGGGCCTTGAAGGCGTCGAGCAGCGCTTCGGCATGCGATGAGATCTCCGCCGCGAGCCTTTTCAGCTCCCACGCGACCGTCACGAGCCCGCGCCCGTCCGAACCGAGACGCGCGGCCTTGAGGCCGACGTTCATCGCCACGATCACGAGGTCCTCGCTGGTGGATACGAGGGTCGTCAGCGTGTCGTCGAGGGGGGCGAGCATGGACCGCAACGCGCCCGTGGCCTGCTCGATCGCCAGCCGATTGGCGGCGCAGGCCGCCACGATCCCCATGGCGGCAGCGAAGCGGGTGCGGAATTCCCCGACGAACGACGCCGTGCCGCCGTCGGCGCTCCCGTAGGCGTTCCGCCCCGCCGTCGCCAGGGTGGCGCCCTCGCGGCGCAACAGGGCGAAGGTATCGAGGATGCGCGACGCTTCCCCGTCGAACGCCGCGATCGTGTCGCGGAGCTGGGCTCCGGCGACGTCGCACAGCAGATCCGCGGTGGCGGCGGCCAGGCCGTCGTCGTCCCCGCCGGAGGAGGCCCCGGCCTGGGCGACGGACCGTTCCAGGGCATGGGCGACGTGCTCGAGCCGCTGGCGCGTGTTGTCGCCGACCTGCAGCGACACCAGCGCCCCGCCGGCCGCCTGGGTGATCGCGCGCGCCTTGGCGGCGGCTTCCGCCGTGAAGGCGAGGCCGGCCTCGCGCCGCCGCGCCATCGCATCCAGGGCCGCGTCGAACTCCTCGGCGAGGCCCGTGAGCCTGTCCCGATAGGCGTCGTCGAAGGCGAGGTGCTCCTGCGCGCTCCGCTCGAGCAACGCCGTCACGCCGCCGTGTTCGGCGGCACAGGCGCCGATGCGGCGCTGGGCGTCGCCGATCTGGTCGTCGATGGTGCGGGAGAACCCTTCCAGGCTCGCCCGCTGCTCGTCCGACACCACCGCTTCCAGCCTGGCCGAGCGCGACACCACCACCATCATCCGCATGTCGCCGACGAGGTCGTCGAACTTGCGGCGCATGCCCCGGTTGCCGTCGAGCAGGTCGCGCAGGAGCGCGCCGTCGGTCGGCAGCTGCTCCGCGACGGCACGCAGCATCCGCGACAGCCGGTCGAGCTGGTGCGATGCCGCGGCCGTGCCGCCGCGGTCGAGGTCGTCGCCGAGCGCGGCGAGGCTGTCCATCAGCGACTTGAAAGCCGAGAGGCCCTGGCTGAGCCCCTGGCCGGCGGACAGGAACGCCCCCTCGATGGAGGTCGTCCCGCCGGCGATGATCGGCAAGATGGCGCGGATGGTGTCGGACATGGCGGGCTCGGAGTCTGTGAACGCATCGAACCTGTGCCTGAACGCCCTTCGACGACGCGGGGAACATCGCGCTTCGTCTTCGGAGAAGAGCATTCGTTCACAAATCCTCAAGCGACGGGGGTGGCGGCCCAGGGGCGGGTGATCTCGGCGTGGATGTCGGCGAGGGCGACGACCTTGACGGCGGCCCCGCGCTCCACCGCGGCCTTCGGCATGCCGAAGACCACGCAGCTGTCCTCGTCCTGCGCCGCCGTGGGGGCGCCGGCCCGGCGCATCTCGAGCAGGCCCGCCGCGCCGTCGTCGCCCATCCCCGTCATGATGATGCCCCGGGCGTTGGGGCCGGCCGCCTGGGCGGCGGACCGGAACAGGACGTCCACGGACGGGCGGTGGCGGGACACCAGGGGGCCGTCCTTCACCGCCACGTGATAGTGCGTGCCGGTGCGCTGGAGGAGCAGGTGGCGGTTGCCGGGCGCGATGAGGGCCCGGCCCCGCATCACGACGTCGCCGTCGACCGCTTCCTTGACCTCGATGGCGCAGATCCCGTCGAGCCGCCGGGCGAAGGCGGCCGTGAACCCTTCCGGCATGTGCTGCACCACGACGATGCCGGGGCAGTCGACCGGCAGGGCTTCGAGCACCTCGCGCAGCGCTTCCGTGCCGCCCGTCGACGCGCCGATGCAGATCACGCGGTCGGTTTCCACCATCCGGCGATGGGCGACGGGGGGCGGCATCATGGCGTCGGCGGTGAGCTTGGCTTCCACGGCGCGCGGGCGCGGCCGGCCCGGCCTGAGCTTCGCGCCCGCGGCGGCCCGGACGGCGTCGCACACCCGCGTCGAGGATTCGAGCAGGAACTGGCGGGTGTCGACCCTGGGTTTCGGCAGCACGTCGACCGCCCCGGCCTCGAGCACGTCGAACAGCGTCTGCGATCCCCGCTCGGTGAGGGTCGAGCAGACGATCACCGGCACGGGCCTCTGCGCCATGATCTTGCGCAGAAAGGTCAGCCCGTCCATCCGCGGCATCTCGAGGTCGAGGATGATCACGTCGGGCACGTCGGCCTGGATGCGCCGCGCCGCCGCGAAGGGGTCGGAGGCCGTGCCCACCACCGCGATGTCGGGCGCGTCGTCGAGGATCGTCGTCAGCGTTTGCCGGACGGAGGCGGAATCGTCGACGACGAGGACGCGGATGGGATCGGGCTTGGCCTGGGGGTTGGACATCATGCTCAGGCCTCGCGCCGGTAGATGGTGGGAAGGACGGAGGTCAGGCCCGGCACCCCGCCGCCCGCCATGGATTCAGAATGGCCGAGGATCAGGTAGCCGCCCGGCCGCAGGTGCCCGGCGAGGCGCTCCACGACGGCGGCCTGCGTCGCGACGTCGAAGTAGATCAGCACGTTGCGGCAGAAGATGACGTCGACGTCGCGGTCGAAGGGGTAGCTGGGCTCCATGAGGTTCAGCGGGTGGAACTGCACGAGGCGGCGCAGTTCGGGCACGACGCGCACCCGCGCGTCGGCGGCCGTGCGCGACGGCATGAGGTAGCGCTGGCGCATCGCGGCCGGCACCGGCTCCATCATGGCGTCGGGATACACGGCCGCGCGCGCCTGTTCGAGGACCTGGCGCGACACGTCGGTGCCCAGCACGGAGAAGCGGAAGCGTGCGCCGGCCGCGACCATGTCCTGCAGCACCATGGCGATCGTGTAGGCCTCGGCCCCGATGGAACTGGCGGAGCTCCACACCTTGAGCATGCGGTCGCCGCGCGGCCCGACGAGCTGCGGCACGGCGGTGCCGCGCAGGAAATCGAAATGGGCCGGCTCGCGGAAGAAGTCGGTCTTGTTGGTGGTGACGCAGTCGACGAGATGCGCCGCCTCGCCCGCCAGCGCACCCCGGTCGAACAGGTGGGCCGCGTAATCGTCGAGCCCGCGGAGGCCGAGGGCGCGGACCCGCCTGCGCAGGCGCCCCTCCACCATGATCCGCTTGGACGGCGGCAGCTTGATCCCCACCTCGCCCTCGACGAAATGCGCGATGGCGGCGAACCGGCGGTCCGAAAGGCTGTCTATGGCTGGCTGCATGGTGCTCAACGGCGGGATCGCGGGAGGGGAGCCGGGCAGGTGTGGGGAAGGGTGCCCCGCGGGGCTCACGCGGCGACGGCGAGGTCGGGCAGCAGCGTCGTTCCGTCGTGTGCCATCAGCCGGTCGATGGCGAGCACGATGACGAAGGCGCCGTCCCGGCGCCCGATGCCGGCGAGGCACTGCGCATGCCAGCGGCCGCCGACGGACGGTGCGGGGTCGAGCTGCCCTTCGTCGAGCGTCGAAACGGCGATCACCCGGTCGGCCACGAAGCCGACCGGCGTCGGCCGCCCGTCGATCGGCACGTCGAGGATGATGATGCGGGTCGTGGGCGTCGCCGGCACGGCCAGCAGGCCAAGCTTGAGGCGCAGGTCGATGACCGGCACGCCTTCGCCGCGGACGTCGGTCATGCCGAGCAGGAACGCCGGGGCCCGGGGGAGAGCCGCGACATCGCGCAGGTCCAGGATCTCGCGGACGTGGCGGATGTCGATGCCGAAGATTTCCGGCCCCAGGCCGAGCGTCAGATATTGTGCAGCGTAGGACAAGGGGGGCGCTCCGGTTTCGGTCGAGGCCGCGAAAGGGGGAGTGGCGGGGCGTCATCGCCCCGCCGACCCGTGGTTCAGGACGCGCGGCGGAAGCTGTCGTCGCGGGCGTCGCCGCCTTCGGCCATGTCGAGCGCGAAGCCGCCGGTCTGGCGCGCGGCGCGGGACGGACGCGGGGCACCGGAGGCGCGACCGGGCTTCATCTCCTCGGCCACCCGCCGCTGCAGCCGGGCCACCGGATGAGTGGCGGCGGCCGGGGTGGCCGACACCGCGGCGCCGGCCTCGGTGCGGAAGAAGGCGATGGAGGCCTGGAGCTGCTCGGCCTGGCTCGACAGCTCCTCGGAGGTCGACGACACCTGCTCGGACGCCGCGGCGTTCTGCTGCGTCACCTTGTCGAGCTGGCCGATGGCCTGGTTGATCTGGCTCGCCCCCACGTCCTGCTCGCGGCACGCCGACGTGATCTCCTCGACCAGCTCCGCCGTGCGCCGGATGTCGGGCACCAGCCTCGACAGCATGCCGCCGGCGTCCTGCGCGGCCTTCACGGTCTCGCCCGACAGGGCGCCGATCTCGGTGGCGGCCGCCTGCGAGCGTTCGGCCAGCTTGCGCACCTCGGACGCCACCACGGCGAAGCCGCGGCCGTGTTCCCCGGCCCGGGCCGCTTCCACGGCGGCGTTGAGCGCCAGCAGGTCGGTCTGGCGGGCGATCTCCTGCACGATGGTGATCTTCTGCGCGATGGTCTGCATGGCTTCGACCGCCTTGCCGACCGCGACGCCGCTGGCTTCCGCGTCGGCCGCCGAACGGCGGGCGATCACCTCGGTCTGGCCGGCGTTGTCGGCGTTCTGCTTCACGTTGGCGGCCATCTGCTCCATGGAGGCCGAGGCTTCCTCGGTGGATGCCGCCTGCTCGGTCGAGCCCTGGGACAGCTGCTCGGCCGAGGCCGACAGTTCCTGGCTGCCGGACGAGACGTGCTGCGCCGCGGCCGTCACCTGTCCCACCACGTCGCGCAGCTTGTCGGCCATGCCCTTCATGGCGCGCTGGAGGTCGCCGAGTTCGTCATTGCCCCGGGCGTCGATCTTCTGCGTGAGGTCGCCGTCCGCGACCGCTTCGGCGAGCTTGACCGAGGTCGACAACCCGCGCGAGATCGACAGGGCGATCCAGAACGCCATGGCGAGACCGGCCAGCACGGCGGCGGCCACGAGGACCATCATCATGATCCGGGCCGACTCGAAGGCGCTCTGCGTGTCCGAAACGAAGCCGTTCGCCACCTTGCCCTCGAAGTCCTTGAGCTTGGTCAGCTCGCCCAGCATGGCCTCGCGTGCCGCCTTCACGGTGCCCACCGTCACCATGTCGATGGCCTTCGCGTCGCCGTTCACCATGCCGAGCCGGATCACCTCCTTGTCGAGTTCGACATAGGCCTGGAAGGCGGCCCGCAGCGCCTGGACCTGAGGCGCCGCTTGGGGGCTCGCACCCTGCGCCAGGGTGCCGAGCGTGGCGGTGGCGCGGGCCAGGACCCCCGCATAGTCCTTGGCGAAGGCAGTCGTCGACTCGTCGTCCGAGGACAGCACGACCTTGTAGCGGATCAGGCGCAGGGTTTCGAGGTCGAGGCGGAAGCTGGTGAGGGAGTCCAGGGCCGCTCCGTCCTTCTCGGCCTTGAGCGTCTGCAGGAGCGGACCGTAGGACGACATGAGATGCTCGACGACGCCCTTGCTGGTCTGGAAGGCCAGGAACATCGCCTTGTTCTGGGTGTTCATCAGGATGAAATCCCAGGCCTTGGCGGTTTCGGCACCGTAGGCCGCCCAGGCGCTGCGCGCCGGTCCGATGTTCGCGTCACGGGCCTCGGCGGGCACGAGATCGACGTATTGCTTGAAGACCGTGTCGAAGTCGGCCTGGAATTCGGTGAAGCTTTTCCGCACCGAGGCCCGGGCCGCGTCCGTGTTCTCGGACAGGCTCCGGTTCAGGACGCGGGCGGAATTGATCATGTCGGCCTGCAACTGGCCGACCCGCTGCACCTGGGCGAAGGGGCGATGGGCGAAGTCCTGCATGCGGTCGTTGGAGGAGGACAGGCTGACGACGCCGACGGTGCCGCTGACGGCGAGGCAGGTCAGGAGCCCGCCGAAGGCGAGGCCGAGCTTGGTCTTGATGGTGAAGCGCATGGTCATCTCTTTCTTCGGGGCGTGTCAGTTGAGGATGCGTTCCATCTCGGGAACGACGATGAAGTCGTCGTTCCATCGGGCGATGAAACGGACGTATTCGGGCCGGCAATGCAGGCCGACGCGGGGCGCCTCCTGACAGTCGGAGGGCATGATCTCGGTGACGTCGTGGACCTTGTCGGCGATGACGCCGACCACCACGGGTTCGCCATCGATCTCGACCTCCATCACGACGATCCGGGTGTCGGCCGTGGCGGGGCGGCGTTCCATGCCGAAGCGGACGCGGATGTCGGCCAGCGGGATCACGTTGCCCCGCACGTTGACGACGCCGGGGAGGTGGGGCTTCGCCCCCGCCACCCGGGTGGCCGGGACCGGGTCGATGATCTCGCGCACGATGCCGGCCTCGATGGCGAAGATCTCGTCGCCGAGCCCCATCATCAGCACCCGCAGGGGAGCGGCGTTCGGAACGGTGTCGGTCATGCGGCCCTCATCGCGGTCGAAGCCTCGGCATGCGTGGTTCTGGCGGTCGCGGTCTCGGGGCGCGGCTCGCCCAGGGCGACGAGCTGCGCCACGTCGAGGATCAGGGCGGCGCTGCCGTCGCCCAGGATGGTGGCGCCCGAGAACATCGTGGCGTCGGCGTGGAGCTTCGACAGCGACTTGATCACCGTCTGGTGGCTGGCCACGATGGCGTCGGCGACGAGGCCCACCCGGCTGTCGCCCACCGACACGATGATGACCTTCTGGTGGGCGTCGGGCGCGCCTTCGGCGTCGAACATCTCGCGCAGGCGCAGCAGGGGCACGAGGCGGCCGCGGACGTCGAGGCGGTCGCGTGCCCGGCTGCGCGCGTCCTGGCCGGCCGGCAGTTCGATGCATTCCTCGATGGCCGACAGGGGCACGATGTAGCGGCCCTCGCCGACCCGGATCAGCAAGCCCTCGATGATGGCGAGGGTCAGCGGCAGGCGAAGCGTCACGTTGGTGCCGCGCCCGGCCTCGCTCGACAGGTCGATCGTGCCCCGCATGGCCTCGATGTTGCGCTTGACGACGTCCATGCCGACGCCGCGCCCCGACAGGGCCGAGACCGTCTGGGCCGTCGAGAAGCCCGGCTGGAACAGGATCTGGTGGATGTCGGCGTCGCTCATCGCCGCGCCGGGCGACACCAGGCCCCGCTCCTCGGCCTTGGCGCGGATGCGCTTCGTGTCGAGGCCGCCGCCGTCGTCCTCCACGGTGATCAGCACCTGGGTGCCGACATGGCGGGCCGTGAGGGCGATGCGGCCCGCGGCGGGCTTGCCGGCCGCGGCGCGGCGCTCGGGGCTTTCGAGGCCGTGGTCGACGGCGTTGCGGATGACGTGCACCAGCGGGTCGGCGAGGCGCTCGATCATGGTCTTGTCGAGTTCGGTGTCCTCGCCCTCCGTGTTGAGTTCGACGGGCTTGCCGAGGTCGCGCGACAGGTCGTGCACCAGGCGGCGGAACCGGGCGAAGAGGGACCCGATCGGCACCATGCGGATCCCCATGGTGATGTCGCGCAGGCCCGCGGCGAGCCGCTCGATCTCCTCGGAGACCGCCTTCACGTTGGGGTCGATGCGGCCATGGGCGAGCTGCGACAGCCGCGCCTGGGCGATGACGAGTTCGCCCACCCGGTCCATCAGCTCGTCGAGCCGCTCGGCCGGCACGCGCACGCTGCTCGACGGGCGGTCCTCGCCGCGCCGCGAGCGTTCGCGGCGCTCGGCGGCCGGCTCCGAAGCGGCGACCGGCTCCGACGCGCCGACCCGCTCCTGCAGGGCGACCGGCTCCGACACCCCGGCCGGCGGCACGGGGCTCGGGGCGGCGACCACGCCGAGCGGCGTCACGCCGAGGTCCATGCTGTCGAGCGCGAAGACGAACACGTCGTCGATCGCCTGCCGCGAACACTCGCCCTCGATGTCCACCGTCCAGGCGACGTGCAGGTCCTTGGGGTCGAGGGCGTCGAGCGCCGGCACGTCGTCCAGCACGGCCCGCACCGTGCAGGGGCCGAGGTCGCGCAGCTCGTCGAGCAACGCGAGCGGGTCGGTGCCGTTGCGCAGGACGTCGGGCCGGAACCGGATGGCGAGCCGCCAGCCGCGCGCCGCGGCGGCGGGAGCCGCGGCGGCGGGACGCGTGGCTGTGCCGGCCGGAACGGCAGCGGCGGGGTCCACGAGCACCTGCAGGTTGTCGAGGATCGAGCGACCGATCACGGCGTCGGCGCCGTCGGGGTCCTCGATCAGCGCCCGCATGTGGTCGCGGGCCGCCAGCGCCACCTGGACGAGGCTCTGGCTCGCCGCGACCTTGCCCTGCCGGACGAGGTCGAAGGCCGTCTCGAAATCGTGGGTGAAGGCGGCGAGCCGGTCGAAGCCGAACATCGCGCCCGAGCCCTTGATGGTGTGCATGGCGCGGAAGGCCGCGTCCACGAGGTCCCGGTTCCCCGCATCGTGGCCGAGGTCGAGAAGCGTCACCTCGAGGTTGTCGAGCAGCTCGGCTGCTTCCTGCCGGAAGACGTCGGCGGGATCCACGGCGCTCATTTGCGCACCAGCTTGGTGGCGGCGGCCAGCACCTGCTCGGGCTTGAACGGCTTGGTGATCCAGCCCGTCGCCCCCGCCGCCTTGGCCTCCTGCTTCAGGGCATCGTTCGATTCCGTGGTCAGGAACACGATCGGCACGCCCACGACGGAGGGTGTCGACCGCAGGGCCCGGATGAAGTCGAGGCCGTTCATCACCGGCATGTTGAGGTCGGTGATGATGAGGTCGGGTGCCGTGGCCTTGGCCCTGGCGAGCCCGTCCTGGCCGTTCTCGGCTTCCACGACGGTGTAGCCGGCGCCTTCGAGGACGATGCGGATGAGTTGGCGGACGCTCGGCGAGTCGTCGACCGTGAGTACGGTAGCCATTGTGGGGTCCTCAGTTGAGCGTGATGCGGCCGGCGGCGGGGTCCACCGACACCCCGGCTCCGTCGAAGAGGCGGCGGAGCTTCTCGGAGACGCCGGTCAGGGTCAGCGACTGGCCGGCCCGCTCCGCCGAGAGCGAGGCCGACACCATCAGCTGGACGAAGCTGGCGTCGGCGGCGGCCACGCCCGACAGGTCCAGCGTGATCGGCCGCCCCGCGGCCACGAGGGCGCTGAGCCGGGCGTGCAGGGCGTCGGCACCGGGCAGCAGGCCGTCGCCGGTCAGGCGTTCCGTGTGGGCGTCATCGATCATGGAGCGGCTCGACAAGGGGGAAGGGGAGGGGAGGGGCGCGGGCCTATCCGGCGCAGGCCCGCGGAAGGGCGACGTCGCCGCAGGGTCCCGGCCAGGCCGCGCTGACCGTCGGCGGCAGCGCCGCGGCCGGGTCCGGCACGCCGGCACCCCGTTCGCTCCGGGCGAGGCCCGGGTGGAGGCGCGCGTAGGCGGACAGGAAGGCGTCGACGCAGCGCGGTTCGAAGTGCCGGCTCCGTTCCGCCGAAAGGTAGGCGAGCGCGGCCCCCACCGGCAGCGCCGACTTGTAGGGGCGCTCCGTCGTCATGGCGTCGAAGACGTCGGCGACGGCGACGATGCGGGCGCTGAGCGGGATCGCTTCGCCCGCCAGCCCCCGGGGATAGCCCGCCCCGTCCCAGCGCTCGTGGTGGTAGCCGGCGATCTCGGCGGCGAGGCGGATCAGGTCGGAGGCGCTGTCGCCCAGGATGCGCTCGCCCACGGCCGCATGCATGCGGACCACCATGGTCTCCTCGGCGGTGAGGCGGCCGGGCTTGAGCAGCACCTGATCGGGCACCGCCACCTTGCCGATGTCGTGCAGCGGTGCCGCCAGGTACAGGTTGCGGCAGTCCTCGGCCGGAAGGCCGAGTTCCTCGGCGATCATCCGGCTGTAGCGCGCGACCCGCACCGTGTGCTCGCCCGTGTCGCCGTCCCGATATTCCACCGCGAGCGACAGGCGGAAGATCATCTCCTCTTCGCGCTCGTGCAGCTTGCGGGTGGCGACCTCGACCTCGCCGGCCAGGCGGGCGGCCAGGTCGTCGCAGGCCCGCAGGACACTCGGCGACGTCATGAAGTTGCGCAGCCTGACGCCGAGTCCGATCCGCTTCGACCGCGTCGGCAGGGCCCCGGTCGCGACCGCCCCCGGGGCCGCCGGCCGCACCGATCCGTGCGATGCCGCCGCAAGCCTCGGCGTCGGGAGCCGGGCGCAGGCGGCCAGGTCGCGGAGCCGCTGTCCGACGGCGATGCCGCCCACCGTCGGCACGTCTTGGCCGGCGGTAACGAGGTCGAAACTCCCGCGCCCCGCCATCTCGCGGGCGACAGTCGCGGCCTCGCAGGGGCTGCCCCGCATGGTGCCGACGATGTCCTGCAGGTGACCGAGGTGGAACAGTCTGTTCCTGCTATAACGAACCAGCATCGCCAGCATGATACCGTGCACCCGCTTCATGGCGCTATAGATGACGCAGAGGACCGACGATGTGTCGGCATCTATTGCGATCGATGCCCATGATGGACTGGATGAGGCGTCATGCCGACGGATCGAAACCCGCTTCCGGATGTGACTTAAGAGTGGAACTCGTTACCGTTTCCTGTAGCGATCCAATGCAGGACCGGATCTGCTCACGCGTCATTCAAGCCAGAAGACCTCGGGTCTGGGCTCAACAGCCCAATATTGATCGGTTTGTGTTCTTTGGCGCGACGAAATGCGCCGCGAGCCTTTCCCATTGGAAAGCCGAATGCGCTAAAAATGCCCAGAAAATTATCGCGGGCTGGACGGTAGGGATCGGTTAGTCATGATCGGCGGCTGGCCCGGCCCGCGGCGAGCCTTCGCGGTGTGGATCCGGAACCACCGGGGGGCGATCCTCATCGTCTGCCTCCGACGAGGCAGGTTCAATCGCCCTTACGACCGGGTCCGCTCCAGGCCACGGGCCTGCGACGATGGCGAAAGGTCGTGCCGCGTCAGAGAGGAGGCGACGGCGGAGTGGTCGTGCCTCCGCCGCGCTTCCCGGGCCCGGGCGCATATCGCCCGAGCCCGTCGTCGTCATCGCCCGTCGTCGTCGACGCCCGTCGCCGTCACCGCCCGGCGGCCGACGGCCCCTTCAGCACGATGGTGGCGAGGGGCGGCAGGGTGAGCCGCAGCCAGGCCGTCCCGTCCGCGCTCTCGGCCTCGGCGCCGCCCCCGTTGCCGAGGTTGCCGCCGCCGTAGCCGCCCGCATCCGTGTTGAGCACCTCGCGCCAGTACCCGGCCTCCGGCACGTCGACCCGGTAGCCCGTGCGCGGCACCGGCGTCATGTTGCTGACGACCAGCAGCCTTTCGCCGCCATGCGGGATCTGCCGGAAGAAGGCGAAGACCGAGTTCTCCGCGTCTTCCGGGCCGGCCCAGCGGAAGCCCTCCGGGTCGCTGTCGGTCGCGTGGACCGCGGGTTCGGCGGCGTAGAGGCGGTTGAGGTCGCCGACCAGCCGCTGCAGGCCGCTGTGGTGGGGATTGTCCAGGAGGTCCCAGTCGAGCGAGGCATCGTGGTTCCACTCGCGCCACTGGCCGATCTCGCCCCCCATGAACAGCAGCTTCTTGCCCGGGAACATCCACATGAAACCGTAATAGGCCCGCAGGTTGGCGAACTTCTGCCAGTCGTCGCCGGGCATCTTGCGGATCATCGATCCCTTGCCGTGCACCACCTCGTCGTGGCTGAGCGGCAGCATGAAGTGTTCGGAATAGGCGTAGACCATCCCGAAGGTCATGAGGTGATGGTCGAAGCGGCGGTAGACGGGCTCCTTCTCCATGTACTGGAGCGTGTCGTGCATCCAGCCCATGTTCCACTTCATGTCGAAGCCGAGCCCGCCCTGCTCGACCGGCGCCGTCACGCCCGGCCAGGCCGTCGATTCTTCGGCGATGACGAGGGCGCCGGGCTCGCGCTGGTGCACCATGCTGTTCAGGTGACGGAAGAACTCGACCGACTCGAGGTTCTCGCGCCCGCCGAACTTGTTGGGAACCCACTCGCCGGCCTTGCGGCTGTAGTCGCGGTAGAGCATCGACGCCACGGCGTCGACCCGCAGGGCATCGACGTGGTAGCGCTCGAGCCATTCCATCGCGCTGGCGATGACGAAGCCCTTCACCTCGTTGCGGCCGAGGTTGAAGATCAGCGTGTTCCAGTCCTGGTGGAAGCCTTCGCGCGGGTCGGCATGCTCGTAGAGCGGCGTGCCGTCGAACTGGGCCAGCCCCCAGGCATCGGTCGGGAAATGCGCCGGCACCCAGTCGAGGATGACGCCGATCCCGCTCGCGTGGCAGCGGTCGACGAAATAGGCGAAGTCTTCCGGCGCGCCGTAGCGGCCCGTGGGGGCGAAGAGGCCGAGCGTCTGGTAGCCCCAGGAGCCCCCGAAGGGGTGTTCCATGATGGGCATGAACTCGATGTGGGTGAAGCCGAGCGCCGCCACATAGGGCACGAGCCTGTCCACCAGTTCGCGCCAGTCGAGGTTGCGGCCGCCTTCCTCCATCAGCTTCAGCCAGGACCCGGCATGGACCTCGTAGACCGAGATCGGCGCATCCAGGGCCTGTCGGTGGGCCCGCGCCGCCTTCCAGTCGCCGTCCGTCCAGGGGAAGGGCTCGGAGCGCGCCACGATCGAGGCCGTGGCGGGGGCGGCCTCGGCGGCGCGCGCCACCGGGTCGGCCTTCTGCGGCAGGACGTTGCCGGCGGGGCCGACGATCTCGTATTTGTAGCGCGTGCCGGGCCCGATGCCCGGCACGAACAGCTCCCACACGCCGGCGCTGCCGCGCAGGCGCATCGGCAGGCGCCGCCCGTCCCAGCTGTTGAAGTCGCCCACGACCGAGACGCGGCGGGCGTTGGGCGCCCACACGGCGAAGCGCACCCCCACCACGCCCTCGCAGCTCATGGCCTGGGCGCCGAGGCAGCGGCCCAGCTGGTAGTGGGTGCCCTGGCCGATCAGGTGCAGGTCGAGGTCGCCGAGGAGCAGGCCGAAGCTGTAGGGATCCTCGGTGTCCTGCACGGCATCGGGCCAGCGCACCCGGAGCCGGTAGGGGCCGGCCGCCGCGACGGGCCCGGCGAAGAGCCCCGCCGGATGCGCCATCTCCAGGGTGCCGATGCGGCTGCCGTCCTCGCGCGCCAGGACGTCGACGCCCCGCGCGCCCGGCATGAAGGCGCGGATGACGCGCTCGCCCCCGACCCGGTGGTCGCCGAGGATGGCGAACGGATCCCCGTGCCGCCCCTCGACCAGCGCAGTCACGGCGTCGTGGCCGATCCCGGCCATCGCGTCCCGAACAGCCGTCACGCGCGCTCCTCCCCATCCGTCAGGCGATCCACGATCGCCTTGAACCCGCCGAGCGGGATCGCCAGCCATTTCGGCCGATTGGCCACCTCGTAGCCGATCTCGTAGGCGGCCTTCTCCAGAAGCATCAGGTCGAGCAGCGGATCCGCCTCCGCCCCGACATCGTCGCCGGCCTCCTCGCCCGAAGCCGCCGCGCGGTAGTGGCGCAGGAAGGCCGCGGCGGATTCGCGCCGGAACGCGTCGAGCAGCGCCTGCCGCCGCTCGCGCACGGGCTGGGGCCCGGCATCCTCCTCGATGCCCGACACGGCCGCCGCCGCATAGTCGAGCGAGCGGAGCAGCCCCGCGACGTCGCGCAGCGGGCTCGCCTTGGCGCGGCGCTCCTCCAGCGTCTTCACGGGCTCGCCCTCGAAGTCGATGATGAAGGCGTCGGGCCCGCTGACCAGCACCTGGCCGAGGTGGAAGTCCCCGTGGACGCGCGTCATCACGGTGCCGAGGCCGGCCTCGGCGAGCCGGTCGACGGCGGCGAGCGTCGCCTGGCGCTTTTCCAGCACGGCGGCGGCGAGGCTCGCCGCCTCGTCGTCGAGCGTGCCGCGCTGGGCCTCCAGCGCGTCGAGCGCGTGGGCGACCTCGGCGCCGATGGTGCGGCGCCAGGCTTCGACGGCGGCGGCATCGGCCTCGACGGGGCCGAAGGCCGCGTCCTCGCTCGGGGCCGCCAGGGCCCGGTGCAGCTCGCCGAGGCGGCGGCCGATCGTGCCCACGAAGGTGTCGAGCACCTGGTAGTCGGCGCTGGCGGCGCTGTCGGTCAGGGCCGCGTCCTCCACGGCCCGGCGCAGGTTGTCGAGCACCCAGGTCCAGGCGTCGCCCTGGTTCTGGATGACGCCCTGCACGATGGCGAGCGTGTTGGGCGTGCCGTCGGCGTCGACCCGCACCATCTCGCCGAGCAGCGGCGCCGTGTTGTCGTAGCCGATGGCGGTGAGGTGGCGCGTCATCTCGGCCTCGGGGTGGATGCCCGGCACGACGCGGCGGATCAGCTTGACGATGGCGAGGTTGCCGACGATCACCGACGAGTTGGATTGTTCCGCGGTCAGCCAGCGGAGCTTGGCCTCCTCGATGCCCTCGACGAGGTCGATGGCGTCGGTGGCGCGGGCCTGGATCTCGCCGCCGCCCGGCAGGCCGAGCGAACCGCGCGCCTTGACGGCGCGCAGGATGCCGCGCGGCAGGGCGTCGAGCGCGAAGGCGTCGGTGAGGTAGCCGACGCGCCGGCCGCGGCGCACCCGCGCCATGGCGGTCTGCTGGGCATAGGCGGAGTCGCCCTCGCCTTCCCAGGCGATGCCGGCCGGCATCTGGTAGCGGTCGACCCGGCCGGCGGTCTCGACCTCGACCTCGATGAGGAACACGTCCTGCAGCGTGGTCAGCGCCACCGCATAGGCGAGGCGCGCCCCGACGATGCGCTGGTTCTTGGCGGCGAACCAGCGGCGGCGCGGCAGGTAGACGGGCAGGAGCTCGTTGAGGATGCGCGCCGTGTAGCGCTCGTCGAGCAGCTCCTTCAGGCTGTCGCGCACCACCAGCGTCTGGAACTCCGGCAGCTGCTCGCCCCCGGCCTGGTGCCAGGCGGGCGGCTTCTCCTCCTTGGACAGCGCGATCCAGTAGAAGCCGTAGGGCGGCAGCGTCAGCAGGTAGTTGAGCTTGCCGACGGGCGGGAAGGGCGAGGGGCCGGACAGTTCGACCGGCACGCAGCCCTCGTATTCGGCGAGGTCGAGCTCCACGGCCTGCGGGGTGCGGGCCAGGTTGGCGACGCACAGGATCGTGTCGCCGTCGAACTCGCGCAGGTAGGCCATCACGCGGCGGTTGCCGGGGTAGAGGAAGCGCAGCGTGCCGCGGCCGAAGGCCTGGTGGTTGCGCCGCAGCGACAGCATGCGCCGCATCCAGTTCAGCAGCGAATGCGGGTCGCGCGCCTGGGCCTCCACGTTGACGGCGTTGAAGCCGTAGAGCGGGTCCATGATGGGCGGCAGCACCACGCTGGCGGGGTCGGCGCGCGAGAAGCCGCCGTTGCGGTCCTCCGTCCACTGCATCGGGGTGCGGACGCCGTCGCGGTCCCCGAGGTGGATGTTGTCGCCCATGCCGATCTCGTCGCCGTAATAGACGACGGGCGTGCCCGGCATGGACAGGAGCAGCCCGTTCATCAGCTCGATGCGGCGCCGGTCCCGCTGCAGCAGCGGCGCGAGCCGCCGGCGGATGCCGAGGTTGATGCGCGCCCGCTTGTCGGACGCGTAGGTGTTCCACAGGTAGTCGCGTTCCTCGTCCGTCACCATCTCGAGCGTCAGCTCGTCATGGTTGCGCAGGAAGATCGCCCATTGCGCGTTCTCGGGGATCTCGGGCGTCTGGCGCATGATGTCGGTGATGGGGAAGCGGTCTTCCTTGGCGATCGCCATGTACATCCGCGGCATCAGGGGGAAGTGGAACGCCATGTGGCATTCGTCCCCGTCGCCGAAGTACATCTGCGTGTCCTCCGGCCACATATTGGCTTCGGCCAGCAGCATGCGGTCCGGGTAGGAGGCGTCGAGCGAAGCCCGGATCTTCTTCAGGATGACGTGGGTCTCGGGCAGGTTCTCGTTGCTCGTCCCTTCCCGCTCGATCAGGTAGGGGATGGCGTCGAGCCGCAGCCCGTCGACCCCCATGTCCAGCCAGAACTTCATCACGCGCAGCACTTCGTCCAGCACGCGCGGGTTGTCGAAGTTCAGGTCCGGCTGGTGCGAGTAGAACCGATGCCAGAAATACTGGCCGGCCACCGGGTCCCAGGTCCAGTTCGACTTCTCCGTGTCGATGAAGATGATGCGCGTCTCGGGGAACTTGTCGTCCGTGTCGGACCACACGTAGAAATCGCGGGCGGGCGAGCCTTTCGGCGCGTTGCGGGCTTCCTGGAACCAGGGATGCTGGTCCGACGTGTGGTTGATGACGAGTTCCGTGATGACCTTGATGCCGCGCTCGTGGGCGGCCGAGACGAAGTGCTTGAACTCGTCGAGCGTGCCGTAATCGGGGCTGACGTCCTCGTAGCCGGCGATGTCGTAGCCGTCGTCCCGCCGCGGGCTCGGGTAGAAGGGCAGCAGCCACACCGCCGTGACGCCCAGGCTCGCGACATAGTCCAGCTTGGCATTGAGCCCCGCGAAATCGCCGATGCCGTCGTTGTTGGCATCGAAGAACGATTTCACGTGCAGTTGATAGATGACGGCATCCTTGTACCAGAGCGGGTCGTCGGGAATCGTGGCCTGGGTGTGAGCCGCCATATCAGATGGTCCTCGCAGCGTTGAGCCGCCAGATGGAGAAGGGCAATTCGGCGGGATCGAGGCGGATGCGCTGGATCTTGCCGGTCCAGTCGAAACTAGAGCCGCGCATCAGATCCTCAACGGCGACCGTGCCGCCGTCGGGCAGGCCCCATTCCCACAGGGGGATCTCGATGTCGGCCTCCTGGGCCGAATAGGGGTCGAGGCTGATGGCGATCAGCAGGACGTTGTCGCGGGACGGCGTCTCCTTCTGGAAGAACAGGATATTGTCGTTATACGCCGACCTGAAGGTGAGGCCGAGGTGCGAATGCAGCGCGGGATTGTCCCGTCGGATGCGGTTGAGCTGCGTGATCTCGCCGATGATGTTGCCGGGGCGATCGTGGTCCCACGCCGTCAGCTGGTACTTCTCGCTGTTGGCATATTCCTTCCGCTTCTGGTCGGGCCGGCCCTCGCAGAGTTCGAAGCCGTTGTAGGCGCCCCACAGCCCGGACAGCATGGTGGCCAGCGCGGCGCGGATCAGGAAGGCGGGGCGCGGCGCGTCCTGCAGGAAGTCCGGATTGATGTCGTGCGTGTTGACGAAGAAGTGCGGGCGGAAGAAGTCCTTGGGCGGCTGCGTGGTCAGTTCCGTCAGGTAGTCGGTCATCTCGTATTTCGTGTTGCGCCAGGTGAAATACGTATAGGACTGCGAGAACCCGACCTTGGCGAGCCGGTACATCACCTTGGGCTTGGTGAAGGCTTCCGACAGGAAGACCACGTCGGGGTGGTGCTGGCGGATGTCCTCGATGGCCCATTCCCAGAAGGGGAAGGGCTTGGTGTGGGGGTTGTCGACGCGGAACAGTTTCACGCCCTGCTCCACCCATAGCATGATCATGTCGCGCAGTTCGATCCACAGCGACGGCAGGGCGCCCGGCGCGTAGAAATCGACGTTGACGATGTCCTCGTACTTCTTCGGCGGGTTCTCGGCGTAGCGGATGGTGCCGTCCGGCCGCCAGTTGAACCATTCGGGATGGTCCTTCAGCCACGGGTGGTCGGGCGAGGCCTGGATGGCGATGTCGAGCGCGATCTCCAGCCCCTGGTCGGCGGCGGCGGCGACGAGGCGACGGAAGTCCTCGAAGGTGCCGAGTTCGGGGTGGATGGCATCGTGGCCGCCCTCGGCGGCACCGATGGCGTAGGGGCTGCCGGGATCGTCAGGGCCGGCCGTCAGGCTGTTGTTGCGCCCCTTGCGGTTGATGCGGCCGATGGGGTGGATCGGCGTGAAGTAGAGCACGTCGAAGCCCATGGCGTGGATCGACGGCAGGCGCCGGATCACGTCGTCGAAGGTGCCGTGGCGGTTCGGGTCGCCGCTCTGCGAACGCGGGAAGATCGAATACCAGCTCGCGAAACCCGCGCCCTTGCGCTCGGCATCGACGGGGATCTCGGCACTGGCGGTGCGGAACAGCCGCGGGTCGGCGGCCTGCATGGCCTCGTCGGTCTCGGGGGCCAGCAGCAGGGCGAGCCGCGCCGCATCGTCGGCCCCGGCGAGGCGGTCGGCGATGGGCCGGAGCCGGGCCGCGGCCTCGCCCGCGGCGCCCTTCAGCGCCCGGTCGACGAGGCGGCGGCCCTCCTCCAGCTCGAGCGGCACCGCGAGGCCCGCCCCGTGCTTGGCCTCGACCTCGTGGCGGAACATGGCGAAGTCGTCGCGCCACGTCTCGACCCGGTACAGGTAGCGGCCGAGCCGCTCCAGCGGCAGGTCGGCGGCCCACCGGTCGTTGCCGAGCGGCTGCATGCGGCGCTCCCGCCAGGCCGTCTCGTCGGCGGCACGCCATTGCAGCGCCACGGCGATGCGGTCGTGCCCCTCGCCGAAGGCGTCGACCTCGACGCGCACGACGTCGCCGACGATGCGCTTGACGGCGTAGCGGCCGCCGTCGACCGCCGGCGCCACGGCCTCGATGACGAGGCGGGGCGCCGCGATGGCGGTCTCGGTCGAGAACTTCAGGGCCTCGTCGGGGAGGTCGACGGGCCGCGTGGCGCCGCCTTCCAGCACCCGCACGGCGGCGGGCGGCAGGCTCGCCGCGCTGTCGGCGGCGAGGTTCGGCCCCGAGCCCAGGATGTCGCGGAACGGGAAGCTGCCGCCGGCGGCGGGGGCGAGCGAGCCCGGCGCCAGCGTCGCGGTGCGGTCGAGCCAGGGGTTGACGAGGACGAGGCGGACGTTCGTCGCCTGGCGGAAATCCTTGGCGTCGGCGCGCAGCACCGCCGTGGGCGCGTCGGACGCGCCCCGGAACACCCGCATCTCGCCGCCGATGAACCGGCCGGCATCGCGCAACAGGCTTCCGTTGGCGGCCCGGACGGCCTCGGCCAGCGCCGAGCGGGGGGCGGCCCGCAGCGCCGCATAGGTTTCGCGCGGTGCGCCCGTCCGCGGCACGGGCTCGCGCGCCCCGAACTCGAACCCCATGGGCACGAGCAGGCCTTCGCCGAGCGACGCCGCGACCCAGAGGGCACGCTCGGCTTCGCGCAGCGCCCGCTCGTCCGGGACGAGCGCGCCGCCGAGCCTGCGGCCGAAGGGCGCCTCGGGGAAGGCCAGCACGGGGCCGAGGGCCGCGAGGCGCGCGTGTTCGTCCACCGGCCAGGCGGCGCGGCAGTCCCACCAGCGCAGCGACGAGAAACTGCCGTCGAAGCCCGCGCCGGCCAGGCCCGCCGCCCGCTCCGCCACGGTCCCGGGCGTCCAGGCGAGGGCCACGAGGTCCGGCGCGGCGGCCCGGGCGTGGGACAGGGCCCCCGCCCAGACGTCCGCCGGGACGCTGTCGGGCGACAGGCAGCGGAAGCCCCGGACGCCGGCCGTCGCCAGCATGGCCACGTAGTCGCCGAGCCGGTCGGCGAAGCGCCGCCGCACGGCCTCGTCGCCGAACGGCACCGCGACGCTGCCGCGGTCCTCGGGCACGACGCGCGGGTCGGGCAGGCTGGGGAAGGGGGATGCGAGGCCGAGCTCCGCCGCGAGGGGGCCGTCGCAGGCGACGCGGTCGGCGACGAGGTCGGCCATCAGCCGCAGGCCGCGGGCCCGGCAGGCCTCGGCCAGAGCCGCGACGGCTTCGGCGAGCGGGCCGGAGGCCGCCAGGGCCGGATGGGCCGCGTGCCAGTCGTAGGGCAGCACGGCGTTGTTCCGCGGCCCGGGCGCGCCCGGCGGGGAGATCAGCACCGTGTCGAAGCCCATGCCGGCACAGGCATCGAGCACCATCGACCACTCGGACGGTCCCGATACCATCGAGAGGGAGACGTAGTAGATGCGGAGGGCCGGGGTGCGCTCGGACCGGCTGTCGCGAGGCAGGACGGACCCCGGAGAGAGGGGCTCGAAGTCTCGCGGCGGTGTCGCTAGCGTCATCGATGACGTCCCTTGGCGTGTCGCGACCCCGTCGGGTCGCCCGCCTTCGAACCGAGCCTGGAAAAACTTTGTTCCCCGATCGGCGGCGCCGCATCGCGCTTCGGGCGATGTTTCTCGCCCGGCTGGCATCGAAGGGACGGGCCTGGCCCGCCGCCCGGCGCGACGGCGGCGGGCCTTCAGGCGCGGCGGCGGCTCAGAACTCCTCCCAGGCGGCGGCTTCAGGGGTGGTCACGAGGGCGGCGGGCATGAGGGCGGCGCCGCCCCGGCCCACGACCTTGAGGGCCGCGGCGGGGCGGGCGGCCGCCGGGCGACCGAGCGAGGGGCCGGTCGGGCGCGGGGCGCGGGCCGGCCGGCCGGCCGCCTCGCCCACCTGGAAATGCCCGATCAGCCGCATCAGCTCCTCGGTCTCGGAGGCGAGGGCCCGGCTCGCGGCCGTCGATTCCTCCACCATGGCGGCGTTCTGCTGGGTGACCTGGTCCATCTGGTTGATGGCGCCGTTCACCTGGTCGAGGCCCGACGCCTGCTCCTGCGCCGA
>NZ_QYBC01000005.1:0-47860 GCF_004137085.1 Lichenibacterium ramalinae
CATGTTCTCACCCGAGGAATGTGCCGCCTACATCAGACATACAGGGTATGGTTCCAAAAGTGCCTGACAGACTCTAGAGCGCTTTCGCCTTGGGCGAATTCGCTCCAGCTTCGAATCGAGAGCAGTTTCACCGGCTTAGAGTCGCCAAGGCGACTCGGAGAAAGCCGATGCTGCTCTCGTGCCATGTTTTTGCGAGCATCTTCACGCGATCAGGTGACGCGACCTGATCGCGATCTGCTCTAGCCGACTCTCCTCAGCAGGGCGACGGGGCGCGCCTGCACCTTGCCGAGCTGGAAGCGGTTCACCAGGCCCGAGAGTTCCTCGGTCTCGCGCGCCAGGGCCTGGCTCGCCGCCGTCGACTCGCCCGCCATGGCGGCGTTCTGCTGCGTCGCCTGGTCCATCTGGTCGATGGCCGTATTGATCTGCTCGAGCGCCGAGGTTTGTTCCTGCGCCGAGGCCGCGATCTCGCCCACGATCGTGCTGAGGTCCGCGACCTGGACCAGGATGCGGCCCAGCGCCTGGCCGGTTTCGCCGACGAGGCCGACGCCCAGCCCGACCTGGCGGCCCGAGGCCGAAACGAGGGTCTTGATCTCCTTGGCGGCCTCGGCGGAGCGCTGCGCCAGGGCCCGCACCTCCGACGCCACGACGGCGAAGCCACGCCCCGCCTCGCCGGCCCGCGCCGCCTCCACGCCGGCGTTGAGGGCGAGCAGGTTGGTCTGGAACGCGATCTCGTCGATGACGCCGATGATCCGGGTGATCTGGTCCGAGGCGTGTTCGATCCCGCTCATGGCTTCGACGGCGCGCCGCACGACGAGGGCGGAGGATTCCGCGTCGGCCTTGGCGACGCCGACGACGTCCCGCGCCTGGGCGGCGCTCAGGCTCGTCCTGCGGACCGTGGCGGTGACCTCGCCCAGCGCCGCGGCGGTTTCTTCCAGGCTCGCCGCCTGCTGCTCGGTGCGGCGGGACAGGTTCTCGGCCGCCGTGGAGATGTCGCCCGTGCCGGTGCGGATCGCCGACGTGTTCGTCGCCACCACGGTCAGCGTGTCGGCCAGTCTCGCCATGGCGTCGTTGAAGTCGACGCGCAGCCGCTCGTAGTCCCGCGCGAAGCTGCGCTCGAGCCGGAACGTGAGGGCGCCGGTGGCGAGCTGGTCGAGGCCCCGGCCGATGCCCTCGACGACCTCGGCGAGGTCCGCGGCGGCGGTCGCGCGATCCGCCTCGGCCCGCGTGCGCGCGGCATCGGCATCGTCCCGCACCCGTGCCGCCTCGGCCTGCAGCGAGGCCCTGCCGCGGGCCGCCGCCTTGAAGGTTTCGACCGCGCCCGCCATGGCGCCGAGTTCGTCGCGGCGCTCCAGCGACGGCGTGGGCGCGCCGTCGTCGCCGGCCGCCATGGCCGCCATGTGCCGCGCCATGGCGAGAAGCGGGCGGGTGACGCGGCGGGCCACGACGGCGAGCCCGAACAGGACGAGGCCGACCGCCGCGAGGCTGCCGACGGCCAGGGCCAGCCTGTAGCGGTCGACGTAGACGGCGGCCTGGGCCTCGTCGGCCGCGTTGGCGGCCGTCGTCGCCGCCACGATCCTGTCGATGATCTCGCGGTGCTCGCCGTAGGTCGTCGCCATCTCGTCCAAGGCGGTCGACACGGCGGCCCCGTCGCGGCGCGCGATCGCCGGGAACAGCTGCCCGTCGAGCAATCGCCAGAAGGCCTGCACCTTCGCATGCGACGTCACCGTGAGGTCCCGGGCGATGTCGGCGGGAAGGTCGGCCTTCGCCCAATGGTCGTGACGGGCGTCGTATTCGCCGTGCAAGGCGTCGATGCGGGCCTTGTGCTGGGCCGCCCGGGCGACGTCCCGCGCCGCGAGGTTGGCCTCGAGATAGGCCTCGATGATGTATTCGGGGGGAGGGAGGATGTCGCCGATCAGGTCCTTGCCGGAGACGATCTTGTCGTAGAGCGGGCCGTTCACCTCCAACTGCGCCAGCGCCGTCCAGCTCAGCCCCACGAGCGCCAGCATGCTGGCGCAGGTGAGCGCTCCGAACAGGATCATCGTCTGCGAAACCGTGAGTCTCATCCGAACGCCCATCCATCGCCGGCCTGCGCCGACATCACGATGCATGGTTGAATGGAGTGGGGCCATTCCGGTTAAATTGGCGTGAAGGGTCGGCGTCCCCGACAGGGGCCGGTGCCTCGCCGTCGCGGCGGTCCCGTGGCGGGCGGCCGCGTCAGAACAGGATGGCGCGGCGGATCGGGTGGTCGTGGTCGAAGGTGGTCTCGAACAGGGCGGCGAGGTCGCGGGTGAAGCCGTAGCCGGCGTCCTTGAGGTCGCGGAACACGGGGTCGTCGCGGTCCCGGCGCGTCAGGCGTTCCAGGTGGCGCCGCACGCCGGGCTTCGCCAGGCGGGCGAGGAAATGGTCGTAGGCGTCGTAGATGGGGCCGACGGCCGCGGCGCCGCAGATCGCCGCCATGCGGTCGAGCGGCGTCAGGCCCAGCAGCGCCTGGAGCCGCGCCACCTTGTCGGCCGCGGCGCCCTCGCGCGTGGCGCCGAGCGCGAAGAGCCCGCTGGCGTAGAGGAGCTTGCGGGAGAAGACGAGCTTGAGGTTGCGCAGGCCCCAGGGCTTGTCGGCTTCCCCGGTCTTGAACTCGTAGTCGACCGCGATGGTGCGGTAGTAGCGGATGAGGTCGTTGAGCAGGAACAGCGGCAGCATGCCGTCGCCGACGCGCGGCGCGATGTAGCGTTCGAGCAGGATGCGCCGTGCCGCATGGAAGCCGGCGGCCTCGCTCAGGGGCTCGCCTTCGAGCAGGAACAGCATGCGGCGCGTCAGCCGCTGGTTGGTGTCGTCCTGCCCGCCCATGTTGCGCACCATGTCGGGCAGGTGCTCGATGGCGGCGAAGGGGCCGCCGCGCGCGGCTTCCACCGGCACGGCGCCCTTCAGCACCGCGTGCAGCGTCGCCGCCCAGGCGGGATCGGCCGCGTCGTCGTCCTCGCCGCGGATGATGAAATAGTCGAGGTCCGAGGCCGCGCAGGCTTCCCGCCGGGCGAAGGACCCGCAGGCCACCACCACGGCATCGCGCGGCACGGCGCCCTCCACGAGGACCTTCAGCTCGCCGAGCTTGCGGTCAGAATAGGTCCTGGCCTTCGCGATCGCCGCGTGCGTCATTGAACAGGTCCTGTCGCAACTCCTCGATGCGCTCATCGGTCAGGTCGCTCACCTCCAGGATGCGCTCGGAGCGCTGCTGGCGGTAGCGGGCCTTGTCGTGGCGCGCGAAGAAATCGCTGTCCGGGTCGGTGAAGAAACGCCGGGTGCGGGCCCGGAGCGGCGCCGTCAGGGCGCGGCGGGCTTCCCGCTCGAAGTGGGGCGCCGTCAGCAGGGCCCGCAGCTCCGGCAGCTTGGCGAAGAGCCGGCGCTCGGTGATGAAGTAGTCGGCGCGCGAGAAGCGGCCGATGGCGCGGCGCATGGCGTCCTGGCACACGGCGTCGGCCAGCATGCCCTTCTCGGAATTGATGATGACGCCGTAGACCATGTCCTTGCAGCGCCAGAACTCGTCCACCGTGTCGCGGTCCGCCGTGTCGCGCCGCCGCACCGCCGCCAGCATGACGGTCTCGGGGCTGAGGCGGGGCGCCGGCCGCTCGTAGGTGTGGGAGCGCAGGATGCCCTCGATCGTGTCGAAGTTGATGGGGCCGCCGAAGAACCCCTCGTGGCCCGGGTCCTCGCCGTCGATCACGGCGGCGAGCCGCCCCACGTCGAGCCCCGCCCGTACCAGCAGCCCGTTGACGTCCTGGCCGAGCGGCACGCGGCCGTGGAGGATGTCGGCCGTGGCGGCGTGGTGGTCGATCCCGAAATGCTCCTTGAAGACGGGTTCGAGCGAGTGGGACAGCGGGGCGTGGCCGATGTCGTGCAGCAGGGCGGCGGCGCCGATCAGCCTGCGGTCCTGCGGGGGGAGCCCGCGCAGGTCGGCGTAGAGCAGCGCCAGCCGGGCCACGCCCAGGCTGTGCTGGTAGCGGGTGTAGCGCCGGCTTCCCGGCCTGCCGTTGGGCGCCGGGATGCGGGCATAGTCGATGCCGCCGAGGAAGCGCACGTTGCTGAGGCGCGCGAAGGCCGGGGTGGCGATCAGGCTGGACAGGAGCGGATCGGTGCTGGCCGCGGCCGCGGCGTCGAGCGGCGCCTTGAAGTTGTAGTGTGGCCGCCCGTTCCCCTCTGACGTCACGCTCTGCCGCCTTCCCGCTGGCCGATGGGTCGCCCCTCTTAGCGGAAGCCGCCGGATCGCGACAGCCCGTGCGGGGCGCCCTCCACCGCTGCCTCGACCGCTGCCTCAACCGCTGCCTCGCCACCGCCCGGCGCTTGCGCTCCGTCGAGGATGGCGCCAGAACGCCATGGTGGGTCGAAAGTCCCGGGTGGGTCGACAGGCCCGCCGCGCCGCAGGCCGGGCCGTCCGGCACCGAACCCCGGGGAGAGAGCGATCAGCCCGTCCAAGCCGTCCGGCGCCCGCATCCACGGCCAGATCGTCGGCACGCTCGCGCGCGACGTCCTGGGCGGCGCCGTGGCCCCCGGTGACGCCCTGCCCAACGAGGACCTGCTGGCGGCCCGCTTCGCGGTGAGCCGCTCCTCCGTGCGGGAAGCCGTGAAGACGCTGGCCGCCAAGGGGCTGATCGAAAGCCGCCAGCGCGTCGGCGCCCGCATCCGCCCCCGCGCCGACTGGCACATGCTCGACCCGGACCTGCTGGCCTGGCACCCCGACATCCTGCACGACCGGCCCCTCATGGCGGGCCTGCTGGAAACGCGCCGCATCATCGAGCCGGCGGCGGCCGAACTCGCCGCCCTCCGTGCCACGGCGGAGGATTTCGCCGCCCTCGCGGCCTCGCTCGACGCCATGGCGGATGCCGCGCCCCGCGACCTCGAAGCCTGCTGCGAGGCCGACCTCGCCTTCCACGGCGGCATCATCGCGGCATCCCGCAACGTGGTGCTGGACGGGCTCGTGGCGACCATCGCGGCGGCGCTGCGGGCTTCGCTGCGGGCCACCAACAGCATCACGACCGACCAGGCCCGCTCCGTGGCGGCGCATCGCGCCGTGCTGGACGCCCTGCGGCGGCGCGACGGCGCCGGGGCCCGGGCCGCCATGAACGCCGTGCTCGACAACACCGAGCAAGACCTCGGCGCCGTGTGACCGCCCCATGCGCCTCGCCCTGTCCCTGATCCCGCTCGTGCTCCTCGGCCCGGTCGCCGCCGGTGCCGCCGGGGCGCGGGAAACGAACTGGGCCGACGTGCCCGATGCCAGGGCCCCCGCCTACGCGCCGTCCCGGGCGATCTGCCGCAAGCTCGGAGCCGCCACGCTGCCGGCCGGCGACCTGCCGACGCCGGCCGAGGCCGCGGGCCTCGCCGATTGCTCGTCCCAGGCGCTCTACTACGGCATCGGGCGGCCCGCCGACCCGAAGGCCGCGCGGCTCTGCGCCGTCGTGGAGAACCGGTCGGCGGACCCGCAGGTGACCGACTTCGGCTTCACGGGCGACCGCATGCTGATGACGGTCTACGCCAACGGCCGCGGCGCCGCGCGCGACCTCGACCTCGCCACCGCGCTCGCCTGCCGCGCCGGCGGCGCGCCGGCCGAGATCGACGGCCGCGTGCTCCACCTCGCCAAGCTGAAGGCCGAGGGCTGGACCGGCACGGACTTCAGCCTCTGCGACGACGCCACCAGCGGCCTGCTGCAGGGCGTCTGCGCCGACCACGACCAGCTGATCGCCCGGGACGGCCGGGCCCGCGCCTTCGCGGCCCTTTCGGTCCGGTGGACGGCGGCCGAAAGGGCCGCCGTCGTGCCGCTGCAGAAGGCCGCGGCGGCTTTCGTCGACGCGCGCGGCCAGAACGAGGTCGACCAGTCGGGCACCGGCCGGGGCGCCTTCGTGGTCGCCGCCGAGGAGAAGGCCGAGGGGGCCTTCGCCCGGCTCCTCGCCGATGCCGAGGCGGGCCGCATCGCCCCGGCCTCGGCCGACGACGCCAAGGCCGCCGATGCGGCGCTCAACGCCGGGTACCGGGCGCTGCTGGCCAAGGCGCCGGCCCTGGCCCGCGACACGACGCTGACGGCCGCCGGCCTCGCCGCGACGGAGCGGGCCTGGCTGCGCTACCGCGACGCCTGGCTGGCCTTCGCCAGGCTCCGCTACCCCGCGCTGCCACCCGACGCCCTGCTGGCCCGCCTGACGCGGGACCGCACCGCGCAGCTCGCCGACATCCCGGCGGCGACCGACTGAACCCACCCCTGATGCCCGTCGAGGAGCAGACCCCATGCCGAGCCCGGTCTCCTACATCCGCTACAGCGACGCCATCGAGCAGGTGCCCGCCGGGGAGGACGCCACGATCGACGCCATCATCGCCTCCATGACGCACGAGAGCGAGAAGGTCGCGGCCCGCCAGCACCACACGGTGCGGGCCTCGCACGCCAAGGCCTCGGCCTTCCTCAAGGGCGAATTGCGCGTGCTCGACGGCCTGCCGCCCGAGTTGCGACAGGGCGTCTTCGCGACCCCGCGCAGCTACGACGTGGCGGTGCGGATGGCGCAGGGGCCGGGCGAACACCTGCCCGACAGCGTCCACACCCATCGCGGCCTGGCCGTCAAGCTGTTCGGCGTCGACGGGGACCGGCTGCCGGGCCACACGGACACCACGCAGGACTTCGTGCTCGCCACCGGCCCGGTGTTCCCCAACGGCGATGCCGCCAGCTTCCTCACCGCCATGAGGGGGCTCGAAGCCGGTGCCGGCGGGACCATGCCGGATGCCGTGAAGAGCGCGGTCTCGGCCACGTCGGGCGTCATCAACACGGTCGTGAAAGCCGTCACGGGCAGCGACAGCCCGCTGATGGACTTCTTCGGCCACACGCCGCGCCATCCCCTGACCGACTGCTACTACTCGCAGGCGGCGCTGCGCTACGGCGACTACGTCGCCAAGATCGTTGCAGTGCCGGTCGCGCCCGAGCAGGACGCGCTCGGCCGCGACGCGATGGACCTCCACGGCAACCCCGACGTGTTCCGGGACGCCACGGTGGCGTATTTCCGGGACCGGCCCGCCGTCTTCGAGATCCGCGTGCAGCTCTGCACGGACCTCGGCACGATGCCGGTCGAGGACGCCTCCGTGCCGTGGCCGGAGGACGAGAGCCCGTATCGCCCCGTCGCCCGCCTGACACTGCCGCCCCAGGACGCCCTGAGCGACGCCCGGCGCCTCTTCATGGACGACGTCCTGTCGTTCCGGCCGGGCCACAGCCTCGCCGCGCATCGGCCCCTCGGCTCGCTGATGCGGGCGCGCCTGCGCACCTATCCGGCGCTCTACGCCTTCCGCCAGCGGCAGAACGGCAGCCCGCAGGTCGAGCCGAAGAGCCTTGCCGACATCCCGAACTGAGGCGCATCGGTTCGGAGGGCGGCACCGTGCCGATGCGCGCCGGCTTCGCGGTCCATCGGGCCGTCCCGGCCGTTGCCGTCCGCAGCGCCTCGCGCATAGGCTTTCCCGCGTGGGCCGCACGGCCGCGACACGGGAGGACGTCATGAGACTGCGTGGGAAGGTGGCCCTGGTGACGGGCGGGGCCGGAGGCATCGGCGCCGCCATCGCCGAGCGCTACGTCGCCGAAGGGGCGCGGGTGATCGTGGCGGACCGGTCGCTCGCGGCGGCTGAGGCCGTGGCGGCGAGGCTCGGTCCCGCGGCCTTCGGCTTCGCCGTGGACGTGGCCTCCATCCCGGCGGTCGAGGCCCTCCTGGAGGCCGCCGAAAGCCGCGTCGGCCCGCTGGACATCCTGGTCAACAACGCGGCCGTCTACGACCTGCAGCCGTTGCTGGCGGTCGATCCCGACAGCTTCGACCGGCTCTTCGCCATCAACGTCAGGGGCCTGTTCTTCACCATGCAGGCCGCGGCGCGCCGGATGGTGGCGGCCGGCCGACGCGGCGCGATCATCAACATGGCGTCCCAGGCCGGACGGCGCGGCGAAGCGCAGTCGGCCGTCTATGCCGCCACCAAGGCGACCGTGATCAGCCTGACGCAGTCGGCCGCGCTCGCGCTGGTCAAGGATGGAGTGCGGGTCAACGCCATCGCGCCGGGCGTCATCGACACGCCCATGTGGGACCACGTCGACGCGCTCCATGCGAAGCTCGACGGGCTCCCGGTCGGCGAGAAGAAGCGACAGGTCGGGGCCGCCGTGCCCTACGGCCGCATGGGCGTCGCCCGGGAGATCGCCGGCGCCGCCGTCTTCCTCGCCTCGGACGACGCCGAATACGTGGTGGGCCAGACGCTCAACGTCGACGGCGGCAACGTGCTGAGCTGAGGCGGGGACATCGCTCTCCGCGTCCGGGAAGGTGGCATGGCCACGGGTTCTCAGGTGAGGGTCACGGGCAGCGCCGCGAGGCCGCGGAAGTGGTAGCGGTCGGCGAAGCGGGGCGGTCCGGCGAGGCGGAGCCGGGGGAAGCGGCCGAACAGCACCGGCAGGGCGATCTCCAGCTCCAGGCGCGCCAGCGGGGCACCGAGGCAGAAATGCAGCCCGCCGCCGAAGGCGGTATGCGGGGCGGCGGGCCGCGCCGGGTCGAAGCGGTCGGGGTCCGGCCAGCGGGCCGGGTCGCGGTTGGCGGCGCCGATGAGAAGGCCGATGCGGTCCCCGGCCGCGAGGTCGACGCCGCCCACCGTGGCGGGCTCCAGCGCGAAACGCGTGAAGAGGTGCAGCGGCGGCTCGAAGCGCAGCACCTCCTCGACGGTGGCGCTCGTCGCCTCCGGCACCCGCACCAGCGCCGCCGGATCGAGGCCGCTCGCCAGGATGGCGGCGACCCCGTTGCCGATGGCGTGGACCGTGGCCTCGTGGCCGGCATTGAGCAGCAGCACGGCATTGGCGACGGCCTCGTCCTCGGAGATGGCGTCGCCCGCCGTCGCCAGCAGCGTCAGGAGGTCGTCCCGCGGGGCCCGTCGCCGCGCCGCCAGATGGGCGCCGAGATAGGCCGAGAAGTCCCGCGTGGCGGCGACGGCGGCGTCCTCGTCGGCGCGCGTCCTGGCGGGGCGATACATCGCCACCATGGCGTGCGACCAGCCGAGCAGGCGGGGCGCGTCCGCGGCCGGCACGCCCAGGAGCTCGGCGATGACCGACACCGGGATCGGCTCGGCGAAGGCCGGCAGGAGGTCGACGGGCCCGGGCGGGGCGGCGGCGAGGCCGTCGGCGAGCTGCCCGGCCAGGGCCGCCACGCGCGGGCGCAGGCCTGCGATGGCGCGCGACACGAAGGCCCGGTTGACGAGCCGCCGCAGCCGCGTGTGGGCGGGCGGCTCGCGCTCCAGCATCGACAGGGCGTCGAGGTCGTGGAACGGCTTCACGTGGGCGGGGACGGGCGGGGCGCCGCCCGGCGCCTCGCGCCCGAAGCGCCGGTCGCGGAACAGCGCCTCGACGCCGTCGGCGTCGGCGCAGCACCAGTGGCCGTAGTCTTCCCAGAAGAAGACCGGGCCGACGTCCCGCATGGCGGCATAGGCGCCGTAGGGGTCCTGCACGAAGGCGGGATCCGTCGGCGACAGCCGCACGCGCCGCCGCGCGGCATCGACGGCGAGGCCCGGCGGGAGGCTCATCCCCGTCTCAGGCCGATTCGGTACGGTCGTAGCCGTCGTTCAGCGCCGCCGCCGTCACCGGACGGGGCCGGCGGTGGCCGCTGATCTCGGCCCCGGCCTTCGGGGAGAAGCGCAGGTTCCAGATCGTGGCCGACAGCGAGATGCCGGTCACGACCAGGAAGGCGACCGAGAAGTCGCCGAGCTGCGGATGGGCATGGTCGCGCAGCACCATCGAGCCCTCGAGCGCCAGGGCCGCCGTGCAGATGCCGACCGACAGCATCAGCTGCTGGAACGTCGTGTAGAAGCTCGTGGCCGAACTCATGCGGGCGGGCGGCACGGCGTCGTACGCCACCGTGTTGTAGGCGGTGAACTGGAACGACATGAAGAAGCCGCACAGCATCAGGATGGCGAACATGGCCGGAAAGGGCAGGCCCGGCCGGAAGGCCGCGCAGCAGGCGTAGCCGCAGCTCGCCACGACGCCGTTGACGATGAGGCTCGAGCGGAAGCCGAACCGCCGCAGCAGGCCGGGCGCGAAGGCCTTCATCGACATGGAGCCGAGCGCGGTGGCGACGACGACGCCGCCGCTCTGCGCCGCCGTGAGGCCGAAGTCGAGCTGCAGCATCAGCGGCAGCAGGAACGGCTGCGCGCCCTGGGTGATGCGGGTCAGCGAGCCCGCGATGACCGAGGTGCCGAAGGACGGCAGCCGCATCAGCGACAGGTCCATGATGGGGTCGGCGGTGCGCCGGGCGTGACGCACGTAGAGCAGGCCGAAGCCGAAGCCGACCGCCAGCAGCAGCCCGACCAACGGCGCGAGGTCCGGGTGGCTGGCGAGCTCGAAGCCGAAGAACAGGCAGCCGAGCGCGATCCCCGACAGCGCCATGCCGGACCAGTCGAAGGGCCCGACCGCGTCGCCGTGGGTGTTCTCGATGAAGCGCAGCACGAGGCCGAGGCCGAGCAGGCCGATCGGGATGTTGATGTAGAAGATCCAGCGCCAGTCGAGGAAGGTGACGATGAAGCCCCCCACCGGCGGCCCCACGATGGGGCCGATCATGGCCGGCACCAGCAGCCAGGACATGGCCGACACGAGGTCCCGCCGCTCGACGGAGCGCAGCAGGACCAGCCGGCCCACCGGCATCATCATGGCGCCGCCGAGCCCCTGGAAGGCCCGGGCCAGGACGAAGAGCGGCAGGTTGGGCGCCTGGGCGCAGAGGGCCGAGCCCAGCATGAAGACCGCGATGGCGGCGGCGAAGACCGTGCGGGCCCCGTATTTGTCCGCCACCTTGCCGCTGGCCGGGATGAAGATCGCCAGGGACAGGAGGTAGGAGGTGAGCGCGATGCTCATGCTGGGCGCGGCCACGCCGAAGTCTCGCGCCATGGTGGGCAGGGCGGTGGCCAGGATCGTGGCGTCGAGCTGTTCCATGAACATCGCGCTCGCCACGATCAGGGCGATGAAGCGGAAGTTCAGCGGCTGGGAGGCCGGCAGCGTGGCAGCGGTCATGGACTCGTGCGGTCGGCGACCGGGGGGCTCGTCCGCGTGATGAGGTCCCCAGGTCAGACATCGGGCTCGTGGCGCGCCCGTCCGGGCCGGGCGATGCCGCGTCGCGATGTCTGACCTGGGCTCCCCGTTTGCCGCGCGCGGGCGCAGTCTCTCGATCTGCGGTGAGGGACGTGGTTCGGCGGTCCTGTCACTCTTATAGGTCGCTCATGTTCGGCGAACAGTGCCGGTTCCCGATGGCGGCCATGCGCTGCGGCCGGGGCTGCCGTAACGGAAAATTAGGGCTCCCCTTCGAAACCGCCCGAGCCCGAGCGGGGCGGCGTCGACGGGCGGGCGGCTGGCGATGCCGCGAGCGATGCCGCGCCGCCGGGTGGCCTCGTCCCGACGTCGGGCCGGCAGGCGTCAGAAGCGGTAGCCCAGGCCCGCGCCCACGATCAGCATGTCGAGCTTCACCGTGGCGGAGACCGGCCCGACGTGGGCGACCTGGACCGGCAGGAAGATCTGCTTCAGTTCGGCATTGGCGTACCAGTTGCCGCCGAGATGATAGTCGAGTCCGACCTGGATCATGGGCCCGACCTGCGGATCGGATTTGATCGCCGTGACGAGGGGCCGCGCCGGCTGGTAGGCCAACGGCACCGTCGCGCCGACGCCAACGCCGACGTAAGGGTTGAAGGTCGACAACGGGAGCAGGTGGTACTGCAGCGCAGCCGTCGTCGAGGCACTCCAGACGGTCCCGACCGGGAAGTTGCCCAGGAGCGAGTTCCGGATGGACGTCCGCGTCGGCACGATGCCGAACTGCGCCGCGACGGCGAAATGGTCGGTCATGAAATAGGAGACGTCGAGGTCCGGCAGGGCCCGCGCCGGCGTGACGATCCGCCCTCCGATCAGGTCGATCCGGGACCGCTGGTCGACCGGTATGGCGCCGATGATCCTGCCGCGCACCAGGAAGCTCCCCGCCGTCAGCCCGCCCTCGAGCGGCGGCGCCGCGGGTTGCGGCGCGACGGCCGCGGGCGAGCGGGCGGGCGAGGGTGCGGGGAGATCGGCCGCCCCCCCGGACGAGGGCAGGGCGATGGCGCAGGCGATGAGCGCGGTCCGGCACAGGTCGCCGCGTCGCGTTCTGCTGCGTCGTTCGATGTGAACCATGGGATCCTCGACGGTCATGGCCATTTCGGGCCGACGGAAAAGAGACGCTGCCTCGGGGGGCGGGCGCGGCGATGGGGTCAGTGCCGCGGCGTGGCGATCGCTCGCGATCCGGAGCTGGAGCGGATCCGCCGAAGGCGGAAGCGCTTGAGCGGCGCGCGGTGCTTCAGGTGGGATGCCACAGGATCGAGGCCGCGGCCGTCTCGACCGCCTCGCCGTCGCGGGCCGCCGGAACGCCCGGCGGCGTGTCGGACCCGGGCTTGCGCGGCACGGGAAGCCAGCCCACCCTGACCTGATTGCGGCCGTTCCGCTTCGCGGCGTAGAGGGCCGTATCGGCCCGGGCCAGGGCGGCGTCGATCCGGGCATCCCCCTCTGCCACGACCGAGACCCCGATGCTGGCCGTGACGGTGACGTCCGCGCCGCCGAGGACGAAGGGGCTCCCGCTCACCGCCAGGCAGAGCCGTTCGGCGATGTCGACCGCCGTGTCGACGTCGGCCCGGTCCAGCAAGGCCAGGAACTCTTCGCCGCCCCAGCGCGCCATGACGTCGTCCTGGCGCATGATGCCGCGAAGCCGCGCGGGGAAACCGGCCAGCACCGCGTCGCCGCCGTCGTGGCCGTAGGTGTCGTTGATGGACTTGAAGTGGTCGATGTCGATCAGCAGGATCGCGCCGCAGGGAGGGCCGGCCCGGCGCGCCACGGCCGCGAACAGGCCCCGGCGGTTCGCCAGCCCGGTGAGCGGGTCGGTCGCCGCCAGGCCGGCGACCCTCGCGTTCGCCCGTTCGCCGACCATCGCCAGATAGCCGACCTGGATGAGGACTCCGCACCACTGGTCGAAGAGCATCGCGTAGACGGCGGATTCCGGCGAGGCCAGGCGCTCTCCCGCGACATGGGCCAGGCCGATCGATGCGACGAAGGCGGTCGCATAGAGGCAGAAGCCGAATGCCACCAGGTATTGCGTCCACAGACGCATCTGGGACGTGGGCTTGAGGATCTCGAAGACGCAGAGGCCCGCCGTGAAGGCCATGATGACCAACTCCCCGGACAGCGCCCACGCCACCGAGAACTTCAGATGCAGCAACAGGCCGTACAGAAGGCCGGGACACAGGCTCAGCCCGGCCATGGCACGGACGGCGATGGACCTTTCGTGGAAGATGCGCAGGCCACACCAGGACAGCGCCAGGCTCGAGCCGTAGAGCGTGTAGACGATCGTGCCCAGGCCGACCCGCAGCGGCACGGCCGAAGGGCTGCCCAGCATGAGCACCGAGGCGATCAGCGAGCAGACGAGCGCGCCGGCCCACACCGCGAAATAGGTTTCCTTCGGCTGCCGCAGCAGGGTCACCAGGAACACGCTGACGAAGGCGAGGCGGCTGCAGATGCTGGCGACCCCAAGGGTGTGGAAGTCGAGCGCCGTCATCCCTGACCTCCCAGGGCCAGGCAGGCTCGGCCGGCCCGGGCCTCGCGCTCGACCGGCGCCGTCACGGGCCCGCAGGCCGTCGCGGCCCGGGCCGATCCCCGGTCCCATGTCGGGTCCGCCAGCAGCCGACGCACCGCCGCGGCGTCGACGGGCCGGCTGAAGAGGAAGCCTTGCAGCTCATCGCAGCCGATCCCACGCAGCAGCGCGACGGCAGCCTCGGTCTCGACCCCCTCGGCCGTGACGGCCATCCCGAGGCCGCGTGCGATGTCGTGCATCGCCCGCACCAGGACCCAGTTGGCCTGGCTTTCATCGATGCCCTGGATGAACGAGCGATCGATCTTGAGCCGGTCGAAGACGAAGCGCTGGAGATAGCCGAGCGACGAATAGCCGGTCCCGAAATCGTCGAGCGCCACGTTGACGCCGAGCGCGCGGATGCGGCGGATGCAGTTGATCGCGGCGGCCACGTCGCTGACCATGACGGACTCGGTCAGTTCGAGTTCGAGCCGGTGCGGCGGCAGTCCGCTCGCCTCCAGGGCGCTCGCGACCCGGTCGAAGAGCCCGGGTTGCCGCAGCTGGACGGGCGAAACGTTGACGGACACGCGGCAGTCCCCGCGCCATGTCGCGGCCTGTCGGCAGGCCGTGTCGAGGACCCAGGTTCCCATGGCGCCGATCAGCCCATGGCGTTCCGCCACCGGCACGAAGTCGGCCGGCGATACGGGTCCCAGGGCCGCGTGGTGCCACCGCAGGAGCGCCTCGAAGCCCGTGACGGCACCCGTCGCGGCGTCGACGAAGGGTTGGTAGGCCAGCATGAGTTCGCCGCGATCCAGGGCGAGCCGCAGGTCGTCGACGCGAAACCGCGGTCGCCGGGTCGGGCCATCGCGCTCGACCGTCGAGCGCGTCCCGCCGGGCGCCGGCGCTGGTGCGGCGATCCTCATGGACGTCGCCCGACGTCTTGGCCTTTGTGCATGACCCGCAACCCTCCGCTGCGGATCTTGTAGAGTCCCGGGTTTAACCGACCGTTGCAATACGCCCGTCGAACGGGGCAAGACTCAACGTCGTGAATCGATGTCGACGCTCGGGCAGCCGCGGTGGGACCCGACCGTCGCGCCCCGTCGGACCGACGCGCGCCCGCTCACTGGGGATCCAGCCTTCCGCTCGAACGGGATGTGTGGTTTTGCGATGTCGGGGACGCGACGTTTCCGGGGCCGAGGCCGCCGGGCGGCGTCACCAGTCCGAGGCCTTGCCCAGCGGGCCGGTCGGCAGCCGAGGGCCGAAGGCGATGGCCACTGGCCGTTCGGCGACCGGCAGTTCGGCGCGGATCCAGCCGGACAGGTCGTCCCGCAGGACCGCGACGTCGGCTCCGGCCTCGGGGACCACGAAGGCCTTGAGGCGGGTGCCCTCGTCCGGGCGCATCAGCCTCACCGCCGCCTCATGGACGCCGGGGCGTCCGCGCAGGCGTTCCGCCACGCGGTCGGGGTGGACGTTGATGCCGCCGACCTGCACGGCGCCGTCCCGTCGCCCCGCCAGGCAGAACCGACGCCCCTCGCGGGAGCGGATCCGGTCCGGCAGCCCGGCGCGCCGGCCGGAGCGATGAAGGATCTCGGGCGTCGCGTCGTCCAGCGGCGCGGCGAAATCCCAATGCGGCATGAGCGTATAGGCCGCCTCCGGCCAGCGCCGCACCGCCACACCGGCCGTCTCGGACGAGCCGTAGACTTCCGTCATCCCCGCCAGCCCGCGCTCGTGCAGCGCCGCGATCAGCGGTGGCGGGCAGGGCGCGGTCGAAACCGCGCCCTCGACGTCCTCCGGCCAGCCCGGCAGCGAGCGCTCGAGCCAGAGCCAGCGTTCGGGGACCGTGACGACGAGATCGCCCGGCGCGAGGGTGCGGGCCACCTCGGAGGCGCCGAAGCCGGTCGCGTCGACATGCGGCACGCCGAGCGCGTCCGGCAGCAGCGCGGCGAAGAGGAGGCCGAAGGCGTGGTGGGCCGGCACGAGGGTCACGACGCGGCGCCTGTCCCGGAACAGCCGGCCGAGATATGCGGCTTCGGTCAGCAGGGCTTCGCCCGCATGCCGGCATCGCTTCGGCTGCCCCGTGGTGCCCGACGTCGTCAGCGTGAGGGCGGCGACGCCGGATCGCCACCCGGCCTCGATCCGGTCCATCCAGCCCCCGAACGTGGCTTCGGCGGGCAGGTCGGTGTCGCAGCCGGCCTCGTGGAGGTGGAACATCTCGTTCACCGCCGCGGCGAGCCAGAGCGTGTCCAAGGAATCGCACCCGAGCCCCTCCGCCCCCGTGCCGATCGGCATGGACTCGGGCCAGGCGGGCGGCAGGCCGCGCGGCAGGGACGTGTCAGAGCCCGCACGGCCGCGGGCGACCCGAAGCTCCGCGGCGAGCAGGCTCTGCAGAACGGCCGAGAGGGCGCGGCGCGACAGCATCGCGGTTCGGTGGCGGTTCAGGCGGCCGCCTGACCGGGGTCGGACGCGACGACCCGGTCGCGGCCCGTGCGCTTGGCCACGTAGAGCGCGCCGTCGGCCGCCGCCAGCAGGTCGGCCAGGGAGGTGATGCCGCCGCCGAGGGCGCTGCATCCGAAGCTCGCCGTGATGCGCAGCGGGATCCCGCCCGCCTCCATCTGCTGGGCGGCGAGCGAGGCGCGCAGGCGTTCCGCGACGACGGAGGCCGCCGAGAGGGACGCTTCCGGCATCAGCGCGACGAACTCCTCGCCGCCGAGGCGGGCGAAGAGGTCCTCGGGGCGCAGCCCCGCCTCGCAGCGCCGCGCCACCTCGCGCAGCACGGCATCGCCGGCCGCATGCCCGTGCTCGTCGTTGACGCGCTTGAACAGGTCGACGTCGAGGAGCACGAGCGCCAGCGGAGTCCCGTCCCGGAGCGATCGCAGGATCTGACGCTCCGCCGTCTCGAAGAAATGCGCGCGGTTGCTGGCGCCGGTGAGGTGGTCGCGGGTCAGCATCCGCCTGAGGTCGGCGGCGTCGCGGTGCTGGCGCGTCACCGCGCGGAGGATCATGGCGAACCCTTGCGCGACCCCGTCGGAGGGGTGGCGGAGGGCGATCAGCCGCTGGCACCAGTAGCGGCCTCCGTCGGCCAGGGCGTGCCAGCCCTCGTGCAGATGCCAACCGTCCCGTCGCGCCACCGCGATGGCTTCGCCGGGCTGCAGCGTCGCGGAAGCGCGGTCGGGGCGGTCGAAGGCGGCGAAGCAACGCCCGACCAGCTCCGTTTCGGCGAAGCCGGTCTGCCGGGTCGCCGAGGGCATGGCGGCGTCGATGCACCCGGTCGCGTCGATGGACAGGACCGCGACGTCGTCGATGCCGTCGAGGAGCGAGGCGAACCAGGTTTCCGCCTGTTTCAGGCGGCGCTCGCGGGCCACCTGCTCGGTCACGTCCGACAGCGTCGCGACGTAGCGGTCCTCCGTCAGCTTGGAAACGCTGCAGGCCAGCACGCTCGACCGCGCGCCCCGTCCCGTGATGATGCGGTGGCCCTCGCAGATCGT
Organism: Lichenibacterium ramalinae; assembly: GCF_004137085.1. Lineage (GTDB taxonomy): Bacteria > Pseudomonadota > Alphaproteobacteria > Rhizobiales > Beijerinckiaceae > Lichenihabitans > Lichenihabitans ramalinae. The sequence goes on from NZ_QYBC01000005.1 coordinate 17,081, forward strand.
GCCCTGCGGGGCCGCGAACTGTTGGACCATGTTGCGCAACTCGGGGGCGCAGCCCTCGAAGACATCGAAGAGGTTGGCCACGAAGGGACGGCCGGCCATGGGCAGGAGGAGGCCCATGGCGGCCGGGTTGATCATGCCGATGACGCCGGCGGCCGAAAACTCGACGAGCCCAGCCGGGCAGGCATAGAGGAACTGCAGCAGAGCTGTGTTTTCGGTCTCGATGTCGGTCGCCACGGCTGCCCCCCTCAGCGGTCGATGAGAATGAAGCGACGCTCCATTCGCCGTGCCTTCAGCAGCCGCAGGCGCACGGGTGTCGGGCGCATGCGCAAGGTGAGCACGTAGTCGATCGTCGCGTCGATCTCGGCTTCGTCCTCGAGGCGCTGCGCGACCATGAAGTTGTTCATGCATTGCGCCGTCACGGAGAAGTAATGCGTGCCGACGACGGTGTCGCGCGGCAGGCCGGCCAGCTTGGCCTCCGTCGCGTTGTAGACCTCGACGTTGCCCTCGGACGAAAGCCCGACGACCCCGAACGGCAACGTGTCGAGCGCTTCCTCGTCGAGCGCGGCGAGCGTGTCGAGGGCGATGGCGTCGAACGAGAGCATGGCGGCGCTTTGCAAGGTCGATCCCCGACGGTCAGAGGGCAACATCGGCGACACGGTCGGCGACGGGCGCGTCGAGGCACGCCGCCGCGGGTTGCCGCGCCGGCCACCAGACCGGCGGCAGGGCCGCCACGGCCGGCTTGGCGAACAGGAAGCCCTGGAACAGGTCGATGCCGGCCGCGCGGAGGGTGGCCAGTTCGGCCTCGGTCTCCACCCCCTCGGCGATCACCACGACGTCCAACTGGCGCGCCATGGCGATCACGCCCCCGACGATGACCTGACGCGCGGTCGACGTCGCGATGCCGCGGATCAGCTCCATGTCGAGCTTGATGAAGTCGGGCTGGAAGCTCGCCAGCAGGTTCAGCCCGGCATAGCCGGCGCCGAAATCGTCGATGGCGGTGGCGAAGCCCTGCCGGCGGTATTCGGCGACGATCCGCTGCACGTGGGCGGTGTCGGTCATCCGCTCGTTCTCGGTGAACTCGAACATGATCCGGCGGTGCGAGAACCCCACGCGACGGGCGGCGTCCAGCGTCGCACGGATGCAGGCAGCCGGTTCGTAGACGGCGTTCGGCATGAAGTTGATCGACAGCCGGGCCTCGGTGTTGGGGAACAGGCTCCGGGCGAGCTCGATCGCCGTGACGCGGCAGGCCTGGTCGAACTTGTAGCGGTTGACGTCGTCGACCATCGCCAGGATCTGGCCGGCGCCCTCGCCCGCAACGCCCCTGACAAGGGCTTCGTAGCCCCAGACGACCTGTCGCTGAAGGTCGATGATGGGATGGAACGCCATCGTGAACTCGAATGGCAGCGGTCCACCCTCTCGGCAGCCTTGGCACGCGGTTTTCATGGCTTACAGGTCTCGACCTCGCTCCAATAAACTAACTGCGCGATCGTTTCATTGACGTAAATCGTCAGACGGCGCCGTCGCGCTGCGACATCTAGACAGCAAGCAAGGACGGTGGTGTCAAATGCGAATTATCGCCGCATTCAATGCGCGGATCTCTGGCTGCCTCCACCGACCCTGCGGAACCCTCGACAGGCTTTGCATCGGACGGCTGCCCGCCGGGTGACCAAGACTACGGCGATCTGTGGGAGGGTTGCTGAAACCGGAATCGGACGACGCCCGACGGCAGACTGGCGTCACGGGCGGTGCGGATCGCCGGCGTGGGGTTCGAGGCTGCGGCGGGTGCGCAGGATGCGGATGCCGACGCTGCGGCAGTCCGGGTACACGTCGAGCTTGCGAAGGTAGACTTCGACGGCGGCGACGTCGCGCGGCTTGAGGCAGAGCCCGGCCACGCGCTCGGCCAGCGTTTCCTGGAGGTCGACGTGGGGCGCCTCGGCGAGGGCGGCGATGTCGCGCTTCACCGCATCGTAGTCGACCACCTCGGCGAGGTCGTCCGAGGCGAGTGGGGCCGCCGGCACCACGAGGAGTTCGGCCGAGACCCGGACCCGCTGCGGCCCGTGCCGCTCGGCGGCATGGGCGCCGATGCGCAGCGTGAGGTCGAGGTCCTCGAAGACGATGACGCGGGCCGCCTCGTCGTTCGACAGCAGCGCGGCCCTGAGGCTGGGGAAGGGTGACACGGGATGGGCTCCGTCGCCGGGAGGACGCGCCACGACTGTGCAGCATCGGGCCGGCGCGCGCCATCCCGGCCTGGCGCCCGCCCATTTGGGGGATGAAAACCCGGGTCCCACAACGCCGCCGTTTCCGCTACGATGACGCGGCGCCGCCCCGCGGCGAAGCAGGCTTCAAGGGCGTCGCATGCCGGACCAGCACCTCCAGGATTGCAGGATCCTCGTGGTCGAGGACACGTATTTCATCGCCGACGACATCGGCGCCGCGCTGCGCCGCGCCGGTGCCGTCGTGGTCGGGCCGGCGCCGAGCCGCGAGGCCGCGCTGGCGCTCCTCGCGTCCGAGACGATCGATGCCGCCGTGCTCGACGTGAACCTGCAGGGCGAGACCGCCTATCGCTTGGCCGACCAGTTGCTCGCGCGCCGCACGCCCTTCGTCTTCGCGACCGGCTACGGCCGCGCCTTCATCCCGGAAGCCTATGGCGCCATCTCCCTGTGGGAGAAGCCGTTCGACCCGCGCGCGCTCGTCGGCGCGCTGCCCGCGCTGATCGCCGAGGCCCGCGCGGGCGGCTGAGGCCGGCTGGGGGAGGGGGTGCGGGATCCCCGGGTGACGAACGCGTCGAGCTCGTGCCGGAACGCCCTCTGGAACCGATCGGAAGTCTCCCTCCGTTCTCGGCGCGGAGGGCATGCGGTCACACGATATCAGGCATCCAGCCGCTCGGCCCGGGCCAGGGCGGCGAGGTCGGCCACGGGGCGGGCCCCGACGTGGCCGATGATCTCGGCCGCGGCGAGCGCACCGAGCCGGGCGCAGTCGAGCGCGTCGCGCCCCCGGGCCAGTCCGGCCAGGAAGCCGGCGGCGAAGAGGTCGCCGGCGCCGGTCGAGTCGACCACGGCCGCCACCGGAAAGGCCGGCACGCCGCGCACGCCGCCGGGCTCCGCCACGACGGCGCCCGCCGCGCCGCGGGTCACGGCCGCGAGGGCGCAATCCGCCCGCAGGGCCGCCACGGCGCCGTCGAAGTCGGCCGTCTCGTAGAGGGCGAGCAGTTCCGCCTCGTTGGCGAAGACGATGTCGACCTGCTTCGACCGGACGAGGTCCAGGAACTCGTCCCGGTAGCGGCCGACGCAGAAACTGTCCGACAGGGACAGCGCCACCCGGCGGCCGGCCGCGTGGGCGAGGCTCGACGCCTTGCGGAATGCGTCCTTGGCGTGGGGCGGATCCCACAGGTAGCCTTCGAGGTAGGTGACGCCGGCGGCGGCCACGAGGGCGGGATCCACGTCGTCCACGGTGAGGTTCTGGCAGGCGCCGAGAAAGGTGTTCATCGTGCGCTGCCCGTCGGGCGTCACCAGGATGTAGGAGCGCGCCGTGACGGGGCCGTCGGCGGCGGCGGGGGTCCCGAAGGCGACGCCGGTCGAGCGCAGGTCGGCCGAGAAATAGCCGCCCACCTCGTCGTCGCGGACCTTGCCGATGAAGGCGGAGGCCGCGCCGAGCTTCGCCGCCCCGACGGCCGTGTTGGCGGCCGAGCCGCCCGAGACGATGACGGTGGTGCCCATGGCGGCATGGAGCGCCTCGGCCCGCGCCTCGTCGATGAGGTTCATGCCGCCCTTGGCGATGCCCCACGTGTCGAGGAAGGCGTCGTCGACGCTGGTGAGGACGTCGACGATGGCGTTCCCCAGGCAGAGGAGGTCGAGGGTCTGGGCGGGCATGCGGTGATCCGGCGCGAGGGAAGGCCGCCGCCTCTCGCACCCCGGCGCCGGGCCCGTCAAGCCGCGGGCGGCCCGCCGGGGCAGGGCGGCCCGGGCCTTCGGGGCTTGGGGGCGATGGGCGAGCCCGCCCCGAAGATCGGTCCCGCCCTGTGCCGCACCCCATGAACCTTCCCGCCGACCATCGATTGGACGCGTGAGGCGCCCCAGCCCGTCGCCGCGCCGGTGATCCTGGTGGGCGGGGCCCGGCGGAGGGTCGTGAATGCATTTCCTGGGCATCGACTGGGTCGGCGTCGATGCGGAGAACGGGCGCAAGCTCGTCCTGTCGCTCGTGTTCATCGCCGTCGTGGTGCTGGTCCGCGTGGGTCTGCGCGCCCTGGTCGGCCGGTTCGCCGGCAAGAGCTTCGACGCCACCACCCAGCTCCGGTTCTGGACGCGCCAGGGCATCAGCCTGGTCGCCGCCGTCGTGCTGGTGCTCGGCCTGCTGTCGATCTGGTTCAACGACCCGACGCGGCTCGCCACGGCCTTCGGCCTCGTTTCGGCGGGCGTGGCCTTCGCGCTGCAGCAGGTCATCACCTCGCTCGCCGGCTACCTCGTGATCCTGCGCGGCAACACCTTCACGGTCGGCGACCGCATCTCGATGGGCGGCGTGCGCGGCGACGTCATGCGGCTCGGCTTCGTCCAGACCACCATCATGGAGATGGGCCAGCCCCCGAGCGTCCAGGGCTCGGACCCGGCCATGTGGGTGAGGAGCCGCCAGTTCACGGGCCGCATCGTCACGGTCTCGAACTCGCAGATCTTCTCCGAGCCGGTCTACAACTACAGCCGCGACTTCCCCTTCATCTGGGAGGAGATGGCGATCCCGATCACCTACCAGGCGGACCGCGCCTATGTGGAGCGCACGCTGGTCGAGGCGGCCCGCCTGCACGCCACCGACCCCGACACCATGGCGGTCGAGGCCAAGGCCCACCTGCAGGCGACCTTCGGCGTCGAGCCGATCGAGCTCCAGCCGCGCGTCTACTGGCGCATCACCGACAATTGGATGGAGCTGACGGTGCGGTTCATCGTCGGCACGCACCAGATCCGCGGCGCCAAGGACGCCATGACGCGCCACGTCATCGCCAGGCTCGACGAGGCCGGCATCGGCATCGCGTCGGCCACCTACGACATCGTCGGCCTGCCGCCGCTGCGCGTCGAACGCGCCGGCCGGGGCGACGCGCCCCAAGCCGGGACGCCGATCGCCGGCACGCCGGGCGTCGGGACGCCGGCGGCGGGCCAGCCCCGGTGAACGCCCGCCTCCGCGCCTGGCTCGAGGACCTCGGCGACCAGTTCTGGCTGCGGCCCGCCCTCGTCGTGATGCTGTGCATCGGGCTGGCTCTGCTGGCCACGTCGTTCGACCGCACGGCATCGGCGTCCGACGCCGGCGCCTCCTCCTGGGGCTATTCCGGCGGCGGGGAGGGCGCGCGGTCGCTGCTGGGCGCCGTGGCGTCGTCGAGCATCGGCGTCGCCGGCACGATCTTCTCCATCACCATCGCGGCCCTGTCGCTGGCCTCGGGGCAGATGGGGCCGCGCCTGCTGCGCAACTTCGTGCGCGACAGCCGCAACCAGGTGGCGCTCGGCATCTTCCTCGGCACCTTCGCCTATGCGCTGATGGTGCTGCGCACCGTCCGCACGGCGAACGAGGGCACCTTCGTGCCCCATGTCGCCGTCACGGGCGCCATGGGGCTGGCCCTGGTGTGCCTCGGCACGCTGGTGTGGTTCGTCCATCACATCGCCACCTCCATCAACGTCGAGACGGTGGTGGACCTCGTCCATCGCGACCTCGTCGCGGCGATCGCCGACAAGACGCAGGACGAGGCCCCGCTCCTGCCGCCCGAGGCGCCCCTGAGGGGACTGCCGGTGCCGGCTCCGGGCAGCGGCTTCCTCCAGGCGGTCGACGACGCCATGCTGGCCGACTGGGCGGCGGGCCACGGCGTGGCGATCCGGATGCGGGTGAGGCCCGGCACCTTCGTGCCCAAGGGGGCGCCGGTCGCCGAGGTGTCGGCGGCGGTCGACGACGTCGGCGCGGTCTTCGCCAAGGCGCTCACCTTCGGTCGCCGGCAGGCCGCCCTGCAGGACGTCGAATATTCGGTGCGCCAGCTCAACGAGATCGCCGTGCGGGCCTTGTCGCCCGGCATCAACGACCCCTTCACGGCCGGCAGCGTCCTCGACCACTTCGCCGACGCGCTCTGCCACATCGCGCCTCGGCACCTGCCGCGCGGGGCCGTCGCGCGCGACGGCGAGATCGTGCTCACCCTCGACGTGGTGGACTACGACGGCCTTTGCGACGGCATGTTCCACACCATCCGGCAGAACGGCTCCGGCTCGGCCTACGTGCTGATCCGGCTGCTGGAGGTGCTGGCGCGCGTCGACGAGGTCGAACGGTTCGAGGACCGCCGGGCGACGCTCCGCCGCCACGCCGACCTCGCCCTCGCGGTGGCGCGGGGCGGGGTGAGCGACCCCGCCGGCCTCGCGGATTGCGAGGAGCGCCATCGCAGGTTCGGCGTCGGCGTCTGACCGCGGACCGCTTCCCGCACCCACCGCCCCGACGCTCCAACCCGGTTCCCGATGTCCATCCTCGACCTTTGCGCGATCCTCCTCACCCTGTCGGCCGTCTTCGGCTGGCTGAACCGCAAGTTCGTGCTGCTGCCCCACGCCATCGGCCTCCTGGTCATGGGCGTGGTGGCGTCCCTCGTGCTCGTCGCCCTCGACGCGATGCTGCCGGACCATCGCGCTTCGGCGACGCTCGGCAAGGTCCTGGGGCAGATCGACTTCAGCGCCGTCGTGATGGACGGCATGCTGGCCTTCCTGATCTTCGCCGGCGCCCTCCACGTCGACGTCGGCAAGCTGCGGAACCACGCCGTGCCGGTGCTGGTGCTGGCGATCCTGGGCACGGTCGTGTCGACCGCCATCGTGGGGTGCGGCTTCTGGACGGTCGCGCAGCTGTCCGGCCATCCGGTCCCGCTGGTCTGGGCCCTGGTGTTCGGGGCGCTCATCAGCCCGACCGATCCGGTCGCCGTGATGAGCACGCTGAGGACCGTGAGCATCCCGGACAGGCTCGAAGTGCAGCTGCAGGGCGAGTCGCTGTTCAACGACGGTGTCGGCATCGTGCTGTTCACGGTGCTGCTCCGCTTCGCCACGGGGGCGCCGGCGGCCGAAACGACGCCCCTCGCCGTCGGGGAACTGCTGCTCGTCGAAGCGGGCGGCGGCCTCCTGCTCGGCCTCGTCTCGGGCTACCTGGCCTACCGCGCCATGCGGGCCATCGACGATTATCCCGTCGAGGTGCTCATCACGCTCGCCCTCGTCACCGCCACCTATGCGACCGCCGAGGCGATCCACGTCAGCGGCCCGCTCGCCATGGTGGCGGCGGGCCTGCTCATCGGAGACCGCGGCCCGCGCTACGCCATGAGCGACAACACCCAGAAATACGTCTTCGCCCTGTGGACGCTGGTCGACGAGGTGCTGAACTCGATCCTGTTCCTGCTGATCGGCCTCGAAGTGCTGCTGGTGAGCTTCGACGGCGGCAACATCGTGCTGGCCGTGCTGGCGGTGCCGCTGGTCATCGCGGCACGGGGCGCCTCCCTCGCCGTGCCGCCCGTGCTGTTCCTCCGGAGCCCCCAGTTCGCCGTCCGCAACATCCCGTTCCTGACCTGGGCCGGCGTCCGCGGCGGCATCTCGGTCGCGCTGGCGCTGGCCGTGCCCGACAATCCGGCGAAATCGGCCATCCTGGTGTCGACCTACGCGGTCGTGCTGTTCAGCATCGTGGTGCAGGGCTCGACGCTGGGCTGGATGGCGCGGCGGACGGTCGACCTGTCGCCGCCGGCTTAGCGTCGGTCAGGCCGGCGCCGGAATGGAGCTTGGTTTCGACGCGGTAACCGACCCGGTGTTGCGGCAACGGTTTGCGAGGCATTCCGCTCGCTACCGCGACCGAAACACCGCGAGCCCTTCGCCGTCGACATCCGTCTCGACGATGCTCCAGCCCAGCCGCTCGTAGAAGGCGTGGTTGTGCGGCATGGCGCAGAGATAGGCGGTCGCGAAGCCCGACCGTTTGGCCGCTTCCGCTCCGGCTCGCACGAGCCCCGAACCGACGTTCGCGTTTCGGTGCTGGGGATCGACCCAAACGGCTGCGACCCAGGGCGTATACTGCGGCCGGATGCTGAGATCCGACGCGATCACCAGCGCGCTTCCGAGGAATCCGGTGGCGTCATGAGCCACGAGCGCCGACGGAATAGGGGCGTCGGCGAGACATGTCCGCGTGAATGCCGCGATGGGAGCGAGGGCATGTCCTTTGGGCTTCCACCAAGCCCGCCACACACGGTCGGCGACGACGGGCGCGAATTCTGGCCGTTCTCGAAGGTCGGCGACGGAGAACGGCGGAGAACGCATGCCGGCCACTGTGGGGAAGCTTGCGACCGTCCGCAACTCGAAGCGACATCCCGCGGCCGTTCCGCCCGCGGGCGAGGCCGACAGGGGACCCCCCGGCGTCGCAACCGGGCCAGAATGGCGCGGCTGGAGGCTCGCGCGGCGCCGCGGCGCGCTGCTAGGCTGGCCGCCACCGTCAATCTAGCCCGCCGCCGCGCGGGCCGTCGTGGATCCCGCCATGAGCCTCCCCCAGACCATGCTGGCCCAGCTCAAGGCGCGTCGGCCCGGCTTCTCGCTGCCGCGCGCTTTCTACTGCGACCCCGAGTTCTTCCGGCTCGACCTCGAGAACATCTACTATCGCGACTGGCTGTTCGCCGGCCACGATTGCGAGATCAAGGAGGCGGGGCAGTTCTTCACGATGCAGATCGGCGAGTATCCGATCATGATCGTCCGCGGCAACGACGGCGCCATCCGGGCCTTCCACAATTCCTGCCGGCACCGCGGCTCGCGCGTCTGCACGGTCGACCACGGCCGCGCCAAGCGCCTGGTCTGCCCCTACCACCAATGGTCCTACGACCTCGACGGCAGCCTGGCGCGCGCCCGCCACATGGATGCCGCCGTCGACCGGTCGGAACTCGGGCTGAAGCCCGTCCACTGCCACAGCACCGGCGGCTACATCTTCGTCTGCGTGGCCCAGGAGGCGCCGGCGTGGGAGCCCTTCCGCGCCACCGTCGAGCCCTATCTGGCGCCGCACGACCTCGCCGACACCAAGGTGGCCTTCAGCTCCACCATCGTCGAGAACGGCAATTGGAAGCTCGTGTGGGAGAACAACCGCGAGTGCTCCCACTGCGCCGCCAACCATCCCGAACTCTGTCGCAGCTTCCCCGAAGCCCCGACCTCGACGGGCGTCGACGCCGTGATGAGCGACCCCGCCATGCTGGAGCATTGGGGCCGCTGCGAGGGCGTCGGCCTGCCCTCGACCTTCCAGATCGCCGAGACCGGCCAGTACCGCATCACCCGCGCGCCGCTGATCGAGGGCGTCGAAAGCTACACGATGTCGGGCGGCCGGGCCGTGAAGCGCCCGCTGACGCCGCGCGTGACCGAGCCCATGATCGGCACGCTGCTGCTGTTTCACTACCCGTCGACGTGGAACCACGTGCTCGGCGACGTCGCCACGACCTTCCGGGTGATGCCGATCGACGCGACCCACACCGAGGTGACGACCAAGTGGCTCGTCGACAAGGACGCGGTCGAGGGCGTCGACTACGACATCGACGAGCTCACCAAGGTGTGGATGGCCACCAACGACCAGGACAGGCGGGTGGTGGAGGAGAACCAGCGGGGCATCCTGTCGCCCGCCTACGAGCCCGGCCCCTACTCGGCCGAGCACGAATCGGGCGTCATGCAGTTCGTCGACTGGTACGTCGGCGCGACCGAACGGGCCATTGTCGGCGAGCCGAAGCTGCGCCGCGTCGCCTGACGGCGGCGGGCGGCAGACCCGTCCTTCTGGGCGGCAGGCCCGCCCTCCTCCCCCTGGCGGAGGAGAAGGGCGTGGACCCCAGGGGGGGGCGCGTCCGGCGGCGGCCCAGCCCGCCGTCACATCTCCAGGCCGTCGCCCCGGCGCCGCTTCGGCAGTGACCCGCCGGCGACGGCGAAGATCTCGGACACGTCGGGTGCGAGCTTGCGCTGCCAGTTCGGCCGCTCGTGGCTGGTGCCGGGCAGGTTGACCGCCACGGTCTCGCCGACCAGGTCCTCGGCCTGGGCCACGGCCAGGATGCAGGGCGTGTCGGCGACGAAGCGGTGGGCGGCGTCGATGACCTCGCGCGGCACCGCCGTCGCCCCTTCCAGCGACTGCACCCCGACGGCCTCGGCGAAGCGGTGCTTTTCCTCCACCCGGTCGGCCTCGGCCTTGGCGGCCTCCTCCGCCGGCATGTGGCCGATGGCGCCGCGCTCGCGATAGTCGGCGCCTTCCCACCAGCCCGCCAGCGTCGGCAGGTCGTGGGTCGCCACGCAGGCCACCGCCTTGGCGGGATAGGCGGTGCCGGGCAGGAAGTTGAGCCCGTCCCGCTCGAAGAACATCACCCGGTAGCTCAGCACGTCGGCGGCATCGAGCCGGTCGCGGAAGCCGTCCGGCACCGTGCCGAGATCCTCGCCGATGACGAGGCAGCGGGCGCGATGGCTTTCCAGCGCCACGTCGGCGAGGTTGCGCTCGAGGTCGTAGCCCACATAGGCGCCCTGGGCGCCGCTGGCTCCGTCCGGCACCCAGAACAGACGCTGCAGCCCCATGGCGTGGTCGATGCGCAGGGCGCCGGCATGGCGCATGTTGGCCGACAGCAGGGTCGCGAACATCGTCGAGGCTTCGGCGACGGGGTTGGGCGGCGGCAGGCTCCACACCTGGCCGGTGGCGGAGAAGGGGTCGGGCGGGGCGCCGACCGAGACGCCGCGGGCGAAATTGCCGGCCTCGGCCCAGGCTTCGGCGCCGTCGGGCGCCGTGCCGACCGCGATGTCGCGGTAGAAGCCGAGCGCGAGGCCCGCCGCCTCGGCCCGCGCCGCCGCGCCGGCGAACTGCACCGAAGCCTGCCACTGGAGCCAGAGGTGGTAGCGGACGCGGTGGCCGTGGACGGAGGCGAAATCCGCGATGCCGGCCCCGGTGGGCTCGCGCAGCGACGCGTCCCAGAGCTGCCAGGGCATGCGCGGCACGGTCTCGGCGATGCTTTCGAAGATGGCGAAGCGGCGCAGAGCCTCGCCGCCCGCGGCGAGGAACCGCTCGAAGTCCGCCACATCCCCACCACCGGCCGCCCGGCGCGCGTCGAAGCCCGCGAAGGCGGCCTCCAGCACGGCGGATTTGGCGGCCCAGACGCCCGTGTAGTCCACGGCATCGACGGCGCGCAGGTCGGCGAGCCGGCCGGCCTGGGAGTCGAGGATGCGGGCCGCCTCCGGCGTCTCGCCGAGGATCGCCGGCGCCGTCACGTCGAGATAGGCGGGGTCGAGGAAGCGCCGGTCGGAGGGGTTGTAGGGGCTGGCGCGGTCGCGGTCGGCGGCGAATTGCGCGTGCATCGGGTTGAGGCCGACGAAGTCGCCGCCGTGGCGGGCGGTCTCCTCGGCGAAGATCCCCAGCGTGGTGAAGTCGCCGATGCCGCCGTCGTCGCGCCGGCGCAGCGTGTAGAGATGCGCCGAGACGCCGAAGCCGCGCCGGCCGTCCCGGTAGTCGGCCGGGATGAAGCAGCGGCGCGGCGCCACCGTCATCAGGCTGGCGCCGGCCGCGTCGCCGTCGAGCAGCAGCCGGTGCCGGCCGGCGGGCTGGGGCGGCAGCGCCAGCCGCACCCGCAGCCCGCGCCGCCCGTCGGGCGCGTCGAAGGCGCCGCGCTCGCCGCCGTCGAGGTCGAGGTTGTAGGTTTCCTCCGACCCGTCCTCGCGCCGCACGAGAAGCGCGTGCCGACCCGAGAGGCCCTCCGCCATCACGTCCACCGCCACCGTGGTGCCGGTGTGGCCCACGATGCTGGGCGGCAGCGGGCGCAGGCGCCGGTCGGACAGGCGGGCGAGGCTGTCGCGCGCTTCCCCGTCCGTGCCGGCTTCGAGCCCCATGGCGCGCAGCAGCGCCCGCTTCGTGTCGGGCGAGACGCGCTGGCGGCGGCCCGTGGCGGCGAACCATTCGGGCGCGACGCCGGCGGCCTCGGACAGCGTGTCGAGCACGTCCTCGGAGGACAGGCGCCGCACCCGCCGCGGAGGCGCGCCTTCGCGCTCGACGAGCAGCACGACGGAGCGCGGCTCGAGCGCCGCTTCTCCGAACTCGCCCGGCTGGGAGGGCGCGCCCTCGGCGGCGGTGTCGAGCGTGCGGAGCCAATGCCAACCCGGCCGCGGCTCGGGCAGCGCGACGGACAGAGCCTCCGAACCGGCGTGGAAGGCCAGCAGGATGCGGTCCGGCGGGGCGCCGACGTCGCGGCCGGGGGCCGCCAGCACGCCGATCAGCGTCGCGGTGGCGGGGTTCTCCCAGTCGCCGGCCGCGGGGGTGCGGCCGTCGGGCAGGCGCCAGGCGACGTCGGGCAGGTCGCTCCCCGCCACGGGCGCACCGGTGGGGAACGCGTCATGCGTGAGGGCGGGGTGGGCGGCACGCAGGTCGATCAGGCGGCGGATGAAGCCGCGCAGCGGGCTGTCGGTCCGGGACCAGTCGAGCCAGGTGGTGGCGTTGTCCTGCGAATAGGCATTGTTGTTGCCGCCCTGCGTGTGGCCGGCCTCGGTGCCCGGGCCGATCATCGGCGTGCCGCGCGACAGGAACAGCGTGGCGAGCAGGTTGCGCTGGTCGCGCGCGCGGGCGGCCAGGATGGCGCGGTCCTCCGTCGGGCCCTCGACGCCGTGGTTCCACGACAGGTTCTCGTCGCGCCCGTCGCGGTTGCCCTCGCCGTTGGCCGCGTTGTGCTTGCCGTCGTAGCTGACGAGGTCGGCCAGCGTGAAGCCGTCGTGGGCGGTGACGAAGTTCACCGAGCGCGACGGGTGGCGCTTGGCGGCGAAGAGGTCGGCCGAGCCCGTGACCCGGCCCGCCAAGGCGGCCGGCCCGGCCCGGCCCGTCCAGAAGGCGCGGACGTCGTCGCGGTAGCGGTCGTTCCACTCGCCCCACAGCGCGTCGAACCGACCCACCTGGTAGCCGCCGGGGCCGATGTCCCAGGCCTCCGCCACGAGCTTCGACCGGCGCAGCACCGGGTCCTGCGCGATGGCGGCGATGATGGGCGCGTGGGGGTCGAAGCCGCCGCGGCGCCGGCCCAGCACCGGCATGAGGTCGAAGCGGAAACCGTCGATGCCGCCGTCCCGCGCCCAGGCGCGCAACGAATCCAGCACCAGCCGCACCACGGCCGGGCTTTCGGCGTCGAGGACGTTGCCGCAGCCGGCGTCGTTGACGTAGCGGCTCGGGTCGGAGGCGTCGAGCCGGTAGTAGGAGGCGTTGTCGAGGCCGCGGAAGCACAGGGTCGGGCCGTGCTCGTCGCCTTCGCCCGAATGGTTGTAGACGACGTCGAGCAGCACCTCGATGCCGGCCTCGTGCAGCGCCGCCACGGCCGCGCGCACTTCGGCCCAGCCGCCGGGGGCGAGGCGCGGGTCCGGCGCCAGCAGGGCCACGGGGTTGTAGCCCCAGACGTTGGTGAGGCCGAGCGGGCCGAGGTGGCGCTCGTCGGCCCAGGCCATGGCGGGCATCAGCTCCAGCGTGGTGATGCCGAGCGCCTTGAAATGGGCGATGCCGGCCGGCGAGGCCAGGCCCGCGAAGGTGCCGCGGATCTCCTCGGGAACATCGGGATTGAGCTTCGAGAAGCCGCGGACATGGACCTCGGCGATGCTGGTGCGCGGCCAGGCCGGGGCGCCGGACCAGGCCGGGGCGCCGGTGGGCGTCGCCGCTCTGGCGTCGGGCAACACGGCTTCGAGCACGATGCCTTTGGGCATGGCGGGGCCGCTGTCGCGGCGGTCCGGCTCGGCGCTGCCGGGCGGGCTGTCGAACATCGTGTCGTCGAGCACGAGCGGGCGGTCGAGCGCCCGGGCATAGGGGTCGATGAGGAGCTTGGCGTCGTTGAACCGGTGCCCGTTCCAGGGCTCCCAGGGCCCCCGCGCCCGCAACCCGTAGCGGGTGCCGGGCTGCACCCCCGGGATGAAGCCGTGGAAAACGTCGCCGGTCCGCTCCGGCAGGGTGAAGCGCGACTGTTCGGCCCCGCCCTCCGCGTCGTAGAGGCAGATCACGATGGCGTCGGCGTGGGCCGAGAAGACCGCGACGTTGACGCCGCCGTCCATCGGCGTGACGCCGAGCGGCTCGGGTCGGCCGGGGCCGGGCTGGACCGCGGGGGATGCGGAGATGTCGGCCTGTCCGTCGTTCAGCATCGCCCTGCCTGGGTGGATCACGGGAGCGTGACCCTTAGCATCGCTGCGGTGCACAGCGGAAGGTTTGGGCGGGGGGCGATCGCGCCATGAAGGCGTGCCGGCAAGCACGCCCATTCGGGCGCGCGTTGTTCGCACCATTGGAACATGCTAAGGAATGGCGATGCGGATCATCGCACATGCCAATCTGTCGGCGTTCTGGGCCCAGCATCCGGACGCGCGGGCATCTCTGGAAAGGTGGACTGCGGTGATGAAGGGAGGCGATTGCGGCACGACGGCCGAGGTGCAAGCGCTGTTCTCGAAGGCCAAGGTGCTGGACGGACAACGCGTGCGTTTCGAGGTCTCGGGTGGAGATTATCGTCTGATCGCTTCCTTCAAGTTCAAGAACAGGATCGTCTTCGTCAAATCCATCGGAACCCATGCCGAGTACGACCGTATCGATGCGCTGGCCGTTTCTCAGTTCTGAGTCCTTTGAGGCGAACCGATGGACATCCGACCCATCCGCACCGACGACGACCACCGAGACACCCTGGTGGAAATCGAGCGCCTTTGGGCCTACCCCGACGACAGCCCCGAGAACGACAAGCTCGACGTGCTGGCGACGCTCGTCGAGGTCTACGAGGCCCAGCGCTGGCCCCGCCGGGACTGCACGCCCGCGGAGATCCTGCTCCATGCGGTGACGGAGATGGGCCATAGCCAAGCCGAACTGGCCGAGCTGCTCGGTTCCCGTCCCATGGCGTCCGAGCTCGTGCGGGCCAAACGCCGCATCTCCCTCGCGGTCGCGCAGAAGATCAGCGCGGCCTGGCACATCCCCATCCAACTGCTCGTCGCGCCCTATGCGCTGGCGGCCTAGCTTCACCCTCGGAGATCGGGCCGACATCGTCAGCGGCGGGCCGGAAAGCGACCCTGCGGGGCGATGGCGCGGCGGTACGATCGGGGGTAGGCTGCCGCACAGGGGAACCCACATGAGCACCGAGCCCGACAACCTCGTCCTCCAACTGCTCCGCGACATGCGGGCCGAGATGGCGACCAAGGCGGACATCGCCGACCTGAGATCCGAAATTCATTCGCTGCGGGCCGACGTGGCGTCGGACTTCATCGAGGTTCGCCGGGAGATCACCGGGGTCCGCAAGGATCTCGGCGAGCAGATCGTCGGGCTGCGCCGCGCCGTCGTCGAATACCACACCTCCGTCATCGGCCATGGCATCCTCATCAGCGAGTTGGAGGCCCGCCTCCGCCGCGTCGAGCAGCACCTCGACCTGCCGCCGCTCGACGCGCATTGAGCGGCCGTCCGGCGGGAGGTGGGACGAGATGATCGACGCGGAGCGAGGTCGGCCGCGCGACCAGACCCTGCACGTCCCACACGACCGAACGCGACCCGTCGAACGCCGACGGGCGGGCCTTCGCCTGAGGAGGGACCTTGGAACCGACCGTCACCACCCGCATCCAGGCCGAGGCGCCGCGCCGGCCTGTCTCCCGCACCTCCCCGGCCATGCTGCAACGCCGCCTGCGGGACATCCACCTCTACCTCGGGATGCTGTTCGCCCCCTCGCTGCTGTTCTTCGCCGCGACGGGCGCGCTGCAACTCTTCAGCCTGCACGAGGTGAGGCCCAACCGCTCCTTCGTGCCGCCGGCGCTGTTCCAGGAACTCGGCATGGTCCACAAGGACCAGGTCTTCGCCCTGCCGCATCGGCGCGCGCCCCCGCCGGCGTCGCCGCCAGCCGCCGCCCCGGCCGGGGGCGACACCGCGCCCGCAGCTCGTCCGCCGGCCCCGCCTCAGGACGGCGGCAAGGGCGAGGGGTGGCAGGTCCTGGCGTTGAAGATCTTCTTCCTGCTGGCCGCCGTCGGGCTGTTCGCCTCGACCTGCCTGGGGATCTGGATCGGGTTGCGGCCGGGCCGCAATCGCGCCGCAGCCGCCGGCCTGCTCGTGGCCGGCGTGGTGATCCCGATCCTGCTCCTGGCCGTGTGATGCCGTCGGGCGGCCCGGGCATCGTCCGGCCCGACCCGCCCCGACGGATGGCTCGGCCCTCGGGCGTCGGTGGGCACGTCACGGCATGCCCACCATGCCCGTCACCTCTGCCGCAGCTGCGGGAACGGGCGGTCAAGACCCCGGGCCGGGCCTCCCACCACCTCCCTCACGTCACGACCGACGGCTCCGTCCGCCCCGTGTGCCGCTCGATCTCCGCCAGCTCCCGCGACAGGGCGATGAGGTCCCTCAACGCGTCCCCGGTCTCCAGGTCGAGCACCTCCCCCTCGAAGCGCTCGATGTAGACCCGCAGCGTGGCCCCCGCCGTCCCGGTGCCCGACAGGCGGTAGACGATGCGCGACCCGTCGGCGAACATCACGCGGATGCCCTGGTGGGCCGAGTCCGAGCCGTCCACCGGGTCGTGGTAGCTGAAGTCGTCGGCGGCCTGCACGGTCAGGGCGCCGAAGCTGCGGCCGGGCAGGGATGCGAGCTGGCCGCGCAGCCCCGCCATCAGGGCGTTGGCGCCCTCGCTCGCCACCTCCTCGTAGTCGTGGCGGGCGTAGTAGTTGCGGCCGTAGGTGCGCCAATGGTCCCGCATGATGGCGAGGACGCTCTCCTGGCGCACCGCCAGGATGTTGAGCCACAGCAGCACCGCCCAGAGCCCGTCCTTCTCGCGGACGTGGTCGGAGCCGGTGCCGGCGCTTTCCTCGCCGCAGATCGTCGCCAGGCCGGCGTCGAGCAGGTTGCCGAAGAACTTCCAGCCCGTCGGCGTCTCGTAGCTCTTGAGGCCCTTGGCCTCGGCCACCCGGTCGGCCGCCGCCGAGGTCGGCATGGAGCGGGCGATGCCCTTGAGCCCGGCCTTGTAGCCGGGCGCCAGGTGGGCGTTGGCGCTGAGGGCGGCGAGGCTGTCGGAGGGCGTGACGAAGAGGCCGCGGCCGATGATGAGGTTGCGGTCGCCGTCCCCGTCCGAGGCGGCGCAGAGGTCCGGCGCGTCCGGCCCCATGGCGAGGTCGTAGATGCCCTTGGCGTGGACGAGGTTCGGGTCCGGGTGGTGGCCGCCGAAGTCGGGCAGGGGGGTGCCGTTGATCACGGTGCCGGGGGCGGCGCCGAGCGCGCCTTCGAGGATGGCGTGGGCGTAAGGGCCCGTCACGGCCGACATGGCGTCGAACCGCATGCGGAAGCCGCCCGCGAACATCGCCCGGATGGCCGGGAAGTCGAACAGCCGCTCCATCAGCGCCTGGTATTCGGCCACGGGGTCGACGACCTCGACCGTCATGTCGCCGAGCTTCACCGTGCCGAGTTTGTCGAGGTCGACGTCCGGCGCCTCAACGATCTCGAAGGACGCGATGGACCTGGTCTTGGCGTAGATGGCGTCGGTGATCTTCTCGGGTGCCGGGCCGCCGTTCGCGGCGTTGTACTTGATGCCGAAATCGCCGTCCGGCCCGCCGGGGTTGTGGGAGGCGGAGAGGATGATGCCGCCGAAGGCCTCGCGCACGCGGATGAGGTTCGAGGCCGCCGGCGTCGACAGGATGCCGCCGCGGCCCACGATCACCCGGCCGAAGCCGTTGGCGGCCGCCATCTTCATCGCGGTCTGGATGGTGTCGCGGTTGAAGAAGCGGCCGTCGCCGCCGATCACGAGGTCCCGGCCGGCGAAGCCGTCCAGGCTGTCGAAGATCGATTGGACGAAGTTCTCGACGTAGTGCCGCTGCTGGAAGTGCGGCACCTTCTTGCGCAGGCCGGAGGTGCCGGGCTTCTGGTCCTGGAAGGGCGTGGTGGCGACGGTTGTCATGGGGCTGTTCCGGCGTCGGCGGTCGGGGTGGAGGCGAGGAGGTCGCGGTAGAGGGCCGCCATCTTGCGGGCGGGGCGGCGCCAGGACACGTCGGTGCCCATGCCGGCCATCACCATGCCGGCCCAGTCCTCCGGGTCGCGGAAGATCTCGGCGGTGCGGCGCAGCGCGGTTTCCAGCGCCGGCAGGGTGACGGGCGAGAACATGATGCCGGTGGCGCTGCCCGAGGCCAGGGCCATCTCGTTGGCATCCACCACCGTGTCGGTGAGGCCGCCGACGCGCGACACGACCGGCACGGCGCCGTAGCGCAGCGCGCAGAGCTGGGTGAGGCCGCAGGGCTCGAAGCGCGACGGCACCAGCAGCGCGTCGGCACCCGCCTGCATCAGGTGGGCGAGGCTCTCGTCGTGGCCGATGTGGACGCCGACCCGGCCCGGGTGGCGCGCCGCCGCGGCGCGGAAGGAATCCTCGAACCACGCATCGCCCGCGCCGATCAACGCCAGCTGCCCGCCGACCTCCAGCAGGGTCGGCAGCGCGTCGAGCACGAGGTCGAGCCCCTTCTGGCCGGACAGGCGGCTGACGACGCCGAACAGCAGCGCGTCCGGCGCCTGCGTGAGGCCGAGGCGGGCCTGCAGCGCGTCCTTGTTGAGGGCGCGGCCCGCCATGTCGCCCACCGCGTAGCGGGCCGGGATGTCGGGGTCGCCGGCGGGGTCCCACACGGCATCGTCGATGCCGTTGCGCACGCCCGACACGGTGCTGGCGCGGCCGCGCAGCAGCCCGTCGAAGCCCATGCCGCTCTCGTGCGTCATGATCTCGCCGGCGTAGCTCGGCGACACGGTGGTGACCCGGTCGGCGTAGAAGAGCCCGGCCTTCAGGTAGGACAGCGTGCCGTGATATTCGACGCCGTCGGGGCGGAAGGCCTCCCAGGGCAGCCCCAGCACGTCCATCATCGAGGACGGGAACTGGCCCGGGAAGGCCAGGTTGTGGATGGTCATCACGGTGGGAGGCTTGGGCCCGGGCGCGAAGTGCAGGAAGGCCGGCGCGAGCCCGGCCTGCCAATCGTGGCCGTGCACGACGTCGGGGCGATAGCCGGGGATCAGGCCCTGGCCGATGCGCGCCGCGACGAGGCCGAGCGCCCCGAAGCGCGCGCCGTTGTCGGGCCAGTCCGACCCGTCCGCCGCCACATAGGGGTCGCCGCCGCGCCGGTAGAGGTGCGGGGCGTCGATGGCGATGAGGTCGAGGCCCGCGGCCTCGCCGGCGAGCAGGCGGGCCGGCCCGCCGAACAGGTCCGGCAGGGTGGCGACGGTTTCGGCGCCGCGCAGCCTGTCCAGCACCTCGGGGTAACCCGGGACCAGCGTGCGCATCGCCACGCCTTCCGCCGCGAGGGCGGCCGGCAGGGCGCCGGCGACGTCGGCGAGCCCGCCGGTCCTGACCAGCGGGGAGACTTCGGAGACGACCGACAGGACCGAGATGGTGCGGGCGGCCGTCAGTTCGGCGACCCCGTCGTCCGTGAGGGCGCGGAGGTCGGTCGCGGGCGGCGCATCGGCGAGCGGCATGGACATGGCCGGGCTCAGCCGTTCAGCCGGTCGATCATGGGCTGGGTGACGAGACAGATGCCCTTGTCGGTGCGGCGGAAGCGCGACGCGTCGAGCTCCGGGTCGTCGCCGATCACCAGCCCGTCGGGGATCTGCACGCCGCTGTCCACGATGCAGTTCCGCAGCCGCGCCCCGCGCCCGATGTTGGAATAGGGCAGGATCACGGCCCGGTCGACGTGGGTGTAGGAATTGACCCGCACGCCCGTGAACAGCAACGAATTGTGGATGCCGGCGCCCGACACCAGGCAGCCGCCCGACACCAGCGACGACACCGCGACGCCGCGGCGGTTCTCGGCGTCGTGGACGAATTTCGCCGGCGCCGTCAGCTCGTTGTAGGTCCAGATCGGCCAGTCCTGATCGAACAGGTCGAGGCTCGGCACCACGGCGGTGAGGTCGATGTTGGCCTCCCAATAGGCGTCCACCGTGCCGACGTCGCGCCAATAGGCCTCGTTCTCGTGCGTCGAGCGCACGCAGGACTGGGAGAAGTGGTGGGCGACGGCTTTGCCCTGCTCGACGATGTCGGGGATGATGTCCTTGCCGAAGTCGCGGTTGGAGCCCGGCTTGGCGGCGTCGCGCTTCAGCGCCTCAATCAGGAACTTGGTCTCGAAGACGTAGATGCCCATCGAGGCCAGGGCCGCCTCGGGCTTGCCCGGCATGGCGGGCGGATCCTTGGGCTTCTCCAGGAAGGAGATGATCCTGTTCTGCTCGTCGACGTGCATCACGCCGAACGCCACCGCCTCCATCCGCGGCACCTCGAGGCAGCCCACCGTCACGTCGGCCCCCGAGTCGACGTGCTGCTGCAGCATCTTCTCGTAGTCCATCTTGTAGACGTGGTCGCCCGCCAGGATGACCATGTATTGTGGGCCGTAGGACTCGATGATGTCGATGTTCTGGTACACGGCATCGGCGGTGCCGAGGTACCACATGTTCTCGTCGACGCGCTGGCTGGCGGGCAGCACGTCGAAGCTCTCGTTGCGCTCGGGGCGCAGGAAGTTCCAGCCGCGGCCGAGGTGGCGGATGAGGCTGTGGGCCTTGTACTGCGTCGCCACGGCGATGCGGCGGATGCCGGAATTGAGGGCGTTCGACAGCGCGAAGTCGATGATGCGGGTCTTGCCGCCAAAATACACGGCCGGCTTGGCGCGCCGGTCCGTCAGTTCCAGCAGGCGCGAACCCCGCCCGCCGGCCAGAACATAGGCCATCGCGTTGCGGGAGATCGGCGCCTGACCTGCTGGTCTGTCATACATGTCGTCTTCCCCCCGGTACGCTTATCGAATTCTGCGCTCAAGGACGCGGATCCTTCAATGGGAGCCGGCACCCGTGAATTGGAAATACACCGTCGCGAGCGGCGGCAGCACGACCTCGGCCGAGGCCGGGAGACCATGCGACGGCTCCGGTCGGGCCGTGACGCCCCCGAGATTGCCGAGGTTCGAGCCGCCGTACCGCCCCGCGTCGGTGTTGACGATCTCCCGCCACGCGCCCGCGAAGGGCAGTCCCACGCGGTAGCGCTCGCGCGGGACGGGCGTGAAGTTGGACACGACCAGGACGGGCGCGTCGCCGGGCTCGCCGAAGCGCAGCCAGGCCAGGACGGAATTGGCATGGTCGTCGGCCACGACCCAGCGGAAGCCCTCGGGCTCGCAGTCCCGCACGTGCAGCGCCGGCGTCGCCCGGTAGGCGGCGTTGAGGTCGCGGATGAGGTCCTGCACGCCGCGGTGGATGTCGTATTCGAGGAGGTGCCAGTCGAGGCTGCGGTCGAAGTTCCACTCCGCCGTCTGGCCGAACTCGCTGCCCATGAACAGCAGCTTCTTGCCGGGGTGGCCCCACATGAAGCCGTAATAGGCGCGGACGTTGGCGAAGCGCTGCCAGTCGTCGCCCGGCATCTTGGACACGATGGACTTCTTGCCGTGCACGACCTCGTCGTGGCTCAGCGGCAGGACGAAATTCTCCGAGAAGGCGTAGAGCAGGCCGAAGGTCATCCGGTCGTAATGCCAGCGGCGATGCACCGGGTCCTGCGACATGAACTCCAGCGTGTCGTGCATCCAGCCCATGTTCCACTTGAAGCCGAAGCCGAGCCCGCCCGCGTAGACGGGGCGCGACACGCCGGGCCAGGAGGTGGATTCTTCGGCGATCGTCATGGTGCCGGGATGGGTGGCGTAGACGAGCTGGTTGACGCGCTTCAGGAAGTCCACGGCCTCGCGGTTGTCGTTGCCGCCGTCCCAGTTGGGCACCCACTCGCCGGCCTTGCGCGAATAGTCGAGGTAGAGCATCGACGCCACGGCATCGACGCGCAGCCCGTCGATGTGGAACTGGTCGAGCCAGTAGACGGCATTGGCGGCGAGGAAGCCCGCCACTTCCGCCCGGGCGAAGTCGTAGATGGCGGTGTTCCAGTCCGGATGGAAGCCGCGGCGCGGGTCGGCGTAGTCGTAGAGCGAGGTGCCGTCGAACTTGGCGAGGCCGTGAACGTCCACGGGGAAATGCGCCGGCACCCAGTCGATGATGACGCCGAGGCCCGCCGCGTGGGCCCGGTCGACGAAGCGGGCGAAGTCCGCCGCCTCGCCGAAGCGCCGCGTGGGCGCGTAGAGGCCGACCGGCTGGTAGCCCCAGGAGGCGTCGAGCGGGTGCTCCGACACCGGCATGAGTTCGAGATGGGTGAAGCCCATGTCGACCGCGTAGGGGATGAGGTCGTCGGCGAGTTCGGCATAGGTCAGGAAGGCGTTGCCGGCCTTGCGCTTCCAGGAGCCGAGGTGGACCTCGTAGGTCGACATGGGCTGGCGCCGCTTGTCGCCCTCCTGGCGCGACGCCAGGTAGGCCTCGTCCGTCCAGCGGAACGGCGTGGGGTCGACGACCTCCGAGGCCGTCGAGGGGCGAAACTCGCCCTGGAACCCGACGGGGTCGGCCTTCAACGGCAGCAGGCGGCCGTCGCGGCCCAGGATCTCGTATTTGTAGCGCGTGCCCGGCGTCACGCCGGGGGCGAAGATCTCCCACAGGCCGCTCTCGATGCGCTTGCGCATGGCGAGCCGGCGCCCGTCCCAGTCGTTGAAATCGCCCACGACCGAGACGCGCTGCGCGTTGGGCGCCCAGACGGCGAAATGCACGCCCGCCGCGCCCTCGTGGGTGCGGGCGTGGGCGCCGAGCTGCCGGTAGAGTTCGCGGTGGGTGCCCTCGACGAAGAGGTGGTCGTCGAGCGAGCCCAGGACGGGGCCGAAGGCGTAGGGGTTCTCGAGGTCCCAGCCGCCGCCGGCATTGCCGGCCTTGAGGCGGTAACGGACGGTCCCGTCCGGCACCGGGCCCTCGAAGAACCCTTCGGCACCGGGACGCGCCTCGAGATCGTGCACGGCCCCGTCGGGCCCCACGGCGTGCAGCGTTTCGGCATAGGGCACGAAGGCCCGCACCACCGGGCCCGCCTGCGTCTGGTGTTGCCCGAGGACCGAGAACGGGTCCCCGTGGCGGGCGGCCACGATGGCGGCGACATCCCCGTCGCTCGCCTGCCAGCCGCTCTCGACCATGGTGCCTCCCTCTACTCAGCCGCCGCGACCGGGACGTTCCAGATGTCCCGGGCGTATTCGCCGATGGTCCGGTCGGACGAGAACCATCCGACGCGGGCCGTGTTCATGATGCTGCAGCGCCACCACGCCGCCTCGTCACGCCACAACGCGTCGACCTGCCTTTGCGCCGCATAGTATGCGTCGAAATCCGCGGTGACGAGAAAATGATCGTTGTCGGACAACGCCTGGACGAAGTCCTTGTAGCGTCCCGTGTCGTCGGGCGAGAAGACGCCGGACGACACGGCTTCGAGCACTTCCGCCAGGCGCGGCGAGGCCGCGATCGTGTCCCGGGCCGACAGGCCCGTGCGGTGGCGCTCGGCGACCTGCTCGGCGGTGAGGCCGAAGATGAAGATATTGTCGTCGCCCACCCGCTCCTTGATCTCGACGTTGGCGCCGTCGAGCGTGCCGATCGTCAGGGCGCCGTTCAGCGCCAGCTTCATGTTGCCGGTGCCCGAAGCCTCCATGCCGGCCGTCGAGATCTGCTCGGACAGGTCGGCGGCCGGGATGATGCGCTCGGCGAGGCTCACGTTGTAGTTGGGCAGGAACACCACCTTCAGCCGGCCCCGCACGGTCGGGTCGTCGTTGATGGTGCGGGCGACGTCGTTGGCGAGCTTGATGATGAGTTTGGCCGTGTGGTAGCTCGCCGCCGCCTTGCCGGCGAAGATCTTCACCCGCGGCGCCCAGTCGCGCCAGGGCTCGGCCCGGATGGCGTTGTAGAGCGCCACCGTTTCCAGCAGGTTGAGGTGCTGGCGCTTGTATTCGTGGATGCGCTTGATCTGGATGTCGAACAGCGCGTCGGGGTCGACCTGGACGCCGGTGCGCGCCGCGATGATGCGGCCGAGCGCCAGCTTGTTGTCGCGCTTGGCGGCCCGGATGCGGGCCTGCAGGGCCGGGTCGCCGGCATGGGCGGCGAGCCCCTCCAGGCGGGACGGGTCGTCCAGCACGGCCGGGCCGAGCACGTCGACCAGGATGGCGGTGAGCGCCGGGTTGGCCTCGATGAGCCAGCGGCGGAAGGTGATGCCGTTGGTCTTGTTGTTGATGCGGTCGGGGTAGAGGGCGTTGAGGTCGCGGAACACCGTCTGGCGCATGAGGTCGGTGTGGAGCGCCGACACGCCGTTGATGCGGTGCGAGCCGATGAAGGCCAGCGTCCCCATCTTCACGCGCTGCTGGCCCCAGCCTTCCGCGATGATCGACACGGAGCGCAGCACCTCGACGTCGCTCTGGCCGGCGGCGCGCAGCTTGTCGAGGTGGAGGGCGTTGACGAGGTAGATGATCTGCATGTGGCGCGGCAGCAGCCGCTCCATCAGCGGCACCGGCCAGGTCTCGAGGGCTTCGGGCAGCAGGGTGTGGTTGGTGTAGCCGAAGGTCGCCTGGGTGATCTCCCAGGCTTCGGCCCAGGGCATGGTCTGCAGGTCGACGAGGATGCGCATCAACTCCACCACGGCGATGGCCGGATGGGTGTCGTTGAGCTGGATGGCGGCCTTGTCGGGCAGGTTGTGCAGCGTCGGGTATTTCTTCAGGTGCCGGCGCACCAGGTCCTGCAGCGAGGCGGCGGCGAAGAAATATTCCTGGCGCAGGCGCAGTTCCTGTCCGGCGGGCGTCGCGTCCGACGGGTAGAGCACCTTCGAGATGGCCTCGGCCCGCACCCGGTCCGCCATGGCGCCGACATGGTCGCCCTGGTTGAAGGCGTCGAGCCGCAGGGGATCGCCGGCCCGGGCCGACCACAGCCGCAGCGTGTTCACGTGCTGGCCGCGCCAGCCCACCACTGGCGTGTCGTAGGCGACGGCCTCGACGGTCTCGGAGGGGAACCACTCGTAGCGCGGCGGGCCGGCCTCGGTCGGCAGCGTCTCGACGTGGCCGCCGAAGCCGATGTCGTAGGCGATCTCGGGGCGGGCGAATTCCCACGGGTTGCCGAAGGACAGCCAGTTCTCGGGATATTCCTGCTGCCAGCCGTCCTTGACGACCTGGCGGAACAGCCCGTTCTCGTAGCGGATGCCGTAGCCGTAGGCCGGCACCGCCAGGGTCGCCATGCTTTCCATGAAGCAGGCGGCGAGGCGGCCGAGGCCGCCGTTGCCGAGCGCCGCGTCGGGCTCGACCTCGCGCAGGGTGTCGAGGTCGACGCCGAGGCCGGACAGCGCTTCGCGCATGGCATCGGTGAGGCCGAGGTTGGTCAGCGCATCGAACATGAGGCGGCCGATCAGGAACTCCAGCGACATGTAGTAGACGCGCTTGGTTCCGCCCGCGTTGGTGGCGCGGTAGGAGTTCTGCCAGCCCTGGACGATGCGGTCGCGCACCGCGAGGGCGGTCGCCAGGAACCAGTCCCGCTGGCTGGCGTCGGGTTGCGTCTTGCCGACCGCGTAGGCGAGCTTCGCCAGCACGGCGCCGCGCAGGTCGTCGACGCTGCTCCCCGAGCGCAGGTGATCTTCCGGCAGGGCGGTGCCAGGGCCGGCCGCGTCACGCTGTTCGGTCGTCATGGTGTTCCCCCTGGAATTCTGTGTCGGATCCCGCCCCGGCAGGCCGGCGCCGCGACGGCTTGTCCGCGTCCGGCACCACGTCTCCCATCCCGGGGAGAATTTGCAAAGGCGTCGACGGGTCCCGGCACCGGCGCCGGTGCGCGACCGCGCGCCAGTGTTGCACGATTCCCACCACGGTGCCGCTTCAGGGCGCGAGGTCGTCCGCCGTGAAGCCGGCGAGGTCGAAGACCGCCGCCCCGGTCGAGGGCGCCGCCTCCGGAGCGGCGCTTTCGCGGCGGCGCAGCTCGACGCGGCGGATCTTGCCCGAGATTGTCTTGGGCAGCGCGTCCACGAAGACGATGTGGCGCACCCGCTTGAAGGGGGCGAGCCGCGCCCCGAGCAGGCGGAAGATCGACAGCGCCGTGGCGCGGTCGGGCGCCGCCCCGGCCGCCGGGATCACGTAGGCCACCGGCACGGCGAGGCGCAGCGGGTCCGGCCTCGGCACCACGGCGGCCTCGATCACGGCCGGATGCTCGACCAGCACGCTTTCGAGCTCGAAGGGGCTGATGCGGTAGTCCGACGATTTGAACACGTCGTCGGCCCGGCCCACGAAGGTGAGGTAGCGGTCGGCGTCGCGGAAGGCCACGTCGCCCGTGCGGAACAGCGCGCCGTCGGCGCCCCCGACCGTCCCGCCCTCGCCCTCGTATCCCTGCATGAGGCCGAGGGGCCGCGATGCGCCGAGCCGCAGGCAGACCTCGCCCTCCGCGGCGGGCCGCCCGTCCGGGTCGAGGAGGTCGACGACGTAGCCGGGCAGCGGGCGCCCCATGGCGCCGGGCTTGACGGGCTGGCCGGGGGAATTGCCGACCTGGGCGGTGGTCTCGGTCTGGCCGTAGCCGTCCCGGATGGTGAGGCCCCAGGCGCGGCGCACCGTCTCGATCACCTCCGGGTTCAGCGGCTCGCCGGCCCCGCAGACTTCGCGCAGGCTGGTCCGCACGGCCGCGAGGTCCTCCTGCACGAAGAGGCGCCAGGCGGTGGGCGGCGCGCACAGCGTGGTGACGCCGCAGCGCGCGATGGCGGCGAGCAGCGGCGCCGCCTCGAACCGCGGCTGGTTGATCGCCACCACGGTGGCGCCGGCCGCCCAGGGCGCGAAGACCGAGCTCCAGGCATGTTTGGCCCAGCCCGGCGAGGACACGTTGAGGTGGAGGTCCCCGGGCTTCAGCCCGAGCCAATAGAGGGTCGAGAGCGCCCCGACGGGGTAGCTGGCGTGGCTGTGGCGCACGAGCTTCGGCAGGGCGGTGGTGCCAGAGGTGAAATACAGCAGCAGCGGGTCCTCGCCGGACGCGCGCTGCGCCGGGGCGAAGCCGTCGGGCAGGCCCTCGGCCTCGTCGAGGCTGGTCCAGCCCGGCGCCGCCGGCCCTTCGGTGACGAAGCGCAGCGTCCCCGGCGACGCGACGGCCTCGCATTTCGCCGCCTGGTCGGGCGCCGCCACAACGGCGCGGGCGCGGCCGCGCTCCAGCCGGTCGCCCAGTTCGGAGGCCGTGAGGGCCGTGGTCGCCGGGATCACCACGGCGCCGAGCTTCATGGCGGCCAGCATCGCTTCCCAGAGCGGCTGCACGCTGCCGGCCAGCAGCACCACGCGGTCGCCCTTGGCGATGCCGCGCCCCGCCAGGAGGTTCGCCACCCGGTTCGAGCGGCGCGACAGGTCGGCGAAGCCGATCGACCGGTCGGTGCCGGCCGCGAGGTCGACGATGCGCAGGGCCGGCCGGTCGCGGCTGTCGGGCTCCGTGGCGAGCACGGCGTCGAACCAGTCGAGCGCCCAGTTGAAGTCCGTCGCATCGGGCCAGCGGAAGCCCGCCACGGCGGCCTCGTAGTCCTCCCGGTGGCGGAGCAGGAAGGCCCGGGCCTCGGCGAAGCTCGTCATGAACACCTCCCGTGATCGCGGCCCGGGTTGTCCCGGTGCCGCGCCGGACGCTGCCGGTCCGCGCGCCTCGCGCCTCGCGCCTCGCGCCCTGCGCCCTGCGCCCTGCGCCTCGCGCCACGATAGCAGAAGGCCGCGGGGGGCTGGGAAGCGGATTCGGCGCGGAACAGCCCGAGGCAAGTTCGGGGCGGCAGGGTTGGCCACGCAATCCCGCCACCGAGGCCGAACCCTCCGCCATGCGCCCCAGCTTCGCCCGACATGGCCTCATCGCCGCGCTGCTCGGCCTCTGCCCCGTGGCGGCCCATGCGGCGGGGCCGGCGCCCGGCCCGGCCGTGCCGGCCGCCTTGCCCGCCGCCTTGCCGGCCCCGACCGACGCGCAGCGCTTCTGCCAGAACGTGGCGGCGGCGGCGGCCGACGCCCGCTTCGCCCTGCAGACCCGCAAGCTGAACGAGCTGCAGGCCGGCATCGCCGAGCGCGTCGCCGCGCTCGAAGCCAAGGAGGTCGAGGTGAAAGCGGTGCTGGCGGCGCACGAGGAGGCCCGCAAGCACGCCGAGGACTCGCTCGTCGCCATCTACGGCAAGATGCGCCCCGATGCCGCCGCCCAGCAGGTGGCGGCCCTCGACGACGCCACGGCGGCGGCCGTGCTGCGCGGCCTCAACGCCCGGCAGGCCTCCGCCATCCTGAACGAGATCCCGGCCGAACGGGCCGTGAAGCTCGTCAACACCATCGCGGGGCTCGTGCCGCCGCCCGACAAACCGCAGCCGCCGCCACCACCGCCTGCCGAGGAGCCGAGATCATGACGCGGACCGCCTTCCGCGCGTCGCGCGCTCCCCTGGCGCTGCTGCCCCTGTGCGCCGTGCTCGCCGCCTGCTCGACACCGCCGGCCGACATCGGCCGGGCGCCCGAAATGTCCGCCGTGGGCCACGGGCTCCAGTCCGACGTGACGCCCTTCGCCGCCTACGGCTTTCCGGCGCCGCCGCGCTCGAGCCCGCAATCGCTGTGGGACGACGACCGCGCGAACCTGTTCCGCGACGTGCGCGCCGCGCGGGTCGGCGACGTGCTGACGGTGAACATCGCCATGGACGACAAGGCCAAGCTCGGCAATTCGTCGGACCGCACCACCACGGCCAAGATCGGCAACGGCTTCGACGTGACGCCCGGCCTCGGCTCGACGCCCTTCAAGATCGCGCCCCAGCTCGACATCAACTCGACCTCGGCGGCGTCGGGCGTGGGCAACGTCGACCGCTCGGAGAAGATCACCTTCGCGGTGGCGGTGGTGGTGACGGGCGTGCTGCCGGACGGCAACATGCTGATCTCGGGCTCGCAGGAAATGCGGGTCAACGACGAGTTGCGCGTCATCAACGTGGCGGGGGTGGTGCGGCCGCGCGACATCACCAAGGAGAACACCATCGCGTACGACAAGATCGCCGAGGCGCGCATCTCCTACGGCGGGCGCGGGCGCATGAGCGAGGTGCAGCAGCCGGGCTGGGGCCACCAGCTCTACGACGCCATGAAACCCTTCTGAGCCGGGGACCGACGCGCCATGGCGGACGACGCCCCCAAGAAGCCCTCCAAGATCGGCGCGCTGGTGCCGATCCTGGTGCTGACCCTGGCGGCCGGCGGCGGCGGCGCGCTGATCGGCAAGCAGATCGTCGCCATGACGCGCGCCGCCGCCGACAAGACCGCGGCCCCCCCCGAGGCCGCCAAGCCCGCCGCGGCCGCCGCGGGGGCGGCGGGGGGCGAGCGCGTGCTGAAGGAACTCGCCCCCGTCGTCACCAACCTCGCGGCGCCGGACGGCTCGTGGATCCGCTTGCAAACCGCCATCGTCTACGACAAGAACGACGCGCCCGCGATGGAGCTCGTCGGCAGGAAGGTTGGCGAGGACATCCTGGCCTTCGTCCGCACGCTGACACTGGAGCAGATCCAGGGCGCGAGCGGCCTCGAAGCCCTGCGGGACGACCTCAACGAGCGGGCCCAGCTCCGGTCCGACGGCAAGGTGCGGGAGCTCCTGATCGAGATGCTGGTGGTGCGATGAGACGGGCCCGCAGGCGTTCGGCCCCATGCTGAACCGGGCGACGCGCCGCGCCGCGACCCTCGGCCTGGCCCTGGCCTCGGTCCTGATCCTGGCAGCTATGGCGGCGGGGCCGGCCGCCGCCCAGTCGATCGACCTCGGCAACGTGCTGCCGCAGGCCGGCGGCACCGCGAGCGGCCGCATCGTGCAGCTCGTTGGGCTGCTGACGGTGCTGTCCATCGCGCCCGGGCTGCTCGTCATGGTGACGAGCTTCACCCGCTTCGCCATCGCCTTCTCGTTCCTGCGCTCCGGCCTCGGGCTGCAGACGACGCCCGCCAACATCATCCTGGTCAGCCTGTCGCTGTTCATGACCTTCTACGTCATGGCGCCGACCTTCGACCGCGCCTACGACACGGGGCTGCGCCCGCTGCTCGACGGCAAGATCGCCGAGGGCGAGGCCTATACGCGCATCACCGGGCCCTTCCGGGAGTTCATGCTCGGCCAGGTGCGCGACAAGGACCTGAAGCTCTTCGACGACCTCGCCCCGCCGAGCATCCGGGCCAACAACGCGGCGGCGGCCGGCACCGCCACCCCCGCCCCGGCGGCGCCCGGCGCCGCCAGCCCCGCCCCAGCCGCGCCCGGCGCGACGCCGCCCGCCGCTGCACCCCCTGCCGGGGCACCCGCCGCCGGTGACCGTGCGGCCGTGGACCTGCGCGTGCTGATCCCGGCCTTCATGATCTCGGAGATCCGCCGCGGCTTCGAGATCGGCTTCCTCATCGCCCTGCCGTTCCTCGTCATCGACCTCGTGGTGTCGACCATCACCATGTCGATGGGCATGATGATGCTGTCGCCCTCGGTCATCTCGCTGCCGTTGAAGGTGCTGTTCTTCGTGCTGATCGACGGCTGGAACATGCTGGTGGGAAGCCTGATCCGCTCCTATTCGTGAAGGTGGAGAATTAAGGTTGACGGAGCGCCCGGCGTTAACCTTGCCGCAAGGGTGAACGGCTAGCTTGAAGTCACACGAGATCGAGGGCGGTGCCGGGCACCTCACCCCTCGAAGGCATGAAGCCGCGCCCGTGTCCGGTCGAAACCGGGATGTCCACCCCGATCCATTGACCCGCCGGAACCTTTGCCATGTCGAGCCTGCTGACCAACAATTCCGCCATGACGGCGCTGCAGAACCTGTCGATGACCCAGAAGGACCTGGGCAAGACGCAGGCGCAGATCTCGTCCGGCCTCGCCGTCGCCCAGGCGTCGGACAACGCCGCCTACTGGTCGATCTCCACCAGCATGAAGTCCGACGTGAGCGCGCTCGGCGCCGTGTCGAACGCGCTGAACCTCGGCGCTTCGGTGCTCAACACCGCCACTTCGGCGATGAACAGCGTCGAGACC